>NZ_JBMPIQ010000001.1:0-64091 GCF_054855875.1 Pseudomonas sp. G3-19
ATGTGTGTGTATTTCGTTCTATGGCAGCCCCCGATATTAACCTTTCAGGGAACAAACCAAGTTACGTGTTTTCGCATTTATCGTGAAACGCTTTCGCGTTTTTCGTGCGCCGCTTCAACGCTGCTGTTGAATTTTTCTGCCAATCTGACCAAGGTGATTGGCTGACTCAAGCGGCAGGCGTCCGCTATCGCCAGACAGAAAATGTGACTGGCCCGCTACCCGGGCCAGCGTGGCTGTGCGAACCTTTGCGCACTTCCACGACAGGGACGGCGATCATTTGAAAACGCTCATTGTGTTCTGGGCCTTGCTGCTGAGCATGCCCTTGTCTGCGGCGCAGCTCACGCTGGAGCTGGGCGCGAACAGTCGCACCTGGCAGACCGAAGAGTTGCTCAAGCATCCGCAAGCACAAACTCTGACCATCAAGAACGATGTGTCCTACAAGAAGGACATGACTTATCAAGCCGAAGTGCCCGTGGCGGCGCTGCTCACCGGCATCAAGCCCGACGATCACTTGCAAGCCGTGGCGCTGGACGGTTTTGCCGCAGAATTCAGTGCTGCACCGCTGCTCAACAGCAAAGGCGCGCAGGCCTGGCTGGCGATCGAGACCCGACGCAGCCGTGGCCGCCGCTGTCCGAGGGTAAACACAGCGCCGGGCCGTTCTATCTGGTGCTGGACTGACCCGCAGGCCGGCAACATCAGCCCTGAGCAATGGCCGTTCCAAGTGGCGAGCATCAAGCGCATGGCGCCGGTGGCCGAGCGCTTCCCGGCGCTGTTGCCGGATCCCAAGCTGAAAGCGGATGACCCGGTGAATCAGGGTTTTGCGCTGTTTCAGAAGAACTGCCTGGCCTGCCACCGGTTGAACGGTGCGGGGGATGCGCAGTTCGGGCCGGACTTGAATATTCCGTACAACCCGACCCGAGTATTTCGGCGCCGATTTCCTCAAGCGCTACATTCGCGATCCACAGAGCTTGCGCCAGTGGCCTCAGGCGAAGATGCCGGGGTTTTCGGCAGAGGTGTTGCCGGAGAGGGATTTGCAGTTGTTGATCGGCTATTTGCAACACATGGCTGGGCGCAAGGTTAAACCATAAGCGTTGCGGTGATATCACCGGCCTCTTCGCTGGCAAGCCAGCTCCCACAGGTTAGCGCTGACTCTGAATTCGCGGTAATCCTGTGGGAGCTGGCTTGCCAGCGATAGCGGTATCCCGGATCTACTGTTGTTGCACGGAAATAACCGGCGTCGGCGACACGAACACCTTCGCATGCATCTGCTCACAACCACCGCCCCGGCGCATGCCGCGCACCGGGCAGGCATCCAGATAATCCAGGCCCACCGCCAGTTTCAGATGCCGCTCCGGTCGGGCCAACTGGTTGGTCACATCAAAGCTGTACCAGGCGTCATCCAGCCACGCTTCGGCCCAGGCGTGACTGGCCAGATGCTCGGCGTCCTCGCTGTACAGATAACCCGACACATAACGCGACGGAATCCCCAGGCTGCGTGCACAGGCGAGAAACGCATGGGTGTGATCCTGACAAACCCCGGCGCGCCCGGCAAAGGCTTCGGCGGCGCTGGTGTCGACTTCAGTCGAACCCGGCGTATAGCTGATGTGCTGGTTCAAACCGTGCATCAGGTCGATCAGCGCGGTGCGATCGCGCCGCTGCTTACAGGATTTGTCGGCAAACGCCCGTAGCCCTTCGTCGGCCTCGGTCAGCCGGGTGAAACGCAGGAACGGCAGCGCCGACTGGCTCTCATGCTCGGCCTCACGCAATTCGTCGATATCGACCTGGCCGCGGGCGCCGATGATGATCGCTTCGTGCGGCTCATCCATGGTCAGCACGTGCAGGATATTGCCGAACGGATCGAGCTGGGCGCGCACCGGACGCGGCAGGTCGAGTTGCCAGCTCAACACGTGCTGACGCTCGCTGTCGTGCGGGGTCAGGCGCAAATACTGGATGCTCGCCCGCACCTGATCTTCATAGTGATAGGTGGTCTCGTGGCTTATGGAAAGTCTCATGCAGCCTCCAGGTATGAACTGTGAATCGCGTTGCCCAACTGGCGCACCAGCGGGATGAATTCGGTGAGCCAGGCGTGCAGGCCTTCGGCGAGGATTTCGTTGATGCCGGTGTAGCGCAGGCGTGCGTCCATTTCGGCAGCAAGGCGTTGTGCCGGACGGCCATTGGCGCCGGGTAACTGGGCGAGGATCTGGTCGATTTCCTCGGTGCAGGCGCGCAGCGAGCGCGGCACATCGGCGCGCAACAGCAGCAGCTCGGCGACATGCCGGGCGCCGGGTGCGTCGCGGTAGATCTCGGTGTAGGCCTCGAACGATGACAGCGCTCGCAACAGTGCACTCCACTGGTAATAGGCGTGCGCCGTACCGTCACTGACGGCCTCGGCCTGATCGCCGGCCATTTCATAGCGCGCATCGAGCAGGCGCAGCGTGTTATCCGCACGCTCGATGAACGTCCCCAGACGAATGA
This sequence comes from Pseudomonas sp. G3-19, assembly GCF_054855875.1. Lineage (NCBI taxonomy): Bacteria > Pseudomonadati > Pseudomonadota > Gammaproteobacteria > Pseudomonadales > Pseudomonadaceae > Pseudomonas > Pseudomonas sp. G3-19. Next base: position 2,476 of record NZ_JBMPIQ010000001.1, read on the forward strand.
AACGGAACGCATCGTTGCGCATGATCGTGCCGTAGGACGCGCCACGGAACAGGTGCGAGCGCTCCTTGATCCACTCGCAGAAACGGCTCATGCCGTAACGACTGAGGCCCTGCTCGGCAATGCCGCGAATCTCCAGCCAGGTAGCGTTGATGTTCTCCCACATGTCCGCGGTGATACGCCCGCGCACCGCATGCGCACTGGCCCGCGCCGCGCCGAGGCAACTGTAGATGCTCGCCGGGTTGGCCGCGTCCAGGGCGAAGAAATGCAGCAGGCGTTCGGCATGCAGTTCGCCGTGACGCTCCAGATAATCGTCGAGGGTGCCGGTGATCAACAGCGGCATCGCCAGTTCGTGCAAACCGTCGCCGCGACCGTCCTGCGGCATCAGCGACAGCGAATAGCTGATATCGAGCATCCGCGCGAGGTTTTCCGCCCGCTCCAGGTAACGCGACATCCAGTACAGATCCGAGGCAGTTCTACTTAACATGGCAAGCTTCCTTCAATCCTCGACCACCCAGGTGTCCTTGGTGCCGCCGCCCTGGGAGGAATTCACCACCAGGGAGCCTTCACGCAGGGCGACACGGGTCAAACCGCCGGGCACGACCCGGGTTTCGCGGCCAGACAATACAAACGGACGCAGGTCGATATGACGCGGCGCAATGCCGTTTTCGACAAAGGTCGGACAGGTCGACAGCGACAATGTCGGCTGCGCAATGTACGCGTGGGGCTTGGCCTTGATCCGCTCACGGAACGCATCGATCTGCGCCGTGGTTGACGCCGGCCCCACCAGCATTCCGTAACCGCCGGAGCCCTGGGTTTCCTTGACCACCAGATCCGGAAGATTGGCCAGTACGTGGGAAAGTTCCGAGGGGTTGCGGCACTGCCAGGTCGGCACGTTCTTCAGGATCGGTTCTTCATCGAGGTAGAAACGGATCATCTCGGTGACAAACGGGTACACCGATTTGTCATCCGCCACCCCGGTACCGATGGCATTGGCCAGCACCACGTTGCCCGAGCGATACGACGACAACAGTCCCGGTACACCGAGCATCGAATCGGGGTTGAACGCCAGCGGATCGAGGAACGCGTCATCGAGACGGCGATAAATCACGTCCACCGCTTTCGGCCCGTCGGTGGTGCGCATGAAGACCTTGTCGTCACGCACAAACAGGTCGGCGCCCTCCACCAGTTCAACGCCCATTTCCCGCGCCAGGAAAGCGTGTTCGAAGAACGCACTGTTGAAGCGCCCCGGCGTCAGTACCACCACGCTCGGGTCGTCGATCGGGCTGGAGCTTTTCAGGGTGTCGAGCAACAGATTCGGGTAGTGGTCGATGGGCGCGATGCGCTGGGCGGCGAACAGCTCCGGGAACAGACGCATCATCATTTTGCGGTCTTCGAGCATGTAGCTGACGCCGCTCGGAGTACGCAGGTTGTCTTCGAGCACGTAGTAAGTGCCATCGCCGTCGCGCACAAGGTCGACGCCGGAGATGTGCGAATAGATGTCGCGGTGCAGATCCAGGCCCTGCATCGCCAACTGGTACTGCTCGTTGGCCAGCACCTGTTCGGCAGGGATAATCCCGGCCTTGATGATGCGCTGCTCGTGATAAAGGTCGGCGAGGAACATGTTCAACGCCTTGACCCGCTGGATGCAGCCGCGCTCGACGATCCGCCACTCGCTGGCGGGAATGCTGCGCGGGATGGTGTCGAACGGAATCAGGCGCTCGGTGCCCTGCTCGTCGCCATAGAGCGTGAACGTGATCCCGGCCCGGTGGAACAGCAGATCGGCCTCGCGTCGCCGTTGTGCCAGCAACTCGTCAGGCGTGTCGGCCAGCCAGCGGGCGAACTCCCGGTAATGCGGGCGGACCTGGCCGCCGGCATCGTACATTTCATCAAAATAGGTGCGGATCATGCCGTACTCCTTGTCACCCGGACCTACAGGCCTTCGCAAGGCCCGTGCCATCGGCATAAACGCTTTGATTTCAATCGGTTGGATAATCACGCCGCAAGCACCGCACCATTCCTGTGCGGCAAATGCCCCAAGCCGATTGCCCCCGCCTCATTGCGACGCATTGCATCGCCTATCACCAGCATAGTCAGAGTTGATTTCACCGCTCGCACCGAGCTGCGGATAATCGGCGCATCCGCTGAAAACTTCCCCGGTGAAGACTTCAGCTCCACTGATCCGGACTGCCCGCGCAGTCCCCGCAGGCCGTAACCCTGACCGGTTTCCTCTCCTTATCGGTCTTCCCTTTAGCCACCCTCTCCGGTGGCTTTTTTTTGCCCGGGATTCTTGTTTCAGGGTTTTGCCACGGGCTATTCGGCGGCCAGAAACGACAACGGCCAACCCGAAGGTCAGCCGTTGCTCAATACCTGAAACCAGAGATCAGTTCAGACGATGGCGGTTACGCACCTCCTGCTTGACGCCCCAGCCCTCGATGATGCCGCCCAGCGGCTCGACCACGGCAGAGAAACCTTGCTCGAAATCGCCAATGTCGTCATAGGTTGCGTACATCACTTTGCTCAGTTCCAGCGACCAGGCGCCATCGTCGCGCGCACTGACCTGGGCATTGATGGATTCACCACGAAATTTGCCTGCCGCCCTGCGCGCCCGCTCCTCGTCCGGGAAAATGGCGTAGAACTCGATGGGATGGAACCGGGAAAAGTCGAAACCGCCTTCTTTCATGCGGCGCAGAACATTGCTGCTGATGTCTTCTTGATAGGCTGTGCTCATGAATCGTCCCCCTCGGATAGATGGATAGACTTTCCGTATTCCCGCCCCGGGCCTTACAGGCCAAAGTACTTCGGCAACGTGGTTGCACGCGGGAAACAAGCATGTAGCTGACAAGACCAGACCTTAGCGATTGTTTCGCTGATCTCGCTTGCAGAGTAGCCCCAAGATAGAGCTGCTGCCAAGGCCTGGTGCTTCAAGTGACAGGAAGAATTTCAGATTGGCGTGATACTGCGGATTTCGATGCTGTTCTGGGTTTTCAGGCTTTTCACGCCAGCATCGGTGGTGCGCCCTTCAAGATCGTTCATATCCAGTTCGGCGGCCACCGGCAGGAGCCGTTCCTTGATCAGGCGTGCAGCCTCGTCGTCGCTGGGGCATTCCGCGCGCTCGAACACCTCATCGACAATTTCACCATGATCGTCCACGAAAGTGACTTTCCACTTTTGCATCGGTGCCTCCTCGATCAAACCCGCAAATGGGCTTACTACTATCTCGACTTTTGGCGAGATTGATCGTTCAAAAGGATTGCAGCGGACGAACATGAAAAAAAATTAACCGATGGGGAAACAGGCTTGTGTGGCGAGGGGATTCATCCCCGATGGGCGCGAAGCGTCCCTGAATTCAGCGAACGCATAGTGTCAGTTCCAACGCGTCTGCCGATTTTACGACTGCTGCGCAGCCGGTCGGGGATAAATCCCCTCACCACAGGGGATCTATCACCGATCCGGGAATAGTGCGTCAGTCGTTGCTCGGCTTGTTGATCGCCTGCAGCACGTACTGCGGCAGCGCGAATGCGCCGATGTGGATTTCCGGGTTGTAATAGCGGGTGACGATGCCGCTGCCGATGAAGCGCTGTTGCAGGGTTTCACGGCTCAGTTTGCGGTAGGCCGGGTTGGTCGAGCCCCAGGCAAAGGTCATCGAACCGCCAATGTAGGTCGGCACGGCCGCCTGATAGAAGTGCCAGTCCGGGAACAGGCTGCGCAGGCGACCGGCAGTGGTTTTGACTTCGTCGATCTGCATGAACGGCGTGCCGTTCTGGGTCACGAGGATCCCGCCTTCGTTCAGGCAACGATGGCACGCCTGATAGAAGTTCTCCGAGAACAGCACTTCGCCCGGGCCGATCGGGTCGGTGGAGTCGGAGATGATCACGTCGAATTTTTCCGTGGTGGTGGCGACGAAACGCATGCCGTCGTCGATCACCAGGTTCAGCCGTGGATCGTCGTAGGCGCCCTTGGAGTGGTTCGGCAGGAATTCCTTGCACATGTCGACCACGGTGCCGTCGATCTCGACCATGGTGATGTGCTCGACGCTGGCGTGCTTGGTCACTTCGCGCAGCATGCCACCGTCGCCGCCGCCGATGATCAGCACGCGCTTGGCGGTGCCGTGGGCGAGGATCGGCACGTGGGTGAGCATTTCGTGGTAGATGAATTCATCGGCTTCGGTGGTCTGGATCACGCCGTCCAGCGCCATCACCCGGCCCATGCGCGGGTTCTGGAAAATCACCAGGTGCTGGTGTTCGGTGCGCACTTCGTGCAGCAGTTTTTCCATGCGAAAACGCTGGCCGTAGCCTTCGTAGAGGGTTTCCAGGTATTCGCTGGTTTTGGTTACGGTCATGGTCAAGTGCTCCGATGAATGCGCGGGCGCCAATCGTGGGGGACGATTGCCCGGGAAAGGCGCGCATTCTACGTTGCCGAAGATGACAGGTCGAACCTTCCTCCGACAGGGCACACTCTGGAGCTACCACAAGACCAATGTGGGAGCGGGCTTGCTCGCGAAAGCGGAGTGTCATTCAACCTGTGTTTCGACTGAACAATCGCCTTCGCGAGCAAGCCCGCTCCCACAGGGGATCAGCGTGTTTTCGGGAAAGCGTCAGACCCGCACATTGCCCCGTGGCCCGGCGATCGCCCAGATGATCAGGCCCAGTACTGGCAGGAGGATGATCAGCAGAACCCAGAGGATTTTCATCCCGGTCTCGGCGCCGCTTTTCAGTACGTTGATGATCGCCCAGATATCGAGGGCAAGAATGATCAGGCCAATCAGACCGTTGAACGTGGAACCCATGGTGTCACTCCAGAATAGTGGCATGCACTTTTAGGATAGACGGTCGCGCGCAGGGTTCCCTTTTATTGCGCTCAGACGTGAACGGCGACCTTCAGCGCTTCCAGCGAAGGCGCGGCCGTGATGCCGACTTCGGCGCACAGCTCTAGCACCCGTGGCACGTCGTTGCCATAGACCAGCACCACTTGCAGCTCGTCGTCGAGCAACTGGCTGAAGTTCATCAGCGTGTAACCGCCGTTTTCCTTGTTCAGGCTGCTCATCTGCACCTGGATGCGGTTGAGTGCGGTCAGCGCTTCGGTCTTGGCCAGTTGCTTGGGCTTGAGGTTGAAATCCACGCCCGGACCAAACGAGGCGACGATCTGCGCGAACAGGTCAGCGTAGGTATCAGCCTGGAACAGCACGGTTTCCGGCAGGCTGCCGACCACCACCCACTCGCCCAGCGGGATCGGGAAGGTGTCGTCGTAGTTGATGTCCGGGTTGGCTGCCAGAAAGGCGTCGGCATCGGCGTAGGCCTGCGCCGCTTCGTCGGCCACATTCAGGATCTCGTCCTCGCCCATGCAGCCGGAGCTGATTTTGCTGATGAGTTCGACGAGTGCGGCTTTCATGAGGGCGGATCCTGTGGAAGGTTGAATTTGAGGGCGCGGAGGATAGCGCATTGCAACCTCAGGCTGCACACAGAACATCTGTGGCGAGGGAGCTTGTTCCCGCTGGCGCGCGAAGCGACCCCAAACAGTGAGTTCACCATTTTTACCAGCGCTGCGCACTGGAGCGGGAGCAAGCTCCCTCGCCACAGAATCTCGACAGTCCTCAGGTCAGCAGTTTTTCCAGCTGCGCCGTGGTATCGACCGCGCCCATGGTGCGGGCCGCGTCCAGCGCGGTGACGCCATTGGCATCCTTGGCTTGCGGGTCGGCGCCCTTGCTGATCAGGTAATCAACGATTTCAACACGGTTGAACATCGCCGCCATCATCAGCGCGGTACGGCCATCGAACGACGAGCCTTCGATCTCGGCGCCCGCTTCCACCAGCGCCTTGACCACCGCCAGATCGCCCTTGAACGCGGCGCCGGCAATCGGGCTCTGGCCGTTGCCGTTACGCAGCTCCGGGTCGGCCTTGTGTTTGAGCAGCACCTGCACGGCGTCGACGTGGCCATAGTAACTGGCGAGCATCAGCAGCGTGTCGCCCTTGCTGTTTTTCAGGTTCACCGGCAAACCGGCGCTGATCAGCCGATCGAGCATCAGCGCATCACCGTCGCGTGCCTTGTTGAAAACCTGCTCGGTGAATTCGGCAGCTTCTTCAGGGGTCATCTGGCGGCTTTGGTCAGACATGGGGTAACTCCACTTCGGTTGATCGCAAAGCCGACAGTTTCCCGGAGCGCGACGATAGCTGTCACCCCCTTTTTCTCAAGTCAGGCTATAGCCAATCTCAATAGCGATATTTGCCCTGATGAATATCGGCCAGAATTTCGTCCGTCACTTGCACGTAAGTCTGGGTGCCAGGCAGCCACGCGTAGATCGGGTCGTCGCCCGTCTGGCCGGGGTCGAAACCCTCGTTTTTCAGCCGGGTCTTCTGGTATTTGAAGGTCCCGGTGGTTTCCATTTTCACCTTCACCCGCAGGAACAGCGGCACCGCGTAGGCCGGCATGCGCTGGCGGGCGAATGCGAGCAATTCGGCGAAATCCAGGGTCGCCAGTGACTCGGCGGGCGTGATTGCCGCCATGCCGGCGCGACCGTTGGTGTTGCGCACTTCGACGCCGTAGGCGACGGCCTCAGAGATATGCGGATGCTGCAGCAGCAGGTTTTCCACTTCAGTGGTCGAGACGTTTTCGCCCTTCCAGCGATAGGTGTCGCCGAGCCGATCGACGAATTGTGCATGGCCAAAACCGATATTGCGCAGCAGGTCGCCGGTGTTGAAGAAGCGGTCGCCCTTGCTGAACACATCGTGCAACACCACCTTGGCGGTTTTCTGCGGATCGGTGTAACCGTCCAGCGGGGCTTTTTCGTCGATCCGTGCCAGCAGCAAGCCCTGTTCGCCCTTGCCGACCTTGCGCATGAAGCCATCGGCGCTGCGCAACGGCTGCCCGCTGTCGTGGTCGTACGCCACCAGCTCCCAGGCCATCAGCGAGAAACCGATGGTGTTGTCGAAGTTGAGGATATTGCTGAAGCCGATATTGCCGTCGCTCGCCGCGTACAGCTCGCAGATGTGCTCGACGGCAAACCGGGTTTTGAACTCGGCCCAAGCGCCGGGACGCAAGCCGTTGCCGATCATCTTGCGCACCGCGTGACGGCTGTCATCGGCGCTGGGCGGTTGATCGACCAGATAACGGCACAATTCGCCGACATAGCCGAGGGTGGTCGCGTTGTAGCGACGCACATCCGGCCAGAACTGGCTGGCGCTGAACTTGCGGCGGATGGCAAACCCGGAAGCGCCATTGATCGCCGAGCCCCAGCACACACAAAGGCCGGTGGCGTGGTACAGCGGCAAGGTGCAATAGACGACATCGTCGGGCGTCATGTTCAGGGCGATCATGCCGAAGCTGGCCGAGCTGCGCATCCAGCGGCCGTGCTTGAACACCCCGGCCTTGGGCAGGCCGGTGGTGCCGGAGGTGTAGATGTAGAAGCACGGATCGTCGAAGAACACTTCGCCGCTGCTGGGCGGGTTTTCAGTGCAGGCGTCAGCACTGGCACTGATCAGATTGACGTAGCCCTCGGGCGCAATGCCTGGGTGGCTATAGGTGTCACGGTCGGCGATAAACCAGGTGCGCTGCGCCGGGATCGACACCTGCTCGCGGATCGCGGCAAACGCCGGCTGCAATTCCTCACCGAGGACAATCGCCACCGGCGCCACCAGATTTACGCTGTGAATCAGTGTGTCGCGGGTTTGCGAAGTATTGAGCAGCGCACTGACCGCGCCGAGTTTGGCCAGCGCCAGAATGGTCACCAGCAGCTCGGGACGATTTTCGATGAACACCGCGACCACGTCGCCCTTGCCGATGCCCTGCGCGCTCAGATAGTGGGCGATGCGGTTGGCCCACTGGTTGACCTGCGCATAGGTCAGCAAGACGTCGTCCTGCAAGATCGCCTGCCCCTCTGGATTGCGCAGCGTCGCTTGCTCGAAGGTCCAGCCGAGGCCGCACGTTTGGGTCGGATCCGTGACGTTGGCGACTTTCATGCCCTTGACCACCCGCGGGATGGCTTTGGCGATCGTCGGCAGTTTGCGGAGCATCATGCTCCAGGTAATCGTGTCGCTCGACGCGTGACGCATGGCAGCTCCCCGGTCGGCCTGGTCGGCCGGTTTTTTTATTGTTCGGGCTGTGGGCATGACCTGCGTTGTGGGCAAGGTCGAGATCGAAAATACGTCAGCGCTTCTCGGCCTGTACACGCGGTTTTTGCAATGTTTTGTATCCGCCCTGTCACGCCTGGCGGCGGTGATTACGACTTTGCCGTTTGGTTCCGTTCAACTCATGAGAATCCCGCAAAATGCAGGATGCACGATGGCCATTCATGCAGATTGCACGACGAATGCAAATTTCACGATTTTTAACTTATTGATTTATAAGCATTTTTATTTTTTCGTGTGCTGGCACAATCGCTGCAACCTCCTCTGCATGCTTGCCATTCAAGTGCATACGGAGCTGAAAGACATGAGCCTGATCCAAGAAAAATTTACCTCGCTGTTCTCCAACTTCAACGTCACCACTGCGCCACGTCCCGATGGCGGGATCCTGCTGACGCTGCGCAGCAGTGAAGGCAAAGTATTCAAGCGCGCCCTGACGTATCAGCAAATGCACAACGCCGACCAACTGTCGTGGGCGATCAGCGCGATCCGTCGTGACCTGGCGGAAGAAGCCAGTGAGCTGCCGCAGATTGCGATGCTGCAAAGCCAGCAGCGTTTTGCCCTGCCGACGTATCACTCGCTGTAATTGATTCGAAGCTTTAAACAGCTTTAAACAAAAACAGGCCGGGCAGCTTTCACTGTCCGGCCTGTTTTTTTGGCTGATGCAAAACTCCGTGTGGGAGCGGGCTTGCTCGCGAAAGCGGTGTGTCAGTCAAAAATATTTGGCTGACACACCGCTTTCGCGAGCAAGCCCGCTCCCACATTGGATCGAGGGTGGTTAAAAGGCTTCGGGTTCGATGCCGGTGAAGCTGTCGACGGTGATATGGCTGCCCAGCTCCCCACCCTCGCGCGCCAGGCCGCAGGTCTGCAGGCCTGCCGATTGAGCGGCATCCAGCTCCTCAACGATGTCGGACAGAAACAGAATGTCCTGCGGTTCGACACCAATCGCCTGTTGAATGTTGGTGTAAGACTGCGCCTCACGCTTGGGCCCCGACGTGGTATCGAAATACCCGCTGAACAGCGGTGTCAGATCCCCCGCCTCGGAGCAGCCGAAGATCAGCTTCTGCGCCTGGATCGAACCCGACGAATACACAAACAGTTGATAACCGGCCTGATGCCAGCGCTTGAGCGCTTCAACGGCATCCGGGTACACGTGGCCCTTCAACTGCCCGGCGTGGTAACCCTGCGCCCAGACCATGCCTTGCAAGGCTTTGAGCGGCGTGGCTTTGCGATCTTCCTCGATCCAGCTCAAGAGAATTTCAACAACCCGTTCAACATCGGCCTGCGGTGCATTGCTGTCGCGGCGCACGGCGTCGAGTTGCTCAGCCACATCGGCACGTTCGGCGTTCTGCCGAACAAAATCCGGCAGGTGTTTGGCCGCATACGGGAACAGCACATCAAAAACGAAACTCACCGCGCTGGTGGTGCCTTCAATGTCAGTGACAATGGCTTTGATCGACATCAGCTCAGTCCTCCAGACGCGGGAAGCGCCCGGCGATGTCTTCGCCGGTGAAATTCGCGACCCAGCCTTCCGGGTTGTTGAACAGGCGAATCGCCACGAAGTGCGGGTGCTCGCCCATGTCGAACCAGTGCTTGGTACCGGCCGGCACCGAGATCAGGTCGTTCTTCTCGCACAACACCGCGTAGACATAATCGTCGATGTGCAGGGTAAACAGGCCACGACCGGCAACGAAAAAGCGCACTTCGTCTTCGCCATGGCGGTGTTCTTCAAGGAACTTGGCGCGCAGTTCGGCTTTTTGCGGGTGATCGCTGTTGAGGCTGATCACATCGACGGTGATGTAACCGCGCTCGGTCATCAGCTTGTCGATCTGCTCCTGATAGGCGCTGATCACCTCTTCCTGGCTGGCGCCGGGCTGGATCTTCGCGGCGGCTTGCCAGCGGTCGAAGCGCACGCCCTGCTCGGCGAGCGTCGAGGCGATGTCTTCGAAATGGGTCAGCACCTTGTTCGGAATCTCGGGGCTGGATACGTGATAGACGGACAGGCTGCTCATGGGCAATTCCTCGGTATCGGCCTTGCCGTCCGGTTCTTGCAGACCGGTCGGGCAGTGCATTTCATCAGGCAAATGGGCGGCTTCGGGTGAAGTCAGCCTTGGCGGTTCATGACGCTGCGGGTTTTCAACTCGCATTCAAACAGAAATTCGAAGGCCTCGATCTGCCGCAGGGCATCGCTCATCTGCGCGCCCCAGGTGTAGAGGCCGTGGCCGCGAATCAGATAACCGACGCAATCGGGATGGGCGTCGAGCCAAGGCTGCACCTTGGCGGCAAGGCGCGCAATGTCCTGATCGTTGTCGAAGATCGGCACGCGCACCCGCGATTCGTGGGTCGAGATGCCGCTGAAGGCTTTTTGCAGTTCGTAGTCTTCGAACTCGATAAAGTCTTGCGGCGTCAGGCGCGACAGCACCGTGGCGTTCACCGAGTGGGTGTGCAGCACCGCGCCGATCTCCGGGCGCCAGCTATACAGCTGGGTGTGCAGCAGGGTTTCGGCCGAGGGCTTTTTGCCCGGTTCCAGGCTGTTGCCGGACAAATCCGTGGCGAGCACGTCGTCCAGGCCCAACTGGCCCTTGTGCTTGCCGGACACGGTCAGCAGCGCTTCGCTCGGCGACAGACGCGTCGAGTAATTGCTGCTGGTGGCCGGCGACCAGCCGCGACCATAAAGGAAACGCCCGGCGTCGACGATCTGCTGGGCGAGCTGTTCACGCGTAAGGCTCATGGCCTGTCCTCTTGCATACGTGTGGCAATGATAACGGCAGCAGCGAGCGCCGCGAGACTGGCAATACTAAAGGTCAATGTCGCACCGAGGGCATTCCAGCTGTAACCGGAATACAACGCGCCCAGCGCGCCACCGGTGCCGGCCAGCGCCGCGTACAGCGCCTGACCCTGACCTTGCTGACGCGCACCGAAGCTACGTTGCACGAACGCGATGGCAGCCGCATGAAAGCTGCCGAAGGTCGCCGCGTGCAGCACCTGGGCCAACAACAGTACCCAGAGGAATTCGGCGAACGAACCTAGCAGCAACCAGCGCAGCGCCGCCAGCAGAAAACTCGCCATCAGCACGCGGCGCAGGGAAAACCGCGCGAGAATCCGGCTCATGGCCATGAACATCAGCACCTCGGCGACCACGCCCACGGCCCAGAGCATGCCGATTGTGCCGCGTGTGTAACCGAGGCGTTCAAGGTGCAAGGTCAGAAACGTGTAATACGGGCCGTGGCTCATCTGCATCAGCGCGACACAGGCGTAAAACGCCAGCACACCGGGGCTGCGCAGCTGCTTGAGAAAGCCCTCCCCGCTCGGCCGATTACCTTGCGGTGGCTGCGCGTTCGGCACCCACAGGCTGCTGAGGACGATGCCGGCCATGATCAGCACCAGCGCCGCTGGGTAGATGTCGAGGCTCAGCCATTCGAACAGTCGGCCCAGCGCGACCACGGTGATGATGAAACCGATCGAGCCCCACAGGCGAATCTGGCTGTAGCGCGCGGTTTGCCCCTGCAAATGCGCGAGAGTGATGACTTCGAACTGCGGCAGCACCGCGTGCCAGAAGAACGCGTGCAACGCCATGACCATCGCCAGCCAGGCGTAGGTCTTGCTGACGAAAATCAGCGAGAACGTCAGCAACGTGCACACCGCGCCGAAGCGCACGATGGCCAGGCGTTTGCCGGTGTAGTCGCCGAGCCAGCCCCAGATGTTCGGCGCCACACAGCGCATCAGCATCGGGATCGCCACCAGCTCGCCGATCCGCGCAGCACTGAACCCGAGGTGATCGAAGTACAGCGCCAGAAACGGCGCTGTCGAACCGAGCAAGGCGAAATAGAACAGATAGAAACTGGACAGCCGCCAGTACGGGAGCGCCGCCACGGTCAGACCGCGACGGCTTGGCGATCAACCATCAAAGCTGACCCAGCACCGGGGTGCTGACGCGCACGTCGGCGTTCTGCCCACGATGACGCAGCAGGTGATCCATCAGCACGATGGCCATCATCGCTTCGGCAATCGGCGTGGCGCGGATGCCGACGCACGGGTCGTGACGGCCCTTGGTGATCACGTCCACCGGGTTGCCGTGGATGTCGATCGAACGGCCCGGGGTGGTGATGCTCGACGTCGGCTTCAGTGCCAGATGCGCGACGATCGGCTGACCGGACGAGATGCCGCCGAGGATGCCGCCAGCATTGTTGCTGAGGAAACCTTGCGGGGTCAGTTCATCGCGATGCTCGGTGCCGCGCTGGGCGACGCAGGCGAAACCGGCGCCGATTTCCACGCCTTTCACCGCGTTGATGCTCATCAGCGCATGCGCCAGTTCAGCGTCGAGGCGGTCGAAAATCGGCTCGCCGAGACCCGGCATCACGCCTTCGGCAACCACGGTGATCTTCGCCCCGACCGAGTCCTGATCACGGCGCAACTGGTCCATGTAGGCTTCCAGTTCCGGGACCTTGTCCGGATCCGGGCTGAAGAACGCGTTCTGTTCCACCGAATCCCAGGTCTTGAACGGGATTTCGATCGGACCCAGCTGGCTCATGTAGCCACGGATGACGATGCCCTGGCTGGCCAGATACTTTTTGGCAATCGCACCTGCCGCCACACGCATCGCGGTTTCCCGCGCCGAGCTGCGACCGCCACCACGGTAGTCGCGCTCGCCGTATTTGTGGTGGTAGGTGTAGTCGGCGTGCGCCGGGCGGAACAGATCCTTGATCGCCGAGTAGTCCTTGGACTTCTGGTCGGTGTTGCGGATCAGCAGGCCGATCGAGCAACCGGTGGTGCGGCCCTCGAACACGCCGGAAAGGATTTCGACTTCATCGGCTTCCTGACGCTGGGTGGTGTGGCGGCTGGTGCCTGGCTTGCGCCGATCGAGGTCGCGCTGCAGGTCTTCGAGGGAGATCTCCAGGCCCGGCGGGCAGCCGTCGACAATGGCGACCAACGCCGGACCATGGCTCTCGCCAGCGGTGGTGACAGTGAACAACTTGCCGTAGGTATTGCCGGACATGCAGGACGCTCCGTGAAATCAAACCCGAATTCGTGATGCGCGCCAGTATACGCAGGCTAACCGAGTAGTTCATCCTCGAACCTTAGTGGTGTTGGTGAGTCCAACCGGCACCTTGGCGAATGATGGCGTGATGATGCTGCGAGTTCTGATCTTGAGTCTTACCCTGTTTACCGGTTTTGCCCACGCGACTGTCCTGCAGCGCCCGATCTCTCTGGATACCGGGAGCGGTGAACTTTTCGGCTCGCTGTTGCTGCCAAAATCCGACAACCCAGTGCCGGTTGTCCTGATCCTTGCCGGCTCCGGTCCTACAGATCGTGACGGCAATAACCCCGATGGCGGACGCAATGACAGCCTCAAGCGGCTGGCCTGGGTGCTGGCCAAACACAACATCGCCAGCGTGCGCTACGACAAGCGCGGGGTGGCTGCGAGCCGGCCGGCCACACCTGACGAGCGCAATCTGTCGGTGGAAGGCTACGTCGACGACGCCGTGGCGTGGAGCCAGAAGCTGAAAAACGATCCGCGCTTCGGTTCATTGATTCTGCTCGGTCACAGCGAAGGCGCCCTCATCGCCACCCTCGCAGCCCCGCGCGCGGAGGCTGCTGCGCTGATTTCGCTGTCCGGCAGTGCCCGCCCGGTGGATCAGGTGATCCGCGAGCAACTGGCGCGCAGCCTGCCGCCACCGTTGATGTTGCGCAGCAACCAGATTCTCGACAGCCTCAAGGCCGGTCACACCGATGCCGACGTGCCGGCGCCGTTGCAACCGATCTTCCGCCCGAGCGTGCAGCCGTACCTGATTTCGCTGTTTCGCCAGGACCCGGCCAATGCCTTTGCACAACTGAAGATGCCGGCGCTGATCGTCCAGGGCAGCAACGACATGCAGGTCGGCGTCGGCGATGCGCAGGCGCTGAAAGCCGCCAAACCCGACGCCGAACTGGTGGTGATCGAAGGTATGAACCACGTCATGCGCATCGTCCCCGCCGATGTGAAGCGGCAATTGGCCTCGTACAAGGACCCCAATTTGCCACTGGCGGCGGAACTGGGCGGCAAACTCATCGAATTTATTGACGGCATTCGCAACCGTTAACCGTAGTTTGCCCTCCAGTCCTGCAAAAAACGGCCGATAAGCCTTTGTCGCCAGCGTACCGGCTGGCGACAAGCAGAGCTTGGACAGGATCTCGCCGTTATGACTGATACCCCGACTTCACCCGACACCACCGCTGAAAAAGACGCACCGCCAGCGGTCGAGCTGCCATGGGCGGACGTCAGCGTCGAGCACCACAAGATGCTCCGCCTGGCCCCACTGCAGACTGATCGTCACACCGGTGGCCGGCCGTTGCGCTTTGTCGAATTCGGCTATGCCGAGCGCAACAGCAAAGAACACAGCCTGATGCGCATGGCGATCAAACTGCCCGGTCAGCGCGTGCGCAAAGAGCAGAACCACCTCGACGTTTGGGTCGATCACACCAGCAAACGTGTGCACTTCGGCCCCGACAGCGGTTTGCAGATCGAACCGTTGAACCGTGGCATCGGCCGTTTCATGGCCGCGCAAGGCATCAACTGGGCGAAAAAACGCTGGCCCGCCTACACCGTCGACGGCATGGACTTGAACAACAAGGACGCGCTGAACGAAGACACCCGCCTGCGTCGCGATCACTTCTTGCGCGTGCATGGTTTTGACGTGGTTTACGCCGACGCCCAGCATTTGAAGGGCAGCGTCAAAGAGGTACAGGTCGGTGACCTGTTGGGCGACTGGAACAGCGAGAAGCTGCAGATCGTCGAGATTCTCGAAGCGGCGCAGATGCTGCAACAGGCCGAGCAGAACCTCGCCGAGCAGGAAGTGAAGCTGAAGAAGCAGGAAGACAAGGTCAGCAAGTTCAAGCGTGAAGACGCTGGATTGCGCTTTACCATTACCTGTCTGGTGGCGTTTGCGGTGTTTCAGGCGGGATTGTTGATCTGGATTGCTACGCACCGCTGAAATCAGCGTTGACCTGTGGCGAGGGAGCTTGCTCCCGCTCGACTGCGAAGCAGTCGTAAAACATGCACATGCGGTATGTCTGGTGCACCGTCATTGCATATTTTGGGTCTGCTTCGCAGACCAGCGGGAGCAAGCTCCCTCGCCACAAAAGTCAGTCAGGTCAGACGCGGGAAGCGAACAAGGCCTGATGATCGCGGCACTGCTCCGCCGTCAGCATGAACACACCATGCCCGCCGCGCTCGAATTCGAGCCAAGCAAAATCGACTTCCGGGTACAGCGCTTCGACGTGCACCTGGCTGTTGCCCACCTCAACGATCAATAGCCCCTTCTCGGTCAGGTGATCTGCCGCTTCGGCGAGCATCCGCCGCACCAGGTTCAGACCGTCATCTCCGCAGGCCAGGCCCAGCTCCGGTTCGTGCTGGTATTCGTCCGGCATGTCGGCGAAATCTTCGGCATCAACGTACGGCGGGTTCGACACGATCAGGTCGAAACGCTGCCCCGGCAGGCCATCGAAACCATCGCCCTGCACGGTGTACACACGCTCATCGACGCCATGGCGCTCGATGTTCTGGTTGGCCACTTCCAGCGCTTCGAACGACAGGTCCGCCAGCACCACTTCAGCGTTCTGGAACACGTAGGCGCAGGCGATACCGATGCAGCCCGAGCCGGTGCACAGGTCGAGGATGCGTGCCGGCTCGTCGCCGATCCACGGTGCGAAGCGGTTTTCGATCAGCTCGCCAATCGGCGAACGCGGGATCAGCACGCGCTCATCAACGATGAACGACATGCCGCAGAACCACGCCTCGCCCAGCAGGTACGCCGTCGGGATGCGCTCTTCGATGCGGCGCTTGAGCAGGCGTTGCAGGTTGACCAGCTCGTCGTCTTCCAGCGCACAGTCGAGGTAGCTGTCGGCGATCTCCCACGGCAGGTGCAAGGCACCGAGCACCAACTGCCGGGCTTCATCCCAGGCGTTGTCGGTGCCATGGCCGAAAAACAGATCCTCCCCATGGAAGCGGCTGACGGCCCAACGGATGTGGTCGCGCAGGGTACGAAGTCGGGAAGTGATCACGGGGCAGAACTCCAGAAAAAACGACTGGCGATTCTACCAGCCAAAACGCGTCACGACGACGCGGGAAACATTCGCGGCCGACAGTAGGACTTTTCTGTTTTTTGCATCAGCTATTGAACAGAACGTGTAACTTGACAAGGCTGCAGGCCAGTAACGACGCTGCCTACGATGGTAGCGGTTCACAGAACCGCTCAGCCAGAGGACAATGCCGCAAAAGCCCCACCCCAAGGAGCCCCGAATGTCCGTTCCAAAAACGATGTTTCAACTCAGCGGCCGCGGTTACGCAGCGGCCACACTGAGCCATGCCACCGTGGTCATCATCGATGCCCAGAAAGAGTACCTCAGTGGCCCGCTGGCCCTGAGCGGCATGGACGCGGCCGTCGCGAACATCAAACAACTGGTCGCCGCGGCCCGTGCAGCCGGTCGGCCGATCGTGCACGTGCGTCATCTCGGCACCGTCGGTGGCCTGTTCGACCCGCAGGGCGAACGCGGCGAATTCATCCCCGGCCTTGAGCCACAAGGTGACGAAACCATCATCGGCAAACTGCTGCCGAGCGCGTTCCACGGCACCGAACTGCTCGACCGTTTGCAGAATCTTGGCTCGCTGGACCTGATCGTCTGCGGTTTCATGAGCCACTCCAGCGTCAGCACCACCGTACGCGCGGCGAAGAACCTGGGCTTCCGTTGCACCCTGGTCGAAGACGCCTGCGCCACCCGTGACCTGCCGTTCAAGGGCCGCGTGCTCAGCGCCGCCGTGGTGCAGGAAGCGGAAATGGCGATCATGGCCGACAACTTCGCCACCCTCGCCCTGACTCAAGATCTGATCTGATCTGCTCTGATGAGCGGCTCAGCACGCCGCTCATCCGCAAAAGCCTCGCATTTGCTTCAATTGCCTTAGCCTCAGGAACAACCCGGTCAACTCCCGGTCGAAGGGCCGATACCCATTGAGGAAGGTCGGAATGAAGTTATCCGATGGATTTGACGCACGCCGCTTGCGGCCCAAAGGCCAAAGCAACTGGCGTTTTCGATTCGGCGCAGCGATCGCCGCCATTCTGGCGACGTTCGGTGTGCTGCTGGCGATGGCCGGTGCCGCCAGCCTGCTGGGGCGCCCGCCGGCGCTCGGCGACTTGAATGCCACGCCGACGGGTTCGGCGATCATTCTCGCGGTCGGCTTGTTGTTCCTGTATTTCGGCGTGGCCCTGTGGCGTCGATGCCGGCGGCGCGCCCGGCAATCGCGGGAGCTGAACATGTCCCCGCACCTGATGAAAAAACACGACTGACTCCACGGCCTGGCTTTTTGCCGGGCCGTTTTGTTTCGACTTGGGTAAACTGGCCGCCCTTCGCGGAGGCTGACATGCAAGACGACGATTTTTCCCTGTTCAAAAGTGCGATCCAAGGCGTCAAGCCGATCAAGCACGACCGCGCCGACACCGGCAAACCCAAGGCTGACCGCGCGCAGATCGCCAAACTGCGCCAGTCCGCCACCGTGCGCACCGACACCACCACCGTGGATGGCCTGTCCGATCAGTTCGTGATCGACGTCGGCCCCGAAGACGAGTTGATGTGGGCCCGCGACGGGGTGCAGGAAAGCCAGATGCGCAAGCTCAAGATCGGCCAGATCCCGTTCGAAGGCAGCCTCGACCTGCACGGCATGAACGTCGAAAAAGCCCGCGAGACCCTCTGGGCCTTTCTCGCCGAAGCGACCAAATTCGAAATCCGCTGCGTGCGCGTCACCCACGGCAAGGCCGTGCGCCTGGACGGCAAGCGGCCGATGATCAAAAGCCACGTCAACACCTGGCTGCGCCAGCATCCGCAAGTGCTCGGTTTCTGCTCGTGCCAGGCGAAACACGGCGGTGCCGGCGCGGTGTACGTGATGCTCAAACGCACCATGATGGAAGGCCGCGACGAATAATCGCGTTACACCGAACTTGCAGGGTTGTGTCCGCCACCGTACCCTTGCCCTTTGCGAAAATCCCCACAGGTAGTTTCATGTCCCTGGAACAGAATTACACCGCGATTCTCGGCCAACTGGGCGAGGACGTGTCCCGCGAGGGCCTGCTCGACACGCCAAAGCGTGCCGCCAAAGCCATGCAGTACCTCTGCCGCGGTTATGAACAGACGCTCGAAGAGGTCACCAACGGTGCCCTGTTCAGCTCCGACAACAGCGAAATGGTGCTGGTCAAGGACATCGAGCTGTACTCGTTGTGCGAACACCACCTGCTGCCGTTCATCGGCAAGGCGCACGTTGCGTACATCCCGAGCGGCAAGGTGCTGGGCCTGTCGAAGGTCGCGCGGATCGTCGACATGTACGCCCGCCGCCTGCAGATCCAGGAAAACCTCAGCCGTCAGATCGCCGATGCGGTGATGCAAGTCACCGGTGCGCTGGGCGTGGCCGTGGTGATCGAGGCCAAGCACATGTGCATGATGATGCGCGGTGTCGAGAAACAGAATTCGTCGATGATCACTTCGGTGATGCTCGGTGAGTTCCGCGAAAACGCGGCGACTCGCAGCGAGTTCCTCAGCCTGATCAAGTAATCGGCTGCAGAAAAAAACCGGCGTTGATCGCCGGTTTTTTTTCGCCTGTGAAAAATCGGGTAAGCTGCGCGCCCTTCTCTCTTTGCACCGTGAGGCTTTCAACGTGTTCGTAAAAGCGCTTCGTGTCGGCCTTGGCCAACTGATCATCTTCATTGACTTCATCACCCGCCCAGGCAAGAAACAGCGCCCGGCCGAGGTACAGGCGCAAGTCAACGCCGCCGCCAAAGGCCTGACCCTGTATCAGTTCCACGCCTGCCCGTTCTGCGTGAAAACCCGTCGTACGCTGCGTCGCCTGAATGTGCCGGTCGCACTGAAGGACGCGAAGAACAACGAACAGGATCGCCAGACGCTGCTGGACCAGGGCGGCAAGATCAAAGTGCCGTGCCTGCGCATTGAAGAGAATGGGCAGACGACCTGGATGTACGAGTCCAAGGTAATTATTGATTATCTGGATAAGCGTTTCGCGGCGGTCTGAGTCTTTTTGGGTGCATTTGAAGGCCCTATCGCGAGCAGGCTCACTCCTACAATTGGAATGCGTTCTCCTGTAGGAGTGAGCCTGCTCGCGATGAGGCACTTGAGGGCATCATAAATCCCAGACAAAAATAAACCGGCCCTCGAGCCGGTTTATTTTTTTCAGGCTGCTTTGTCTAGTTGCGCCTGCCTCACCACCGCCGCCAACCGCTTCAACCCTTCATCCAGTCGCGCCGGGTCGATGTGACTGAAATTCAAACGCAGATGCCCGAGGTTTTTATCCGGTTCGGGAAAGAACGGCTCGCCCGGCATGAACGCCACGTCACTGGCCAGCGCTTCGTTGAGCAAGGTTCGCGTATCCAGCGGTTGCTTGAGCGTCAGCCAGAAAAACAACCCGCCCTGCGGCATGTTCCAGTGCGCCAGATCGGAAAAGTGCGTTTCCAGCGCTGACTGGAAAGCATCGCGGCGCTGCCGGTAGAAACCGCGCAGTTCGCTCAGGTGCTGCTGATATTTTTCCGTGCCGATCCATTGCAGCGCCTGCCACTGGCCGATGCGGTTGGTGTGCAGATCCGCCGATTGTTTTAGCTTGAGCAAATGCGGGAACAGGTCCGGGCTGGCGATCAGGTAGCCGACGCGCAAACCCGGCAGCAAGGTTTTCGACACGGTGCCGGTGTAGATCCAGCTGGCTTTCTGCAAACGCCCGGCAATCGGTTTGGCGCTGCCGCCATCGAACGTCAATTCGCGGTACGGCTCGTCTTCGATCAGGGTCACGCCGAATTCATCCAGCAACGCGGCGACGGCGGCGCGCTTGGCTTCGCTGTAGCGCACGGCGGAGGGGTTCTGGAACGTCGGGATCAGGTAGATGAACGCCGGGCGATGTTGCTCAAGTCGACTGCGCAGTTGGGCCAGATTCGGGCCATCGGCCTCTTGCGGCACGGTCAGGCAATCGGCGCCGAACAGCTGAAAGATCTGCAGCGCGGCCAGATAGGTCGGCGCCTCCAGCAGGATTTCGGTGCCTTTGTCGATGTATAACTTGGCCGCCAGATCCAGGGTCTGCTGGGAACCGCTGACCACCAACACCTGACTCGCCGTGCACTCCAGCCCCAACGCTCGCGCCTGCGCCGCCAGCGCTTCACGCAGCGCCGGCTCGCCCTCGCTCATGCCGTACTGACCCAGCGCCAGCGGCATCTCGGACCATTCGACTTTCGGCAGCATGGCTTCGGCGGGAAGGCCACCGGCGAACGACATCACCTCCGGGCGCTGGGCGGCGGCGAGGATTTCACGGATCAGAGAACTTTTAAGGCGCGAAACACGTTCGGAAAAAGCCATGGGAGTCACCGGTAGCGAGGCCTGGGAAAAATGAGTCAAACTGGTTGACTGAAACTACGACAGCTTGAGCGAGTACGTCAACATGCTTGACCTTAAAAACCCCGCCAGCCAGCAACAGGCGATGGAAGCGTTTTTCTTCGGCTATCAGGCGTTCACCGCCAAGGCTGATGAAATGCTCGAGCGGCGCGGCCTGTCCCGGGTGCATCAGCGGATTGTGTTCTTCATCGCGCGTTATCCGAATTTGAGCGTGAAGGAATTGCTGGGATTGCTCGGCGTGAGTAAACAGGCGCTGAACATGCCGTTGCGCCAGTTGCAGGAAATGCACCTTGTGGAAAGCGTGGCGTCGGAGGCAGACAAGCGTAAGCGCCTGCTGGAGCTGACTACTGAAGGTGAGAAGTTTGAGCAGGCGTTGCGGCGTGAGCAGGTGAAATTGCTCGAGCGGGTGTTTGCTGAGGCTGGGGAGGCGGCGGTGAATGGGTGGTTGTCGGTGAATATGGCGCTTGGGAGCACTCAGTCACATCTTGATTGACTGGACTGGCCTCTTCGGGAGCAAGCCCCCTCCCACAGTGGATCCAGTGGACCCTAATCATGGGTAACCAGCAGAACCCTGTGGGAGGGGGCTTGCTCCCGAAGGGGCCAGAACAAGCGATATATCCCTATCGCCTGACCTTTCGTAAACAAAACCAAAAACAATATTTGCTTTATTTGTACACAAAAGCATAATCCACTGCGTGCGAGTTCCTGACCGAATGGTCAACAAATTCGCGTATGCCTCAAAGGGCTGCTGCCACCCCTCATGGGTCCGGCCCTGGAAATAACAATAAAACTCTTGAGGAGTACTCGCTGTGGAAAGCCGCAAATCCGAAGCATCGACGCTGGAACTCTCGCCGCCCTTACGCACAGGCGTGCTGGAGCGCATCTTCAAACTCAGCTTGCATGGCACCACGGTGAAGACCGAGCTGATTGCCGGTCTGACAACCTTCATCACCATGGCTTACATCATCTTCGTCAACCCGAACATCATGGCCGATGCCGGGATCGATCACGGTGCAGCCTTCGTCGCCACCTGCATCGCCGCCGCGCTCGGCTGCCTGCTGATGGGCCTGTACGCCAACTGGCCAGTGGGCCTGGCACCGGGCATGGGCCTCAACGCCTTCTTCACTTACACCGTAGTCGGCACCATGGGCTACAACTGGGAAACCGCGCTCGGTGCGGTGTTTGTTTCCGGTGTGCTGTTCATGATCCTGACCTTCTCGCGGATTCGCGAATGGCTGCTCAACAGCATCCCGGTCAGCCTGCGCTTTGCGATGGGCGCTGGCGTCGGCCTGTTCCTCGGGCTGATCGGTCTGAAAACCGCTGGCATTGTCGTCGACAGCCCGGCCACCCTGATCAAACTCGGCTCCCTGCGTGAACCCGGCCCGCTGCTGGCGGCGATCTGCTTCCTGATGATCGCGATCCTCAGCTACCACAAAGTCTTTGGCGCGATCCTCATCAGCATCATCACCGTGACCTTGGCCGGTTGGGGCCTGGGCATCGTGCACTACTCAGGCATCATGTCGACTCCGCCGAGCCTGGCGCCTACGTTCATGGCCATGAACATCGCCGGTGTGTTCAACGTCAGCATGATCAGCGTGGTCCTGGCTTTCCTCTTCGTGCACATGTTCGACACCGCGGGCACCCTGATGGGCGTGGCTCAGCGCGCCAATCTGGTCAACGCTGACGGGCGTATCGAAAACCTTTCCCGGGCGATGAAAGCCGACAGCGCCTCCAGCGTCTTCGGCGCGGTAGTCGGTGTCCCTCCGGTAACAAGCTATGTGGAAAGTGCCGCGGGTGTAGCGGCTGGTGGTCGGACTGGTCTTACCGCAGTCACCGTGGGTGTGCTATTTATAGCGGCGATGTTTTTCGCACCGCTGGCCGGGATGATTCCGGCTTACGCCACCGCCGGCGCGCTGATTTATGTCGCGATGCTGATGATGGGCGGCATGGCCCACATCGAATGGGATGAAGCTACTGACGCCATTCCGGCAATCGTCACAGCGATCATGATGCCGCTGACCTTCTCGGTCGCCGACGGCATTGCGCTGGGCTTCATCACCTACGTGGCGTTGAAGGCCGGTACCGGCAAGTACAAGGAAATTTCCGTCAGCCTGTGGGTGCTCTGCGCGATCTTCATCGCCAAGTTCATCTTCTTGTAAGCGTCACGCGGTTCAAGCGTCAAACCAGCCTCACCCTCGCGGGTGGGGCTTTTGCACATTCTTGAGTACAACAAAAAAAGGAGCAAAGTGATGAGTCTGGAAACCTGGCTGCTGTTCAGCGGCGCGGCATTGGTGGTGATCCTGATTCCGGGGCCGCTGTCATTGCTGATGATCAGCAACAGTCTGAACTACGGCTTGCGCCGCTCTTACCCGGCATTTCTCGGCGGCGTGATCGCTTCGATCTGCCTGCTCAGTGCGTCGGCGCTGGGGCTTGGCGCCCTGCTGCTGGCGTCGGAACAACTGTTCAGCGCCCTGAAAATCGTCGGCGCGCTGTACCTGTTCTACCTCGCCTGGCAGAGCTGGCAGCAATCGCGCCAGCCAGCGGTCGGCGCCGAAGTGCCGCAGGCCGCTCCGGTGCCACGTTTCCGCACGCTGTTCGGCCGCGCGTTTGTCTTGGGCGCGAGCAATCCGAAGGACATTCTGTTTTTCGCCGCGTTTCTGCCGCAGTTCCTTAGCGCGCAACAACCGTTTCTGCCGCAGTTGCTGATCATGATCGCGACCTGGGTGGTGCTCGACCTGTGCTGCAAACTGGCTTACGGGCTGGGTGCACATGGCGCGGCGCGCTATCTGCGCAGCGGCAAGGGGCAGAGCTGGTTCAACCGGGTGAGTGCCGGATTGTTCAGTGGTGCCGGTGCTGCGTCGCTGTTGAGCCGCTGACAGCAAAAGCTTCGCGAGCAAGCCCGCTCCCACATTTGGAATGCATCCCCTTGTGGGAGCGGGCTTGCTCGCGAAGGCGTCAGATCAGACAACACTTTCCTCCAGGCGAAAAAAAGCCCGCAGTGTGAGCGGGCGAAAGACCAAAGAAGCTATATGCGCAGTCGCTTCCCGGTGGGGGCAGCTGCTTGGGGGTCAGCTGCCCCGATAGGTGGAATAGCTGTAAGGCGAGATCAGCAGGGGTACGTGGTAATGATCCTGCTCGGCGGAGATGCCGAAACGCAGCACCACCACGTCGAGGAACGCCGGCTCCGGCAGTTGCACGCCACGGGCGCGGTAGTAATCGCCGGCGTGAAACTGCACCTGATAGACCCCGGTGCGGTAGTCATCGCCTTGCAGCAGCGGCGCATCGACCCGGCCATCGCTGTTGGTAATCGCACTGGCGACCAATTCCAGGTGCGAACCTTCAACGCGGTACAGCTCGACCTTGATCGAGCTGCCCGGGCAACCGTGTGCAGCGTCCAAAACGTGTGTTGTCAAACGTCCCATTGATTCTGCGCGCCTGGCCGCAAAGAGCAGTCAGACTTCGCGCCTCCCGAAGTCAGGTAAAAAGGAGACCGCACCGATTCGGAGCACGAAAAGTTGCGGCGAGCGACTGATTAAGACACTTTTCAAAAAAATTGTACACAATAAAAACGACATTTTTCGCATCACCCCCGCCATTCGGGTGTTTACCCTTGATATGCCCCCCAAGTGCCTGGCTATTGAACCTGCGATCCATTAGCTGACTGATCAGGCAGGTTTCTTGCAGGCTCACGCCATTAACAGCAAAAGATGACAGTCGGTGAAAAATGCGAAAATTCAGGCTTACAAATTGCGAATAAAGTTGTATACAATCAGCCCATCGCTGTGACGCCAGCCTGTGCAGGCCGTTACACAAACCTGTCAACGAATAAGAAGGAAGACTGCAGTGAGCGCTGACTACCCACGCGACCTGATCGGTTACGGCAGTAACCCTCCTCACCCACACTGGCCGGGCAACGCGCGCATCGCCCTGTCCTTCGTGCTCAATTACGAAGAAGGCGGCGAGCGCAACATTCTGCACGGCGACAAAGAATCCGAAGCCTTCCTCTCCGAGATGGTTGCTGCCCAGCCGCTACAAGGCGCGCGCAATATGAGCATGGAATCGCTTTACGAGTATGGCAGCCGCGCCGGCGTCTGGCGGATCCTCAAGCTGTTCAAGGAATTCGACATTCCCCTGACCATCTTCGCCGTGGCCATGGCTGCCCAGCGCCACCCGGATGTGATCCGCGCGATGGTTGAAGCCGGTCACGAGATCTGCAGCCACGGCTACCGCTGGATCGACTACCAGTACATGGACGAGGCGCAGGAGCGCGAGCACATGCTCGAAGCGATCCGCATCCTCACCGAACTCACCGGCGAACGCCCACTGGGCTGGTACACCGGCCGCACCGGCCCGAATACCCGGCGCCTGGTGATGGAAGAAGGCGGTTTCCTCTACGACTGCGACACCTACGACGACGACCTGCCCTACTGGGAACCGAACAACCCGACCGGCAAACCGCACCTGGTGATCCCGTACACCCTCGACACCAACGACATGCGCTTCACCCAGGTGCAGGGTTTCAACAAGGGCGACGATTTCTTCGAATACCTCAAAGACGCGTTCGACGTACTGTACGCCGAGGGCGCCGAAGCGCCGAAGATGCTTTCGATCGGTCTGCACTGCCGGTTGATCGGCCGTCCGGCGCGTCTGGCCTCGCTCAAGCGCTTCATCGAATACGCCAAAAGTCATGAACAGGTGTGGTTCAGCCGTCGCGTCGACATCGCGCGTCACTGGCACGAAACCCACCCGTACCAAGGGGCCGCCCAATGAGCCGCTTTCAAACCCTGCAACCGTCGAGCCTGAGCCGCGACGCTTTCGTCAAAGCCTTCGCCGACATCTACGAACATTCGCCATGGGTAGCCGAAAAGGCCTACGACCTGGGAGCGGACGCCTCGATCGACGAGATCGAAACCCTGCACCAGCGCATGAGCGACATCCTGTTGAGCGCCGATCACACCAGTCAACTGGCACTGATCAACGCTCACCCGGACCTGGCCGGCAAAGCTGCCGTCCAGGGCCAACTGACCGAAGCCAGCACCAATGAACAGGCGGGCGCCGGTATTCACCAATGCACGGCCGAAGAGTTTCAGCGCTTCACCGAGCTGAACGACGCCTACAAGGCCAAGTTCAAGTTTCCCTTCATCATGGCGGTAAAAGGCAGCAACCGGCATCAGATCCTCGCGGCGTTCGAAACGCGCATTCACAACTCGGTCGACACCGAATTCAAATGCGCGCTGGCGGAGATCAACAAGATCGCCCTGTTCCGTTTACTGACTCTTTAGCGAAGCCTGGCCCGAGTGCGTCAAACGCGGAGAGCACCCAGGGCCTTGCAAGCATCCCCAGCCAACTTATTAAAGGCAGACAAGAAGAATGAAAGCTTACGCCGTACCTTTCGAGAAGTTCGTCAACCTGGCCGATGCCCGTCTGGGCACCAAAATCATCTCGGTCACCGATGACTGGTTCGCAGACGCCAATCGTCTGTTTCAGCCGACCCCGGCCGTGTGGAAGGAGGGGGTGTTCGACGACAACGGCAAGTGGATGGACGGCTGGGAATCGCGTCGCAAGCGCTTTGAAGGCTACGACAGCGCGGTGATCCGCCTGGGCGTACCGGGTTCGATCAAAGGCGTGGACATCGACACCTCATTCTTCACCGGCAACTTCCCGCCATCGGCCTCGCTGGAAGCGTGCTTCCTGGCCTCGGGCGAGCCGGACGAAAACACCCAGTGGACTGAAGTGCTGTCGGCCGTCGAGCTGCAAGGCAACAGCCACCACTACCACGAAATCAGCAATGACCAAGCGTTCAGCCACTTGCGCTTCAACATCTACCCGGACGGCGGTGTCGCCCGTCTGCGCGTGTACGGCATTCCGTTCCGCGACTGGTCCGCTGTTGGCGACAACGAACAGGTTGACCTGGCAGCAGCCCTCAACGGTGGCCGCGCCCTCGCCTGCTCCGACGAACACTTCGGTCGCATGAGCAACATCCTCAACCCGGGCCGTGGCATCAACATGGGCGACGGCTGGGAAACCGCACGTCGTCGTACCCCGGGCAATGACTGGGTGATCGTCGCGCTGGGCCACCCGGGCGAGATCGAAAAAATCATCGTCGACACCCTGCACTTCAAGGGCAACTACCCGGACACCTGCTCGATCCAGGGCGCGTTCGTCAAGGGCGGCACCGACAGCCAGATCGAAACCCAGTCGCTGTTCTGGCGTGAACTGCTGCCGAGCCAAAAGCTGGAAATGCACGCCGAACACACCTTTGTCGAGCAGATCAAGGCACTGGGCCCGATCACCCACATCCGCCTCAATGTGTTCCCGGACGGTGGTGTGAGCCGCCTGCGCGTTCTCGGCAAGGTAGCGAAGTAAGCGGCGCGACCATTCGCGAGCAAGCTCGCTCCCACATTGATCGCAATTCCTGTGGGAGCGAGCTTGCTCGCGAAAGCGTCAGATCAAACAACACAGAATTCGGATAAGAAGAACAGCATGCGCACACTAACGATTGAACCGCTGACCAAAGAAGCCTTCGCCCCCTTCGGTGACGTGATCGAAACCGACGGCAGCGACCACTTCATGATCAACAACGGTTCGACCATGCGCTTCCACAAACTGGCGACGGTCGAAACCGCTACGCCTGAGGACAACGCGATCATCAGCATCTTCCGCGCCGACGCGCAGGACATGCCGCTGACCGTGAGCATGCTGGAACGCCATCCGCTGGGCAGCCAGGCTTTCATTCCGCTGCTCGGCAACCCCTTTCTGATCGTGGTCGCGCCACTTGGCGATGTACCTGTATCAGGCTTGGTCCGCGCCTTCGTCACCAACGGCAGGCAGGGCATCAATTACCATCGCGGCGTCTGGCACCACCCGGTGCTGACGATCGAAAAGCGGGATGACTTCCTGGTGGTTGATCGCAGTGGCACAGGCAATAACTGCGATGAGCATTTTTTCAAAGAGGATGAGCGTTTGATCCTCGCCCCCCACCAATAAGAGAAGGTCTGATCACTCGACAACAAGAGTGACAGGCGAGAGGTAAAGACTGTGGAAGCACATCTGTTGGAATGGCTGAACCTGAGCGTGCGCTGGGTTCACATGATCACTGGCGTGGCCTGGATCGGCGCGTCGTTCTACTTCGTCTGGCTGGAGAACAACCTCAACCGCGTCAACCCGAAAACCGGTCTGGCCGGTGATCTGTGGGCGATCCACGGCGGCGGTATCTATCACCTGGAAAAATACAAACTGGCTCCGCCGTCGATGCCGGAGAACCTGCACTGGTTCAAATGGGAAGCCTACTTCACCTGGATGTCGGGGATCGCGCTGCTGTGCGTGGTGTTCTACTCCAACCCCGTGCTCTACCTCGTGGCACCCGGCAGCGGCCTGACCGGCCCTGAAGGCGTGGCCATCGGCATCGGTTCGCTGATCGCCGGCTGGTTCATCTACGACTTCCTCTGCGATTCGGCCCTTGGCAAGAAACCCGCCCTGCTCGGCTTCATCCTGTTCGTGCTGATCATTGGCGCGGCGTATGGCTTCAGCAAGGTGTTCAGCGGTCGCGGTGCATACCTGCACGTCGGCGCGATCATCGGCACCATCATGGTCGGCAACGTGTTCCGCATCATCATGCCGGCACAGCGTGCACTGGTCGCAGCGATCGCCGAGAACCGTACACCGGACCCGGCGCTGCCGGCCAAAGGCCTGCTGCGGTCGCGTCACAACAACTACTTCACCCTGCCGGTGCTGTTCATCATGATCAGCAACCACTTCCCGAGCACCTACGGCAGCCAGTACAACTGGTTGATTCTGGCCGGGATCGCGGTGTTGGCGGTGTTGGTGCGTCACTACTTCAACACCCGTCACGACAGCCACAAGTTTGCCTGGACCCTGCCCGTGGCAGCGGTGGGCATGATCACCCTGGCGTACGTCACCGGCCCTGCGCCGATGCCGACCGCACCGGACGTGGCCAAGGCACCCGCGAAAATCGAGTACCAACCGCTGCCGGAAACGGCACTGGGCGGTGGCGCGAAACCGGCTGAAACGGCGGCACCTGCAGCGCCAGCAGCCCCTGCAGCAGCACCGGCGCAAGCGTCCAACGCAGGCCCTGCGTTC
Organism: Pseudomonas sp. G3-19; assembly: GCF_054855875.1. Classification (NCBI taxonomy): domain Bacteria; kingdom Pseudomonadati; phylum Pseudomonadota; class Gammaproteobacteria; order Pseudomonadales; family Pseudomonadaceae; genus Pseudomonas; species Pseudomonas sp. G3-19. The sequence goes on from NZ_JBMPIQ010000001.1 coordinate 31,104, forward strand.
GACAAGGTGCACAACGTGATCCAGGAACGCTGCGCGGTCTGCCATTCGGCCAAACCGACCAGCCCGTTGTTCAGCGCGGCGCCCGCCGGTGTGATGTTCGACACCCCCGAGCAGATCCGCCAGAACGCGGCGCGGATCCAGGCGCAAGCCATCACCACGCAGATCATGCCACTGGGCAACATCACGCAGATGACCCAGCAGGAACGTGACCTGATCGGTGCATGGATCGCCCAGGGAGCCCAGACCAACTGAGCCAGACAAAAGCCTGTGTAAAAGCAGGCTTTTGGGGTGAAGGGATTTACCTGTGCTTGAGGATCTACCTGTGGTGAGGGGATTTATCCCCGATCGGCGGCGCAGCCGTCGCAATACCTGTAATTGCCATCTGCCTGATGTATTGCGATTGCAGGTTTTTGGGGCTACTTCGTAGCCCATCGGGGATAAATCCCCTCGCCACAATAAATCTCCTCATAACAAATGGTTTCCTCACCACAACAAGCTTTTTGCCACATATACGAATGATGCAAAAGGACAGCTGTGAGCCACCCGGCAGCTGTTCAATCACAAGAATAAAAAAGATCCGAGGTGTTGCATGTCCGAGCTGTCCAAAGCGCGCATCCCCGACGCACCCGCCATTCAGCGTTTGCCCCTTTTGCAACTGATCCTGGTCGGTTTGCAACATGTTCTGCTGATGTACGGCGGTGCCATCGCGGTGCCGTTGATCATCGGACAGGCCGCTGGCCTGAGTCGTGAAGAAATTGCCTTCCTGATCAACGCCGACCTGCTGGTCGCCGGTATCGCCACCATCGTCCAGTCGCTGGGTATCGGCCCGATGGGCATCCGCATGCCGGTGATGATGGGCGCCAGTTTCGCCGCCGTCGGCAGCATGGTCGCCATGGCCGGCATGCCCGGTATCGGTCTGCAAGGGATCTTCGGCGCGACCATCGCCGCCGGGTTCTTCGGCATGCTCATCGCGCCGTTCATGTCCAAGGTCGTGCGCTTCTTCCCGCCTTTGGTGACCGGCACGGTCATCACCTCGATCGGTTTGTCGCTGTTCCCCGTGGCCGTGAACTGGGCCGGCGGCGGTGCCGCCGCGGCGCAATTCGGCTCGCCGATTTACCTGGCCATCGCCGCTCTGGTGCTGGCGACGATTCTGCTGATTCACCGCTTCATGCGCGGATTCTGGGTCAACATTTCCGTGCTGATCGGCATGTGCCTGGGCTACGTGCTCTGCGGCGCCATCGGCATGGTCGACCTGAGCGGCATGGCCAACGCGCCGTGGGTTCAGTTCGTCACCCCGCTGCACTTCGGCATGCCGAAATTCGAACTGGCGCCGATCCTGTCGATGTGTCTGGTGGTGGTGATCATTTTCGTCGAGTCCACCGGGATGTTCCTTGCGCTGGGCAAGATCACCGGTCAGGAAGTCTGCCCGCGGATGCTGCGTCGCGGCCTGCTGTGCGATGCCGGCGCCTCGTTCGTTGCCGGGTTCTTCAACACCTTCACCCACTCCTCGTTCGCGCAGAACATCGGTCTGGTGCAGATGACCGGCGTGCGCTGCCGCTCGGTGACCATCGTCGCCGGTGGTCTGCTGATCGTGCTCAGCCTGCTGCCGAAAGCCGCATTCCTGGTGGCGTCGATTCCGCCGGCGGTGTTGGGCGGTGCGGCGATCGCGATGTTCGGCATGGTTGCTGCCACCGGGATCAAGATCCTGCAAGAAGCCGACATCGGTGACCGGCGTAATCAACTGCTGGTGGCGGTGAGCATCGGCATGGGCCTGATCCCGGTGGTGCGTCCGGAGTTCTTCGCGCATCTGCCGCTGTGGATGAGCCCGATCACCCACAGTGGCATCGCCATGGCCACGCTCAGCGCGCTGACGTTGAATCTGCTGTTCAACATCCTCGGCGGCGCCGAACGCGCAGCGATCAACGACTGCCACGCACATCAGCATTAACAGCAACCGATTTAACCCTGTAGGAGTGAGCCTGCTCGCGATAGCGGTATGACATTCAACACTTGAGTTGACTGAAAGAACGCCATCGCGAGCAGGCTCACTCCTACAAAGGGAAACAGCTCTGCGCCTTAAAAATAAAAACAAGAGGGAGCAACCGATGATTCGCACGCAAACCAGCGTTCTGTTGAGTAGCGGCCTGCTGGCCGCGAGTCAGGCCATGGCCGGCGATTTACTGCTGTGGCAGACCAACAGCCTGAGCTACCTGTACGGCAAGAACTTCGCGATCAACCCGTCGATCCAGCAGACGGTGACGTTCGAGCACGCCGACAAGTGGAAGTACGGCGACAACTTCCTGTTCGTCGACAAGATCTTCTACAACGGTCAGGAAGACCGCAACAAAGGCCCGCACACCTTCTACGGCGAATTCACCCCGCGCTTCTCGTTCGGCAAGATCTTCGACCGGAAAATCGAGTTTGGCCCGATCAAGGACGTGCTGCTGGCGATGACCTACGAGTACGGCGAAGGCGATAGCGAGGCCTACCTGATCGGCCCCGGCTTCGACCTCAAGGTGCCCGGCTTCAACTACGTGACCCTGAACATCTTCCGTCGCCAGACCGAAGGCCCGCGCCCCGGCGACGGCGTCTGGCAGATCACCCCGGGCTGGTCGTACAGCGTGCCGCTGGGCAATTCCGACCTGTTGATCGACGGCTATCTGGACTGGGTGGTCGACAACGACCAGAACTCGCGCGGCACCTACCACGCCAACCTGCACATCAATCCGCAGATCAAATACGACCTCGGCAAAGCCCTCGGCTGGAGCCACAAGCAGCTGTATGTCGGCACCGAATACAGCTACTGGAAGAACAAATACGGCGTCGAAAGCAGCCACAACCTCGACACCAACCAGAACACCGCCAGCCTGCTGGTGAAGGTGCACTTCTGAGATGGCCCGCAACCGTGCCCCATACCTGTCGTCGGTGCTCTGTTGCGGGGCACTTGAGAGCTGGCCGAGGAGTCAGTATTCTCCGCGGCCTCTTGAATTCGGTCTAAAAAAAAGCCCGGATTTAATTCCTGACCGACAAGCCAACTTATCCCGGCCCCGGTCAGTACCGAGGCATCCCGAAAACACGCGCAATCGACTGTTTTTCAGCAGCCGAACGGGCGTTTTTTTGCTTTTCGAAAGCGTTGGCCCAGCTCTTGCTATCACCAGCGAAGCTGACCGATCGGATGACTTTTGCAGCGACGAAAAAAGGCGCCACACCAGAGCGCCGATCTTAAAAAAATAAACGTGGAACACCTACTTTGGGAGCAACCGAATGAAACGTATGTGCACCAGCCTGATGCTCGCGGGATCGATGCTGGCCGGCGGCGAGGCCATGGCCGACGGCCTGCTGCAATGGCAGAACAACAGCCTGACCTACCTCTACGGCAAAGACTTCAAGGTCAACCCGGCGATCCAGCAGACCGTCACCTTCGAGCACGCCGATGCCTGGAAGTACGGGGACAACTTCCTGTTCGTCGACAAGATCTTCTACAACGGCAAGCCGGATGGCGGCGTCGGCAACAACACTTACTATGGCGAATTCAGCCCACGCCTGTCGCTGGGCAAGATCCTCGACCAGAAGATCGAATTCGGTCCGGTCAAGGATGTGCTGCTGGCGATGACTTACGAGTTCGGTGAAGGCGACGTCGAGTCGTACCTGATCGGCCCGGGTTTTGACCTGGCGATTCCAGGCTTCGACTACTTCCAGCTGAACTTCTACCAGCGCCACACCGAAGGCTCGCGCGCCGGTGACAACGTCTGGCAGATCACCCCGGTCTGGTCCTACACCATTCCGGTTGGCGACTCGAACATCCTGATCGACGGTTTCATGGACTGGGTGGTCGACAACGACGTCAACAGCAAAGGCGAATACCACGCCAACCTGCACTTCAACCCACAGGTCAAATACGACCTGGGCAAGGCGCTGAATTTCGGCGAGAAGCAGCTGTACGTCGGTGTTGAATACGACTACTGGAAAGACAAGTACGGGATCGACGACACCCGTGCGTTCACCACCAATCAGAACGTGACCAGCTTCCTGGTGAAGTTCCACTTCTGATCCTGGTATCAGTGGCGTCTGCAAGGACGCCTTCGCGAGCAAGCCCGCTCCCACACTGGTTTTGTGACCAACACAGAACCAATGTGGGAGCGAGCTTGCTCGCGAATGGCTTCAGCACAAATATCAGGTGGGCGCGACCGCCTCGGTGATCCCGAGAAACCGGCACAACTCCTCACGCTTGGCCAACGCATCGCGCCGTCCCAGGTCGATCAGCTCGCTGCAATACCCCGCCTCGAACAACAGATAACTCAGCACCCCTGCCCCACTGGTCTTGGTCGCCCCCGGGCCGCGCAAGAACAGACGCAATGCCGCCGGCAATTCCTGTCGATGTCGCGCCGCGATCTCGTCGATCGGCTGACTCGGCGCAATCACCAGCACCTCCACTGGTGCCACACCCAACTCTCGGGTCGGCGTGCCCTCGGGCATCAAGTGGCTGAACTGGTTCAGACGCTGCAGCAACTCGATGTCGCTCTCCAGACTGTCAATGAACGTGCTGTTGAGCATGTGTCCGCCAATCTGCGCCAGCGTTGGCTGCTGACCGCTGTAGGCGCGCTCCAGCGGCTGCTGCGGATCAAACCCGCGCGGGTTGCCGCTGACGCCCACCACCAGCACCCGACTCGCACCCAGGTGCAGCGCCGGGCTGATCGGCGCCGACTGGCGTACCGCGCCGTCGCCGAAATATTCCTCACCGATTTTCACCGGGGCAAACAGCAACGGGATCGCCGAACTGGCCAGCAGGTGATCCACCGACAATTGCGCCGGCACGCCGATCCGCCGATGGCGCAACCACGCATCGATCGTGCCGCCGCCCTGATAGAAGGTCACCGCCTGCCCCGATTCGTAGCCGAACGCGGTCACCGCCACCGCATGCAATTGCTTGCGGGCGATGGATTCGGCGATCCCGGGCATGTGCATTTTTTCATTGAGCAGCTCGCGCAGCGGCGAACTGTTGAGCAGCGCCACCGGCAGTTGGCGACCGATGCCGAGCAGGCTGTGACTGACAAAGCGGCTGGCCTGACGGATCACCCCCGGCCAGTCGCTGCGCAGCACCCGATGGCTGCGAAAGCCCTGCCAGAACAGCGTAAGGCGTTCGATGGCCGCGCGAAAATCGGTGGCGCCGCTGGCCAGGCTGACCGCATTGATCGCCCCGGCCGAAGTGCCGACGATCACCGGAAACGGATTGTCCGCGCCCAGCGGCAGCAATTCGGCAATCGCCGCCAGCACCCCCACCTGATACGCCGCCCGAGCCCCGCCGCCGGAAAGAATCAAACCTGTGACCGGTTCCGCTGGGCTCATCGCAACGCTCCATGGTGCTTGAAAGTGTGAGTGAATCAGCCGCGCCGTTTCGGGTAAAGCTTCGGCTCACCCGGTGGACGGCTCTTGAAGCGGCGGTGCGCCCACAAGTATTGCTCAGGGCAGGCGCGCAGCGCACTTTCCACCCACTGGTTGATGCGGAGGCAGTCGGCCTCTTCGGTTTCACCCGGGAAGTCTTCCAGCGGCGGGTGGATCACCAGTTTGTAACCGCTGCCATCCGCCAGACGCTCCTGAGTAAACGGCACCACCAGCGCTTTACCCAAGCGGGCGAATTTGGTGGTCGCGGTCACGGTCGCAGCCTGAATGCCGAACAGCGGCACGAAGATGCTTTGCTTGGCGCCGTAATCCTGATCCGGTGCGTACCAGATCGCCCGGCCCGAACGCAGCAACTTGAGCATGCCACGCACGTCGTCACGCTCCACCGCCAGCGAATCGAGATTGTGCCGCTCACGGCCCCGACGCTGGACGAAGTCGAACAACGGGTTCTTGTGCTCGCGGTACATGCCATCGATGGTGTGTTGCTGACCGAGCAGCGCGGCGCCGATTTCCAGGGTGGTGAAGTGCGCGGCCATGAGGATCACGCCCTTGCCTTCGCGCTGGGCCTTTTGCAGATGCTCCAGGCCTTCGACATGCGCCAGTTTGGCCAGACGCTCACGGGACCACCACCAACTCATCGCCATTTCAAAAAAAGCGATGCCGGTGGAGGCGAAGTTTTCCTTGAGCAAGCGTTTACGCTCGGCGGCGGATTTTTCCGGGAAGCACAGCTCGAGATTGCGCTTGGCGATACGCCGCCGGTCGCCGGCTACGCGATACATCAATGCGCCCAGCACACGACCGATCGTCAGTAAAACCGCATACGGCAACTGCACGACCAGCCACAACAGCCCCAGACCGCACCAGAGCGGCCAGAAGCGGGGAGAAAGATAGGCTCTTCGAAAACGCGGGCGATCCATTAAAGCTTCCGTAAATTCAGTGGCCGCGCATTCTACATCGTTCGACCCGGCTTGCGGCTCGCGGGCGTTCTCGTTATAAGTCTCGGCACTTTTAGTGACAAGCCGTTGTATGCCGATATGAGCCAAAACGAAACGCCAGACCGAGATCCCGTGTTCCAGTTGAAGGGCAGCATGCTGGCCATCACGGTGCTGGAACTGTCCCGCAACGACCTCGACAGCCTTGATCGGCAACTGGCCGCCAAAGTCGCCCAGGCGCCGAATTTCTTCAGCAATGCACCGCTGGTCCTGGCGCTGGACAAACTGCCGCCCGGCGAAGGCGCGGTCGATCTGCCCGGCCTGATGCGCGTATGCCGTCAACATGGCCTGCGCACCCTGGCGATCCGCGCCAGCCGTATCGAAGACATCGCTGCCGCCATCGCCATCGACATCCCGGTGCTGCCGCCGTCCGGCGCCCGCGAGCGACCGCTGGAAGCGCCGGAACCGGAAGTCAAAAAGAAGCCGGAAAAGCCGCCGGAGCCAACGGTCAAACCGACCCGCGTCATCACCACGCCAGTACGTGGTGGCCAACAGATATATGCCCAGGGTGGCGATCTGGTGGTGGTGTCCTCGGTCAGTCCGGGGGCGGAACTTCTGGCCGATGGCAACATCCATGTATACGGCCCGATGCGCGGTCGCGCACTGGCCGGCGTCAAAGGCGACACCAAGGCGCGGATTTTCTGTCAGCAATTGAGCGCTGAACTGATCTCCATCGCCGGGCATTACAAGGTTTCCGAAGATTTGCGCCGCGATCCACTGTGGGGCTCCGGCGTCCAGGTCAGCCTGTCGGCCGACGTGTTGAACATCATTCGGCTTTAACGGATACTGCCGCATTTTCCAAGCATCTCTAAAACGTAGCGAAAACGGCTCAAACGAAGTAGGAAAAAGGAACAAGCAGCGTTTGCCCCCGGCAATTGCGACTTGCGCCGAATTCCAGCCAAGGCTGTCCGACTGCAGTAGTTTTCAAGAGATGTTTTTCAGGGGCTAAAAAGTCCTTCTTCCTTAGGGGTGAAACACCTTGGCCAAGATTCTCGTGGTTACATCCGGCAAGGGTGGTGTGGGTAAGACCACCACCAGCGCCGCTATCGGTACCGGCCTCGCTCTGCGCGGCCATAAAACAGTGATCGTCGACTTCGACGTGGGCCTGCGTAACCTCGACCTGATCATGGGTTGCGAGCGTCGCGTGGTGTACGACTTCGTCAACGTGGTCAACGGCGAAGCCAACCTGCAGCAGGCCCTGATCAAAGACAAGCGCCTGGAAAATCTCTACGTGCTGGCCGCCAGCCAGACCCGCGACAAAGACGCGCTGACCCAGGAAGGCGTGGAAAAAGTCCTGATGCAGTTGAAGGAAGACTTCGACTTCGTGGTCTGCGACTCCCCGGCGGGCATCGAGAAAGGTGCGCACCTGGCCATGTATTTCGCCGACGAAGCGATCATCGTGACCAACCCGGAAGTGTCCTCGGTACGTGACTCCGACCGCATGCTCGGCCTGCTGGCCAGCAAATCGCGTCGCGCCGAAAAAGGCGAAGACCCGATCAAGGAACACCTCCTGCTGACCCGTTACAACCCGCAGCGCGTCAGCGATGGCGAGATGCTGGGCGTCGAAGACGTGAAGGAAATCCTGGCCGTGACCCTGCTGGGCGTCATCCCTGAGTCGCAGGCGGTCCTGAAGGCTTCCAACTCGGGCGTTCCAGTGATTCTCGACGACCAGAGCGATGCCGGTCAGGCGTACAGCGATGCCGTTGATCGTCTGCTGGGCAAAGAAAAAGAACATCGTTTCCTCGATGTTACGAAGAAGGGATTCTTCGAGCGCCTGTTTGGAGGTAGGTAATGAACCTTTTTGACTTCTTTCGTGCCAACAAAAAGCCAAGTACCGCCTCGGTAGCGAAAGAGCGTCTACAGATCATCGTGGCGCATGAGCGCGGCCAGCGCAGCACGCCGGATTACTTGCCAGCCTTGCAGAAGGAACTGGTCGACGTGATCCGCAAGTACGTCAACATCGGCAACGACGACGTACATGTTGCACTGGAAAGCCAGGGCAGTTGCTCGATTCTGGAACTCAACATCACCCTGCCCGATCGCTGAGTCGATCCGGCAGGAACGACGGCGGCTCAGGGCCATTCCCATCGCGGAATGGCCCTGAGCCGCCGTTGGCATTTGTTACGAGGCTGTTTTAATGCCGTTGTCCAACATCCGCATCATTCATCAGGACGCCGCCGTACTGGTGGTCGACAAACCGACGTTGCTGCTCTCGGTGCCCGGTCGCGCCGACGACAACAAGGACTGCCTGATCACCCGCCTGCAGGAAAACGGCTACCCGGAAGCGCGCATCGTCCATCGCCTGGACTGGGAAACCTCCGGCATCATTCTGCTGGCCCGTGACGCGGATACTCACCGCGAACTGTCGCGGCAGTTTCACGATCGTGAAACAGAGAAAGCCTACACTGCGCTCTGCTGGGGTCAGCCGGAGCTGGGCAGCGGCAGCATCGACCTGCCGCTGCGCTACGATCCGCCGACCAAACCGCGGCACGTGGTCGACCACGAATTTGGCAAGCATGCGCTGACCTTCTGGCGCGTACTGGAACGTTGCGGCGACTGGTGCCGCGTCGAACTGACGCCGATCACCGGTCGCTCGCACCAGTTGCGTGTGCACATGCTGTCCATCGGTCACCCGCTGCTGGGCGACGGGCTGTACGCCCATGAGCAGGCCTTGGCGGCCTGGCCGCGTCTGTGCCTGCACGCCAGCATGCTGAGCTTCACCCACCCGCAAACCGGCGAGCGTTTGCGCTTCGAATGCCCGGCACCGTTTTAAGCGCTGCCTGAGTGGCGGCGCTGTTTTCTTTTGGACAAGGATTCTGTTTTCGGATGAGTTGTATCGATTCCCTGGTAACCCCCCTCACGAAAGTTCGTCATCAACTGCTTTACCTGATTTACGGCAATCAGGATGTGTACCGGCGCGAAGCCAAGTTCAGCATCCTGACCGCGCTGTCCCAGGCTAAAAACGGCGAGCGACCGGCGATCCGCATTCTCACTGATCGCCCCGACGACTATGCGGGCTGGCCGGTCGACACGGTGTTGCTGGATGAAGCGACTCTGACCCGCTGGCAAGGCACCCACGGCTATCACCACCGCCGCAAGGCCTGCGCCATCGCCGCGGGCATGCAGTGGGCGGAAAAAACCCTGTTCGTCGACACCGACACCCTGTTCACCCGCCACCCGAGCCAACTGTTCAAATTCATCGAGCCGAACCGCTCGGTGATGGATCGCTTCGAGTACGACTGGAAAGATGTGCACCAGCGTCCCGACTATCAAAAACTCGGTCGCGACCTGCGCAGCCACGGCGTGACGCCGGATAACGGTTTCAAGCTCTACAACAGCGGCTTGTGCGGCGTGACCGACAGCGACTCGGCGCTGTTCGAAGAGTCGATCCGCCTGATTGATGAGTGGACACTCGGCGGCTTCGAAATCCACACCATCGAACAGATCGCCCTGTCGTATGCCATGCGCGAGCGTCAGGTGGTGGAAGCGCGCAAACACGTCTACCACTACTTCGCGGAAAAACGTTTCTTCCACGCGATGCAGACGTACTTCTTCTCCCAGCACGGCGAGCAGTTCAGCCAGCGCCTGGTGGATCTGTGCAGCGATGTGCCACGGGTCAAACCGTTCCCCTCGGCCTGGCGCCGATTGAAAATCAAATGGAAGCTGCGCCACCAGAAAGGTGCCCTGCGCAAGGTCGGTCGTGATCTGCTGTACGGCAGCGCCGCGCCGGAAGATCCGTACTACAGCGTTTGCCGACACGAATGGTGGGAATGCGCCTCGCGGGAAATTCTGCGTTGGGACGAGAGCCAGCAGAAAAAACTGCTGAGCCAGAAGTCCTGGCCGCAACAGCTGCCGCGTCCGGATAAACCGGAAGATGAAAAAGTCATCATGAACTATTTGAAAAAACGCGTAGCCGCCCGCTGATCCACACCATCCCCTGTGGGAGCGGGCTTGCTCGCGAAAGCGGTGTGTCATCCAAAAAATCTGCATCTGACCCACCGCTTTCGCGAGCAAGCCCGCTCCCACCCCGATCCTGTCCGGATTCAATTCCCGGGCCGATGCGTTAAACTCGCGCCCATTGCTGTCTGGAGCTTCTTATGCGCGAAGAGTTGAACCAAGGCCTGATCGACTTCCTCAAGGCCTCCCCTACCCCGTTCCACGCCACCGCCAGCCTTGTTCAGCGTCTGGAGGCCGCCGGTTACGTGCGCCTCGACGAGCGCGAGCCGTGGACCACCGAGGCCAACGGCCGCTATTACGTCACCCGTAACGACTCCTCGATTGTCGCGATCAAAATGGGCCGCAACTCGCCGCTGCACGACGGGATCCGTCTGGTCGGCGCCCACACCGACAGCCCGTGTCTGCGGGTCAAGCCGCAACCGGAACTGCAACGTCAGGGCTTCTGGCAACTGGGCGTTGAAGTCTACGGCGGCGCGCTGCTGGCGCCGTGGTTTGACCGCGACCTGTCGCTGGCCGGGCGCGTCACCTTCCGTCGCGACGGCAAGGTCGAAAGCCAGCTGATCGACTTCAAGGCGCCAATCGCGATCATTCCCAACCTGGCGATTCACCTCAACCGTGAAGCCAACCAAGGCTGGGCGATCAACGCACAGACGGAGCTGCCGCCGATCCTCGCGCAGTTCGCCGGTGACGAGCGCGTCGACTTCCGTGCGGTACTGACCGATCAACTGGCCCGCGAACATGGCCTGAACGCCGATGTGGTGCTGGATTACGAGCTGAGTTTCTACGACACCCAGAGCGCGGCGGTCATCGGCCTGCATGGCGACTTCATCGCCGGTGCGCGCCTGGACAACCTGCTGTCGTGCTACGCAGGCCTGCAAGCCCTGCTCACCGCCGACACCGAAGAAACCTGCGTGCTGGTGTGCAACGACCACGAAGAAGTCGGCTCCTGCTCGGCGTGCGGTGCCGATGGCCCGATGCTCGAACAGACCCTGCGCCGCCTGCTGCCGGAAGGTGACGAGTTCGTCCGCACCATCCAGAAATCGCTGCTGGTCTCGGCCGACAACGCCCACGGCGTGCACCCCAATTACGCCGAGAAGCACGACGCCAACCACGGTCCGAAACTCAACGCCGGCCCGGTGATCAAGGTCAACAGCAACCAGCGCTACGCCACCAACAGCGAAACCGCCGGGTTCTTCCGCCACCTGTGCATGGCCGAAGAAGTACCGGTACAGAGCTTCGTGGTGCGCAGCGACATGGGCTGCGGCTCGACCATCGGCCCGATCACCGCCAGCCACCTGGGCGTGCGCACCGTCGACATCGGCCTGCCGACCTTCGCCATGCACTCGATCCGCGAACTGTGCGGCAGCCACGATCTGGCGCACCTGGTCAAAGTGCTGAGCGCGTTCTACGCCAGCCGCGAGTTGCCTTAAAAGCTGAAAAGCTTCGCGAGCAAGCCCGCTCCCACATTGGAATGCATTTCAACCTGTGGGAGCGGGCTTGCTCGCGAAAGCGCTCGTGCAGACAACAAAGATTCATCGTAGAACCGAATCATTCCTGATACACATCACTCCTCGCTGCAGAAAGCGACCTAGACTTAAATCATTCCCTTCGACAAGGCAGTCACCATGATTTCGATGTCCTCCTTCCACGCCATGCTCATTCCGATACTGTCCGGGATGATCCTGCTGGCGATCGGTTTCAACTTCCGCGACAAGAACGCCGGTGTGTTTGCCATGTGGGTCGGCATGCTGATGATCCTGGCGACCGTGGTCTACAAGATCCTCGCCAAACTCAACGAATAAATCCGCGCCCGGCTCGCATTGATTCTGGCTGCCTCGTACACTCGCTCAATTCGCCCCTTTGCGAGGTTGACCGCCTAGTGTTCGCTCGTCTGTTTGCTCTGCCCTGCCTGTTCCTTGTCTGCCTGATGACGCTGCTGCCGCTGGCCCCTGCCCAGGCGGTCGGGTTGCCGGGCCTGCTCAACACCACCAAGACGCAGCCGGAGGCGCAAGAGCCGCTGGGCCAGTCGCTGGATGAAGTCATCAAGTCGCTGGAAAACGACAAGCAACGCGCACAATTGCTGAGCGATCTGAAAAAGCTGCGCGACGCCACCAAGAAAGCCCAGGCTTCACCGGAAGAAGGCGTGCTGGGCCTGATCGGCGGCACCCTGGCCAGCTTCGAGAAACAGTTCTCCGGTGACGACAGCCCGCTGACCCGCTGGTCCGACGAGTTCGATCTGGCCAGGGACGAACTCGACAACCTGATGTTGCCGGCCAGCGAATGGCTGCCGATCATCTTCGGCTTCGCGGTGATCCTGATGGTCTGGAGCCTGCTCGCCGCCGCGCTGATCTGGCTCGGTCACCGGGTGCGCATGCGCTTCGGCCTGACCGAAGAACTGCCGCAACACCCCAAGGCCCTCGACATGCTGCGCTTCGCCCTGCGCAAGCTCGGACCGTGGTTGATTGCATTGGTCATCACCGTTTACATGAGCTACGCGCTGCCGTCGTCATTGGGTAAAAGCCTGGCGATGGTGCTGGCTTATGCGCTGGTGGTCGGCACCTGTTTCTCGGCGATCTGCGTGATCGCCTTCTCGCTGCTCGACGGCCCGCACCGGCACCGGGCGCTGTACATCCTGCGGCATCAGGCCTTCCGTCCGTTGTGGCTGATCGGCAGCTTCGCCGCATTCGGTGAAGCGCTGAGTGACCCGCGCCTGGTCGAAGGCCTCGGCGTGCACCTGGCGCACACCACCGCGACCATCACCAACGTGCTCGCGGCGCTGTTCACCGGGTTGTTCATCCTGCGTTTCCGCCGGCCGATCGCGCACCTGATCCGCAACCAGCCGTTGTCCCGCCGCCTGACCCGCCGCGCCCTCAGCGACACCATCGATATCCTCGGCACCTTCTGGTACGTGCCGGCGCTGGTGCTGGTCGGCATCTCGCTGTTCGCCACCTTCGTCTCCGCCGGCGACACCAGCACCGCCCTGCGTCAGTCGCTGATCTGCACGGTGCTGCTGGTGATGTGCATGGTGATCAACGGCCTCGTGCGCCGTCATTCACTCAAACCGCAACGCGGGCCGAAGCGCCATGCGTTGTACTCGGAGCGCCTGAAAAGCTTCTTCTACACCCTCGCCCACCTGCTGGTGTGGCTGATCTTCATCGAGCTCGGCCTGCGCGTGTGGGGCAAGTCGCTGATCGGCTTTGCCGAGGGCGAAGGGCATGACGTCAGCGTCAAACTGTTCAGCCTGATCGGCACGCTGATTTTCTCCTGGCTGATCTGGATCCTCGCCGACACCGCCGTGCACCACGCCCTCACCCGCTCGCGCAAAGGCCTGGCGAATGCCCGCGCGCAGACGATGATGCCGCTGATCCGCAACGTGCTGTTCGTGGCGATTTTCATCATCGCGCTGATCGTCGCCCTGGCGAATATGGGCATGAACGTCACGCCACTGCTGGCCGGTGCCGGTGTGATCGGTCTGGCCATCGGTTTCGGTGCGCAGTCGCTGGTGGCGGACCTGATCACCGGCCTCTTCATCATCATCGAAGACTCGTTGGCCATTGATGACTACGTCGACGTCGGCGGCCACCTCGGCACCGTCGAAGGCCTGACCATCCGCACCGTGCGCCTGCGCGATATCGACGGCATCGTCCACACCATTCCGTTCAGCGAAATCAAAAGCATCAAGAACTACTCGCGGGAATTCGGCTACGCGATCTTCCGCGTGGCGGTGCCGTACAACATGGAAATCGACGACGCGATCAAACTGATGCGCGAAGTCGGCCAGAAAATGCGTACCGACCCACTGCAACGGCGGAACATCTGGTCGCCGCTGGAGATCCAGGGCGTGGAAAGTTTCGAATCCGGCAGCGCGATCCTGCGCGCGCGGTTCAAGACTGCACCGATCAAACAATGGGAAGTTTCCCGAGCGTTCAACCTGTCGCTCAAACGCCATCTGGACGAAGCCGGACTCGATCTGGCGACGCCACGCATGAGCGTGCAGGTCATCACTGCCGGCGGTGGCCAGCCGAAGGAATAGCACTTCGCGCAGACACTCGGGTCACAGGCAGGGAAGCCAGAAAAACAATAACCATGGAGACACCCGATGCAGCTGACACGTATCGCCCAGTCCGTTCTGCTCACCCTGCTGGCCGGCACCGCCAGCGCCGCCACCCTGGACAGCACCCGCGAACAGATCGCCACGCAAGCCAAGGCACTTGAACCGCAACTGCTGGAAACCCGCCGCGACATCCACGCGCATCCGGAACTGGGCAACACCGAGAAACGCACCGCGGAACTGGTCGCCAGACAACTGAAGGCCATGGGTCTGGAAGTCAAAACCAACGTCGCCCGCACCGGCGTGGTTGCCATCCTCAAGGGCGCCCTGCCCGGCCCGACCGTGGCCCTGCGCGCCGACATGGACGCGTTGCCGGTCAAGGAAGTCGCCGACCTGCCCTTCGCCTCGAAAGCCAAAGGCACTTATCTGGACAAAGAAGTCGACGTGATGCACGCCTGCGGCCACGACGCCCACACTGCGATCCTGCTGAACACGGCGAAAATTCTCACTGGCCTGCGCGACACCCTGCCCGGCACCGTGGTGTTCTACTTCCAGCCCGCCGAAGAAGGCCCGAGCGACTTCATCCCCGACGGCAAAAACACCTGGGGCGCGAAAATGATGGTGCAAGAAGGCGTGATGAAATCCCCCAAACCCGACGCCGTCTTCGGCCTCCACGTCTGGGCCGGCGTCCCCGCCGGCCAGATCGCCTACCGCCCCGGCGCCACTCTGGCCAGCTCCGACGACCTGCGCATCAAAATCCTCGGCAAACAGACCCACGCCGGCCGCCCGTGGGACGGCATCGACCCGATCACCGTCGGCGCACAAACCATCGTCGGCCTGCAAACCGTGGTCAGCCGCCGCACCGACATTTCGTCCTACCCGTCGGTGGTCAGCATCGGTACCATCAACGGCGGCACCCGCTACAACATCATTCCCGAGTCCGTGGACATGAGCGGCACCATCCGCTCCTACGACTACGGCATCCGCCAGAAACTCCACGCCGACGTACGCCAGACCATCGAAAAAATCGCCGAAAGCGGCGGCGCGAAAGCCGACGTCACCATCATCGAAAAATACGACCCCACGATCAACAACCCGGCACTGACGGAAAAAATGCTGCCGACGTTGAAGTGGGCCGCCAAGGATGACGTGGTCAATGCGCCGCTGGTGGGCGGCGCGGAAGACTTCTCGTTCTTTGCCAAGGAAGTGCCGGGACTGTTCGTGTTTCTCGGGGTGACGCCACGGGATCAGGACATGAGTAAGGCGGCGCCGAATCACAATCCGGGATTCTTTGTGGATGAGTCGGCGCTGGTGGTTGGGGTGAGGACGATGGCGTCGTTGGCGACGGATTATTTGTATGGGAATGCTCAGCTGGCCAGATAGAGATGGGGTGATTGTGCGGGCGACTTCGCGAGCAAGCCCGCTCCCACAGTGGATTGGGTGTGGGCTGTTGGAGATTGGTCGGCTGTCAGGCCGCCTTCGCGAGCAAGCTCACTCCCACAGTGGGATTGGGTGCAGGCAGTTGGAGATTGGTCGGCTGGGAGGTCACCATCACTGGCAGGCCAGCTCCCACAGAGAGATTGGGTGCAGGCAGTTGGAGATTGGTCGGCTGGGAGGTCACCATCACTGGTAGGCCAGTTCCCACAGAGAGATTGGGTGCAGGCAGTTAGAGATTGGTCGGCTGTCAGGCCGCCATCGCTGGCAAGCCAGCTCCCACAGTGGGATTGGGTGGGGGCTGTTGGAGTTGGTCGGCTGGGAGGTCACCACCACTGGCAGGCCAGCTCCCACAGTTGGATTGAGTGCAGGCAGTTGGTGATTGGTCGGCTTTCAGGCCGCCATCGCGAGCAGGCTCACTCCTACAGAAAAGCAAAAGCCGACCGCAGGCTCTTCACCACTCAATGGCCGAGTGTCAGCTCGCCGAAAGCTCTTGATCTTGACTCACCGGCCCGTCGGCAGGCTGAGCGGAGGGATTGATCCGGGGGTGGGAGCGAAGCGACCGTTCGACGAAGTCGAACACATCGAGAGGAGGTGCAGCGAAGCAAACCGGAGGCGATGCGCCCGGATCGATCCCGGAGCGAAGGAACCCCGAGCTTTAGCGAGCGGGCCGAACGTCAGGGCACAGACCTTTGGTTCCTTTGGGGCGTTTGCCAAAGGGACTCGCTGTAAAAGCGAAACCGCCAGTGGCAACACCCGAAGCAACGGATATAAACCCAAAACCCCAAGAACCTGGTCGGCCCAAAGGCCGCCAAGGTCAAACAACATCTACACCAACGTGAATCGCATCATGCCGCCAAAACTCCAGATCACAATCAATCAACCGCTCATGCTGATCATAATTGACCCGAGCAATCCGTAACCCCGGACTCCCGACAGAAACCCGCAAAGCCGCCGCCGCATCCACCGACAACGACGTCGGCACAATCTCGAACCGCACCCGCCCATAGCGCAAATCGTAATGCCGCGCATACAACTCGGTCATCGACTGATTCAAATCAAATCCCAGAATCCCCGGAAAATACTGCGGATTCAGATAGTGCTCCACATACAAAACCAGCCGCCCGTCAATCCGCCGCGACCGGCAAATCTGAATCACGCTCGACAAAGCAGGCAACTGCAACAACGCACAAACCGCCACCGACGCCGGCTGCAACCGCGCCGAAATCACCTCGGTCGACGGCACCCGCCCCTGCGCACTGACCATCGCGTGAAAATGACTGCGCTGCATCAGGTTGTACGCCAGACGTGGCGGCGAAACGAACCAGCCACGGCGCTCCTCGCGATAGATCTGCCCCTGCGCCTCCAACTGCAACAAGGCCTCACGCACAGTAATGCGCGTGGTGCCGAACAACTCACTGAGCTTGCGCTCGGCCGGCAACTTGCTCCCAGGCGCGAGCAGGCCGTGATCAAGTTGCTCCTGCAGCACCTGACCAATCGCTGTCACCGCTTTTGTTGCCTCATCGCGCATCAACGTTACCTATCTGGACTAGACCAGCACTGTTTCGGGGCAAAAACCGTACGGCCTGCAAGCCGTTTCCTTGTATTGCAAGCCTAGGCAGTGCAGATGACCGAGAGATGACAAACCCGCCCGACGGTCGCCCTCATGACTTGCAATACATCGGCCAAGTGCCTTGTCCGCCGGGGCTTTGACCTTGGTCTACGCTTACCGGGCAAGCGCCGAAACCGGGCCAATAAAAGGCCTGCCGGGCGACCGCCGACATCAAAGTGTCATCCAGCCCCCTTAAATTGGCTCAGGTATTGCTGACCTAGACCAACACAAACCGCAATCGCAGCGTTGAACACGACCAAGGAGCTTCGGAATGAAACAGCTTTTCCTGGCAACACTGTTAGGCTCGACCATTGCAATGTGCACCTCCGCCATGGCGGCGGGTACCGACCTGAAAACCCTCGAAGCCGCTGCGAAAGCGGAAGGCGCCGTCAACAGCGTCGGCATGCCCGATGACTGGGCCAACTGGAAAGGCACCTGGGAAGACCTGGCCAAGACCTATGGCCTGAAACACATCGACACCGACATGAGCTCGGCCCAGGAAATCGCCAAGTTCGCCGCCGAAAAAGACAACGCCACTGCCGACATCGGCGACGTCGGCGCGGCCTTCGGCCCGATCGCGGTCAAGCAGGGCGTGGTGCAACCGTACAAACCAAGCACCTGGGATCAAGTCCCGGACTGGGCCAAGGACAAGGACGGCAACTGGGCACTGGCCTACACCGGCACCATCGCCTTCATCGTCAACAAGAAGCTGCTGCACGGCTCCGAAGTTCCAACCAAATGGGCCGACCTCAAGGGCGGCAAATACAAGGTTTCCATCGGTGACGTGAGCACCGCCGCGCAAGCCGCCAACGGCGTACTGGCCGCTGCCCTGGCCAACGGTGGCGACGAGAAGAACATCCAGCCGGCCCTGCTGCTGTTTGCAGACATCGCCAAGCAAGGTCGACTGTCGATGGCCAACCCGACCATCGCCACCATGGAAAAAGGCGAAATCGAAGTCGGCGTGGTCTGGGACTTCAACGGCCTGAGCTACAAGGCCAAGATGGCCAACCCGGATGACTACGTGGTGCTGATCCCGTCGGATGGCTCGGTGATTTCCGGCTACACCACCATCATCAACAAGTACGCGAAAAACCCGAACGCCGCCAAGCTGACCCGCGAATACATCTTCAGCGACGCCGGCCAGACCAACCTCGCCCGCGGCAATGCTCGTCCGATCCGCGCCGAACACCTGCAACTGCCGGAAGACGTGAAGGCCAAGCTGCTGCCGAACGAGCAGTACAAGAAGGTCACGCCGATCAAGGACGCCGACGCCTGGGAAAAAACCTCCAAGGCCCTGCCGCAGAAGTGGAACGAAGAAGTCATCGTAGAGATGAAGTAATCCTGTAAATCCCCACTGCTGGATCCATTGGAGATCCAAATGTGGGAGCGGGCTTGCTCGCGAATGCGGTGGATCAGTCAAGCATCTATTGACTGACACTCCGCCTTCGCGAGCAAGCCCGCTCCCACAGGGGATCCAGGTTGAATCTGAAATGTCCTGTTTTCGCGGAGTTTTTGCCCCTATGAAGCACAACGTCATCCTTGTCGTGCTCGACGGTCTCAATTACGAGGTCGCGCGTCACGCCATGGGGCATCTGCAGGCTTACGTTGGCGCAGGACGCGCCGCGCTCTATCAGTTGGAGTGCGAGTTGCCGGCCCTGTCCCGACCGCTTTACGAATGCATCCTTACCGGCGTGCCGCCGATCGACAGCGGCATCGTCCACAACAACGTTGCGCGCCTGTCCAACCAGCGCAGCATCTATCACTACGCCCGCGACGCCGGCCTGAAAACCGCCGCAGCGGCCTATCACTGGGTCAGCGAACTGTACAACCGCTCACCGTTCCTAGCGGCCCGCGACCGTCATACCGACGATCCAGCGTTACCGATCCAGCACGGACACTTCTACTGGAGTGACCACTACCCGGATTCGCATCTGTTCGCCGACGCGGAACACCTGCGCCTGCGCCATGCGCCGAACTTCCTGCTGATCCACCCGATGAACATCGACGACGCCGGCCACAAGCACGGCCTCGATTCCGCGCAATACCGCAACAGCGCGCGCTCGGCGGACATCATCCTCGCCGACTACCTGCAAGGCTGGCTCGACGCGGGTTATCAGGTGCTGGTGACTGCCGATCACGGCATGAACAACGACCGCTCGCACAACGGCCTGCTGCCGGAAGAACGCCAGGTGCCGCTGTTCGTCCTCGGCAACGCCTTCAGCCTCAACGCTGACGCCGCGCCGAAGCAGACCGAGATCTGCGGCACCGTCTGCGAACTGCTCGGCGTGCCCCATGACAAACCTGTGTGCCGGGAGCTGCTCAAGTGAATGCCATGACTCGCGGCAAATGGCTCGCGGCCCTGTGTCTGGTGCCGTTCGCCCTGTTCTTTATCGTGTTCGAAATCGCCCCGCTGGTCTGGGTGATGATCAACAGCCTGCAATCGGAAGAGTTCGGCTGGGGCTTCGCCAATTTCAGCAAGATCTTCAGTTCGAAGTTCTATCTGCAGGCGATTCAGTACAGCCTGGAGATCAGTTTCTGGTCGAGCGTATTCGGCATCATCATCGCCGTGCTCGGTGCGTATTCGTTGCGCCGGGTCGACTCGAAACTGCGCAACTTCGTGAATGCCTTCGCCAACATGACCAGCAACTTCGCGGGGGTGCCGCTGGCGTTCGCGTTCATCATCCTGCTCGGTTTCAACGGCAGCATCACGATCATGCTCAAGCAGGCCGGGATCATTCAGGACTTCAACCTGTACTCGAAAACTGGTCTGATCATCCTCTACACCTACTTCCAGATTCCCCTCGGCGTGCTGCTGCTGTACCCGGCGTTCGACGCCTTGCGTGAAGACTGGCGCGAATCCGCCGCGCTGCTCGGCGCCAACGGCTGGCAGTTCTGGCGCCACATCGGTCTGCCGGTGCTGACCCCGGCACTGCTCGGCACTTTCGTGATCCTGCTGGCCAACGCCCTCGGCGCCTACGCCACGGTGTACGCCTTGACCACCGGCAACTTCAACGTGCTGCCGATCCGCATCGCGGCAATGGTTTCCGGGGATATTTCCCTCGATCCGAATCTGGCCAGTGCCCTGGCCGTGGTGCTGGTGGCGCTGATGACCATCGTCACCGTCGTGCATCAACTGCTGTTGAAGAGGAGCTACCATGTCTCGCGCTGAATCCGGCCCGGCCGGTGTCTACCACCGCGTCGTGGTTTATCTGCTGTTCGCGATTCTGCTGCTGCCGCTGGTAGGCACGCTGATCTACTCGATTGCCAGCAGCTGGTCGGCGACCATCCTCCCCAGCGGTTTCACCTTCAAGTGGTACCTCCAGTTGTGGAGCGACCCGCGCTTCCTGCATGCCTTCGGCCAGTCGCTGCTGGTGTGCGTCGGCGCGCTGGTGCTGTCGGTGGTGCTGATCCTGCCGCTGCTGTTCGTGGTGCATTACCACTTCCCGAAACTTGATGCGCTGATGAACATCCTTATCCTGCTGCCCTTCGCGGTGCCGCCGGTGGTGTCGTCGGTGGGTCTGTTGCAACTGTACGGTTCCGGGCCGCTGGCGATGGTCGGCACACCGTGGATTCTGATCGGTTGCTACTTCACCGTGGCGCTGCCGTTCATGTACCGGGCGATCACCAACAACCTGCAGGCGATCAACCTGCGCGACCTGATGGACGCCGCGCAACTGCTCGGCGCCAGCACCTTTCAGGCGGCATTTCTGGTGGTGCTGCCGAACCTGCGCAAGGGCCTGATGGTCGCGTTGCTGCTGTCGTTCTCGTTCCTGTTCGGTGAGTTCGTGTTCGCCAACATCCTCGTTGGCACGCGCTACGAAACCCTGCAGGTGTACCTGAACAACATGCGCAACAGCAGCGGCCACTTCACCAGTGCGCTGGTGATCTCGTACTTCTTTTTCGTGCTGGTCCTGACCTGGATCGCCAACATCTTGAACAAGGACAAAAGCGAATGAGCTATGTCAGCGTCCAACACCTGCAGAAAAACTACGCGGGCACGACCGTGTTCAGCGACATCAACTGCGAAATCAACAAGGGCGAATTCGTCACCCTGCTCGGCCCTTCCGGTTGCGGCAAGTCCACCCTGCTGCGCTGCATTGCCGGCCTGACGCCGGTGGATGGCGGCAAGATCCTGCTTGATGGCGTCGACATCGTGCCGCTGAGCCCGCAGAAACGCGGGATCGGCATGGTGTTCCAGAGCTACGCGCTGTTCCCCAACATGACCGTCGAACAGAACGTCGCCTTCGGCCTGCGCATGCAAAAAGTCAACTCGGACGACAGCCACAAGCGTGTCGCCGAGGTGCTGAAACTGGTTGAGCTCAACGACTTCGCCAGCCGCTATCCGCATCAGCTCTCCGGCGGCCAGTGTCAACGCGTGGCCCTCGCCCGCTCGCTGGTGACCCGTCCACGCCTGTTACTGCTGGATGAACCGCTGTCGGCGCTGGATGCGCGTATCCGCAAACACCTGCGTGAACAGATCCGGCAGATCCAGCGCGAACTCGGCCTGACCACGATTTTCGTCACCCACGATCAGGAAGAAGCGCTGACCATGTCCGACCGGATTTTCCTGATGAACCAAGGGAAGATCGTGCAGAGCGGCGATGCCGAAACCCTCTACACCGCACCAGTGGACATATTCGCCGCAGGCTTCATCGGCAACTACAACCTGCTCGACGCCGAGAGCGCCTCGAAGCTGCTGCAACGGCCGATCAACCACCGCATCGCGATTCGCCCGGAAGCCATCGAACTGAGCCTCAATGGCGAACTCGATGCACAGATCCGCAGCCACAGCCTGCTCGGTAACGTGATCCGCTATCGAGTCGAGGCGCGTGGCGTGGAACTGGTGGTGGACGTGCTCAACCGCTCGGCGGCGGATCTGCATCCCGACGGTCAGCGTCTGGCGCTTTCCATCGATCCGACGGCCCTGTGTGAGGTAGCCTGATGACTTTGCTGACGTTGAAGAGAGAACTGCACTGATGGCCCTGGCAATTTTTGATCTGGACGAAACCCTGATCCACGGCGACTGCGCCACCCTCTGGAGCGAGCAGATGGGGCGCCTGGGCTGGGTCGATCCCGAGTCGTTCATGCGCAAGAACAACGAGCTGATGGACGCCTACAGCCATGGCAAATTGCGCATGGAAGAGTACATGGAATTCAGCCTCGAACCGATGATCGGGCGCACCCCGGAAGAGGTCGAACACCTGGTCGGCCCATGGGTGGAAGACTTCATCGAACCGATCATCTTCAGCGACGCGACCAAAACCATCGCCGCCCACCGCAAGGCCGGCGACCGGATTCTGGTGATCTCGGCTTCCGGCACGCACCTGGTCAAACCGATCGCCGAGCGCCTGGGCATCGACGAAATTCTCGGCATCGAACTGGACGTTGCGCACGGCGTTTACACTGGCCAGACCGTCGGCACGCTGACCTACCGCGAAGGCAAGATCACCCGCCTGCTGGAATGGCTGGACGCCGAGGAAGAGAATCTGGAAGGCGCGAGTTTCTACTCCGACTCACGCAACGATTTGCCGTTGCTGCTGAAGGTGGATTTCCCGCATGTGGTGAATCCGGATCCGGTCCTGCTGGAGCACGCCGAAAAAGCAGGCTGGCCGATCCATCTCTGGAAGTAAACATAGATCCAACTGTGGGAGCGGGCTTGCTCGCGAAGGCGGAGTGTCAGTCGATAAATTCGTGTCTGATTCACCGCTTTCGCGAGCAAGCCCGCTCCCACAGGTTTTTCGGTGTTTTCAGGTCAGGCTTTCGTCGACCACCAGCACCAGTTTGCCGGCAACTTTGTTGCTCGCCAGCTCGGCAAACGCCGCTTCGGCGTCTTTCACCGGGAAGGCTTTTGCCAGTTGCGGACTCAACCGCCCTTCGGCAAACAGCGGCCACACATGCTGGCTCAAATCGCTGAACAGGTCGGCCTTGAACTGATCGTCGCGACTGCGCAACGTCGAACCGAGCAACTGCACGCGCTTGGCCAGTACCTGTGCCAGGTCCAGTTTGGCCTCACGTCCGCCCATCAGGCCGATCAGTACCCAGCGTCCGTCCAGCGCCGTCAGCTTGAGGTTCAGTGCCGCATAGTTGCCGCCGACCGGATCAAGGATCACGTCAAACGGCCCGAAGTCGCGCAGGCTTTCCAGATCATCGGTGCGCACCACGCCGCCCTGGGCTCCCAGCGCCTCACAGTAGGCCAATCGCTCAGCCGACCCGACGCTGACCCAACAGGGATTGCCGAACGCCTTGCATAGCTGAATGGCGGCTGAACCAATTCCACTGGCCCCGGCGTGCAGGAGAACCTTCTCCCCGGGTTTCAGCGCCGCCAGTTGAAACACGTTGAGCCAGACCGTTGCATAAACCTCGGGTAATGCCGCGGCCTCGATCAACGAAACGCCCTCGGGCACCGGCAGCACGTGCCGTCCGTCGACCACCACCTCCTCGGCCATTCCGCCCCCGGCCAGCAAGGCGCAGACCCGGTCGCCGACCTGCCAGGACGAGCCGGCGCCGACTTCGCTGATCACCCCGGAACACTCCAGACCGAGCACCTGACTGGCGCCCGGCGGCGGTGGATAAAGCCCGGCTTTCTGTAATAAATCGGCGCGATTGAGGCCCGCAGCCGCCACGCGAATGCGCACTTGTCCTACATCACATGCCGGACTCGGCTCTTCAAGCCATGCCACTTGACCTTCAACGCCTTGCAATGCCTTCACAGTGCCTCCATAGTGAGTCTGGACTGAGCCCGAAGCTGTAGCGCCGGGCTTTTTGCATTATGCGACCGGCTCTCGTAGAACCGGCGACTTCAAAGACGGCCTAATATGCGTTATCAATTGTCCCCGCGTCGAATCAGCATGAAGCATTTGCTCCCCAGCACCGCCCTCGCTCTTTTCATCGGTATCGGCTTGTTGCCGGTGTCGGGCACTACATTCGCAGCCAACAGCTGGGACAAGTTGCAGCCGGATCGCGACGAAGTGATCGCCAGCCTCAACGTCGTCGAGTTGCTCAAGCGTCACCACTACAGCAAGCCGCCGCTCGACGATGCGCGCTCGGTGATCATCTACGACAGCTACATCAAGCTGCTGGACCCGTCGCGCAGCTACTTCATGGCCAGCGACATCGCCGAATTCGACAAGTGGAAGACCCAGTTCGACGACTTCCTCAAAAGCGGCGACCTCAACGCCGGGTTCACCATCTACAAGCGCTATCTGGACCGCGTCAAGGCGCGCCTGGACTTCGCCATTGCGGAGCTGAACAAGGGCGTCGACAAGATGGACTTCACCACCAAGGAAACCTTGCTGATCGATCGCAAGGACGCCCCTTGGCTCAAATCCACCGCTGAACTCGACGACCTGTGGCGCAAACGCGTCAAGGACGAAGTGCTGCGGCAGAAGATCGCCGGCAAGGATTCCAAGCAGATCCAGGAAACCCTGACCAAGCGCTACAAGAACCAGTTGGCGCGCCTGGACCAGACTCGCGCGGAAGACATCTTCCAGGCGTACATCAACACCTTCGCCATGTCCTACGACCCGCACACCAACTATCTGTCGCCGGATAACGCGGAGAACTTCGACATCAACATGAGCCTGTCCCTCGAGGGCATCGGCGCCGTGTTGCAGAGCGACAACGATCAAGTGAAAGTCGTGCGCCTGGTGCCGGCAGGCCCGGCCGACAAGACCAAGCAGGTTGCACCGGCCGACAAGATCATCGGCGTTGCCCAGGGCAACAAAGAGATGGTTGACGTGGTGGGCTGGCGCCTGGACGAAGTGGTCAAGCTGATCCGCGGCCCGAAAGGCACCGTGGTGCGCCTGGAAGTGATTCCGGCCAGCAATGCGCCGAACGACCAGACCAGCAAGATCGTGCCGATCACTCGTGAAGCGGTGAAGCTTGAAGACCAGGCGGTGAAAAAATCCGTGCTGAACCTGAAACAGGACGGCAAGGACTACAAGCTCGGCATCATCGAGATCCCGGCCTTCTACCTCGACTTCAAGGCGTTCCGTGCCGGTGATCCGGACTACAAGAGCACCACCCGTGACGTCAAGAAACTGCTGACCGAACTGCAGAAAGAGAAAGTCGACGGCGTGGTCATCGACCTGCGCAACAACGGCGGCGGTTCTCTGCAGGAAGCCACCGAGCTGACCAGCCTGTTCATCGACAAGGGCCCGACCGTACTCGTGCGTAACGCCGATGGCCGCGTCGATGTACTGGAAGATGAAAACCCGGGCGCGTTCTACAAAGGCCCGATGGCTCTGCTGGTCAACCGCCTGTCCGCCTCGGCTTCGGAGATCTTCGCCGGCGCCATGCAGGACTACCATCGCGCATTGATCATCGGTGGCCAGACCTTCGGCAAAGGCACCGTGCAGACCATTCAGCCGCTGAACCATGGCGAACTGAAACTGACCCTGGCCAAGTTCTACCGGGTTTCCGGGCAGAGCACCCAGCATCAGGGCGTACTGCCGGACATCGACTACCCGTCGATCATCGACACCAAGGAAATCGGCGAAAGTGCCCTGCCGGAAGCCATGCCATGGGACACCATCAAGGCAGCGATCAAGCCGGCCTCCGATCCGTTCAAGCCGTACCTGGCGCAGCTCAAGTCCGAGCATGACGCACGCAGCGCCAAAGACGCCGAGTTCGTGTTCATCCGTGACAAGCTGGCCCTGGCGCAGAAGTTGATGGAAGAGAAAACCGTCAGCCTCAATGAAGCCGACCGTCGTGCCCAGCACGCGGACATCGATGCCAAGCAACTGGCGATGGAAAACATCCGTCGCAAAGCCAAAGGCGAAGAACCGCTCAAAGAGCTGAAGAAAGAAGATGAAGACGCGCTGGCTGCGGCTGAGCCGGACAAGGTCAAACCGGAAGACGACGCCTACCTGAGCGAAACCGGGCGCGTGCTGCTGGATTACCTGAAGCTGAGCAATCAGGTGGCCAAGAAGTAAGATGATGGCAATTTAGTGGTGACGCTCCCCGGAGCGTCATCAAACAGTCATCATTCTGTCGTGAAATAAAGGACTGGGAGCGCCTCTTCAAGCAAGAGCGCTCCCAGTCCTTTTTTTATCGCCAGAGATTGCCATGACCACGACCGAACAGCTGAGTGCCTTGAGCTCGATCCTGACTCAAAGCGGTTTGCACAGCCTGTTCCAGCCGATCATCTGTCTCTCCGAGCGGCGTATTCTCGGCTACGAAGCCCTCACCCGCGGCCCGTCCAACAGCCCTCTGCATTCGCCTATCGCGCTGTTCGCGGTGGCGCGTCAAGCCGGCCGCTTGAGCGAACTGGAAATTGCCTGCCGCCAGTCTGCCTGCCGTCGTTTCAACGAGCAGCAACTGCCGGGCAAGTTGTTCCTCAACGTTTCACCGGAATCCCTGCTTGAAGCCGCGCACCAACCGGGGCGGACCCTGCAACTGCTGCAGGACTTCGGTATTCCACCCAGCCAAGTAGTGATCGAACTCACCGAACAGACGCCAATCGACGATTTCCAGTTGCTGCAAACTGCCCTGCATCACTATCGTGCGATGGGCTTTTCGATTGCGCTGGATGACCTAGGTGCCGGTTATTCGAGCTTGCGTCTATGGTCGGAGTTGCGCCCGGATTACGTGAAGATCGACCGCCACTTCATCGACGGTATTCATCAGGACGCATTGAAGCGCGAGTTCGTCGGCTCGATCCTGCAAATCGCCAAGGCTTCGCGGGCGCAGGTGATTGCCGAGGGCATAGAGTTGCCGGAAGAGTTGGCGGTGCTGACCGAGATGGGCGTCGATCTGGTGCAGGGTTACCTGCTCGCTCGCCCGCAGGAGCATCCACCCCGCGATGCCCGGGCCCTGATGCCGAAACACGACAGCAGCACCGTGGCGTTGAACGACGAAGGCAGCGACCTCAGCGCCCTGCTCAACGAGCAACCGGCGGTGCATCGCGACACACCAACCGCCACGGTGCTGGAAGCCTTCCGCCGCCAGGCCAATCTGAACTCACTGGCGGTGCTCGACGAACAGGGCCAGCCGTGCGGCATCGTCCATCGCCATTCGTTGTCCGACGCCTTGCTCAAGCCGTTTGCCACCGACCTGTTCGCCCGCAAGCCAATCAGCCGCCTGATGAACGACGACTTCCTCGCCGTGGAAATGAGCCAGTCGCTGCAACAGGTCAGCCGCCTGATCACCAGCCGCGCCCGGCAGCGCATCGAAGAAGATTTCATCATCACCCTCAACGGCGGTTATCTGGGCCTTGGCCGGGTGATCGACGTGCTCAAACTGATCACCGAACTGAAAATCCAGCAGGCGCGCTACGCCAACCCGCTGACCCTGCTACCCGGCAACGTGCCGATCCAGCAATGCCTGACCCGCCTGCTGCAACAGGGCCGCGAATCGATCATCTGCTACGTCGACATCGACAGCTTCAAACCCTTCAACGACATCTACGGCTACGGCCGTGGCGACGAAGTCCTGCTGTGCCTGGCGCAATGTCTGAACGAACGCGTCGACCCGTCCCGCGACTTCGTCGGCCACATCGGCGGCGACGACTTCCTGCTGGTACTCGGCCCGGAAGACTGGCGCAAACGCCTCAACCAACTGCTCGACGACTTCCAGAGCCAATGCCGCCGCTTCTATCGCCCTGAGCATCTTGAGGCTGGTTGCTTTATCGCGCCGAATCGCCAAGGCGTACGCCAAGAGTTCCCGTTGCTGTCACTGTCCATCGGCGTCGTCCACCTGCACCCCGAAGCCTGCTCAGAACTGGATGCCAGCCAGCTCGCGGAAATGGCTTCGCAGGCGAAGCATCATGCGAAGAATGTTCCGGGATATAGCGTGCATGTGATTGATAGCCTTGCTGCTGCCGACCTTCAACTGCCGCAACTGATTGGCCAACGCTGATTCCCCAGCAGACACAATTCCCTGTGGGAGCGGGCTTGCTCGCGAAGGGGTCAGTCCATAAAAATTAGTCAGTAGTACTTGCTATTAGTGCACTTATCGTGCGCCGCTCCGGGTTCAAAATCGTCATACACCATATTCCCCACCACTCCAGGCCACTATCAAAATAATTACTCCACGATTCCCTTCCAGGAATCGCATCCTCACGATCAACCCATGTCGTATTGATTCCTTTCACCCAATTTATCGCAGTGACCCCGCAATTCTCTACAAGCCCGATAGCAATTTTCCACTCATGAAAAAGCTCCTGAGCTTCACGCTCTCCCCCCTTAAATTTGGTGCCGTACGGTGGCTCACGAAAAGATCCGTATAGTGCTAGAGGCCCGCGCACATAATCCTCCGTCAACATTAAATTTTTTAACTCTCCATCACTTAACGGTGTTGCAACTGCCTTCTCAAGCTCCCAACTTATTTCTGGAACACTATTACCCGCATAATCTGGGTTTTTAATTAACTGAGCATGCTGACACAACGCTTCCCTCATAAGTTGTTCATGCAGACCAACCAAAGCTCGCCGATGAACAGACTCATCAACTATTACTTCCGACTCAAGTTCGAAGACTATAAAATTGAAGACGCACCCAGCATCGTCCATACGTTCAATAAGTAGTTCACGTTTTGTTTCTTCAAAAACTTTCAACCCTATTCAACCCTTGATCGTTTCTTGCTGATAGACCTGAAGCCGCCCCAACAGAGTACTCATAAAAAATCGTCCGTCCTCTATTTCGTCGGAAAACAAAAAGCTTCTTTTTTCAAAAACCCCTTCAAACGAATCATTTTCGTTCAAAAAGAAACTGATAGTTTCAATTAGCCAGCTTCTATCATCTTCTGAGTAATTTAAAAAATCCGGCCTCATCACAATGTCAAATACTTTCGAAAGCTCCGAGTAATCGTTAACATCTGCCAAGCATATAAGCTCTTCAACTGATTCCTCATGAGGATAATCAATATCAAGCAAAAACAAGAAACCTGCCAATATTGAGATACTTGGTTTAAACTTCATGATCTAGTAATCCGTATACGCTGTTATTGGTTTGCCATTAACATCAAGAATAACAACAGTTTTTGTGGTCTCCACATATTCCAACCGTTTACTCTTATATCCTTCCCCTACCTTTCTACCCATTTCAACAGGCAATGACGAGAGAGCTATGCTTCCGGTACGACGAAATATAAGCTGCGCACGATTTATCGCGTTCAATTGATCTCTATGGCTAATAAATCTTGTTGCTGCGCGAGGAATACTTGGCTCTTTTGACTTGGTTTTCCGATTCACCCTCATCTCCACTTTACCTGTTGTCGGGTTCTTTGCATGTTGCACCCGCTCAAGTTGTGCTGCCAAAGTAGTCTGAGCACCATGCTTTTGTAAGAAATGCGCCTTGGTATTGGCAAGCTCCATTTTTTTCAATTCTTTATGAGCGATCTGCTCTGCCAATTCGTCAATTCTCGCGCGCCGCTCCTGCGCTGACATCTTCGGTAGCGCCGGCTCTCCCTTATCTACCTTAGCGTCACTCGCCCCACCCGGTACCTCACACCCAGGCTTATTCGGCGGCGGACAGTTCGAGCTCAACCCCAACGGATCCACCCACCCCGTCGGATTCGGCACATACCGATACTGATTCAACCCACCCGCCAACTTGATGGGATCCGGCGTCAAATACCGTCCCAACCTCGGGTCGTAATACCGATGCCGGTTGTAATGCAGCCCACTTTCCGCATCGAAATACTGCCCCTGAAACCGCAGCGGCTGGTCCAGGTAGTCCTCGCCCGCGAGGGTGATCGCCGACACCTTGCCGTAGGCGTCGTACTGCGCCGACCAGACGATTTCGCCGCTGTAGTCGGTGAGTTCCTGCGGGGTGCCGAGGTGATCGAGTTGGTAGTAGAACGGGCAGGCCTTTTTCGGGCCTTTGCCGTCGAGCAGCGCCAGTGGGCGGAAGGTGCCGGGTTCGTAGACGTAGCTGCGGTGGTGGGTTTTGCTGCTTTCGGCGACGAGGTGGTCGCCTTGCCAGAAGAACTCGGTGGTCTGGCCGTCGACGGTTTTGCGGATGCGCCGGCCGAAGGCGTCGTATTGGTAGGTCGCGGTTTGGCCGTCGGCGCGGGTCAGGCCGATCAGGCGGTGCTGGCAGTCGTAGCGGTACTCGGTGACGAGTTGCTGGTCGCGGCCACGGCGTTCGCGGATCAGGTTGCCGAAGGCGTCGTAGTCGTAATGGCGGTCGCCCTGCATCAGCAGGCGATTACCCTTGATCCGGGTCGGGCCGGGACGATCCTGCATCAGCAGGTTGCCGGCCGGGTCGTGGGCGAAGGATTCCGGCAGTTCGTCGCGCGAGTGACGGACGCGGATCAAGCGGTCGAGGGCGTCATAGCCATAGGTGCGCTGGCCGTGGCGGCTGTCGGCAATGTGCTCCAGATTGCCGTTGGCGCTGTAGGCATAATCCCGGCGATACAGCGAGTCGTGCTGATGACCTACAGCGTGGGCGAGTAAACGTCCCTGATCGTCGTAGGCATAATCGCTGCGCAGCAGGCCTTGCTGGCGTTGTTGTTCGCGACCGGACAGGTAGACGTGACTGGTCAGCCGCGTGCCATTGAGGTCGATGGCGGTCAGCGCGCCGCCCTTGGCGTAGTGATAGTCGAGCTTGCTGTTGTCCGGCAGACGCTGGCGCTTGAGCTGGCCGCAAGCGTCGTAGACATAACGCAGGGTGCCCCAGCCCTGATGCTCGGTGATCAGCCGGTCCTGCCGGTCATATTCAAAGGCCAGTGGATGCTTTTGACCGTCATCGACCCCGGTCAAACGGCCCAGTCGGTCATAGGTGTAAGCCACCTCAACCCCGTCCGGCAGGGTTTTCAGCAGCAAGCGCCCGGCCGCATCACGCGCGTAGACGGTGACCAGCGTCGAGCCGTCATCACCGAACTCGTTCTTTTCCAGCAGGTGCCCGTTGCGGTCGTAGGCGTAAGCGGTGCGCCGGCCGTCGAAGCCAGTTTCCTGTCGGATCAATCCGGTTGGCGTGTAGTCCAGGCGATACTTTTCCCCGGACTCGTTCTCGATTTCCGTCAGCAGCAGTTGCGCATGGTCGTAGCGGTACTGCACCCGCGTGCCGTCGGGGTTGATCTTGCGCGAGACGAGGTGCAGGTCGTCGTCATACTCGTAGCGGGTGATGCGCCCGAGTTCGTCGCGCTCGGCAGTGACTTGGCCGTAGGCGCCATAGCTGTAGGCGCGAGTGGCGCCCGTAGGAAAGGTCGTTTGAACCAGTCGGCCAACCGCATCCCACTGCTGACGGGTGATCGCGCCGTGCTCGTCGCAAGTGGTCGTCCGTCGCCCCAGCGCGTCGTAGGAAAAGCGCCGCACACCACCGTCGGGCAGGGTTTCCTCGATCAGTTGCCCGAGGTCGTTCCACGACAACTTGTGCCGGCTGGTGTCCGGGTAGCGGATCGACAGCAACTGCCCGCGCGTGTCGTAGTAGTAATGGGTGACCTGACCGTCAGGATCGACCGCCTCGGTGACATCACCCTCGGCGTTGCGTCGAAACGTCCACACCGCCTCGCCGCGAGAACGGCTGTGCAGGAAACCGTTGCGGTATTCGTAGGACGTTGGCTCGTCGTCCGGCGGAAGCAGCGCGATCAGCCGTCCGACGTCGTCGTAGCGATACTCAGTGACCGCACCCAGCGGATCCTGCTCGGCGATCAGCCGGCCCGCGTCGTCATAAGCCTTGAGGTGCTCACCGCCATCGGCCTCGACCTTGCGCACCAGCCGTGCGCTGTCATCGTGGACGTAGGTTTCTTCGCTGCCATCGACGTAGTGCACCGCGACGCTGCCGTCATCGGCCCAGACGTAACGGGTGTCCATCTGCGCGAACGACGCCCAGTGCCGCACGCAACGCGCCGACTTGCCCGAGCGTTCCCATTCCCAGAAGAAACTCGCGCCGCCGGCCAGTTGCCGCTGCAGGATGACGTGCTGATCGTCGTAGTCGTAACGCTCGCTGTCACCGACCGCGTTGGTCGCAGCCAACAACCGCTGACGGGCGTCGTAGCAATAACTGACCAGCGTTTGCTCGGTGCGCCAGCCATCAGCCTCAAGCACTTGGTAATCAACCGCGACCAGATGCGCCCGGTCGTAGCGCAACAACAACGACCGCCCGGCCCCGTTATCCAGGCGCTGCACACGCTCGGAAAAATCGCGATGCACCGTCAGACGATTGCCATACGCATCACTGATCGCCACCAGCCGCCCGGCACGAAAGTGATAAAACCGCGCCGCATCCCCGGCCAGCGCGAGGATCAGTTCCTCCGGTTCATCCCCGAGAAAAATCGCCGCCCGCGACAGGCTGTTGTGAATCTGCGGCCGCTCCACACTGGGCAACGGAAACCGCGTGCGGCGGTTCTCGTGATCGACCCAGATCACCGCCTCGCCATCGAACTCCAGCCGATGCGCCAGCGAATGACTCCAGCCAAACCCCAGCCCGACATCGATCTCCACCGCGCTGGTGCGGTACAACCGGGTGAACTCGAACGGCAGCAAACCATCGAGCGTGCCGTCGGTCAGGGTCAGCAATTCCTCGCCGGTAACCATCGACACCGGACAGCCGTTGGTGCAGGTCAGCGGTGCGCAATCGGCGCTGTCGCCGTTGGGGTTT
>NZ_JBMPIQ010000003.1:4800000-6119698 GCF_054855875.1 Pseudomonas sp. G3-19
CCGGCGGCAGGATCGGCAGCGTGTGGACGATGCCCTGAATCGAGTTGTACTGACGGTTGGTCAGGGTGATCAGCGCTTCGAACGCATCGTCAACCTGACGCTGCGCAACGATACGGTTGGCGCGCGCGGTGTCGTAACTGGCCTGCGATTGCAGGACATCGGTCTTGTCCGACAGGCCGACATCGAAACGCTCGTTGGACTGGTCGAGCTGACGCTTGAACGCGGCTTCTTCAGCCTTGGTCGAGGCCAGGTTGTCCTGACTGCGCAGCACGTTGAAGTAGCTTTCAGCCGATTGCAGAATCAGGTTCTGTTCGGTGGCCGAGAGTTGCAGGGCGGCTTGTTCGTTGACGTCTTTCGCCGCTTGGTACTGGAACCAGCGATCGGCGCGGAACAAGGGTTGTGCCAGGGTCGCCTGATAGGAATGCGCGCTGCGATTAGCAATGGCTGAAGGCTGGTCGATCGAGGTGCGCACATTCGCCACTTCGGCGCCGCCAGACAAGTTCGGCAGCAAGCCGGCACGGGCCTGTGGCACCACTTCTTTCTGGGCGCCGTACTGGGCGCGGGCGGCGGCCAGATCGGCGTTGTTGTCGACGGCTTCCTGATAGACGCTGACCAGATCGGTCTTGGTCGACAAGGGCGCTTCTGCTGCCCAGGCCATTGCGTTGGACGCACAAGACACGGCAAGAGCCAGTGAAAGTTTGCGCAGCATGAGGCGATCCCTAGCAAAAATATTACGGAAATAATGTGCGCGCCAAGGCTACGGCGCGGCCCCGGCAGCGTCAAGGCGCGCAGGGCAAAGCGAGTGTAGTTGCGCAATCGTGCGGCAACAATCCTGCAAGTCCCGGTAATTGCGCCATTCATCATGGTGTTTGCCGCGGTGTTGGCGTTCTTTGCTGGTTGTGTCTAGACTGGCCGGGTTCTTGTCGGGGTGCCTTGCTATGAGGCTGAGATCGAATAATTTCGGATCCCGTTGAACCTGATCAGGTTAGCGCCTGCGTAGGGAACAAGATTTCTCGTCACCCGGCGAGTCCTCTTGTGCTTCGTCCGGGATATTGTTCGACAATCGAACGCTCGACGACGATGCACAGCACCAGTCCTGGTGCGTCCGTGCCTTTCAGGTTCTGCTCCGACAATCCATTGCCTGGATGCTGTCTGGAGAGCCCGTGATGACGATAAAAGCAAAAAACGCGATCAACCTGAGTGATTCGGCCAAGGTCGATGAGCAGTCGGTTCAGCCGTTCACCCGTTCGCAAAAAGTCTACGTTCAGGGCTCGCGCCCGGACATCCGCGTGCCGATGCGCGAAATCACCCTCGATGTGACGCCGACCGATTTCGGTGGCGAAATCAACGCGCCGGTCACCGTCTACGACACCTCCGGCCCGTACACCGATCCGAACGTGGTGATCGACGTGCGCAAAGGTCTGGGCGACGTGCGTTCGGCGTGGATCGACGACCGTGGCGACACCGAGCGTTTGCCAGGCCTGAGTTCCAACTTCGGTCAGGAGCGCCTCGCCGACCCTGAACTGACCAAACTGCGTTTCGCTCACGTCAACAACCCGCGCCGGGCCAAGGCCGGGGCCAACGTCAGCCAGATGCACTACGCGCGCAAAGGCATCATCACCGCCGAGATGGAATACGTCGCCATCCGCGAAAACATGAAGCTGCAAGAGGCCCGCGCCGCCGGCCTGCTGAACCAGCAACACGCCGGCCACAGCTTCGGCGCGAGCATTCCGAAAGAAATCACCGCTGAATTCGTCCGCGAAGAAATCGCCCGTGGTCGCGCGATCATTCCGGCCAACATCAACCACGTCGAACTGGAACCGATGATCATCGGCCGTAACTTCCTGGTGAAGATCAACGGCAACATCGGCAACAGCGCCCTGGGTTCGTCCATCGAAGAAGAAGTGGCGAAACTGACCTGGGGCATTCGCTGGGGCTCGGACACGGTGATGGACCTGTCCACCGGCAAACACATTCACGAAACCCGCGAGTGGATCATCCGCAACTCGCCGGTGCCGATCGGTACCGTGCCGATCTATCAGGCGCTGGAGAAGGTCAACGGCGTCGCTGAAGACCTGACCTGGGAGCTGTTCCGCGACACGCTGATCGAACAGGCGGAGCAGGGCGTCGACTACTTCACCATCCACGCCGGCGTGCTGTTGCGCTACGTGCCGCTGACCGCCAAACGCGTGACCGGCATCGTTTCCCGTGGCGGTTCGATCATGGCCAAGTGGTGCCTGGCGCACCACAAAGAGAACTTCCTCTACACCCACTTCGACGAAATCTGCGAAATCATGAAGGCCTACGACGTCAGCTTCTCGCTGGGCGATGGCCTGCGTCCGGGCTCGATTGCCGACGCCAACGACGAAGCGCAATTCGGCGAACTGGAAACCCTCGGCGAGCTGACCAAGATTGCCTGGAAACACGACGTGCAGTGCATGATCGAAGGCCCGGGCCACGTGCCGATGCAGTTGATCAAAGAGAACATGGACAAGCAGCTGGAGTGCTGCGACGAGGCGCCGTTCTACACCCTCGGCCCGCTGACCACCGACATCGCGCCGGGTTACGACCACATCACCTCGGGTATCGGTGCGGCGATGATCGGCTGGTTCGGTTGCGCCATGCTCTGCTACGTGACGCCGAAGGAACACCTCGGCTTGCCGAACAAGGATGACGTGAAGACCGGGATCATCACCTACAAGATCGCCGCCCACGCAGCGGACCTGGCCAAAGGGCATCCGGGCGCGCAGATTCGCGACAACGCCTTGAGCAAGGCGCGTTTCGAGTTCCGCTGGGAAGACCAGTTCAACCTCGGTCTGGACCCGGACACCGCGCGTTCGTATCACGACGAAACCCTGCCGAAAGACTCGGCCAAGGTCGCGCACTTCTGTTCGATGTGCGGGCCGAAATTCTGCTCGATGAAGATCACTCAGGAAGTCCGTGAATACGCGGCCAACCAGCGGATCGACGCGGTCGACGTGGACGTCGCCCAGGGTCTTGCGGAGCAGGCCGAGCGGTTCAAGAAGGAAGGCAGTCAGCTCTATAAAAAAGTCTGATCCCTGACTGATCTTTTGTGGTGAGGGGATTTATCCCCGATCGACTGCGCAGCAGTCGCAATTTTGAGAACCGGGTCCTTCAGATGTACCGCATTCTCAGGTTTTCGGGGCTGCTTCGCAGCCCATCGGGGATGAATCCCCTCGCCACAAGTGGGCCAGCTTGATCACACACAACAACAAATGTCCCTCTGAGATAACACCCTTGAGCATTCAACCCGGCACTTATTCCCCTGACCTCGCCGTACCCGCCGACAAGCGTGTGTTCGGCGGTCGCGATCTGTTTTCCCTGTGGTTTTCCCTCGGCATCGGCTTGATGGTATTGCAGACCGGCGCCTTGCTCGCGCCGGGTCTGGGCCTCTCCGGTTCGCTGCTGGCGATTTTCCTCGGCACGCTGGTTGGCGTGCTGCTGCTGGCCGCGGTCGGCGTGATCGGCAGCGACACCGGTCTGTCGTCGATGGCCGCACTGAAACTGAGCCTCGGCAGCAAAGGCGCGAGCCTGCCGGCGCTGCTCAACCTGCTGCAACTGATCGGTTGGGGCTCGTTCGAAATCATCGTCATGCGTGATGCCGCCAGCCTGCTCGGCAGCCGTGCGTTCAGCGAAGGTTCGCTGTGGGCCAGCCCGATGCTCTGGACCTTGTGCTTCGGCGCACTGGCGACTTTGCTCGCGGTCAGCGGGCCACTGACGTTCGTGCGCAAGATCCTGCGTAAATGGGGCATCTGGCTGATTCTGGCCGCGTGCATCTGGCTGACCTGGAATCTGTTCACCAAGGCTGATCTGGCGGCACTCTGGGCGCGTACCGGGGACGGTTCGATGCCGTTCGCCGTGGGCTTCGACATTGCCATCGCCATGCCGTTGTCGTGGCTGCCGCTGATCGCCGATTACTCGCGCTTTGGCAAGCGTGCGAAGCACGTGTTCGGCGGCACTGCGATCGGTTTCTTTATCGGTAACTTCTGGTTGATGAGCCTAGGCGTGGCCTATACCCTGGCCTTTGCGCCGAGCGGTGAAGTCAATGCGTTACTGCTGGCACTGGCCGGGGCCGGTCTGGGCATTCCGCTGTTGCTGATTCTGCTGGATGAGTCGGAAAACGCTTTCGCCGACATTCATTCGGCCGCGGTGTCGAGCGGGATTCTGTTGCGCTTGAAAGTCGAGCATCTGGCCTTGGCCATCGGCGTGATCTGCACCCTGATTGCACTGCTGGCGCCATTGGCGCAGTACCAGAACTTCCTGCTGTTGATCGGTTCGGTGTTCGCGCCGCTGTTCGGCGTGGTGCTGGTGGATCACTTCATCCTGCGCAAGCGCAGCGCTCAGGTGGCGTCAGCCGCATTGCGCTGGCCGGCGCTGTTGGCGTGGCTGGGCGGGATCAGCACCTACCACTTGCTGGCGAATCTGTATCCGGATGTCGGCGCGACCCTGCCGGCACTGGTGCTGGCAGGGCTGTTGCAACTGGTGCTCGGTCGGGCGTTCAGTTACGGCCGGGAAACAGCTCGGGTTTGAGAATGCCGTTCAGACGCGGGTAAGGGATCTTCAGTTCGACGTGGCCCAGCGCGTAAGGCGCGATGGTGCTCACGTCGTACTTGAGGATCACGCCACCGTAGGTCAGCGCCACGTTCGGGGTTTTGACGAACGGCCAGCTCTTCACGAAATCCGCTTCCTGATCGAGCTTGGTGCTGATCAGCCAGCTGTTGTGCGCCACTTGCGCCGCTTTCCAGAACGCCTCTTCCTGACCCGGCAGCAACATGTCCGACAGGTTCAGCACTTTATGCTGCTGACGCGAATAGTTGATGAAACCGCGGCCCGGCGTGCCATGGGCGCCGCCGGTGTCGAGGTAGCTCGACAGTTCGATGATCACCAAGCCGTCATGCTGCTCGCGTACCTTGGCCTGCAAATAGCTGCTGTTGCGCGGGCCGGCGTTGCGCAGGAATTGATCACGATAGGCGGCCAGGGTTGGCGCTACCGCTGCGTTTTGCTCGGTGCGGGTCATTTGCAGCAGGCGTTTTTCGATAATGCCGTCCAGCGCAGGCTCGGCCGCGAAGTGCACGGTATCGATATTCACCAGCGGGCAGTCCGGGTTGGAACAGCCGGGTTTCAGGGTTTCCGACGCATCGCGGGTGGTTTCCAGCGGCGTGCGGTAGTTGGGCTGGAACAGGTTGGCGCAGGCGCCCAGGGTCAGGGCGATGGCGGCCACGGAGGCAATTTTGAAAAGCGACATGGGCGTCCTTTTCTGAAACAGGGGAAGGCAAAAAGTTATCCGCTTCGACTCTCGCCGAAGCAGTCAGTTCGCCACTAAGCTAATTAGAGTGGGTTTCGCCTCCACCGTCCATCCCGCTGACGGTAAAGGGGCTGCATCAATCATCGCGGGCGCGTTAGGATGGCGCGAAGTCGAGGTCGCCAGTAACCAAAAGCAGCCTCGTATTGGATTTGCAGCAAGAGAGGATGCTCATGACAGATTTTGCCAACGCCACTCCGGCCACCGTCGATGTCGTAAAGCGCGAGCGCTGCTACGAGGGCTTCTACAAGCTCGACCGTTTGCACCTGCGCCATGAACTGTTCGCCGGGGGCATGAGCCGCGAGATCAACCGCGAAGTCTTCGTGCGTCACGATGCCGTGTGCCTGCTGCCTTACGATCCAAAGCGCGATGAAGTGGTGCTGCTCGAGCAGTTTCGCGTCGGTGCCATGGGCAAGACCGACAACCCGTGGCTGGTTGAGCTGGTCGCCGGTCTGATCGACAAGGCCGAAGTGCCGGAAGAAGTTGCTCACCGCGAGGCGCAGGAGGAAGCTGGGCTGGACATCAAGGCCCTGTGGCCGATGACCCAATATTTCCCGTCGCCGGGTGGCAGCAACGAATACGTGCATTTGTTTCTGGGGCGTTGCAGTACAGAAGGCGTAGGCGGCCTGCATGGGCTGGAGGAAGAAGCAGAAGACATCCGTGTCACGGTCTGGGCCTTTGAAGATGCCTTGCAGGCCGTCCGTGACGGACGCATTGCCAACGCGGCGAGCATCATCGCCTTGCAATGGCTGGCGCTGAACCGCGCCGAAGTGAGGGGGTTATGGTCGTAAACAAGCTGCGCGATCGCTATCGAGTCGACCTCGCCGGGCTGCAAGCCGCCTGCGAGGCCAACTACGCGCGCCTGATGCGACTGGTGCCGGATATGCGCAACGACCCCGAGGCGCGGCGGATCGCCGTGACCCAGGGCGAGCAGATGCTCGGCGTGCTGGCCCTCGAAGTGCTGCAGACTTGCCCCTACACCACCACTTTGCAGGTGCGTCAGGAACACAGTTTGCCGTGGCTGCCGGTGCCGCAACTGGAAGTGCAGGTCTATCACGACGCGCGCATGGCCGAGGTGATCAGCGCCGAACATGCACGACGCTTTCGCGGCATCTATCCTTACCCGAACGCCGCGATGCATCAGCCGGATGAAAAGGCCCAGCTCAATCTGTTCCTCGGGGAATGGCTGAGCCATTGTCTGGCCCTGGGGCACGAGTACGAAGTCGTACGCTAGTTGTGAACTGCGTCCGGTTCGCCGGTTTCCTCTTTGCGTCATCCCCCAGCATAATTGCGGCACTCAACCGATTCCGTGCTTTTGCCCTGGGAGAACGCCTTGCCGAGCGTATCCACATTGACCACCGCCGATCCGGCGTTGCTGGTGCAGTTATCCGACAGTCATCTGTTCGCCGAGGCGGACGGCACACTGCTGGGCATGAACACCCGCGAGAGCCTGCAAAAGGTCATCGAACTGGTGCTCAGGCAGCAACCTCGGATCGACTTGATTCTGGCCACGGGGGACCTTTCCCAAGATGGCACTCTGGAGTCGTATCAACAGTTTCGTGAGATGACGGCGCAGATCGATGCGCCGGCGCGCTGGATTCCCGGCAATCACGATGAGCCGCAAATCATGGCTCAGGCCGCAGTGCAAAGTGCATTGCTGGAGTCAGTGGTCGATGTCGGCAACTGGCGCGTGACCTTGCTCGACTCGGCGGTGCCGGGCTCTGTGCCGGGGTATCTGCAGGATGTTCAGTTGCAACTGCTGGCGCGCTCGCTGAGCGAAGCGCCGGAGCGCCATCATCTGGTGTGTTTCCACCATCATCCGGTGCCGGTGGGTTGTGCCTGGGCGGAGCCGATCGGTTTGCGCAATCCCGAAGCATTCTTCGACGTGCTCGATCGTTTTCCTCAGGCTCGCGCGGTGCTGTGGGGGCATGTGCATCAGGAGATCGACCGCGAACGCAACGGCGTACGGCTGATGGCCTCGCCATCGACCTGCATTCAGTTCGAGCCCGGCAGTCACGACTTCAAGGTCGGCGAACAGGCGCCGGGCTATCGCTGGTTGCGGCTGTTGCCGGACGGGCGGCTGGAAACCGGTGTCGAGCGCGTTACCGACTTCCAATTCACCGTCGATTACGGCTCCGAAGGCTACTGATTTCGATCAAGAGCCCCTCACCCCAGCCCTCTCCCGGAGGGAGAGGGAGCTGACCGAGGTGTCTGGCGTTATCCATCGACCTGAAAGAATGTGTCGATTATGGATTCGCTGAAACTCGCTCAAGTCGGTGTAGCTCTTGAATATCCCCCATTCAGTCCCCTCTCCCTCCGGGAGAGGGCTAGGGTGAGGGGCTTTCTCCCTGTAAACTCCGCTATCTTTCGCCGACACCCAGGGAGCTCAAATGTCCGGTTCGATCCTCTATATCCACGGTTTCAACAGCGCGCCGGCCTCGAAAAAGGCCTGTCAGCTGGTCGAGGTGATGGAACGGCTGGGTTTGAGCGACCAATTGCGTGTCCCGGCGCTGCATCACCACCCGCGTGAAGCCATCGGTCAGTTGCAGCAGGCGATTGCCGAGCTGGGCCGGCCGTTGCTGGTGGGAAGCTCACTCGGCGGCTACTATGCGACTCACCTGGCTGAGCGCCACGGCTTGAAAGCCCTGCTGGTCAACCCGGCGGTCAGCCCGCACCGTATGTTCGACGGCTACCTGGGCACACAGAAAAACCTGTATACCGATGAGACCTGGGAATTGACCCACGACCATGTGACGGCCCTGGCCGAGCTGGAAGTGCCGGCACCTGTGGATGCACAGCGTTATCAGGTGTGGTTGCAGACCGGCGATGAAACACTGGATTATCGCCTCGCCCAGCAGTATTACCGGGCCTGCGCCTTGCGCATTCAGGCCGGCGGCGACCATGGTTACCAGGGTTTTGCCGAACAATTACCGGCGTTGTTGAGTTTTGCCGGCATTGGCGCCGATTTGTATCAGGCAATCGATTTCACCGCACTGTGAAGTCTTGCCCCTTTTTCATTGAATCACTGACGACGAGACCCTATGGCCACTCCCAGCGCTAGCTCTTATAACGCCGACGCCATCGAAGTCCTCTCGGGCCTCGACCCGGTGCGCA
Organism: Pseudomonas sp. G3-19; assembly: GCF_054855875.1. Classification (NCBI taxonomy): domain Bacteria; kingdom Pseudomonadati; phylum Pseudomonadota; class Gammaproteobacteria; order Pseudomonadales; family Pseudomonadaceae; genus Pseudomonas; species Pseudomonas sp. G3-19. The sequence continues at coordinate 4,808,438 of NZ_JBMPIQ010000003.1, forward strand.
AACGCCCCGGCATGTACACCGACACCAGTCGGCCGAACCACCTCGCCCAGGAAGTCATCGACAACAGTGTCGACGAAGCCCTGGCCGGCCATGCCAAATCGGTGCAGGTCATTCTGCACGCCGATCACTCGCTGGAGGTCAGCGACGACGGTCGCGGCATGCCGGTCGACATTCACCCGGAAGAGGGTGTGTCGGGGGTCGAGCTGATCCTCACCAAGCTGCATGCGGGCGGCAAGTTTTCCAACAAGAACTACCAGTTCTCCGGCGGTCTGCACGGGGTGGGTATTTCCGTGGTCAACGCTTTGTCGACCGAAGTCCGGGTGCGCGTGAAGCGTGACGGCAACGAATACCAGATGACCTTCGCCGATGGCTTCAAGGCCACCGAACTGGAAATCGTCGGCACCGTCGGCAAGCGCAACACCGGGACCAGCGTGTACTTCGCGCCGGATCCGAAATACTTCGATTCACCGAAATTCTCCATCAGCCGTCTCAAGCACGTGCTCAAGGCCAAGGCTGTGCTGTGCCCGGGGCTGCTGGTCAGCTTCGAAGACAAGGGCACCGGCGAGAAAGTCGAATGGCATTACGAAGACGGCCTGCGCTCCTATCTGGTGGACGCGGTCAGCGAATTCGAACGCCTGCCGGACGAGCCATTCTGCGGCAGCCTCGCCGGTAATAAAGAAGCGGTGGACTGGGCGCTGCTGTGGCTGCCGGAAGGTGGCGACGCGGTGCAGGAAAGCTACGTCAACCTGATCCCGACGGCGCAGGGCGGGACCCATGTCAACGGTTTGCGTCAGGGCCTGCTGGATGCGATGCGCGAGTTCTGCGAATTCCGCAGCCTGCTGCCGCGCGGGGTGAAGCTGGCGCCGGAAGACGTCTGGGAGCGCATCGCTTTCGTGCTGTCGATGAAGATGCAGGAGCCGCAATTCTCTGGCCAGACCAAAGAGCGCTTGTCGTCCCGTGAAGCGGCGGCATTCGTTTCCGGCGTCGTGAAAGATGCATTCAGCCTGTGGCTCAACGCCAACCCGGAAACCGGTCTGGCGCTGGCCGAACTGGCGATCAACAACGCCGGTCGCCGCCTGAAAGCAAGCAAGAAAGTCGAGCGCAAACGCGTCACCCAGGGGCCGGCGTTGCCGGGCAAACTGGCTGACTGCGCGGGTCAGGATCCGATGCGTTCCGAGCTGTTCCTGGTCGAAGGTGATTCCGCCGGCGGTTCCGCCAAGCAAGCGCGGGACAAGGAATTCCAGGCGATCCTGCCGTTGCGCGGCAAGATCCTCAACACCTGGGAAGTCGATGGCAGCGAAGTGCTGGCCAGCCAGGAAGTGCACAACATCGCCGTGGCCATCGGGGTCGATCCGGGTGCGGCAGACATGAGTCAGCTGCGCTACGGCAAAATCTGCATCCTCGCCGACGCCGACTCCGACGGTCTGCACATCGCGACGCTGCTGTGCGCGTTGTTCGTCCAGCATTTCCGCCCGCTGGTGGACGCCGGTCACGTCTACGTGGCGATGCCGCCGCTGTACCGCATCGATCTCGGCAAAGAGATCTACTACGCCCTCGACGAAGCCGAGCGCGACGGGATTCTCGATCGTCTGGTGGCCGAGAAGAAACGCGGCAAACCGCAGGTCACCCGATTCAAAGGTCTGGGTGAAATGAACCCGCCGCAACTGCGTGAAACCACCATGGACCCGAACACCCGGCGCCTGGTGCAGTTGACGCTGGGCGATGATTTTGCCGAAACCTCGGAAATGATGGACATGTTGCTGGCGAAGAAACGCGCCGGTGACCGCAAGACCTGGCTCGAATCCAAGGGCAACCTTGCCGAGGTGCTGGCCTGATGCGGTTTGGCTGGGCCTTGGCGGGTGCATTGCTGCTGAGTGCGATGGGCGTGTCGGCGGAGCCGCTGCAGGAGTTGCGCGTGCTCTCGGAACATCCGGTCGAAGGCATGCGTGGTGGCAACCTGTCGGGACTGGCCATGTGTGGCAGCGAGTTGTGGACGGTGTCGGACCGCGATGACGATCAGATCTATCGGCTCAATACCGCCGATCAGGTCTGGCAGGCCGAAGCCTTGCACATCGACGTGCCGCTGGTGCCGGAGACCGGTTTGCCGTGGGGATTGCGCTCGCGCAATTGGGCCGCGTCGTTCGTGCGCGGTGGCGACCTCGATTTCGAAGGCATCAGCTGCGACAGCGCCGGCAATCGCTACATTGTCAGCGAGGGCCACGCGGCGGTCTTGCAGGTGCCCGTCAGCGGCCCGGTCAACTGGCTGAAGATTTCGCCGATGATGGTTCGCGAAGCGCGGGCCAGTGGCATGCTCCTGCATTTCAATGCGATCTTCGAAGGTCTGGCGATCAACCCGGCGGGCGATCAGATGTGGCTGGCCGGCGAACGGCAAAACCGCGGCTTGCTGCTGATCAAGCGTCAGCAGACGGTGTGGGATTGCGACGGTCGTTGCGTGCTGCTCAGCGAGGGCGGCAAGGAGATGCAGCCGCCGCAGTTCCCGCACGCCAAAGCGGTCGACCGCGACTTTTCCGACCTTTCGTTGTTCAACGGCAAATTGTTTACCCTTGAACGCAACGCCTTCCAGATTTGTCGGCGCGATGCGCAGACTGCCAAGGTCGAGCGCTGCTGGTCGTACGCCGCTGAACTGTTGCAGGCCAACCGCCGTTACTCGCAAAACTTCGGGTTGGAAGAGGCATTGATCGTTGACGCTGAGGGTGCGTGGGTCGGCGTCGACAATAATTTCGGCCCCCGCGCCGACGGTGAGGTTCGCCCGATCGTCTGGCGCTTCGCCGCGCCTGAAGGTGGCTGGAGCGCCAAGCCGTGAGTCAGCAACCGCCGGGCAAACGCGCCGGCCGGGTGTTGATGATTCTGGCCTGGTGCGCGGGGCTGTTTCTGGCCACGCGGTTTTTCGGCCAGTGGGAAGAACGTCAGCAGAATCCGAACGTGGTGGTCACGTCCGAGCAGCATGGCGGCGTGATCGAGGTGAAGCTGGCCGGCAACGCCCAAGGGCATTTTGTCGCCAGCGGTCAGATCAACGGTGAGCCGGTGGAGTTCATGCTCGACACCGGCGCGACCGATGTGGCGATCCCGGCGGATCTGGCCAAACGGTTAAAGCTGGAAGAAGGTTTCGGCGTGACCCTGAGCACGGCCAACGGCCTGAGCCAAGGTTACCGGACAAAGATCGACCGTCTGCAACTGGGCGACATTGTGCTGCGGGATGTCCGCGCGCTGGTGGCGCCGGGGCTGCATGGCGATCAGGTGCTGCTCGGCATGAGCGCCCTGAACAAACTTGAATTTACCCAGCGCGGCGGCACCATGCTGCTGCGCCAGACAACGAACCGATGAGGCCCGCATGAGCGACATCCTTGCAGACAGCTTAGACGGCGTAGAACGCCGATCGCTGGCTGACTTCACCGAAAATGCCTACCTCAACTACTCCATGTACGTGATCATGGACCGTGCTCTGCCGCATATCGGCGACGGCCTGAAACCGGTACAGCGGCGCATCATTTATGCGATGAGCGAGCTGGGGCTGGACGCCGATTCCAAGCACAAGAAATCGGCGCGTACCGTCGGTGACGTGCTCGGCAAGTTCCACCCGCACGGCGATTCGGCGTGTTATGAAGCGATGGTGCTGATGGCCCAGCCGTTCAGCTATCGCTACACGCTGGTCGACGGCCAGGGCAACTGGGGTGCGCCGGACGATCCGAAGTCCTTCGCCGCCATGCGTTACACCGAAGCACGCCTGTCGCGCTATTCCGAAGTGCTGCTCAGCGAACTGGGCCAGGGCACCGCTGACTGGGGCCCGAATTTCGACGGCACCCTGCAGGAACCGCTGGTGTTGCCGGCACGTTTGCCGAACATCCTGCTCAACGGCACCACCGGCATCGCTGTCGGTATGGCCACCGACGTGCCGCCGCACAACCTGCGCGAAGTCGCCACTGCCTGCGTGCGCCTGATCGATGAGCCGAAAGCCACGGTCGAACAGCTCTGCGAACACATTCAAGGCCCGGACTATCCGACCGAAGCGGAAATCATCACGCCGCGTGCCGACCTGCTGAAAATGTACGAAACCGGCAAGGGCTCGGTACGCATGCGCGCCGTGTACCACGTCGAGGACGGCGACATCATCGTCACCGCGCTGCCGCACCAGGTCTCCGGGGCCAAAGTGCTGGAGCAGATCGCCGCGCTGATGCAGGCCAAGCCGTCGAAAGCACCGCAGATCGCTGACCTGCGTGATGAATCCGACCACGAAAACCCGTGCCGCATCGTGATCATTCCGGTCAACAGTCGCGTCGATCATGAAGCGCTGATGCAGCACCTGTTCGCCAGCACCGAGCTGGAGTCGACCTACCGGGTCAACGTCAACATCATCGGTCTGGACGGCAAGCCGCAGCTGAAAAACCTGCGGGCGTTGCTGGTCGAATGGCTGGAATTCCGCGTGCTGACCGTGCGTCGCCGCCTGCAATTCCGCCTCGACAAGGTCGAGCGTCGCCTGCACCTGTTGGACGGTTTGCTGATCGCCTACCTCAACCTGGATGAAGTGATCCACATCATCCGCACCGAGGAGCACCCGAAAGCCAAGCTGATCGAGCGATTTGCCCTCAGCGAGATCCAGGCCGACTACATCCTCGACACCCGCCTGCGGCAGTTGGCGCGTCTGGAAGAGATGAAGCTGCGCGACGAGCAAGACGAACTGCTCAAGGAACAGGCCAAGCTGCAAGCCCTGCTGGGCAGCGAAGCCAAGCTGAAGAAGCTGGTGCGCACCGAGCTGCTCAAAGACGCTGAAACCTATGGCGATGACCGTCGTTCGCCGATCGTCGAACGTGCTGAAGCGAAAGCGCTGACCGAACACGATCTGCTGCCGAACGAGAAAGTTACCGTCGTGCTGTCGGAAAAAGGCTGGATCCGTTCGGCCAAAGGCCATGACATCGATGCCACCGGCCTGTCGTATAAGGCGGGTGACGGCTTCAAGACCTCGGCGGCGGGGCGTTCCAACCAGTCTGCCGTGGTGATTGACTCCACTGGCCGCAGCTATTCGGTCGCCGCCCACACCTTGCCGTCGGCGCGTGGCCAGGGCGAACCGTTGACCGGCCGTCTGACCCCGCCACCGGGTGCGACCTTCGAGTGCGTGCTGATGCCGGAAGACGATGCGCTGTACGTGATCGCCTCCGACGCCGGTTACGGTTTCGTGGTCAAGGGCGAAGACCTGCAAGCCAAGAACAAGGCCGGTAAAGCCCTGTTGAGCTTGCCGAACAACGCCAAGGTGATCGCGCCGCGTCCGGTGACTGATCGCGAGAATGACTTGCTTGCCGCCGTGACAAGCGAGGGGCGGATGCTGGTCTTCAATATCAGCGATTTGCCGCAGCTGGCGAAGGGCAAGGGCAACAAAATCATCGGTGTGCCGGGTGACCGTGTCGCCAGCCGTGAAGAGTTTGTCACGGACATTGCTGTGATTCCCGCGGGGGCAACCTTGATCCTGCAAGCAGGCAAACGTCCGTATAAACTGAAAGCTGAAGACCTCGAACACTACAAAGGTGAGCGTGGACGGCGTGGCAACAAGCTTCCACGTGGCTTCCAGCGGGTCGATGCACTGCTCGTCGAAAACCTCAATTAGGCGAAAACGCCCATCTAGAGGCGTCGATCTACGATTTAACGCGTAGATCGACGCTTTGGCGCTGGAGTCGGAACGCATATTCACGGATGATATGGCCTTTCCAAGCGCCGGCGTGGCCGAGCGTTCTTCATATTTATTGAGTATTTTCACTGTGGTCAGCCTTGTGGCGGCCACCTGGACGGGATGATGACTGCTCTGCGCCCCCTTATTTTCCTGCTCGCCGGCGTTTTGGGCCTGGCGGGTTGCAGCGTTCACCAACCGGTGTCGCTGTATCAGCTGGACAGCGGAAGTCCGGCTCAGCCTGCGCAAAGCACAGGCATGGCGGTTTTGTTGGGTCCGGTAGTCATTGCTGATTACCTGCAACGTGAAACTTTGCTGCAACGTCAACCGGACGGCAGCCTGCAAGCCTCGACCGACGGTCGCTGGGCGGGCAGCCTTTCGTCGGATATCGATCAATTGCTGATGCGTCAGGTGGCCGGTCATCTGGACAGCCAGCGTGTGGTATTGGCACCCGCCACTCTGGGATTTGCCCCGGATGTGCAGGTATTGCTGACCATCACGCGTCTGGACTCCGGTGAGAAGCAACCGGCGATCCTCGATGCACAATGGCGTCTGATCGACCGTCGTGGTCAGGTGCGCGATAACCGCATCGTTCATCTGCAGGAGCTGCATGCCGGTACCACGGCTTCGCAGGTGCAGGCGCAGGGGATTCTGCTACAGCGTCTGGCCGAGCAGTTGTCGGTGGCGCTCAAGCCATTGGCCAACCAGCCTCCGGTGGCCGAAGCACCGCGTAAGGCAGCGCCTAAACCGGCAGCGCCGGCGGCGGATGCAGAGAAGCAGCCGAAGATTCCGATGGCTTCGCCGATTCGCACGGATATGGAAGTGTTCCGCTTCTGAAGTCTGAATCAGAGTCAAACCAGAGCCCGCCTTTTGCGGGCTTTGTTGTATCTCCCTCACCCTAGCCCTCTCCCGGAGGGAGAGGGGGACTGACCGAGGTGTTATGCGTCATACGTCCACCTGGAAGATGTTGGCGATTGTGGATTCGGTAGAGCAGGGGCAGGTCGGTGTAACTCTGGAATATCCCCCAATGAGTCCCCTCTCCCTCCGGGAGAGGGCTAGGGTGAGGGGCTTTTCAATCGCCCACAAAAAAGCCCGCAGACAATCACTTGTCTGCGGGCTTCTGTGCATCTGGCTAAGGCTTACGCCCGGCGCTCATGCATCCGCGCCAGTTGTCGCTCGAGCATCGAGGGATAAGGCTCCATCAACCGCTCGACACAGCAGGCCCCCTCAGGGCTGGCGATCGGGCGGATCCGCGCACGCTGACGAATCAGTGCATCGTCACCGATCTTGCGCTCGACCAGCAGCAGGTTGCGACTGTGTTGCGACAGGGCCAGGGCATCCTGAGCCGAATCGGTCAGCAGCAGGTCGATCTGGCTCAGGCCGAACAACTCGTCGCCCAGGGTCAGGCCCAGTTGCAATTGCAGGGTGATGCCGCTGTCGGCGACTTCGATCTGCAACTGATGGCCCAGCGCCCGCAGCAACTCGCCGCAGCAGATGGCGTTGGTCAGGTAGTCGTCACCGCTGTCTTCGGTGTGGAACAGCATCAGTGTGCTGCCATCGTTCAGGGTTTCGATTTCGCCCTGATACAGCGAAGCGGCCTGATCGAGACAATCGCGATAGCGCTCCAGCAACTCTTCCAGGCGGGCACGCGGCAGGCGCCGCAGTTGCTCTTGCGAACCCAGCTGGATCGCCAGCACCGCGCTGTGCTGCGGCACGCTTGGTGTCGCTTTACGCGGCGCCGGAACAGCTTCGGTCAGCGACTCGTCGCGCAGATCGGCAAACGGATCTTCGTCGTCATCATCGTCTTCAACGGTGCTGACCACGTGGCGCGGCGCCGGTTTTTGCGCGGCCATCGGGCGGGTTTCGTCAAAGCTCGGGTCACGCAGGTTGCGCACTTCGAACTCTGGCTCATCCTCTTCCTCGAACTCGGGTTCCGGCTCTGGCTCAGGTTCAGGCGCAGGCTCGGGAGCGTAGTTGGCGTGCAGCTGACGCGCCAGATCGCCGATTTCGTCCTGACGATCTATGCCCGGTGTGTGTTCGTCGATGCGCCGCAGCCAGACGCGCAATTGCAGCAATGGCGTCGATAGATAGCGCCCCATGCGCAGGCTCAGGGCCAGCGACAAGGCCAGGAGGATCGCACTGAGAATGCCCATGCTCTGCAGGCTGATGGTCATCGGCTGCTGGAACTGATCCATGTCCAGGCTGATGCGCAGTTGCCCGGCAGTCACGTCCTGGAAGGTGATCTTGCTCTCGTACATGCCCTCGGCTTCGCCCAGCAGGCTGTGCTTGGGGCGCTGACCGGATTCGGCGAGGATGCGGTTGTCCACGCTATAGATAGCGGCGTGTGCCACCAGCTTGTTCTTGGTCAGGTTGTTGAGCAGCACGTTGAGGCTGAGGATGTCGTTGGACACCAACAGTTCAGTGGCGGAAGTGGCGGTCTGCGTGGTCAGGCTTTCACCCAGCGCATCGGCCTGCTCGTGCATGGCCTGCTTGAACTGCAGGCCCATCACCCCGGCATAGATCACCAGGGCCAGAGCGACCAGGATCACGTTATGGCTGGCAATGCGCAATGCAATCGGCACACGGCGATGACGCAGTGCACGGAAGATCAGCAGGAAGAAGTTATCGGTTTTAACTGGCGTGGGCCGGTTCACTGAGCTCGGCTCTTTTGTCCGTGAAGTTGACGCGCAGTATAGCGACAGGCCCTAGACCGGCAAAGCGCTCGCGGTGCCCGATGGTCACTGAAAGTGGGTAGAATGCGGTTTTTTTCCAGTTGCGGGGGTGCGCGTTGCGCGAAATCGTCCTGATTAACATCACGGGAGTCGACCGTCCGGGTCTGACTGCGGCCATTACCGGCGTTCTGGCACAAGGTGGTGTGAACATTCTCGACATTGGTCAGGCGGTGATCCACGACACCCTGTCGTTCGGCATCCTGGTTGAAATTCCCGACTCCGAGCAAGGCAAGGCCGTGCTCAAGGACATCCTGTTCAAGGGCTACGAGCTCGACCAGCAAGTGCGCTTCACCCCGGTGCCCGAAGAGGATTACCAGCAATGGGTGGGCAATCAGGGCAAGAAACGCCACATCGTCACCCTGTTGACCCGCAAAGTGACCGCCGGCCAATTGCAGGCAGTCAGCGCGATCACCGCCAAATATGGCCTGAACATCGACCATATCGACCGTTTGTCGGGTCGCATGCCGCTGGACACTCCGGCGGACAAGGGCAAGGGCTGCATCGAGTTCTCGGTGCGTGGTGAAGCGGCTGATCCGCAGGCGCTGCGTGCCGAATTCCTCAGCGTCGCGCAGGAGCTGAACGTCGACATCGCCTTCCAGGAAGATTCGCTGTTCCGTCGCAACCGGCGTCTGGCGGTGTTCGACATGGACTCGACGCTGATCGAAGCCGAAGTCATCGACGAACTGGCCAAGGCCGCCGGTGTCGGCGAGCAAGTCTCGGCCATCACCGAGCGCGCGATGGCCGGCGAACTGGACTTCCGCGCCAGTTTCAAAGAGCGCCTGGCGTTGCTCAAAGGTCTGGATGTCAGCGTGCTGGACTCGATCGGCGCTTCGCTGCGCCTGACCGAAGGCGCCGAAACCCTGTTCGCCGAACTCAAGCGCCTGGGCTACAAGACCGCGATCCTGTCCGGCGGCTTCACTTACTTCGCCAAGCAGTTGCAGGCCAAACTCGGCATCGACTACGTGTTCGCCAACGAACTGGAAGTGGTCGACGGCAAGTGCACCGGCGTGGCCATCGAGCCGATCGTCGATGCGCAGCGTAAAGCGGATCTGCTGAAGGAACTGGCGCACAAGGAAGGCTTGCGTCTGGAGCAGACCATCGCTGTGGGCGACGGCGCGAATGACCTGCCAATGCTGGCGATTGCCGGGCTGGGTGTGGCGTTCCGCGCCAAGCCGCTGGTCAAACAGTCGGCGAAGCAGGCGATTTCTACCCTTGGGCTGGATGGCGTGCTGTATCTGCTGGGCTTTCGCGATCGCGACGGGCAGCTCTGATATCTCTGTAGTCTGAGCGGGCCCTTTCGCGAGCAAGCCCGCTCCCACATTGAACTCGGTCTCCTGTGGGAGCGGGCTTGCTCGCGAAGGGCTCAACCCGATCTAAAGCGATTTCCACAACGAATCGAAATCCTCCTCGCCCCCGCCATTCTGCGCGGCCTCCAGCGAGCGATAGGCAAACTGATTGAAACTGTGCGTACTCGCCACCCGTCGATCCAGCCCGGCGCGGTGTTCTTCGCCGTGGGTGTTGATCAGCACTTTATTGCCTTCCTGAAACGGCAGGCGCGGGGCGAGCAAGGTCGCGGGCAAGTCGATGGCGCTGATCTCCGGTAGCAGCAGACCGCGCAAATACTGACTGTGATCATCTCGCGAGCGCACCAGTTGCAAACCGCAGGGTTCGGCGTGTGGCGCCACCAGTTCTATGCCCATTTGCGGCCCGCTGCCGCGCACCTGACGAATCCAGCGCACCACCGCAATGCTCCAGCCCTGATTCGCACTGTCCTGAATTCCGAGCATTTCCCCGGCCTGCAATTCGGCGGGTACTTCACTCGGCCACGCCAGACAATAGCCGCCGGGACTGTGGTTGATCACCGGCAAACTGTAGGTCGGATAGTGTGGAGGGCTGTCGGTGTTGCTCTCGTCTTCGCCCAGATGGTCGTACTGGATTTCTTCGTACGGCAGCAACTCTTCAGTCGCGCCCAGCGGTGCGGCGTCGAAGGCCTGGCTCCAGCTGTCCTTTTCGCCCTGGACCACGACGCGACTGAAATTGGCCGCGCGAGCACCGGGATGTTTCAGCAGTTCGCTGAAGCTGCGTTCGCCGCCCAGGTAAAAGTGCAGGGCGCTCATGCCGACGCACACGGTCAGGCTGCCTTGACCGGCGGTGCGCTGAAAACTGCGCTCGGCGGCCTGTCCCCAACTGGCGTGCAAATGTTGCAGGGTATCGAGGCTCAGTCCTGCCGGGACCGGTAGCGGCGTCGACGTCTCCTGCTGCAGTAAATGCGCTTCGATCATGTTCACCAGCGGTTGCGGATCGAAGCCCAGCAATGCGCCCTGTTGTTCTTTGCGAAACATGCTGCGGTAGCGCGGGCCAGCGTCCAGTTCAGCGCTGATGGCGAACAGTCCATCCTGCGGGCTGCCGGGATGCAGCTTGAGCAGGGCACTCCACGGCTCCAGCACTTCGGCCAGCCGGGCGATCTGGTTCTGCCGCAGTTGATTGCAACGGGCGCTGCCCAGCAGCAGGGCGGCGATGTAGGTCTGTTCCAGGCTCAGTTCGCTGCTCAGGCTCGCCAGATCGTCATGCACCCGACGCTGTTGCAACTGCAAGGCGCAAGCGCAGCGATACAACTGATGCAGCTCGAACCACAGATGTTCCGGCGGCGGGCTGTACAGCTGCGTCGCCCGCAGCAGTTGCCCCTTGAGCGCATGCGCGGCCCGTTGCAGGGCCTGACTGACCAGCGCCGCACGATCCTTGTGATACTTGGGGACAATGCGCAGAACGATCTGCTTGTAGCCGATAGCCAGATGACTTTGCAGCGCCTGACACAGGTTGCTGATCTTGCGCGAACGGTCATCGAGCATGATCGCCTGATGCAGGAAATGCCGCTCCAGATGCTGGCAGACGAAGTAAACCTCAGGGCGCAGCAGTTCGAGGAGTTGCAGGCGATTGTCACTAGGGGTGAGCAATTGGTTGAGTTCGCCCAGGCCTTGATACAACTGGCGGGCGGTTTCGCCGATGTTGGCCTTGGGCAGGCCGGCGATCCAGCGCTTGAGATCGCGCGGGGTGGCTTCGCAGAACGACAGGCGCGTTTGCGTCGGGATCGAGGCGCGCAGGGAGGGTTGGAGGCGTGACTCACTCATGCCGTGACTGGCTCCAGCGGCGAAATTGGCAACACCAAGAACTCTAGCAGCTGTGGTCTGTTTCGCCGGATGGCATCAGGCTTTTTGACCGCTGGTCTGCTGGCCGGATGCCATTCAACAAGCCCTACTAGTCTCTCAGACGTGCGATCGGAAACGCACGGTTGCACGGCCTGCCGTCAACCTCGGGCAGGTCTCCCGAAACTTCAAGGAGATGAGGTTCATGTCTAAATATGCAGTGGCAAATCAATGGGGCGGTAGTTCGGCACCGTGGCATCCGGGTGGAACCTGGGTGCTGGGCGGGCGGGACAACCAGCAAGTCGTCGCCATCGAGATCAAGTCGGGCGATGGCGGCAAAAGCTTCACCGGCACCATGACTTACGCCGGCGAAGGCCCGATTGGCTTCAAGGCGCAGCGCACCGGTCAAAATCAATACAACGTCGAGAACCAGTGGGGTGGCAATGATGCCCCATGGCATCCGGGCGGCAAGTGGGTGATCGGTGGCCGGGACAATCAGAACGTTGTCGCGTTGAGCGTCACTTCCAGCGATGGAGGGAAAAACCTCAGTGGCACCAATACCTACGCCAACGAAGGGCCGATCGGCTTCCGTGGGCAGATAGAGTAACGGCGCCTCCCAGGTCGTGTCCGCCCCTTCACAGACGTGTGAAAGGGCGGATCAGCCGGCTCAGGCCGTCGGCAGGGCCAGGGCCTGGCCCATTTGCACTGGCGAACCCGCCACCAGTTCTTCAGCCCATTTCACTTGATCCGGGCCAAACAGCACGATCGCCGTCGAACCCAGTTTGAAGCGCCCCAGTTCCGCACCTTTTTCCAGATGAATCGGCGCACGGGCGGCTTCGTCGTAGCGGAAGGTTTTCAGTTCGCGCTTCGGTGGGGTGACCAGACCGGCCCACACGGTTTCGATCGAGGCGACGATCATCGCGCCGACCAGCACCACGGCCATCGGCCCGCGTTCGGTGTCGAAAATGCATGCTACACGCTCGTTGCGGGCGAACAGCTCCGGAACGTTTTCCGCAGTGGTCTGGTTGACCGAGAAGATCCGGCCCGGGATGTAGACCATCTCGCGCAGGGTGCCGGCCAGCGGCATGTGCACGCGGTGATAATCCTTCGGCGACAGGTAAATGGTGGCGAAGTCGCCGCCCATGAACGGCGCGGCATTCGCCGTGTCACCCCCCAGCAGTTCCAGCACGCTGAAGCTGTGGCCCTTGGCCTGGAACACCCGACCGTGTTCGATCGGGCCGAGCTGGCTGACCGCACCGTCGGCCGGGCTGAGGATCGCGCCCGGAGTCTGGTCCAGTGGCCGCGCGCCGTCTTTCAGGGCTCGGGTGAAGAAGGCGTTGAAGTGCTCGTAGGCGGTCAGGTCTTCGACCAGCGCTTGCGACATGTCCACCTGATAACGCTTGGCGAACCACTGGGTGAAGGCATTCTTGAACCAGCGCACGCGGCACTCGGCAACGCAGCCGGCCAGGCGCGACAGCAGGTGATGAGGCAGCAGGTACTGGCTGAGGATAAACAGACGCTCTTTCATTAGTTGTCCTTAGAACCTTGAATCTCGACAGGCGTGTCAGGGTGGTTGCCCCATTCGCCCCAGGAACCGGCGTAGCCCTTGACCCGCGGATAACCGAGGGACTTGGCCACCAGATAAGTGAAGCCCGACCGGTGATGGGTCTGGCAGTGGGTAATGATTTCTTTGTCCTTGGTGATCCCGAGGTCTTCGAGGATCTGCGGCATGTCCGTGCGAATCCGCAATTGACGCGCCTTGTCCATGCCGGCGGTCCATTCGAAGTTCACCGCGCCGGGGATGTGTCCACCCTTGGCGGCCAGCACTTTCTCACCGGAATATTCTAGCGGCCCGCGTGCGTCCCAGATCGCCAGATCGGCGGCGCCGAGACGGCTTTGCAGGTATTCGCGGGTTGCCGTCGGCTCGTCGTGCAGGGTCAGCGCCACCGGGCCGCCCACCGCAGGCGGCACCTGGATCGACATCGGCATGCCGGCTTCCAGCCACGCCGGCAGACCGCCGTCGACGTAGTGGTATTTGTCGTGACCGATCACGTCGAGCAGCCAGATGAAACGCCCGGCCCAGCCACCGCCCTCGTCGTCATAGACCACGTAGACCGCGTCTGGACGATGGCCCAACTCACCGAACAACGCTTCCAGATCCGCTTTGGCCGGCAGCAGCCCCGGCGCCGGCGGCTGGCCGAGCTGGGTGCGCTTGGGGTCGACAAAACGTGCGCCGGGCAGATGGCCCTCGGTATAGCGGGCGGCACTGGTCAGGTCCACCAGAATCAGTTCGCTGGCATCCAGACGAGGGAGCAGGTCGCTCGGTTCGATGACGAGCGGCAAGCCAGAGAAGTCAGACATGTGAGGTCTCCAGAGCACAAAGGGGGGGATTGTAGCGCAGCCTCATCGGCCACGGCTGCTAAAGCTGTGCAGGGCCTTTTCGATGCACTGCGCGGTTTTGCCGAAAGCCTGCACGCTGATGTCGGCGAACGGCCCACCGCCCTGGTCGGCGACGACGATCATGATCACCCGGCCGTTATTGACCAGCGAACGCAGGAACAGATGCTCGCCACGGAACAGCGCACGCAGGCCCGGCGGCAACAATGCGGAAAATTGTGCGTTGTTCTCGGGGTTGATCCGCACCTGTGCCTGTTGTGCGAGCAGGCGCTGCAAGACTTTGCTCTGACTGACGACAAAATTCAGCGCGGCGGCTTCCTTCGGCAAACCGAAGGTCTGGTTCACCCGCAGATTCGATTGCGTGCGGTCGGCCATCAGAATCATCACCCGGCGCATGCCGCTGGCGACCAGCGCATCACGGGCGGCGACGGTCAGGCTCATGGCATTGGTGAAGCGACTTGGCTCGGCCAGCAGTTCGGCGCATTGCCGGCGCCATTGAGTCAGATCCTCGGCATTCGGCGCCGCCGCCGGCAGCATCCCGGCCGGCAAGCGATGGGTGCCCCATGGCCATAATAATGAAACGGCCGGGTGCCACAGATCGGGCATGGCATGCTGGCGCGCACTGTTGGCGGCTTGCTGGTGCAACTGCTGCTGCACTTCGTCCATCGAGATTTGCAGATAAAGGCTGGTCAGGTACTGCCAGCGCTCGCTGTGCGGACTGTCCCAGGCCTGTTGTGCCGACAGCGCCAGGCCGTTGGCCAGCAACACGGTGTTGGCCGGCTGGTTGAGCCAGCGGCGCAGGGTCGGATCGTCGTCGAGGCGATTCTGCTGGCGCAACGGATGTTCGCTGTCGCGGGCGATGCGCAGAACTTTCACCAGTTCGCGCTGTTCGCTGAGCAGCAGTTTATAACCCTGCTGCACCCAGATCGGCAGGTGCCAGACTTGCACCAGCGCCTCGGCGATCTTCAGCAGGCGCACGCCAAACAATTGCTTCTCGACCGTGCGCGCCGATTCGCCCTTGTGGATAACCCGCAGCTCCCACTCTTCGAGCAATTCGGGAAACGTCAGCGCCAGCGGCCATAACGGCGACAGAAACAACAGGCTGCCCCAGTGAATGTCCTGCCACAGGCGCGCCAGGCGACTGGCAAAAAAACCGTTGGCCTGTTGTGTCGCGTGCTGGCTGATCATCTGCAGTTGGCGCAAGGCCTTGGGGATCTGCATCTGCGGTTCGACGGGCAGACGTGCGAGCAATTCTTCGGTACGCGCCAGGCCCAGACGGTTGATCGCCACCTCGAGATTTTCCGCCGGAGCGGCCATGGTGCCGTGGGTGTGACGATTTGCCTCACGGATGATGCTCAAGGCCAGCGCCGGACTGTCCTGCATCAGGTCGGCGATATCGCGCAACGAGCTGCGGTTGTCGCGGATCGCCCGGCAAACCTTGTCGTGCGCCTCTTGCGGCACGGGCAGGCGCACGCCATCGAGCAGTTTGACCCAGCCCTCGAGCGTGGTCGGTTTTGCGTGTGGGACGTTCGTTTCATTAGCCATGTCTGGACGAGATCTTCACTGACTGTAGACGCGCCCGGCATGGGCTAAATTGGCTTTTCGCCTGAACTGGCTATAGTCTGGCGCAGTTTTGCCGATAAGTAGAAGAAGAGATTTTTTAACTTCCGAATATGACCTTGAACCCGACTTAAATAAGTACTTTCTACCTATGGCTAAAATTATCGGCATCATCGTCGTATTCGCGAGCGTGCTCGGCGGATACGTGCTCTCCCACGGCAAAATTGCCGCCCTGATCCAGCCCTTCGAGGTGATGATCATCGGTGGTGCGGCCCTCGGTGCATTCCTCCAGGCCAACCCCGGTTACATGACGATGCACGTGCTCAAGAAATCCCTGAGCATGTTCAGTTCGCGCTTCAGCCACACGTTCTATCTGGAAGTGCTCGGCCTGATCTACGAGATCCTCAACAAGAGCCGCCGCGAAGGCATGATGGCCATCGAAGGCGACATCGAAGACGCTGCCGCGAGCCCGATCTTCGCCAAGTACCCGGCCGTGCTCAAAGACGAACGCATGACCGCGTTCATCTGCGATTACCTGCGCATCATGTCCTCCGGCAACATGGCTCCGCATGAGCTGGAAGGCCTGTTCGACATGGAACTCTACAGCCTCAAGGAAGACCTCGAGCACCCGTCCCATGCGGTGAACGGCATCGCCGACGCCATGCCCGGTTTCGGTATCGTCGCGGCGGTACTGGGTATCGTGGTGACCATGGCGTCCCTGGGTGAAGGCGATCAGAAGTCCATCGGTCTGCACGTGGGTGCGGCACTGGTCGGTACCTTCTTCGGTATTCTCGCGGCCTACGGCTTCTTCGGGCCGTTGGCGCATTCCCTGGCGCACGATGCCAAGGAAGAACTGAACGTCTACGAAGCCATCAAGGCCTCGCTGGTGGCGTCGGCTTCCGGTATGCCGCCATCGCTGGCCGTGGAGTTCGGGCGCAAGGTTCTGTACCCGGCGCACCGTCCAAGCTTTGCCGAGCTGGAACAAGCCGTTCGCGGTCGCTAAGCCATGGAAAATAATCAGCCGATAATCATCAAGCGCGTCAAGCGCATAGCCGGTGGGCACCACGGCGGGGCGTGGAAAATCGCCTTCGCCGACTTCGCCACGGCGATGATGGCGTTTTTCCTGGTGTTGTGGCTGCTGTCCACCGCAACGCCTGAGCAGAAGATCGCCATCGCCGGTTACTTCAAGGACCCGGTCGGCTTCTCCGAAAGTGGCACGCCGTACATCATTGATCTGGGCGGCACGCCGACCCTGGCGCCGGAAAACACCCTCAACCCTGAGGTGAAGTCGCAGCCGCAACCGGACAAGGTCACGGTCGACACCGAGCAGGTCGAAGGCATGGCCGAGCAGGTCGAGAAAGAGCGCCTGGAGCTGTTGCTGCAAGAACTGCAGAACAAGGTCGACGAGAACCCGCAGCTGCAGAAGTTCAAGGATCAGATCCTGTTCGAGATCACCCCGAACGGCTTGCGCATTCAGATCATGGACGCGGAAAACCGGCCGATGTTCGACTCGGGCTCCGCGCGTCTGAAGCCGTACTTCGAAGACATCCTGCTGGCCATGGCCGACACCATCAAAGCGGTGCCGAACAAGATCAGCATCAGCGGCCACACCGACGCCAAGCCGTACATCGGCACCGGCGATTTCGGCAACTGGGAGCTCTCGGCCAACCGTGCCAACGCTGCACGGCGTGCGCTGGTGGCCGGGAGCTATCCGGATTCGCAGGTGGCGCGGGTTGTCGGTTATGCCTCGTCGGCGCTGTTCGACAAGGAAAACCCGTTCAATCCGGTCAACCGCCGCATCGACATCGTGGTCCTGACCAAAAAGGCCCAGGCCGCCATCGAAGGTTCGCAAGGTGCCGACGCGGCCAAGCCAGCCGCCGAAGGTCAGAACGGCGCCGCTCCGGCGACGCCGGTCGATCCGAACGCGCTGCCGGCGGATCAGCAACCGGTGCCGGCGCACGAGTTGCGCGAACGCTTGAACCTGTTCGACGACGCCGCACCGAAACCGGCAGTGCCGGGGACTGCGGCGCCAGCGCCAACAGCTCCGCCAGCCGCTGCACCGGCCCCTGCGCCGAAGCAGTGAGCGACAAAAAAGCCGACAGTGATGTCGGCTTTTTTGTGGCTGTCGATTGGCCTCAGAAACCGCGCCGAATCCGGTTCTTCAGTTGTTCATGGAAAAGATCGGCGTTGCGCTTATAGGTGCCGCTGAAGGATTCGTTGCTCGAATCCAGCGTCATCGAGCGCTTGCTCGATACTTCTTCACGATAGGCATCGATGAAGAAATTCAGATCACTGGCCGTGCTCAGCTTCGGCCACTTGTCCAGATACTCCGGCAGCTTTGCCGGCCCGGTGCGGAACGAGCAGATCCGGCGGTTGCTGATGGTCGCTTCGCCGATTTCGAACGGCACCCACCACGACAGAGCGGTTTTCTCTGAAACCACCGCGAGCAGGTGTGTGCATTCGGTGATGTTGCGGGTGATCACCCCGGTGATGTCGTCGGTGGTCTGCGACTCCGGGTCGAGTACGTCGAGGTAAGTCTTGATGTTGGCCTGCATCAATTGCGCATTGATCGCCATGGCCTGCGGGCGATCCATGTGGCGGTAGCTGATGAATACGGGCATCAGAAGTGTCCTTTGAGGGCGAGTTCACGGTAATAGGCGCCGAGCGCCGTGAGGCGGCAGCCCGTGGAGTGAATGGCGGCGTAGTACATGTGCTCGGCATCCACCGGTTCGATCAAGCTGTGGCGATTGCACATTTGCAGTTGCTTGAAAATGTCGCCGTGCTCGGGGTCGAACAGCGCTTCGGTGGGCTCGTAGCTGGGATCGAGTCTGAAAACGAAGCTCGGCTCCGGGAACCAGTCCTTGAGTTTGCGCAGGGTTTCCTCGGCAATCAGCGGCGCGACCTCGCGTAGCGGTACGAACTGCGAGACATTGGTCTTGAATACCGGACGCTGTTCCCAGGCGCCCAGCGCATTGTCGACAAACGAGTAAACGCTACCGGGGGTGACCTTGCCGAGTACGTTGGCAGCGCCACCGTGCAGCGCTTGCAGCAACAGATCCGTGAAGACGCCATGACCGCGACTTTCCAGGGCGTACTGTTCTTTTTTGCAGGCCGTGAGAATGGTCACGCCTTCGCCGATCACACTGCTGCCGCCACGCAGATTGCGCATGGCGCCTGCTGCGCCGGCCTGGCAGCAATCGAGAATGATGATTTTGTTCTTGATGTGCGGGGCCTTGTCCGCCCATTCCAGAATGTCGCTGATGCGGATCCCGTCTCCGCCAGGCTGATAGTCCTGGGGAATCAGGAGTCCTTCGTCGATGCTGGTGTCAAACTGACCATGGCCGGCGAAGTACAGCAGTGCCACGTCACAATCGCCTGAGAACAGGCTCTGGATCTGCTGTTTCATGTGGCTGAGCGTGAGTTTTTCTTCGGCTGAAGTCAGCACTTTGCTGCTGAAGTTCGGTCGCCCGTTGGCATGACGCTCCAGCACCGACGCCATGGCCATGGCGTCGTTGTTACAGCCGCTCAAGGGCGAGACGTGGTCGTAGTGGTTGATGCCGATAAACAGTCCCTTGCGCATGGTTACACCGCCGTGTGCTGACGGATCGCACCAATAATGCTGTTGGTGTTCCACGCGCACTCGGCGTGCGCCGCCTCACGCACGACGCTGGAAATACGCTCGGCGCCGAACGGCTTGATCGCGATGATCACTTTGCCCATGCGCTTGGCGATCTCGATTTCCTTGTTGATCCACTTGCTGTAAGTCGAATACATCCCGGCCATGATCAGCACCGCCGAGCACGGGCGAATCTTGTTCTCGATGGCTTCTTCGAGTTGCTTGTCGGTCTGCGCGCCCATGATCGGGTTGTGCGGCGGCACGGAAAAATTCTTGAAACTGAAATCCGGTCTGGCGCCGAGCAGGCGTACCAGATTGTCGTGAGCGTGGGCGTAGCTCCACGAATGGCTGATGAACAAATGGTAGGTCTGCATGGGGTTCCTCGAAGGTCGCGAAGGTGCGAAGGAGGACCCCAATCTAGGCATCTGACGCGAGCCTACAAGGGCTGGGCGGTGAAAGAGAAATGTCCTGCAAACAGGTGTGAACGAGTCTGTCAGAAGAGTCTGACGTTTAACGGAATCGAGGATTTGTCAGGCGCGGTCCGACATCCGGCAGCCCTCGGGCGAGAGGCTGCCGGTGCAGATGTTTAGTAGCCGTTTTCCGGCAGGCTGGCGATGATCGAGCGGTAGCTGTTCATCCGCTGCTGCTGCACGCGGCCGTCTTCCAGGGCCTTGAGCAGTGCGCAACCCGGTTCGCGATCGTGCTTGCAGTCGCGGAAGCGGCAAGTGCCGAGCAGGTCGTTGAACTCGATGAAACCGGCTTCGACGTCGGCGCGGCTGACGTGGCCCAGACCGAACTCACGGATACCCGGGGAGTCGATCAACTCGCCGCCGCCCGGGAAGTGGAACAGGCGTGCGGTGGTCGTGGTGTGCGTGCCCTGACCGGAAAGCTCCGACAACGGGCCGACGCGGGTTTCGACTTCCGGCAGCAGGCTGTTGACCAGCGACGACTTGCCGACGCCGGACTGGCCGACGAACACGCTGATGCGCCCGTCGAGCTGCTTCTGCAACTGTTCCATGCCATTGCCGTGATGCGCCGAGACTTCCAGCACCGGATAACCCAGCGTGCGGTACACCGCCAGCAGGGCGTTGAGTGCCGGGGCGTTCTGCTCGTCGATCAGGTCGAACTTGTTCAGCAACAGCAACGGGCGGATGCCGGCGTGTTCGGCGGCGACCAGGTAGCGGTCGATCAGGTTGGCATGCGGCTCGGGCAGCGGTGCGAAGACGATGACGATCATGTCGACGTTGGCGGCGACCGGCTTGAGCTGGCCACGGCTGTCCGGGCGGCAGAGCTCGGTGTTGCGCGGCAGTTGCGCGACGATCACCCCGATGCCCTGGTTGCCGGCGCGCCAGACTACCCGATCACCGGTCACCAGCGCCGGCAGGTTGGCGCGCAAGTGGCAACGGAAAACCTGGCCGGCCTGTTCGCCGTCCACGGCCTCGACTTCGACCTGCACACCGAAGTGGGCGATCACCAGGCCGTGTTGCTCGGGGCCGAGATCGCCGCCCTCGAGGGCTTCGACCGCCGAGGACTCGCGTTTGGCGGCGCGGGCGGCGCGCTCGCCCTGAATCTTTTCGATGCGCCAGTTTTGACGACGATTGAGTTGGCGTTTGGCCATGGGTGTTCCGTCTGAAGAATGCAGCGATTAGGTAAAACGGCCGCGAGTTTAGCACGCCCGGGCACCGGCCTAGGCTAAACTGCGCAGCATTGCCTAGGAGCCCGAATATGCAAAACCCGCAGAACCTGATCTGGATCGACCTGGAAATGACCGGTCTGGATCCGGAAAACGACGTCATCATCGAAATGGCCACCATTGTCACTGACAGTGACCTGAACACCCTGGCCGAAGGTCCGGTGATCGCCATCCACCACAGTGACGAAGTGCTCGCCCGCATGGACGAGTGGAACACCCGCACCCACGGCAACTCGGGCCTGACCCAGCGCGTGCGTGACAGCCGTATCAGCATGGCCGAGGCCGAGGCCGAAACCATCGCTTTCCTCGAGAAATGGGTACCGAAGGGCAAGTCGCCGATCTGCGGCAACAGCATCTGCCAGGATCGTCGCTTCCTTTATACCCACATGAAGGCACTGGAAAGCTACTTCCACTACCGCAACCTCGACGTGTCGACGCTCAAAGAGCTGGCCGCACGCTGGGCACCGGACGTGCGCGACAGCTTCAAGAAGGGCAGCACTCACCTGGCGCTGGACGACATCCGCGAATCGATCGCCGAGCTGCAGCACTACCGCAAGCATTTCATCAAATTCTGATTGAGGGGTGTCTGCCCTGACGTCTTCGCGAGCAAGCCCGCTCCCACAATTTGGAATGCGTTCCCCCTGTGGGAGCGGGCTTGCTCGCGAAGAGGGCGTCAGAGTCCCGTAAGATTCAAGTCAGAAATGCATCCCGGAGCGCGCCCCCTTCTGGTGCGGCGCTGAAATGGCTAGACTGCGCGCCTTCCTGCCAGGACCGCCGCCATGTTGCTGATGCTCTATCTGATCGCCATTACCGCTGAAGCCATGACCGGCGCGCTGTCTGCCGGGCGGCGCGGCATGGACTGGTTCGGGGTGGTGTTGATCGCCTGCGTCACGGCATTGGGCGGCGGTTCGGTGCGCGATGTGTTGCTTGGGCATTATCCGCTGACGTGGGTCAAACACCCGGAATACCTGGTGCTGACCTCAGCCGCCGCGATGCTCACCGTGTTCACCGCGCGCTGGATGCGCCACCTGCGTTCGCTGTTTCTGGTGCTCGATGCGGTTGGCCTGGTGGCGTTCACCCTGATCGGCTGCATGACCGCTCTGGAAATGGGCCACGGCATGCTGGTGGCCTCGGTCAGCGGTGTGATCACCGGCGTCTTCGGCGGCATCCTGCGCGACATCTTCTGCAACGACATCCCGCTGATCTTCCGCCGCGAACTGTACGCCAGCGTCTCGTTCGCCGCCGCGTGGTGCTACATGCTCTGCCTGTACCTGAATGTGCCGAGCGAACAGGCGATTCTGATCACCTTGTTCGGCGGCTTTCTGCTGCGGTTGCTGGCCATCCGTTTCCACTGGGAAATGCCCAAGTTCGTCTACAACGACGAGCATTAATACATTTCTCTGTAGGAGCTGCCGCAGGCTGCGATCCTTTGATCTTGTCTTTTAAAAATCAAAGTCAAAAGATCGCAGCCTGCGGCAGCTCCTACAATTGACCGTGCTGTTTCAGCGCCCACTCGACGTGTTCACGTACCAGCTCTGACGGGTAGTCGCGGCGCGCCTTCAAGGCTTCCAGCACCGGAATGCTCGACGGCGCGTTGCCCAAGCCGACCGCCAGATTGCGCAGCCAGCGCTCGTAACCGGCGCGGCGCAGCGGCGAGCCTTCGGTGCTGCTGAGAAATTTATCCTCGTCCCACATGAACAGTTCCGCCAGTTCGGCGTTGTCCAGGTTGTGCCGGGGCTTGAAATCGCTTTCCCCGGATGGCTTGGCGAAGCGGTTCCACGGGCAGACGATCTGGCAGTCGTCGCAGCCGAACACGCGGTTGCCGATCAGCGGGCGCAGGTCTTCGGGGATGGCGTTTTTCAGTTCGATGGTCAGGTAGGAGATGCAGCGCCGGGCGTCCAGCACATAGGGGCCGACGAAGGCGTTGGTCGGGCAGATGTCCAGGCACGCGGTGCAGCGCCCGCAATGTTCGCTGCTGTGCGGTTCGTCCACCGGCAGCGGCAGATCGACAAACAGTTCGCTCAAGAAGAAATAACTGCCGGCCTTTCGGTTCAGTACCAAAGTGTTTTTGCCGATCCAGCCCAGCCCGGCCTGCTCGGCGATGGCTTTTTCCAGCACCGGGGCGCTGTCGACGAAGGCGCGAAAACCGAACGGGCCGATCTCCGACTGAATCCTGTCAGCCAATTGCTGCACACGTTTACGGATCAATTTGTGGTAATCGCGGCCCAAGGCATAACGCGAAACGTAGGCTTTCTCCGGTTGCGCGAGCATTTGCGCCATTTGCGTGTCGCCGGGCAGGTAGTCCATGCGCAGCGAAACCACGCGTAACGTACCCGGAACCAGTTGCTCCGGATGCGAGCGTTTACTGCCGTGGGCGCCCATGTAATCCATTTCGCCGTGGTAGCCGGCGGCGAGCCAGCGCTCCAGGTGCTGCTCATGCTCGGCCAGGTCCAGACCGCTGATGCCGACTTGCTGGAAGCCCAGCTCGCGGCCCCAATCCTTGATCGATTGGGCGAGGGCGGGCAGATCTGTGGTGATGGCGGACATGAGGCGAGAGAAACCGGAGCTGAGGTGCGTATAATTCTGCCAGACATCGGAGCCCGAAGACGCATGCCGCACACGAAAGATGAATTACCCGACGCGCTGTATGGCGCTGCACAGGTGCGAGCACTCGATGCGCGGCTGATCGCTGCGGGCACGCCGGGCTTCGAATTGATGCAGCGCGCCGCGCACGCGACCTGGCGTGCATTGGTGCGGCAATGGCCGTCGGCGAGCGAAATGACTGTGCTTGCCGGGCATGGCAACAACGCCGGTGATGGTTTTCTGATCGCCGCGCTGGCGCACCGGGCCGGGTGGGCGGTGCGGGTGCTGGCCGTCGGTGATCCGCAACGTTTGCAGGGCGATGCAGCACAGGCTTATGCGCAGGCCATCAACGATGGCGTCGCCGTGCAGGGTTGGACCGCGCAAAGCGAGCTGCGCGGGGTGATTGTCGATGCCTTGCTCGGCACTGGGCTGGCCGGCGATGTCCGTGAACCGTATGCCGCTGCAATCAAGGCGATCAATGCCAGTGGCCTGCCGGTGGTGGCGGTGGATATTCCTTCCGGACTGTGTGCCGATACCGGACATGTCCTCGGCATTGCGGTTCACGCTGACCTTACCGTGACTTTCATCGGCTTGAAGCTCGGCCTGTTCACCGGGGATGCGGCGGATCAGGTCGGGGCGTTGGTGTTTAACGATCTGCAAGCCGCCGCCGACATCTACCGTGACATTCCTGTCAGCGCTCTGCGTCTCTCGGCGGCTAATCTTCCACGATTGGCCCCGCGTGCGCCCGCTGCACACAAAGGGCGCTTCGGGCATTTGCTGCTGATCGGTGGCGATCAGGGTTTTGGCGGGGCGATTCTGCTCAGTAGCGAAACGGCCTTGCGCAGCGGCGCGGGCATGGTGTCGCTGGCGACCCGTCCGGAGCATGTCCCGGCAGCGCTGACGCGAATCCCGGAAGTCATGGCCCTCGGCACGTCGTCGGCCAATCAGTTGATGGGGCTGCTGGAAAAGGTTTCGGTGGTGGTTGGTCCGGGACTCGGACAGGCGAGTTGGGGGCGGGCACTGTTGTCCGCTGCCGCCAATGCGCCGCTGCCACAGGTTTGGGACGCCGACGCATTGAATCTGCTGGCGAGCGGATTTGTCAGTCTGCCCAAGGAATGCGTGATCACCCCGCATCCGGGCGAGGCGGCGCGCCTGTTAGGGATCAGCACTGCCGAGGTGCAGGCAGATCGTCCGGCCGCCGCGCGGGCGTTGAGCAAAAAATACTCGGCCGTCGTCGTGCTCAAAGGCGCCGGCAGCCTGATCGCCCACCCCGATGGGCGTCTGGCGCTGTGTCATCAAGGCCATCCGGCCATGGCCACCGCCGGCCTGGGCGACGTACTCGCCGGCTTGACTGGCGCGTTGTTGGCCCAAGGCATGGATGGCTTCGATGCCGCGTGCCTGGCCGTCTGGCTGCACGCCAATGCCGGCGCGCAACAAGGTAAATTCGGCCGTGGACTGGCGGCCAGTGATCTGATTCCAGTCATTCGTCAGTTGTTGGAGGAGCATGCACCGTGTCTGAAGTAACCCTGTACCTGGCCGATGAACAGGCCATGAGCGACTTTGGCGCACGGATCGCCCGCATTACCCAGGGCCACGGCCTGATTTTCCTGGAAGGCAATCTGGGCATGGGCAAAACCACCCTGTCGCGGGGCATCATTCGTGGGCTGGGGCATGTCGGCGCGGTAAAAAGTCCGACCTTCACCTTGGTCGAACCCTACGAGATCGGTGATGTGCGCGCCTTCCACTTCGACCTGTATCGCCTGGTCGATCCGGAGGAGCTGGAGTTTCTCGGCATCCGCGACTATTTCGAAGACGATGCCCTGTGCCTGATCGAGTGGCCCGATAAAGGTGCAGGCTTTTTGCCAAAGCCTGACCTGACCATTACCATTAGCCCGCAAGACAGCGGGCGTTCGCTGAAAATTTTATCCCAGGGCTCGCGTGGCGAGGCCTGGTGTGCCGCTTTGGCATTGGAATCCAATTAAATGATGGGGTTAGGTATGCGCTTTCGCGCGTTGGTGGCTGCCGTTGGACTGATGTTGATGGCAGTAACCGTCAACGCTGTGGCCGAGACAAAGGTCAACAGCGTGCGCCTGTGGCGGGCGCCGGACAACACGCGACTGGTCTTCGACCTGAGCGGTCCGGTGCAGCACAGCGTCTTCACCCTGACCGCACCGGATCGGCTGGTGATCGACATCAATGGCGCCACCCTGGGGGCGCCGTTAAAGGTCTCGACTGCTAACACGCCGATCACCGCGATGCGCTCGGCCCAGCGCACGCCGACCGATCTGCGAGTGGTCATCGACCTGAAAAAAGCCGTCACCCCGAAAAGTTTCTCGCTGGCGCCGAACGCGCAATATGGCAACCGTCTGGTGGTCGACCTGTTCGACAACCCGGCCGATGCCGCGCCGCCGCCTGCGCCAACGCCATCGGTCGCCACCGTGCCGGCAGTGCCGGTGACACCGTCTGAACCGGCGATCAAGTTGCCACCGGCCCCGGCTGGCAAGCGCGACATCATTGTGGTGATCGACGCCGGTCACGGCGGCGAAGACCCGGGTGCGTCCGGCTCGCGCGGCCAGCGTGAGAAAGACGTGGTGCTGCAGATCGCCCGCGAGCTGCAGCGTCAGGTCAACGGCATGAAAGGTTTCCGCGCCGAACTGACCCGTACCGGCGACTACTTCATCCCGTTGCGCGGCCGTACCGAAATTGCCCGCAAGAAGGGCGCCGACCTGTTCGTTTCGATCCACGCCGACGCTGCGCCGTCTGCGGCAGCCTTCGGTGCCTCGGTGTTTGCCCTGTCTGATCGCGGCGCGACATCCGAGACCGCCCGTTGGCTGGCCGACAGCGAAAACCGTTCCGACCTGATCGGTGGTGCCGGCAACGTCAGCCTCGACGACAAGGACCGCATGCTCGCCGGCGTACTGCTTGACTTGTCGATGACCGCATCGCTGACTTCCAGCCTCAACGTCGGCCAGAAAGTCCTGACCAACATCGGTCGCGTGACTCCGTTGCACAAGCAGCGCGTGGAGCAGGCCGGGTTCATGGTGTTGAAGTCGCCGGACATCCCGTCGATCCTCGTCGAAACCGGCTTCATCTCCAACGCCAACGAGGCGAACAAACTATCGGCTTCAAGCCACCAGCAGGCGCTGGCGCGTTCGATCAGCAGCGGCGTGCGCCAGTTCTTCCAGCAGAATCCGCCACCGGGCACCTACATTGCCTGGCTGCGTGACTCCGGCAAGATCGCCCAAGGCCCGCGCGATCACCGCGTGAGCCCGGGCGAGACGCTGGCGATGATCGCCGTGCGTTATCAGGTGTCCCCCGCGACGCTGCGCAGTGCCAACAATCTAAGTAGCGATGAGCTGAAGATCGGCCAGCACCTGACCATTCCCGGCACCGAACTGGCGTCCAAAGAATGAATCAGGTGTTGAAAGCCGCACGCATCGAACTGCTCAGCCCGCGGCTGGCGAACCAGATCGCCGCCGGCGAGGTGGTCGAGCGCCCGGCTTCGGTGATCAAGGAGTTGCTGGAAAACAGTCTCGACTCCGGTGCCAAGCGCATCGATGTCGATGTCGAGCAGGGCGGCGTCAAGCTGCTGCGGGTGCGTGACGATGGCAGCGGCATTTCCGCCGACGACCTGCCGCTGGCGCTGGCCCGTCACGCCACCAGCAAGATTCGCAATCTCGAAGATCTGGAGCAGGTGATGAGCCTGGGCTTCCGTGGTGAGGCACTGGCGTCGATCAGCTCCGTGGCGCGCCTGACCCTGACCTCGCGCACCCGCGATGCTGATCAGGCCTGGCAGGTCGAAACCGAAGGTCGCGACATGGCGCCTCGGGTGCAGCCGGCGGCGCATCCGGTCGGTACCTCGGTGGAAGTGCGCGACCTGTTTTTCAATACGCCGGCGCGGCGCAAGTTTCTCAAGACCGAAAAAACCGAATTCGATCACCTGCAAGAAGTGATCAAGCGTCTGGCGCTGGCGCGTTTCGACGTGGCCTTCCATCTGCGCCACAACGGCAAGACCATCCTCAGCCTGCACGAGGCCCACGATGATGCAGCCCGCGCCCGGCGTGTGGCGGCGATCTGTGGTTCGGGGTTCCTCGAGCAGGCGCTGCCGATCGAGATCGAGCGCAATGGCCTGCATCTGTGGGGCTGGGTCGGGTTGCCGACCTTCAACCGCAGCCAGGCGGACTTGCAGTATTTCTTCGTAAACGGTCGTGCGGTGCGCGACAAGCTGGTGGCCCACGCGGTGCGTCAGGCTTATCGCGATGTGCTGTTCAACGGTCGTCATCCGACCTTCGCGCTGTTTTTCGAAGTCGATCCGGCGGCGGTGGACGTCAACGTGCACCCGACCAAGCACGAAGTGCGCTTCCGTGACGGGCGCATGGTGCATGACTTCCTTTATGGCACGTTGCACCGCGCCTTGGGTGATGTGCGTCCGGAAGATCAGCTAGCCGGCTCTGTCACCACCGCTGTGGTGCGTCCAAGCGGCATCGAGGCCGGCGAGTTCGGCCCGCAGGGCGAAATGCGTCTGGCGGCCAACGCGCTGCTGGAACAGCCGCAGGCGCAACCGGCGTTCAATACTTCGTCGGGCGCCAGCGCTGGTGGCGCTTATCAGTATCAGTACACGCCGCGTCCGCAGTCGGCTGTGCCGGCCGCCGAGGCACAAGCTGCTTACCGCGAGTTCTTCGCACCGTTGCCGGAAGCGAATGCCAACGCGCTGCCAGCCGGCCAGGAAGACATTCCGCCGCTCGGTTACGCGCTGGCGCAGCTCAAGGGCATCTACATTCTCTCCGAGAATGCTCAGGGGCTGGTGCTGGTGGACATGCATGCCGCGCACGAGCGGATCATGTACGAACGCCTGAAAATCGCCATGGCCAGCGAAGGTCTCAGCGGTCAGCCGCTGTTGGTGCCGGAGTCGCTGGCGGTCAGTCAGCGAGAGGCCGATTGCGCTGAAGAACACGCTGCATGGTTCCAGAAACTGGGCTTCGAGCTGCAGCGTCTGGGCCCGGAAACATTGGCAATCCGCCAGATTCCGGCGCTGCTCAAGCAGGCCGAGGCCAATCGTCTGGTGGGTGACGTGCTGTCGGACCTGATGGAATACGGCACCAGCGACCGGATTCAGGCGCACCTGAACGAACTGCTCGGCACCATGGCCTGCCACGGCGCGATCCGTGCCAACCGGCGCCTGGCCCTGCCGGAAATGAACGGCCTGCTGCGCGACATGGAAAACACCGAGCGCAGCGGTCAATGCAACCATGGCCGACCGACCTGGACCCAGCTGGGCCTGGACGATCTGGACAAACTGTTCCTGCGCGGTCGTTGATGAGCCAGCTTCCTCCAGCGATTTTTCTGATGGGCCCGACCGCTGCGGGCAAGACCGACCTGGCCATCGAGCTGACCAAGGTGCTGCCGTGCGAGCTGATCAGCGTCGACTCGGCGCTGGTCTATCGCGGCATGGACATCGGCACCGCCAAACCTTCCAAAGAATTGCTGGCCGAGTTTCCGCACCGGTTGATCGACATTCTTGATCCGGCCGAGGCCTATTCGGCTGCGGATTTCCGCCGCGATGCCCTGCAAGCCATGGCTGAAATCACCGCACGCGGGAAAATTCCGCTGCTGGTCGGCGGCACCATGCTCTATTACAAGGCGTTGGTTGATGGCCTGGCGGACATGCCGGCGGCGGATCCCGAAGTCCGTGCGCAGATCGAGGAAGAGGCTGCACGCCTTGGCTGGCAAGCCTTGCATGATCAACTGGCGAGCATCGATCCGGTATCGGCGGCACGCATTCATCCGAACGATCCGCAGCGCCTGAGTCGGGCGCTGGAGGTTTATCGGGTCAGCGGTCAGAGCATGACTGCCCTGCGTCAGCAACAATCTGCGCAAAGTACTGAAGCAGCCGCTTCGGGACGGCAACAATTGCCCTATACTGTCGCGAACTTGGCCATTGCTCCGGCAAATCGCCAGGTACTGCATGAGCGCATTAAACAAAGATTCACAAATATGCTGGAACAGGGGTTCATCGACGAGGTCGTAGCCCTGCGTAAAAGAAGTGACCTGCATTCCGGGTTGCCGTCTATACGTGCGGTAGGCTACCGCCAAGTCTGGGACTACCTGGATGGCAAGCTGTCGTTAGCTGAAATGCAGGAACGCGGCATCATTGCCACGCGTCAATTGGCCAAGCGCCAGTTCACCTGGCTGCGCAGCTGGGAAGAACTGCACTGGCTGGACAGTCTTGATTGCGACAATCTGCCACGCGCCTTGAAATACCTTGGGACCATCTCCATATTGAGCTGAGTCCTTGCAATTGCCGTCTATCCTTGGGGGTGTGGCGGCCAAAGCCATCTGAATTACCTATTTTTATTATTGAATCCTTAAAGGAGTGCGGCACATGTCAAAAGGGCATTCGCTACAAGACCCTTACTTGAATACTTTACGTAAAGAGAAAGTTGGGGTTTCCATCTACCTGGTCAACGGTATCAAACTGCAAGGCACGATCGAGTCGTTCGACCAGTTCGTTATCCTGCTGAAAAACACCGTCAGCCAGATGGTTTACAAACACGCTATCTCGACAGTCGTGCCAGTACGTCCAATTCGTCTGCCTAGCGCAACCGAATCCGATGCGGGTGACGCTGAGCCAGGTAACGCCTGATAGGAGTCTCCTTTGTTCTTTGAGCGCCACGGTGGTGGTGAGCGAGTCATCCTCGTTCACTTGGAAGGTCAGGACCCTGAGGCGCGCGAAGATCCGCAGGAGTTTCAGGAATTGGCTAATTCGGCGGGCGCCGAGACCGTTGCGTTTTTTAACGTACCGCGTCATCGGCCAACCGCCAAATTCCTGATTGGCAGCGGCAAGGTCGAGGAATTACGCGACCTGGTCCATGCCGAAAAGGCCGATCTGGTGATTTTCAATCACATTCTCACGCCCAGTCAGGAACGTAACCTCGAACGTGTTTTCGAGTGTCGCGTGATCGACCGTACCGGCCTGATTCTCGATATCTTCGCTCAGCGCGCCCGTACCCATGAAGGCAAGCTCCAGGTAGAACTGGCCCAGCTTGATCACATGAGCACCCGCCTGGTTCGCGGCTGGACTCACCTTGAGCGTCAGGGTGGCGGTATCGGCATGCGTGGCCCGGGTGAAACCCAGCTCGAAACCGACCGGCGTCTGCTGCGGGTTCGTCTGCGTCAGATCAAGGGTCGTCTGGAAAAAGTGCGCAGCCAGCGCGAGCAATCGCGTCGCGGCCGTTCCCGTGCGGATATCCCTACCGTGTCTCTGGTGGGCTATACCAACGCCGGCAAATCCACGCTGTTCAATAACGTGACCAAATCCGAGGTGTACGCGGCCGACCAGTTGTTCGCCACCCTCGACCCGACCCTGCGCCGTCTGGAACTGGACGACCTGGGGCCGATCGTTCTGGCTGACACGGTAGGGTTCATTCGGCACTTGCCGCACAAGCTGGTCGAGGCATTTCGGTCTACGCTCGAAGAGTCGAGCAATTCCGACCTGCTGTTGCACGTGATCGATGCGGCCGAACCGGATCGCATGTTGCAGATCGAGCAGGTGATGGTGGTACTGGGCGAGATCGGAGCCCAGGACTTGCCGATCCTCGAGGTATACAACAAACTCGATTTGCTTGAAGGCGTTGAGCCACAGATCCAGCGCGATGCCGATGGCAAACCGCAGCGGGTCTGGCTGTCGGCGCGCGATGGCACGGGGCTGGAATTGCTTGAGCAAGCCATTGCCGAGTTGCTGGGCAGTGATTTGTTTGTGGGGACATTGCGCTTGCCGCAACGGTTCGCTCGACTGCGTGCGCAGTTCTTCGAACTCGGTGCGGTACAGAAAGAAGAGCATGACGAAGAAGGCATCTGCCTGCTGGCCGTTCGTTTGCCCCGGGTCGAGTTGAATCGACTGGTAAGCCGCGAAGGATTGCAGCCGATGGAATTCATCGAGCAACACACTTTGCAATAAAAGCCTGGCAAAGCGGTTGTGCCGCAACGGCAGGCATTCTGTAGCATTGGTCGGCGCGCCGTGGGTGCGTCTTTGCTTTATCAGATGGAGAGCGCTATGGCTTGGAATGAGCCGGGTGGCAACTCGAATAATCAGGATCCTTGGGGTGGCAAGCGCCGCAATAACGGCGACCGCAAGGGGCCACCGGATCTCGACGAGGCCTTCCGAAAGCTGCAGGAAAGCCTGAACGGGTTGTTCGGTGGTGGTAAGAAACGCGGTGGTGATGACGGCGGTGGTTCGGGCAGGAGTGGTGGCGGCTTCGGCGGTCTGCTCGGCATCGGCCTCGTGGTGCTGGCGGCTGTCTGGCTGTACAGCGCGGTCTATGTGGTCGACGAGCAGGAGCAAGCCGTGGTGCTGCGCTTCGGCAAGTACTACGAGACCGTCGGCCCCGGCCTGAACATCTACTTCCCGCCGATCGACAAGAAGTACATGGAAAACGTCACGCGTGAGCGTGCCTACACCAAGCAGGGCCAGATGCTGACTGAAGACGAGAACATCGTCGAAGTGCCGCTGACCGTGCAGTACAAGATCAGCAACCTGCAGGACTTCGTGCTGAACGTCGATCAGCCGGAAATCAGTCTGCAGCATGCGACCGACAGCGCCCTGCGCCACGTGGTGGGTTCGACCGCCATGGATCAGGTGCTGACCGAAGGTCGTGAATTGATGGCCAGCGAAATCAAGGAGCGTCTGCAACGTTTCCTCGATACCTATCGCACCGGTATCACCGTCACCCAGGTCAACGTACAGAGCGCAGCGGCACCGCGTGAAGTGCAGGAAGCCTTCGACGACGTGATCCGCGCCCGTGAAGACGAGCAGCGTTCGCGCAACCAGGCGGAAACCTACGCCAACGGCGTCGTGCCGGAAGCCCGTGGTCAGGCCCAGCGTATCCTCGAGGATGCCAACGGTTACCGCGACGAAACGGTTTCGCGCGCCAAGGGTGAGGCGGATCGCTTTACCAAACTGGTCGCCGAGTATCGCAAGGCCCCTGAAGTCACCCGCCAGCGTCTGTACCTGGACACCATGCAGGAAGTCTTCAGCAATACCAGCAAGGTACTCGTGACCGGCAACAAGAACGGCCAGAGCAACCTGCTTTACCTGCCGTTGGACAAAATGATCCAGAACAGTTCGGGCAGCAATGCACCGGTTACCGGTTCGGCTGCCGCCAGCAACAACACGGACGTCGCGCCGCATGTCACTGACCTGCCGCAGACACGTACAAGGGAGACCCGCTGATGAGCAATAAATCGCTGATCGCCCTGATCGTTGGCGTTGTCGTGGTGCTGGTGGGCTGGAACTGCTTCTATATCGTGGCTCAGACCGAGCGCGCGGTGCTGCTGCAATTCGGTCGTGTGGTTCAGGCCGATGTCCAGCCGGGCCTGCATGTGAAAGTGCCTTACGTTAACCAGGTGCGTAAATTCGACGCACGTCTGATGACGCTGGATGCACCGACACAGCGCTTCCTGACCCTGGAAAAGAAAGCCGTGATGGTCGATGCCTACGCCAAGTGGCGCGTGAAAGATGCCGAGCGCTTCTACACCGCGACTTCCGGCCTCAAGCAGATCGCCGACGAGCGTCTGTCCCGTCGTCTGGAATCCGGTCTGCGTGACCAGTTCGGCAAGCGCACCCTGCACGAAGTGGTGTCGGGTGAGCGTGATGCGCTGATGGCTGACATAACCGCGTCGCTGAACAAGATGGCGGAAAAAGAGCTGGGTATCGAAGTCGTCGATGTCCGGGTCAAGGCCATCGATCTGCCGAAAGAAGTGAACCGCAGCGTGTTCGAACGTATGAGCACCGAGCGTGAGCGTGAAGCTCGCGAGCACCGCGCCAAGGGTAACGAGCTGGCCGAAGGCATCCGTGCCGACGCCGATCGTCAACGCCGCGTGCTGCTGGCTGAAGCCTATCGTGAGTCCGAAGAGATTCGCGGTGATGGCGATGCCCAGGCCGCTGCGATCTACTCCAAGGCCTACGGCCAGGATCAGGAGTTCTACGGTTTCTACCGTAGCCTGCGTGCCTACCGTGAAAGCTTCGCGAACAAATCCGACGTCATGGTTCTCGACCCAAGCAGCGACTTCTTCCGTTACCTGGAAAAGTCCAAGCCTTGATACGACGTTGACCTGAATCATTCCGCCCGGCGGCTAAAACCTCGGGCGGGGTGATCCTTTGGGAAAACGTGTGTATGATGCGGCAGCCGGGAAATTCCCGGCTTTTTTGCGTCTGCACGTTTGATTGCTGTTTTTTGTTGCAGGCATCGGGTTGAATGGCCCGAGCGTTTTTCGAGGAAAGTGATGGGCGAAGCCGGTAACAGGCCTTTCGCCGCGTCGTTCATGCGCGTGCGTTTTGAACGGATCGGTCATTTTCTGCTTCACTCAAGGCTCGCCCGCAGGCTGGCCGCCCGGATCAAAGGGGAATGGCGTAATGGCAACGGTAGACCGCTGGCTGCTGCCAGATGGCATCGAAGAAGTACTGCCACCGGAAGCGGCGCGCATTGAAGTCGCGCGTCGTCAGGTGTTGGATCTGTTCCAGAGCTGGGGTTACGAGTTTGTCGTGACTCCCCATATCGAGTACCTGGAATCCCTGCTGACCGGTGCGGGCCAGGACCTGGATCTGCGTACCTTCAAGGTCATCGACCCGCAGTCGGGTCGGCAGATGGGGTTCCGTGCCGACATCACGCCGCAAGTGGCGCGCATCGATGCGCACACCCTGCGTCGCGAAGGCCCGAGCCGTCTGTGCTACGCCGGCAGCGTGCTGCATGCCCAGCCGCGTGCACTGTCGTCCTCGCGCAGCCCGATCCAGTTGGGTGCCGAGCTCTACGGCGATGCCAGCCCGAGCAGCGACGTTGAAGTGATCAGCCTGATGCTGGCCATGCTGCAACTGGCCGATGTGCCGGATGTACACATGGACCTTGGCCATGTCGGCATCTACCGTGGTCTGGCGCGTGCCGCCGGTCTGTCCGGTGAAGTCGAGCAGCAGTTGTTCGATGCGTTGCAACGCAAGGCCATCGACGAGGTCATTACCTTGACCGAAGGCCTGCCGGCCGATCTGTCCGGCATGCTGCGGGCGCTGGTCGATCTGTGTGGCGGCCGTGAAGTACTGAGTGCGGCCCGTGAGCGTCTGGCCAATGCACCGGCGCCGGTTCTGGCGGCGCTGGAAGATTTGCTGGAGATCGCCGATCGTCTGGCGACGCGTTTCCCGGAGTTGCCGCTGTACTTCGACCTGGGCGAGCTGCGCGGCTACCACTACCACACGGGTGTGGTGTTCGCGGTGTTTGTCCCGGGCGTGGGCCAGTCCATCGCTCAGGGCGGTCGTTACGACGACATCGGCGCCGACTTCGGTCGTGCCCGTCCGGCGACCGGCTTCTCTACCGATTTGAAAACCCTGGTGACCCTGGGGCGTGCTGAGATCGAGCTACCGTCTGGCGGTATCTGGATGCCTGACAGTACGGATGCGGCACTCTGGCAGCAGGTTTGCCAGTTGCGCAGTGAGGGTCAGCGTGTCGTTCAGGCATTGCCTGGACAACCTTTGGCCGCCGCCCGTGATGCGGACTGCGACCGGCAATTGATTCAGCAGAACGGGCTTTGGCAAGTATCGCCACTGGCTTCTTGAGTTTTCCTGCCGGCCATCGCCGGCACCAAGTTTGCGCGAATGAGGACAAGTGTTATGGGTAAGAATGTCGTAGTCCTGGGCACCCAATGGGGTGATGAGGGCAAAGGCAAGATCGTTGATCTGCTGACCGAACATGCTGCCGCCGTAGTGCGCTACCAAGGTGGCCACAACGCTGGCCACACCCTGGTGATCGACGGCGAGAAAACCGTCTTGCACCTGATCCCGTCGGGCGTGCTGCGCGAAGGCGTGCAGTGCCTGATCGGCAACGGCGTGGTGGTTGCACCTGACGCCCTGCTGCGTGAGATCACCAAGCTGGAAGAGAAAGGCGTACCGGTGCGCGAGCGCCTGCGTATCAGCCCGTCCTGCCCGCTGATTCTGTCCTTCCACGTGGCGCTGGACCAGGCCCGTGAAAAAGCCCGCGGCGAGCTGAAGATCGGTACCACCGGTCGCGGCATCGGCCCGGCTTACGAAGACAAGGTTGCCCGTCGTGGTCTGCGCGTGGGCGATCTGCTGAACATGCCGCGTTTCGAAGACAAGCTGCGTGAGCTGGTGGATTACCACAACTTCATGCTGGTCGGTTACTACAAGGAGCCGGCCATCGAGTTCGAAAAGACCTTGGCCGAGTGCAAGGAATACGCCGAGCTGCTCAAGCCGCTGATGCTCGACGTGACTGCCGAGCTGCACGACCTGCGTCGCGCCGGCAAAGACATCATGTTCGAAGGCGCTCAGGGTTCGTTGCTCGACATCGACCACGGTACCTACCCGTACGTGACCAGTTCCAACACCACCGCAGGTGGCGTGGCGACCGGTTCGGGCGTTGGCCCGATGTTCCTCGACTACATCCTGGGCATCACCAAGGCTTACACCACTCGCGTCGGCTCGGGTCCATTCCCGACTGAGCTGTTCGACGACGTGGGTGCGCATCTGGCCAAGCAAGGTCACGAGTTCGGCGCTACCACCGGTCGTGCCCGTCGTTGCGGCTGGTTCGACGCCGTCATCCTGCGTCGCGCTATCGATGTGAACAGCATCTCGGGCATCTGCCTGACCAAGCTGGATGTACTCGATGGTCTGGAAACCATCAACATCTGCACCGGCTACAAGGACGCGCAAGGCAATGCCGTGGCGCCGACCGACGCTGACAGCTACGTGGGCCTGCAGCCTGTGTACGAAGAAGTGCCGGGCTGGACCGAATCGACCGTGGGTGCCAAAACCCTGGAAGAGCTGCCAGCTAATGCTCGTGCCTACATTAAACGCGTTGAAGAGTTGATCGGCGCGCCGATCGACATTATTTCGACGGGCCCGGACCGCAACGAAACCATCGTTTTGCGTCATCCGTTCGCTTGATAAGTCGTTGATGTAAAAAACAAAGGCCCCTTAATCGGGGCCTTTGTCGTTTATGCCTGTTGGACGGCATGACCTTTGCTGTAAATCTTCCTACAAGAGTGCCATCAAATTAATGGCGTCAGAAGTAGAGGGATTCACAGTGTCGGCCGTTCTCTCACTGTTACAAAGCCGTTTGTTGCGGCCCGTGTTCGTTACCCTTGGTATCGCCCTTTTGGTGCAAGTGCTGGTGGCAGTCGCCCTGACACGAAGCACGGTCACGGCGCTGGAGGCCGATCTCGGCACTCGTCTGGGCGCTGACAGCCAAAAGCTCTCCGGCGAGCTGGAACAGGCCGGGCGTGAGGTCACCTCAAGCCTCGATAACCTTTCCTCAAGTACCCGGCAGCGTCTGACCGCCGGCCTGTCTTCCCGTCTGAAGGAGGAGCAGGCGCAACTGCGTACGACACTGGAAAAAGATCTCAAGGACTCGGCCAATGACATGGCTCAGTTGCTCGCCTCGGTGGCGCCGCGCGCCATGTGGGACAGCGACGTGCCGACCCTGTCCGAATTTGCTCGTCGCGCCCAGCGCAATCCCAACGTGTTGTTCGTGGTTTACGACGATGCCACCGGTCAACACCTGACGCGTTACCTCAACCGCGAAAATCCGATCAACAAGGCTTTGCTGGAAAAAGGCCAGGGCGAGCGCGCGCTGGACAAGGTGCTGGACGCGGCGAAAAACGATCCGTCGGTCTACTACCTCGAAGCCTCGATCAACCCTAACGGCGTGGAAATCGGCAAAGTGCTGATGGGCGTCTCGACCGCGTCGGTGGAAACCGATCTGGCGGCGCTCGACCAGCGCTTCTCGGCGCTGATCGCCAGCAGTGATCAACTGGTGGGCGACAGCCTCAAGGGCGCCGCCGCCGACAGCGCGACGGCAATGCAGGCGCGCCTGCAGTCGGCGCAATCCACCGCTGCCGAAATGAAAGCCAATACCACCAGCACGGTACAGGACGCCGCTGCGACCTTGCGCTGGCGGATCGGCATGGGTCTGGCGCTGGTCGGCTGTGGCGTGCTGCTGTTGCTGGCGGTGGTGCTGGGGCACCGGGTGGTCAATCGCTTGAAGATGCTCAATGCGGCGATGGACGATCTGGCGGCAGGCGAGGGCGACCTGACTAAGCGCGTGCAGATCAACAGCAAGGACGAAATCGGCGACATGGCCTCGGCGGTCAATCGCTTTGTGGATAAGTTGCAGCCGATCGTGCGCGAGGCGGGCGACGTGGCCCAGCGTACCGGTGTGGAAATCGGCGCCATGACCCTGCGCAATGCCGGTGCCGACGCAGCGGCCGGGATGCAGCGTGACGAAGTGGCGGAAAGCCTGCGCGCGCTGTCGCAAATGGCTGACGAGGCGCAATCGGAAAGCCATGCCATGCAGGCGGCGTTGAAGCAGGTGGTGGATATTCGCCAGGCCACCGATGAAAACACTCGTACCTCGGCGAAAGTCGGCAGCCTGATCGAGGCGCTGGCAGGGCAGGTTGATACCGGGGCGAAAGTCATCGAGCGACTGGCGCAGCAGAGCGAACAGATCGAAGTGGTGCTGACGGTGATTCACGGCATCGCCGAGCAGACCAACCTGTTGGCCCTGAATGCGGCGATCGAAGCGGCGCGGGCCGGTGAGACCGGCCGCGGTTTTGCCGTGGTCGCGGACGAGGTGCGCGCGCTGGCGAGCAAGACGCAAAGCTCGACCGGTGACATTCAGGCGCACATCGTCGCGTTGCAGCAGGGCGCGCGTGAGGCGGTCGAAGCGATCGGCCAGGCGGGGCGTCAGGCCAGCGAAGGTTTGCTGGTGTTACGCGACAGCGCACGGTTGCAGCAGTCAGTGCAGGCCTCGGTCGAGCAGGTGCATGCGGCGATCGGTCTGGCAACGCAGGCAGCGGCGCATCAGGCGCAGGGCGCGCAGGCAGTGCGTGGGCGGGTCGAAACGATTCATGCCCAGGCCGAGAAAGCGGCGCAGGCGGTGGTGGAAACCACGGCCAGTGGCAAGGTGCTGGATGGGCTGGCGGCGCAGCTGAAGGCCAGTCTGGGACAGTTCAGGGCCTGATGTTTCCCCCTTCGCGAGCAGGCCAGCTCCCGCATTCGATCGCATTCCTCTGGTGGGACTCGGTCAAACTGTGGGAGCGGGCTTGCTCGCGAAGGCGATTTCAGCGGCTCAGATACATCCGCGTCGTCAGCAGATACACCGGCAACCCCGACACCACAATCAACAACGCCGCATAAGGCGCCGCCGCCGCGAACTCGACATTTGCCGTATGCGCCCAGACCTCGGTCGCCAGCGTGTTCAGCCCGGTCGGACTGAGCAGCAGCGTCGCCGTCAATTCCTTCATCGCATCCAGAAACACCAGCGCAAACGCCGCACCCAGTGCCGGGAAGATGATCGGCAGGGTCACCCGGCAAAACGCGGTGAATGACGATGCCCCCAACGTGCGTGCCGCTTCCTCCAGCTGCGGCGCAGCCTTGTTCAGTGCCGTGCGGATCGGCGCCTGTGCCAATGGCAGGAACAGCAGCGCATAAGCGATCAGCAGCAATGCCGAGGTCTGGTACAGCGCCGGCACGTAGTGCAGGGCGAAATACACCAGCGTCAGCGCGATTACCAGGCCCGGCAAGGCGTGGAGCAGATACGGCAAGCGTTCGGCCCAGATCGCCAGTTGGCCCTTGTAACGCACCACCAGCAGCCCGACCGGCACCGCCAGCAGCAGGCACAGCGCTGCGCCACCCAGCGACAAGGCCAGCGAAGACAGCAGGGCTTCGGTGATCGCCGCGACCGGGAACGCTGCCGATGAGCCCACCGCCAGCCAGTACGCGAGCATTCCCAGCGGAATCCCGCTACCGACAATCGCCAGCAACAGGCAATAGAACTGACCGGCAACCGCCCACGGTCCCAACCGCACTTGCTCGGCTCGACGCGCTGCACCCTGGCCGGTGCGCACATGGCGCCCTTTACCGCGCACCCGCAGCTCCAGCCACAGCAGCATCAGACACAGCGTGAGCAGCACCGCCGAAAGCATCGCCGCATTGGCGTTGCTGAATTCCAGTTCGAATTGCTGGTAGATGGCGGTGGTGAAGGTTTGCAGGCCGATGATCGACAGCGCGCCGAACTCGACCAGCATGTGCAGGGCAATCAGCAGCGAGCCAGCCAGCAGCGACGGCCAGAGCAGCGGCAGGGTGACGCGGAAAAACACGCCCCAGCGATTCTGTCCCAAGGTGCGAGCCGACTCTTCAAGGGACGGATCGAGGTTGCGCAGGGTCGCCGCGACCGGCAGAAAGATCAGCGGATACTTCGACAGGCTCATCACCAGAATCGCCCCGCCGAGGCCTTCGAACTGCGCGCTCAACGACACCCAGGTGAAGCTGCTGACAAACGCCGGCACCGCAAATGGCAGGCACAGAATCACCCCCCACAGGCGTCGTCCCGGCAGATTGCTGCGCTCCAGCAGCCACGCCAGTGACAGGCCGATCACGCCGCAAGTCAGCGTTACGCCGACCATCAACGCCAAGGTGTTGCGCAGCAGACCGAATACGTAAGGGCGCCACAACAGGTGCAGCGCTTCGGCCCAACCGGCCTGCCAGGCTTTCAGGCCGACATAGGCCAGAGGCAACAGGCTCATGACCACCAGCAATAAAACCGGCAGCACCAACCAGATCGACGGCCGCTTGCGTCGTGGCACATAACCCCCGCGCGCGGCGGGGGCGGATAACGATGTGGCCATCAGTTCAGGCCAACTTCACGTTCCAGCTCCAGCGCTTCTTCGGCGTTGCCCAGATCGGCCGGGGTCACGTTCGGGGCTTCTAATTCGCTGAACGGCTTGAGTCCGCGATCCGATTCCATGCCTTTGTGCAGCGGATATTCGGCGGTGGTCTGAGTGATCACGCGCTGGCCTTCCTCACTGGCCATGTAGGCAAGGAATTGCTGGGCTTCTTTTGGATGTTTGCTGGATTTCAGCACGGCAGCGCTGGATACAGTGATCAGTCCGCCGACGTCGCCGCCGGTGAAGTAATGCAGTTTCGAGTCGAGTTTGCCTTTCTCGCGCTGCAGGGCGAACCAGTAATAGTTGTTCACCAGTACGGTGGCGACTTCGCCGTTTTCCACAGCTTTGAGGGCGACCATGTTGTTGCTGTAGGTCTTGCCGAAAGCGCGCAGGCCGGTCAGCCATTCTTCGGCGGCGTCGCGACCGTGCATCTTGATGATCGCCACGGCTTGTTCCTGGAATGCGCCGCTGGTTGGTACGAAACCGACTTTGCCTTGCCATTTCGGATCGGAGAATTCCATCACCGACTTCGGCAGGTCTTTCTCATCGACCAGTTTCGGGTTGTAGGCAACCACGCGAACCCGCGCGGTGACACCGATCCAGGTGCCGTTGCCGGCTACGTATTGCTTGGGCAGCACGGCCAGCGTGGCGTCGTCAGTCTTGGCCAGCAGGCCTTGCTCGCCGAGGTTGTTCAGCGGAGGAGATTCTTCGGTGTAAATCACGTCGGCGGGGGAACGGTCGCCTTCTTCGATGACCTGGCTGGCGAGCTGGTTGCTGCTGCCCTTGCGTACGTTGACGTGAATGCCGGTCTTGGCCTCGAAAGCCTTGGCGATCGCATCGCCGACTTCCTTGTGTTGACCGTTGTAGAGCGTCAGGGAAACCGCATCGGCTGCCTGGGTGAGGGGAGTGGCGAGTGCCAGGCCGAGCAGGGTGAAGGTCAAGCCGCGGCGCAGGGTATTTCGAAACATCATTCGCAGGGTTCCTCACTGTCGCATTGCAAAAACTTGCAACAATGATAAACGATATTGTTTCTCAAGTGCGCCTTGCGACGAGGGCGGAGGTTTGCTAGAGCATGATCTGGTGATCATGTGTGGCGAGGGAGCTGCAGGTTTTCAAACGCCAGAAACGCAAAAACCCGCTTTCGCGGGTTTTTGGGAAACTCAACGTCGTAACCTTGAGTTTGAATTGGTGCCCAGAAGAAGACTCGAACTTCCACGACCGTAAGGTCACCAGCACCTGAAGCTGGCGTGTCTACCAATTTCACCATCTGGGCATTCATCGCGAGCGTTGCCGCTGTTGATGTGGCGCACTATACGGAGCGCTTTTTGATCTGTAAACCCCTGATTTAATTTTAATTAATCAGTTTTAACAAACCCGTTCCTTAGAATGCAAAAAACCCGCTTTCGCGGGTTTTGTGTGAGTCTTGAAACTGATCTAGTCTCAAACTCGAAATTGGTGCCCAGGAGAAGACTCGAACTTCCACGACCGTAAGGTCACCAGCACCTGAAGCTGGCGTGTCTACCAATTTCACCACCTGGGCATCTCGTCAACGTATGTACGTCGTCGATGGCGCGCACTATACGGAGCGCCTTTTTAACTGTAAACCCCTGTCAGCAAAAAAAATGATTTTTTTTACCAGCGGTGTTCAAAAGGGCTTTCAGGCGTCGATACAAGGCTCCAGAAGGGCCTTATATAGTCGGAAATTTCCCGTTTGATGGCGCCTATGCCAAACTAACCCGCATATAGACAAGGTGAAAACTCTCTAATGGCCGATTGGCAGTCCCTCGATCCCGAGGCCGCTCGTGAAGCGGAAAAATATGAAAACCCTATTCCCAGCCGCGAACTGATCCTGGCGCATCTCGCCGATCGGGGTTCGCCTGCTGCCCGCGAGCAACTGGTCGAAGAGTTTGGTCTGACCACAGAAGACCAGATCGAAGCCCTGCGCCGCCGCCTGCGCGCCATGGAGCGCGACGCTCAATTGATCTACACCCGCCGTGGCACCTATGCGCCGGTGGACAAGCTCGACCTGATCCTCGGCCGCATCAGCGGTCACCGCGACGGTTTCGGCTTCCTGGTGCCGGACGACGGTAGCGATGACCTGTTCATGAGCCCGGCGCAGATGCGTCTGGTGTTCGATGGCGATCGTGCGCTGGCCCGTGTTTCCGGTCTCGACCGTCGTGGCCGCCGTGAAGGCGTGATCGTCGAAGTGGTGTCCCGTGCCCACGAAACGATCGTCGGTCGCTACTTCGAAGAGGGCGGTATCGGTTTTGTCGTTGCCGACAATCCGAAGATCCAGCAGGAAGTGCTGGTTACGCCAGGCCGCAACGCCAACGCGCAGATCGGTCAGTTCGTCGAGGTGAAAATCACCCACTGGCCGACGCCGCGCTTCCAGCCGCAAGGCGATGTGGTCGAAGTGGTCGGCAACTACATGGCGCCGGGCATGGAAATCGATGTCGCGCTGCGTACCTACGACATTCCGCATGTCTGGCCTGAAGCGGTACTCAAAGAAGCCGCCAAGCTCAAGCCGGAAGTCGAAGAAAAAGACAAAGAGAAGCGTGTCGACCTGCGCCATCTGCCGTTCGTCACCATCGACGGCGAAGATGCCCGCGACTTCGACGACGCGGTCTACTGCGAAGCCAAACCGGGCAAGTTGCGCCTGTTCTCCGGCGGCTGGAAGTTGTACGTGGCGATTGCCGACGTTTCCAGCTACGTGAAGATCGGTTCGGCGCTGGACAACGAAGCCCAGGTACGCGGCAACTCGGTGTATTTCCCCGAGCGCGTGGTGCCGATGCTGCCTGAACAGCTGTCCAACGGCCTGTGCTCGCTGAACCCGCACGTCGATCGTCTGGCCATGGTTTGCGAGATGACCATCTCCAAGTCCGGCGAAATGACCGACTACTGCTTCTATGAAGCGGTGATCCATTCCCACGCCCGTCTGACCTACAACAAGGTCAGCGCGATGCTGGAAACCCCGAAAGCCACCGAAGCGCGCAAGCTTCGCGGCGAATACACCGACGTGGTGCCGCACCTCAAGCAGCTCTATGCGCTGTACAAAGTGTTGCTGGCTGCCCGTCACGTGCGTGGCGCGATCGATTTCGAAACCCAGGAAACCCGGATCATCTTCGGTTCCGAGCGCAAAATTGCCGAAATCCGTCCGACCACCCGTAACGATGCGCACAAGCTGATCGAGGAATGCATGCTGGCGGCCAACGTGGCCACCGCCGAATTCCTCAAGAAGCACGAAATCCCCGCGCTGTACCGTGTCCACGACGGCCCGCCACCGGAGCGTCTGGAAAAACTGCGCGCGTTCCTCGGCGAGCTCGGCCTGTCCCTGCACAAAGGCAAGGATGGCCCGTCGCCAAAGGACTATCAGGCCCTGTTGGCGAGCATCAAGGACCGTCCGGATTTCCATCTGATCCAGACCGTGATGCTGCGCTCCCTGAGCCAGGCGGTGTACAGCGCCCAGAACGAAGGCCACTTCGGCCTGAATTACGAAGCCTATACCCACTTCACCTCGCCGATCCGTCGTTACCCGGACCTGCTCACGCACCGCGCCATCCGCAGCGTGATCCATTCGAAACAGGACACTCCGCACGTTCGTCGTGCCGGGGCGATGACCATTCCGAAGGCGCGCATCTATCCGTACGACGAAGCGGCGCTGGAGCAACTCGGCGAGCAGTGCTCGATGAGCGAGCGCCGTGCCGACGAAGCCACCCGCGATGTGGTGAACTGGCTCAAGTGCGAGTTCATGAAAGATCGCGTGGGCGAATCGTTCCCGGGGGTGATCACCGCCGTGACCGGTTTTGGTCTGTTCGTCGAGCTGACCGATATCTACGTCGAAGGCTTGGTGCACGTCACCGCGCTGCCAGGCGATTACTACCACTTCGACCCTGTGCATCACCGCCTGGCGGGCGAGCGCACCGGTCGCAGCTTCCGTCTCGGCGATACCGTTGAAGTGCGCGTGATGCGCGTCGATCTCGACGAGCGCAAGATCGACTTCGAGATGGCCGAAAAAACCATCAGCGCACCGATTGGTCGCAAGAAACGTGGCGCCGATACCGCAGCGCCTGCGAGCAAGGCTGTGGAAGACAAGGCTCCGGCCAAAACCGCTAGCCGTCGTCCGGCCAAGGAAAAAGCTGTCGAGGCCTATCGCCCGAGCGATGCCGTGGCGAAAAATGCCGAGCTGCGCAAAAGCCGTGAATTGAAGAAGGCCTTGCTGGCCGAAGCCAAAAGCGGTGGTAAAGCGGCGTCTGGGGGAAAGACCGGACGGTCGGCGCCTGAGAAGGCCGTCGGCGGCAAGCC
The DNA here is from genome assembly GCF_054855875.1 of Pseudomonas sp. G3-19. Taxonomy (NCBI): domain Bacteria; kingdom Pseudomonadati; phylum Pseudomonadota; class Gammaproteobacteria; order Pseudomonadales; family Pseudomonadaceae; genus Pseudomonas; species Pseudomonas sp. G3-19. The sequence goes on from NZ_JBMPIQ010000003.1 coordinate 4,852,863, forward strand.
AGCCAAACCGAGCAAACACCGTAAAGGCCCGCCAAAAGCGGGTTCGGCTCCAGCCAAAAGTGGCGGGTCGCGTAAACCGAAGGCGAAGTCATGAGTCAGTTGGAAAAAATCTACGGCGTTCACGCGGTAGAAGCGTTGTTGCGTCACCACCCGAAACGCGTCAAGCAGATCTGGCTGGCCGAAAGCCGCAACGATCCGCGCGTGCAGACCCTGATCGAACTGGCCAACGAAAATCGTGTGCAGATCGGTCAGGCCGAGCGCCGCGAAATGGACGCCTGGGTTGAAGGCGTGCACCAGGGCGTGGTGGCGGACGTCAGTCCGAGCCAGGTCTGGGGCGAGGCGATGCTCGATGAGCTGCTCGACCGTACCGAAGGCGCACCGCTGTTGCTGGTGCTCGACGGCGTGACCGACCCGCACAACCTCGGCGCCTGCCTGCGTTCGGCGGATGCTGCCGGCGCGCTGGCGGTGATCGTGCCCAAGGACAAGTCGGCAACCCTGACGCCGGTGGTGCGTAAAGTGGCCTGCGGCGCGGCGGAAGTGATTCCGCTGGTGGCGGTGACCAACCTCGCGCGCACTCTGGAAAAGCTTCAGCAGCGCGGTCTGTGGGTGGTCGGCACGGCGGGTGAGGCCGAGGTCAGCATTTATGACCAGGACCTGACCGGCCCGACCATCCTGATCATGGGCGCCGAAGGCAAAGGCATGCGTCGCCTGACTCGCGAGCACTGCGACTATCTGGTGAACCTGCCGATGGCCGGCAGCGTCAGCAGCCTCAACGTGTCCGTGGCCACCGGTGTGTGTCTGTTCGAAGCACAGCGTCAACGCGGCGCCAAGGCCAAGGCTGCAGCCAAGAATTAAGGCTGTACGCAAACAAACTGTGGGAGCGGGCTTGCTCGCGAAAGCGGTGTGTCAGACAACAATAATGTTGCCTGATGAAACGCATTCGCGAGCAAGCCCGCTCCCACAGTGTTTTGTGCGAAGGCAAAGAAATGGTGGTTGTTCAAATAATCACCAATTGCCTTGCACCTCCGCAGTCCCTTCTCTACAATTGCGCCCCTTGCTGTGACGGCAGGCACGCATGTGCCCCGCGCCAGCAAGTCCATAAGTGTCATTCACTCCTTGTCTGACCGTTTTTGAGCGGCAGGCTACAACCCGTAAGGAGCATTCATGCGTCATTACGAAATCATCTTTCTGGTCCACCCTGACCAGAGCGAGCAAGTCGGCGGCATGGTTGAGCGTTACACCAAGCTGATCGAAGAAGACGGCGGCAAAATCCACCGTCTGGAAGACTGGGGCCGTCGTCAACTGGCCTACGCAATCAACAATGTTCACAAGGCTCACTACGTGATGCTGAACGTTGAGTGCACTGGCAAGGCCCTGGCCGAGCTGGAAGACAACTTCCGCTACAACGATGCTGTGATCCGTAACCTGGTCATCCGTCGCGACGAAGCCGTTACCGGCCAGTCCGAGATGCTCAAGGCTGAAGAAAACCGCAGTGAGCGCCGTGAGCGTCGCGACCGTCCTGAGCACTCCGACGCTGATGGCGTTGAGGGTGATGACAGCGACAACAGCGATAACGCTGACGAGTAATCCACGGACCTTTTAAGGAGCCTATCAAATGGCACGTTTCTTCCGTCGTCGTAAATTCTGCCGCTTCACCGCTGAAGACGTGAAAGAGATCGATTACAAAGATCTCAACACTCTGAAAGCCTACGTATCCGAGACCGGCAAAATCGTTCCAAGCCGCATCACCGGTACCAAAGCTCGTTATCAGCGTCAGCTGGCCACCGCTATCAAGCGCGCCCGCTTCCTGGCCCTGCTGGCCTACACCGACAGCCACGGCCGCTGAGACCGGGCAGTCGACAAGTAGCAAAGGATTGAATGCATGCGTGCCTTAGCTGAGTTCATCATGCGAGGCCGTATGCAGGCCACTCTCGTGGTGGCCGGATGTGCAACATTGCCGTTGTTGTATTGGTTGGGTGCTGCCGCCGGGAGCCTGGTGCTTCTGCGGCGCGGACTGACGGACGCCATTGGCGTTCTGTCCCTGGGGCTGCTGCCGGCTTTGGTCTGGTGGCTGTATGCCGATGATCCACGGGCACTTCTGGTGCTGCTGGGGTCTTCGGGGCTTGCGTTGGTGTTGCGCGCAAGCGAGTCCTGGGTTCGCACGCTGCTGGTCAGCGTAGTGATTGGAGTGGTGTTTTCAGTGGTGCTCGGGGCAGCGTTTGCGGCCCAGATCGAGATGCTCGCGCAGGCCTTGATAAAGGTCATGCCGGCGCTTCTTGGTGAAACCTACAAGCAATTGTCGGTCGATGAGCAAGCGCGCTTCGCGTCCCTGATTGCACCAGTCCTGACCGGACTGATTGCGGCTCTGTTGCAGATCGTCAGCGTGCTGAGCCTGATTGTCGGGCGGCATTGGCAGGCGTTGTTGTACAACCCGGGTGGTTTTGGTCGCGAGTTTCGCGCCATCCGGATCCCGCTGGGGCCGGCGATGTTGCTGCTGGCGTTGATGCTTCTGGGCCCGAATCTCGGTGCACAGATGGCCATGTTGACGCCGTTGTGCAGTGTACCGCTGGTGTTCGCCGGACTCGCCCTGATTCACGGGCTGGTCGGGCAGAAGCGACTGGCCGGTTTCTGGCTGGTGGGGTTGTACGTCACGCTGCTGTTGTTCATGCAGCTGCTCTATCCGTTGCTCGTGGTTCTGGCCATTGTCGACAGCCTGATTGATTTTCGCGGTCGTCACGTGTCGAAAGACACCGATAACGCGAACGGTGAAGGTTAAAAGTTAAGAGGATTTCCACATGCAACTGATCCTTCTGGAAAAAATCGCCAACCTGGGCAACCTGGGCGACAAAGTAAACGTTAAGGCCGGTTACGGCCGTAACTACCTGCTGCCTTTCGGCAAGGCTACCGCTGCGACCGCTGCCAACCTGGCTGCGTTCGAAGAGCGTCGTGCCGAGCTGGAAAAAGCCGCCGCAGACCGTAAAGCATCGGCTGAAAGCCGTGCTGCCCAACTGGCCGAGCTGGAAGTGACCATCACTGCCACCGCTGGCGACGAAGGCAAGCTGTTCGGTTCGATCGGTACTCACGACATCGCTGACGCACTGACCGCTTCCGGCGTTGAAGTGCAGAAGAGCGAAGTTCGTCTGCCGAACGGCACCATCCGCAACGTGGGTGAATTCGACGTGGCTGTGCACCTGCACGCCGAAGTTGAAGCCACCGTACGCGTTGTCGTGGTAGCAGCTTAAGCAATACTTGTCGGCTGGCACCCTCGGGTGCTTGCCGGTAACATCGGGCACGATCCTGTTTACAGGTCGTGCCCTTTGTCTTTCTGGTACTCCCGTTTTCAAACCTGACTCCAAGTGGCCATGAACGAAATCACCGCTCCCGAGCAATACGATCTGCAAACCGCTGCCCTGAAGGTGCCGCCGCATTCCATCGAGGCCGAACAGGCCGTACTCGGTGGTCTGATGCTGGACAACAACGCCTGGGAACGCGTGCTCGATCAAGTCTCCGACGGCGATTTCTACCGACATGACCACCGTCTGATCTTCCGTGCGATCGCCAAATTGGCCGATCAGAACATGCCGATCGACGTCGTGACACTTGCCGAGCAACTGGACAAGGAAGGTCAGACGTCCCAGGTCGGCGGCCTCGGTTACCTCGGCGAACTGGCGAAAAACACGCCGTCCGTCGCCAACATCAAAGCCTATGCGCAGATCGTTCGCCAGCGCGCGACGTTGCGCCAGCTGATCGGTATCAGCACCGAAATTGCCGACGCCGCCTTCAACCCTGAAGGCCGTACAGCCGAAGAGATCCTCGACGAAGCCGAACGGCAGATCTTCCAGATCGCTGAGGCGCGGCCGAAGACCGGCGGCCCGGTGGGGGTCAACGAACTGTTGACCAAGGCCATCGATCGCATCGACACCCTGTTCAACACTGCCGACGCGATTACCGGTCTGTCCACCGGATATACCGACCTCGACGAGAAGACCAGTGGCCTGCAGCCGTCCGACCTGATCATCGTCGCCGGCCGTCCGTCGATGGGTAAAACCACCTTCGCGATGAACCTGGTGGAAAACGCCGTACTGCGCAGCGACAAGGCGGTGCTGGTGTACTCCCTCGAGATGCCAGGTGAATCGTTGATCATGCGTATGCTCTCGTCCCTCGGTCGTATCGACCAGACCAAGGTGCGTTCCGGCCAACTGGAAGACGACGATTGGCCGCGCCTGACCTCGGCGGTCAACCTGCTCAACGACCGCAAGCTGTTCATCGATGACACCGCCGGCATCAGCCCGTCGGAAATGCGCGCGCGGACCCGGCGTCTGGTGCGCGAGCACGGCGACGTCGGCCTGATCATGATCGACTACCTGCAGCTGATGCAGATTCCCGGCTCCAGCGGTGACAACCGGACCAACGAGATTTCCGAGATTTCGCGATCCCTGAAAGCCCTGGCCAAGGAATTCAACTGCCCGGTGGTGGCGCTGTCGCAGCTCAACCGTTCCCTGGAACAACGTCCCAACAAGCGTCCGGTGAACTCCGACTTGCGGGAATCCGGAGCGATCGAGCAGGACGCCGACGTCATCATGTTCGTGTACCGGGACGAGGTGTATCACCCGGAAACCGAACACAAGGGCATCGCCGAAATCATCATCGGCAAGCAGCGGAACGGCCCGATCGGCTTTATCCGCCTGGCCTTTATCGGTAAGTACACCCGCTTCGAAAACCTCGCGCCGGGCAGTTACAACTTCGACGACGATGAGTAAATTCTTCATCGTTTGAGCTGACGCTTTCGCGAGCAAGCCCGCTCCCACACCTGGAATGCATTCAAATGTGGGAGCGGGCTTGCTCGCGAATGGGCGTGGCGCAATTTCCGACCACAGCCGTCGGAATTGGTCAAAATTTGTGCTATATTCCGCGCCCGCGAAATTCAATGAAAGCCAACACCGGTTATCGACATGCAAGCAGCCAAGCCGTTATTTGACTATCCGAAGTACTGGGCCGAATGTTTCGGGCCAGCGCCATTCCTGCCGATGAGCAGGGAGGAGATGGATCAGCTCGGCTGGGATTCCTGCGACATCATCATCGTCACCGGTGATGCCTACGTCGATCACCCGTCGTTCGGCATGGCGATCATCGGCCGGCTGCTGGAGTCCCAAGGCTTCCGCGTCGGGATCATTGCCCAGCCGAACTGGCAATCCAAAGACGACTTCATGAAGCTCGGCGAGCCGAACTTGTTCTTCGGCGTCGCGGCCGGCAACATGGACTCGATGATCAACCGCTACACCGCGGACAAGAAAATCCGTTCCGACGACGCCTACACCCCGGGTGGCATGGCGGGCAAACGTCCGGATCGCGCGAGCCTGGTTTACAGCCAGCGCTGCAAGGAAGCCTACAAGCATGTGCCGATCGTCCTCGGCGGCATCGAAGCTTCCCTGCGTCGCATCGCCCACTACGACTACTGGCAGGATCGCGTGCGCAACTCGATCCTGATCGACGCCAGCGCCGACATTCTGCTGTACGGCAACGCCGAGCGCGCCATCGTCGAAGTGGCCCAGCGTCTGTCCTACGGGCACAAGATCGAAGACATCACCGACGTGCGCGGCACCGCGTTCATCCGTCGTGACACGCCGCAGGGCTGGTACGAAGTCGACTCCACGCGTATCGACCGTCCGGGCAAGGTCGACAAGATCATCAACCCGTACGTCAACACCCAGGACACCCAGGCTTGCGCCATCGAGCAAGAGAAGGGCCCGGTGGATGATCCCGAGGAAGCCAAGGTCGTACAGATCCTGGCCAGCCCGCGCATGACTCGCGACAAGACCGTGATCCGCCTGCCGTCGATGGAAAAGGTGCGTAACGACCCGGTCCTGTACGCCCACGCCAACCGCGTGCTGCACCTTGAAACCAACCCGGGCAACGCCCGTGCGCTGGTGCAGAAACATGGCGAGATCGACGTCTGGTTCAACCCGCCGCCGATTCCGATGACCACTGAAGAAATGGACTACGTGTTCGGCATGCCTTACGCACGGGTTCCGCACCCGGCGTACGGCAAGGAGAAGATTCCGGCCTACGACATGATCCGTTTCTCGGTGAACATCATGCGTGGCTGCTTCGGCGGCTGCACCTTCTGCTCGATCACCGAGCACGAAGGCCGGATCATCCAGAACCGTTCCGAAGAGTCGATCATTCGCGAAATCGAAGAGATCCGCGACAAGGTCCCGGGCTTCACCGGTGTCATCTCCGACCTCGGCGGCCCGACCGCGAACATGTACCGCATCGCCTGCAAGAGCCCGGAAATCGAATCCGCGTGCCGCAAGCCGTCCTGCGTATTCCCAGGCATCTGCCCGAACCTGAACACCGACCACTCGTCGCTGATTCAGCTGTACCGCAGCGCCCGTGCCTTGCCGGGTGTGAAGAAGATCCTGATCGCCTCCGGCCTGCGTTACGACCTCGCGGTCGAGTCGCCGGAGTACGTCAAAGAACTGGTGACCCACCACGTCGGTGGCTACCTGAAGATCGCCCCGGAGCACACCGAGGAAGGTCCGCTCAACCAGATGATGAAACCGGGCATTGGCAGCTATGACAAGTTCAAGCGCATGTTCGAGAAGTACACCAAGGAAGCAGGCAAAGAGCAGTACCTGATCCCGTACTTCATCGCCGCGCACCCGGGCACCACCGACGAAGACATGATGAACCTGGCGCTGTGGCTCAAGGGCAACGGCTTCCGTGCCGACCAGGTGCAGGCGTTCTATCCGTCGCCGATGGCCACCGCAACCGCGATGTACCACTCGGGCAAGAACCCGCTGCGCAAGGTCACCTACAAGAGCGACGGCGTGACCATCGTCAAGAGCGAAGAGCAGCGCCGCCTGCACAAGGCGTTCTTGCGTTATCACGACCCGAAAGGCTGGCCGATGCTGCGCGAAGCGTTGATTCGCATGGGCCGTGGTGATCTGATCGGTCCGGGCAAGGATCAGTTGATTCCGCTGCATCAACCGGCTACCGACAGCTACCAGAGCGCCCGTCGCAAGAACTCGACGCCGGCCGGCAGCCACAAGGTCGCGAAAGAGAAGACCACCAAGATTCTCACCCAGCACAACGGCCTGCCGCCGCGTGCCAGCGACGGTGGCAATCCTTGGGACAAGCGTGAACAGGCCAAGGCTGCGGCATTCGCCCGCAACCAGCAGGCGGCCAAGGAGCGCAAGGAAGCGGCCAAGGGCAAGGGGCCGAAACCGGCTCGCAAGCCCGTCGTACCGCGCTAAATCGCTTTTTGTTTCAACAGAACGCCAACCTTCGGGTTGGCGTTTTGCATTTCAGGTTTCAGGAAATGCGCTGAATCGACTGGCCCCTTCGCCGAGCAAGCCCGCTCCCACAGTTGGAATGCGGTCTCCTGTGGGAGCGGGCTTGCTCGCGAAGGCGTCATCTTAGGCGCCGCATCTACCACTGCCGCCACATTTAGGCGCAACTTCCTCAATCCATTTCCCCGCATCGCCCGATTTTGGTGCTGTACTGCCCTGAGCATTCCGGGAAAGCGCCCAAGCCTCTGCATGGCATAAGTCTTGCGCGCTTTCGAATACGCTTAGGCTCGCAGGAGGCACGCCGTGTCGATTCATGTCGCATTGCATCACGTCACGCATTACCGCTACGACCGCGCTGTCGAACTCGGCCCGCAGATCGTACGCCTGCGTCCGGCCGCCCACAGCCGCACGCGGATTCTTTCGTATGCGCTGAAGGTCTCGCCCGAGCAGCATTTCATCAACTGGCAGCAAGACCCGCAGGGCAACTACCTCGCGCGTCTGGTGTTCCCCGAGAAAACCGACGAGTTGCGCATCGAAGTCGATCTGCTGGCCGAGATGGCGGTGTTCAACCCGTTCGACTTCTTCCTCGAACCCTACGCCGAGAAAATCCCCTTCACTTACGCGGCCGATGAGCGCAAAGAGCTGGCGCCGTACCTCGAAACCTTGCCGCTGACCCCGGCATTCAAAGCCTATCTGGACGGGATCGACCGTACGCCGCTGCCTGCTGTGGATTTCCTGGTGATGCTCAACCAGCGCCTCAGCGAAGACATCCGCTACCTGATCCGCATGGAACCGGGCGTGCAGACCCCGGAACACACCCTCGAACATGCGTCCGGCTCCTGCCGCGACTCGGCGTGGCTGCTGGTGCAACTGCTGCGCAACCTCGGGCTGGCCGCGCGGTTCGTTTCCGGTTATCTGATTCAACTGACCGCCGACGTGAAGAGTCTCGACGGCCCGTCCGGCACCGAAGTGGACTTCACCGACCTGCACGCCTGGTGCGAGGTGTACTTGCCGGGCGCTGGCTGGATCGGTCTGGATGCTACGTCCGGGTTGTTCGCCGGTGAAGGGCATATCCCGCTGGCCTGCAGTCCCGATCCGTCCTCGGCGGCGCCGATCAGTGGCCTGGTCGAACCGTGCGAATGCCAGTTCAGCCACGAAATGTCGGTGGAGCGGATCTGGGAAGCACCACGGGTGACCAAGCCCTATACCGATGAGCAGTGGCTGGCGATTCAGGCGCTGGGCCGGCAGATCGATGCCGACTTGCTGGAAGGCGATGTGCGCCTGACCATGGGCGGCGAGCCGACCTTCGTCTCCATCGACGACCCCGATGGCGCCGAGTGGAACACCGCCGCGCTGGGCCCGGACAAGCGCCGCCTCTCCGCCGAACTGTTCCAGCGCATGCGCCAGCACTATGCGCCGAAAGGTCTGGTGCATTTCGGTCAGGGCAAGTGGTACCCGGGCGAGCAATTGCCGCGCTGGTCGCTCAACTGCTACTGGCGCCGCGATGGCGTGCCGATCTGGCAAAACAGCGCGCTGATCGCCGATGAGCAGCAGGACTACGGCGCCGATGGCGAACTGGCGGGACGCTTTCTTGCGAGTGTTGCCGAACGCCTGAAACTGCCTGCTCGTTTCGTGTTTCCAGCCTACGAAGACAATTTTTATTACCTCTGGCGTGAGGGCGCATTGCCGAGCAACGTCAGCGCTGAAGACTCGCGTCTTGAAGAACCGCTGGAGCGTGCGCGTCTGCGCAAGGTTTTCGCGCAGGGCCTGGATAAAGTGATCGGCCAGGTGCTGCCGCTGGCCCGCACCGGCAAGGGTGATCAATGGCAGAGCGGGCGCTGGTATCTGCGCGACGAGCATTGCCGACTGGTACCGGGGGATTCGCCGCTGGGTTATCGCTTGCCACTCGGCTCGCAGCCGTGGGTGAAGGCCGCCGAGTATCCGTTCATTCATCCCAACGATCCGAATCAGGACTTCCCCGAGCTGCCGAACACCGCGCAGCTCAACAGTCATGCCGAACCCGCCACGGCCGCCGAACGCGCGCCGAAAATTGACGAGTCCGCCGACTGGCTGACCCGCACCGCCTTCTGTGCCGAAGCGCGCGAAGGGCGTCTGTATCTGTTCATGCCGCCGCTGGAGCGGGTCGAGGACTATCTGGAACTGGTGGCGGCCATCGAAGCCACCGCCGAAGAGCTGCATTGCCCGGTGCTGCTGGAAGGTTACGAGCCGCCGAGCGATCCGCGCCTGAGCAACTTCCGCATCACCCCGGATCCGGGCGTGATCGAGGTCAACGTGCAGCCGTCCGCGACTTGGGACGAACTGGTCGAACGCACCGAGTTTCTCTATGAACAGGCGCGGCAAACCCGCCTGACCACCGAAAAATTCATGATCGACGGGCGCCATACCGGCACCGGCGGCGGCAACCATTTCGTCCTCGGTGGCGCGACCCCGGCAGACTCACCATTCCTGCGCCGCCCGGACCTGCTGCGTAGCCTGATCAGCTACTGGCACAACCATCCGTCACTGTCCTACCTGTTTTCCGGTCTGTTCATCGGCCCGACCTCGCAGGCGCCGCGGGTCGATGAAGCGCGCAACGACGCCCTGTACGAACTGGAAATCGCCTTCGCGCAGATGCCTGAACCGGGCGAAGCGTGCGCGCCGTGGCTGGTGGATCGACTGCTGCGCAATTTGCTGATCGACGTCACCGGCAACACTCACCGCGCCGAGTTCTGCATCGACAAACTGTATTCGCCGGATGGCGCTACCGGGCGCCTTGGCCTGCTGGAGCTGCGCGCCTTCGAAATGCCGCCGCATGCGCGGATGAGCCTGGCTCAGCAGTTGTTGCTGCGTGCGCTGGTTGCGCGATTCTGGCGCGAGCCCTACGCGCCGCCGAAACTGGCGCGCTGGGGCACCGAGCTGCACGACCGCTTCATGCTGCCGCACTTTATCGAGCAGGATTTCGCCGACGTCATCGTCGAACTGAACAACGCCGGTTATCCATTGCGCGCCGAGTGGTTCGCTGCGCATCTGGAGTTCCGTTTTCCCAAGGTCGGCGATTACGCGGTCAGCGGCATCGAGATGGAGCTGCGCCAGGCGCTGGAACCTTGGCATGTGCTGGGCGAGGAGGGTACGGCCGGCGGCACGGTGCGTTATGTCGATTCGTCGCTGGAGCGTTTGCAGATCAAGCTCAGCGGCCTGCCGCCGCAGCGCTATCTGCTGACCTGCAACGGCATTCCGCTGCCGCTGCAACCGACCGGGCGCATCGGTGAGTTCGTCGCCGGCGTGCGCTTTCGGGCCTGGCAACCGGCCAACTGCCTGCAACCGACCATCCCGGTGCACGCGCCGCTGGTGTTCGACCTGCTCGACACCTGGATGCAGCGTTCACTGGGCGGTTGCCAGTACCACGTGGCGCACCCGGGCGGGCGCAATTACGAGACGTTACCGGTCAATGCCAACGAAGCGGAGAGCCGGCGCATGGCGCGGTTTTTCCGCATCGGACACACGCCGGGGAAACTTCCGATACCGAACCTGACAATCTCCGACGAGTTGCCGATGACGCTCGATTTGCGACGTTTCTAAGTCCTGCACGACATGCGGATTTTTCGTATATCCGCACGTCATGTGCCTGCGTTAGTCTGACCGTTCCCTGCTGTCTGCCGAGCTTTCCATGCCTGACCTGCTAGACCGCTACCCGCTGACCGCGGGCACTTATCACGAACTGCTGAATGACAGCGGGGAAGTGCGCCCGCATTGGCGGCGGCTGTTCGATCAATTGCAGCGCAGCACCCCGGCGCAACTGGTGCAGCGGCAGGCGCTGCTGGCCCGGCAGATTCAGGAAAACGGCGTGACCTACAACGTCTATGCCGATCCCAAGGGCGCCGACCGCCCCTGGGAGCTGGACCTGCTGCCGCACGTGATCGCTGCTGATGAGTGGCAGCACCTGTCGGCGGGGATTGCCCAGCGAGCACGCCTGCTCAACGCGGTACTGGCTGATCTGTACGGGCCGCAGCGGCTGATCAGCGAAGGGTTGTTACCGGCGGAGCTGGTGTTCGGCCACAACAATTTTCTCTGGCCCTGTCAGGGCATCGCGCCACCGGAAGATGCCTTTCTGCATCTGTACGCCGTGGACCTGGCGCGCACGCCGGACGGGCGCTGGTGGGTCACGGCGGATCGTACTCAGGCGCCGTCGGGCGCGGGGTATGCGCTGGAAAATCGCACCATCGTTTCGCGGGCGTTTCCCGAGTTGTACCGCGATCTGAAAGTGCAGCACCTGGCCGGCTTCTTCCGCACCCTGCAGGAAACCCTCGCGCGTCAGGCGCCGTGTGCCGATGACGCGCCGCTGGTGGTGTTGCTCACGCCAGGGCGCTTCAACGAAAGTTACTTCGAACACCTTTATCTGGCACGCCAGCTCGGTTATCCGCTGGTGGAGGGCGGCGACCTCACCGTGCGCGATGCCACGGTGTACCTGAAAACCCTCAGTGGTCTGCGCCGGGTGCACGCAATCATGCGCCGGCTCGACGATGACTTCTGCGACCCGCTGGAGCTGCGCACCGACTCGGCACTCGGGGTGCCTGGCTTGCTGGAAGCGGTGCGTCAGGGCCGGGTGCTGGTGGCCAATGCGTTGGGCAGCGGCGTGCTGGAGTCGCCGGGATTGCTTGGATTTCTGCCGAAGATCAATCAGTACCTGTTCGGCGAGGAACTGCTCCTGCCGTCCATCGCCACCTGGTGGTGCGGCGAGGCACCGGTATTGGCGCAGGCGCTGGAAAAGCTTCCGGAGCTGCTGATCAAACCGGCGTTCCCCTCACAAAGCTTCGCCCCGGTATTCGGCCGCGATCTGAGTGAACAACAGCGCCAGGCACTCGCCGAGCGGATGCAGGCGCGGCCGTACGCGTATGTCGCGCAAGAGCTGGCGCAGTTGTCGCAGGCGCCGATCTGGCAAGCCGAAGACGGCCAGTTGCAACCGCGAGCCATCGGCATGCGCATGTACGCCGTGGCCAGTCGCGATGGCTATCGCGTATTGCCCGGTGGGCTGACCCGGGTCGCCGCCGAGGCCGATGCCGAAGTGGTGTCGATGCAGCGCGGTGGCGCGAGCAAGGACACTTGGGTGCTGGGCGAGCGTGCGCCGAGTGGCGAACAATGGAAAACCCAGCGCAACGTCGGCGTACACGATCTGGTGCGCCGCGATCCTTATCTGCCCTCGCGGGTAGTGGAAAACCTGTTCTGGTTCGGTCGTTACTGCGAGCGTTGTGACGACAGTGCGCGACTGCTGCGGATCATGCTCGCGCGGTATGTCGATGGCGATGATCCGCAAGCGTTGCAGGCCGCTGTGGAGCTGGGTGAGCGTCTGATGTTGCTGCCGGAGGAGGGTGAGCTGCCGGAGCGGCTGCTGGCGGCGCTGCTCGGCGAGGACTGGTCGTTCAGCCTGCGCTCCAACCTGCAGCGCCTGCAATGGGCGGCCTCGCAGGTGCGCGGCAAGCTCTCGCGGGAGAACTGGCAGGCCTTGGTCGAGTTGCAACGCGAGGCGCTGGAACTGGACACCGAGGAGCCGGACTTCGGCGAGTTGCTGGATTTTCTCAACCGGCTGGTGATGTCGCTGGCGGCGCTTTCGGGTTTCGCGCTCGACGACATGACCCGCGACGAAGGCTGGCGCTTTCTGATGATCGGTCGGCGGATCGAACGCTTGCAGTTTCTCAGCCGCAGTCTGGCCGCATTTCTGCGCGGCGCCGGGGCGTTCGATCAGGCGGGGCTGGAATGGCTGCTGGAACTGGGCAACAGCAGCATCACCTACCGTTCGCGGTATCTGGCGGTGGCGCAGTTGATTCCGGTGCTCGACCTGTTGCTGCTGGATGAGCAGAACCCGCACGCGGTGCTGTTCCAGTTAAAACTGGTGACCCGCACTTTGAAACGCTTGAACGATGATTTCGGCGTGCCTCGCGAGGCCGGATTGCCGCAGTTGGTCGAGCGTCTGGCTCGGTTCGATCTGGGCTGTCTGGAGAACCCGCTGTTCGGGGAAAACAGCGTGCGTGCCGCGCTCGATGGTCTGGCGGATTTGCTGCAAGAGATTGCCGAAGCCAGCGGTCAGGTGTCCGATCGGCTGGCGCTGCGCCACTTTGCCCATGTCGATGATGTCAGCCAGCGCACGGTGTCCGTCTGATGAGCGCGCACTACCAGATCTTTCACGACACCTGTTACCACTACGACAGCCCGGTTTCGCTGGCACAGCAACTCGCGCACCTGTGGCCGCGTGAGTGCACGTGGCAACGCTGCACCGAGCAGCAATTGCTGATCAGCCCGGACCCGACCACGCGGCGGGATGAACTGGATGTGTTCGGCAATCCGCTGACCCGACTGGCCTTCGAGCGCCCGCATGACGAGTTGCAGGTCAACGCCCGGCTCACGGTTGAGGTGCTGGCGCGGCCACTGGCGGATTTCAGTCTGTCCCCGGCGTGGGAGCAGACGCGCAACGCGCTGACCTACAGCAGTCAGCCGTTGTCCGCCGAAATGCTGGAGGCTTGTCGCTATCGGTTTCAATCACCCTACGTGCATTTGAAACGCAGCTTCGTCGAGTTTTCCGAAAGCTGTTTTCCTCCAGGCAGGCCCTTGTTGCTGGGCGTGCAGGCCTTGATGCAGAAAATTTTCAGCGAATTCACCTTCGATGCCGAGGCCACGCAAGTGGCGACGCCGCTGGTCGAGGTGCTCGAGCGCCGGCGTGGCGTGTGTCAGGACTTCGCGCATCTGATGCTCGCTTGCGTGCGCTCGCGAGGACTGGCAGCGCGCTACATCAGTGGCTATCTGCTGACCCAGCCGCCACCGGGGCAGCCACGGCTGATCGGCGCCGATGCGTCGCATGCCTGGGTGTCGGTGTTCTGTCCGGTATTGGGCTGGGTGGATTTCGATCCGACCAACAACGTGCAGCCGGCGCTGGAGCACATCACCCTGGCCTGGGGCCGGGATTTTTCCGATGTGTCGCCGTTGCGGGGGGTGATTCTGGGGGGCGGTTCGCATGATCCGGAAGTGCGGGTCACGGTGATGCCATTGGAGTGAAGACAATCGAGTGTGGGGAGCTTTTGTGGCGAGGGGATTTATCCCCGATCGGCTGCGAAGCAGTCGCAAAACAATTTGGGGCCGCTTCGCGACCCATCGGGGATAAATCCCCTCACCACAGATCGCTCCCGCAGGGAGCGAATCAGCAATCAGCTCAGGCGTCAGGTGCCTGGTCTTTCGGTGCATCAACAACTTCATCATCGTTGTCAGTCGCCACTTCACCGTCAGGGTTTAGTGCCGCTTCTTCAGCCTGTTGTTTCTTGCGCTGAAGCTTTTCCTCTTTCTTCTTTTCCTTTTCCAGGTCTCGTTGACGTTTGGCGAAGGAGTAATTGGGTTTGGCCATGGGCGATCCTCTGGGGTCGAAGGTGAGGTTGAGCGGCGCGTATTCTGCCCTGTATCGGTGCCTGGCGGTTAGCCGGGTTTTTGGTCGACCCACTTGGGCGTGACGGTCGGCTTCCAGTTATCCAGGGCGTCGAGCAGCGTTTGTGCTGATTCGCTCACTTGCAGCATGTCACGGTGTGGGGCGCGAACGAAGCCTTCGCCGACGATATGGTCAAGAAAAGCGGTGAGTTTGCTGTAAAAACCGTTCACCTCAAGCAGCCCCAGCGGCTTGCCGTGGTAACCGAGCTGGCCCCAGGTCCAGACTTCGAACAGCTCTTCCAGCGTGCCGAGGCCACCGGGCAACGCGATGAACGCATCGCTCAGTTCAGCCATGCGGGCCTTGCGCGCGTGCATGCCATCGACCACTTCAAGGCGCGTCAGGCTTTTGTGACCGATCTCCTTGTCCATCAGGCTTTGCGGAATGATCCCGATCACTTCGCCGCCAGCGGCCAGCGCGGCGTCCGCCACCAGGCCCATCAGGCCCACGGCACCCCCACCGTAAACCAGCGTCAGCTGGCGCTCGGCGAGAGCCCGGCCAAGGGCTTGGGCGGCTTCGGTATAAGCTGGATCAGTGCCGGCGTTGGCACCGCAAAATACACAAACGGATTTGAGAGACATGCCTTCCTCCTGGGTCAATCCGTCACAGGGTAATGGCTGGCACGCCTTGATCCAAGGACTAAGCTTCGCGTTCTGGCGATTCAAAGGTACCGCTGGCGCCACAGGCGTAGGCGGCGAGCAAACTGCACAACAGACCGTTAAAGAACATGATCGGTACTCCGTTTCAGTAGATGCGCCGATCATAGGCCCGGCCCGGGATTATCGCCGGTAGATTGTTTCGATGAGTGTCATAGCCTGAAAGTTGTATACAATTTTTGACTCAAGTCATAGGAACTTGCGAAGATTTCAGGCAGTCTTTCCACCATTAGTGTTTTTGTTAACCCTGCCTTGGAGATTCACCATGTTTTCCAAAGTTGTTGCGGTATCCCTGCTGGCGCTGGCCAGCAGCCAATTGATGGCTGCCGAGTGCAAAACCACCGTTGATTCCACCGACCAGATGTCCTTCAACACCAAGGAGATCGTGATCGACAAGAGCTGCAAGACCTTCACCGTCGAACTGACCCACTCCGGCAGCCTGCCGAAGAACGTCATGGGCCATAACCTGGTGGTCAGCAAAACCGCTGACATGCAGCCGATCGCCACCGACGGCCTGGCCGCTGGCATCGACAAGAACTACCTGAAAGACGGTGACGAGCGCGTTATCGCTCACACCAAGATCATCGGTGCCGGCGAGAAAGACACGCTGACCATTGATGTATCGAAGCTGACCGCTGGTACTGACTACGGCTTCTTCTGCTCCTTCCCGGGCCACATCTCGATGATGAAAGGCACCATTGCTGTGAAGTAAGCAGGCTCACCGCGTTATCGTTCTTCGCGAGCAAGCCCGCTCCCACAGGGTTTGTGTCGGTCACACATTTTGTGAACAACCGGGACACTGTGGGAGCGGGCTTGCTCGCGAAGAGGCCATCAGCATCGACAGGTGAACTGGCCAAAGAAAAGCCCGCTGAGGATCGCTCCTCAGCGGGCTTTTTCATTCGGTCGCCGATCAAGGCGCGAACGGCATGACCCGCTTGTGATGGGTCTTGTTGTAGGTGCTGACGATGATGTCGAACGCTTCCTGACGCACCGGCTCGCCGTGCAGGAAGGCGTCGATCTCGGCGTAGGTCACGCCGTGGGAGGCTTCGTCCGGTTTGCCCGGCGACAGGTCTTCCAGATCCGCGGTCGGCACTTTTTCCACCAGCGATTCCGGTGCGCCGAAGCTGCGGGCAATCGCCCGGACCTGGTTTTTCACCAGGCCGCTGAGCGGGGCCAGGTCGCAGGCGCCGTCACCGAACTTGGTGAAGAAGCCCATCACCGCTTCCGCCGCGTGGTCGGTGCCGATCACCAGACCGTGCGCGGCGCCGGCGATGGTGTACTGGGCGACCATGCGCATCCGCGCCTTGGTGTTGCCGAGCACAAAATCCACCGACACCGCATGTTTGCCTTCGAACGCCGCCACTTCCTTGGCCAGGGATTTGACCGCCGGGCCGATGTTCACCGTGTGGCGTTCGTCCGGAGCGATGAAGTCCACCGACGCCTGGGCGTCGTGCTCGTCGAACTGGGTTTCGTACGGCAGGCGCACGGCAATCAACTTGTAGGCGTCGTCGCCGGTGCGCTCGCGCAGTTCACGCATGGCGCGCTGGGCCAGCAGGCCGGCGGTCAGCGAGTCGACGCCGCCGCTGATGCCCAACACCAGGGTCTTGAGGCCGGAATTGACCAGGCAATCCTGGATAAAGGTGATGCGCCGGGCGACTTCCGCTTCGAGGGCCTGATGCCCGGCGAATGGCGGTTGCACCTTGAGCTGTTCAGCAATCTCACGCTGTACGGCTTGCATGAATTCACTCCTTGCTAGATAGACTGGAATCGGCAGGAACCTGGAACACATGTCGCAAATAGGCGACGAAATTCGGGTCTTTGCAGTGGGTCTTGCCGGGCTCGTCGGAGATCTTCGCCACCGGCTGGCCGTTGCAGGCGGTCATTTTAAGCACGATGCTCATCGGTTCGACACCCGGAATGTCACAGGTCAGGTTGGTGCCGATGCCAAAGCTGACGTTGATCCGCCCGTGCAGCGCGCGGAAGATCTCCAGCGACTTGGGCAGGGTCAGGCTGTCGGAGAACACCAGGGTCTTGCTCATCGGGTCGATGCCGAGCTTGTGGTAGTGGGCGATGCACTTTTCACCCCACTGCACCGGATCCCCGGAATCGTGGCGCAGACCGTCGAAGAGCTTGGCGAAGAACAGGTCGAAATCGCCGAGGAAGGCGTCGGTGGTGATGCAATCGGTGAGAGCAATCCCCAGCAGGCCACGGTATTCGCGCACCCAGCAGTCGAGGGCGGCGATCTGGCTGTCGATCAAGCGTGGGCCGAGTTGTTGGTGGGCCATGATCCATTCATGGGCCATGGTGCCCAGCGGTTTCATGTCCAGCTCGCGAGACAGGTGAACGTTGCTGGTGCCGACAAAGCGCCCGGGGAAATCGTGCTTGAGCACGTTGACCACTTCTTCCTGCACGCGATACGAAAAGCGTCGGCGGGTGCCGAAGTCGGCGACCTGCAATTGCGCCAGTTCGTCGGCCGAGGCGTTGGCGCTCAGCCAGTCGAACTTGCGATACAGCTGTTCGCGCGCCTGTACCAGTTCGATTTCCCGGTAGCGATAGCGGTTGCGCACTTCGCTGACGATCGCCAGCAGCGGTACTTCGTAGAGAATCACGTGCAGCCACGGACCGCGCAGACGGATGAACAGTTCGCCGTTCTCGATTCCGGTGTGCAGGTAGCGCAGGTTGAAGCGGAACAGGCCGAGAAAGCGCAGGAAATCCGGCTTGAGGAAGGTGATGCGCTCGAGAAAACTCAACTGGTCGGCGCTCAGGCTCAGTTCGGCCAGACGCTCGATCTGGTAACGAATCTCGGCCAGATACGGCCGCAGATCCTCACTGTTACGGCAACGAAACTCCCATTCGACTTCGACGTTGGGGTAGTTGTGCAGCACCGCCTGCATCATCGTCAGTTTGTAGAAGTCGGTGTCGAGCAGGTTCTGCACGATGCGATCGGCAAACACACTCTCGCTCATAAACGGGGTCTCCAGGTACACCGCGCGGATGCGCGGGATCAATCAATGACGCTAGTGGCGCATATCAGCGGTGGGGATTGCCAGCATTTTTTAAGAGCGTCGAGATCACCTGTGGGAGCGGGCTTGCTCGCGAATGCGGTGGGTCAGTCAATTCAAATGTGACTGATGCACCGCATTCGCGAGCAAGCCCGCTCCCACAGGGTTGTTGAAAACTCTATATCGGCGTCAGGTCCGGGCTATCAATCTGCTCCAGCATCCACTTCACAAAGTCGCGTACCTTCGGCACTTCCGCCGCATGCTCCGGGTAGGCCAGGTAATAGGCGTCGGAACTGGGCATTGCATGCTGCCATGGAATGACCAGTTTGCCGTCGGCCAATTCCTCTTCCACCAGAAACCGTGGCAGCAGCGCCACACCGCAGCCGACCTGGGCGGCGCGGATGCACATATAAAAGGTTTCGAAACGCGGGCCGTGGTAGCTGTGTTCGGTGTGGTAACCCTGACTGTCGAACCAGTCATGCCAGGCCTGTGGGCGCGAGGCATTTTGCAGCAGCACCAGATCGGTCAGTTGCGTCGGGTCGGTGAAGGGCTGATCCGGCAGGCTGCCGGGCGCACAGACCGGCACCAGCTCTTCGCCGAACAGCTTCAGGCATTCGGTGCCGGGGCGTGAGCCCTGACCGAAATAGAACGCCAGATCGCTGCGCCCCTGCAGCAAATCGTCGGCCTCCTGTTCGTTGCACAAGTCGAGATGGATCGACGGATGGCGCAGACGCCAGCCCTTCAGACGCGGTACCAGCCAGCGCGCGCCGAAGGTCGAGGGTGTAGAGACGCGCAGGACTTCGGTCTCGCCGCCGTAGGAGCGCAGGTAATGCGTGGACATTTCCACCTGGGTGAGGATTTTTCGGACTTCCACCAGGTACAAATCCCCGGCCGGGGTCATCTGCAAGCGACGACGCACCCGACGGAACAACAAGTGCTGCAACAATTCCTCAAGCTGCGCCACTTGCTTGCTGACAGCGCTCTGGGTCAGGTTCAGCTCTTCGGCGGCCCGGGTGAAGCTCAGGTGCCGGGTCACGGCCTCGAAGCACTGCAACGCGGTGATCGATGGCAGGTGGCGTTTATTCAGCATGGGTGATCCCTTTTTCTTGTCTTTCTGTGCGCAGCATGAATAAACGGAATGATATCTCGCGTAAAGGTCGTTTGTTGCCTTGCCCTCGGGAAGCTACAACTAAAGGCCTGCCCGGTCGCGAAAATGCGTCCGCACACATTCTGTTTTTCGCTTGAGGAGTGACCCATGGTTGCCGCATTGCTTGATCGTCTTGGTGTGAACCCGGCCCTGTATCAGAACGGCAAAGTGCCGGTGCATTCGCCCATCGACGGCAGCCGCATCGCCGCCGTGAACTGGGAAGGCCCGGCCGAAGTCGAGCAGCACATCAGTCGCGCAGATCATGCTTTCGAGCTGTGGCGCAAGGTGCCGGCCCCGCGTCGCGGCGAACTGGTGCGTCAGTTCGGCGAAGTGCTGCGTGAGTACAAGGCTGACCTTGGCGAACTGGTGTCGTGGGAAGCGGGCAAGATCACTCAGGAAGGCCTCGGTGAAGTGCAGGAGATGATCGACATCTGCGACTTCGCCGTCGGCCTGTCGCGTCAGCTGTACGGTTTGACCATCGCCTCCGAGCGCCCGGGCCACCACATGCGTGAAACCTGGCATCCGCTGGGCGTGGTCGGCGTGATCAGCGCGTTCAACTTCCCCGTCGCGGTGTGGGCGTGGAACACCACGTTGGCGCTGGTCTGCGGTAACCCGGTGGTGTGGAAGCCGTCGGAGAAAACCCCGCTGACCGCACTGGCCTGCCAGGCACTGTTCGATCGCGTGGTGAAGAATTTCACCGATGCGCCGGCGCACCTGTGCCAGGTGATCATCGGTGGCCGTGATGCCGGCGAAGCGCTGGTGGATGACCCGCGTGTCGCGCTGGTCAGCGCCACCGGCAGCACCCGCATGGGCCGTGAAGTGGCGCCGAAAGTCGCCGCACGTTTTGCTCGCAGCATTCTCGAACTGGGCGGCAACAACGCGATGATCCTCGGCCCGAGCGCCGATCTGGACATGGCCGTGCGCGCCATCCTGTTCAGTGCGGTCGGTACTGCCGGGCAGCGTTGCACCACCCTGCGGCGGCTGATTGCCCATGAGTCGGTGAAGGAAGAAATCGTCACCCGCCTCAAAGCCGCGTACGCCAAAGTGCGCATCGGTCATCCGCTGGAAGGCAATCTGGTCGGCCCGCTGATCGACAAACACAGCTACGAAAATATGCAGGACGCGCTGGAGCAGGCACTGAGCGAGGGCGGCCGGGTGTTCGGCGGCAAGCGTCAGCTCGAAGATCAGTTCCCCAACGCCTACTACGTGTCGCCGGCCATTGTCGAAATGCCAGAGCAGAGCGACGTGGTCTGCAGCGAAACCTTTGCCCCGATCCTCTACGTGGTCGGCTACAGCGACTTCCAGGAAGCACTGCGCTTGAACAATGCGGTGCCGCAGGGCCTGTCGTCGTGCATCTTCACTACCGACGTGCGCGAGGCCGAGCAGTTCATGTCGGCGGTCGGCAGCGACTGTGGCATCGCCAACGTCAACATCGGCCCGAGCGGCGCGGAAATCGGCGGCGCGTTTGGTGGCGAGAAGGAGACCGGTGGCGGTCGTGAGTCGGGCTCCGACGCCTGGCGCGCCTACATGCGCCGCCAGACCAACACCGTGAACTACTCGCTGGAGTTGCCGCTGGCGCAGGGCATTACCTTCGACTGAGTTTGGAATGAAGCAGATCCTGGGAGCGGGCTTTTGTGGTGAGGGGATTTATCCCCGATGGGCTGCGCAGCGGCCCCAAAACATGCAATCGCGGAGTTTCAGATACACCGCATGCACTGGTTTTACGGTTGCTATGCAACCGATCGGGGATAAATCCCCTCGCCACAGGGCTTTATCCCACAGGATCAGCAGTGTGTTTGGCAGGTTTCTGTTGGAGTCTGGCAATGCCGTTACGCGAAGAATGTCTGTGGGAAAAACTCACGCCGCAGCGCCCGGATAACACCGCGCTCAAGAGTGAGGTCAAAGTCGATGTCTGCGTGATCGGCGCCGGGTTTACCGGGTTGTCGGCGGCGCTGCATCTGTTGGAGAAGGGCAAAAGCGTCTGCGTGCTCGAAGCGCATCGTGCCGGGTATGGCGGCTCCGGACGCAACGTCGGGCTGGTCAACGCCGGCATGTGGATCCCGCCGGACGAGATCGAAGCCGGATTCGGCGAAGCGGTCGGCAGTCAGCTCAACCGCATGCTCGGGGCGGCGCCGGCGCTGGTGTTCAGCCTTGTGGATAAATACAACATCGATTGCCAGTTGCGCCGCGAAGGCACCCTGCACATGGCGCACAACGCCAAGGGCGAGGCGGATCTGCGCAGTCGCGAGCAACAATGGAAGCGCCGCGGGGCGCCGGTTGAGTTGCTCACCGGCAAGGCCTGCGAGCAAGCCACCGGCACGCAGAAGATTGCCGCCGCGCTGCTCGACCGCCGCGCCGGTACGCTCAACCCTATGGCCTATGTCACCGGCCTGGCCAACGCGGTGAAGGGCTTGGGCGGGCAGATGTTCGATCACTCGCCAGTGACCCGTCTCGAACGCGTGGGCCAGCTATGGTCGGTGCAGACCGAGCTAGGTTCGGTACTCGCCGAGCAAGTGGTGATCGCCTCCAACGCCTACACCGAGGGCGACTGGACCGAACTCAAGCGCAACTTCTTCCCCGGTTACTACTATCAGGTCGCTTCGGTGCCGCTGACCGAAGACGCCGCCCATGACATCCTCCCCGGCGGGCAGGGCTCGTGGGACACGCGCCAAGTGCTGAGCAGCATCCGTCGTGACAAGGACGGCCGGTTGTTACTCGGCAGTCTGGGCAACGGCAATCAGAAGCCGACGTGGTTCCTCAAGGCCTGGGCCGACCGGGTGCAGCAACACTACTTCCCCAACCTGAAACCGGTGGAATGGGAATGCACCTGGACCGGGCGCATCGCCTTCACCCCCGATCACCTGATGCGCCTGTTCGAACCGGCGCCGGGACTGGTGGCCGTCACCGGTTACAACGGTCGTGGCGTGACCACCGGCACCGTGGTCGGCAAAGCCTTCGCCGACTACCTGTGTGACGGAAATCCTCAAGCCCTGCCGATCCCCTTCACACCGATGCAGCCCCTGGCCGGCGTCGGCCTGCGCAGTTGCCTGTACGAGGCCGGCTTCTCGCTGTATCACGCGGGCCAGTGCCTGCGCATCGTCATTTGAGTGTTGAAATATGTTGCCGGAAGCGGCGCTTTTCGGCGTAGCGACTAGCCTCTAATGGTGCGGGTTGTAGCAGTCCCGCACCAGCAGTGTGCAGTTCGGTGACGCGAGCTGTTACAGGCTGGTTGCACGTCGTTTGGTGCCGCGGTTGCAATGATGGCGCAAGCGGGTTGCGCCTCAGATTTAAAAAGGTTTCACCTTCCGCGGTTTAGACGGTTGCACGCCCAATGAAAATGGGAACGAAACAGTCGAAATAACAAGAAAGCAGCGACTTTTTGAAGAATAAAAAACCGATGGCACGGCGCTTGCTCAGAGCATTCAGTGAAGTGAAGTCGCAGTGCCAACTAAAAAAAACCTTGGAGCACCACCTCATGTCCCAGACGTTTTACAAGAAAGGCTTTCTGGCCCTCGCAGTAGCTACTGCGTTGGGTGTTTCTGCGTTTGCTCAAGCTGATGTGAAAATCGGTGTAGCGGGTCCGATGACTGGCGCCAACGCGGCATTTGGCGAGCAGTACATGAAGGGTGCACAGGCAGCGGCGGACGCGGTCAACGCGGCGGGCGGCGTCAACGGCGAGAAAATCGTACTGGTCAAGGGCGATGACGCCTGCGAACCGAAACAGGCAGTGACAGTCGCCAAGGATCTGGTCAACCAGAAGGTAGCCGGCGTGGTCGGTCACTTCTGCTCCTCTTCCACCATCCCCGCCTCGGAAATCTACGACGAAGCCGGCGTTATCGCGATCACCCCGGGTTCCACCAACCCGCAAGTGACCGAGCGCGGCCTGAGCGCCATGTTCCGTATGTGCGGGCGTGACGACCAGCAAGGCATCGTCGCGGGCGACTACATCGTCGACGTGCTCAAGGGCAAGAAAGTTGCCGTGCTGCACGACAAGGACACCTACGGTCAGGGCCTGGCCGATGCGACCAAGGCTCAACTGGAAAAACGTGGCGTGAAGCCGGTGCTGTATGAAGGCCTGACCCGTGGCGAGAAAGACTTCAGCGCTGTGGTCACCAAGATTCGTGCAGCCGGTGCCGACGTGGTCTACTTCGGCGGCCTGCACCCGGAAGCCGGCCCGCTGGTCAAGCAACTGCGTACCGAAGGCCTGAAAGACGTCAAGTTCATGTCTGACGACGGCATCGTCACCGACGAACTGGTGACCACCGCCGGTGGCCCGCAATACGTTGACGGCGTGCTGATGACCTTCGGCGCCGACCCTCGCCTGCTGCCAGACAGCAAGACGGTAGTGGACGCGTTCCGCAAGGCCGGCACCGAGCCTGAAGGCTACACCCTGTACGCGTACGCGTCGGTTCAGACCCTGGCGGCCGCCTTCAACGGCGCCAAGTCCAACAGTGGCGAAAAAGCCGCCGAGTGGCTCAAGGCCAACCCGGTGAAAACCGTCATGGGCGAGAAAGCCTGGGACAAGAAGGGCGACCTGAAAGTCTCTGACTACGTGGTTTACCAGTGGGACAAGGACGGCAAATACCATCAGCTGGAAAAACAGAAGTAAGGGCTGACGCGATCATCCGAACACCATGAACCCCTGTGGGAGCGGGCTTGCTCGCGAATGCGGGATGTCAGTCGCCATCAACGGTAGCTGATACACCGCTTTCGCGAGCAAGCCCGCTCCCACAGGAGGCGATGGTGTTCCGGGGGAACGTGTCTGCATTGCTCCGACGTAAATCTGTATTTTTCCTAGAAGAGCCGCCCGCTCCGGTGGGCAGGTTCTCATTGCGTGAGATTGCGTTATGGATGGTATTTTCCTGCAGCAACTGGTCAACGGCCTGACCCTCGGGTCGGTCTATGGCCTGATCGCCATCGGCTACACAATGGTCTACGGCATCATCGGCATGATCAACTTCGCCCACGGCGAGGTTTACATGATTTCCGCGTACCTCGCGGCAATCAGTCTGGCTCTGCTGGCTTACTTCGGTATTGAATCCTTCCCGCTGTTGATGCTCGGCACGCTGGTTTTCACCATCGTCGTCACTGGCGTTTATGGCTGGGTAATCGAACGCGTCGCCTACAAACCTCTGCGCAACTCCACCCGACTGGCACCGCTGATCAGTGCCATCGGTATCTCCCTGATCCTGCAAAACTACGCCCAGATCAGCCAGGGCGCCCGTCAACAGGGTGTTCCGACACTGCTTACCGGTGCCTGGCGCATCGACGTCGGCAGCGGTTTCGTCCAACTGACCTACACCAAGATCTTCATTCTGGTCGCCGCATTTGTCGGCATGGGCCTGCTGACCTACGTGATCAAGTACACCAAGCTCGGCCGCATGTGCCGCGCCACCCAGCAAGACCGCAAGATGGCTTCGATCCTCGGGATCAACACCGACCGGGTGATTTCCTACGTGTTCATCATCGGTGCAGCGATGGCGGCGCTGGCCGGCGTGCTGATCACCATGAACTACGGCACGTTCGACTTCTACGCAGGCTTCGTCATCGGCATCAAGGCGTTCACCGCCGCCGTGCTGGGCGGGATCGGCTCACTGCCCGGCGCGATGCTCGGCGGGATCATTCTCGGCATCTCCGAGTCGCTGTTCTCGGGCCTGGTCAACTCCGACTACAAAGACGTGTTCAGCTTCTCGCTGCTCGTACTTGTTCTGGTCTTCCGGCCTCAGGGCCTGTTGGGCCGTCCTCTTGTGTCGAAGGTGTAAGCGATGTCTTCAACCACCCAAAAATCCATCGATATCAAAAAAAGTCTGGTTGAGGCGATTCTGGCCGGCCTGATTGCCCTGATCGTGTTCGGCCCGATTGTCGGCGTCGTGCTCGAAGGCTACAGCTTCAACCTCGAACCAACCCGCGTGGCGTGGATCATCGGCATTGTCATGATCGGCCGCTTTGCCTTGAGTCTGTTTCTGCAGACGCCCAAGGGCCTGAAGATTCTCGACGGATTCGAGAGCACCGGCTCCGGTGTGCATGTGCTGCCTGCCGATCACAAATCACGCCTGCGCTGGATCATTCCACTGCTGATCGTGCTCGCGGTCATCGTGCCGTTT
Source organism: Pseudomonas sp. G3-19 (assembly GCF_054855875.1). Classification (NCBI taxonomy): domain Bacteria; kingdom Pseudomonadati; phylum Pseudomonadota; class Gammaproteobacteria; order Pseudomonadales; family Pseudomonadaceae; genus Pseudomonas; species Pseudomonas sp. G3-19. The sequence goes on from NZ_JBMPIQ010000003.1 coordinate 4,878,526, forward strand.
GTCTCCAACTCGTACCTGCTGGGCGTGGTCATCCTCGGGCTGATCTACGTGCTGTTGGGCCTGGGGCTGAACATCGTGGTCGGTCTGGCCGGCCTGCTCGACCTCGGTTACGTGGCGTTCTACGCCATCGGCGCCTACGGTCTAGCGCTCGGTTATCAATATCTCGGGCTGGGCTTCTGGACCGTGCTGCCACTGGCGGCGATCACTGCGGGCCTGGCCGGCTGCATCCTCGGTTTTCCGGTGCTGCGTCTGCACGGCGACTATCTGGCGATCGTGACTCTGGGCTTCGGTGAAATCATCCGCCTGATCCTCAACAACTGGCTGTCGCTGACCGGCGGGCCGAACGGCATGCCGGCGCCACTGCCGACCTTCTTCGGTCTGGAATTCGGCAAGCGGGCCAAGGATGGCGGGGTGCCGTTCCACGAGTTCTTCGGCATCGCCTACAACCCGGACGTGAAGTATTACTTCATCTACACGGTGTTGTTCCTGGTGGTACTGGCCGTGCTGTACATCAAGCATCGTCTGGTGAAAATGCCGGTGGGTCGCGCTTGGGAAGCCCTGCGCGAAGATGAAATCGCCTGCCGCTCGATGGGCCTCAACCATGTGCTGGTCAAGCTCTCGGCGTTCACTATCGGTGCATCCACCGCCGGGCTGGCCGGGGTGTTTTTCGCCACCTATCAAGGCTTCGTCAACCCGACCTCGTTCACCTTCTTCGAATCGGCGCTGATCCTCGCCATCGTCGTGCTCGGCGGCATGGGCTCGACCATCGGCGTGGTGATTGCGGCATTCGTGTTGACGGTTGCTCCGGAACTGCTGCGCGGCTTCGCTGAATACCGCGTGCTGCTGTTCGGCATCCTGATGGTGTTGATGATGATCTGGCGACCACGCGGGCTGATTCGCATCAGCCGTACCGGGGTCACTCCACGCAAAGGTGCCATTCACTATGAGAGGACTGCGCCATGAGTGAAGTCGTACTCTCTGTGGAAAAACTGATGATGCACTTCGGTGGCATCAAGGCCCTGAGCGATGTCAGCCTCAAGGTCAAACGCAACTCGATCTTCGCCCTGATCGGGCCGAACGGCGCCGGCAAGACCACGGTGTTCAACTGCCTGACCGGGTTCTACAAGGCCTCCGGCGGCAAGATCGAACTCAACGTGCGCGGCAAACAGACCAACGTCATCCAGCTGCTGGGCGAGTCTTTCAAACCGACCGACTTCGTCTCGCCGAAAAGCTTCCTCAGTCGCCTGTACTACAAGATGTTCGGCGGCACCCATTTGGTGAACCGCGCCGGCCTGGCCCGGACCTTCCAGAACATTCGCCTGTTCAAGGAAATGTCGGTGCTGGAGAACCTGTTGGTGGCGCAGCACATGTGGGTCAACCGCAACATGCTCGCCGGCATCCTCAACACCAAGGGCTACCGCAAGGCCGAAAGTGATGCGCTGGACTGCGCGTTCTACTGGCTCGAAGTGGTCGATCTGGTGGACTGCGCCAACCGTCTGGCCGGTGAACTGTCCTACGGCCAGCAACGCCGTCTGGAAATCGCCCGGGCCATGTGCACGCGGCCGCAGATCATCTGCCTCGACGAACCGGCCGCCGGTCTCAACCCTCAGGAAACCGAAGCACTGAGCGCGATGATCCGGCTGCTGCGCGACGAGCATGATCTGACCGTGGTGCTGATCGAACACGACATGGGCATGGTCATGAGCATTTCCGACCACATCGTGGTGCTGGACCACGGCGTGGTCATCGCCGAGGGCGGGCCCGAGGCGATCCGCAACGATCCGAAAGTGATTGCCGCCTACCTGGGCGCCGACGAAGAGGAGCTGGTATGAGCAAACCGATCCTCGAACTCAAAGACCTGGACGTGTTCTACGGCCCGATCCAGGCCCTCAAGGGCGTGTCGCTGCAGATCAACGAAGGCGAGACCGTCAGCCTGATCGGCTCCAACGGCGCGGGTAAATCGACCCTGCTGATGTCGATCTTCGGCCAGCCGCGCGCGGCGGGTGGGCAGATCCTCTATCAAGGCGTCGACATCACCCACAAGTCCTCGCACTACATCGCCTCCAACGGCATCGCGCAGTCGCCGGAAGGGCGGCGGGTGTTCCCCGACATGACCGTCGAGGAGAACCTGCTGATGGGCACCATCCCGATCGGCGACAAATATGCCAAGGAGGACATGCAGCGCATGTTCGAGCTGTTCCCGCGGCTCGAAGAGCGCCGTACCCAGCGGGCGATGACCATGTCCGGTGGTGAGCAGCAGATGCTCGCCATTGCCCGTGCGCTGATGAGCCGGCCGAAATTGCTGCTGCTCGATGAGCCAAGCCTGGGGTTGGCGCCGATCGTGGTGAAACAGATCTTCGCCACCCTGCGGGAACTGGCGAAAACCGGCATGACCATTTTCCTCGTCGAGCAGAACGCCAACCATGCGTTGAAGCTGTCGGATCGGGCGTACGTGATGGTCAACGGCGAGATTCGTCTGACCGGTACCGGTAAGGAGTTGTTGGTGAATGAGGAGGTGCGTAACGCTTACCTGGGCGGGCACTGATTCTGCTTGAGTTGTCCACAAAGCCCCGCGACGAAAGTCCCGGGGCTTTTTACATCCCAAGTCCCGCACAAATCCCTTGTGGGAGCGGGCTTGCTCGCGAAGAGGGTGTGTCAGATAACGCCGTGTTTTATGACACATCCTCTTCGCGAGCAAGCCCGCTCCCACAGTTGATCTGCGCCAGATTTCAGAATTGTGGAAAACAAATTCCCATAGCTGCCAAAGCGCGACATATAGACGCTGCAAATGGCTGTTTTTCCACAGTTTTGACTTGTCCCCGTTTACTGTGGAGCTGGCTGTGAATAACGTGGGAGTAGCTGGCTGAAGCCCTTGTGTTCCGTGGTCTGCAGGCTGGTGATCGCTTTTTGATCAGGCGTTTTTGCTGGAGCTGAAGACGCTGTTGTCAACCTTTTTCTAGGCTGTTCTGTAGAGACAATTACGTGTGAGCAAGCCTGTGGATAAGTCTGTGACTAAACTCTGGAAAGACTCCGCTGAGCGCCGTAATTACTGGCCTCGCGCAATCACTGCACTGACCGTCCGGTCGTGCAAAATGCCATCTCCGGCACATCAGCCGCTTCAGGGTCAAGCAAAAAACTTTCTGTTTCCTGCGCAAAGCCTTGTATGGCGCGGCTTTGCGCGTTTCCACTTGCCCCCGGAAACTGTGGAAGGGACTGTGGATAACGTGCGTGCACATGGCTACAGGCCAAGCCACATACGGTGTAGCGACGATTGATCAAATTTTGATCGGAAGATGTCCCGGTGCGGGTGTTGCTCGTAAATGCCGGGCCGGGCATGCTGGCTGCTGATTTTCTATTCCAATGGCTGCGCTGGCGGCCGACGCAAGGAGAACACGATGTCCAACACCCTGTTTATTACCGGCGCAACCTCCGGTTTTGGTGAAGCCTGTGCCCGTCGTTTCGCCGAGGCTGGCTGGAAACTGGTGTTGACCGGCCGTCGTGCAGAACGTCTCGACGCGCTGTGCGCCGAGTTGTCGAAGCAGACTGAAGTGCATGGTCTGGTGCTCGACGTGCGTGACCGCAAGGCGATGGAAGAGGCAATTGCCAATCTGCCGCCGTCGTTCGCCAAGCTGCGTGGCCTGATCAACAACGCCGGGCTGGCGCTGGGCGTCGATCCGGCACCCAAATGCGACCTCGACGACTGGGACACCATGGTCGACACCAACGTCAAGGGCCTGATGTACAGCACTCGTCTGCTGCTGCCGCGTTTGATCGCTCACGGCCGTGGCGCCGGTATCGTCAACCTCGGCTCCATCGCCGGCAACTACCCGTACCCGGGCAGCCACGTGTATGGCGCGACCAAGGCGTTCGTTAAGCAATTCTCGCTGAACCTGCGTTGCGACCTGCAGGGCACTGGCGTGCGTGTCAGCAACATCGAGCCGGGTCTGTGCGAAAGCGAGTTCTCGCTGGTGCGCTTTGCCGGTGACCAGGAACGCTACAACGCCACTTACGCCGGTGCTGAGCCGATCCAGCCGCAGGACATCGCCGAGACCATCTTCTGGGTGCTCAACGCCCCGGCGCACATCAACATCAACAGCCTGGAGCTGATGCCGGTGAGCCAGACCTGGGCGGGGTTTGCGATCGAGCGTAACAAGGCCTGACACCGCGTTGAGGCCATTCGCGAGCAAGCTCGCTCCCACATTTGATCGCGGTCTCATGTGGGAGCGAGCTTGCTCGCGAAGGGGCCGTCACAGGCAATAAATACCGATAAGGTAAACTCTCCTCGCAACAACCCCACCGCACCCTGCGGTTTTCAAGGTTTTCGAGGAGTTAAAGTGAGTAACCGAGGTGAGCAGTCACTGCTCAAACAATCGACCATCCTGATGTTCGCGGTGTCGATTGCCGGGATCGTCACCGGTTTTGTTTCAGGTTCGCAATCCATCCTTTTCGATGGTTTTTTCTCGCTGATCGCAACGTTCATCAAAGTGCTGATGCTGATCACCGCCCGGCTGATCGCCAAAGAAAGCAATCACCGCTTCCAGTTCGGTTTCTGGCATCTGGAGCCGATGGTGCTGCTGATCGAAGGCAGCTTCCTGCTGTTGATCGCGATCTATGCCTTTCTCAACGGTGTGTTCGGCATCATCAACGGCGGCCGCGACATCGAGCTGGGGCTGGTGATCATTTATGCGGCGGTGTTCACCGTCGTCGAATTCGCCTATTTCTTCTATGTGCGTCGGCGCAATCGCAAGCTCAAGTCCAGCCTGATCCAGTTCGACAACATCAGCTGGCTGGTGGACGCGATGCTCTCGGTCGGCCTGTTGATCAGTTTTCTCGCCGCGTTGCTGCTCAAGGCCCAGGGCTTTGACGAGTGGGCGAAGTTTGTCGATCCGCTGATCCTGATCGTGCTGGCGCTGACCATGCTGCCACCGGCGTTCAAGATCCTCGGCCCGGCACTGCGTGATGTACTGGGTATTGCCCCGGACACGCTGGATGATCAGGTGCGTCAGGTCATGGAAGCGGCGAAGGTCGAGCATGGTTTCGATGATTACGTGACCTACGTGCAGAAGCACGGGCGGGCGCGGTTTATCGAGATTCATGTGGTGTTGCCGGCGGATTACCGGCTGCAAAGCGTGGGGCAACTGGATGCGTTACGTGAGGAAATTTCGGCGCAGCTCGGCGAGCCGGATGCGGCACGCTGGTTGACCATCAGCTTTACCGGTGACAAGAAGTGGATTGCCTAGAGACCGTGTAACGGCTATTCGCGAGCAAGCCCGCTCCCACAGGGATCCAGGCTGTTCACAGATTATGTGTTCGCCGAAATTCCCATGTGGGAGCGGGCTTGCTCGCGAAAGCTATTTTTCAATCAACGCAGATATTCAGCCAGCCCGCTGTAGCACGTCGCCAGGTGATAAGGCGTCGTCGAAGGCATGTCCTTGCGGCTGACCTCTCCCAGCTCATCCCGGCATTCATGCCACCCGCCCGCGTGCAGAAAACGCTGCTGCAGCGCCTGCAACTGGCGCAGCACGGTGCCTTCGCTGTTCGGGCGCAAGGTCAGGGCGCGCAGGTATTCCGCCTGCGCCCAGATGCGCTGAGTCGAATCTTTCGGGCGACCGTCCAGTTCCAGATCGAGCATCGCCCGCACGGCGCCGGACGGCTGTTCAACGCCGAATTGCTCGGTGAAAGCAAAGGCTCGCTCCAGCGCCGCGTGCAGTTTCGAACCGCGCAGCAGGGCTGAAGATTCAAGCAGGAAATACCATTCGAACTGATGCCCTGGCTCGTACCAGTTATCCACAGCCCCGAGCGGCTTCTCCATCAACACTCCGTGCTGCGGATCGACGAACTGCGTGTGCATGGCTGTGCATAACTCGACCAGCGCTTGCTGCGTCGCCGCGTCTTCACGCACCGCCAAGGTGGCGAGGAACGCTTCGGCCAGGTGCATCAGCGGGTTCTGTAGTGGCCCGGTTTGCAGGGTTATCCAGTCGCGGTCCAGACAGGCTTCGTACAGGCCATCACCGGTGGCGAAGCGCCGACCGATGATTTCCAGTGCGGCGTTCAGCGTGGATTCCACCAGCGGCTCCCGGGACTTGGCCCAGTAATGGGCGCAGGCGAACAGGATGAAAGCGTGGGTGTAGAGGTCTTTGCGCTGATCCAGCGGCTTGCCTTGCGCGTCGACGCTGTAGAACCAGCCGCCGTGCTCGGCGTCGTGGAAATGCCGTTGCAGCGAGCGGAACAGCGCGGCGGCGCGCACCTCGGCGTTATCCACAACCCCGATCAGGCTGGAAAACAGGTACAGCTGCCGTGCGCAGGCCATCGCCCGATAGCGTTGCGGTGGCAAAGGTTGATGCGCCGCGTCGAGTGCCTCGTAGGGCAGCGCCATGTCGGCGTTCCAGCCCGGACCTTGCCAAAGCGGCACGATCACGTTCAGAAAGTGCTGTTGCACATCGCTGAACAGGGCGGTCAATTCGGGCAGGGAGGTGGAGCGGCAAGCATGGGGCATTGGCGGACGTCGTCACGGCTGGGGCGATTGCGCGACATGGTAGCAGAGCCGCGTCCTTTAGAGACGCGGTGTCTGTCAGACCGCTTTCGCGAGCAAGCCCGCTCCCACACTGGAATTGTGCTGTACACAAAACCTGTGGGAGCGGGCTTGCTCGCGAAGAGGCCGGTTCAGGCGATAAAGATCAGCCGGCCAGCAACCATGCACCGGTCACCGCCGAAGCAGCCCCCGCCACTCGCACCAATGGTGCAGCAGCCTGAGGCAACACGCGCACCAGGCCATAACCCGCCGCATGCAGCGCCGCCGTCGCCGCGACAAAACCGGCGGCATACGCCCAAGGGCTGCTCATGTCCGGCAGTTCCAGGCCATGCGCCACACCATGGAACAGCGCAAACAACGCCGTCGCCGCCACCGCCATCACCAGCGGTGGACGCACCGCCAGTGCCACCGCCAGACCCAGCGCCAGCACCGAAGCGGCGATCCCGCTTTCCAGCGCCGGCAACTCCAGCCCTTCAAAACCGAGCATGCCGCCGATCAGCATGGTGCCGACGAATGTGCAGGGCAGCGCCCAGCGTGCCGCGCCTTGCTGCTGCGCGGCCCACAGGCCGACTGCAACCATCGCCAGCAAGTGGTCGAGGCCGCCGATCGGGTGGCTGATGCCGGCGATCAAGCCGCTGTCGCCGTGGCCCGGGTGGGCGAAGGCGAGTGCCGGGGTCAGCAGCAGCGCCACGGCGCCGAGAATGCGTTTGAGTGTCATGGATAAGCTTCCTTGTTGGTCATTGAATCAGGCGGCGTTCAGCAGGCCCTGGCGCTCGATGAAGGCGATGATGTCTTCCAGGCCCTGGCCGGTTTTCTGGTTGCTGAAGACGAATGGCTTGCCGTTGCGCATGCGCTGGGTGTCGCTATCCATCATTTCCAGCGAGGCACCGACCAGCGGCGCCAGGTCGATTTTGTTGATCACCAGCAGGTCGGACTTGCAGATCCCCGGGCCGCCCTTGCGCGGCAGCTTGTCGCCGGCGGAGACGTCGATCACGTAAATGGTCAGGTCTGACAGCTCCGGGCTGAAGGTTGCCGACAGGTTGTCGCCACCGGATTCCACCAGAATCAGGTCCAGCCCCGGAAAGCGCCGGTTCAGTTGATCGACGGCTTCGAGGTTGATCGAAGCGTCTTCGCGGATCGCCGTGTGCGGGCAGCCACCGGTTTCCACGCCAATGATCCGCTCCGGTGCCAGCGCTTCGTTGCGCACCAGAAAGTCGGCGTCTTCGCGGGTGTAGATGTCGTTGGTGACGACGGCCAGGTTGTAGCGATCGCGCAACGCCAGGCACAGGGCCAGGGTCAATGCGGTCTTGCCGGAACCGACCGGGCCGCCGATGCCGACGCGCAGGGGTTGTGTGTTCATGTGCTTCTCCAAGATGACAGGCCCTAAGAGCGAAACAGACGGCTGTACTGGCGCTCATGCGCCATGCACGCCAGAGACAGGCCGAATGCGGCGCTGCCGATGTGTTCGGGATTGATGCGGGTGGCGTCCTGCTGCGCCTGTTGCAGCAACGGCAACAGTTCGCTGGTCAGGCGCTGGGCGGCTTGCTGGCCCAGCGGCAGGGTTTTCATCAGTACCGCGAGCTGGTTTTCCAGCCAGCTCCATAGCCACGCAGCGAGGGCGTCCTGTGGGCTGATCTGCCAGGCGCGGGCAGCGAGTGCCCAGCCAAGGGCCAGGTGCGGTTCAGCGCATTGCTCAAGAAAGCTGCGGGCCGGCGCGTCGAGTTCCGGCAAACCGTTGAGCAATTGCTGCAGCGAGTAGCCCATCTGCCGGCTCTCCAGATGCAACTCGCGGGTCTCGCGGCTGGCGCGTTGGGTTTCGCAGAGATGCAGCAACTTGGGCCAGTTTTCCTCGGCCGCGGCCTGACAATGGGCCAGCAGCAGCGGCGCCTCAAAACGGGCGAGGTTGAGCAGTAGTTGATCGCTGATCCAGCGGCGGGCGTTGTCCGGGTTGTTCACGCGGCCGTTATCCACCGCCATTTCCAGGCCTTGCGAATAGCTGTAGCCGCCAATCGGCAGTTGCGGACTGGCCAGGCGCAACAGCGCCCAGGCCGGGTTCACAGACGTACGCCGAACTGATGGAGTTTGGGCGCGTAGTTGAAATCTTCGTCGCCATGCCGCGAATGGTGATGGCCGCCGCCGTAGGCACCGTGTTCCGGTTGGAACGGCGCTTCTATCGCCTCGACCTGGGCGCCGAGCTGTTCGAGCATGGCCTTGAGCACGTAATCGTCGAGCAGACGCAGCCAGCCATCGCCGACTTGCAAGGCGACGTGGCGATTGCCCAGATGATAGGCGGCGCGGGTCAGTTCGAAGGCATTGGCGCAGGTGACGTGCAGCAGTTGCTCGGGGCGGGCGCAGACGCGAACGATGCGGCCGTCCTCGGCCTGCAGGCATTCGCCGTCATATAACGGTGCCTGACCGCGCTCCAGAAACAACCCGACGTCTTCGCCATCGGCACTGAAACAGCGCAGACGGCTTTTGCTCCGCGCTTCGAAGGTCAGGTGCAACTCGGCGGACCAGACAGGTTGAGGGTCGATTCTGCGATGAATCACCAGCATCGGAAAGCTTCCAGCAGTGGACTTGTAGGAGGGCTAGAGCAAGGGGCTTGCCAACCGGACGAGATGTAGGAAATCCCTGTCGGAGCGTAGAGGATGTTTCAAGATGTTGCAGAATTTTGGAAGGTTTTGGTGCGTGAAGATTTTTACATGCACCAAATGGAGGCTTTGGCACTGAACCAAATGTGGGAGCGAGCTTGCTCGCGAAGGCGGTGGATCAGTGAATTGGAAGTTGGCTGACACGACGCCTTCGCGAGCAAGCTCGCTCCCACAGGGGGATTTGGTCTGATCTCAAATAAAGGAAGGTTATTCGGTACTGCCCAACCCTTGCCAGTGCTTGAGGCCGATAAAGATGAAGCGCAATTGCTGGGTGATCTTCGCCTGCGGCGTCAGATGCTCCGGCAGGGCCTCGGCGGGCGGGTCAATGATGTCCGGCAGAGTGGCGAACACCGATTTGACGATCAGGTCGGCGATTACGCTCAGCCCGGCAGCGTCCAGATGTTGCAGCTTGGGCATCAATGTCAGGTCGGCGGCGAGGTCGGCGCTGATGTTTTCGCGCAGACGGCCAATCGCCTGACGCACCGGCTGCGAGCCGCCGTATTGCTCACGAGCGAGAAACAGGAACTGCGAACGGTTGGCGCTGACCACGTCGAGGAAGATCCGCACCGACGCGTCGATGATGCCGCCCATGACGAATTCGTTGTGGCGCACCAGGCGGATGGTTTCGCGGAAGGTCTGGCCGACTTCACTGACCAGCACCAGACCCAACTCGTCCATGTCGGCAAAATGCCGATAGAAACCGGTGGGCACAATGCCGGCGGTCTTGGTCACTTCGCGCAGGCTCAGGCTGCCGAAACCTCGGCCGCTTTCCATCAAATGGCGGGCAGCGTCCATCAGGGCGTTGCGGGTCTGTTGTTTCTGTTCGGCGCGGGGCAGCATCGCAAAGGCGTTTTCTTGAGCGGGACAAGCGCCGCACTCTAGCAAATCGGCTTTGCTGGCGTCGAACGGCAGGGGGAAAAGTCAGCAGGAAAAAAGGTTTCGCAGATTGTCGGTACTGAAAAAGTCAAAAGCCCAATCCGGTGATTGGGCTTTTTTTCCAGGCCGCCATGGGCTTAGCTCAAAGCGCTGTTGCGTTCGATCACACGGTCACCACCGCCTTCGGCAACGGCTTGGCCCAGTGGGGTTTTATCGAAACCGTCTTCAGCCAGGGTCTGGCCTTGTGGAGTACGGTCGCTGCCATCGGAAGCCAGGGTCTGACCTTGTGGAGTTTTGTCATAGCCGTCTTCAACCAGACCTTTCTGTTCCAGGCGATCACGGCCGCCTTCTGCTACAGCTTGACCTTGTGGGGTCTTGTCGTAGCCATCTTCAACCAGACCTTTTTCTTCCAGACGATGACGACCGTTTTCAGCCAGAGTCTGACCTTGTGGGGTACGGTCGCTGCCGTCAGCCGCCACAGTCTGGCTGAACACCGAGTGGCTGGATTTCACTTGTGGGGTAGCCTGATCGGCAGCGGGCAGGGCAAAAGCGGTGCTGGCTAGCATCGACAGGGTAAGGCTGAGCAGTAATTGGCGTTTCATGATGGGTTGCTCCTTGGGAGGGCGATAAAGTGGGTACGAAGCCAATGCTACTCTCGATAAGTCGATATAAAAGTTCATAAACGCAATGGTAATAATCAACAGAATTGATTGTTCTGCGGAAGCGCTCTAGCTCGGGCATTTGCGGGCGGTGGTTTTGCACCGCAGTGGGTATTTTCGACTCACTCGCGCCTCGCAAATGTGCGGGCAGCGGTAACGCTGTTCGACCAATCGGTCAGCATTCGGGCGATTTTTTGCCGCGGAATCTATATTCCGATTAAACCTGCGCACTGTTTGCCAGTCGTAGAGTTCATGAGGGCCGCTTTGGCCCGCCGTTTCAGCTGTGCGTCGCGAAGTCGGCGTGCGGTCGTCATCAGGAGTTTTGTGCATGACGCGCACCGGAAAAATCTTCAGTTGGACCTTCGCCATCCTCGTACTGCTGCTGGCGGTACTGGTTCTGATCATCGTGTTCTTCGACTGGAACCGGATCAAACCGCCGCTCAACGCCAAAGTCTCGGAAGAATTGCATCGTCCGTTCGCCATCAATGGCAACCTCGCGGTGATCTGGCAGCGCGAGCCGGACGAGGGCGGCTGGCGGGCCTGGGTGCCGTGGCCGCACGTGGTGGCTGAGGACCTGACGCTGGGCAACCCGGATTGGTCGAAGCAGCCGCAGATGGTCACGCTCAAACGCGTGGAACTGCGCATCTCGCCGCTGGCACTGCTGGCGCAACGGGTGACGATCCCGCGCATCGACCTGACCGAACCCAACGCGCAACTGCAACGCCTGGCCGATGGCCGCGCCAACTGGACCTTCAAGTTCGACCCGAAAGATCCGAATGCCGAACCGTCGAACTGGGTGGTGGACATCGGGGCGATTGGCTTCGACAAAGGCCACGTTACCCTGGATGACCAGACACTCAAGACTAATCTCGATGTGTTGATCGATCCGCTGGGCAAGCCGATTCCGTTCAGCGATATCGTCGGCGCCAAAGCCGCGAAAACAGCGCAGGACAAAGGCGCTGCGCCGCAGGACTATGCGTTCGCGCTGAAGGTCAAAGGCCAATACCACGGCCAGAATCTCACCGGCCAGGGCAAGATAGGCGGATTACTGGCGTTGCAGGACGCGAACAAGCCATTCCCGCTGCAGGCCCAGGCGAAGATCGGCGCCACCAGCATCGAACTCGCTGGCACCTTGACCGACCCGCTCAACCTTGGCGCTCTTGATCTGCGTCTGAAACTGGCCGGCGCCAGCCTCGGCAACCTCTATCCACTGACCCGCGTGACCCTGCCGGACACGCCGCCGTACGCCACCGACGGCCATCTGATTGCCAAGCTGCACGACGCTGGCGGGGCGAAGTTCACCTATGAGCAGTTCAACGGCAAGATCGGCGGCAGTGACATTCACGGCGATCTGACCTACGTCGCCAGCCAGCCTCGGCCCAAACTGAGCGGCGCGTTGCTGTCCAATCAATTGCTGTTCGCCGACCTCGCGCCGCTGATCGGCGCCGACTCGAATGACAAGCAAAAGGCCCGCGGCGGCGAAAGCAAGCAGCCGACCGACAAAGTGCTGCCGGTGGAAGAATTCAAGACCGACCGCTGGCGCGCGATGGATGCCGACGTCGAGTTCACCGGCAAGCGCATCGTCCACAGCGAAAAGCTGCCGTTCACCGACCTCTACACCCACCTGAAACTCAACGACGGCGAACTCAGCCTCGAGCCGCTGCGCTTCGGCGTGGCCGGCGGCAATCTGGACGCGCAGATCCGCCTCAACGGTCGCACCGAACCGCTGGAAGGCCGGGCCAAACTGACTGCGCGCGGCTTCAAGCTCAAGCAGTTGTTCCCGACCTTCGAACCGATGAAAACCAGCTTCGGTGAGCTCAACGGTGATGCTGATATCAGCGGTCGCGGCAACTCGGTGGCCAAGCTGCTCGGCGGCGCCAATGGCCAGTTGAAGATGCTGATCAACGACGGCGCAATCAGCCGTGAGCTGATGGAACTGGCGGGACTCAACGTCGGCAACTACGTGGTCGGCAAGATTTTTGGCGACAAGGAAGTGAAGATCAACTGCGCGGCGGCGGACTTCGACATCAAGACTGGCCTGGCGACCACACGGCTGTTTGTGTTCGATACCGAGAACGCGATCATCTACATCGACGGCACCGCGAACATGGCCACCGAGCAATTGGACCTGACGGTGACACCGGAGTCCAAGGGCTGGCGTCTGATTTCGCTGCGTTCACCGCTGTACGTGCGCGGCAAGTTCATCAAGCCGGACGCCGGGGTCAAGGCCGTGCCGTTGATGCTACGCGGCGCGGGGATGGTTGCACTGGGCGTGATTGCTGCACCGGCGGCGGGGCTGTTGGCGCTGGTGGCGCCGAGCGGTGGGGAGCCGAACCAGTGTGCGCCTCTGCTTGAGCAGATGAAGGCGGGAAAGGCGCCAGTGACCGTCAAGCCAACCAAGTAAATCTTCAGCGTCTGTAAACGCGTCATCGCGAGCAGGCTCACTCCTACAGGTACAGCGCAAAACTTGTAGGAGTGAGCCTGCTCGCGATAGCGGTATCAAAGGTTCAGAGGTCTTTCAGAATGTCGGCCATGTCATCCGCATGCTCTTCTTCCTGCGCGAGGATGTCTTCGAAGATGCGCCGGGTGGTCGGGTCTTTCTCGCCGATGTACTGGATGATCTCGCGGTAGCTGTCGATGGCGATCCGCTCGGCCACCAGGTCTTCGTAGACCATTTCCTTCAGGGTGTTCCCGGCCACGTATTGGGCGTGGGACATTTTCGACAGCAGGTCCGGATTGAACTCCGGCTCGCCGCCCAGTTGCACGATGCGCTCGGCCAGACGGTCGGCGTGTTGCGCTTCCTGGGTTGCATGTTCGAGGAATTCTTCAGCGGCCACGTGAGCCTTCACGCCGTTGGCCATGAAGTAGTGACGCTTGTAACGCAGCACGCAGACCAGTTCGGTGGCCAGCGACTCGTTGAGCAAGCGCAGCACCTCGTCACGGTCGGCGCTGTAGCTCTCGGTTACCGCGCCGTTCTCGACGTGTTGTCGCGCACGTTCGCGCAGGGTTTTGACATCTGACAAGTGCAGGTCGTCGCTCATGTTGATCTCCAGGAGGCTAATCCAATGGCGCCACGCTCTACAGGCGTGATCGGTTACCCAAGTTGTGAGTCCTGAGCGACGCAAAAAGTTTTATGAGATTTCCGGCGACCTTGGTACCAGCCCGGACAACTGCGCTTCTTCGCGCAACCAGGCAAAAAATGCCCGCACCGGCGGATGCCGCTCCCGTCCCGGCACACACAGCGCGCTGTATCCGGCACCATTGACTTGCACCTGCCCCTTGTACGGCACCAGCAACCCACTGGCGACGCTCTGCGAGACCAGAATATTGCTCGCCAGCACCAGACCTTGCCCGGCAATCGCCGCTTGCAAGGCGTAGTGCTCTTCGTCGTATTCGCGGATCGCCGGATGCTGGTTCAGCCAGCGCTCGCCGGAGCGAGCGCACCACGCTTCCCAACCGTGGGCATACAGCTTCGAGTTGTGCCAGCGCACGCTGATCAGCGCCGGCGTGCGCCGGGCGGCCAGCGCCACCTGTTCCGGCGAGCCATACACGCCGAAGGTCTCATCGAACAGGCACAGGCCGTAAAGGTTGGGGTAATCGTCGAGGCTATAGCGCAGCACCAGATCGACGCTGGCGTCCTGATGCAGGTCGATGACTTCGCAGTGGGTATCGAGGCGCACGTTGATGTGCGGGTGTTGCGCATAAAACCTTCCGAGGCGCGGCACCAGCCACAGCGCGGCAAACGCGGCGGTGGTCGACAGTGTCAGGTTGCTGCCGCTGCGTTGCGGACGCAGGGTGTCGACGCTTTGCGCGACTTCCAGTAGCGCCCCGTGCAGGCTGCGAAACAGTCGCTCGCCCCCTTCGGTCAGGCGCACCTGACGCGGCAAACGCTCGAACAGCGTCACGCCGAGCCAGTCTTCCAGTGCACGAATCTGATGAGAAATCGCCGTCGGCGTAACCGACAACTCTTCGGCAGCGGCCTTGAAGCTCAACAGCCGCGAAGCGGATTCGAAGGCGCGCAGGGCGGTCAGCGGCAACGAGGCGAACATTGAATACTCCATGGATGAAACAAATTCATCCCGACTGATTTTTGCTCATTTGAGACAGCGGCGGGTCGGCGCCAATCTGGCGCTACACAGCCATTCAAGTCTAGTCCCAAGGAGATTCAGATGAGCAAGATTCTTGCGATCCATGCCAGTCCACGGGGTGACCGTTCGCATTCACGGCGCCTCGCGGAAAGCTTTCTCAGTGCCTGGCAATTACGTCATCCGCAGGCGCAGGTCACCCGCCGTGAAGTCGGACGGGCGCCGATTCCAGCGGTCAACGAAGCGTTCGTGGCGGCTGCTTTTTACCCTGAACCCGAAGCACGGCCGCTGTCGATGCAGGCCGATCTGGCGCTCAGCGATCAACTGGTCGGCGAGTTGTTCGAGCATGACCTGCTGCTGATTTCCACGCCGATGTACAACTTCAGCGTACCCAGCGGCCTCAAGGCGTGGGTCGATCAGATCGTGCGTCTGGGCCTGACGTTCGACCACACCCTGGACAACGGCGTGGCCCAGTACACGCCGCTGCTGCAAGGCAAGAAAGCGCTGATCGTCACCAGTCGCGGCGGGTTCGGCTTCGGCCCCGGCGGCGAACTGGAAGCGTTGAACCATGCCGATCCGTGGTTGCGCACCGCGCTGGGCTTTATCGGCATCAACGACGTCAGCGTGGTCGCGGCCGAGGGCGAGGAGTCGGCCGAGCGCACCTTCGCGGTATCAGTGGCCGAGGCCGAGCAGCGTTTGCTCGACCTCGCCCGGACGTTCTAAGTGGCCTGGCTGTGCCTGCTGATCGCCGCCGGTTTCGAGGTGACTTTCGCCATGGGCATGAAGTACGCCGAAGGCTTCACCCGCTTGTGGCCGTCGCTGATCACGGTGGTGGCGGCGATTGGCGGGATTTACTTCCTGACGTTGGCGCTGCGCGAGTTGCCGGTGAGCATCGCCTATCCGATCTGGACGGCGATCGGCTCGCTGGGCACGGTGTTTCTCGGTTTTGCCCTGCTCGGCGAGAGTCTGACCCTGGTCAAACTGCTGTCGGTGGGGCTGATTGTGGCGGGGGTGGTGGGCCTGAAGTAGGCTGATGGTGCAGTTGTCATCATCAGGGAGGAGGCTTGGCGGGCGTTTTGCACGTCTGGCATCCACTCAGCGACCACAAGGATGTTTGCCCATGTCACAAAGTTCGGCGACACGTTATCCACTGGTACTGGTGCCGGGCATGCTCGGGTTTATCCGGCTGCTGCTGTATCCGTACTGGTACGGGATCATCAAGGCGTTGCGCCGTGGCGGGGCGACGGTGATTGCGGTGCAGGTATCGCCGCTCAATTCCACCGAGGTGCGTGGCGAGCAGTTGCTGGCGCGCATCGACGAAATTCTGCGCGAGACCGGCGCCGCCAAGGTCAATCTGTTCGGCCACAGCCAGGGCTCGTTGACCGCGCGTTATGCCGCCGCCAAACGACCGGATTTGATTGCCTCGGTAACGTCCGTAGCCGGGCCCAATCACGGTTCTGAACTGGCCGACTATCTGCAGAAACACTACCCGGCGAACAGCGCCAAGGGCCGCGTGCTGGAGGTGCTGTTGCGTTTTGTCGGCTGGCTGATGGCGTTGCTGGAAACCGGTTATCACGGGCCGAAACTGCCGGTGGACATCCACGCTTCGCATCAATCGCTGACCAGCGAAGGCGTGGCGCTGTTCAATCAGCGTTATCCACAGGGCCTGCCCGAGACCTGGGGCGGTCACGGGCCGGAAGAGGTCAACGGCGTGCGTTATTACTCGTGGTCGGGGACGTTGCAACCGGGCAAAACTGATCGCGGTGGCAACCTGTTCGACGGCACCAACCGCAGCTGCCGCTTGTTCGCAAAAACCTTCGTGCGTGAGCCGGGGCAGTGTGACGGGATGGTCGGGCGTTACAGCTCGCACCTCGGCACGGTGATTGGCGACGACTATCCGCTGGATCACTTCGACATCGTCAATCAGTCGCTGGGGCTGGTGGGGAAGGGCGCGGATCCGGTGCGGTTGTTTGTCGAGCATGCGGCGCGGCTAAAGGCTGCCGGATTGTGACTCGCTTTTGTGGCGAGGGGATTTATCCCCGATGGGCTGCGCAGCAGCCCTTGTTTTGAGATAAATAGCGGGGTCGCTTCGCGCCCCTTCGGGGATAAATCCCCTCACCACAGGGCCAGATCAGGCAACGCTGAGTTTTCGGCCTAGAACGGTGGTCCAGCGCTCCGACAGAATCACCCCACCCAATGTCAACACCCCACCCACCAGGTGATACATCGCCAACTGCTCCTTCAGCACCACCGCCGCAATCAGCGCGGTAATCAGCGGCAGCAGGTTAAAGAACAACGTCGTGCGGCTCGGCCCCAGACGCTGCACCGCCTGCATCCACGCCAGCGGCGCAAGCATTGACGCCAGCAGGCACGCGTACAGCACCAGCGGAATGTTCTGCGCGGTGAAGCCGGTTTTCGGCGAGGCGGCGTACAGCGGAAACAGCACCACAATCGCCACCAGCACCTGCAGGTACAACAACACCAGCGGCGGCAGGCGCAGCTGCCATTTTTTCAGCAGGGTGCTGTAGATCGCGTAGGCCAGGGTGGCGATCAGCATCATCGCGTCACCCAGGTTCACTCCATGTTGCAGCAGCGCGCCGAGGCTGCCGGACGACACCACCACCAGCACGCCGGCGAACGACAGCACCGCGCCGAACAATGCCCCAGCGGTCAGGCGCTGGCCGAGGCTGATGATTGCCATAGCCAGCGACATCAGCGGCATCAGCGACAAAATGATGCCCATGTTGGTCGCCGTGGTCAGCGTCGCGGCGAAGTAGGCCAGGCTTTGATAGACCGCCATCCCGAGCACGCCGAGGATGAAGATCTTGCCCAAGTTCGGGCGGATCTGCGGCCAGTGCGCGATCACCGCTTTGAGCATGAACGGGGTGAACAGCAGACCGGCGAGCAGCCAGCGGTAGAAACCGATCTCGGCGGGGAAGATCGCCCCGACCGCCAGTTTGTTGATCACGGTATTGCCGGCCCAGATGAAAATCGCCAGCAGGGGAAACGCGTATTGCATGGGTTAAAACCAGAACGTTGATGAACGGTGATTATCGCCTGTCTGGATGCAGCCCTATACTGCGAACCGGACAACCTGCCACTGCAACCGGACAGCATGAACAGCAAACACATCGATCTGCTGGATTTCAGCGAACTGCCGTCGGCGGTGTACTTTCGCTATGCCGACTTCAACGCCCATGAATACGCGGCGCCGCACCGTCATCCGTGGGGCACGCTGGAGTACGCGGCCCACGGTGTGCTGCACATGGACGTCGACGGCAACCGCTTCATGTCGCCGCCGCACTACGCGGTGTGGGTGCCGCCGCAGGTCGAGCACAGTTTCTACAGCCATCAACCGGTCAACTACCGCGCGGTGTGCCTCGATCCGAAGGTTTGCGCCGATCTGCCGCCGCGCGCCTGCACGCTGGCAATCAGCGACATTCTCAAGGCGATTCTCAAGGACTTCGCCGCCCGCGACGTGAAAATCCCCGAACTGGATGCCGACCAGCGTCTGGCCCAGGTGTTGGTCGATCAATTGCAACAGGCGCCGGTGCATGAATGTTATCTGCCGTACGCAAGCAATCCCGGGTTGCTGGCGATCCTCGACGCCTTGCAGGCCGATCCGGGCAATAACCTCCCGCTGGCCCACTGGGCGGCGCAAGTGCACGTCAGCGAGCGTACGTTGGCCCGGCAGTTCGTGCGCGAACTGGGACTGAGTTTCGGCGAATGGCGTCAGCGCCTGCGTTATCTCGCGGCGATCGAGGCGCTGGAAAGCACGAAGAGCGTGCAGGAAATCGCTTTCGATCTCGGCTACAGCAGCGGCTCGGCGTTCATTGCCATGTTTGCCCGGCAGGCCGGGTGTACGCCGGAACAGTATCGGCGTAGCCACGTGGAAGGCAGGAAGGTGTAACAAGATTTGGCTACACTTCAGCGGAGGCCGCATCCATCGATGCGGCGACAAGGAGAAAACTCCATGAAGATGTTGCGTGTCCCTTTGTTGATGATCGGTCTGCTCCTGTGTTCCCAGGGTTTCGCCGCCACGGCGCAACAGAACAAAATGACCACCTGCAATGCTGACGCTACCGCCAAAAGCCTCAAGGGCGACGAGCGCAAGACTTTCATGAGCACTTGCCTCAAGGCTGCACCGGCCGCCAATGACGGCAAAGTGCTGACCCCGCAGCAGGAGAAAATGAAAACCTGCAACGCCGACGCGAAAACCAAGGCGCTGACCGGCGATGCGCGCAAGACCTTCATGAGTGATTGCCTGAAGAAAAAGTAAGCACTTGAGTCTTGTGGTGAGCGGGCTGGCCTCTTCGCGAGCAAGCTCGCTCCCACAGGAGTGCGCATTCCAATGTGGGAGCGAGCCTGCTCGCGAAGGGGCCATTGAGCACGACAATAGCCCCTGCATATCCCTAGTGCTCTCCCCGGATCGCTGGCAGACTGCCAATCCTTTTACGCCGTTCGTTTTGAGGCTGTATGCCAACGTTTTCTGAGCGTCATGTTGTGTTTTGGGTCAGCTGCATCATCATTTGCGGCGGTTTGTTGCTGGCGTTGCCGCTGCGCTTGTTGCCCAGCCTGCTGGCCGGTTTGCTGGTGTTCGAGCTGGTCAACATGCTCACCCCGCAACTGCAACGGCTGATCGAAGGTCGGCGTGCGCGCTGGCTGGCGGTGGCGCTGCTGGGCACCCTGGTGGTCAGTGTGCTGGCGCTGATCTTTGCTGGCGCCATCAGTTTCCTGCTGCACGAAGCGGAAAATCCGGGCGCCTCGCTCGACAAATTCATGGGCGTGGTCGATCGCGCGCGCGGCCAACTGCCGCCGTTCCTCGATGCCTACCTGCCGGCCAGCGCTGCGGAATTTCGCGTGGCCATCGGCGAATGGGCGAGCAAGCATCTGTCCGAGCTGCAACTGGTAGGCAAGGACGCGGCGCACATGTTTGTCACCCTGCTGATTGGCATGGTTCTCGGCGCGATCATTGCTCTGCAGCGAGTACCGGATCTGACCAAACGCAAACCGCTGGCCGCCGCCCTGTTCGACCGTCTGCATCTGGTGGTTCAAGCCTTTCGCAACATCGTCTTCGCGCAGATCAAGATTTCCCTGCTGAACACGTTCTTCACCGCGATTTTCCTGGTGGTGGTCTTGCCGCTGTTCGGCATCAAGCTGCCGCTGACCAAGACCCTGATCGTCCTGACGTTCCTGCTCGGCCTGCTGCCGGTGATCGGCAACCTGATGTCGAACACGCTGATCACCATCGTCGGTCTGTCGCTGTCGATCTGGGTGGCGGTGGCGGCGCTGGGCTATCTGATCTTTATCCACAAGCTCGAATACTTCCTCAACGCGCGCATCGTCGGCGGGCAGATCAGTGCCAAGTCGTGGGAATTACTGCTGGCGATGCTGGTGTTCGAAGCCGCGTTCGGCCTGCCGGGGGTGGTGGCGGGGCCGATTTATTACGCGTACCTGAAGAGTGAGTTGAAGCTGGGCGGGATGGTTTGATTCAAGCCTTATAGCGTTTGAAAGTGCCCTTTCGCGAGCAAGCCCGCTCCCACAGGTTCAGTGTGATCCTGTGGGAGCGGGCTTGCTCGCGAATGGCGCGCCGCTGATTCTGGATCAGGCCATCGAACCGTAGCGCTTCATCGCCTCAATCGCCAGACCGCTGCCAATGCTGCCAAAGATATTCCCTTCAACATGTCGCGCATTCGGCAGCATCGCCGAAACGCTGTTGCGCAGTGCCGGAATGCCGCTTGAACCGCCGGTGAAGAACACCGTATCGACCTGAGCCACCGACACGTTGGCATCGTTCAACAGCTGCGTAACGCTGCCGCGCACGCGCTCAAGCAAGGCGTCGATGGAGGATTCGAACAGGGCGCGGCTCAGTTCCACGCTCAGGCCCGGCTCAATACGGTCCAGCGGTACGTGGCGGCTGTCGGCGTGGGTCAACTGGATCTTGGTTTCTTCGACTTCCATCGCCAGCCAGTGCCCGGCGCGCTGTTCGATCAGCTTGAACAACCGGTCGATGCCGCCGGTGTCTTCAATGTCGTAGCGCATGCTGCCCAGCGCCAGGGTGGATTTCTGCGAATACACCGAGTTGATGGTGTGCCAGGTCGCCAGGTTCATGTGGTGACTGGTCGGCATGTAGGCGCCGCTCTTCATCCGGCTGCCATAGCCGAACAGCGGCATCAGGCCTTGCAGGCTCAGTTGCTTGTCGAAATCGGTACCGCCGATGTGCACGCCGCCGGTGGCGAGGATGTCATCGTGACGGTTGTCCATGCCGCGACGCTCGGGCGACAGACGTACCAGCGAGAAGTCCGAAGTACCACCGCCGATGTCGACAATCAGCACCAGCTCTTCTTTTTCGATGGTCGACTCGTAGTCGAATGCTGCAGCGATCGGTTCGTACTGGAACGACACGTCCTTGAAGCCGAGCTTGCGTGCCACTTCGACCAGGGTGTCTTCGGCTTCCTGGTCAGCCAGCGGGTCGTCATCGACGAAAAACACCGGACGCCCCAGCACCACTTGTTCGAACTCGCGACCGGCGGCCGTTTCGGCACGGCTCTTGAGCTGGCCGATGAACAGCCCCAGCAGATCCTTGAACGGCATCGCCGTGCCGAGAACGCTGGTGTCGTGCTTGATCAGCTTGGAACCGAGCAGGCTCTTGAGCGAGCGCATCAGCCGGCCTTCGTAGCCTTCCAGGTATTCGTGCAGGGCCAGACGACCGTAAACCGGACGGCGCTCTTCGATGTTGAAGAACACCACCGACGGCAGGGTGATCTTGTCGTCTTCCAGCGCGATCATCGTTTCCATGCCGGGGCGCAGCCAGCCGACGGTGGAGTTGGAGGTGCCGAAGTCGATACCGCAGGCACGGGCTGGAGAGGCGTTGTTCATGTCTTTCGGGTTCCGGTCAAAAAACGGCCGCGCAGTGTATGTCAGTGCGCGGCAGATTCGAAGGCCGGTCATCTGCTATTTCGCGACTAAGCTTCTTGAAAGTCGCAGCTTCGCCCCAAACTTGCTGGCATGGGCCGGCAGACATACCGGCGGTCGCAAGAACCGTCGTCCACTGCCGATAAACTTCTGCTGCGCCACCCGGTCACAAACTTGAGATCGGTCAACCCGGCACGCGCGAATGAGCGCATGCTGGCCTCGGCGCGAAATCGATAACGGATGGTGATTCCTTCGATGGACTTCAAAGACTATTACAAGATACTCGGCGTGGAGCCGACAGCGGACGACAAGGCGATCAAGGCTGCCTATCGCAAGCTGGCGCGCAAATACCACCCCGATGTCAGCAAGGAAAAAGACGCCGAGGCCAAGTTCAAGGACGCCTCGGAAGCCTATGAAGCGCTGAAAAGCGCCGACAAACGCGCCGAATATGACGAGCTGCGCCGTTATGGCCAGCACGGTCAGCCGTTCCAGGGCCCGCCGGGCTGGCAGAGCCGTGGCGGTTTTGGCGGCGGCGGTGGCGACACCGGCGACTTCTCGGACTTCTTCAGTTCGATCTTCGGCAATCGCGGCGCCGGTTTCGGTGGCGACGGTCGGCAACAACGCAGTGCAGGGCGCCGAGGGCAAGACGTGGAAATGGAACTGCCGGTCTTCCTTGAGGAGACTTTGTCGGACGAGTCGAAGAAGGTCAGCTTTCAGGTCCCGCAATACAACGCCAACGGTCAGCACGTCAGCAACACCAGCAAGAGCCTGAACGTGAAGATCCCGGCGGGCGTCACCGACGGCGAGCGCATCCGCCTCAAAGGCCAGGGCGCACCGGGCATCGGTGGCGGGGCCAATGGCGACCTGTACCTGACCATTCGCTTTGCGCCGCACCCGAAATTCGATGTCGAAGGCGAAAACCTGATCATCACCTTGCCATTGGCACCGTGGGAGCTGGCGCTGGGCGCTGAAGTGGCCGTGCCGACCCTGACCGGCAAGATCAACCTCAAGGTTCCGGCCGGCAGCCAGAACGGCCAGCGTATGCGCGCCAAGGGTCATGGCTTGAAAAACAAGGCCGGTGAGCGCGGTTATCTGTTCGTGCAGCTCAAGGCCGTGATGCCGAAAACCTCCGACGACGAGGTCAAGGCGCTGTGGCAGGAACTGGCGAAAAAAGCTGCGTTCAACCCACGCGAGAACTTCTGAATCCGACGACGGAGTAGCCCATCATGAGCAGCCCCCTGATCGTTCAACTGGACATGGCAGAATTCTGTGAGGCGGCCGATCTGTCGGACGTCTACGTGATCGAAATCGTCGAACACGGCATCCTCGAACCTCAGGGCGCGCAGCCCCGGGAATGGCGGTTCACCGACTACGAGCTGAGCCTGGCCAAGCGCGCCGCGAAGTTGCGGCGCGAGCTGGAGCTGGAGTGGGAGGGCGTCGCCCTGGCACTTGATCTGCTGGATGAAGTGAAGGAACTGCGAGCCGAGAATCGCATGCTGCGCCAGCGGTTGGGGCGTTTGGTGGTCGAATAGTTTTACCGTTGGTTTTTGAGTGTCTTTGCGGGCCCCTTCGCGAGCAAGCCCGCTCCCACATTTGACTGCTTTTCAACTGGAGAACCGCGGTCGAATGGGGGAGCGGGCTTGCTCGCGAAGAACGATTACGCGGTAAGCCTGCTTAAACCTTTCTCGGCAACACCACACTGAACAACGTCCCGTCAGCCTCGCTCGAGCTGACATCGATCGTCCCGCCATGGGCGGTCACCACTTCCTTGACGATAAACAGACCCAACCCGAGGCTGGTCGAAGGCTGCCCGAGTTCTTCGTCGGCGCTGCGCACCAGCGGGTCGAAAATCGTACCGATCGCCTCTTCGGAAATCGGTGTGCCGTAGTTGTGCACCGACAGGCACACGTGGTCGCCCTCGCCACGCAGATCGAGGGTCACGTCGCGCTGGTTGGCACCGTGCTGCAAGGCATTGCCGATCAGGTTTTGCAGTAACTGGTCGATCCGTCCGGCGTCCCACACGCCGCTGGTGTCACCGTGCACGGTGAGCCTGGGATCGGATTGCGGTTGACCGGCGCAGGCTTCGGCGATCGCCGCTCGCGCCGCAACGGCAAGATCCATCGGTGCCGGCTCGATCGGCAGGCTACGGCCCAGACGACTGCGCACCAGTTCCAGCAGATCGCTGACCATCGTCGCCATGTGCCGCGCGCCACGCTTGATGTGCTGGGCGCAGGCCAGGGCATCGCCTTCAAGGCTGGATTTGCGCAGCAGCAGTTCGGTGGACATGCTCACCGCCTGCAGCGGCGCACGCAGGTCATGGCCGAGGATGGCGAGGAAAATGTCCCGCGAGCGATTGACCTGCTCGGCGTAGGCCGCGGTGGATTCGGCCAGTGCCTCGTCGATGGCTTCGTTGAAACGGATCATGTCCTGAAAATAGGTCATGTCCGGCGATTCAAGGCTGTTGACCCACAGGCGGATCACGCAGGCACGCAAATGGCGGAATTCACTGGTCATCTGCACCAGGTCAAAACCGACGGTGTGGCGCAGTTCGCCATGGCTGGCGCCGGCCTCGTCCAGGCTCGGGGTCTTTTCCGGGCCTTCGCCCTTGGCTTTGGCAGCCTGTTCGGCGGGGCTTTGCGGCTTGTTCATGTCGCGGGCGGCGGCCCGCAGAATCTCGCTGGCGTGATCGCGCAGCGCAGTGGAATCCAGATAGTCGGCGGCCGGCGTGATGGTCGCGGCGAACTGTTCCCACTCATCGACGATAGGGTCGATATTGGCCACGATGAACTCGGAAAGACGCATGGGCAGTTCCTGAAAAAAGGCGGAGCGAATCGAATATTAGCCCCTTTGGCGGGAAATACACGACCGTTTGCACAGTGCTTTTCCAGCGACATGAAAAAGGCCCCGGGATCGTGCGCAAGACACGAAACCGGGGCCTTTTGCCGTGCGTCAGAACAGGAAGTAGCGCTGAGCCATCGGCAGGGTCTCGGCCGGTTCACACCACAGCAGCACGCCGTCAGCCTTGACCTGATAGGTCTGCGGATCGACGTCGATGTTCGGCAGGTAATCGTTGTGGATCAGGTCGGTTTTCTGTACGTCGCGGCAGCCTTTGACCACGCTGATTTTCTTCTTCAGGCCCAATGCCTCGGGCAACCCGGCCTCCTGCGCGGCCTGACTGATGAACGTCAGGCTGGTAGCGTGCAGCGAGCCGCCGTAACTGGCGAACATCGGGCGGTAGTGCACCGGTTGCGGGGTTGGAATCGACGCGTTGGCGTCGCCCATCAGACTGGCGGCGATGGCGCCACCCTTGAGGATCAGCGTCGGTTTCACACCGAAAAACGCCGGACGCCAAAGCACCAGGTCGGCCCATTTGCCGACTTCGATCGAACCCACCTCATGGCTGATGCCATGGGTGATCGCCGGGTTGATCGTGTACTTGGCGATGTAGCGCTTGGCGCGGAAGTTGTCGTTGCCTTCGCCGTCCTGCGGCAGCGGGCCGCGCTGCTTTTTCATCTTGTCGGCAGTCTGCCAGGTGCGTGTGATGACTTCGCCGACGCGGCCCATGGCCTGGCTGTCGGAGCTGATCATCGAGAACGCGCCGAGGTCGTGGAGGATGTCTTCGGCGGCGATGGTTTCGCGGCGGATACGGCTTTCGGCGAACGCCACGTCTTCGGCGATGCTCGGGTCGAGGTGGTGGCAGACCATCAGCATGTCGAGGTGTTCGTCGATGGTGTTGCGGGTGAACGGCCGGGTCGGGTTGGTCGAGCTCGGCAGCACGTTAGGGAAACCGCAGGCCTTGATGATGTCCGGCGCGTGGCCGCCGCCGGCACCTTCGGTATGGTAGGTGTGAATGGTGCGGCCCTTGAACGCGCCGAGGGTGGTTTCGACGAAACCCGATTCGTTGAGGGTGTCGGTGTGGATCGCCACCTGCACGTCGTACTGGTCGGCGACGCTCAGGCAGTTGTCGATGCTCGCCGGGGTGGTGCCCCAGTCTTCGTGCAGTTTGAGGCCGATGGCGCCGGCCTTGACCTGCTCGATCAGCGGCTCCGGCAGGCTGGCGTTGCCCTTGCCGGTGAGGCCGATGTTCATCGGGAACGCGTCGGCGGCCTGCAGCATGCGCGCCAGGTGCCACGGGCCAGAGGTGCAGGTGGTGGCGTTGGTGCCGGTGGCAGGCCCGGTGCCGCCGCCGATCATGGTGGTGACGCCGCTCATCAGCGCTTCTTCGATCTGCTGCGGGCAGATGAAGTGGATGTGCGTGTCGATGCCGCCGGCAGTGAGGATCATGCCTTCACCGGCGATCACCTCGGTGCTGGCGCCGATGGCGATGGTCACGTTGGGCTGTACGTCCGGGTTACCGGCCTTGCCGATCGCGGCGATCCGCCCGTCCTTGAGGCCGACGTCGGCTTTGACGATGCCCCAGTGGTCGATGATCAACGCGTTGGTGATCAGCGTGTCGACCACTTCGGCGGCGAGCAGTTGGCTCTGGCCCTGTCCGTCGCGGATGACTTTGCCGCCGCCGAATTTGACTTCTTCGCCGTAGGTGGTGAAGTCCTTTTCGACTTCGATCCACAACTCGGTGTCCGCCAGGCGCACCTTGTCGCCGACGGTGGGGCCGAACATGTCGGCGTAGGCTTGTCTGGAAATCTTCATGTGTTCGCCTTGGAATTCAATGGTCTTTGAGGCTGTTCGCTGCGCTCACAGATTCGCGAGCAAGCCCGCTCCCACAATTGACCGCATTTCAACTGAAGGAACGCGGTCGAATGTGGGAGCGGGCTTGCTCGCGAAGGGGCCAGAGCAGACACCGCATTACTTAGAGATCACCCATGACCCGCCCGGCAAAGCCGAACACCCGGCGATGCCCGGCGTACTCCACCAGCTCGACCTCGCGGCTCTGCCCCGGTTCGAAGCGCACCGCGGTGCCGGCCGGGATATTCAGGCGCATGCCACGGCTGGCCGCGCGATCAAAGGTCAGCGCGTCGTTGGTTTCGAAAAAGTGATAGTGCGAGCCGACCTGAATCGGTCGGTCGCCGCTGTTGGCGACTTTCAGGCTGAGGGTGCGGCGGCCGACATTCAATTCGATGTCGCCGGGCTGGATCTGGTACTGGCCGGGAATCATGGCCGGGCTCCTTGCAGAATCTTGTAGTAGAGGGCGGTCGGGCGATACGTGCCGTGCGGGTCGCAGGCGTAGTCGGGAATTTCGCCGGCACGGGTGTAACCCAGGGCCTTGTAGAAATCTTCGGCGGGCGAACCGGCCTCGGTGTCGAGGTAGAGCATGCCGCGCTTGTGCTTGGCCGCTTCGAGCTCCAGCGCATTCATCAACTGCTGGCCGAGGCCGCGTCGCCGCGCCTGTTCGCGCACCAGCAGTTTTTGCACCTCGGCACGATTGAGGCCGTTGGCCTTCTGGCACAGGCCCAACTGCACGCTGGCCTGCACCTCTTCATCCTTGACCACCACCCAGAGCAACACGCTGCCCTTGTTCACTTGTTGCTGCACTTCATCGAAATAGGCGCGGGCCTGCGCGGCATCGAGGTCGGCCATGAAGCCGACGCTGGCGCCATAACCCACGGCGTCGAGCAGCAGATCAATCAGGCCCTGACGATAGTGCGCAAAACTTTCCGCATTGACGCGTCGCAGTTGGGCGGGGTTCATCGCGTATCACTCCTTGTTGGCGACCGGCGGCTGGGCGCCAGGATTGAGGGTCAGTTGCATGAAGGTCAGATCGAGCCAGCGACCGAACTTGGTGCCGACTTGCGGCATTTGTCCGGTGATGCTGAAACCGGCGCGTTCATGCAGACGAATGGAAGCGGCGTTGCCACTTTCGATGGCGGCGACCATCACATGCTTGTCGCAGGCTTTGGCCCGCTCGATCAGCACGCTCATCAATTGCGGGCCAAGGCCGTTGCCGCGCTGGTCGCTACGGACGTAGACCGAGTGCTCGACGGTATGGCGGAAACCGTCGAACGGCCGCCAGTCGCCAAAGGAAGCGTAGCCGAGCACAACGTTGTCGGCGTCGACGATCACCAGAATCGGGTAGGCCTGGGCCTGACGGGCGCTGAACCACGCCTGGCGATTGCCGAGGTCGACCGCCGATTCGTTCCAGATCGCCGTGGTGTTGAGCACTGCGTCGTTGTAGATGTCGCGGATTGCAGGCAGGTCGGCGTGCAGGGCATCGCGAATGGTGTAGGTCATGGCGCGGCCTCAGACGATCGGTTGGTGGACGGTGACCAGTTTGGTGCCGTCGGGAAACGTCGCTTCGACCTGGATCTCCGGGATCATTTCCGGGATGCCTTCCATCACCTGCTCGCGGCTGAGCAGGGTGGTGCCGAAGTGCATCAGTTCAGCCACGGTCTGGCCGTCACGGGCGCCCTCAAGCAGGGCGGCGGAAATGTAGGCCATGGCTTCCGGGTAGTTGAGCTTCACACCTCGGGCCAGTCGGCGTTCGGCGACGAGGCCGGCGGTGAAGATCAACAGCTTGTCTTTTTCGCGTGGGGTCAGGTCCATTGCGGGTATCCATCAGGGCAGTTTGAAAAATGTGCACAAATTTCCTGTGGGAGCGGGCTTGCTCGCGAAAGCGGCAGGTCAGCCAGCATCTGTGTGAATGACACACCGCTTTCGCGAGCAAGCCCGCTCCCACAGTTGGATTGCATTTCAGGTGTTCCAGATTCGCGGGGGCTGGGCTTCGCGGCCGAGCAGAGCCGGGCGTAACAAACGCCATAAATCGATGAGCCAGGCACGGGCGAGCAGTGCTTCTGACGCCAGACATCGAGCCACCAACAGCCCCGGCAACTGGGTCAGATCACCGCGCACCTCATGGCCCAGCGAGCGACACCGCTCCAGCAGCTCGGCGTCGATTTCACCGCTCACCAACAGCGTCGCAAACACCGGATTGCCATCCAGACCGATCGGCGAATCGAGCAAGCCGTCACCGCCAGTAATCCTCTGACGCTCGTGCCAGAGCAATCGCCCGTCGCGGCGGATATCCAGATGCGCTTGAAAGTGTCCGAGGTCGAAGCGCTCGCCACTGGCCGGTCGGCCCAGCGCCACCACGTCCCAGTAGAACAGCCGCGCATCGCCCTCAAGCTCGATCGAGGTGCTGAGTTCGGCCTGGGCGGCGCTGTAGACGATGGTTTCCTGCGGCAGCCACTCCAGCGTCGCACCTGCGGCCACTTTCAAATCGAGTTGCTGATAGGCCGGCCCCGCTGCGCGATACCACTTGGCCGCACCGGGGCTGGTGATCTGCGCCCAGGCGTCTGCTTCGACGCGGGCGCTGATGTTCAGCCGGTCACCCCCGGCGATCCCGCCCGGCGGGTGGACGATGATGTGCTGGCAGACCTCGGGGCCTTCGGCATACAGGTGCTTTTGCACGCGCAGCGGGCCGAGATGCCGGCGCTGAACCGGGCGCGTGCAGTCGCCGAAGCGGGCGTAGGCCAGTTCCAGCTCGGCGTGCCAGCTCGGGGTAAACAGGGCAGTGGGAAGCGGTAAGTTCATGGTTTGTAATTATCGTTAGGAAGCTACAGATTAAATTGTTACCAGACCTCGTACACCCTCGGCCTCCATATTTTCACCGCGACCCTGCTGCACGATCTCGCCCCGGGACATCACCAGGTACTGATCGGCCAGCTCGGCGGCGAAGTCGTAGAACTGCTCAACCAGCAAAATCGCCATGTCGCCCCGCGCCGCGAGCTTCTTGATCACCGCGCCGATCTCCTTGATCACCGAGGGCTGGATGCCTTCGGTGGGCTCGTCGAGGATCAGCAAACGCGGACGACTGGCCAGGGCGCGACCGATAGCCAGCTGCTGTTGCTGACCGCCGGACAGGTCACCGCCGCGGCGCTGCTTCATTTGTAGCAGCACCGGGAACAATTCGTAGATGAAACCTGGTACTTCTTTCGCTTCACTGCCGGGAAACCGTGACAGGCCCATCAGCAGATTTTCTTCCACTGTGAGCCGGCCGAAGATTTCCCGGCCCTGTGGCACATAGGCGATCCCGGCGTGTACACGTTGGTGCGGCTTGAACGTGGTAATCGGTTGGCCTTCCCAGTTCACCACGCCTTCCTTGGCGGGCAACAGGCCCATCAGGCATTTGAGCAGGGTGGTCTTGCCCACGCCGTTGCGCCCGAGCAGGCAGGTGACTTCGCCGACTTTTACGTCGAATGAGAGGCCACGGAGGATGTGGCTACCGCCGTAGTACTGGTGCAACTTGTCGACTTGCAGCATTCTCAAAATCTCCTCAAATCCCCCTGTGGGAGCGGGCTTGCTCGCGAATGCGGTGGATCAGTCGCCATCAACTTGAATGGCACACCGCATTCGCGAGCAAGCCCGCTCCCACATTGGAAAGGTGTTTGCAGTTCAACGGCCGAGATAGACCTCGATCACCCGCTCGTTTTCCTGCACCTGCTCCAGCGATCCTTCCGCCAGCACGCTGCCCTGATGCAGCACCGTCACATGATCGGCAATCGAGCCGACGAAGCCCATGTCGTGCTCCACCACCATCAGCGAATGCTTGCCGGCCAGCGACTTGAACAGCTCGGCGGTGAATTCGGTTTCGGCATCGGTCATGCCCGCCACCGGCTCGTCGAGCAGCAGCAGTTGCGGGTCCTGCATCAGCAACATGCCGATCTCCAGAAACTGCTTCTGCCCGTGGGACAGCAAGCCCGCCGGGCGATTGACCGAGGTGGTCAGGCGGATGGTCTCCAGCACTTCGCTGATGCGATCGCGCTGCTCGCCGCTCAGGCGTGCGCGCAAACTGGCCCACACCGACTTGTCGGTTTTCTGCGCCAGTTCCAGGTTCTCGAACACGCTCAGCGCTTCGAACACTGTGGGTTTCTGGAACTTGCGACCGATGCCGGCCTGGGCAATCTGTACTTCGCTCATCTGCGTCAGATCCAGGGTTTCGCCGAACCAGGCTTTGCCGTGACTGGGGCGGGTCTTGCCGGTGATCACGTCCATCAGCGTGGTCTTGCCCGCGCCGTTGGGGCCGATGATGCAGCGCAGTTCGCCGACGCCGATGTACAGGTTCAGATTGTTCAGCGCGCGAAAGCCGTCGAAGCTGACGCTGATATCTTCCAGGGTCAGGATCGTGCCGTGGCGGGTGTCGAGGCCCGGGCCGACGCGTTGGCCGAGGCCGATCGAGTCACGGCTGGTGCCTTCGTCCTTGTTCGGTTCCACGGGGAAAAACGCCGGTTCGAGCATGAATTCAGCACTCGCAGTGACTCTCATTGTTCACCTCGTTTCTTCAGCAGGCCGATCACGCCTTTGGGCAAATACAACGTCACGACGATGAACAGCGCGCCGAGGAAGAACAGCCAGTATTCAGGGAAGGCCACGGTGAACCACCTCTTCATGCCGTTGACCACACCCGCGCCGAGCAGCGGCCCGATCAGCGTGCCGCGACCGCCGAGGGCGACCCATACCGCCGCCTCGATCGAGTTGGTCGGCGACATTTCGCTGGGGTTGATGATGCCGACCTGCGGCACGTACAGGGCCCCGGCCAGACCGCACAGCACCGCGCTCAAGACCCAGACGAACAGTTTGAAACCGCGCGGGTCGTAGCCGCAGAACATCAGGCGGTTTTCCGCATCGCGCAGCGCGGTCAGCACCCGGCCGAACTTGCTCTGCGCCAGACGCCAGCCGATGAACAGACTCGCCACCAGCAGCAACACGGTCGCCAGAAACAGCACCGCGCGGGTGCCCGGCTCAGTGATGCCGAAACCGAGAATCGTGCGGAAATTGGTGAAGCCGTTGTTGCCGCCGAAGCCGGTCTCGTTGCGGAAAAACAGGAGCATCCCGGCGAAGGTCAGGGCCTGGGTCATGATCGAGAAATACACGCCCTTGATCCGCGAGCGGAAGGCGAAGAAGCCGAACACCAGCGCCAGCAGACCCGGTGCCAGCACCACCAGACACATCGACCAGATAAAACTGCTGGTGCCGCTCCAGTACCACGGCAGGTCGGTCCACGACAGAAAAGTCATGAACGCCGGCAAACCATCACCGGCGGCCTGACGCATCAGGTACATGCCCATCGCATAACCGCCGAGGGCGAAGAACAGGCCGTGGCCCAGCGACAGCAGCCCGGCGTAGCCCCAGACCAGATCCAGCGCCAGAGCGACGATGGCGTAGCAGAGGATTTTGCCGA
Source organism: Pseudomonas sp. G3-19 (assembly GCF_054855875.1). Lineage (NCBI taxonomy): Bacteria > Pseudomonadati > Pseudomonadota > Gammaproteobacteria > Pseudomonadales > Pseudomonadaceae > Pseudomonas > Pseudomonas sp. G3-19. The sequence goes on from NZ_JBMPIQ010000003.1 coordinate 4,910,379, forward strand.
CCAGCGTCAGGGTGTAGGCCGAGACATGCAGCGCGCTGTCCGCCGGCAACAGCGAGAGCAACGGTAGAGCGATCAGCAGCGCGAGGATCACCGCGCCGATGGCGAGGGTGACTTTCGGCCCGGCCTTTTGCGTGGCCGTGACAAGTAGAGGCTGGTTCATCAGTCGATCACCCGTCCTTTCAGTGCGAAGAGGCCTTGCGGACGTTTCTGGATGAACAGAATGATCAGCGCGAGGATCAGGATCTTGCCGAGTACCGCACCGATCTGCGGTTCGAGAATCTTGTTGGCGATGCCCAGCCCGAACGCGGCGAGCACGCTGCCGGCGAGTTGCCCGACGCCACCGAGCACCACCACCAGGAATGAGTCGATGATGTAGCTCTGACCCAGATCCGGGCCGACGTTGCCGATCTGGCTCAGCGCCACGCCACCGAGGCCGGCGATGCCCGAGCCGAGGCCGAAGGCGAGCATGTCGACGCGCCCGGTGGGCACGCCGCAGCAGGCAGCCATGTTGCGGTTCTGCGTGACCGCTCGCACGTTGAGGCCGAGGCGGGTCTTGTTCAGCAGCAGCCAGGTCAGCACCACCACGAACAAAGCGAAAGCGATGATCACGATGCGGTTGTACGGCAGCACCAGATTCGGCAGCACCTGAATCCCGCCGGACAGCCACGCCGGGTTCGCCACCTCGACGTTCTGCGCGCCGAACAGCAGGCGCACCAACTGGATCAGCATCAGGCTGATGCCCCAGGTGGCGAGCAGGGTTTCCAGTGGTCGGCCGTAGAGATGACGAATCACTGTGCGTTCCAGCGCCATGCCGATCGCCGCCGTGACGAAGAACGCCACCGGCAGCGCGATCAGCGGATAGAACTCGATGGCTTGTGGGGCGTAACGCTGGAACATCAGTTGCACCACGTAGGTCGAGTAGGCGCCGAGCATCAGCATCTCGCCGTGGGCCATGTTGATTACCCCGAGCAGGCCGAAGGTGATCGCCAGACCGAGTGCCGCGAGCAGCAGAATCGAACCGAGGGACATGCCGCTGAACGCCTCACCGAGGATTTCGCCGACCAGCAGTTTGTGTTTCACCTGCGCCAGACTGGTTTCGGCGGCGGTGCGCACGCCGGCATCGCTTTCGACGCCGGGTTCGAGCAGGCCTTCGAGGCGGGTGCGGGCCAGGGGATCGCCGGTTTCACCGAGCAGGCGCACGGCGGCCAGACGCACTGCCGGATCGCTGTCCACCAATTGCAGGTTGGCCAGGGCCAGGCTCAGGGCGGCGTGGACGTTCTCATCTTTTTCGCCAGCCAGTTGCTGGTCGAGGAATTTCAGCTGCGCGGGTTTCGCGCTTTTCTGCAATTGCTGCGCGGCAGTCAGACGGGTTTTGGCGTCGGCGGCGAGCAATTGGTGGCTGGCCAACGCGGTGTCGATCAGACCCCGCAGGCGGTTGTTCAGACGCAGGATTTTTGGCTGGCCGTCGATGATCAATTCGCCTTGTTGCAGGGCGTTGATCAGCTCGACACGCGCCGGCTCGGGCTGCGCGGCCCAGGCTTCGAGCAGTTTGGCTTGCTGCACGGGATTGGCGGCGACGAAGTCTTCGGCGTCGCCGGCAAAGGCAGTCATCGGCAACAGCAGTGCCAAGGCCAGAAATAAGCGGTATATGGCAGTGGGCATTAGTGGTGTCCTGTTCAACCGCCCCCTCACCCTAACCCTCTCCCGGAGGGAGAGGGGACTGACCGAGGTGTCAGGACGATGTGTTGCGACCTGCGAATTCGAGCCGAGCTCACACTTTGAAAAGCACGAAGATCGGCTCCCTTTCCCCCCTCTCCCTCTTGAAATTGAGGGGACTGACCGAGGTTTTTGTACGATGTGCTGCGACCTGCGAATTCGAGCCGAACTCAGGCTTTGAAAAGCATGAAGATCGGCTCCCTTTCCCCCTCTACCCCTAGGGGGAGAGGGCTGGGGTGAGGGGGTAGATCTCAAGCCCGCCTCAAAGATTGAATCCGCCTCAGTTGCTCTTCACCGCATAATCCGGCTTCTTGTCGTTGCCATCGATAAACGGACTCCACGGTTGCGCGCGGATCGGCCCTTCGGTCTGCCACACGACGTTGAACTGACCGTCAGCCTGGATCTCGCCGATCATCACCGGTTTGTGCAGGTGGTGATTGGTCTTGTCCATGGTCAGGGTGTAACCGGACGGTGCGGCGAAGGTCTGGCCAGCCAGTGCTTCGCGAACCTTGTCGACGTCGGTGGACTTGGCTTTCTCCGCCGCTTGCGCCCACATGTGGATGCCGACGTAAGTGGCTTCCATCGGGTCGTTGGTCACCGCTTTGTCGGCGCCCGGCAGGTTGTGTTTCTTCGCGTAGGCCTTCCAGTCAGCGACGAACTTCTTGTTCACCGGGTTCTCCACGGACTCGAAGTAGTTCCACGCCGCAAGGTTGCCCACCAGCGGTTTGGTGTCGATGCCGCGCAGCTCTTCTTCACCCACCGAGAACGCCACCACCGGTACGTCGGTAGCTTTCAGGCCCTGGTTGGCCAGCTCTTTGTAGAACGGCACGTTGGAGTCGCCGTTGACCGTGGAGATCACAGCAGTCTTGCCGCCGGCGGAGAATTTCTTGATGTTGGCGACGATGGTTTGATAGTCGCTATGACCGAACGGGGTGTAGACCTCTTCGATGTCCTTGTCGGCCACGCCTTTGGAATGCAGGAACGAGCGCAGGATCTTGTTGGTGGTGCGCGGGTAGACGTAGTCGGTGCCGAGCAGGAAGAAGCGCTTGGCGCTGCCGCCTTCTTCGCTCATCAGGTATTCAACGGCGGGGATCGCTTGCTGGTTCGGCGCGGCGCCGGTGTAGAACACGTTCGGCGACATCTCTTCGCCTTCGTATTGCACCGGGTAGAACAGCAGGCCGTTGAGTTCTTCGAACACCGGCAGCACCGATTTACGTGACACCGACGTCCAGCAACCGAACACCACCGCGACCTTGTCCTGGGTCAGCAACTGCCGGCCTTTTTCGGCAAACAGCGGCCAGTTCGACGCAGGGTCGACCACCACCGGTTCGAGCATCTTGCCGTTCACGCCGCCCTTGGCGTTGATCTCGTCGATGGTCATCAGCGCCATGTCTTTGAGCGACGTTTCGGAGATCGCCATGGTCCCGGACAACGAATGCAGAATCCCCACCTTGATGGTCTCGGCGGCCTGGACAGTCCAGGTCATGCCCATCGCGGCAATGGATGCCGTGAGTGTGAAAGCCTTGATCAAACTGCGACGCTTCATTGTGCGATCTCCATGAACGTTAAAGTTTTTTATGGTTGGCAGATGCGGACGACTGAAGGTGTGTTTTGCAAGGGCTGTGCCCGGTCGGGATCGGGCAGGAAAATGTCGGTTTAGAGCGGTTACGCGCGGGTGGGGTGCACCATGAAGGGACGCGGAGAGAGCGTTGGTGCAGGCGGCCGCGCCAGATTGGGGCGCGATTTCAAGGACAACACTGTCCCCTGTAGGAGTGAGCCTGCTCGCGATAGCGTTCTGTCATCCGCATTGATGTCGAATGTGTCGCCGTCATCGCGAGCAGGCTCACTCCTACAAGTTGATTGTGCTGGATCAGCGGCGGCGCATCAGGCCGATGAAGAACAGACCGCCGATAGCTGCGGTGGCGACGCCGATGGGCAGGTCTTCCGGCGCGATCAGAGTTCGCGCGGCAACATCGACCCACACCAGAAACAGGCTGCCGAGCAGTACGCAGGCCGGCAACAATCGGCGGTGTTCGGCACCGACCAGACGCCGGGCAATGTGCGGCACCATCAGCCCGACAAAACCGATCGAGCCGCTGATCGACACCAGCACCCCGGTCATCAAGGACGCGATCACAAACACCCGCAAACGCACCGCGCGGGCATTCAGGCCGAGGGTGACGGCGGTCTGTTCACCGGCCATCAAGGCGTTCAACGGTCGGGCCATGCCCAGCAGCAAACCGAGGCCGAGCAACACACTCAGCGCCGGCACCGTCAGTAGTTCCCAGCGCGCCAGGCCGAGGCCGCCGAGCATCCAGAACATCACCGCCGAGCTGGCGCGATGGTCGCCCATGAACAGCAGCAGGTTGGCGATTGCCATCATCACGAACGACACCGCCACGCCGCACAGCAGCAACCGGTCGCTGTCGAGCCGACCCTGACGGTTGGCAATCCCCAGCACCAGGAACATGCTCAGCAACGCACCGATGAAAGCAGCAATCGGCAAGGTCAGCAGACCGACGATCTCACCTATGTGCAGCACCACGATCACGGCGCCGAGTGTCGCGCCGGAGGTGACGCCGAGCAGGTGCGGATCGGCCAGTGGATTGCGCGTCACCGCTTGCAGCACCGCGCCAATCAACGCCAACCCGGCACCGACCAACGCCCCGAGCAACATGCGCGGCACACGGATCAGCCAGACGATGTGTTCCTGCCCGGCGCTCCAGCTCACCTCGCCGAAACCGAAGGTCTTGTGCAGCAGAATCCGCCAAACCACCTCCACCGGCACCCGCGCCGGACCAAAACCGAGCGAGACCACGCACGACACCAGCAACAGGGCGCCGAGGGCGGTCAACAACAGGGCGTAGCGACGGTCGATCATTCGCCGTGGAATCCTTTGGCCAGGGTTTCCACCGCCAGCACGTTATCGATCCCCGGCGTGGCCTGCACGTAAGGGATGACGATGAAGCGCTGGTTCTTGATCGCATCGACCGATTGCAGCGCCGGGTTCTTCAGCAGAAATTCGATCTTCTGTTCAGCAGTGATTTCGCTGTAGTCGACGATCACGATCACCTGCGGATTGCGTTCGACCACGGTCTCCCAGTTGACCCTCGTCCAGCTCGCGTCGACGTCGTCGAGAATGTTGCGCCCGCCTGCAGCATCAATCAGCGCCTGCGGCATGCCGAGACGCCCGGAAGTCATGGCGCGGTCTTCGCCGCTGTCGTAGAGAAACACGCGCGGCTTGTCGGCGGGCAGGTCTTTGCGGATCTCGGCGACCTGATTCTGCATGTCGGCGATCAGTGCGTTGGCGCGATCCTGCACGTCGAAAATCTTCCCCAGATTGCGCAGGTCGTTGTAGGTGTCGTCCAGCGTCGCCGCCGGGCGCTTCATCACGAAGGCGCAGGATTCGGTCAGCTCATAGACGTTGATGCCCAGCGGTTGCAGGGTCTGCGGCGTGAGATCGCCGCCGACACGCATGCCGTAATCCCAGCCGGCGAAAAAGAAATCGACGTTGGCGTTGAGCAGGGTTTCCACCGACGGGTATTTCGCGGCCAGCTCCGGCAAGCCGTCGAGCAGCGACTGCATTTCGGGCGTTACTGACTTCCAGCCGCTGACACCGCTGTAGCCGGCCATACGCGATTTGAGGCCGAGGGCGAGCATCATCTGGGTCATGTTGATGTCGTGACTGACCGCGTGTTTCGGCGCTTCGTTGAAGGTCACTTCGCGGTTGCAGCTATGGATGGTCAACGGGTATTTCGTGGCTTCGGCGAAGGCCTGGGCACTGCACAACAAAAGAGCGACACAAAGCAGGGAACGCACAGTCATGGTCGGGTTATCCAGGTGATTCGCGGGTAGCCGTGGAGGGGATGGGAATCGATCAACGCCTCGACGCCGAACACGTCGCGCAGCAGCTCGGTGGTCAGTACCTGTTGCGGCGTGCCGCTGGCGACGATCCGGCCGTGGTTGATCACGTACAGTCGGTCACAGAACGCGGCGGCCAGGTTCAGGTCGTGAATGCTGGCGAGGGTGCCGATCTGCAGACGTTTGACCAGTTGCAGCAGTTCGAGCTGATAACGCGGGTCGAGGTGGTTGGTCGGCTCGTCGAGGATCAGCAGTTGCGGTTGCTGAGTCAGGGCGCGGGCAAGGATCACCCGCTGCTTCTCACCGCCGGACAGGGTGGCGAACGCATGGTCTTCGAAGCCGTCGAGGCCGACGGATTTGAGCGCTTGCGTCGCCAGATTGCGATCTTCCAGCGTGTCGCCATCGAACAGGCCTTTGTGCGGCGTGCGACCCATGGCGACCACTTCTTCGACGGTCAGGCCAAAGGCATCGGGGAATTCCTGCAGGACCACGGCGATGCGCTTTGCGCACCAGCGCGAAGACTGTTTCCACACGTTGTGATGATCGAGTCTGACCTCACCGCTTTCCGGCTGACTGAAGCGATAGGCGCAGCGCAGCAGGCTGGTCTTGCCGCTGCCGTTGGGGCCGATCAGCCCGACAAACTCACCGGCAGCCACCTGCAACGAGGCGTCACGCAGCTGGAACTGGTGATGGCAGTGGCCGTGGCCCAGAGGTGTCCAGGCGAGGTGGGTGAGGGTGAGTGACGTCATAGGGCGTTCGGTGTGTTCTCGATTTCGTGTTTTTTCGGTAGATCCATCCCCCTCACCCCAGCCCTCTCCCCCAGAGGGGGCGAGGGGGAAAGGGAGCCGATCTTCATGCGTTTCAAAACTGAGTTCGACTCGGACTTTCAAGTCGGTGCAACTTGCCCAAACACCTCGGTCAGTTCCCTCTCCCTCCGGGAGAGGGCTAGGGTGAGGGCGCAATCTTCAATCAAAAAGTGTAATCAGCGGTGACGAAGAACGATCTCGGCTCGCCGAGAATCCACTGCTGGCCCGCATTGTATTGGCTTTGTGCGTACTGGCGGTCAAACAGATTGTTCACCTGCAGGCCCAGCGTGGTGTTGCGCAAGGCTTGCCACGACAGCGTCGCATCGACCACGGTGTAACTCGGCAGCTCGTTGCGGTTGGCCATGTCGGCGTAACGCGCATCGACATAACGCACGCCGGCCCCGGCCTTCAGATCATCACTGAGGTTTTTGTTCAGCCACAGATTGGCCGTACGCCGTGGTACATCCACCGGGCGATTGCCGTTGTACGACAGGGTTTGCCCGTCGACCACTTCGGAGAAGTCATCGTACCTGGCCTTCACAATCGCCGCGTTGGCCTGCAGTTGCCAGGCGTGCGGCAGTTGCAGATCGAGGCTGGCTTCCAGGCCGTTGGACGATTGCTGGCCGACTTGCTGCTTGAGCGTCGGGTTGCCCGGATCGTCGGTCAGCAGTTTCTTTTTGACGATGCGATAGGCCGCCAGGGTGAACTCGCCGCGTTGATCCCAGAACAACTGCTTCATGCCGACTTCGGTCTGGCGTGCAGTCGAGAGGTCGTATTGCTGTTGGCTCGGGCTGAGGGAAATCAGGCCGCCGATGCCATCGGTACTGGTCGCGACCTGGCCGTAGAACGAGGTCTGCGGTGTCAGGGCAAACACCAGTCCGGCCTTCCAGTTGTTGCCGGTCAGGGTCTTGTCGCTCTGGCTGTCGTCGATCAGATTGTTGCGATCCACATGCACATAGTCGCGGCGCACGCCGGTCACCAGCGACCAGCGCTCGCTCAATTGCGTGCGGTTTTCCGCAAACACTGACATCTGTTTGGTGGTGCTGTCGAACTGGTCGCGGTAAGGGTTGGCGCTTTCGAAATAGCCCGGTTGCGGGTGATACAGATCCAGCGCCTGACCGTTCGGCAGCACGTCGTTGAACGGCGAGTTGCTGTTGAGCTGGAAGCGGATGCGGTTGTAATCGACGCCGGTCACGGTCTGGCTGTCGAGGCCGAACAGCGAGTGCTTGAAGGTGAAGGTCTGGCGGTCGCCGACCTGCTCCTGCTGGTGGCCGATGCCGAAGTAGCCACTGCGGCTGAGTTGCTGGCTATCGCGGTCGAAGTTGTAGTTTTCGGCGTTCTGCCAGCGGCGCTGGGCCTTGAGGTAGTACAGCTCGTTGCTGGCACTGACGGCGTCGTTGATCTGCCAATCGGTGGTCAGGCGCGTCCACTGATCGTTGTAGTGCTGCTGATCGTCACGCACGTTGTAGTTCTTGTTGCGCAGACTGTCGCGCAATCGGCCGTTGATCAGTGGCGTGCCGAAGTAGTTCTGCGGACGCTGGTCGCCGTAGTCGTGGGCGAGGGTGAACGCCAGATCGTCGGTGGCCTGCCAGCGCAGGGCGGCGCTGATGAAGTCGCTTGAAGAATCACCGCGATCGATCCAGCCGTTGCTGCGCAGACGATTGAGATTGAGGCGATAGCTCAGGGTGTCGCTCAGCGAGCCGCCGCTGTCGAACGCCTGCTGCTGGCTGTCGTAGGAACCGTAGCCGACGCGCAGGTGATTTTCGATTTCACCCTCGAACGGTTTCTTCGGAATCACGTTGACCACCGCGCCGGTCGCGCCTTCGCCGTACAGCACCGAGGCCGGGCCGCGCAGTACGTCGACGCGCTGCACCGCCCAGGTGTCGACTGGAAAGGTCACGGTGCCCATGCCGGTGTACATGCGGTTGCCGTCATACAACTGCATCACCGAACTCTGCCCGGTAAAACCGCGTGCCTGCAACGAGGTGCCGCCATCGCCCGGGGTGCCGGTGCGGCTGATGCCGGTGCTGCGCGACACCGCGTCCTGCACACTGCGATCGCCACGGGCGCGAACCTGCTCGCCGCTGAGGCTTTCGACGCTGGCCGGAGTTTCCATGGCCGTCAGGTTCAGGCGCGAGCCGGCGGTGGTCGGCGTGGTCAGGCTGACACTTTCTTCGTCAACCGCAGGCGCGGAGATGGTGCCGGTGGGCAGCGTCAGCGGCTGGCCATCAGCGTTGGCGTTGTTCAGGGCGAACAGGCAGAGGCTGGACAAGAGGTATTTGTTCATCGGGGTGGTGAATCACTTCTTCAAAAGACAGCCCGCCACTTTTGGTGGCGGGCAGAGCGGCAATTGTGGGAGCGGGCTTGCTCGCGAAGAGGGCGTGTCAGGCACCCTGTTCGTTGCATGACACTGCGCCTTCGCGAGCAAGCCCGCTCCCACAGGAATCTGCCGGAGTTTAAGCCCCGGCAGTTTAAAGATCTGTCTGAAACGCGCATCTCGCCTGCTTCACGTTGAAGTTGAGGCAGATTCAGCTTGGCGGCCCAGACGCGACAACAGCAGCCGATCCAGCAGCCAGACCAGCACCAGCGAAGCGCCCACCAGCGGAAAGATCACTGCCAGAGCGAGCATGATCGCCACGCCGGTTTTCCATTTCGGCAGATCATGGCGCAGCGGCGGTACGCCGAACTTGCCCTGCGGACGCCGCTTCCACCAGATCACCACACCGCTGACGGCGCTGAGCAGAATCATCAGGCAGATCAGCAGCACGACGATCTGGTTGAAGGTGCCGAACATCTTGCCTTCGTGCAGCATCACGCCGATTTCCGTGGCCCGCGCCACTGCGCCGTACTGCTCGAAACGCACATCGGCGAGGACCTTGCCGGTGTACTGATCGACATGCAGGGTCGCGTCGTTGCGCGGGTCGTCGGCGAACACGGCGATGGTGAACACGCCGGTCGCGGTGGTTGGCAGGGTGATGCTGTAGCCGGGTTCGACCTTGCGTTCAATGGCGATGTTCTGCACCTCTTGCAGGCTGATCGCGGGGGCGGCGGGGCCGTGTTGCATGCCGCCGTGGGCCATGTGTTCGGCGTGGTCGCCGGACATCGGCATCGGCGTGTTTTCCATCGCCCACGGCACGGTCTGGCGCGCGGCGTTATTGAGGCTGCCGGCCTCGACGTCGGAGGTCGGCACGTTGTTCCACATCGCCGCCGGGAACACGTTCCACACCTGCGCATATTGCTTGCCCCAGAAGCCGGTCCAGGTCATGCCGCTGAGCAGCATCACCAGCAGCAATGCCGCGCCCCAGAACCCGGTGACCGCGTGCAGATCACGCCACAACACCCGACCGCGACTGTTCAGGCGTGGCCACAGAATCCCGGCGGCCTGACCCCGCGGCCACCACAGAAACACCCCCGACACCACCAGCACCACGCCCCAACCGGCGGCGAGTTCGATCAGACGATCACCCACCGTGCCGATCATCAACTCGCCGTGAATGGCGCGGGCGATGGCTTGCAGATTTTTCTTCGCATCCTGCTCGCCGAGAATGTCGCCGTGGTACGGATCGATGAATACGTTGAGTTCATGACCCTCATTCTTGACGACAAACTGAGCGCTGCGCTCGGCGTTGGCCGGCGGCAGGTATTGGCTGATCTGGCCTTGTGGGTAAGCGCTCTTGACCCGTTGCAGCAGATCATCGGCCGGCACCGTGTGATGCCCGGCCGGGACGTTGAGCAGGCTGCTGTACATCAGTGAGTCGAGTTGCGGTTTGAACAGGTAGATGATGCCGGTCAGGGCCAGCATTACCATGAACGGCGCGACGAATAGGCCGGCATAGAAATGCCAGCGCCAGGCCACGTTGTAGAAGTTCGGTTTGGGCTTTTGCATCACGTTTGCTCCGCTTGGCTTGGATCTTTTCTTTGTTCTGTATGGGGAGTTTCACCACTGCACTCCTGTGGGAGCGGGCTTGCTCGCGAAAGCGTCGTGTCAGGCGCCACCCATGCTGGATGTACCACCGTCTTCGCGAGCAAGCCCGCTCCCACAAGGGCAGGGCGTGCCGCTCGGTTAGAAACTCATATCAACCTTGGTCCAGAGCGTGCGCCCCGGTTCATTGATCGCTTGCGGGTCGTTGGCCGGGTAGCCGAAACCGGCGTTACCCGCCAGGTTCAAGTGCTCGGCGTAAGCCTTGCCGAACAGGTTGTCGACGCCGGTGCTGACCTTCCAGTTTTTGTTGATCCGGTAGGCGCCGTTGAGCGAGAACACGCCAAAGCCGCCGCTCTTGTCGTAGTCCTTGCCGACCACGTTGCCCTTGTTCTGGTCGATACGGTTTTGCGCCGCGACCACGCGCCACAGTGCCCCGGCGCTCCAGTTGTCTTCGCTGTAGGTCAGGCCGAAGCGCGCATCCAGCGGCGGCATTTGCGGCAGGGCTTTGCCATCGCTGCTGTTCTTGCCCCAGGCGTAAGCCAGGGTCGCGTCGGCTTTCCAGTTATCGGTGAGTTTGTAGGCGGCACCGAGCTCGCCACCCATGATCCGCGCGTCGATGTTTTCCGCGCGCGAAGTGCTCATGCCCATCATCGTCGGCGTGTAGTCGAACAGGATGTAGTCGCGCACTACGCCGATGTAGCCCGAGGCCCAGGCTTCGAGTTCGGCGGTCTTGTAGTTCACGCCGAAGTCGAACTGGGTGGTCTTCTCCGGTTTGATCGAGTCAAACGCATTCAGCGAGCCGGCCGGGCCGGACTTCGGCGAAAACAGCTCCCAATAATCCGGGAAGCGCTGCGCGTGACCGAGGCCGGCGTACAGCGTGGCCGGGCTGTCAGCGAGGTCATGCTCGTAACGCACGAAGCCGCTTGGCAGGGTGTCGGCGCGGGTCTCGTCGGCGGTCGGATTTGGCCGGCTCATCATTCCCGAACCAATGCGCTGCCGGTAATCCTTGGCCGAAGCACGGTCGACCCGGGCGCCAGTGATCAGGCGATCACGGTCGGCGGCATACCAGGTCATTTCGCTGAACACGCCATAGTTATGGAAATCGGCGTCCTTGGTGTACGGCTGATCCTTGTAGGTGTCGATGCCCATGCCGCTGCGCTGGCGGTGCTCGTTGGTCTGCGCATCGAGACCGGTGATCAGCTGGATGTCGGCCCAGCGCCAGGTTGCCTTGATCCGCGCGCCGAGGGTGCGCCGGTCGACGTTGGACGCCATGGGCCCGGCCATCATCCCGGTGCCGGATGGCGTGCGCAGGGTGTAGTTGTCCATCACGTGGTCGGCGTAGTTGTAGTAAACCTGTGCTTCAACTTTCTCCAGCACGTCGGTGATGTTGGATTTTTCGAAGCGCAGGCCGAGGCTTTCGCGAAGGAACTGCGAACCGTCCATGCCGCGCCCGGCGTAGCGCGCTTCGCCATCGCCCTTGCCGGCGGTGAGTTCGATCAGGGTGTCGGCGTCCGGGGTCCAGCCGACGGCGATGTCACCGTTCCACTTGTCATAGCGCGACGGCACGCTGTCGTTGTTGCCGTCGCGATAGTCGTCGGAGTGCGCGGTATTGCCGATTACCCGTACGTAGCCCAATGGCCCGCCGGCAGCGGCGTCGACAACTTTGTCGAAGCGTCCGTTGGAGCCGGCCAGCACGCTGGCATTCACCCGCGTGCCGAGTTCGCCGAAGCTTTCCGGTTCACGGTCGAACAGCACCGTGCCGGCCGATGCCCCCGGCCCCCAGAGCACGGTTTGCGGCCCCTTGATCACCGTGAGTTTGTCGTAGGTTTCCGGCGAGATGTACGAGGTCGGCGCGTCCATCCGCCCCGGGCAGGCGCCGAGCAGCATGCTGCCGTTGGTGAGAATGTTCAGCCGCGAACCGAACATCCCGCGCAGCACCGGATCACCGTTGGTGCCGCCATTGCGCACCAGGGCGAAGCCGGGAATGGTCTTCAGGTAATCGCCGCCGTCACTGGCCGGCACCGGCTGACGCGGATCCTTGGGGTTGGTGACGATGGTCAACGGCGAGCTGGGGGCGATCGCGGTAATCACCGTCGGACTCAGTTCTTCGTTGTGCCCGGCGTGGTCATCGGCCAGCACCAGCGGCGACAGCAGGACGCCGCAAAGGACGGCGGTGGCGTGCGAGAAACCAATGCGCGATGCGTTCAGCGCGAAAGACGCCTGGGCAGAACCCGAGCGTGGAACAGCAGAAAACCTGGACATGACAATTTCCATCAAACAGTCGTAAACGACACGGCCGGCAGCCTGAAGCTGTCTTCTCAACCGTGTGCAATCAAAGGTGCGGTGTTTACGCCGTGATGGGCGGGGCGCGGGTGCGGGCGCCGGGGAAGAAGGTCTGCCGGGCATGGCCCAGACGCGGGGAGGGCGGGGTGAAGGTGTTGACGTGGGCAATGCTGAACGTGGCGAACGTGCCGCCACCGGTCAGCGCCGGGCAATTGAACAGCAGGCTGCAATAACCGCACTTTTCCCATAGGGCGTGGTGCGAGGACTGTGGCGGGCAGTGTTCGGCAGCCGGTTGTGCGCCGTGCGCGGCGTGATCCATGCCCGGCATGTCCATCGCCATGTCCATGCTCATCGGCATGGAAGTCGAGGCGTGCTGATCCATCGGCATCGACTGAGAAATCAGCGGGCCGATGAAGATCATCAACATGGCGAACAGGGCGATCCAGCTACCGCGGGTCAGAGTCTGGCTCTGGCGATGCAGGTGGGATGCCCCGGCGCGTTGCAGGCGCACGGGCGTGGTCAGCCGGATCGGTTACTGGGCGTGATCGTGTGCCTGGGTATCTTGCGGAGGTTTCTTCTGCACCGCGACTTCGACGGTGACGTTACCGGCCTTCTCGAAATGCAGGGTCAGCGGGAAGCGTTTGCCGTCGCTGAGCAGGCTGCGGTCTTTCGGGTTGAGCAGCATCACGTGATAGGCCATCGGCGCGAACGTCACCTTGCCGCCGGCCGGAATCACCACGTCGGGCACCTGCTGCATTTTCATCAGGTCGCCCTGCATCACGTGCTCATGCAGTTGCGCTTCGGCGGTGATTGGCGAGTCGACGCTGAGCAGGCGGTCGTCGGTCTTGCCGGGATTGCTGATCACGAAATAAGCGGCGACGGTCGGCGCGTTGGGCGGCAGCTCCTGCGACCACGGATGAGCGATTTCCAGCTCGCCGGCCTTGTATTCGTGGGCATGGGCGAAGCAGGCAGGCAGCAACAGCGCAGCGATGACGATGAGTTTGTTCAACATGGCAGTTCTCCGGAACGATGTGAAACGCAGGTCAATTGCGAGACAGATCAGAACAGAGGCGAGGCGCGGGGGTTGAGGCTCGGCCATTGCTGGCGCGGTGTCGGTGTTTGCAACGAGGGCGGCGCCACGCTGCGATTGCTTTCGTAGCGGGCGAAATACAGCTGCGGCGTATGGCCCGGCAACGCCACCAGCGGCGCGGAACCCGAGCAACACCAGCAATGCTGCATGTTGGAATGGCTGTCGTTGGACGGGGCTTTCTGCTCCGTGGTGCCGATGTTGATCGCCACCATCTTCGTCCCGCTGCCGGTGCAGAAACTGCTCCACAGCAACTGTTCGGCCGGTGAACTGGCCGCCTGCGCCATCGCCCCGGTCATCGGCATGGCGAGCATGTTGAACAGCACTGCGAAGCAGGCGATCCAGGTAAATGCGAGCCGGTGTCGGTTCATGAGACAGATCCGTTGGGTGGGCGATCAGGCGCGGCTATTTAGCCTGATCAGGGCCGATAAGTAAAAAGGCGTCGTGCGGTATGGTGTCGCAGATCAATCACACCGCGACGGCGTGCAATCTCAAACCCAAAGCCTTCATGACCTTCATGATAGTTGCGAATTCGGGGTTACCAGTGCTGCTCAGCGCTTTATAGAGACTTTCACGACCCAGGCCAGCATCACGTGCCACCTGTGTCATGCCCTGGGCTCGGGCTATGTCATTCAGTGCTGCACGGATGAGTACGCCATCGCCTTCATCATCATCAAAGCAAGCGTCCAGATAAGCCGCCATGTCCTCGGGGGTTTTAAGGTACTCGGCGGCGTCGAAACGGGTGAATTTTTCGGTCATCGCAATGTTCACCTATGGGCTCAAAAGCGGTGAGCATAAAACCGGGCATTTAGTGCAGACAGTCAGTGTTTCTTTAAAGGGTTGTACGTAGCGTCCGGTTTAGCTGTAGGGCGTTGGAGAGAGGATTACAGTACCGGCGCCTTCGCGAGCAAGCCCGCTCCCACAGGAGCCCTGGCATACACAAACTATGCGGTCGCCGCCGACCACTGTGGGAGCGGGCTTGCCCGCGAAGGCGCACTCGAGGTCTGCGCCTGGTTAAAGTCGGGTGAAGGCGGCAAGGGCCGCGAGGACTTCAGCCGTCGTCAGAAACTCCCGATCAACTCCCGGCAACACCGGCCGCTTCAGCACCATCACCGGCACGCCCAACTCCCGCGCCACTTCCAGTTTCGGCTCGGTCGCGGTGCTGCCGCTGTTCTTGCTGATCAGCACATCGATCTGCCGGCGTTCGAACAGTGCGCGTTCATCCTCCAGCAGAAACGGCCCACGGGCGCCGATGACTTCGCAGCGTTCGTTACCGGGATAAGCGTCGAGGGCGCGCAGGGTCCAATACTGGTTGGCAGGGATTTCGTCGAGGTGTTGCAGCGGTTCGCGGCCGAGGGTGAACAGCGGGCGGCGGAACGGTTTGAGGGCTTCGATCAGTTCGGCCCAGTCGCTGACTTCTCGCCAGTCGTCGCCCGGTTGCGGCTGCCACGCGGGGCGGCGCAAGGCCCAGCAGGGGATGCCGGCGAGTTGTGCGGCGATGGCGGCGTTGTGGCTGATTTGCGCGGCGTAAGGGTGGGTCGCATCGAACAGCAGGTCGATGCCTTCAGCGCGAATGAATTGTGCCAGACCTTCGGCCCCGCCGTAGCCGCCGACGCGCACCTGGCAGGTCAGGTCGGTCGGCACCCGGCCCACGCCGGCCAGGCTGTAAATGTGTTCTGGCCCCAGCGTACGGGCGATGGCCAACGCCTCGGTGACGCCGCCAAGCAACAGAATGCGTTTCATGCAAAACCTCCGGCGTGGCCGACAATGCCGCCCTGGCGATCAATCGCAAACACCTCGACCTGCACCTGCGCCGGCACCACGCTGCGTGCGAAATTAAGCGCGTGGCGGCAGACCTCATCGCCGAGGGCAATGCCTGCCGCGCTGGCCATCGTCAGGGCCTGTTGACTGGTGTTGGCTTCACGAATGCTCTGCTGTAATGCCTGATCGGCACCAATCGCCGCCGCCCATTCAGCCAGTTGCGGCAGGTCGATGCTCGAATGCCTCGAGTGCAGATCCATGTGCCCGGCCGCCAGTTTGCTGATCTTGCCAAAGCCGCCGCACAGGCTGAGTTTATCCACCGGCACTTTGCGCAGATGCTTGAGCACCGCGCCGACAAAGTCGCCCATTTCGATCAGGGCGATTTCCGGCAGGTCGTAGACCCGGCGCATGGTGTCTTCGCTGGCGTTGCCGGTGCACGCGGCGATGTGCAGATAGCCATTGGTTTTGGCGACGTCGATGCCCTGATGGATCGAGGCGATGTACGCCGCGCAGGAAAACGGCCGGACGATGCCGCTGGTGCCGAGGATCGACAAACCACCGAGAATGCCCAGTCGCGGGTTCATGGTTTTCAGCGCCAGCGCCTCGCCGCCCTCGACGTTGACCGTGACCTCGAAACCGCCGGCATAAGCGCTTTCGGTGGCGAGCAGCGTCAGGTGGTCGCTGATCATCTTGCGCGGCACCGGGTTGATCGCCGGTTCACCGACGCCGAGTACCAGCCCCGGCCGGGTCACGGTGCCGACACCTGCGCCCGCGACAAAGCGAATCCCCGGCTCGGCCAGCAGCCGCACGTGCGAATAGAGCAGCGCACCGTGAGTTACGTCCGGGTCGTCGCCGGCGTCCTTGATCGTTCCGGCCTCGGCGCCGCCCTCGGTCAGGCGGCAGAACTCCAGGCGCATCTGCACTTGTTTGCCTTTGGGCAGAACGATCTGCACCGCATCCGCCGACGTACCGCCGAGCAGCAGGCGGGCGGCGGCGAGGCTGGTGGCGGTGGCGCAGCTGCCGGTGGTCAGGCCGCTGCGCAGGGGCGCGGGTTGTTCGGCGGTTTCGTCACGCATCGAGGGGTTTGACCAGATCCAGCAGGGTAATCGGCAACGCCTGACGCCAGGTGTCGAACTCGCCCAGCGGTTGCGCCTGGGCCACGTGAATTCGGGTCAGTTCGCCGCCGTGGCGTTCGCGCCAGTGCATCAGAGTGACTTCACTTTGCAGGGTCACGGCGTTGGCAACCAGTCGACCACCGGGTTTGAGTTGTTCCCAGCAGGTTTCAAACACGCCTTCACGGGTCACGCCGCCCCCTATGAAGATCGCGTCGGGTCGCTCCAGCCCGGCAAGTGCCTGCGGCGCACGGCCACGCACCAGGTGCAGACCGGGTACGCCCAACGCGTCGCGGTTGTGTTCGATCAAGGCCTGTCGGCCTTCGTCCGCCTCGATGGCGATCGCGCGGCAGCTCGGGTGCGCGCGCATCCATTCGATGCCGATCGAGCCGCAACCGCCGCCGACATCCCACAGCAGTTCGCCGGGGATCGGCGCGAGGCGGGCGAGGGTGATGGCGCGGACATCGCGTTTGGTCAGTTGGCCGTCGTGCTGGAATGCCGAATCGGGCAGTCCGGCAAGACGTGACAGGCGCGGTGCCTGCGCATCGGCCAGGCATTCGATGGCGATCACATTCAGATCGGCAATCGCCGGGTCATTCCAGTCATTGGCAGTACTTTCGAGGCGCCGTTCGGCATCGCCGCCCAAATGCTCAAGCACAGTCAGGCGGCTGCCGCCAAAACCGCGCTCGCGCAGCAGCGCCGCGACTGCCGCCGGACTGTGCCGGTCATTGCTCAACAGCAACAGGCGCACCCCGCTGAACAGCTGCGCATTGAGTGCCGCCAGTGGTCGCGCCACCAGCGAGAGGGTGACCACCTCCTGTAGCGGCCAGCCGAGCCGGGCGGCGGCCAGCGAACAGGAAGAGGGCGCGGGCAGGATCAGCATCTCTGCACTCGGCACATGGCGCGCAAGGCTGGCGCCGACGCCATAGAACATCGGATCACCGCTGGCCAGCACGCACACGGCTGCGCTGCGCTGCTCCAGTACCGGCGCGAGGGAAAACGGGCTCGGCCACAGTTCGCGTTCGCCGCGTATGCACACCGGCAGCAAGTCCAGTTGCCGCTGGCCGCCGATGATCCGCGAAGCAGCCAGCAGGGCGCGCCGAGCGTTTTTGCCCAGGCCCTTGAAGCCGTCTTCACCGATTCCCACAACCGTCAGCCAGGGTGTCATGCCGTTCCTTAATCCTGAGTAGATCTTCACGGGCGGCATGATAACGCGACTGCCGGCACCTGACGCAGGTCTGTCGTCGCGGCGTGTCGAGAGCAACGCGGAAACTTAATGTCGAGTAATAGTGATTTTTTCAACTTCCGTTTTTGTTAGTTTGATTCAAGTCAGTTCTTTTTAATAAGTCTGGCGCAATGAAACTATAAAATTAATACGTGCCAAGTTGGCAGGGAGCGATATGGATATCAATTCAGCTACAGGTTTAAGTCAGAGTAATGCAGTTGCCGTTAATAATATGTTGTTCACCGGACTGGAGGGGCGGGCAGAGGCCGATAACAGATTTGTGAGGAACTGCATTTATCTCGCCCAGATCGCGGCGGACAGCCGTTGTGACAGCAGCCTGCAGCCTGCAGAGTGGTTCGATTACTTTGCCGGGGGCCTTTGGTCATGTGGCTGGAACCTGGAAGAGAAGCCGGTGGTGCTAGTCCAGGAGGCGTTTTCCGGAAGTGTGCAGGAGGCGTGGCGGCGGTTGACAGCCCCCTTGCTCGCGCGCGGTCAATTAGAGCAGGTTGAAGCTGGGCTGGCAGCGCTGGAAAGAGATACAGCACTGCTGCAAAAGTTTACTGCTCTGAGTGGCAAAACCTTCACTTCGCATATTGTTCCGGTCAGTAAGAATGCCAGCGGCGAGTTGGTGGTGGTGCTCAGCCATATCCGCTTTTTCAAGTTGGTATTGAGTACCAACTACCTGTTCTGGCAGGTCCATCAACCGATGTCGCAACTGGACATCCGCGCCAGAAGAATGGTGATCAATCGCCGGGACATCGACAAAAACCGGGACGTTGTAGATCAGGCGATTCGCGAGAGCGTGGCCGACCTTGAGGAGGTCGAACTCTGAAAAGCCGCAGTTTCCGACCGGCAGGCATTTTCATGCGCTCGGGCAAAGCAGGCATAATGGCGACCTTTCGCCCACCACAGCGCTGCCAGTCAGCCGGTCATCCCTTGAACGAACGCTCTATGTCCACCGCTCTGCGCCCCTCGGCTTGTCCGGGGTTGCTGCGTATTGTCCAGGCGCTGGACGGCGGCATCTGCCGGATCAAGCTCAATGGCGGCTCGATCACTGCCAATCAGGCCGACGCGGTGGCTGATGCCGCCGAGCGTTTCGCCAGTGGCGCGATCGAGGCGACCAACCGCGCCAATCTGCAGATTCGCGGCATCGGCGAGCAGTCCGCGGCATTGGTCGACAGTTTGCTGGCCGCCGGGTTGGGGCCGCAAACCGCAGCGGGCGACGATGTGCGCAACCTGATGCTCAGCCCGAGTGCCGGGATCGATCGGCAGTTGCTATTCGATACCCGGCCTTTGGCCGAACAGACTCTGGCGACATTGCAGACGCATCCGCGCTTTCACCAGTTGAGTGCCAAGTTCGCCGTGCAGCTGGACGGCGGTGAGGCGTTGGCGATGCTCGAGCATCCGCATGATCTGTGGCTGTCGGCGTTCGAACGTGACGGTGAAGTTTTGTTGGCGTTCGGTCTGGCCGGCTGCCCGACCGATCGTGCGGCCGGTGCCGTGAGCGTGGAAAACGGCCATGCGCTGGTGGTCGCGGTGCTGGAATTGTTCCTTGAGCTGGCTCGGCCGGAGCAGACGCGCATGCGCCACTTGCTCGATGAATGGCCGATGCTGGCGTTTGTCGAACAGTTGCGCGAACGCGTGGCGATCAGAGCCGCCATTGCCCGACAGCGGACGCCGATGGCGGATGCGCTGCATATCGGTGTTCACGCGCAAAACGCTGACGACCGGGTATATGTCGGTGCGGTGCCGGCGCTCGGCCGTCTCGATCCGGCCATGCTGCGGGGCGTGGCCCGGCTGGCTCGCGAGTTCGGTGATGGCAGCCTGCGTTTCACCCCTTGGCAAAGTCTGCTGCTGCCGAATGTGAAGCCCGCCGACGCGGGGCGAGTCCTGCAACACCTGAGTCAATTGCACTGGTTGACCGACACCCGCGAGCCGCTGTCCCGGCTGATTGCCTGCACCGGCTCCAGTGGCTGCGGCAAAGGCCTGGCCGATACCAAACACGACGCGCGGCTGCTGGCGACGTTGTTGCCACAGGCGCAGCACGTGCACCTGTCCGGTTGCCCGCGCTCTTGTGCGGCGGCCCATTGCGCCCCGGCGACATTGCTGGCGGTCAGCCCCGGTCATTACGACCTTTATTTTCGCGATGCAGCGCTGCCGGGTTTCGGCACGCTGCACGCACGCAACCTTACTATTGAAGCGGCCGCGATCCTGCTCGACGCCCGCTCACGGAGCCCCCTTGATGCTTGATTACATCCGCGACGGTCAGGAGATCTATCGCAACTCCTTCGCGATCATTCGCAGCGAGGCCAATCTGGCGCGCATCCCGGCCGATCTGGAAAAACTCGCGGTGCGGGTGATCCACGCCTGCGGCATGGTCGAGGCGGTCGATGGTCTGCAGTTTTCCGAAGGTGCCGGCAAGGCCGGGCGCGATGCGCTGGCGGCCGGTGCGCCGATCCTGTGCGACGCGCGGATGGTCTCCGAAGGCGTGACCCGTGCCCGTCTGCCAGCCAACAACGAGGTGATCTGCACTTTGCGTGACGACAGCGTGCCGCAGCTGGCCCGTGAGCTGGGCAACACCCGCTCGGCGGCCGCGCTGGAACTGTGGCGTCCGCATCTGGAAGGCAGCGTAGTAGTGATCGGCAACGCGCCGACCGCGCTGTTCTATCTGCTGGAAATGCTCGACGCCGGGGCACCGAAACCGGCGCTGATCCTCGGCTTCCCGGTGGGTTTCGTCGGCGCTGCCGAATCGAAAGCGGCGCTGGCGGCTGACAGTCGCGGCGTACCGTTCGTGATCATGCAAGGCCGGCTCGGCGGCAGCGCCATGGCCGCCGCAGCAGTCAATGCCCTCGCCACGGAGATCGAATGATGCAGGCCAAAGGACGTTTGATCGGCCTCGGTGTGGGCCCCGGTGATCCGGAACTGATTACCGTCAAAGCCCTGCGCCTGCTGCGCGAGTCGCCAGTGGTGGCGTACTTCGTCGCCAAGGGCAAGAAAGGCAATGCGTTCGGCATTATCGAAGCGCACCTGCAGGACGCGCAGAATCTGTTGCCGCTGGTGTACCCGGTGACCACCGAAGTGCTGCCGGCGCCGCTGTCCTATGAACAGGTGATCAGCGACTTCTACGATGAAGCCTCCGAGACAGTGGCTGCGCATCTGGACGCCGGCCGCGATGTGGCGGTGATTTGTGAAGGCGATCCGTTCTTTTACGGCTCCTACATGTATCTGCATGACCGGTTGTCCACGCGCTATGAAGCCGAAGTGGTGCCGGGCGTGTGCTCGATGCTCGGCGGCGCCTCGGTGCTCGGTGCGCCGCTGGTGTATCGCAACCAGAGCCTGTCGGTGCTTTCCGGCGTCTTGCCGCACGAGGATCTGAAGCGGCGCCTGGCCGACGCCGATGCGGCGGTGATCATGAAACTGGGGCGCAACTTTCCCAAGGTCCGTGCGGTACTCGAAGAACTCGGTCTGGCCGAGCGGGCGTTGTACGTCGAACGCGCGACCATGGCCAATCAGAAAATCGTGCCACTGGATCAGGTCGAGCCGATGTCCTCGCCGTACTTCTCGCTGATCATCGTCCCGGGCGAACGGTGGCAAGGCTGATGACGCAATCCACACCGGCCATTGTCATCCTCGGACAGGGCGCGCTCGCCACCGCACGGCGGATCCAGCAGTTGTATCCGACGGCGCAGATCCATGGCCTCGCCGGACGCGTCGAAGGCGCCGACTGCAGCTATCAGGAATTCGGCGCGACCCTGCGTGAGTTGTATCAGCAAGACACGCCGATCATTACCCTGTGCGCGGCTGGTATTGTCATTCGCACCCTGGCGCCGTTGCTGCTGGAGAAGGGCGCTGAACCGGCGGTGCTCGCCGTTGCTGAAGACGGCAGCGCCGTGGTGCCGCTGCTCGGTGGCCTCGGCGGAGTGAATGTCATGGCCCGGGAAATCGCTGCCGCATTGCAGGTCGCCGCGGCGATCACCACCAGTGGCGAATTGCGTTTTGGCACCTGCCTGCTCAATCCACCCAGCGGTTATGCGCTGGCTGATCTGGAACTGGGCAAGCGTTTCGTTTCCGATCTGCTGGCGGGGCACAGCGTGCGCATTGAAGGGGCGGCGCCGTGGCTGGATCAGGCGCAGTTGCCGCAAGACCCGCAGGCGCAGCGCTCGATTCATGTCGGCAGTGCCGAGCGTGTCGCGAGCGCCAACGAGTTGCTGATCTATCCCCGCAGTGTGGCGGTGGCGGTGAGTGCGCAGTTGGACGATCTGCCGCATGCCGTGCGCGCCGCGTTGCAGCAGGCCGGGGTTGCGCAGCAGTCGCTGGCCTGTCTGCTGGCGGCGGACACTGAAATGGCATCGGCCAGACTGCGTGAAGCCGCCCTCGAACTGGGGGTGCCGCTGCGCTTTGTCGCGGCGCAGAAAGACCTCGGCGAGTTGGCTCGTCAGGCACTGCCGCAGGCCGCGATCAGCAATACCAACGGTCTGGCGATTGCGCGCGCCGAACAGCCGCTGGACGTCGCGCAGATCGGTCGTCAACGTGGGCGCCTGGCGGTGATCGGCCTTGGCCCCGGCGCTGCCGAGTTGATGGTGCCTGCGGTCAAGGCGGAACTGGCGCGGGCCACCGATGTGCTCGGCTACGAAACCTATGTGCGCATGGCCGGCCCGTTTCGCGATGATCAGGTGCAGCACTGCACCGACAATCGCGAAGAAATGCAGCGCGCCCGCCACGCCTTCCGGCTGGCGGCCGAGGGGCGTTCGGTCATCGTGGTCTCATCCGGCGACCCCGGCGTGTTCGCCATGGCCGCGGCGGTGCTCGAAGCGTTGCACGAGTCGACCGACCCGAAATGGCACAGCGTCGAGCTGGAAATCCTGCCGGGGGTGTCCGCCTCGCTTGCCACGGCTGCGCAAGCGGGTGCGCCGCTGGGGCATGATTTCTGCGTGATGTCGCTGTCGGACAACCTCAAGCCGTGGTCGATCATTGAAAAACGTCTGGATCTGGCGGCCGAGGCCGATCTGGCGCTGGCCTTCTACAACCCGATTTCCCGGGCACGCCCGTGGCAATTGGGGCGTGCGCTGGAGATCGTCGCGCAACATCGCAGCGCGGCAACACCGGTGGTGCTGGGGCGCGACATCGGTCGTCCGGGGCAAACCCTGCGCGTGACGACACTGGGGCAACTGACCCCGGATCAGGTGGACATGCGCACCATGGTGCTGATCGGTTCCTCGACCACTTGCACCT
The DNA here is from genome assembly GCF_054855875.1 of Pseudomonas sp. G3-19. Lineage (NCBI taxonomy): Bacteria > Pseudomonadati > Pseudomonadota > Gammaproteobacteria > Pseudomonadales > Pseudomonadaceae > Pseudomonas > Pseudomonas sp. G3-19. The sequence continues at coordinate 4,933,384 of NZ_JBMPIQ010000003.1, forward strand.
TTGCCAAAGCGGACGGTGGCGAGTGGGTCTACACGCCGCGTTGGTACGGCGAAAAGCCGCAGTCGTGAGCCGTTGGCGAGGGAGCTTGCTGCCTCGCCAACCGCGATCTCCCGCACAGATTGTTTCCGGATCTGACCGCGTCATATTGTTCAACGCGACCTGTACGATCTGCTCCGCTTCCGTGTGAGAGCTTTCTCTTTGCTTACATTCTGTTCGACTTATCTTGAATACTGATAGACAGACCTGAAATTGCAGCCTTGATAATTTCGCGTTCTGCTCGGGTGCGTTTGATTTATATATTGATTGTAGAAATAACTTGTTGCCGTTACATGCGTTATCAGTTGTTTTTTAGTTGTTGATTTTGACATGTATTGAAAGTTTTGAAGTTTGAGCTCCGATTCGCCAGAAGTTAGTTTGGCCGCTATGCAAGTGCCAGCGGGCACTTTCGCTATTGGTCAGGGCAAAGGAGCAACTTTCATGCAGGACCGAAGAACTCAAGACGCCAGCGGGTTTGTCAAATTCATCAAACTGTTCAAGCAGGCGGATCTGGAACAGGCCATGTCGGCGTACAGGGGCAGTGAATCCTATCAGTCAGTGTGGCGTTATTATTTTGCCTGTATCGGCTTGCTCGATTCTCCACGCCTGATCGAGCCTTTGGCACTGCTCAAGCAGTCGATCGGACAGTTGATCGGTTCGCCACATAAATACTCGCAATCCGATAGCCAGCCTGCACAGTTGTCGCGCATCTATAACAGCATCCAGGCTTTCGAGACTCGTGTGCAAAACAGCCTGGCGTACGCGAAGAGCACCCCGACTGCGGTGCCGAAGAATCTGCACTTTGTCTGGCTCGGTGGAGGACTGGGCGCGATACAGCGTGACTATCTCAACCTCTGGAAACAGGTGCTGAACGGGCAAGGTTACAGCCTCCATCTCTGGTACGACAGCGACGCATTGTTGGCATGGCAAACCAACAGGCTGATCGTCGAGGCGGCCAAGGCTGACGCCCTGCAACAAGATGGCAGCGACAGTATTTCCAAAGACCAGTTGGGCACGCTGTACGAAGAACGGGCCATCGTCCTTAAACAACAGATGTCCATGCATATCGATGCCGCCCTGGCGCGGGGACTTTCAGCTGATGAAGCACGCGTCGATCTGTTGGCCCGCGCCTATGGGCAGGACGCCGCGCAACTGGAGGCGCTGATCGAGCAAAACCGCCGCAGTCTGCTGGACCTCGCAGGAGACGACCTGCAGTTGCGCGACTTGAACGCCCTTGATACTCCGCTGCAATTACAGGATATCTACGAGCGTGAAATCCGGTTGCGCGGCAATCTGGCCGCTGCTTCCGATGTGGTGCGCGCCGAGGTCCTTTACGAAGAGGGCGGCGGATATGCCGATGTCGATAATCTGCCGCCACTGGTCAAGACTCTGGGAGGTGTTGACATCAGCGGGTTTGATCCCCGGTCACGCGTTGGCGTTCTGCAACTGCTGCTCGATCACAATCGGCACTGGATGCCTGCACGCGAGGCGCTGCGCCACCAGTACACTGATTATCTGGCAAGCATTCCCGAGCAACACCGCGCCGCGCTTGAGACGTTTGCCCGACAAAAACCGGCGCTGAATGAAGTGTTCCAGGCGCCGGCCGAGCTGCTCGTCCGCCCACAGGACTTGCGGGCAGTTGCTGTGCAGAGCTCGCTGAGCAATTCCTTCCTGATGGCCCATGCCCGATCGCCGATGCTCAAAAGCGTGATCGACCGGTTTCGCTTCAATTATGACTTCATCGACCTGACGGCTCGACTGGCGGCCAAGCGCGGTGTTGCGCTGAGCGATTTTTACGGCATGTCGACGCTTGCGCGCGAGGTATTCGAGCAAAACTGCGGCTCTATTGCCGCTCTGTCCTCGATCGAGCATGCAACGGTGAACGAACTGATTCTGGCGGTCGCCGGATATTTCGAAGACGGTATCCGCCCGCAGAGCGAATGGACAATTTTTCTGACTGGCCCGGCCGCGATGCGCGCTGGCATGCGCGATTACGAACAGCACAATTTCGTCCCGCGCGAAGATGAAACAGTGCGCGTCGAGACTGCCATCGAGCCGCTCTGGATGATCAACGACAAGACCGAGGAGGAGCAGGATCACTCGTGGAAAGACAACGCCAGCGATGATGAACAATGGGTTGTCGACGAACAGCAGCGTTGGCGGCAAGGACAGTTCAGTGTCCGCTACAGCGGTGATGTTGCTGCCCTGCTCAAACAGCAGACTGTGGTGTTCGAAGAGGGTTGGCCGCTCATCGAGGGACGCCCGGTGTTATTGACGGGGGTCTTGCAAGGGATGATCGACCGACTCGGTGCACCGTTTGTGGCGGCGATGAGGCAAGGTCATAACGGTCCGCTGGTTTTTCCCGAAGGGCCGGGTCTGGGGTTCGACGATCGTCAGGCCATCAAGGCCCAACCCGCCACTCTGCAAGCTCCGGCGTCGCTCAGTGATGCGCGGATTCAGGGGCTGGCGCTGGATGAGTTGCTAAGCGGCATTGCCGAGGGTTCGCTGCAGTTCTTCCAGATTAGTCCCTTGCAAAGGGTACTGTTGGGACAGATGCTCGGCGTACGCTCACTGGATAACTCAAGCTTCACGCAACTTGCCCCCGAGCTCGACAACCTCGCCAACAGCGTTGCCGAGGTAGGAGCATCGGTGCGTTATGCGGCCATTGAACGCCATCTGTATCAGCATCGGGCGCCGCAATTCATGGCCGGTCTCGCCAGCCATGTCGACCAGCCGATGGTCTCGTCGGACAGCGCGCTAACGTTGAAACGAGCTGCGCTGTCGCAGGCGCACACGCTGTTTCAATGGGGCCGTCATGTTGCCCATATCCAGACCATCGCCACCCGCGAACATCGTGAGCAGGTGATCCTGCGGCTGGGTCAGGTACTGGGGCAAATCGAGGCCAGTGACGTCAAACTGGTGCCGCAGGATCTGTTGCTCCAGGGGCCAGGGGATCCCGGTGGCCGCTGTTACCCGCTGGCGCTGATCATGAGCGCTGCTCTGGAGCACGGCGTGGCGGCGTCGCGACGCTTGCGCGAGCGATTCTTCCTGGCCACCGTCGAGCCGCAGCAGCGCGATTCAATTGTATTTCTGGAGGCGCTCGAGGAGTTGCGCGGCGTGCAGTTGCACGATATCGGCAAGCCGCTGGGGCGGGTCGATCTGCAGCAGCTCGGCACCACGCTGGAGGCGTTCGCCAGCTCGCGCACGCTGATGCTCAACTCGGATAACCACGCCATGCTGGTGGCGAAAATCTTCAATGGTGGGCACGCCACCTATCACTTCTATGATCCCAATTTCGGCGTGTTCGAGTTCAGCCAGCCTGACCGGTTTCAGTTGGCACTGACCGATCTTTTTCAGAAACAGGGCATGGCGAAATACTATGCGGCCTATGGCGACGACGCGCGCCCGACCTTTGATCTGATCGAGCTGCAGGGGCAAAAGATAGCGGCGCTGGATCTGTCCGGCGGTTTGCGCGTCGGGCAATTGCTGGAATCCGACAATATGCTGCCGGAGCATACACAGCGACCGATCCGTCGGCGCCTGAACAGTGCTCGCGGCCATTCGCTGGTCAGTAATCCGCACCTGGGGCGCAGCCTGCGCGATCTGGACAGTCATTGGTGGGGACAGCAGATTGCCCAGGCGACTGACGCTCTACAGCACTTGCATGCTGCGGCAAAACCGCTGGTGCCGTTGTTCGAAACCCTGGAGATGACGCCTGCCGGCGAGTACCGGATCAACCTGGTCGATCCCACGCAGGCCGAGCATGTGGTGCAGGTGGTGAGCACCGATCATCGTCTGCTGCGCATCAGAAATTATCTGTCGGAGCAGTTTTCGGCACTGGGCACCCGAGCCTCGCCACAGATGGCAGAGGCGGGTGCCGTACACACGCTCAATACCGGCTTCACCATCCAGGCACTGATGAACGTCCTGCGTGGACGAGAGGGGGATGACCGCACCTTGACCACCGCCGTGCGCTTGCACGCTTACGTCAATTACGCGCAGCTGGTGCACGGCAATGTCACGGATGTCGCTGGCCTGATCAGTCTGGTAAAAACCGCGCTCAATGAAGAGAAGATCATCGCCCGCACCTGTGCGCCGGTGGTTGGCGAGGCGCTGGGACATGTCGCCAACGAAGGCGTGGGCGCGGTGCTGGGGCTGGCCAATGTCGGTTTCGACATCTATCAATTGGCGACGGCAGACAACGAGATCGAGCGCGCGCAATTCGGCACCCAACTGGCCTTCGACTCCGCCAGTCTGGCGTTGACCGCCGGTGGTCTGGGGGCTGCCACGGCGGGCGCGGCAACAGCGGCCGCCGTGCTCGGTGGAGCCGGGGTGATCCTGGGCGGACTGGCCGTGGGTGTGGCGGCCCTGGCCCAGGGGTTTGCCAGGATCGCTGAGCAGGCGCAGGAGGTCGGGCTGTTCTTCGATGAGCTGGAGCGGGCCTGTCGGGGTGTCGGTTATCGGTATGACGACGGACTCGGGGCGTGGGTCGCTCACCCTTCGCTGGTCGTCCAGAGCCTGGACTTCAATCGCACGATGCTGGTGCTCGACAGTCCGAAGGTGTATCGGCTGCGCGACCATTTCGGGGTGCCGGATTTCAATCCGGATGATCAACAAGCGCTCGATCTGCGGCGTGAACTGGGACTTCCCGGCTACATCCACTTCGATCCGCCGAGCACGCAACTGGTCGTCCTGCCGTGCACGCCGACCACGTTCTACGGTTACGAATACAAGGCGCTGCCTTTCTCGACGCTGCGTCACGACACCGGCTTCGATACCGCCCGCAAGCTGGAGAAGAAGGATGCGGCTGGCCAGTGGCGGTTTCTGTTTTCGTTCTACTCCTTTCCCGTGCACTACATCATCAACCGTCTCGCACCGTCGTATCGGCCAACCGTGATCGAGGTGCGGCTGGATGCCCACGAGCGTGCGCTGGCGGTGCCAATGATGCCGCAGCTCTGGCACGACAAGGTGTCGTACCGCATCGAAGGTGCGGGCGGCGCCTGCTCACTGATCCTCAATCGCGGGGTCAATCTCCAGTTGCAGTCCCCCAGCCTGCAGCATTGCCGCTGGAATCTGGTAGCCGCCTGGGCCACTGAGAGGGATGTGCGGATCGACGTTGGCGGGGTTCTTTCGGTGGGTGGCGTGAAGGTGACGTTCGGCGGCAGAGGTCGGCATGAGGTCATGCTCCAACTGACCGGGCGGCAATCGTTCAAGGTTAACCGCAGCGACGGGCGACTGGACATTATCGAGCAGAGCGCGCCAGCCGGGGAGAATGAGCAGTCGCTGCTCACGCATTACCAGACACTGGCCCGGGAGCATCGGCTGGTGCTGCCTTACACGCCAGTTCATCACTTTCCGATCCCTTTCGAGCCCGAGAGCCAGCCGCGTCACACCACGGCCTGGTACGACGCTGCCGAGGATCGTTTTCTGTACATCCGCAGTGAAGAGGTACTGGCGGCCGATGAAATGCTGCTGGCGGCGGTGGTCGACGATTCTGCGTTTTTCTATGAGGTGCGCAACTACGACATCTGGCAGGTCGATGCCGTCAGCGGTTTGCTCAAGTGCCGCTACCGTCTGCTTGTCATGGAGGGGCAGTGCAGCATTCGGCGTATTGAAGTCGATGCGCAGGGCGTGATTCATATCGAACAGCAATGGCTGGGTACCGATCGGCAAGTCACGCAATTCAACTACCTGATCCATGAGGGCCAACTGCAACTGGTGGCAGTTACCCGGGAGATTGACCGTGAGCTGGGCCAGAGAGTGTTCGCCAACCCGACCTTGACGGATTGGTCGGTAGTGCTTGGTCACTATTTCACGTTATCGCCGGTGCCCGAACGCGCAGGCGTCAGTACCGTCGACTGGCAACCGGCCGCCTACGTGTCGGTCTGCTGGGCGTTCGATCCGGGCAAACGTGACCTGGTCTGGATTCGCAGCCGTGACCTGTTGTGCATTCATCCGTTTGCCTTCGGGCATGACCGCGGCTGGGTCGATTCGATCAAACAGCTTGGTGATCTGCTGCTTCTGCCGGTCAACGATGAGCACGAGCTGTTTTTCATCTACGACCGGCTGGCGCAAAAGCTGTGCAAGGTGCAACGCAGCGCGTCCGCTGGCAGCGAGCGCTGGCCGACACAATGGACGCATCAATGGCTGCAGCCCGACGGGTTGAATGACGTGGTATCGGTGCAGGACGGGTATCTGGCCCTGACCGACGACGGTCTGTTCTTCAACCTGACCGCAGAGGGTGAAGTGCATCTGGGTGGCTTGAGTGAGCGCTGGCTCAGGGGGCGCGCACAGTGGTGGCACGCACTCGAAACGCTGGCGGCGAAGTACCCGGTCAACAGTTTCGCCATTCTGGGTCTGCGCAACGCCGCCGGTGATCGCAGCCTGTGTGCCTGGTATGTGGATAACCGCTTGCTGCTGTGCGATCCGGGGCACGAACGGGAAATGCGCCTGCTCGGGGTCACACCGGACAACCAGGCGGTCTGGCTGTTCGATGTCGCCAGCGGTGAAATCTGCAGTCAGCGGTTCTTCGACAGCCGGCAACTCGAGCCAGCATTCGGCAGCGGCGCCCAGTTACTGGCGAGCGACTTGCTGCCGGCACCGCAGGCCGAGTGGGATGACTGGCGGTTCAGCGCCGTGCGCAATGACGGCTCCGGTCTGTACGGGACATCGGTCAACGGCGTGTCACTCAAGCTGCGATATCAGGAAGCTGAAAGGATCATCGGCGTCGATCATCACTGGGCCAGCGAGCACGCGGAACATTTGCCGGAGTCTCTGCAGGCATTGCTGGAGACCGCCGAGCATGGGCCCTACATCGCCGTGGAGTCTGGCGCGGGCAACCTGCAATGGTACGACGTGGCGAATGCACAACTGATTCGTGTAGCAGGCCAGGATCTGCCAGACGATTGCGAATTGCTCGGCACCCGCCATCGGCATGTGCTGTTGCACGAACTTCAGGCACACCGCGTACACGTCTACCCCGGTCAGCAGAGCATCGGCCCGTTCGAATACATGCGGCGTGACGCCGAGGTGTTGGTGGTCGAGGGCCAGAACAAGGTTGAAGACCTGTTGCCACTGATCGCTGATGACGTGAGCTGTCTGGTGTTGCGCCTGGGGCAGGGCGGTGTCACGTATCACCTGTCGAGGGCCTGCTGGTTGCGGCTGGACTCGGTGATTGTCGATTGCCGTCACCCGCTGGGCGAGGTTCCAGCGATTCCCGGCAAGCTGGTCTGGGCGCTGGACGCACCGCAAACACTGCAACTGTCGTTTGTCGACGAGCACTTGCTGATTGTCGACCCGGATCGCCAGCACAGCCTGATCCTGCGGGATGTGTGCTCGGCGGATCCGGCGATGCGCGGTGACGTCTTCCTCGGGTTCGAGGGCGGGCGTTCCTATCCGGTATCGAGCCTGGTGCAGAGGCTGCGGGAAATCGTCGAAGTCGATGATGGCGACGGCAGTACAACGCTGGCGCAGTTGCTGGGAGCGGTGCCGGCCTGACGAAAGTCTTCGTTGGGTTTTTTGAAGTTTGTTTTCTCTCTGTGTCGCGACGGTTCATGTCGTCGCGATGGGTTCGTTTGGCCAAAAAAAGGAAATTGCATTGAGCACTATGGATGAAGTCACGATGGGCAGAGTGTTCGCCGATCTTATTGCGCGCACAGAACTTGAGTCCGTCAGCGGTAGCCTGGGGGAGGCTCCTTTGCGCTACTACGACGGAGCTACGGCGGCTACCAGTCTTGCAGAACAATTGATAGCGATCAGATTGCTCAAGGACGCGATTGAATCACCACAGCTGGACGCCGCGGATGCTCAGGTCAATAAACTGCGCCTGAAACTGGGCGACTACGACCGCCGCTTGAGTGCGACTGTGAAGATGCTCTCCGCTGGCAAACCGATACCGCGCATCATGCATTTTGTCTGGGTCGGTGGCAGTGAGGTCGGGCCGAATCAGCGCGATTACATGAACATCTGGCGCAAGGTACTGGCGTCGCAGGGATATGCATTCAATCTCTGGTATGACAGTGATGCGCTGCTGGCCTTTGAAATGAATCGGGTGATTCTCGACAGTGCCCGTGCGGACACGATGAAGGTATTAAAGGACGAAAAGGTAACCCCGACGGGACTGTCGAGAATGATCGAAGACCGCGCACGGGTACTCAAACAGCAGATGTTCGACTACCTGAATCATCCACGCTGGGCCGGACGCGCAGACGAGGCGCGGATCGACCTGATGGTGCGGGGTTATGGCAAGGAACGTGCGACGCTCGAAGCCTTCCGCCAGAAATGTCTGGATTCGCATCAGGCCATGGTGGGTGAGGACTTGCGCCTGCGCGATGTTCGCCAGGAGTTTGCCAGCCACTTTCTGGCGGACGTCTACCAGCGCGAAGTCGCCATGCGCGGCAACTTTGCTGCAGCCAGTGACGTGGTGCGACTGCAGGCCGAGTTTCTCGAGGGCGGGCGTTACAGCGACATGGATTATTTGCCGCCGCTGATCGAGAGACCGGGCGGCGTGGACATCAGTGGTTTCAGCACAGACGCGAAGATCGGTGTCCTGCAGTTATTGCTCAACCATGACGATACCTTGATGCCGGGGCGCGATCGGCAACGTTATGTCGACAGAACCGGGCATATTCCCGCCGAGCATCTCGAGGCACTGAGCGCATTTGCCCGGAGCAGGCCGGGTGTGGAGCAGATTTTCGCTTCGCCGCAGCCGACGTCTTTATCCCAGGATGCCATCGGGCGCGGCGCGGCCTGGGGCAATCCGTCGTCGAAGGAAATGAATGCCTATGTTCTGGCTCATCCTGGCAGCAAGATGGTCAATGCGAGCATGCACTTCATCCGGGTGGCTTATGACTGCCTGTATGAGGTTGAGCGCCGCATGATACTCGCAGGCGTGACGCCAGCAGATGTGTCGTCAGTCGATGATATTGCAATCAAGGTCGTCTCTGAAGCACAGGCTGATGGGCGCTTGCCCAATACATCGCGTGAATATTCATCAGAGAAGCTCATACGCGCCATAGCTCAGTATTATCAGGACGGGATTCGTTTCGACGCCTTGGGCACCATCTACATGACCGGTCCGGGCGCACTTGAAGGCGGTGTAATCGGCTATGTCGAAAGAGAACTGCAGAGTGAACAGCTGAACAACATTCGCCATCATATGAAGCAGGTCGACGGCTTCAACGTCTTTACCGAAGAAGAAATGATCTCCGGCTGGGCAGTCAAGGATACCCCCGAAGACTGGCTGGCAAAAGAACATGAGAAGTGGAACTCGGGCAAGCTCAAGTCGCGCTACGCCGGCAATCTGTCCGATTTGCTCAAAGAGCGGACCCTCACGTTCAAACTGGGCTGGCCGGTCATAGAAGGAAAATCAGTGTTGCTGACTTCGGTCCTGCAGCAACTGCTGGATGATCTGGGTGAGCCGTTTGTACGGGCCATGAATGACCGCTTGACCGGTGATGTGACGTTCAACGTCCCCATCCGCCTCGATTTTGATGCTCGACAGCAGGTGCTGAACCAGACAGTCGACAAAGCTCCAACGTCCATGGGGGCCGAGTCACTGGGTAACCTCAACGAGGCCTTGGCGCGCATCGCTGCAGGCAAGTTGCCGCTGGAGCAGTTGAGTCCGTTGCACCGGGTGATGTTCGGCGGCCTGTTCGGGGCCGCAACACTGGATCAGGTCGGGTTCGCAGACGCATGGGCAACCACGGTCGCCTTTGCCGAAGATACGCGAGACCGTGGCCTGATAGCGCGCTACGAAGTGATCGAACAGACACTGCTCAGTCGCGATCCTGCACCGGTCGAGGCACGAGTCAATGCATCGGAGCGTGAATCGCTCGGGCAGAACTCCAGAGTGTTGAAGGCGCAGGCATTTGCCGAACCGATCAGCGTACGGCAATGGCGCGAGTACGTGAGTCGGGTCGAAGTCGCCGCCATGAATGAGCGCCGGGCGTCGATCCTCTCTCGGGGCAAGGCGGTACGTGAGACCTTCGTCCAGGCAGGCGCCTACGCAGGCAGGCAATTGCCACAGGATTTGCTGCTGCGCGGTGCGGGGGATCCGGGCCGACGCTGCTATCCACTGGCGCTGGTGATGGCCGCCGCACTGGAGAAAGGCGCTTCGGCCGAGCGCGCGCTGATCGGCAAACTGGCGATTGCCAATCTCACTCCCGACGCACCGCAAGCCCATGCCCTGCTCAAGGTGCTGGACGAGTTGCGTGGGGTACCCATGGCGCGATTTGGCGAGAAGAGACCGGCGGCGAACCTGGCCACTGTGATGCAGACGCTGGAAGCAAAAACCGCTGCCGGCAGCCTGTTGCTCAACACCGACAATCATTCGATGCTGGTGAGCAAGGTTGTAGCGCAAGGCGAGACTTCCTATCGCTTCTACGATCCCAACTTCGGGCTGTATGCGTTCGCCCGGATCGAGGATCTGCAACAAGGCGTCCAGCGCTTCATGCAGGAGGAAGTGATTGCCCGGCTTTATGGTCTGGAACAGGGGGCTGCCAGCGTTTTCGAGGTCATCGAACTCGACGGCGCAAGCATTGCCGGTAAATCGTTGCCTTCGGAAATTAGCGTTGCGCATTTGCTCAGCAGTGATCCGCTGGGTGGCGGGCGTGCCGTCGAACCCTGGAGTCAGCATGCCGCCTTGCGCGCGCGTTCCCTGTCAGAGAACGCGCGTCTGGGACAGGCGCTGAGCAGTGTGGACAGCCACAAGTGGGCGCGGACGATCGAAAGCGCGACCCTGCGGTTACAGGACCAGCATCAACTATCTCGTGACTTCGTTCCGGTGTTCGACTCCCTGAAGAGCACTGCGCAAGGGCGCAGCGAAATCACCATGGTCAGTGCCAGTGATCCGCAGCGCACACGCACAGTGCAGACCGATGACACGCGCCTGCAAGGGATCAAGTCTTACCTGAGCGATACGTTTGAAGCGTTGTCCGGCAGACGCGCGGGGGCGCCAGTGATCGATCCGACGGATGTCGGTGCGGTTCACACGCTCAATGCCGGATTTGCCATTCAAGCCCTGCTGCTCGGCTTGCAGAGCGCGGAGTCCGGGATGGGGTCGACCGCGTTGACGTCGGCAGTACGTATCCACGGTTACCTGGCCTACGCGCAGATGGCTCACGGGCTGGTGGTCGACGCAGTACAACTGCTGAATCTGGTGCGTCATGCCTTTACCGACGGACTGCGGGTGGCCAAAACCACCTCGTCGATTGTCAGTAATGCACTGGGCAACGTCTTGAACGAGGGTGTCGGCACCGTTTTGCAGCTGGCCAGCATCGGCTTTGACATTTATCTGTTGGTCAATGCACAAAACGATATCCAGCGTGCGGTCTATGCCACGCAGTTGGCCTTCGATTCAGCTGGGCTGGTGCTGGGTGTTGGCGCTTTGGGCGCCGGTGTTGCCGGTGCGGGCACGGCGGCGGCCTTCCTCGGCGGCGCCGGGGTGATTCTGGGCGGGCTGGCGGTGGGCATCGGCGCCCTGGTCGAGGGGTTCAGCGCCAGGGCAGAACGTGGAAGACGGATCGGCCGGTATCTGAATGATGTGCATTCGGCCTATCGACCGCAAAGCCATTCGGTGCAAGGCGATACCTACATTGCCAATCCTTGTGCGGTCTATACCGGGCTTGATTTGCGCAAAGGGCTCATTACCTTCGGCGGCCACAAAATTTTCGCCGCGGAAGATTACTCCTTTCTGCATAAGCCGAGGATCGTCGGGGATCGCAGCAAGGCATTCAGCATTCGAGAGGCCCTCGACCTTCGCGACTCGATTTCCTTCGATACGGCGCCGGGCGTTGAAAGCGTCGTGCTGCCGAGTGTGCCGGAGTGCTTCCTGGGCTTCGTCCATGAAGGTCTGCCTTTTGCGACAACGCTCACAGAAAACATGGAAACGGCTTTGGCACTGGAAAAATACAAGCTGGCAGGCAAGCGGCAATTCTGGTTCAGCTTTTACCAGGCACCGACCGAGTACATCATGGAAAAAATGGTGCCCAACTACGAGGAAACCCGCGTCAGTGTTGCGATTGGCCCTGATCAGCGTTTTCTGCACGTCCCCCCATTGCCGCAGGAGGTGCACGGTTACCTTTGCTATGACATCGATGCCACTGGCGGGCACTGCTCGATCACCCTGACCGAGGGCGTCAAGTCGTTGCGGCTGCAGGTTTCCTCCGATGATCCAATGACGTGGTCATTGCGTGCCCCATGGGTGAGTGCGGCGGCGGTGAAGCTGGAACAGGATACTTTTCAGTTGGGCTCGATGCGGGTGCAGGTGCCCGCCAGGAGTGTCGTGTACCTGCAACTTGCGGAGGGCTTCTATCAGGTTGGCTGGGCAACGGGAGCGCTGCTCTTTGCTGAACTCGACGCGCTCAACGATGCCGACGGCCCGGCCACACGCAAGCATTTGCGCGAACTCGCCCGCGCTCATCGTCTGGCCGATGGCCCGACGGTCATCCGCAACTATCACGATGCCCTGACTGGTGTTCGTACCACGGCCTGGTACGACCACACCGAAGATGCCATGCACTTGGTGCGCGGACTGGACCCACAGTATGCGGCGCAGATCTGCATCGGCCCGAAGATCGGCGAGGAGATGTTTTATTACTGCCCGGCGCAGGGAATCATCTGGCGTACGGATCTGGTCACCGGGCAGATCAAACGCACTTACCGGGTGATGAAAATACATTTATCAAAAAACCCCTGCATTGTTTCGATTCAGGCGACGCCAGAGGGTTTGCTGCAGGTGGTCCAGCGCTTTGAAGACATGTGGAAAAGCTTCTACAAGCTGACTTACCTGCTCGGCGAAGACTACCTCGCCCTTACTGCGATCTCCGATATGAATTCAGACCATCCGTGGATCATTCGCGAAGGGCGCGACAATGTTTCGGATTTCCTCCGACGGCACGACTACCCATACCATGAGGTACTTGATGACCAGAGAGTGGAATTCACACTGGGCGCAATGATTACGATCGACACCTTCGACGAGAATTTGCGTAAAGCCACCCGAGCCTGGGTGCGCAGTGAAGATGAGCGCGTCATTCGGCCTGTGCTGCGCAATACGGAAGGTACACCTGACTTTCTCGATTGGGTGCTGCTTGATCCGCTTCAATCAAGCGGCGATACAGTGTTGTTTCATCATCTTGGCCATCGCCTTGTTTATCGACAGCACATCGGCGCAGCGGATCAGATGCCCGAGATGTTTGCACAAAGTGTCTTGCACCTTGAGGTGCAGCATGTGCACCGCCAGGGCGGACAATACGTCATCCTCACTGACGAAGGCATGCTGTTCCAGATGAATGACGACGGCCAGACGCGGCTGGTGGGACTCAATCACGCATGGCTGTCGGCCCGCCAGCAGCGCACTGGGCAAGGGTTCAAGTGGTGGGAAACGGTCGGGACCAGCATTCAGAACGAGTCCGCCGATGGCGTGGAAGTCGGGGGTATCCGCGACGCAACGGGCAAGACATCGCTGTATGTCATCTATCTGGATCAGCAATTTCTGATTGCCGACACGGCGGGCAAAGCCATGCGCGTGTTGAGGCTGACGCCAGATAAAAAAGCGGCGTGGATGATGGACTGGGCATCCGGACGAATCTATCGTCAGCCCTTCATGGCGCCTGAAAGCCTGGCGGCGGCATTCGGTTCGGGGACGCGTCTGCTGCAGGCGCACTTGCTGGCCCCGATGCAGCGAGTCATGCCGCGGGACACTTTTGCCTGGGCCGTGCCCCATGGAGCCGGCCTGCACGTCCGCCGGCATGACCACGTGCTGTTCGACCTGGCCGATGGCGAGCCACCGCGTATCGTCGGTGTGGAAGTCGAATTCTTCAATGGCCTGGCGTCTCGTCAGGCGCGGGAGCAAAAGCTGGCGCGACTGCTTGCCGGTCAGCGTAGCGGTCCTTACCTCTTTGCGGGCAGGAGCGATAATCTTTGCAGCTGGTATGACGTCGCAGCCGGCCGTCTGCTCAGTGTCTCGGTGTCAGGACGTGAATGGCCACAATATCTGGGCGTGGCGAACGATCAGACCCTGGTGCTGCATGACCCTGTAACGGGCCGACTGTTCAGCAATGCCAGTGAAGGCATTGAACCCATCGATATATGGATGACTGTGGAAGCGGTCAGCCGGATTGCAGATACGCTGGTTATCGACGGTATTGGCTCATCGGGCAGGATTGTAGCGATTCCGGATGGCGTCGATACACTGGTACTCAAGTTTGCGAAATCTGCAGATTACCTTTCACTGGCCCGACAGACTTGGGATCGGCTTGATTGCCTGATTGTCGACGCCGAGGAAGCAGGCATTCATCTGGCGTTGACACTGGAGCCGATGCAGCGATGGCTGGTCTCGAGGTCCGACGGCCATTTGCTGCTGACGGATCCCGATTCGGGAAGCAGCATCATTTTGCGCAATGCCACGAGCCTTGATGCGGCACGGCAACAGCAGGTGACATTCGGGATTGCGTTACCTGACGAAATCTCGGTGACCGTTAGCCTGGAGGAGCTGATGAGTGCGATGGCCACGGAACCCCTGCTGGAACTCGGCGCGCTGATCGGGCTGTCCATCGACCAGTAAGCCATTGCGAGCTGGCAGATCAGACCGGGCTGCGGAGATTTTCCTCCGCAGCCCTTTTTCGTTCAGGACACCAGATAGCCCTTGATCCCGGTAAAGATGATCTGCGCCGCCAGTGCGCAGACAAAAAGGCCCATCAGCCGGCTGACGATCTGCAGGCCCTGATCGCCGAGAACCCGTTCGATGTGATTGGACAGATACAGCACCACCCCTACGGTGAAACTGGCCAGGGTGATGCTCATGATCGCGGTCAGTTTGTCGTCCCAGTGCGGCTGACTGACGCCCATCACCAGCAGGGCGCCAATGGTGCCCGGGCCGACGGTCAGCGGGATGGTCAGCGGGACGATCGTCACGTCCTGTTGCACGTTGTCACTCTGCACCACAGGCTTGCCTTGGGCCATGCCCAACGCCGAAATGAACAGCACGCTGCCGGCACCGATGCGGAATGCGTCCGCAGTGATCCCGAATACATCGAAAATCACCCGCCCGAACAGATAAAGCAAGACGCTGGAGATCAGCGTGGCGATCGCCACTTTCCAGGCCAGGCGCCGCTGTTCCTTGCGCGAGTAGCCACGAGTCAGGCTGATGAAGCAGGACAACACGAAGAACGGGCTGTAGAGCACCAGCATCTTCAGGTAAACGCTGAATAACACGTGGAGCATGAGGGCGACTCGCATCCGGAGAGTGATGACGGCGAGTCTATCAGTCGGTTAGTTGCTTGTGTGTGCAGAAGATTCTGCGCGAGGCAGTCGGTTTTTCGTTTTTTGTTTGATAGTTGTTTTTTGTGATGTTGTTAGTTGCATCTTGTTTGCTGGATAAGATGTTACAGATTTGAGTTTGTAGTGCTGGGCTTGTTTGTTTATTGTTTTCTGGCAAGTTCAAGAGGGGCTTGCCTACTAATTAATAAGGACTTTTATTGTGCATAGTCAAATCGTTAATGAGCTTTATATCTCTTCCTGTATTAACGCGATTGAAGCCTGTGATGTGGGTGCGCCGGTTATTCGCTCTCGTGGCCTGTTGGCTGTAGGGGACGAAATCGAGGCACCGTCGAAAGGCTCTGTTGTCGGCGAAGTCACAATGGGTTTTTCTGGCAAACTTTCGGATCAGAACAAGTCGGATGCCCAGAACGCTCTTCTGTTCGCCACACGTGCAGCGAACAAGCTATACCCCGAAGAGCATCAGGGCCGAGATTGGTATAAGCGGTTCCGTGAGGTGATGACCCTCGCTGGCTGGACGCCTGTCGATCAGTACTACAATGACCTCAGTATCGAAGGCACGAGTGTGCGGATGGACAAGCTGGTACTGGAGATTCTGGGTTCCGTGCTGGCTAATGTTGCACTGCCAGGACCAACCAGCGTTCTGATGCTGAAGGTCGCGGGTGATGCAATCTCGGCCCTGCAAAAACGGGACACTGCTGCGTTGACCGCTTATGAGCGAAATTTGCTGGACCACGGCGTGGGTGGCATCTCGACCGGAGCGTGTGTCGAACTCGACGGTGAGGCAATCATGGCGCTGGGAACGGTGCGTTTTCTGCGCAAGAACACCTCTACCAAAGTGATGTTCGTGGATGTCGATGTTCGTAATGTAAGTTTGTATCGAGCTCAAACTTTCTTTGCCAAAAACACCGACGTCGCCAACGCAGTGCGTGAGACGATCAAGAAAAAGCTGGTGGGTATCGATCAGATTGAAGATATTGATATCTGATAAATCGAAAAAAGCAGTCGAAGGTCGACTGCTTTTTTTTGGGGGCGATTATATGAATTGCAAATATTCCGTTTTGATCGTTGCGGGTGCCGTTGTACTGATTCCGCCGGCAGACAAACCGGAACGCTATCAGGATTTAATAAACTCTCTGTTGTTGGCGCAACTGGCGGCCAACAAGAAACTTGAGAAAGATCCGGGTATTGGCTGGTATGACGTCTACATGGAATTTCTGGACAAATACTGGCTGCGACATTTCAGAGCACGGTTGGATCTGTCCGTCGCACAGGGTAACAGCGTGTCTGTCGTTGACTGGGTGGTCGCTCCTGAGTTCGGGGGTGCTGTGGAGCAATGTGGCGTTGCGAACGCAGTCATGCGTCGACTGGCAGCACTTTCCGCAAGCGAGCCGGCACTAGAGCTGCTGCGTGGTTACATGCAGAAAGGCGCCAGCGATCCATCGACGGATCAGTCAGATGTTTCCAGAATCATACGGCTGTTGGTGGTCGTGGCGCACTCGCCGATGTCGATGAGCAGCGTCTACATCGAATTTGCGACTGCACGGATTCTCGCTGACAACCCTTTGGCCGAGCTATTCCAGGCTGAGGATATTCGCGGCAGTGTTTGCAGACGCTCTGCCAGTGCCAATTTGTCCGAAACGCTCTATGGGCCGGTTCGCGCAGCCATCGCCCTGAAAGTCCAGGACAGGCTTGAAGCTAACGTGGCGTTGTTGAGGCTGATTGAAGACGTTCCAGCCGAAGAGAACGGCGCAGCCGATTGAGTCACGCTCGAACTGGCGTGGTACCCCTGCTTAAAAGGTCGACGCCGTACGGTTCTGCTGATCGCGCTGGGCTACCCAGTGTTCGATCAGCTCGCGCAGTTGCGACAGCTCCACCGGTTTGGCCATGTGGCCATCCATCCCGGCCTGACGCGCGCGTTCCTTGTGTTCGGCGAGGATGTGCGCGGTCAGCGCGACGATCGGCGTGCGTATACGCTGATTGCTGACCTCCCACGCCCGTAGCTGCTGGGTCGCCGAGAAGCCATCGAGGATCGGCATTTCGCAGTCCATCAGCACCAGATCGTAACGCTGGGCCTTCATCGCCTGCAGGGCCTCTTCGCCGTTGCTGGCGGTGTCCGGTTGCAGGTTGAGTTTACCGAGCATGCCGCGAATCACTTTGGTCGAAATCGTGTTGTCTTCGGCGACCAGAATGCGGAAATCGCTCGGCACCTTGGCCGCCGTCGCGGGAGTGACCACTTGCGGCTGGAACACTACCTGACCTTTATTGCGCTGGTTCAACTCGTCGGCCAGCGTGGTCTTGAGCGTATAGCCGGCCACCGGTTTGGCGAGGATGCGTTTGATCCCGGAGTTGCGCGCGATGATCTTGCTCGGCGCGTTACTGATGCCGGTGAGCATGATCAACAGGATGTCGTGATTGAGGCTCGGGTCTTCCTTGATCTTGGCCGCCAGTTGCATGCCGGTCATGCCGGGCATGTTCTGGTCCAGCAGCACCACATCGAAGTAGTCGCGCAGGTGCGCCTTGGTGCGCAGCAGCGCCAGCGCTTCCTTGCCCGATGGCACGGCGCTGACGTTCAGACCCCAGGCGCTGCATTGCTGCACCAGCACTTTGCGGCAGGTATCGTTGTCGTCCACCACCAGCACGCGCGCACCTTGCAACGGGCCGTCGAGGTCGGAGGTCGGGTGTTCCAGACGATCCGGGTCCAGTGGCAGGGTCAGCCACAATGTGCTGCCCTGATTGGCGCCGCTCTTGATCCCGAACTCGCCGTGCATCAGGCGGATCAGTTGCCGCGCAATCACCAGTCCGAGGTTGCCACCCAGACGGTTGGCCGAGAGGAAGTGTTTGCTGTGCAGTTCGGCGTGCAGCAACGCATCGCGCTCCTCCGGTTCCATCGGCTGACCACTGTCCTGCACGGCGATGCGCAGGCGCGGTTTGACGCTGCGCTCGTCGAGGGCGACGACGATCAGCACTTCGCCTTCGTCGGTTTTCTTCAGGGCGTTTTCCAGCAGGCTCAGCAGGGTCTGGCGCAAGCGGGTCGGGTCGCCGCTGATGACGCGCGGCACTTGCGGCTGGATGAAGCTGATCAGCTCGACGTTCTGTTGTTCGGCCTTGGCCCGGTAGATGCTCAGGCAGTCGTCGATCAGCGCGTTGAGGTCGAACTGCACATCGTCCAGTTCGATCTGTCCGGATTCGAGCTTGGAAATGTCGAGAATCTCGTTGATCAACGTCAGCAGTTCGTTGCCGGCACTGTGGATGGTTTGCACGTAATCGCGTTGCTTGACCGACAGTGGCGTGCCCAGCAACAGCTCGGTCATGCCCAGCACGCCGTTCATCGGGGTGCGGATTTCGTGGCTGATCTTGGCGAGGAATTCGGCTTTGGCGTTGATCTCGGCATTGCTCGCGGCAAGATCGCGGCTGATGCTGAACCGGCTTTCGGTGATGCTGCGCTGGCGTTCACCCAAGGCGATGCTCATCAGCAAGCCACTGATGCAGATGAAACCCATCAGGGTCATGATCAGGCCTTGCGGCGCCACCAGGGTCAGCCCCAGCAGGGCCGGCAAAATAATCAGCGTACCGATGTTGAACACCACCATCCCGGCAACGAACAGTCGCGCCGGACGGTAGCCCTTCTGCCAGTGATAGAAGCCGACCAGCAACATGCTCAGACCGGCCAGCGCCACCAGCGCGTAGGTGATGATGTTCAGCGGCAGGGTGTTGACGAACAACAGCAGCAGGCTGCAGATCACGATGAACAGAATGTCGCCCAGCAACAGTTTGTTCAGCGGGTGCGGGCCGAGCGGGGCGAAGAAGCGCAGGGCGAACATCAGCCCGGCCGGGGCGGTCAGCAGCAACGCCAGATAGGCGCCCGGGGTCTGGATCGCGTGCCAGTTCGGCAACCACGGGCCGGCGAGGTTGAGCAACAGCAACAGACTCAGGCCCAGCAGTCCTTCGCAGACCGCCAGCCACAGGCTGCTGCGCGAGCGGGAGTAGGCGTAGCGCACGATGTTGTGCAGCAGCAACATGCCCAGGCAGCCGAACAGCAGACCGAAGATCAGCGTCTGGTTCTGGTTGGCGGCACTCATCACCGCCGATTGCAGGGTGATGTGCGGGCGCAGTTGATGGTCGGAAACCATCCGCAGATAAACGTCGAGGGACTTGTCGCTTTGCGGCAGTGGCAGCAGGAAGTCGCTGCTCGGCAGTGGCCGCTCGACCTGCGGCTGATGGGTGCCGGAAGTGCGTTGCTCGATCAGTTTGTCGCCGTCCAGCACGTAGAGGCTGAGGTTGGACAGGTCGGGAGCGAAGATCCGCAGCACCTGCTCGTGCTTGCCCGGCGCCAGTTTGAAGCGCAGCCAGAGTGCACCATCGGGCTCGGCCGCCGTGAGGCGATCAAGTTCGATAGGGCTGAATTGATTGGTGTAGCGCGCCGAGCGGATGTCGCTCAGTTGCAGATTACCCTGATCGTCAAGCAATACCGACCAGCCACTGCCTTGCGCGGCCAGAGCCGGAAGCATGCAGAGCAAGGTCAGCAACGTGACGGTGAAACTTATGGCAATCCTGAGCCAGCGCACGGCGAAATCCCTTCGTAGGTTGATGCCAGAATATAACGATGCGCGGCGGCGGAACAGCCCGGCGAGGGACTGCATCCCGCGCCGGACGTGAAGGACAGCTTATTCCTGGGTTTCGCCACGTTCACGGGCAATGGCGCGGTAGCCAATGTCCTTGCGGTAGAAGCAGCCTTCCCAGTCGATGGCAGCGGCCAGCTTGTAGGCTTGCTGCTGCGCTTCGCTGACACTGGCGCCCATGGCGGTGGCGCAGAGTACGCGACCACCGGCCGTCACCACGTTGCCATCCTTCAGCGCCGTACCGGCGTGGAAGACTTTGCCTTCCAGGCCTGCGGCTGTGTCCAGACCGTTGATCACCGCGCCCTTGGCGTAGTCGCCCGGGTAGCCGCCGGCGGCCAGCACGATGCCAACGCTCGGACGTGGATCCCACTGTGCTTCAACCTTGTCCAGCGCTTGCGCCAGAGCGGCTTCGACCAGCAGCACCAGGCTCGACTGCAGACGCAGCATCACCGGTTGGGTTTCCGGGTCACCGAAGCGGCAGTTGAATTCGATGACTTTCGGGTTGCCGGCCTTGTCGATCATCAGACCGGCGTACAGGAAACCGGTGTAGACGTTGCCTTCTTCGGCCATGCCGCGCACGGTCGGCCAGATCACCTGATCCATCACGCGCTGGTGCACGTCGGCGGTGACCACCGGGGCAGGGGAGTAGGCACCCATGCCGCCGGTGTTCGGGCCGCTGTCGCCGTCGCCAACACGTTTGTGGTCCTGACTGGTGGCCATCGGCAGCACGTTCTTGCCGTCGACCATGACGATGAACGAGGCTTCTTCGCCGTCGAGGAATTCTTCGATCACCACGCGCGAACCGGCGTCGCCGAAGGCGTTGCCGGCGAGCATGTCGCGCACGGCGTCTTCGGCTTCGGCCAGGGTCATGGCAACGATCACGCCTTTACCAGCGGCCAGGCCATCGGCCTTGATCACGATCGGTGCGCCTTTTTCACGCAGGTAAGCCAGGGCCGGCTCGATCTCGGTGAAGTTCTGGTAGTCGGCGGTCGGGATCTTGTGGCGCGCGAGGAAATCCTTGGTGAAGGCTTTCGAGCCTTCCAGCTGTGCAGCGCCGGCGGTCGGGCCGAAGCAGTCCAGGCCACGGGAGCGGAACAGATCGACCACGCCTGCCACCAGCGGCACTTCCGGGCCGACGATGGTCAGGGAAACGTTTTTCTCGGCGAAGTCGGCCAGTTGCTCAAGGGCCAGCACGTCGATGGCGACGTTCTCGCACTTGGCTTCAATCGCGGTACCGGCGTTGCCCGGCGCGACGAAAACCTTCTGCACGCGCGGATCCTGAGCCACTTTCCAGGCCAGGGCGTGTTCACGGCCACCGCTGCCAATGATCAAAACATTCATTTCAAAAACCTCAAAAATCTGTCAGGCGCTGCTGGAGCGCTTTATGTGGGAGCGGGCTTGCTCGCGAAAGCGGTGTGTCAGGCAAAACGGCTGTTGCTGACAGATTGCATTCGCGAGCAAGCCCGCTCCCACATTTGGATCGAGTTGTATCAGTGACGGAAGTGGCGCATGCCCGTAAAGACCATGGCGATGCCAGCCTCGTCGGCTGCAGCGATCACTTCAGCGTCACGCATCGAGCCGCCCGGCTGGATCACCGCAGTGATACCGACCTTGGCCGCGTTGTCCAGACCGTCGCGGAACGGGAAGAACGCGTCCGAGGCCATCACCGAACCGGCCACTTGCAGACCGGCGTGCTCAGCCTTGATCGCGGCGATACGCGCGGAGTTTACGCGGCTCATCTGGCCGGCGCCGACACCGATGGTCTGACGGTTCTTGGCGTAGACGATGGCGTTGGACTTGACGTACTTGGCGACTTTCCAGGCGAAGATCAGGTCGTGGATTTCCTGTTCGGTCGGTGCGCGCTTGGTCACCACTTTCAGGTCGTCGGCGCCGATCATGCCGATGTCGCGGCTCTGCACCAGCAGGCCACCGTTGACGCGCTTGTAGTCCCAGGCCGGAACGCGATCCGCCGACCACTCGCCACAGGCCAGCAGGCGCACGTTGGCTTTGGCGGCGACGATGGCGCGAGCTTCTGCGCTGACGCTTGGCGCGATGATCACTTCCACGAACTGACGCTCGACGATCGCCTTGGCAGTCTCGGCATCCAGTTCACGGTTGAAGGCGATGATGCCGCCGAAGGCCGACTCGGTGTCGGTGGCGTAGGCCAGTTCGTAGGCCTGACGGATACCGCCTTCGGCATCCGGGCTCACCGCCACGCCGCACGGGTTGGCGTGCTTGACGATCACGCAGGCCGGCTTGACGAAGCTCTTCACGCATTCCAGCGCGGCGTCGGTGTCGGCCACGTTGTTGTACGACAGCTCTTTGCCTTGCAGTTGGGTCGCGGTGGCGATACCGACTTCGGCAGGCTTGGCTTCCACGTAGAACGCCGCGCTCTGGTGCGGGTTCTCGCCGTAGCGCATTTCCTGGGCCTTGATGAACTGGCTGTTGAAGGTGCGCGGGAATTCGCTGCGACCTTCGGTGCTCAGTACGTCGGCAGCCTGATTCACGGTGCCCATGTAGTTGGCGATCATGCCGTCGTAGGCGGCGGTGTGTTCGAACGCCTTGAGCATCAGGTCGAAACGCTGAGCGTAGGTCAGGCCGCCGGCCTTGAGGTTTTGCAGAACGTTGGCGTAATCGCTGGCATTCACCACGATCGCCACGTCTTTATGGTTTTTCGCTGCCGAACGAACCATGGTCGGGCCGCCGATGTCGATGTTCTCGATAGCGGTCGGCAGGTCACAGCCTGGCTTGTTGATGGTGGCTTCGAACGGGTACAGGTTGACTGCAACCAAGTCGATCGGCTTGATGCCGTGCTCGTTCATGATCGCGTCGTCGATACCGCGACGACCGAGGATTCCGCCGTGGATTTTCGGGTGCAGGGTTTTCACCCGACCGTCCATCATTTCCGCGAAACCGGTGTAATCCGCGACTTCCACTGCGGCAACACCGTTGTCGCGCAGCAGCTTGAACGTTCCGCCGGTGGAGAGGATCTCGACGCCGAGGGCTTCAAGCTCCTTGGCGAATTCGAGGATCCCGGTCTTGTCGGAAACGCTGATCAAGGCGCGGCGGATCGGCAGGCGGGTAGTCTGGTCGGTCATCTCAATTTCCATCAAAAGCAAAGGAAGTCAGCAAAAAAGGCGACCGGTTTTACGCGGGCGCCTTTCTGGTTTGATTGAATGCTTACAGCAGATCGTACTGCTTGAGTTTCTTGCGCAGCGTGCCGCGGTTGAGTCCGAGCAGCTCGCTGGCCTTGGTCTGGTTGCCCTTGACGTAGTTCATCACGCTTTCGAGCAGGGGAGCCTCGACTTCGGAGAGCACCAGGTTGTACACATCCGTGACGGACGCGCCCTCAAGGTGGGCGAAATAATTGTGCAGCGCCTTCTCGACACTCCCGCGAAGGGTCTGACCTTCTTCGCTCGGGGTATTGAGGTGCTGTTTCAAATTCACGTTGTCGCTCACGGGTGCTGTTCCACTCACTAAAGTCTCGGTCATCATCGTCATGCGGCCACCCCTTCTTCGTCCCCTGTCAGGCTCTTGTAACGCTCGGCGAAGAACTCCCGAACGTTGGCGCATTGTGTTTCCGTACCATCCAAACGATTGAAGTGGGCGCGAAACTCCCTGGCGCCCGGCAAGGTTGCGAGATACCAGCCCACATGCTTGCGGGCAATACGGACGCCCATCACATCCCCATAGAAGGCGTGAAGTGCGGCCAGATGCTCCAGCAGGATGCGTTCCACTTCGCTCAGCTCCGGCGCCGGCAATTTCTCGCCGGTACGCAGGAAGTGTTCGATCTCGCGAAAAATCCATGGCCGCCCCTGGGCAGCCCGGCCTATCAGCAGGCCATCGGCACCGGTCGCGTCAAGCACGTAACGGGCCTTTTCCGGCGAATCGATATCGCCATTGGCAAACACCGGGATCGACACCGCCTGCTTGATCGCGGCAATCGTGTCGTACTCGGCTTCGCCGGTGTACAGATCGGCGCGCGTGCGGCCATGCACGGCCAGCGCGGTGATCCCGGCCTGCTCGGCGATCTTCGCCACAGTCAGGCCGTTCTTGTTGTCGCGATCCCATCCGGTGCGGATCTTCAGGGTCACCGGCACATCCACTGCAGCGACGACGGCCTGCAGGATCTCGGTCACCAGTGCTTCGTCTTTCAATAACGCGGAGCCGGCGGCCTTGTTGCAGACCTTCTTTGCCGGGCAACCCATGTTGATATCAATAATCTGTGCGCCCAGTTCGACGTTGGCCCGTGCCGCGTCCGCCAGCATCTGCGCATCGCCACCGGCAATCTGCACCGAGCGTGGCTCGGGATCGCCTTCGTGGATCATGCGCATGCGCGACTTGCGGGTATTCCACAGGCTCATGTCACTGGTGACCATTTCCGAGACTACAAGCCCTGCGCCCAAACGCTTGCACAGCTGACGAAAGGGCTGGTCGGTGACGCCCGCCATCGGGGCGAGAATCAAACCGTTCTGCAATGTATATGGGCCGATGCGTACCGCCGACATAGGACTTCCCTGAAGTGGGGCCGGATCATGAGAGTTCGAAAAAGGGTTGGCATGATACCCGCTCTCGATGACTGGATAAAGGCTGAATTGAACAAAATCTGAACAGTTATTCTGTTATTACCAGCGGTTTGGTAAGCGCGGGCGAAGTCAGAAAACTGCCGTCAAACCTGAAGCGATGAAGCGATTCACTCGGGCGAGTGGAAACTCAGGCTGTAATTCACCGCTTTGGGGCCTGGATCAAGGATATCCAGCGCGATGTGGATTGGCGTTTGCGGCGGCATTTCCGCCATGCCCTCAAGGTCGCCGTTGAGGTATTCGCCGGGTTTGAAGCGACGACTGGCGATCAGATGACCGTTGAGGTCAGCGAAGCGTAGCTCCAGCAACGGAAATGGCTGGGAGAACGTCGCGCGGTTGTAGATGATCGCATCCACCACCAGCGCCCCGCTGAATTCCGGATGGCTGCGCACCACCAGATTGCTGCTTTTGATTTTGCCGATGTCGACCTTGGACGGCACCGTGCAGCCGATCTGCGGGCAGAACTGCTGAAACCATGGGCGGTACTGATCCTGCCGCGCCAGTTCATCGAAGTGATAGGCAATGTACTGGCCGGCCAGACCGGCGGCAGCTAGCAGCACCAGCAAAGCCCAGAGCAGACGCCGGCCCCAGGGCGAACGGCGTTTCTGCCAGTCCAGTTGCAGCGGGTCGTCGGTCAGGTCCTGCAACACCTCGGCGCGTTGACGTTTTTTGCGCAGCGGTTCGACCGATGGCAAGTCGTCATCGTCCGGCTCGACGTTGGCCGACAGGCGTTCACGACGGGCATTCGGATCGATCGGGTCGTGCAGGCGCAGTTGCGGGATCGGCGGTTCATCGTCCAGATCCACCGGCTCCAGCGACAGGGAAGGCTCGGTGCGCGCGGTGTTTAGCGGTTCCGGTTCGACGGCATCTGGCTCGACGTCATCTTCGGGCTCGGGCAGACGTTCATCGTCGCGTGCGCTGAACAGGCTGTCGCGCCACTCCGTTTCATCGGCTTCAGGGCTGTCGCGGCGGGCGCTCAGGGACTCTTCGCGCTGACGACCGAATTCGGTGGTCGGCTGGATTTCCCGTTGTTCGAGGCGGGCGAGTTCTTCGTCCAGATCGAGGCTGTCCAGGTCCAGCTCGCTGGTGCTCCATTGCTTTTGGCTGATGGCGCGCGGCGCGGGCGGTTCGTCATTGACGGGCGCTTCGACCACTGGCGGCGGCTCGCTGACCACCGCCTGAGACGGTGCTGGCTGGACAATGGACGGCGCCACCGGAGTGACCGCTTCCTTGCCGGCGTGTTGTTCCAGCAGCTGTTTGGCGGCGTTGAACACTTGCAGGCAGGAGCCACAGCGAACCACCCCGCGGGCCACGCTCAACTGAGCATGGCTGACGCGGAAGCTGGTTTGGCAATGCGGGCACTGGGTGACGAAGCTGTCGGTCATGCGGCGATCCGGTTTATGCAGGCGGTCATTCTAGCGCCGACGGCCGGTGATACGCACCCAGCCATCGCGATTGGCGATCGGGTCCAGATCAAAGTCCTGCGCATAGGCGGCAGCGACTTCTTCACCTTGTTCGGCGAGGATGCCTGACAGTGCCAGACGACCGCCGGTTTTCACCAGGCCGGACAGCTGCGGCGCCAGGGAAACCAGCGGGCCGGCCAGAATGTTGGCCACCAGCACGTCGGCTTTGACCTGCGGCAAATCTTCCGGCAGGTACAGCGGGAACAGCTCGTCGGCAATATTGTTGCGCCCGGCGTTGTCGCGCGAGGCTTCCAGCGCCTGCACGTCGATGTCGGTGCCGACGGCTTCTTTCGCGCCGAGCAGCAGGGCGGCGATCGCCAGAATTCCCGAGCCGCAGCCGAAGTCCAGGACGTTGCAGTCTTTCAGGTCCTGACCGTCGAGCCATTCCAGGCACAGGGCGGTGGTCGGGTGGGTGCCGGTGCCGAACGCCAGGCCCGGATCCAGCAACAGATTGACCGCGTCAGGCTCGGGCGCAGCGTGCCAGCTCGGCACGATCCACAGGCGCTGGCCGAAACGCATCGGCTGGAAACCATCCATCCAGCTGCGTTCCCAGTCCTGGTCTTCGATGACTTCGCTGTGATGCTCGGGCAGCGGACTGCCGGTCAGCAGTTCCAGATGCGCGAGCACCGGCGCAGGCTCGGTGCCGCCCTCGAACAGGGCCAGCAGGTGCGTGTGCGCCCACAGTGGGGTGGTGTTGAGTTCCGGCTCGAAGATCGGCTGATCTTCGGCGTCCATGAAGGTCACCGAAACGGCGCCGACTTCAAGGAAAGCGTCTTCGTAGGTTTCGGCTTGTTCCGGGCTGATGGCGAGACGTACTTGCAGCCAAGGCATGGCGGGCACCTTTGAAAAAATATGATTGCAGCCTAGCGGCCAGCGAGAAGCGCGCAAGTTTACGCGAGCGCAGGCGGTTTGTGGGAGAGACTTGAAACGCCATTCCCTTGTAGGAGTGAGCCTGCTCGCGATGGCGATGGTGCTGTCGACACATATGCTGGATGTGCCGGCCTCATCGCGAGCAGGCTCACTCCTACAGGGGTTTATGTAATCTGCAGAAACAACAAAGCCGCCCGAAGGCGGCTTTGTCAGGTGCGGACTTGAAGCTTAGTGCTTCTCGCCTGCCAGCTTGTGCTCGAGGTAGTGAATGTTCACGCCCCCTTTGCAGAAGCCTTCGTCGCGGGTCAGATCACGGTGCAGCGGGATGTTGGTCTTGATCCCGTCAACCACGATCTCGTCCAGGGCATTACGCATGCGCGCCATGGCTTCGTCGCGGGTGGCGCCGTAAGTGATCAGCTTGCCGATCAGCGAGTCGTAGTTCGGCGGAACTGCATAACCGCTGTACAGGTGCGAATCGACGCGAACGCCGTTGCCGCCTGGGGCGTGGAAATGCTTGACCGTGCCCGGGCTCGGCATGAAGGTTTTCGGGTCTTCAGCGTTGATCCGGCACTCCAGCGAGTGACCGCGGATCACCACGTCATCCTGCGTGAACGACAGCTTGTTGCCAGCGGCGATGCTGAGCATCTCCTTGACGATGTCGATACCGGTGACCATTTCCGAAACCGGGTGCTCCACCTGAACACGGGTGTTCATTTCGATGAAGTAGAAACGACCGTTCTCGTACAGGAACTCGAAGGTACCAGCGCCACGGTAGCCGATGTCGATGCACGCCTTGACGCAGCGAGCCAGAACTTCCTGACGCGCCTGCTCGTCGATGCCCGGTGCCGGCGCTTCTTCGAGAACCTTCTGGTGACGGCGTTGCAGCGAGCAATCGCGGTCGCCCAGATGGATGGCGTGACCCTGGCCGTCGGACAGTACCTGAACTTCGACGTGACGCGGGTTGGTCAGGAATTTTTCCAGATAGACCATCGGGTTGCCGAACGCCGCGCCAGCTTCGGAGCGGGTCAGTTTCGCCGAGGCGATCAGGTCTTCTTCCTTGTGCACCACGCGCATGCCGCGACCACCACCGCCGCCTGCGGCCTTGATGATCACCGGGTAGCCGACTTCACGACCGATGCGCAGCGCCGTTTCTTCGTCTTCCGGCAGCGGGCCGTCGGAACCTGGAACGGTAGGCACGCCTGCTTCGATCATCGCGTGCTTGGCCGATACCTTGTCGCCCATCAGGCGAATGGTGTCGGCTTTCGGGCCGATGAAGGCGAAGCCGGAGTTCTCGACCTGCTCGGCAAAATCGGCGTTTTCCGCGAGGAAACCGTAGCCTGGGTGAATGGCGGTAGCGCCAGTCACTTCTGCGGCAGCGATGATGGCCGGGATGTGCAGGTAGGACTGAGCGGCAGAAGCCGGGCCGATGCAGACGGACTCGTCTGCCAGACCCAGGTGCATCAGCTCTTTGTCGGCCTTGGAGTAAACGGCGACGGTCTTGATGCCCATCTCTTTGCAGGCACGCAGAATCCGCAGGGCGATCTCACCGCGGTTAGCGATCAGAACTTTTTCCAACTTCGCAGTCATCAAAGGCTCTCCGCAGTTCAAACGATGGTGAACAGCGGTTGGTCGTACTCAACCGGCTGGCCGTCTTCGACGAGGATGGATTCGATCACACCGCTGGTTTCAGCTTCGATGTGGTTCATCATCTTCATGGCTTCGACGATGCACAGGGTGTCGCCTTTCTTCACGGTCTGGCCGACTTCAACGAAGGCTGGCGAGGTTGGCGAAGATTTACGGTAGAAGGTGCCTACCATTGGCGAGCGGGCCACGGTGCCGTTCAGTGCAGGAGCAGCAGCGGCAGCCGGAGCGGCAGCAGCTACTGGAGCAGCAGCGGCGGCAGGCGCAGCGGCCGGAGCCTGCATCGGCGCCGGAGCGTAGTACTGCTGAGCCGGGGTCTTGCTGTGACGGCTGATGCGTACGGACTCTTCGCCTTCCTTGATCTCGAGCTCGTCGATGCCGGACTCTTCCAGCAATTCGATCAGTTTCTTAACTTTACGGATATCCATGAATCATCAACTCCCAAGGGTCGGTCAGGGGCGTTTAACGCTTGTGGTTCAAGTCGTTGCCTGTGTTTCAAGCTGTTCTAGTGCGGCCTCCAGGGCCAGTCGGTAACCGCTGGCGCCAAGGCCGCAGATCACTCCCACCGCTACATCGGAGAAGTAAGAGTGATGGCGGAAAGGTTCGCGCTTGTGCACGTTGGACAAATGCACTTCGATGAATGGGATGCTCACTCCCAGCAGCGCGTCACGTAATGCGACACTTGTGTGTGTAAATGCTGCTGGATTGATCAGAATGAAATCGACACCTTCACCGCGAGCGGCGTGGATGCGGTCGATCAATTCGTACTCGGCATTGCTTTGCAGGTGCAGCAGATGATGGCCGGCTTCACGGGCGCGGCGCTCCAGATCCTGATTGATCTGCGCCAGGGTCGTTGAACCGTAAGTGCCGGGTTCACGGGTGCCGAGCAGGTTCAGGTTGGGGCCGTGCAGCACCAGTAGCGTTGCCATCTGCATGTTCCTTGTTATGAATGAGCAGTCGTCAGAACCCGGCGACTATGCCGCAAAGGCTTTGTGACTGTCCAGTTCTCTGCAATAGCCAGCACGATGACCGATGTTTGCGCGAAATTTATGACTGAGTGATTTGATTCGGTCATTCCGCAAGATTTGCGCTGATGCGAATGACGCTATCGCGAGCAGGCTCACTCCTACAGTTGGAATGCGTTCCCTTGTAGGAGTGAGCCTGCTCGCGATAGCGGCCTGTCAGACGCGGAATGCCTGAACGGCGGTATGCAATTGCCCACCCAACTCCAGCAGATTCTCACCCTGCTCACGCCCGCGGCCGATGCGCAGCAGGTTATCCCCGCCCAATTGATGGATCCGTTCGCTGTGATCACGGATCTCGCTGACCGCGCCGCTTTGCTGAGCGGTAATATCGGCGATGCGGATCGCCGTGTCGGAAATGGTCTGGATCGCGCCGACGATTTTATCCAGTGCGCCATCTGCCGCTTGTGCCTGACTGGCCGTGGCTTCGGCGTGTTCGACCTGCGCGCGCATGCCTTCGACCGATTGTCGGGCAGCAGTTTGCAGGCCGGCGATCAGCGTCTGAATCTCCGCCGTGGCGCCCGCCGTGCGTTGCGCCAGTGAGCGCACTTCCTCGGCCACCACCGCAAAACCACGGCCCATTTCCCCGGCCCGCGCCGCTTCGATCGCCGCATTCAGCGCCAGCAGGTTAGTCTGGTCGGCGATCGAGCGGATCACCGTCAGTACGCCGCCAATGGTCGCTGACTCTTCGGCCAGGTGCTCGATCATCTGCGCGTTGCCTTGCACCTCGCCGACCAGTGCGTGCAGGCCGGTGAGGCTCTGGCCGATCACGGTCTGTCCATGTTCGACCGCCAGCCCTGCATGGCGACTGGCATCGGCGGCCTGTCGTGCATCCCCAGCGACTTGCTGAATCGTCGCTTCCAACTCACCCAGCGAATCGCGGATCAGCGCGGTGTCGCCCGCCTGATGCTCGGCGCCGCTGTGCAGGTCGTTGCTCAGTTCGGCCAGCGTACGGCTGCTGCCGGCCACCTGTTCGGCATTGCCGCGAATCGTCCCGACCAGATCCACCAGATACGCGCGCAGGCGATTCAGTGACGCTTCGATGTCATGCAGTTCGCGGTTGGTTTTGCCCAACTGAATGTCGCGACTGAAATCGCCTTCGGCCCAGGTCGACAGGGCCGGCGCGAGGTTGGTCAGAGTGCGCGACAGGCGCCGCTGCAAGGTGTCGATCAGCAGCGCGATCAGCAGAATCAGGCCGATCATCACGCCCTGCATCAGGCGCACTTCGCCCTGAATCTGCCCGTGCTGGGCGCGTACCACCGGTTCGAGTCCGGCGATGGCTTGCTGCACGGCGGCGATCTTCAAATGGGTCGCGGTGCTCAGATCGGTGCGTTTCTGGATCTGCTCGCGGGTGCGCGCCAGCTCCGCCGGGTAGCGACCGAGCAGGCTGTTGAGTTCGCGCTTGAGGCCGACACCGGCGTCTTCGGCGGCGGCTTTTTCGGTGCTTTCGATGCCCATCATTGCGGCGAAATCATCACTGCCGGATTCATGCTTGGCGACCACGCCGAGCAGGGGCAGCGCGTCGATGGCCTGAGCCTGGGTGCGGATATTGTCGACTTCGCGCTCGACGTCGGCGGCCAATTCACTGCGGCCGCTGCTGACCAGTTTGTCGCGGGCCAGCGACAGCTTGCCCAGGTGCTGCGAAGCGACCAGCAGCGGCGTCAGGTAAGACGCGTTGCCATTGGCGTAGGTGCTGAGTTGATCGAGGCTGGCGCTCAGTTCGCGTTCGGCTTGCAGCAGCAGTGCTTGCGGATCACCGGCCAGTTTGCCGGCGGCGAGCAGGTCGGTTTTGCTGAATTCTTCGAGGCTCGACAGACTTGGTCGCAGGGTCTCGGCCAGTGCCGGAGGCAGTTCGCCGAGCTCCTTCTGCAGGCCGTCGATGGCTTGGCTGGCGCTGCTCAGGCGCAGGGCGTCGCCGCTGGCGAGGTAGTCCTCGACATTGCGCGCCACGTCATTCTGAAATTGCTGCGACAGGCCGAGGTAGCGCTCCATCAACAGATACGGACGCTCCAAGGCTTTTTGCGACCACCACAGCGTCGCGCCGAGCGCCACGCAGACGGCGACCAGCAGCAGAGTGTTGAGATTGGTGAGCAACTTCAGGCGCATGACGGCTACCAACGGCAGAAATGGTAAGCGCCTGAATTTATTGCGGTTCTGTTACAGGGTTATGACCGAATCGGTGGATTCCGATGAAAAGGTGGCACTTTGCTTTGAGTCGCGTGCGGTCTGCACTCGATTGCGTCCGGCACCTTTGGCGCGGTACAGCGCTTCGTCGGCCTGGCTGGCCATCATCAGGCTGTCGGAATCCTCGTGCATTTCCACCACGCCGGCGCTGAAGGTGCACCACAAATCGTGCGGTTGCGCCGGGTAGTGGATTTCGGCGAAGCGCTGGCGGATCTCGTCGAGCACTTTGTGCGCCGCTTCTATATCCGTGTCGGGCATGACGATGGCGAATTCTTCGCCACCGTACCGGCCGATGAAGTCGGTCTTGCGCAGGCGTTGCTTGAGGAACAGCGCCAGGCTCTTGATCACTCGGTCGCCCATCGGATGGCCGTGACTGTCATTGACTCGCTTGAAGTGGTCGATGTCGAGCATGGCAAAGCTCAGCGGCTTGTTCTCGCGACGGGCGCGGAACGAGCAGTCTTCGAGCAATTGCAGGATGTGCGTGTGGTTGTACAGGCCGGTGAGGCTGTCGCGGACCATGCGTGCCTTGAGATTGCGCGCGCGCGCGGCGCGGTTGCGCACAGTCGTAATCAGATGCCGAGGCTTGATCGGTTTGGTAAGGAAATCGTCGCCGCCCTCGCTCATGGCGTCGAGCTGCTTGTCCAGATCGTCCTCGGCCGAAAGATAAATGATTGGCACGCTGACGTAGCGGTCGTTGTGGCGGATGACCTTGGCCAGTTCGGTGCCGGTGCAGGCCGGCATGTACATGTCGAGGATGATCAGATCCGGCTGGAAGTCCGCCAGTTCGGCCATCGCCTGGATCGGTTCGATCAGGGTGCGGGTGACGATTCCGGCGCTGTTGAGCAGGCGCTCGGTGTGCAAGGCCTGGGCGCGGGAGTCGTCGATGATCAGCACTTTATAAGGTTCATACTGGGCGACGCAGGTCAGGACTTCGATCTTCTCCAGCAGGCTCGACGCTTCGAGGGTGCCGGTGAGGAATTCCTGGCCGCCGGCGCGCACGGCGGCGAGGCGGGTCGGGGTGTCGGTTTCGTGCAGGCTGAAAAACAGCAGCGGCAGCGGTTCTTCCAGGCCAACCTGAGCTTCGGCAGCCAGTTGCAGGCCGACGCCTGCGCCGCTGAAGTCCACGTCCATGACGATCGCGGCGGGCAAGCGCTCGACCATCGAGGAGCGAAACGCCGCGACACTGTCCAGCGCCTGCGCGGTCAGGCCGAAAAACTCCAACTGCTTGGCCAGCCGCTCGGCGCGGTCGTGATCCTGCAACATCACGTAGATCGGTTTGCGCAGCGGCGGCAGGAAGGTTTGGTCGAGTTGATCGCCATGGCGCAGACCGGTGCGCGACAGACGCTGCATCAAACGATTGAGATCGGTGATCAGACCGCTGCTCAGGCGTCCGCGATTGGCGTCCACCGCTTCCAGTGACTGACCGATATGACGCGCGAGTTGCGTGTGCTCGGGCTGCTCGAAGCGCTCGGCAAAACGCAGCAGGCGCAGATTGGCCTCGCTCAGTTCGGCGAGGTCGGCGGTGGACCACTCACTGCGTTGCAGGCGCTGCCATATCTCAAGAATCTGACGTGCCTGATGAATTACCCGCTGGGCAAAGTGGTGCTTGAGGCGCTCACGGCTGGGGTCTTCTGGCTCGGTCATATCCTGACTACTAGTTAGGGCGCATGCTGAGATCGACTGGTGGCTCTATGCTAGCACCTCTTTTCCCTTATATGAGTGTCGTGCATCAATAATCTGCGGTGCTGCACAATTCAGTTTCTGACCGGGCGGTATCGGATTGAACCTGTTCGTCGGTGAGCCTCCCGTAAACCGGGAGTATGGCGCTGATCGACGGGTCAAAACGCCTGTGTGCACAACGCTGCGCTGTAGACAGGCGCTGATCTGCCATGGCCTGTTCCGGGGCGTCTTTGGTGATAGTGCATCAGGGAAACCCCTAGAGAGTTCGCGGGGCGATGTCGCGCGTTCCGTGGATTTTCTGCTTCTCTTCAATGGCGGGTGCCGGCCTTGGCACGTTGTTGTATGGTTGTGGTCGAACCGTTGAACCCAAGTGATTGAAAGGATATCGCCATGCTGGACTGGAAGAACCGCGCGGGCAGCGCGCCTGAACGTGCCGCTGAGCCGAAGTCGGCCACCCGCAGCTATGTGGGCGGGCTGTTGTTCAGCCGCGCGCTGGCCACGCTGATCGGCATTTATCTGCTGGTGACCATCGGCCTGGGCTGGTACTGGAGCCAGGAGCCGGCGCTGTTTCCGGTGGCACAAAACGCCCAGGCGGCTGCCGAGAAAGAAGGCAAGCAGATGGTCGTCGGCTACACCACGGTCGAAACTCTCAAGACCGTTGCCGGTACGTTGCTGAACAAACCGGGCGGCTACATTTCCAACGACCGTTTTCCGCCTGGCCTGTGGATGGACAACACGCCAAGCTGGGAATACGGCGTGCTG
Source organism: Pseudomonas sp. G3-19 (assembly GCF_054855875.1). Lineage (NCBI taxonomy): Bacteria > Pseudomonadati > Pseudomonadota > Gammaproteobacteria > Pseudomonadales > Pseudomonadaceae > Pseudomonas > Pseudomonas sp. G3-19. Next base: position 4,967,526 of record NZ_JBMPIQ010000003.1, read on the forward strand.
GTGCAGGTGCGTGACCTGACCCGAGCCCTGCGTAAAGACTTCGCCCGTTCGCAGTCGCAGTCGGCCGAAGATGCCGATCTGGCCAAGGCCGAACCGCGTTTCAACTTCGACAACAAGAGCTGGATCCTGCCGTCGAGCGAATCGGAATATCAGGAAGGCATCAACTCCCTGAGCCGTTATCAGGCGCGTCTGTCTGATCCAACGCAGAAAAACGCCTTGTTCTACGCCCGCGCCGACAACCTCAACAACTGGCTGGGCGATGTCGGCACCCGTCTGGGTTCGCTGTCGCAACGCCTGTCCGCCAGTGTCGGCCGGGTGAAACTCAACACCGCGCTGAAAACCGAAGTGCCGGCGGTTGGCGAAGTACCGCAAGTTGACGAGGAAGTCGTAGAGACTCCGTGGATGCAGATCGACAACGTGTTCTATGAAGCGCGTGGTCAGGCCTGGGCGCTGTCGCACCTGTTGCGCGCCATCGAAGTGGACTTTGCCGATGTGCTGGCGAAAAAGAACGCCACGGTCAGCGTGCGTCAGATCATCCGTGAACTGGAAGCATCGCAGGAGCCGGTCTGGAGCCCGATGATCCTCAATGGCAGCGGCTTCGGCGTGCTGGCCAACCACTCGCTGGTCATGGCCAACTACATTTCCCGGGCCAACGCCGCAGTGATCGATCTGCGTCAATTGCTCAATCAGGGCTGAGTCATGGTCGATAGCGCCAAAGAGGCGGCGCACCGCGCCGCCTCCGATGCCGAACAGATCGCCTGGGTCGACGAGCAGGACAACCTGCTCGGCGCCCTGGTGCGGGCCGATCTGCGTGAGCGCGGGCTGATCGGGCGCGGCACCTACATCATGTTGTTCAATTCCGCTGGTGAGCTCTGCGTACACCGGCGCACCCTGAGCAAGGCGATCTATCCCGGTTACTGGGATGTGGCAGCCGGCGGCATGGTGCAGGCCGATGAGACCTACGCCGAATCGGCGGCCCGCGAGCTGGAAGAGGAATTGGGCGTGAGTGGGGTGGAGCTGACCGCCCACGATCATTTTTTCTTCGAGGACACCGGCAACCGCCTGTGGTGCTCGGCATTTTCCGCGGTGTGGGACGGCCCGCTGAAACTGCAGCCGGAAGAAGTGCTGGAAGCACGCTTTATTCCGGTCGAACAGGTGATGTGCGAAATCGAGCAAAAGCCTTACTGCCCGGACTCTCTGGCCGCGTTGAAGCGCTATCTGAAGGCTCAACAAAGCGGCGTCGCAAAGAACACATAAATTGGCGCCGATTGGCTCTTAGCAATTGCGCTTTTTGCCGTTACACTGCGCGACCTTTTCAAGCTGCACCGACCTGCTTTTGTTCAAGCGCACGGTGCAGTAGCGCTGCCCCTGCCTGAGTGGGGCTTCGCGGTCGATGACCTTGCCCAAGGTCGCGATCAGTCTTTGTCCTCCCAAGAGGATTGCCGGTGGCCAAAAAAGCCGCATCCTTCGCCGCCCTTGGTGGCCTGGTATTTTCCACCGACGCAGGTCGTCATTGCCCGGAGTGCAGTAAACCGGTGGACGCCTGTATCTGCAAACAAACCGTGATCCCGGTCGGGGACGGCATTGCCCGCGTGCGTCGCGAGAGCAAGGGCCGTGGCGGCAAAACGGTGACCACCATCACCGGCGTGCCACTGGCCGAAGACGCCCTCAAGGAGCTGGCGACAACGTTGAAGAAACGTTGCGGCACCGGTGGGGCGTTGAAGGACGGGATCATCGAAATCCAGGGCGATCATGTCGAGCTACTCTTGGCAGAGCTGATCAAACACGGTTTCAAAGCGAAGAAGTCCGGCGGCTAGCAGCCTCTGTGAAATCCATCTGCGGCTTGATCCGGCACTGAAGCAGTTCAGATCCGGCGTCGTCTCCATGGTTTTCACAGAGCCTGTTCATGACCGGTTTCTAAACTACACGCGGTCAGCGCGGTCTACCGCCGCGCTGACGAACCGTCATTTTCATTCTTTAGACTGCGCCGGCCTGCAATCAGGCGACGCACTATGACTTCTTTATAGGGGACTTCGATGTCCGTACGACGCACACGTAAAGACGATGGCAGCCAATGGACAGTTGCGGACAGCCGCAGTGTTTACGGGATTCGCCATTGGGGGGCCGGGTATTTCGCGATCAATGACGCCGGTCGCGTCGAAGTTCGTCCGAACGGCCCGAGCAGCTCGCCTATCGACCTGTTCGAACAAGTCGACCAACTGCGCAAGAGCGGCTTGTCCCTGCCGTTGCTGGTACGTTTCCCCGACATCCTGCAAGACCGTGTCCGTCAACTGACCGGTGCTTTCGACTCGAACATCGAGCGCCTGGAATACCAGAGCAAGTACACCGCGCTGTACCCGATCAAGGTCAACCAGCAAGAAGCGGTGATCGAGAACATCATCGCCACCCAGAACGTTTCCATCGGTCTGGAAGCCGGCTCCAAGCCTGAGCTGTTGGCGGTGCTGGCACTGGCGCCGAAGGGCGGCACCATCGTCTGCAACGGTTACAAGGACCGCGAGTTCATCCGTCTGGCGCTGATGGGGCAGAAACTCGGCCACAATGTGTTCATCGTCATCGAGAAAGAATCCGAAGTCGGCCTGGTGATCGAAGAAGCCGCCTCGCTCAAGGTCAAGCCACAGGTCGGCCTGCGCGTGCGCCTGTCGTCGCTGGCGTCGTCGAAGTGGGCGGACACTGGTGGCGAGAAATCCAAGTTCGGTCTGTCGGCGGCGCAACTGCTGTCGGTGGTCGAGCGCTTCCGCGCTGCCGGCCTGGATCAGGGCATTCGTCTGCTGCACTTCCACATGGGTTCGCAGATCGCCAACCTGGCTGACTACCAGCACGGTTTCAAGGAAGCGATCCGTTACTACGGCGAGCTGCGCAACCTTGGCCTGCCGGTCGATCACATCGACGTCGGCGGCGGTCTGGGTGTCGACTACGACGGTACTCACTCGCGCAACGCCAGTTCGATCAACTACGACATGGACGACTACGCCGGTGTCGTGGTCGGCATGCTCAAGGAGTTCTGCGACGCGCAGAGCCTGCCGCATCCGCACATCTTCTCCGAAAGCGGCCGCTCGCTGACCGCGCACCACGCGATGCTGGTGGTGCAGGTGACCGACGTCGAGAAACACAACGACGAAATCCCGCTGATCGAAAACAAGGAAAACCTGCCGGAAACCGTGCAGTGGCTGGTGGACCTGCTCGGCCCGACCGATATCGAGATGGTCACCGAGACTTACTGGCGCGCCACGCACTACATGAGCGACGTGGCTTCGCAGTACGCCGACGGCAAACTGACCCTGGCGGAAAAGGCCCTGGCCGAGCAGTGCTACTTCGCTGTGTGCCGTCGCCTGCACAACTCGCTCAAGGCACGTCAGCGTTCGCACCGCCAGGTGCTCGACGAACTCAACGACAAGTTGGCCGACAAGTACATCTGCAACTTCTCGGTGTTCCAGAGCCTGCCGGACACCTGGGCGATCGATCAGGTACTGCCGATCATCCCGCTGCATCGTCTGGATGAAGAGCCGCTGCGTCGCGCCGTGCTGCAAGACCTGACCTGCGACTCCGACGGCAAGATCAACCAGTACGTCGACGAGCAGAGCATCGAGACCAGCCTGCCGGTGCACGGTCTGAACGAAGGTGAAGACTATCTGCTCGGCGTGTTCCTGGTCGGCGCCTATCAGGAAATCCTCGGCGACATGCACAACCTGTTCGGTGACACCGACTCGGTGAACATCTACCAGAACGCCGATGGCAGCGTGTACCACGCCGGTATCGAGACCCACGACACCATCGAAGACATGTTGCGTTACGTGCACTTGTCGCCGGAAGAACTGATGACCCACTACCGCGACAAGTGCGCCAGTGCCCGCATCAGTGCCAGCGAGCGTACGCAGTTCCTCGATGCCTTGCGTCTGGGCCTGACCCGTTCCTCCTACCTGTCTTCCTGAGTCAGGTCTGTTGCACCGGGTTGTCTGAAATTTTCCCTCAAGCTGTGGAAAATTCGGAAGACCCGGTGGGACATTTCCCAAATCCCCTGCGAAATAATTGCCTGCCACAGCCGGAGAAGTGATCCGGTCTGCTTTTCGCGTAGGTCATTTCCTAAGTTGTACTTCAGCTCTCTACTCGGCCATGGCTCTCGGCGAGAATCCCCGACCGCCCCTCCTGTAGAGATCCGCCCATGTTCGAATCAGTCAACGAGCCGTCGTTTCGTCTCGATGTAACGGGGCTGCCCGAGCCCTTCGAGGTGCTGGCCTTTACCGGAAGTGAGGGCATCAGCGAACCCTTCGCCTTTGATATCGATCTGTTGATCAATGATCCGCAACTGGACCTGGCCGGCCTGCTTTTCCGCTCGGCGTTCCTGCAGTTCGGTCCCGGACACAATGGCCTGAGCGGGCAATTGCAGAGTGTCGTTCAGCATGAGCACGATCAGGGCGCCCGATTGTGTCGAGTGACACTGGGACCGAAGCTGAGTTGTCTGGCGCTGCGTTTCAGTCAGCGGATCTTCAGCAGTCAGTGCGTGCCGAAGATCCTCGCGCAGGTGCTCAAGGAGCATGGGATCGTTGGTGCGCAACGGCGTTTTGATTTGCAGTGCGAATACCCGGTGCACACTTTCTGCACCCAGTACCGGGAGTCGGACCTGCAGTTTGTGCAGCGGCTGTGCGCGCAGGCGCGGATCCACTACTACTTCGAGCACCGGCCGGACGGACACTGTCTGGTCTTTGTCGATGATCCAGGGCGTTTTCCCGTGGCCGGCGCGGCGTCTGTGGACGATGGCGCGAGCACCCCGGCGGTAAGACGCTGGCAGATGCAGGTGGACGCCAGCGATGTGGACGCGGGTTCGGCGCAGGCCGGCAAAGCTTATGGCCACAGCGATCTGCCGACCTTGCGCGCCGCGCAGTGGCTGGCGTTGACCGCGCATCCGTTTGCCGAATGCAACCGCCGCTGGTTGCTGAGCCGGATCGAGCATCGTGCTGATCCCGCCAGCGAGCCGGCTTACAGCAACCGGATCGTCGCCGCCGCCCAGGCGCAACTGCCGACATTGACGAGCACCTGTGCCAGGCCGTGCATGCACAGTCTGCAACGTGCGTGGGTGGTGACGGTCGATGAACCGCAGCCCGACGATCAGCGGCCGGTGGCGGTGCAGTTCGACTGGCTTTATCAGGGCGAAGGCGCTGCCGCCAGCCATTGTTGGCTGCCGCTCGCAGCAGCGTTGAGCGACGCCTCACTGACATCGTTGCGTGAAGGCGTTGAAGTGGTGGTGAGTTTTCATGAAGGCGATCCGGATCAGCCGGTGATCAGTGGTGTGCTGCAGGAGCCGGCGGTGATCGAAGACTGCGAAGCGCCATTGGCGCTGCCGGACGTGCTGCCGAGCGCGGGCCTGGCGCAATGGCTCAAGTCTGCCGAACCGCTGTTGCTGCTGTGTCTTATGCCCGGCGGCGGCAGTTACAACCACTGCACGGCGTCGATCTGCAGTTGCCGATTGGTCGCGTCGCTGGATCAGGACGGCGCCGCTTGAGCGGCGTCGGCTTTGCCCCGCAGGTACAGTGGCTGTTGCTCGATGGCGCCGATGCGCAGCAGGCGCTGGCGACATTGCGCCAGGGGTTCGCCAGCGTACGTTGCACGCGGCTGTTCCAGGGCACCGAGTTTCAAGCGGTAAGCGAGCACGGTCCGCTGCTGGTCGACCTGCATGACTGCCCGGCACTGGCGGCGCTGTGTCAGCGTGATCCGCAGACCTGGCGCGGGTTGTTGTTCGCCAGTGATGCCTCGCAGGCAGTAATGCTGAGCCACCTGCGCCGGATGCTGACGGTCTCGTTCGGGCTCAATCACCGTGCCTTGCTCGGTTATTACAACCGCCAGACAGCGAGTTATTTTTTCGACGCCTGTGACGCCGCCGACTTGAGCCGCTGGCTCGGGCCGATCCGGCTGATGCGCTGGTTCGGTGGCACCTGGGCCGACCTCGCCATCGGCAGTCAGGGCTGGCAGCAACTGCGCAATCCGCAGTGGGCGGTCGAGCCGTTGGGGATCGACGAAAGCCTTACCCATCGTCAGCGCGAACGTTTGCAAAGTTGCCTGTTGGAACACCACATCTGGCGCTGGTGCCAATCACTCGGAACCGACTACACGCGGATGGCCTCCCATGTGCAGGAGGGGCTGACCCTGGGTTTCAGTGACCGAACCGTGCTGGATGGCTGGTTGTGGCTACGCTTGCAGCATCCCCGAGCGGGATTGCCAGGCGTGCCGGACGGGCTGACCCAGCAGGAACGGCTCGAGCATGTGCGGCGACAGTGGCAGAACGATCAATCTTGAGGTGCGACATCCATGACAAATCCTCTGTGGCAGCGGTTCGGCGCAGTCCTCGGCGGGTTTCTGCTGCTGGTGCTGACGGGATGTTCCCCGGTCAAGGTGCTCAATGCGCTGACCCCCGACGGCACGTTCCACAAAACCGCCGGGATTGCCTATGGCGATGATCCTCGACAGAAGCTCGACGTCTACGTGCCGCGCCAGCCGCTGGAGGACGCGCCGGTGGTGGTGTTCTTCTACGGCGGCAGCTGGAACAGCGGTGAGCGCGGCGATTACGCGTTTGTCGGCGAGGCGCTAGCGTCGCGGGGAATTGTCGCGGTGCTGGCGGATTATCGGCTCTACCCGCAGGTGCGCTATCCGTTGTTTCTTGAAGACTCGGCGCGGGCGGTGGCCTGGACCCGGGCGCATATCCGCGAGTTCTCCGGCAACCCGCAACGCCTGTACCTGATGGGCCACAGTTCCGGCGCTTACAACGCGGCGATGCTGGCGCTGGATCCTGGTCTGCTCGGTGCGGTGGGCATGACGCCAAAAGACCTCAGCGGCTGGATCGGCCTGGCCGGGCCGTATGATTTTCTGCCCATCAAGAATCCGCAGGTGCGTCCAGTATTCTTCTGGCCGGACTCACCGCCGCAATCGCAGCCGATCAACCACGTCAGGGCGGGCGAGCCTCCGGCACTGCTGATCGCCGCGACCAAGGACAATCTGGTCAACCCGACGCGCAACACCGCAGGCCTGGCGCGCAAACTGCGCGAGGCGGGTGTACAGGTGCAGGATCTTTACTACTCGCGCCCCAGTCATGTGACGCTGGTGGCGACCCTGTCGCGTCCGCTGCGGCGTCTGGCGCCGGTACTCGATCAGGTCGTCGCGTTCGTCAAACACACACCGGCTCAGTGAGCGGCACCGCTGAACCAGCCGTCGTTGCGCCGCAGCCACAGGGCCAGTGCGCCGAGGGTCAGGCTGCGCAAGACCATAAACAGCAGGAACGTTATCCACAGCCCATGATTGCCCAGTCCCTGTAATGCCCAGGCGAACGGCAGCAGCAGGGCGACGGTCAGCAGCATGCCGTTGCGCATCTCCCGGGCTCGAGTGGCGCCGATGAACAGGCCGTCGAGCAAGTAGCTCCAGACCGCAATCAGCGGCAGTACCGCCAGATACGGCAGATAGATGAACGCGGTATCGCGCACGCTCTGGATGTCGGTCTGCATCTCGATGAACAAGTGTCCGCCCAACAGAAACAGCGCGGCAAAACCGAGGCTGGCCAGCAACGACCAGCCGCCGGCCACCACCAGCGAACGGCGCAGGGCGAGCCGGTCGCGGGCGCCGATGGCGTGTCCGCACAACGCTTCGACCGCATGCGCCAGACCGTCCAGCGCATGCGCGGTCAGCAGCAAACCGTTGAGCAGCAGAGCATTGGCCGCCACCGTGGCATCGCCGAGCCGCGCGCCTTGCACGGTGATCAGGAAAAATACCGATTGCAGCGCCAGGCTGCGGATGAAAATGTCGCGGTTGACCGCCAGCAGCGGGCGCCAGCTCTGCCACACCTTCAAGGCCGTCCAGGCGATGTGCCCGGGATAGGCGCGCAATGCGCCGCGGGTAAGCCACAGGCCGAGCAGGGCGCCGCTCCACTCGGCAATCACCGAGGCCCGGGCGGAACCGACCACCCCCCATTCCAGGCCAATCACGAACCACAGATTGAGAGCGATGTTGATCAGGTTGGTGCTCAGCAGAATTGCCAGCGGCGCCCGGGCGTTCTGGGTGCCGAGGAACCAGCCGACCAGGGCGTAACTGGCCAGCGCTGCCGGCAGCCCGAATAACCGGGTGTGGAAGAACTCGCGGGTCAGTTGATCGAGTTCGGCCGACGGCTGCATGAAGTGCAGGGCCACGCCGCTCAACGGCACGCCGAGAGTGCCGAGCACGATCGCCAGTCCCAGCGCCAGCAGCAAACCCTGCAACAGAATCTGCCGTAACGCCGCGCCATCGCTGCGCCCGGCCGCCTGAGCGGCAAACCCCGTAGTGCCCATGCGCAGAAAGCCCATGGCCCAGGCGAGAAACGTGTAGAGGCTGGCGCCGACCGCCACTGCGCCCAACTGATGGGCGTGGGGCAGGTGGCCGATGACGGTGCTGTCAACCAGCGCCACCAGCGGCACGGAAATATTGGAAAGAATCATCGGCGCGGCGAGTGCCCAGACCTTGCGGTGAGTCGGGCGGTCGCGCCAGTCGGCAATCAGGTTGGACATGCGGGCTCCTTGGGGGAGCGGGGATTGTAGCGATTCATGCGATCTATTGTGGGAGCGAGCTTGCTCGCGAAGGCAGTGTGTCAGTCAAAACAGCTTTTACTGATCTGACGCTTTCGCGAGCAAGCCCGCTCCCACAGGGGAAGAGTGGTGTCAGTGGATAATCCAGCTCAACAACCACAACCCCAACAGCAGCCAGATGATCCCGGCAATGATCGACGCATTCATGAACGCGCGAATCGCCGACCACAGCAGCATCAGGCCGACGATCAGCGCGAGGATGCTGATGATCGAAGTGTCCATGCCCAGCGTCTTCGCCAGGCCATCGACAAAGTTGCCGCCGGCGTTGCTCAGAATGTTGAACAGGCCGCTGAGGCCGTCGACGATGAAACGGATGATCGAACCGAGTGCCTGGCCGAGCCATTCGAAAAAGCTTTCTACCTGCATGTGTGCATCCTGATGAAAGAGCTGAGCCTTGGGCCACCGCGCGGGTGGCCGAGTTCCCTGCAACTATAGAGGGTTTGCCTCAATCCTGTGTGGGAGCGAGCCATGGCCGCTTGCGTTCAGCCGACATCCCCCCGAAGCTATACGCCTTCAGGAGAGCCCGATGAACCTTGTTGAACTGACCGAACGCCTGCACGCCATTCGCGACCGCAATGACTGGCGGCAATTTCACAGCCCGAAAAACCTCGCCATGGCCGCCAGCGTCGAGATGTCCGAACTGGTGGAGATTTTCCAGTGGCTGACCGAAGACCAGTCACGCCAGTTGCCGGCGGACAAACTGGCGCATGCCGGGCAGGAAGTCGGCGATATCGTCCTGTATCTGTTGCTGCTGTGCAGCGAGTTGGGGCTGGACATGAATGAAGTGGTGCGCAGCAAGCTCGCCGACAGCGAACGGCGGTTCAACTGATGAGCGACCGGCATTTCGATCAGTTGGCGACCCGTTTCGCCGAAAAAATCTACGGTGGCGCCAAAGGCGCGATTCGCCTCGCGGTGTTGCAGGCCGACCTGGCCGAAGCATTGCCGGACCGACCGCTGCGCGTGCTGGACATCGGCGGCGGTCTGGGCCACATGTCGCTGTGGCTGGCCGAACGCGGCCATGAAGTGACCTTCACCGAGCCGGCCGAACCGATGCTCGAAGGTGCCCGCCAGCGCTTCGCCGAAGCCGGGCAGAGCGCGACGTTCATTCAGGCGCCGTGGCAGGAGCTGCTCGGTCAGCTCACCGAGCCCTACGATCTGGTGATCTGCCACGCGGTGCTCGAATGGCTGGCCGAGCCCCACGCAATCCTGCCGGTGCTGCATCAACTGACCAAGCCCGGTGGCTGGCTGTCGCTGGCGTTCTATAACCGCGATGCGCTGATCTACCGCAACCTGCTCAAGGGCCATTTCAAGAAAATGCGCAAAAACACCATGGCCGGTGAAAAGCAGAGCCTGACCCCGCAGCAGCCGCTTGATCCGCGGGAGCTGGCAACGCAACTCGAAGGGTTGTGGCAGGTCGAAACCCAGAGCGGGATCCGGGTTTTCCACGACTACATGCCGGTGGAATTCCAGGCCCGCGCCGAACTCGTGGATTTGCTGGAGATGGAGCTCGCTCACCGTCGCCACCCAAGCTTCGCCGGGCTTGGGCGTTACTTGCACTGGATCTGCCGGCCGATCTGATCGGAGCACCACATGAAAGCTCAATCCGGTTTATTGCTGATCTGTCTGGGGTTGGCCGCCTGCCAGGGCAGCAACCCGTATGTCGCGCAGTCGCGGCCGTTGCCGCCGGCGCCGCCGCAAGCGGCCAACACCTTCGATCGCAGCGCCTACCCGGCGCCACCGCGTGATTACGGGCGCTATCGCAGTTGGGCCTGGCTCAACGGGCAATTGCCGCCGGGCACGGCTTGGGCCGATTCGGCGCAAGTGGCTGAAGCCGTCAGCAACGCGCTGGACCAACGCGGGTTGCGTCCGTTGCACGACAACCGTCCGGCCGATTTGCTGGTCAGCGCCAATCTGCGTCTGGAAACCCGCTTGCGTCAGGTGCAGGACGATTACGGTTACGGCGGATACAGTGGCTATGATCGCTACGGGCGCGGTTACGGCATATACAACACTGTGCCGATTGTTCGCACCTATCAGGAGCAGGTCGTGGTGGTCCAGGTCAATCTGTTCGACGCCGGCACCGGTCAACCGGTGTGGAGCGCCAGCGCCGAAACCGCCAATCAGGGCAGCCAACTGGTGCGCACCGACGCCATTCGCGAGGCTCTGGAAAAAGCCCTGTCGGCGTATCCGCCGAGCTAGACTTCAGGTGAGAACGCTTCGCAGGTTCAGGCCTTCAACCGGAGAACAACCATGTTCCGTCGTCTCGCTTTACTGGCCATGGCCGCGCTGCTCAGTGCCTGCGCTGCCAACCAGGTCAATCACGACTTTGACGCCAGCCGCGATTTCGCCGCCTATCGCAGCTGGAGCTGGAAAGAACCGGCGCTGCAATATCGCCCGGATGATCCACGGATCAAGAGCGACCTGACCGAGCAACGCATCCGCCAGGCCGTCAGCGATCAACTTGATCAACGCGGCTTGCGCCCTGCCGCTGCGGGGGCCAAAGGCGACCTGAGCGTGCAAACCTACCTGATCGTCGAGGATCGCCAGCAGCAAGTGACCACCAACTACGGCGGCGGTTGGGGTGGCCCGTGGAACGGGTATTGGGGCGCGCCGATGTACAACGAAACCCGCAACATCACCTACAAGGTGGCAACGATCCAGATCGACCTGCTCGACGGCAAGGACGGCAAACTGGTGTGGCGCGGCAGCGATGAACAGATGCTCAGCAGCACGCCCAATCCACAGGATCGCAGCAACGCAGTGCGCGAAACGGTGGCCCGGATATTGGCCAACTATCCACCGCGCTAGTTCGCTGTAAAAAAAAGGGAGCCCAAGAGGCTCCCATTTTTTGCCCCATCACAAATCTCCCTGTGGGAGCGGGCTTGCTCGCGAAGACGGCGTGTCAGCCACATCCATGTTGAATGACACAGCGCATTCGCGAGAAGACGAGGTCTGCAGGGTTTTGTGCAGCACCAAATGGCGCGTTGCCACTAGCGCCGTCTACACTCAAATCCACCATCGGAGGTAGCGCTCGGCAACGCGCCGGCAAAGGAGTGCGCCATGTCGCCTCGTACGCAGTTCAACGGCCCGGCCCGGCAACGCGGGGCGATCGGGTTGATGGCGGCTGCCACCCTCAGTCTGGCGCTGGTGTTGATGCTGTTGGTGGTCGACACCGGTCGGTTGTACATGGAGCAGCGCAAGTTGCAGCGGGTGGTCGACAGTGCGGCGCTGGAAGCGGTCAGTCGCGGCGGCAATTGTCAGTCAGGCCTCAGTGCAGCCACTTATGCCGGGCAAAGCGCAGTGCGCAATGGCTACATCATCGATAGCAACAACACCCTCGCGACGACCTGCGGCAGTGTGCAGACCGCGGCCAGCGGCCTGCGTGCGTTCACCGTCGATGCAACCCGGTCGAGCGCAATCAAAGTGGACGCCAGCCGCACGGTGACCACCAGTTTTGCCGGCGGCGTACAGGCCTTGTTCAGCGGCTCTGCGGTCAGCCTGAACACCACGCTCAACGCCTCGGCCGTCGCCGCGCAGCCGACCCCGACGGTTGCGCAACTGAACATCCGCAGTACGCTGGCGAGCATCAACACCGCCCAGTCGAACATTCTCAATCCGCTGTTCTCCGGGCTGCTCGGCGGCAACGTCAACCTCACGGCACTGGGTTGGGACGGTCTGCTCAACACCGACATCAACCTGCTCAGCTACCTCAACCAACTGGCGATCAACCTCAACGTCGCCGCCGGCAACTACACGCAACTGCTCAACACCCAGGCCACGGTCACCCAACTGATTCAGGCGGCCGCGACGGTGGTGCAGCTCAATGGCGCGACCGCGACGGTGATCACTGCGCTGGGTCAGCTGCAGGTTGCGGCGATCAATGCTGCGCCGGTCAAACTCGGCGACATTCTGCAGTTGCAGACCGGCACCACCGCCGCCGGGCTGGATGCCAACCTGCAACTGCTGCAACTGATTCAGGGTGTGGTGCAACTGGCCAACAGCAAAAGCGCGGTGGCCGCGACCTTGCCGATCAGCGTGCTGGGGCTGGCGAATGTCACGGTGCGGGTCAAGGTGATCGAGCCGCCGCAGTTTTCGGCGATTGGTGATCCAGCGCGGGCCAAGGCCAATCCGTTGGGGGCGGACCGGATTTATGTGCGCACGGCGCAGATTCGCACCTTCATCTCGGTGAATCTGCCGGTATTGAGTGGGGTGGCTGGGTTGACCAATGCCGTGCTCGGATTAGTGGGTGCCTTGACGCCGACTTTGAATGCGCTGCTGCACCTGGATCTGGCGGCCACATTGAACTCAGTTCTCTGCCTGCTTGGAGCCGGTTGCGAGCAACTGGCCCCGAGACTCCTGCCCTCTCCGGAAATCGATATCAGTCTGGATGCGGGCGGTGCTCAAAGCTATGTCACGGATTACAGTTGTCCGACAGGTACGACTGGAGTAAAGAGCCTGACTGCCCATACCATCACCTCCATTGCCGATCTCAAACTCGGCAAGATCGATCCGTCCAACGCCTTTTCCTCGTCCGCCGAACCGACGGTCACGCCGTTGCCGCTGATTGATCTGGGCATCGAGACTTGCTACGGGCTATTCGGCTGCGACGCGAGCAGCCACGTTCAGTTCGGGGCCGGAGGAATCGGGATCATGCTCGACACCAGCGTCGCGAAAAACACCCAGGATCTGCTGTTTTCCAGCGTGAACGCCAGCGTTCCACCGTTCAATACACCGGCCAACCTCAAGCTGCTACCCAGCGTGCAGTCAGCGGCACCAACCACTGACATCGTTGGCAGCCTCGCCGGGACTCTGGCCGGCATCAACCTGACTGTCTACAAACCGCAGGGCAGTAATCCTTTGGGCTCTATCGTCACCGGGGTCGCTTCTTTGATCAGCGATGTCACCAACAAATTACTGCCGGTGGTCACTAACTTGCTGGCACCTTTGCTCGACCCCTTGCTCAACAATCTGCTGAAAAGCCTGGGCATCAACCTTATGGACGTCGACGTCGGTGCCAACATGACCTGCGGCCAGACCGGCAAGGCCTATCTGGTGATCTAGGCGTCCGGTGCAATCGGCAACTCGATGCAGAAACGTGCGCCCTCCAGCGAGTTGCGCACGCTCAAATGACCACCCATGTTTTCGATGATGCCGTAGCTCACCGACAGCCCCAGCCCGGTGCCGACGCCCACCGGTTTGGTGGTGAAGAACGGTTCGAAAATCCGCTCCAGCAAACGCGGCTCGATGCCGCCGCCGTTGTCCTCGACCCACAGCCGAACCTTGTGCTCGTCGCGCTCGGCATAAATCGAGATCCATGGCTTGAACGATGAGTCTTTCTCGCGTTTGCCGAGCAGCGCATCGCGGGCGTTGACCATCAGGTTGATCAGCACCTGCTCCAACTGATCGACGTAACCGCGCACCTGCACGCTGAAAGCGGTTTCGCTGATCCGCAGGTCGACGCCTTTGCCGCGCATGCCTTCGGCCAGCAACGACAAGGTGCCTTCGATGGCCGAGGCCGGGTTGAACAGTTGTTGCTCGATCTCCGAACGACGGCCGAACACGCGCATGTGATCGACCACTTTCGCGGCGCGCTGCACCTGGGCGTCGATGCGATTGAGTTTGTCGGTCAGATAGTCGATCTGCACATCGCCGTTGCCCAGGCGCTTGAGCACGTTGACGATGGCCATGCGCATCACGTTCAGCGGCTGATTGATTTCATGGGCCAGACCAGTGGCCATTTCGCCGAGGGTGGCCATTTTTGCGCTTTGCGTGAGTTGCTGCTGCGAGCGCCGCACCTCGGTGTTATCGCGGCCCACGGCCTGCACTTCAAGCAGGCGCCCGTGTTCATCGAACACCCCGCGATCGGACCACACCCACCATGCATGTTCGCGCCCGGGTAATTGCAGGCTGATTTCGGCAGTGCTCACTGGTAGCTCCGGGGTCAGCAGTGCCAGACGCTGGATGAAGGCGGCGCGTTGTTCGTCGGACATCCAGCTGCCCAGATCTACCCCCGGCAATTGCTCCGGGGTGCATTCCAGATAAGTCGCCAGCGGCCGATTGCCGAAGGTCAGCGTCAGGTCCGGGCGATAACGGCAGATCATCGCCGGAGAGTCTTCCACCAGAATCCGGTAACGCTCTTCGCTGTGTCTGACCTGTTCGGCGGCGAGGGTCGCTTCGGTGACGTCCAGCCACAGCCCGACGGCTTCGACCGGCAGACCAAGATCATTGCGCAGCAGTTTGGCTTCGTCGAGCAGCCAGTGGTAGTCGCCGCGTGCGTCGCGCAAGCGAAAACGCGCACGCGCCGAGCCTTCGCGCAACAGTTGCCGGGTGCGAGCGAAATACAGCTCGCGGTCTTCGGGGTGAATCAGTTGCACCCAGTCGGCGGCGCAGCCCTCGGCCGGCGTCCAGCCCAGCAGCGGCTGCAGGCTGGCGCTGAAAAAGTCCGCAAGCAACGCACCTTCGACGTAGCGCTGCACATAAATCACTGCCGGCGAACTGGCGATCAGGTTATCCAGCCGCGCATGGGCGGCTTCGGCGCGTTGCTGCTGGTTGCGCGTGTCGCTGATGTCGAGCATGAATCCCACCAGCCGCCGCTGTTCACCGCTGCCGGCGACCTGGCCCTGAACGCGATACCACAGGGGCGTTTGTCCGGGGCCGCTGCGGTGCAGGCGAACGCACAGGGTCAGGGGCTCGCCGTGCAATTGCAGGGCATGCAGGCGGCTGCGCAGTTCTTCGCGGTCGGCCGGATGAATCAGTGCGAGCCAATCTTGCAGCGAGATGCGAGCACGGTCCGCCGGCAACACATCGAGCAGCGTAGGCGCCAGCAGCATGTCGTCGCCAAGCATTTCCCACCAACCGGTGCCGAGCAGGGTCTGCAGCGATTCCAGGCGTTCGGTGTAGTGATGATGTTGCTGTTCTCGCAGGCGGCTGAGCAGCGGGCCGGCCAGTGCGCTGGTCAGGGCCATCCAGTCGCGGTCGTTCAGGTGCGGGGCGGCAATGTCCACGGTGTAGAAGCCGCAGAGCAGCCACGCCACCACCCCTCGATCATCGCTGTAGGGCACGGCGAACCCGTCGGCGTTGCCGAACGTGGCCTCCACCCGCGCGTGGTCGTACAAGCCATGATGGGCGCCGAGGCGTTGCGGCGCGCTGCCGTTGAGGCTGTCGAGCGGCGTGCCCAGACGTTGGCCGTCCTGCCACAGCAACGGCGCGTCGTGGGCGCGATATTGCTCGTAGATCTGCCAGCCCTGCTCCTGTTCGTCGAGCAGGGCGAGAGCCAGACACGGGATATGCCAGCGCTGGGCGATGGCCTGCAGTTGCTCGCTGAGCACCAGCGGCAAACGCGTCAGGCTACAGACGCGCAGGTGTTCGCTGATCTGTCCGGCAAGTGCCTGACTGGCTTCACGGTTGCGCGACTGCTGGCGCTCCAGCAGCAGGTCGCCGATGTCCATCAGTTGCAGCATCCAGCCGTCGGCCGAAGGCTGTACCCAACCGCGCAGGTGCAGGGTCTGATCGCTGAGGCCGGGAAAATCCAGATCGAGTATTTGCCCTTGCCAGTCCTGCGGGCGGCCTTCAATTGCCAACGTACTGTGCGCGAGTAAATAAGCCGACAACGGCAGCGGCGAGTCGTGGGGTGGCTGTTGCGCGAGTTGGTGGCGCAACGGCCCGGCGATCTGCAATACGCCGCCGTCGTGGTTCAGTTGCAGGTGCAGGCCCAGCGGCGGTGCGCCGAGATGATCGGGCAGTTCGTTGGCCGGCGGTGGCGCGCGCTTGAGCAGGCGCCCGAACAGATTGTCGCCGGCGGTCAAAATTTCAGGCTCGACGCGGCGGAGAGGGTGGCGGGCAGACTCGGCACTGCACCCACGCCCGGCAGCACCAGAAATGGAATGACCTGATTGAGCTTGCTGGTGGGGTAATCGACTCTGACCGTCAGCGTACCTTGAGTGGCGTCATACACCGCCGAGGTATCGACGCCGACCACCAGGTTCAGCGCGGATGGCACCCACTGCAACTGTTGGGTCAACGCGGTGTTGGCAGTGCTCACCACCACGGAAGCATAACCGGGAGTGTTGGGGTCGACTGCGACGCTGCGGCGCACCGCTTCAGATGTCGCCTCGTTGAAAGTCTGCATCAATATAAACGGCAGGCTGTAACTGACCAGCGCGTAGAACACGGCGAAAAAAATCACGAATACCAAGGCGAATTCGATCGCCACTGCGCCTGCCTGTGATTTTGCGAAGCCGGTTTTCATGAGTGCGTCTACCCTGACTTTCACTGCGTAGTATCAGCATAGAATCATTCAGCAAAATCGGATGGATTTAACCGGATGCAGAGTTTAGTTCTCCTGATCTGGCTGGCCCTGTGCGCCGCCCAGGATGCCCGGCAACGGCGTATCGCCAATGTGCTGACGTTCGGTGCAGGAGCGCTGGCGCTGATCCATTTGCTGGCGACTGGCACCACCTGGTTCGGAGCCGATGCGCAGCAGGGATGGTCGGCCGCCGCGATCGCCCTGATGTTGACTGTTCCTGGGTATTTCATGGGCCGGATGGGCGCAGGCGATGTGAAATTAATGACAGCCATGGGCCTTGCGACGAACGGTTTATTCATTCTTTGTGCGTTTATCGGCGCTGGTATCGCCAGTCTGCTGTGGCTGCTCGTTGCGCCAAGAGTCTGGCTTCATATGAGTCAATGGCTTAGAGAACGTCTTCGATATTTAGAGCCAGGAGCGTCAAAGAAGCTGCCATTTGCACCGTTCGTGCTGGCAGGTGTATTGGCTTCGATACATTGGATCCATTAGTCGCCAGATGCCACTAGTCCTATGTACATAGTCGGAAAGTGCGTCTACTTTCAAATGAAGTGGTTACATCGCCAAAGTGCAGAAAAAGTCAGCTTTGGCCCGAGCAATGGAGTGGTTCGTGAACAAGCTTACGTCGGCGGTAAAAGTGCTCGTGGTCGATGATCAACCGTTGATCGTCGAAGAATTGTGCGAGTTTCTCGAAAGCAGCGGGTACCGCTGTGTGCCGTGTGAATCCAGCACTCAGGCGATCGAGCGTTTCAGTGAAGACGCCGAAATCGGTCTGGTGCTGAGCGACCTGCATATGCCGGACATGGATGGCATCCAACTGGTGCAGGAGCTGCAACGCATCAGCGGCAAACACCGGGTGTTCGAAGCGATCATGCTCACGGGGCGCGCCGACAAACAGGACGTGATCAAGGCCCTGCGTGCCGGGATTGCCGACTACTACCAGAAGCCGATCCAGCTGGATGAACTGCTCGAAGGCGTGAAACGTCAGGAAGCGGCCCTGCAAGAGCGGCACAAGAATGTCCAGTTGGGACACCTGAACCAGAAGCTGCAGTTTCTCTCGGAATCCATCGACGATCTCTACCAGGATCTGGACAAGGTCCGGCGCAATCCGGCGGCGGTGGTCAAAGACATGCTCGGCGGCGACGGCGCCGAAGCCGAGCAGGAGATTCCGGCGATCTTCAATCAGCTGTCACCACGGCAACTGGATGTGGCGCGGCTGGTGGGCAAAGGGCAGACCAACTATCAGATCGCCTGCGAGTTGGGCATCACCGAAAACACCGTGAAATTGTATGTCTCGCAGGTCTTGCGCCTGACCCATATGCACAACCGCACCCAGTTGGCATTGGCGCTATCGCCCAGTGCCTCGGCCGCCCGTCAGCGTGTGACCGCACACTGATCCCACTTGCCTGCCCTTCGCGGGCAGGCAGTCAATTCTGCCAAAAATACCTTGAGCGATTATCCGGCTTGCGTCTTGGGTTTGGGGAACAGATTGTCCAGGGTTTCCAACAGGCGCACGTGGTAGATCGGCTTGCGAAACAGATCCAGCACCTGCAGACGCAGCATGTCGCTGACGTCCTCCATGTCGGCATGTCCGGAGGTCACGATCACTGGAAGATGCTGGCGTGAAGTGTGCTCGCGCAGGCGTTTGATCAGCGACATGCCGGACTCCTCCGGCATGCGCAGATCGGTGATCACCAGCGCGATATCCGGATGGCGGGTGAGGTGATGCAGGGCGAGTTTCACCGAGGTGGCGGTGTGGCAGACAAAGCCCTCGCCCTCCAGTAACTCGGCCAGCTCAAGCAACGCGTCCTCTTCGTCGTCAACCAGAAGCAACTGTTGGCGGGGGAGTGAGGAAGCAGTCATGGGCAGTCCCTGAAAAGCTGGAAGTGAGATCGAGTGTAGCGCGACATTCGCCGGACGCGACTCACATCAGGGGGTTTGCACCGGAGCGGTTTGCGAGGCTCCACCGAGCGCCACCAGAACATTGTTGAAAATCGCAAATATCTTCGCGCCCAATGGGGTGATGAATACCACCACGACGACCGCGACCATCGCCACGACAATGGCGTATTCGATGGCTGACGCGGCTTCCGTACTGGCCAGAAAGGACCTCAGGCGCATGATCAGGTATTCAAGGATCATTGACATTCTCCTTAGTTACAACGGGAGATCGGACCTGTGAAATCCGATGACTTGCCAGTGCCTGAGCGCTGCTATGGGTGAGCATGGGACCGGGCACTGGAAGAGGGGCAAGGTTTTTGATCAAGGTGTCGGTCTGACCTGCGTAGCGCCACCGAGTTTGGTCAGTACCAGGTTGAAGATGGCCAGCACCTTGTCGCCGATGGGCGTCACAAACACCACGACCACGACCGCCACCATTGCCACCACAATCGCGTATTCGATGGCAGATGCGCCTTCTTCACTTCTGCACAGCAGCCTGGCCCTGGCCAGTAGATAGTCGATGATCATCCGAAACATACGTCCACTCCTTCGCGCCTCTGGCGCCGATCCAACGCTACAGCGGCATGCTTTCACCGTGCTATCAGAGCATTGTCAACAAACCCCCGGTCAACAACTGTAAGAACGGATTAATCATAAAGGATTAACCAGAACGTTAGTCGAGCCAAACCCTGCAGTTAATTGGCCAGGACTCATACTTTAGTGAGTTATTTTGCTGTCAGTAATGGCGTTTTGTCTCGGATCAGCTAGCTTGGAAATAGCGAAATCGTTGCATGTTCATAGCTGCCTGATCGCGAAAAATTCTCTCGGCAGGAAGTACAGGCTGTCGGTGCAGTGAGGAAAGGGAGAGCCGTCATGAACAGTCGCGTCACCATGGGGCTTGCAGCCGTTCTGCTGCTGGGGGCAATCGTCGTCGGCTACTGGGGCCTGATGCTCAGTCGGCAACCGGCTCCCGTTGCCCAAGTGCCTGCCGCCCCGGCAGTCGCCATGGAAAAAACCGTGGCCGCCGCCGAAGATCAGACCCGCCAGCCAGTGGTCGTGCTGTTGCACGATGTGCCGCCGTTCACGCCGCTCACGGCTGCCGATGTGGCGGTGGAGAAATTGCGCAGTGCGCCAGCCGGCAGCCTTTCCAGTGTCGAGCAAGCGGTGGGTCGCACGCCGTGGCGGCACTTGAGCGCAGGCACCTGGCTCAACGACGAAAGCTTTCAGGCCGGTGGCTCACTGGCGCGGATGATTCACAGTGATGAGCGTGCGCTCACTGTGGCCGTGGACGAAGTGATCGGTGCCGCCGGGCAACTGATTCCCGGCGACTACGTCGATGTGCTGCTCTACCTGCGTCAGGACGCGAGCAATCTGCAGCAGTCGGCGCAGATCGTGGTGCCGGCCATGCGCGTACTCGGTGTCGGTGAGCAATACGGCCTGACCAACGACGGCCAACCCGCCACCCCGGCCTTGAGCGCCGACGAAAAACTCAAACAGGATCAACGCCGGATCGCTGCACGCACCGTGGTGCTGGCGGTGCCCGAACAATTGCTCAGCCGGATGATGCTCGCCACTCAGGTCGGCACGTTGCGCCTGGCCGTGCGCAGCAGCGAAGAACAGCGTCTGGCCAAGTACTGGGCCGGTGAAACCCAGTCACCGGCGCATGTGGACAACGCCAACAGCCAGCTCTTCCAGTTCACCCAACTGGCCCTCGGTGCCGCGCCAAAAGCGCCGGCCGCTGGCGGCCATGGCGGTGCGCGGCCGATGGAAGTGATCCGCGGCAATCAGCTTTCCCAACAAGCCCCATGACTGAGCAAGGATCCACGTGCATGCAGAGTCGATTCAGGCCGCTATTAACACCTGTCTTCCGGGCCTTGATACTGATGGGACTGTCGATCAACGCCGCCGTCGCGGCCACCGGCAATTGCTCGGCACTCGGCCGTATGCCGCCGGTGATCGAGATCGGCGAAGGCTTCCAGCAGGACATCCAGTCGCCCGTGGCAATCACCCGCGTGGCTATCGGCGACCCGAAGATCGCTGATGTGCACGACACCGGCAGCGCCTCGTTTCTACTCACCGGCGTGGCCCCCGGCGCCACCAGCCTGATGGTCTGGACGTCGTGCTCCAGTGAGCCGCGCCAGAGCATGGTGTTCGTCAAGGGCAGTGCCACTGCCGCACTGACCAGCGCCAGCAGAATGCCTTCCGATGATCCGATGCTGCCCTCGCAAGTGCAGACCGACATTCGTTTCGTCGAAGTCAGCCGCACCAAACTCAAGGAAGCCACCGCTTCGCTAATCGGTACACGGGGCAATTTCCTGTTTGGTTCGCCCGGTACGTTGCCGCCAATCGATGGCGTGCCGACGCCGAGGCTGCCGGTGGATAACGGCCTGTTCAATTTCTCGTGGATCGGCGGCAAGACCATGGCGATCATCAACGCGCTGGAAACCAGCGGTTTCGCCTACACCCTCGCACGCCCCAGCCTGGTGGCGTTGAGCGGGCAGAGCGCAAGCTTTCTGGCCGGTGGTGAAATCCCGATTCCGGTGCCCAGCGCCGGCAGCGACAACGTGTCGATCGAGTACAAGGAGTTCGGTATCCGCCTGACCCTGACCCCGACCGTGATCAGCCACGACCGCATCGCGCTGAAAGTCGCACCGGAAGTCAGCGAACTGGATTTGAGCAACGCTGTGCAGATAGCCGGCACCACCGTGCCGGCCCTGACCATCCGCCGTACCGACACCAGCGTCTCGCTGGCCGATGGCGAAAGCTTCGTGATCAGCGGCCTGATCAGCACCACCAACAGTTCGCAGGTGAACAAGTTTCCGGGGCTGGGCGATATCCCGGTGCTCGGCGCCTTTTTCAAAGGCTCGCAGATCAGACGCGAAGAGCGCGAACTGCTGATGATTGTCACCCCGCACCTGGTGCAGCCTCTGGCGGCGGACGCGCAACTGCCATCGCTGCCGGGGGAAAAACTGCGCAACTACGATCCGAATTTCTACCGCATGTTCTTCCTCGAAAACGGCAACTTCGACAAACGCAGTGGGCTGTCCCAATGAACCAGAACCTCAGCCAGACTTTTCTGGCGATCACCCGTAACAGCACCGATCTGGAGTGGCTGCAAGGCGCACTCGCGCCGCTGGGCCAAGTGGTGAGCGCCGGGGCCGGGAGCCTGGACGAGTTGCTGGCGCTGGTCGATGTCACCTTCGCCAGCCTGGTGTTCGTCGGCCTCGATCGCGACCATGTGGTGGCGCAGAGTGCGTTGATCGAAGGCGCGCTGGAAGCCAAACCGATGCTTGCCATCGTTGCGCTCGGCGACGGCATGGACAACCAACTGGTGCTCAACGCCATGCGTGCCGGCGCCCGGGATTTCGTCGCCTACGGTTCGCGCGCCAGTGAAGTCGCCGGGCTGGTACGGCGCTTGAACAAGCGCCTGCCACCGGTGGCGGCCAACACGCATCTTGGCGGCCTCACGGTGTTGTACGGTACGCAGAGCTATTGCGATGGCGCGCTGCTGGCCAACCATATGGCGCAGGTGGTGCAAAAGAGCGGACAGCAGACCTTGCTGCTGGATCTGGGCCTGCCGCGCGGTGACAGCCTGGCGTTGCTCGGGCTCGAGAGTTCGTTCCACTTCGGCGATGCCTTGCGTCACTTGCGCAGGCTCGACGCGACGCTGATCGACAGTGCCTTCACCAGCGCTGAAGCGGGGCTGCGGATTCTGGCGTATGCCAGCAGCGACGAGCCGCTGGAAAACACCAGTGCCGCCGAGCTGTACATGTTGCTCAGCGCTTTGCGCCAACACTTTCAGCACATCGTCGTGAACCTTACCGGGCAATCTGACAGTGAAGCCTTGCGCACGTTTGTCAGCCACTGCGACAAGCTGATCTGGTACACCGATCAGAACGTGCTCAACTGCCGCCGCAACCTCGCCGTACTCAACTTGTGGCGCGAGAAGGGCATGAAGCTCGACCACGCACGTTTGCTGGTGGACGGCTATCTGGGCAGCGTGGCCCCGGATGCTGAAACCCTGGGCAAAACCTTCAACCTCGAAGTGATCGCGGTATTGGCGGCCAATGCCGAAGTGCGCCTTAACGCCAAGAATCAGGGCGTCAGCCTGTTCGAACTGGCCCCGCGGGAAAAACTCACGCAAAGCCTGCGGGCTCTCGGTGAGCGTCTGGCCAAGCGCTCCGAAGGCCTGGCCAAACCCAAAGTCACCTGGTTCGATCGCTTGCGAGGCACCTCATGAGCGCGGAAAAACTGTTCGGCGCGGTGCAGCGCGGCGCGACCGGCAATACCGATCACGAAGGCCTGAAACTGGTCCTGCACCGCTACATCATCGACGCCATCGAAGAGTCGGGGAAAAACCTGCTGGAGGGCTCGCGCCAATTGCTGGCGCAGTTTGTCACCGACAAGGTCGCCGAATACATCGCCCGCCTGCACCTGGCGATTTCCCGTTACGAGATGGAGCGGCTGGCCGAGGAAATCGTCGATGAACTCACCGGTTTCGGTCCGCTGGAAGTGCTGCTGCGCGATCAGTCAGTGACCGAAATTCTGGTCAACGGCCCGCACCGGGTATTCATCGAACGCGATGGCGTGCTGCATCAGAGTGACCTGCGTTTTATCGACGCGCACCACGTCGAGCGGGTCATGCAACGGATTCTCGCGCCACTCGGGCGGCGTCTCGACGAGTCTTCGCCGATGGTCGATGCACGTCTGCCGGACGGCAGCCGGGTCAACGCGATCATCCCGCCGATCGCGCTCGACGGCCCCTGCCTGTCGATTCGAAAGTTTCGCAAGGACATGCTCAAAAGCAGTGATCTGATGGCGATGCAGACCATCGATCTGGCGATTTTCGAGTTCCTTCAGGAGGCGGTCGGCAAGCGTTGTAACGTGCTGATCAGCGGCGGTACCGGCACCGGCAAAACCACGCTGCTGAACATCCTCAGCCAATTGATCAACCCCCACGAACGTCTGGTGACCATCGAAGACGTCGCCGAATTGCAGCTCAGCCACCCGCATGTTGTGCGCCTGGAAACCCGTCCGCCGAATGCCGAGGGCCACGGCGAAGTCAAGGCCAGCGACCTGATCCGCAACGCCCTGCGCATGCGCCCCGACCGGATCATCCTTGGCGAGATTCGTGGAGTCGAGGTGGTCGATGTGCTGACCGCGATGAACACCGGTCACGACGGCTCGATGAGCACCGTACACGCCAACAATGCCCAGGATGCGTTGCTGCGGTTGGAGACGCTGGTGGGGCTGACCGGTCGCTCGATCGCCGAGCGCACCTTGCGCCAGATGATCTGCGCCGCCCTCGATGTGATCATCCAGCTGACTCGCATGCCCGACGGCCGCCGCTGTGTCAGCGAGGTGGTGGAAGTGGTCGGCATCCGTGAAGACGTCTACGTCACCAACACCTTGTTTCGCCTTGATCGGCGCACTGGTTTCGGCTTCCTGCGCGAAGCGGTCAATCCGGCGGGCGACAAGTTGCGCTACGAGACCCACCTGGGCTGACCGCATGGGACTTGCATCATGATCGGACCGGCCATTCTCATCCTTCTGTGTCTGATCCTGCTCGGGCTCTCGATCTGGCTGTTCGTGCACGGTATCCACAAGACCAGCAACGAACGGGTGCTCAATCGTCTCGCGGCGGGGCAGCCGCAACTGGCCGCGCAGAAGCCGACCTGGGTCGGGCTTGAACGGATGTTTTTGCGCGCCGGGCTTGGCCGTCCCAGCGAGCGTTTCGGGCTGTGGATGACCCTGTGGGGCGTGGCGATTGTCCTGGGTTATCTATTGGCGGACTGGATCGGTTTGCTGGCGATGCTGCTGGCGCCGCCGCTGATCCTGCGCCTGTACATTTCCTGGCTGTACCACCGGCGGATCAAACGCATGATCGAGCAGTTGCCGCAGCTGCTCGACTACACCGTACGCAGTCTCAAGTCCGGCCGCACCTTGAGCGACGCCGTCATGGGCGGCATCGAATCGAGCGAGGATCCGCTGAAAAAAGCCATGGGCCGGGTGCAGCGCAACGTGCAACTGGGGGTCAATCTGCCGGATGCGGTCAGCGATTTCGCCGAACTCTACGAACAGGACGAACTGCGCATGTTTGCCCTCGGCCTCAAGGTCAATCATCGCTACGGCGGCAATGCCAGCGAGCTGTTGGAGAACCTGATCAAGCTGATCCGCGAACGTGACCAGGGCGCCCGGCAACTGCGCGCACTGACTGGCGAAACACGCATGACCGCGTGGGTGCTGGGTTCGCTGCCGGTGATTCTGGTGAGCTACTTCATGCTGACCAATCCCGGCTACATGCTCGGCATGTGGCACGACTCCGGTGGTCGGACCATGTTGATCATCGCCGTGGTGTTGCAAGTGACCGGGTGCCTGGCGCTGTGGCGCATGTTGCGGAGTATTTGAAATGGTCTATCTCGCCGCTCTGATGCTGCTGCTCGGCGCGCTGTTGCTGGTGGTCAATCACCTGCTGACCGAGCGCCGCCGGGTGCGCCAGGTCAACCAGCGTTTGCAGGGGCATCTGGTGCGCGAGAACCGTTTCGGTAACTGGCTGCGGGCTCTGGGTAACAGCAGGTTCGGTCAGCGCTCGGTGAGCATCGACAGCGAAACCCAGACCCTGCTCAGTCGCCTCGGCTGGCGCCGCGCCAGTGAGCGCTCGCTGTTCGCCGCCTGCCAGATCGGCACGCCGCTGCTGGCGCTTGGGTTGGCGATCTTTCTCCAGGAAGTGTTTTTTCCGCACGCCGCCAACCGCTGGATCGTGCCGATGCTCGTCACCGGCGCCGGTTACCTGTTGCCCAAGCGGCTGTTGGCTTACGCCGCCGGGCGTCGGCAGAAAACCATCGCCGTGGAAATCTCCACGTTCATTCCGCTGCTGCGCATCCTCTTCGAGTCGGGCATGGCGGTTGAACAAGCCTTGCGCGTGCTCAGCACCGAAGGGCAGAAACTGCTGCCGGAACTGACCCGCGAACTGCGCCTGATTCTGGCCCGGGTCGACTCGGGACTGGAGCTGGGACAGGAGTTGAACAAGACCTCGGTGATGCTGGCGGTCGATGAGTTCACCGACACCTGCGTGATCCTGCAGCAACTGATTCAGCAGGGTGGCGGGGCAATGAAATCGCTGCTGGCGCTCAAACAATTACTCGACGACCGCCGCCTCACCCGACTGCAGGAATACATCTCGAAGATGTCGGCGAAGATGTCGGTGGTGATGATGCTGTTTCTGTTTCCTGCCTTGCTGATCGTACTGGCCGGCCCGGGGTTCACCGCGATTACCCGGGCGTTTGCAAACTGACGTTGGCTCATGGAGAGCGTTTGATGAAAGCACTGATTGTCTTGGCAAGTGTGTTGTTGCTCGGTGGTTGCGCCACCGACGGTCAGGCGCCGTGGTCGGCGATGCTCGCACCGACCAGTTGCAGCAAACTCGATTCCGAACAGGAACTGGCGCTGAACCTGGCGGACGATCTGGCCAACGACGGCAAACTGCACGCCAGCCTGGCCAACCTGCAAAGCCTGCCCGACAAACTGGTCGAGGTCCGCCTGCGCAAGGCCAGGGTGTATCGCTTGCTCGGGCGCAATGAAGCCGAGTCGCTGTATCGCGGGCTACTCGGTACTTGCCTCACGGCGGACGCCGAACACGGCCTGGGGCAGATCTATGCCGCCCGTGGCGACAATGGCCAGGCTCAGGCGCACTTGCAACGCGCGGTGCGTCTGGCGCCGACCAATGAAAAAATCCGCAACGACCTCGGCGTGGTCTAC
This sequence comes from Pseudomonas sp. G3-19, assembly GCF_054855875.1. Classification (NCBI taxonomy): domain Bacteria; kingdom Pseudomonadati; phylum Pseudomonadota; class Gammaproteobacteria; order Pseudomonadales; family Pseudomonadaceae; genus Pseudomonas; species Pseudomonas sp. G3-19. The sequence goes on from NZ_JBMPIQ010000003.1 coordinate 4,994,145, forward strand.
CTCAACCAGTTGCGTCTTGAAGATGCGCGTTTCGAGTTCCTGACGGCCATCGAACTCAAGCAGAACGATCAACTGGCCACGCTGAATCTGGTGAGCTTGCTGCTGTACCAGAACAACTGGCAGCAAGCAGCCGAAATCGTCAGCCGCGCGCACCTGACGCCGGAGCAGTTCGCCGACGCCCAGGCCCGCGCGGAAAAACTCAAGGTGCCGGCCAAGGCCCCGACCGCGGTTGGTAATCAAGTAGCGGTGGTGGCTGACCCACAACCGTCGACGCTCAAGTGACACTCCGGGAGATGACCATGAACACCTTGCACAGTGTTTATTGCCTGGCCCTGCTCAGCCTGCCGTTCGCCGCCCAGGCGATCGACGCCGGCCCGGCCTCGGCGCAGCAACAGGAAACCGAAGGCTGGCTGGTGCTGCAAAGTCGCAACCAGGCAGCCTCGCCCAAGCCGCAAACCGCCACGGCGGCGGAGCGGGAGCTGGCGCTGCAACGCTGGTTGAAGAAATACAAATACGAGATTCCGGATTTTTACGACCCGGATGCGGGCGGCAAGATCGAGACCAAGAACTAGGTTGATCGCAACGCTCAAGCGCGCAGGAGATGCGGCCTGAGCGGATACTGGATGGATTGTCTTGAAAATTGACGCCATCACTTTGACTTTTGTGTGGTATCAAAATGATGGCTCGTGTACATTCCCCGCGCCCGAACCAGGACGACTTGGTGGGACGGTAGGGATGCCTGAATCATGTAACGAACCCTGCTGAAACTGTTTCTCATGTTTTGGAAGGGAATCTCGCGTGACTATCGTATGCCTGCGCCGCTCTGTCCTGGCGCTCTCCATCTCCGCCGCCGCCGCTTTGCACACCACTATGGCTATCGCCGCCGGCGCGAGCCTGAACCACGACCTGAGTGGCGGCCCGCTGACCAGTAATCTGCAGAACTGGGGGCTGATCACTCTGAGCGGTAACGGCAATATCGCTCCTGTTTCCCAGGTGAGTACGACCTACGGCGCACAGCTCTCGGGGGTGACGGCGGATCAACTGCGCAACACCGGCAATATCCGGATTGACGGCGCCAGGTTCGGCACCGGGATCAGTCTGGGGACCGCTGGAGTGGTGCCGACCAAAATCGCCGGCGCGCTGCTCAACGAAGGCTCTATTTCAGTTCACGGTCTGGCCGACGCTGGCACCTCCAGCGGTATTTCCGATCTCGGCAGCACGCTGGGCGATTCGTTGGTCAACAGTGGCAGCATCGACGTCAGCGGCCAGACCGCCAGTGGCCTGTTGCTGGTGCATACCAACATGACCGGGCTCAGCAACCGAGGCACCATCACCGCAAGCGGCACCGACGCATTGGGCGTATTGCTCGATGGCGCGACACTGAGCCAGTCGGTCAACAACACCGGGACTATCCGTGCGACCGGTGCCAATGCCAAGGCGGTAGTGTTCGAGGGGGTCAAGTTCAGCGCTCCGGCGAGCGCCAATTCCACCGCGCTGTGGAACGGCGGAACCATTTCCGGCGAGGACATCGGTGTGCATGTCAGTGGCCAGGCCAGTGGCGCCCGGCCTTTCGGCATCTATCAAATGAACGGGTTGATCGAGGGTGGCAAGGCGGCGATCCAGGTCGATGACGGCGCGAGCTACTTTTATTTCTATGGCGGCGCGGTGAAGGGTGACCTGCTCGGCCTGTCTGGAGTACTGGTCGACGGTGATGCGACTTTCGACGGTTCGACCATCCGCTCCGGCTACGTCACTATCGAAGAGGGCACGCTGACCCTGATGAAGCCGCACACCACCTTCATCGGCGACTTCGATATGGAAGAGTCGAACTCGGTGCTGGAGATGTACCTGGGCAATGACACCAACCCGGCGCTGCCTGTGCTGAAGGTCACCGGCACCACCGATATCGCCCCGGGCGCGCAACTGCGTCTGCTGGCGCGCTCCAGTGATTTTCGCGTGAGCCCCGGTGGAACGCGTTACACCCTGATCAGCTCGGGGAATCTGGTCGGTGGCAACAACCTGACCGTGACCTCGACCTCCGCGCTGCTGGATGTGAAGAGTTTCGGTGTGGTCGGTAACGACATCACCAGCGTGGTGACGACCAAGTCGAGCGAGGTGCTGGCCGAGAACACCCTGGCAGTCGGCGGCAGTGATAACGCGGCGACGGCGGTCGGGCATGTGCCAGGACTGCTGGCACGCCTCGATGAACAGGATCCGGTGTTCCAGGCATTCGCTAACGCCGGCACCGATGCCGAACTGGCGCGCCTGAGTGAAACCCTCAGCCCGGATGTCAGCCGTGGTGTACTGCACGCGGCGACCAACAGTCAGACGCTGGTCTCGGGCGTGATCAATGATCGCTCCAGTCGTGCACGCTCAGCCACCGGCGCCCCGGAAAAAGGCGTATGGCTGCAAGCCTTGAGCAGCGATGCCAATCAGGACGAGCGTCGCGGTGTCGCCGGTTATGATGCCGACAGCCACGGGATCGCGGTCGGTGCCGATGGTCAGTTGAATGCCGATACCACATTGGGTCTGGCTTACAGCTACCTCGATACCGATGTGAAATCCGATCTCGGCAACAAGACCAAGGTCACCGGGCATGCGCTGACGCTTTACAGCAACTGGGTGCATGACAACTGGTTCGTCGACTCGTCGCTGATGTACGGCTGGAACGATAACGAATCCAAACGTTATATCGCTGGCACTCAGGCCAAGGCTGATTACGACAGTGATGTATTCGGCGTGAGCGCACTGGCCGGGTACAGCCTGCGGCTGATGCCTGATTTAGTGCTGGAACCACAGGTTGGCGCGCGCTATGCCAATGTCGGCATGGATGCGTATCGCGAGAAGGGCAGCTCGGCGTCGCTGAATGTCGGCAGTCAGCGTTATGAAGTCGGTGAGATGGGCGTCGGTGCACGTCTGGCGGCGGCATTCGATGTCGGCAGCGGCAGCCTGGAACCGGAAGCGAAGCTGATGGCCTGGCATGACTTCATCGGTGACAAGGTCAGCACCACATCGGCCTTCGTGCTGGGGGGCGAGTCGTCCGTCAGCCGCGGTACCACGCCGGTGCGTGACAGCTATGAACTGGGCCTGGGCGCCAACTACCGGATGGGCGCGTGGAGCGTCGGTGGCTCTTACAACTATCTGACCTCCAGCGGTTTCGACTCCGACAGTTTCACCGCGAAGGTGCGTTACGCGTTCTGATCCACATCGGGTAAAACCTGTGGGAGCGAGCCTGCTCGCGAAGGCGTAGTGTCAGTCGGCAAAAATGCTGACTGATCCACCGCTTTCGCGAGCAAGCCCGCTCCCACAGGGATGTGCGCTGCAATGTGAGAGCAAGCGGTCTGCCTGCTCAGTTGATTGATCTGACACCCTACAGTTGATAGCTGAAACTGATGCTGTAACGCGCCCGACGATTGAACGTATCCAGCGCTTCATCGGACATCGGCTTGGCGGCCTCCAACGCAATGTTGTAGTACTTGGCATCGCCAAAACGCAGACCTACTGCTGCCGATGACAGGTCATTGCTCTGCACCGCCAGCTTGTTGAACCAGGTTTTCGAACGGTCCAGCACCACGTACGGCTGCAGGATGCGCACCCAGTTGCCGTCGCGATTGAAACTGTAGTTGACCTCGTAAGCCGCACCCCAGCCCTTGTCGCCCGACGCCTGATCGTCCGGGTAGCCACGGCCGAAATTCTGCCCGCCGAACACCGCGCGTTCGCTGTCAGGCAGGGTGTCATCACTCCAGTACAGCGCGGCCGACAGCACGCCTTGCCAGTTGTCGAAGAACTTGTCGCTTTGCACCCCGGAGAGGCGCAGGCGCAGGAAGTTCAGGTCCAGCGCCGGGTTGTTGGAATGCGCGCCCATGCTGTCCAGACCTTGATACACACCGCCGCTGAGAATCCGCAATTGCCGGGCATCGCTCTTGCGCCAGTCACCCTCGAATGCGAGGGCACGCACGTTGGTGCGCTCTTCGATGCTGAGCGGATAGCCGACCACGTCGTAGCGGTTTTTGTCATCCACTGCATAGAGCCGCGCTCCCGCGTTAAGCAGCTCGTTGGAGGCGGCAATGAACGGGTGGCTGACACCGATGGAGTAGCGGTCATCTTCCTTGTGCGGTTTGAGTTCGAAGCCATCGCTGGTGAGCACATTGGTGCCCGGATCGGCCCGGTAGCGCGAGGCAAACAGGCTCAGTTGCGTACCTTCGCTATTGAGGAACTGGTTGTAGTCCAGACGGTAGTAATGTTCGTGATCGTCGCCCGGCGGAAACAGCCCGCTCAGGGTCAGCTGCTCGCCCATGGCGGTCTGCGAGTTACTGCTGACCCCCAGCAATGCCTGCGTGCCGTTGCGGTTGTCTTCGGTGGTGCTCATGGTGCTGGTGAACGCTTTGCGGCTGGCCTGGGCCACCAGCGTCGTTGCGCCGTCGGTGGTGCCGGGCGGCGGCACTTGCGCCTGGATGGTCACGCCGGGGATGCGGGTCATCAGGGTGGTGTAGCGTTCGAAGGTCTTGCGGGTCAGCGGGCGTTCGGCCTGGATTTTGGCTGCCAGTTCGTCGAGCAGGCCTTTGACCCGGCCGACATCGCCCTGCACCTGCACATCGCGCACATAACCTTCGACCAGCACCACTCGGGCTACGCCGTCGTCGAAACGCTGTTGCGGCAGGAAGGCGTAGGACAGCAGATAGCCGTCCTTCTGGTAGCGCCGGGTGATGTCGCGTGTGGCTTCGATCAGGTCGGCGAGGCTGGTCTGATGGCCGATCAGGGGTTTGTAGACTTCGGCCAGTTCGTTGAGCGGGTAGATCGTGCCGCCTTCGATCTGCACGGTTTTCAGGTTGATTTTGGTCTCCATCAACAGCGGCTGCGCCGTGGCCGCGCCGGGGTCGGGTACTTGCAGGGGCGTGGCGGCGGGGCGATAAGCATCTGCCGGCAGGTTCGGCACGGGCAGGTTACGCGTGGTTTCGTTGCTGTTGAGAAAACTGGGCAGGGTGTCGGCGAGGGCGGCGGAACTGAGACTGAGGAACAGCAGGGATGCCATTACGCGCATAGGACACTCCATGGTCAGATCACAGCGCTGGGCTGAATTTTTCCTAAGAAAAAAGCGGAAGACTCGTGGGAATCTTCCGCCCTCAACCAAGCGTAGGCGCTGTAGGTGCGGCCGTCGAATCGGCCAGGTGCAATTTAGCGTTTGTTGCCTCCAAGAGCGCCGGTCAGACCACCGAGTACACCGCCCAGGCCTCCGGTTGCGGTGCCTCCAGTGGCGGTGCCGCCGCTGACCAGTCCGCCGACCGCACCGACGGTAGCGCCGACGTTGCTGACCACACCACCCACGGCGGTAGTGACCGGGTTGTTGGTGGCGGCGATGGTGTTGCCGATGCCGCTGACGGCGCCGCCAACCTGGCCGGTGAGACCGGCGACCGGCGCGCCCAGACCTGTCGCGGCGCCGACTTGTTGAGTGACGCTGGTGACCGCACTGGTGACTGGGTTAAGCCCGGCACCCACGGTGGCGCCGACGGTGGCCAGTGGCGAGGTGGTGGCGGTGATCGGCGTGCCCGAGCCGCCGAGTACGGTGTTGAGCGAAGCGATGGTGTTGCCCAGTCCGCCAGCCGTGACGCCGCCGGCGCTGACCACGCCGTTGGTGCTGCCGGCGTTCAGACCGGCACCGACGTTGACCACGGCGCCGCCAACCGTTTGCAGCAAGCCGGTACCGCCCAGACCGCCGCCGAGACCACCGCCCAATCCGCCACCGGTGCTGGTGCCGTTATCCACCAGCCCCCCGGCCTTGCCGACAGTGGTGCCGACATTGGTCAAGGCGCCGCCGACGGTGTTGGTCAACGCGTTGCCACTGCCAGCACCGGTGACTTGACCACCCAGGCCTTTGACGGCGCCGCCGACCTGGCCGAGGACACCATTGAGCGGAGCGCCGAGGCCGGTTGCATCGCCGACTTTGTCGGTGGTGCTTTCAACCATGGCAATCACTGGCACCAGACCGTTGCCGACACTTTTGGTCACTGAACCGAGTGGGCCGGTGGTGGTGGCCAGGCTCAGGGTGTCGCCGAGCATGGTGACTTTTTCACCGACGCCATCGAGCACCGGTGCCACTTTGGTCACCACGCCGCCGACAACCGGGACGCTGCCGGTGGCGGTCGCCAGTTTGCTGCTCAGATCCGAGACGCCAGTACCGACATCTGACACCACGCCGCCGACCGAGGCTGCGGTGACGCCCAGACCGTTGTCGACCGTGCCCAGTTTGCCGATGCCGTTGGCCACGCCATCACCCAGGGTGGTGACCACATTGCCTGTGGTTTTGACTGCGCTTTGCACAACGCCGCCCACGACTGGAACGGTGCTCAAGGAGTCGCCGACCTGACCGACACCACTGCCGACGCCCGCGACGGTGTTGCCGACATCCTGCACCAGGGTGGTAGTCACCAGCGGGGTGGTAGTCGGGTTGGTCGGGTTGGTTGGATCCGTAGGGTCTGTCGGATTGGTAGGATTGGTCGGGTTCGTCGGATTGGTCGGGTTGGTCGTGCCGGTACCGCCAGTGCCACCGGTACCACCTGTGCCAGCGGTATCGGTGCCGCCAGTACCGCCACTGCTACCGCCAGTGCCACTAGTGCCACCAGTGCCCGACGTCGCGCTGTCTGGCGAAGAGCTGCCGGAGCTGCTGTGATGGCCGCCACCGCCGCTGCTGCAGCCAGCGAGGCCAAGGGAGAGGATCAATGCCAGAGCTGTTGCCGATTTGCACCACACTTGAGTTTTCATGATTGAGATTCCTTGCACCTGTAACAACATTCGTCGTTTTCGATGGCTCACCGATCTGTCGCCGGTGATGCCTCGTCCGTGGTGCCAATCTCGATCGCGCGGTGCTTTTCCACCATTCTCAAGTTGGTATTAACGCCTTTATATATAAGGCGCCGCGCCGTGCCTAAGGACTAATACCCAGGATATAGACGCATAAAAAAAGGCCTTGAAAATCAAGGCCTGGAGTTTTTCAGAGTGCGGCGCCAAACGCGGAAAAACTTAAGTGATATATACACAATTTACAGGCTTGCCCGGGCGGATACTCAGGCAACCGGTTGCCACTGACCGACCATGTGTTCCAGATCGCCGTTGCCGATCAGGCGCAACTCGCCGCTGGATCCCGGCGCACTCGCCAGCAATGAGACCTCGCTGGGCAAGCGCACCGGTTTGCGAAAGTGCACGGCGATTTCAAGGTTGGCCTTGGGTAGATGACCAGCCAGTGCGGCGAGGGTTCGTGCCTTGTTCCACAGACCGTGAGCAATCGCCGTGGGAAAACCGAACAGTTTGGCGCTGGCCGCGCTCAAGTGAATCGGGTTGTAGTCGCCCGAGACTTTGGCGTATTGCCGACCGATGTCGGCCGGGGCTTTCCATTGCGCGACTTGCGTCAACACCTGGGACGGTTCCCAGTGTTGCTCGACGGGTTCGCCGTCGAGTTTCACTCCGCGACAGAGCATCTGGCTTTCGGCTTCCCACAGCGGCCCGAGTTGATCATCGAGGCTGGTCAACACCTCGAAGGTCGCGCCTTTGGGATGCGGCTGCAGGTTATGCACGCGGACGCTGACTTGCGCACGACTGATCCCGCCCATCGGCCGCAACACGCGAATGCGGTTGCTCAGGTGAATCAGCCCCAGCAGCGGGAATGGAAACTCCTTCGCCGTGAGCAATTGCATCTGCAGGGCGAACGCGAGGATGTGTGGATAAGTCGGCGGCAGCAGGCCGTCATCGGTAAAGCCGCAGACCTTGCGATAGGCCGCCAGTTTTTGCTGGTCGACATCGACCCAGCAGCGCAAACCGCTGTCGGGCAGTCGGGTGCCGGTGATCTTGCGCCGTGTCGCGGCCCGCGCGTACAGGCCGGGCAGGCTCGGTTCACGGTCGAGGGTGTGCCATTCAATGCTCATGCCTATGCCCCCAGAACACTTTGGCCACAGACCCGCAGCGCCTGGCCGGTAAATGCGCCGGTGCCCGGTTGCGCCAGCCACGCGACGGCTTCGGCGACGTCTTGCGGCAAACCGCCCTGGCCCAATGAACTCATACGCCGTCCGGCCTCACGCAGGCCGAACGGGATGTGCGCGGTCATCTGGGTTTCGATGAAGCCCGGGGCCACGGCGTTGATGCTGATGCCGCGTTCGTGCAGCGTTGGCGCCCAGGCCTGAGCCAGGCCGATCAGCCCGGCCTTGCTCGCGGCGTAGTTGGTCTGCCCGCGATTGCCGGCGATGCCGCTGATCGAGGCCAGCAGAATCACCCGCGCATTGTCGTGCAGGGTGCCGCTGTCGAGCAGCGCCTTGGTCAGCACTTGCGGGGCATTGAGGTTGACCGCCAGCACCGCGTCCCAGAATTCCGGGGTCATGTTGGCCAGGGTCTTGTCGCGGGTGATCCCGGCGTTGTGCACCAGAATGTCGAGGCCGTCCGGCAGTTGTTCGATCAGGTGCGCGGCGGCATCTTCGGCGCAGATATCAAGGGTGATCGCCCGGCCGCCAAGACGTGCGGCGAGGGCTTCCAGATCAGTCTTGGCCGGGGGGACGTCGAGCAGAATCACCTCGGCGCCATCGCGGGCGAGGGTCTCGGCAATCGAGGCGCCGATCCCGCGTGCCGCGCCGGTGACCAGCGCCTTGCGTCCGGCCAATGGCCGGGTCCAATCGGTGACCGGCGTGGCGCACGGGCTCAGGCGAATCACCTGCCCGGAAACAAAGGCACTTTTCGGTGAGAGGAAAAACCGCAGCGGCCCCTCAAGCTGATCTTCAGCGCCGTCACCGACATAGATCAGTTGCAGCGTGCCGCCGCTGCGCAGCTCCTTGGCCAGCGAACGCGAAAAGCCTTCGAGCGCTCGCTGTGCACTGGACGCAAACGGATCGCGCAGGGTTTCCGGGGCGCGGCCCAGGATCACCAGGTGCGCGCTGCTGTCGAGGTTTTTCATCAACGGCTGGAAGAACTCGCGCAGCTGTTTGAGCTGGTCGGTGTGCTGCAGGTCGCTGGCGTCGAACACCACGGCCTTGAGTTTCGGCCCGTGCCCGGGAATCCACGCGGTGGCCAGCGACGGTTCAGTGCCGTAGCTGTAGATCGCATCGGTCAGGCGGTTGGCGAACGCATTGACCCGCTCGGCCAGCGGCCCGCCACCGATCAACAGCGCGCCGTCCACCGGCCGCAGGCGTCCGGCCTGCCAGCGTTCCAGCCGCACCGGCGACGGCAGGCCCAAAGCCCCGACCAGACGGTGGCCGATGGATGAGTTGGCGAAGTCGATATAGCGGTCAGACATGGAACGCTCTCCAAAAGTTGGGGTTCAAAGTGTGGACTACCAACGGCAATCAATCGTTCGATCCACGCAATAAGGCCTACGCTAGAACAGCAGAGTAGTTGGCCGCCGATGGTTGTGTGGCCAAACACAAATTCAGAAACAACGTTGAACCTTGTAGGAGTGACCTGTGGCGAGGGGATTCATCCCCGATCGGCTGCGAAGCAGTCGCAATGTATAGCGATTGCAATGAGGGGGCCGCTGCGCGACCCATCGGGGATGAATCCCCTCACCACAGGCTCACTCCTACAAAGGATTCAGGTGAATTCGATCATTTGAAAAAGGAGCTTTTCATGAGTCAGCTGCGCCGCGTCGCCATCATCGGTGGTAACCGTATTCCTTTCGCCCGTTCCAACGGGCCGTACGCCACTGCCAGCAATCAGGTGATGCTCACTGCTGCCCTGGAAGGCCTGATCGAACGCTACAACCTGCACGGCCTGCGCATCGGCGAAGTGGTGGCGGGTGCGGTGCTTAAATTGTCACGGGATATGAACCTGACCCGCGAGTGCGTTCTCGGCTCGCGGCTGTCGCCGGCCACCCCGGCCTATGACATCCAGCAAGCCTGCGGCACCGGGCTGGAGGCAGCGCTGCTGGTGGCCAACAAAATCGCCCTCGGCCAGATTGATTGCGGCATTGCCGGTGGCGTCGACACCACCTCGGACGCGCCGATCAGCGTCAGCGAAGGCTTGCGCAAAATCCTTCTGCAGGCCAACCGCGCCAAGACCACCAGCGACAAGCTGAAGACCTTTCTGCAACTGCGTCCGCGGCACCTGATCCCGGAGTTTCCGCGTAACGGCGAACCGCGCACCGGCCTGTCGATGGGCCAGCACTGCGAACTGATGGCGCAGACCTGGAATATTCCGCGTGAAGAGCAGGATCAACTGGCCCTCGAAAGCCATCACAAACTCGCCGCGTCCTACAGTGAAGGCTGGCACAACGATCTGATGACGCCTTTCCTCGGCCTGACCCGCGACAACAACCTGCGCCCGGACCTGACCCTGGAAAAACTCGCCACGCTCAAGCCCGCTTTCGAAAAAAGCGCGAAGGGCACGCTGACGGCAGGCAACTCCACGCCACTCACCGACGGCGCCTCAGTGGTGCTGCTGGGCAGCGAGGAATGGGCAAAAGAACGTGGTTTGCCGATCCTCGCCTATCTGCGCGATGGCGAAGCGGCGGCGGTGGATTTCGTCAACGGTGCCGAAGGCCTGTTGATGGCGCCGGTGTATGCGGTTCCGCGCTTGCTGGCGCGTAATGGGTTGACCCTGCAAGACTTCGATTACTACGAAATTCACGAAGCGTTCGCCGCGCAGGTGCTGTGCACGCTCAAGGCCTGGGAAGACCCCGAATACTGCAAGACGCGTTTGGGGCTGGACGCACCGCTGGGTTCGATCGACCGCAGCCGGCTGAATGTGAAAGGCAGCTCGCTGGCGGCGGGGCATCCGTTTGCCGCGACCGGCGGGCGAATTGTCGCCAACCTGGCAAAACTGCTGGATGCGGCGGGCAAGGGTAGGGGGCTGATTTCGATCTGCGCCGCTGGCGGCCAGGGTGTCACCGCGATCATCGAACGTTGAGCACAATCCCCTGTGGGAGCGGGCTTGCTCGCGAAGGGGCCGTGTCAGGCGCCGTCATTGTGTCTGACAGACCGCTTTCGCGAGCAAGCCCGCTCCCACAGGGGAAATGAATGCCAATGTCAGATTCTGTCGCAAATGCCCTTGACGGCCGATAGCTACAAGTAAGGTGGGCTCGGCTATGATCGGCAAAGCTCGATTATTTCGGCACAGTGTGTGCATCCACAGGGTTCACAGGTCGGCAACCCCTCCCCGTAGCGCGAGGATTGCCGTATAACGAGTGACATTCGCGTGTTTGGTAATAAAGGACCCACAATAAAAGCTGATGAAGACTCCAAAACGCATTGAACCCCTGATCGAAGACGGTCTGGTCGACGAAGTGCTGCGCCCACTCATGAGTGGTAAAGAAGCAGCTGTTTATGTGGTGCGCTGCGGTAACCAGTTACGTTGCGCGAAGGTTTACAAGGAGGCGAACAAACGCAGTTTCCGCCAGGCAGCCGAGTATCAGGAAGGCCGCAAGGTGCGTAACAGCCGGCAGGCGCGGGCGATGGCCAAGGGTTCGAAATTCGGTCGCAAGGAGACCGAGGACGCCTGGCAGAACGCCGAAGTCGCGGCGCTGTTCCGTCTGGCCGGTGCCGGCGTGCGAGTGCCCAAGCCATACGACTTTCTGGATGGCGTGCTGCTGATGGAGCTGGTGGCCGACGAATATGGCGATGCCGCGCCGCGTCTGAACGACGTGGTGCTGGAGCCGGATCAGGCCCGCGAATATCACGCGTTCCTGATCTCGCAGATCGTGCTGATGTTGTGTACCGGTCTGGTGCACGGTGACCTCTCGGAGTTCAACGTGCTCCTGACCCCGACCGGCCCGGTGATCATCGACCTGCCGCAGGCGGTGGATGCCGCCGGCAACAACCACGCGTTCAGCATGCTCGAGCGCGATGTGGGCAACATGGCGTCGTACTTCGGGCGCTTTGCCCCGGAGCTGAAGCAGACCCGCTACGCGAAGGAAATGTGGGCGTTGTACGAAGCCGGCACCTTGCACCCCAACAGCGTGCTGACCGGTGAGTTCGACGATCCGGAAGATCTGGCCGACGTTGGCGGTGTATTGCGCGAGATTGAAGCGGCGCGGCTCGACGAAGAGCGCAAGCAGGCGATCCGTGCGGCGGATGACGAGCCCAAGGGCAAGTCCGACGAACCACCGCCGCCACCGTGGATGCAGTAAGCGCTTGAACAGAAACCCGGCTTCGGCCGGGTTTTTTGTGCCTGCCGCATTTCCAGAACCACCGCAGATCCCCCTGTGGGAGCGGGCTTGCTCGCGAAGGGGCCGTATCAGCCGCCATCCTTGTTGGCTGACACATTGCCTTCGCGGGCAAGCCCGCTCCCACAGGGATTTGTGGTGTTCTTGAAATGTGTGTGGGAATCTTGTCCGCCCTCGCACACTCAAGGATTGAATGTGAACGCCCGCCTCATCATCACCGCCCGGCTGATCTCCGATTTCGGCGCCTTCCTCAACATGGTCGCGCTGGCGACTTACGTTTACCTGCTAAGCAACAGCGCCATGAGCGTCGGGGTGTTCCTCGCCAGTCGGGTTGGCGGGGGGATTTTTGCCAGTCTGATCGGTACGCGCTTCTATCGGCGCTGGAGTGGCCGGGTGCCGTTGATCGCTTTCGATCTGCTGCGCGCGGCGTTGCTTGGCCTGCTGTTGATCCTGTCGCTGAGCCAGCAGGCGTTGCTGTTGCCGGTGATCGCTTTCGGCCTGGGCTTTGGCAATTCGATGTTCGCCATCGGCCTCAACAGCCAGTTGCCACGGCTGATCGAATCGGCGCAGCTACTGAAAACCAATGCCTGGATCACCTCGGCGTCATCCGCAGCGATGGTCGGCGGCAGCCTGGTGTCCGGCTTGCTGGTGGCGGCCTTCGGTTTCGAAACGGTATTCGCGCTCAACGCACTGACCTATGTGCTGGCGGCGCTGTTGATTGCACCGTTGCGCTTCGCCGCTGCAGAAGTCAGCGAACAATCGACCAGCGAACGCGGCGAATGGTCAGCTCTGAAACAAGGCCTGCGCAGCGCTCCGGTGATCGCCGCGATGCTTGCCGTGACCATGGCCGACACCTTGGGCAGTGCCGCGCACAACGTCGGATTCCCGATCATCTCCAGACTGCTGACCCCTGATTCGGCCAGCACCACGCTGGGTCTGATGTTGGCGGTATGGGCCAGCGGCAAACTGCTCGGCGCACGGATTGCCAGTCGCCTCAAAGACACGGATAACCGTGATCTGGAGCGACGGTATTTCCTCGGCGTGGCATTGATGTCCTGCGGTTTTATCCTGATGTTCCAGCAGCACAGCCTTTACGGTCTGCTGCTGTTTTCCCTGCCGGCGGGGCTGGGGGACGGTTTCTCCGAAGTCAGCCTGATGTCGCGTCTGCAGCGTGAACCGGAGCATTTGCGCCTGCCGATTTTCAGTTTCCTGACCTTGCTGCAAATGACCGGGTTCGGCGTCGGCATGCTGGTTGCCGCGCCGTTTTACGGCTGGTGGACACCGGGTACCGTGGTCATGCTGTTCCACGGCATCCCGCTCGGTACGCTGTTGACCGTGAAGCTGCTGGCGCTCAGGCGCGGGCGGGTTGCGCGCAGCAGCCCGACGCCAGTTCCTTGAGGATCGGGCAGTCGGGGCGATGGTCGCCATTACAGTGCTCGACCAGGTCCTGCAGGGTGTCGCGCAACTCGCCGAGCTCGCGGATCTTCTGGTTCAGCTCGTCGATGTGCTGACGCGCCAGCGCTTTCACATCGGCACTGGCACGCTGGCGATCCTGCCACAGGGTCAGCAGCTTGCCGACTTCCTCAAGGGAAAAGCCCAGGTCCCGCGAACGCTTGATGAACGCCAGGGTGTGCAGGTCATCGTCGCTGTAGACCCGGTAGCCGCTGTCGGTGCGATGGGCAGCCTTGAGCAGGCCGATCGACTCGTAATAGCGGATCATCTTTGCGCTCAGGCCACTGTGCCGGGCCGCTTGGCCGATGTTCATCGGTGCTCCTCCAGATCCTTCGGTTTCCAGGTTTTCAACAGTAGCGCATTGCTCACCACGCTGACGCTCGACAGCGCCATCGCCGCACCGGCCAGCACCGGATTGAGGAAGCCGAGCGCTGCCAGCGGAATGCCGATCAGGTTGTAGACGAAGGCCCAGAACAGGTTCTGGCGGATCTTCGCGTAAGTCTTGCGGCTGATCTCCAGCGCTGCCGGCACCAGCCGTGGATTGCCGCGCATCAGAGTGATGCCGGCGGCGTGCATCGCTACGTCGGTACCGCCGCCCATGGCAATGCCAATGTCGGCCGCCGCCAGTGCAGGGGCGTCGTTGATGCCGTCGCCGACCATCGCCACCACCCCGGTTTTCTTCAGTTCGGCGACGGTCGCGGCTTTGTCGGCGGGGAGCACTTCGGCGTGAACATTTTCAATGCCCAGCGCCTCGGCCACCACGCGCGCGCTGCCACGGTTGTCGCCAGTCAGCAGATGACTGTGGATCCCTCGGGCGGCCAATTGCTGCACCGCTTGCAGTGCGCCGGGCTTGAGCGTGTCGCCGAAGGCGAACAGTCCGAGCACTTGCGGTTCCGGGCTTTGCTCGATCAGCCACGACAGGGTTCGGCCTTGGCTTTCCCAGGCCTTGGCGGACTCGGCGAGATTGCCCGCGCTCAGGCCGCTTTCTTCCAGCAAGCGCCGATTGCCCAGCGCCAGGCGCCGACCATCAAGCGTGCCAGCGATACCGCGTCCGGTCAGGGCCTGGCTGTCGCTGACATCCGGCACGCTCAGGTCACGCTCGGCGGCCGCGTCCAACACGGCTTTGGCCAGCGGATGCTCGCTGCCGCGTTGCAGGGCGCCGGCCAGTGTCAGCAGAGTATTTTCATCGCCATCCAGCGCACTGAAATGGGCGATACGCGGGGTGCCGGAAGTCAGCGTGCCGGTCTTGTCGAAGACCACGTTGTCGACTGCATGGGCACGTTCCAGCGCTTCGGCGTCCTTGATCAGAATGCCATGACGCGCAGCCACACCCGTGCCGGCCATGATCGCCGTCGGCGTGGCGAGACCGAGGGCACACGGACAGGCAATCACCAGCACAGCGACCGCGTTGATCAATGCGGTTTCCATAGGCGCGCCGTACAGCCACCAGCCGATCAGGGTGGCGAGGGCGATCAGCAACACGGTGGGCACGAACACTTGGCTGACCTTATCCACCAGTTTCTGGATCGGTGCTTTTGCCGCCTGAGCGTCCTCGACCAGACGGATTATCCGCGCTAATACACTTTCCGCACCGAGGGCGGTGGTGCGCACCAGCAGGCGACCTTCACCGTTGATCGCACCACCGGTGACCTTGTCGCCCGGCTGTTTTGGCACTGGCAGGCTTTCGCCGCTGATCAGCGCTTCGTCGGCGTGGCTTTGGCCTTCAAGTACTTCGCCGTCTACCGGGAAACGTTCACCGGGTTTGACCAAGACCTGATCGTTGAGGCGCAGGGCGCTGATCGCGACGTCCTGTTCACGACCGTCGATGACTTGAATCGCCCGCTCCGGGCGCAAGGCTTCGAGGGCGCGGATGGCGCTGGCGGTCTGGCGTTTGGCGCGGCTTTCCAGGTATTTGCCGAGCAGCACCAGGGCGATCACCACCGCCGAGGCTTCGAAATACAGATGCGGCATGCGCCCGGCGGCGGTGGCCCATTCGTACAGGCTCAAGCCATAACCGGCGCTGGTGCCGAGGGCCACCAGCAAGTCCATGTTACCGGCCCCTGCGCGCACGGCTTTCCACGCGGCGACATAAAAACGAGCGCCGAAAATGAATTGCACCGGGGTGGCGAGGGCGAATTGCGCCCAGGCCGGAAGCATCCAGTGAATGCTGAACGGTTGCAGCAGCATTGGCAACACCAGCGGCAAGGCCAAGGCGATCGCGCAGATCAGCGCCCAGCGCTCATGTTGCAGGCGCTGTTGCTGGTTATCGGTGGCCGGATGTTCGGCTTGCCAGACGCTGGCCGAGTAGCCGGCCTTGCTCACAGCATCGAGCAGCGACTGAATATCGACCTGACCGAGCCATTCGAGGTGCGCGCGTTCGTTGGCGAGGTTGACGCTGACGCTCTTCACCCCGGGGACTTTGTTCAGGGCGCGCTCGACGCGACCGACGCACGAAGCGCAGGTCATGCCGTCAATGCTCAACTCCACCGTCTGCTGCGGCACGCTGTAACCGGCGCGTTCAACCGCCTCCATCAACGCCGGCAAGCTGTCACCAGGCGCCTGGACGCGGGCCTGTTCGGTGGCGAGATTGACGCTGACGGCACTGGCGCCGCTGACTTTGCGCAACGCCCGCTCGACACGCCCGGCGCAACTGGCGCAGGTCATGCCGGCAATCGGCAGATCGAAAGTGATGGAATCGGACATCGGTCTTACTCCCTGTAGAAGATGCCTACAAGGATCAACCTTGCCACGCGGGCAAGGTCAAGCGCCAATATTTGACTCACTACAAAACCAGTGTGGGAGCGGGCTTGCTCGCGAAGGCGGTGTGTCAGTCAACATCATCGCTGAATGACACAGCGCATTCGCGAGCAAGCCCGCTCCCACAATTGGAGCTTTGCTTAGTATTCGAGGGCGGCAGGTCGCAGGTACAAGCCTTTCGCATTTGCCGCGATCCGGTATTTGAGCACATCGCCGGCCTTGAGCGAGATCTCCTGCGCGGGCGGCGCGAGCATGCCTGCCTGGCAACCCGGCGCCTGGCCAGGCAATTGCTTCAGACGAATGGAAAGCGTGCCGTGGGGCAGGTTGAAGGAAGTAGTCTCTTCCTGCAGCAGGCGCCCAGCGAGTTGATCATTGACGTACACGCCAATCTCACAGGAAGTCGGCACTTCCAGACGCTCGCGCGAGATGATCAGAACGGCGTAGTCCTCACCGGTCGCGTTGGCCTGGGGCAGGGCGGCGAACAGGCTGAGCAAGCCAAACAGGCTGAAAGCTGACCAGCGCATGGCTGAATCTCCTGAATTTGAGTCATTGATGCACGCAGCTTGGCTGAGCGCGACGCCGATTGCCAGCCCGGCAGGTTTCTGCAGAACTTGACCTTGCCATGGTGGCAAGCTCGACACTGCCGGCAACCTCACTCAAAGGAGTCAAATCCATGCAAGTGTTCAACGTTCAAGGCATGTCCTGCGGCCACTGTGTCAAAGCCATCACCAGCGCGGTGCAAGCGAAGGATCCGGCGGCCAGCGTGCGGGTCGATCTGGCCGCGAAAGAAGTCGGCGTCGAGAGTTCGCTCAGCCCCGAGCAGGTGATCGAGGTGATCAGCGAAGAGGGCTACCGGGTAAAACTCGCCTGATAACGATAAATCCCCTGTGGCGAGGGGGCTTGCTCCCGCCGGGTCGCGAAGCGGCCCTTTTTTCCAATTGAAAAACACTGGGCCTGCTGCGCAGTCCAGCGGGAGCAAGCTCCCTCGCCACAGGTTTCAGGTGTAGGTCATCTGATTTCTAATAGTTAGCGAGCTATCGGAATGTTCAAGGTGTCTCAGCGCGGCTAGACTGTCGGGCTGCCGACTTCTATCCCACCTGGATGCCTGATGAACTTCCGTACCATTCTCATTCTCGGTGCCTTGAGCGCCTTCGGTCCGCTGGCGATCGACTTTTATTTGCCGGCGTTCCCGTCGATGGCGCTGGCTTTTGGCACCGATGAAAAGCACGTCCAGCTGACCCTGGCAGCCTATTTCGCCGGTCTGTCGATCGGGCAGTTGTTGTATGGCCCGGTGGCCGACCGGTTTGGGCGTCGCCTGCCGCTGCTGGTCGGTGTCGGGCTGTTTACCCTGGCCTCGCTGGCTTGCGCCTACGCGCCGAATCTGGAATGGCTGATCGGCGCGCGCTTCGTTCAGGCACTGGGTGGCTGCGCGGGGATGGTGATTTCCCGGGCGGTGGTCAGCGACAAGTGTGATGCGGTCGGTTCGGCGAAAGTCTTTTCGCAACTGATGCTGGTGATGGGCCTGGCGCCGATTCTCGCGCCGTTGCTCGGCGGTCTGCTGGTCAACACCACGGGCTGGCAGTCGATCTTCCTCGCACTGACTGGCTTCAGCGCACTGGCCGGCCTGGCTGTAGCGCTGGGTCTGCCGGAAAGTCTGCCGGACTACGTGCCGCGCCAGCCGTTGTCCGGTGCGTTGCGCCAATACGGCCGGCTGTTTGGCGACCGGGTGTTTCTCGGCCACGCCCTGACCGGCGGTATCGCAGTCGCCGGGATGTTTTCCTATATCGCCGGTTCGCCGTTCGTCTTCATCAAGCTCTACGGCGTACCGGCCGAGCATTTCGGCTGGCTGTTCGGCACCAATGCGGCGGGTTTCATTCTGGTGGCCCAGGTCAACGCACGGCTGTTGGCCAAGCGCGGTCCGGCATTCCTGCTGGCACGGGCGGTGTGGGTGTATCTGTTGGCCGGGGTTTCTTTGCTCGCGGTCAGCTCGCTGCACACCGAAGCGTTGTGGCCGCTGTTGATCCCGTTGTTCGTGTGTATCGCCAGCCTCGGCTGCATCCTGCCCAACGCAGCGGCGTGTGCAATGAACGGCCAGGGTGCGCGTGCCGGTAGTGCGTCGGCACTGATGGGCTGCCTGCAGTTCAGCGTGGCTTCCGGCGCGGCTTCGCTGGTGGGCGTTCTGCACGATGGCAGCGCCATGCCGATGGCCATGGTCATCAGCCTGTGCGGGTTGCTGGTGGTGAGCGTCGCGATGTACACCCGGCATTTGCAGAATGCCCGGGCGTTGGCGCAAGCACAGGCCGAAGCCTGACTGCCTCAGCCGACGGCGCGTTGCTGTCCGGGGTCGGGAATCCGATGGGGCGCGTGCAGGCGCGCTTCGAGGGTGCGGGTGAAGGCGAGCGCCTCGGCTTCACTGCGAAAGGTCACGGCGTGCTGGTCCAGGCGAACCTGCCATTGGGACTTTGCCACTTCTTTTATCAGGATCTTCATTACTGACCTCCCTTGTGTAAAAGATGCATCGCAGAGGCTTCGAGTGTAGACCTGAATACGATCGGATTTGTGACAACGAGCGAGCATCTGACTGACGGCAAACAACAGCGCCAGCCCTTGAAAGGACTGGCGCCGATGACGACGTTCGGATTTTCAGAAACTTTCTAAAACAATTTTGCCCTTGGCCTTGCCGCTTTCCAGCAGCTCATGCGCACGTCGCAGGTTCGCCGCGTTGATCGTGCCGAAATGCTCGCCGACGGTGGTCTTCAGCGTCCCCGCATCAATCAGCTCGGCCACGCGGTTGAGCAGTTTGTGCTGCTCGATCATGTCCGGGGTTTCGAACAGCGAGCGGGTGTACATGAACTCCCAGTGCAGCGACAGGCTCTTGCGCTTGAGCTTGCTCACGTCCAGCGACTTCGGATCGTCGATCAGCGCGAGTTTTCCTTGCGGCGCCAGCGCCTCGACCAGTTGCTCCAGGTGCAGATCGGTCTGGGTCAGGCTGGCGACGTGGGTCACCTGATCAATGCCGGCGCGTTTCAGTTCTTCGCTCAACGGCTGGCTGTGGTCGATCACCAGGTCGGCGCCCAGCTCGGTCACCCAGTCGCGAGTCTGTGCACGGGACGCGGTGCCGATGACCTTGAGCCCGGTCAACTGGCGGGCCAGTTGGGTAAGAATCGAACCGACGCCGCCGGCGGCGCCGACGATCAGCAGACTTTGACCTTCATCGGTCTTGCCCTCCCGAATCTGCAGGCGTTCGAACAGCAGTTCCCACGCGGTAATCGCGGTCAGCGGCAGCGCGGCGGCTTCGGCAAAACCGAGGGATTTGGGCATGTGACCAACAATGCGCTCATCGACCACGTGCAGTTCGCTGTTGCCACCGGCACGGGCGATGGAGCCGGCGTAGAACACTTTGTCGCCGGCCTTGAACAGCGTCACGTCACTGCCGACAGCCTTGACCACACCGGCCACGTCCCAGCCCAGTACTTTTGCTGCGCCGTTTTCCGGCGCCACGTTCTGCCGCACCTTGGTGTCGACCGGGTTGACCGAGATGGCTTTGACTTCCACCAGCAGGTCGCGCGGGCCGGCGACCGGCTCCGGCAGTTCGATGTCTTGCAGGGATTTTTCGTCGCTGATCGGCAGGGAGGCGTAATAGGCGATGGCTTTCATGACTTGCTCCGTAACGGTAATAGAAGAAGGGCTCAGGCGATGGCGCCCAGACGTTTCAATTGGAAGTGTTCGATGCAGTGGCCGGCGGCGGCCTGGAAGTTCTGAAAATGCGCGCTGGCGTTGTGCGCCGAAAGGATTTCCTCGCTGGCCCAGTGTTCGATCACATAAAAGGTCAGCGGATCGGCGAGGTCGCGGTGCAGGTCGTACTGGCTGCAGCCTTCCTCGGCGCGGCTCGGCTCAACCAGTGCGCGCAGGGCGTTTTCGAGGGTGTCCTGCTGGCCGGGTTTGGCGATCAGTGTGGCGATGGCGGTGAATGCTTGGGACATGTGCGGCTCCAGTCGCGGGATAAATTTGCTTGAACCCATCATTGGCTATTTCTCGGCGCGATAAAACCGGCTAAAAGAGCAGTCTCTTTCAATGTTTTTTTGATAATCGAGGCTGAGAATGCTGCGTTTCGACGATTTGCAGTTGTTCGTTCGCGCGGCGGATCTGGGCAGTCTGTCGGCAGCGGCGCGGGTGATGGACATGTCCGCGGCAGTGGCCAGCGCCGCGCTCAAACGCATCGAACAGCAACTGGGCGTGCGTTTGCTGGCGCGCTCGACCCGCAGCCTGCGTCTGACCGCCGAGGGCGAAGGCTTCCTCGAATACGCGCGGGCCGCGTTGAGTTCGCTGGACGAAGGCCGGCGATTTCTCTCCAGCGCGCAGGATCAGGTCAGCGGCATCCTGCAGTTGTCGGCGCCTTCGGATTTCGGGCGCAACCTGTTGTTGCCATGGCTCGACGAGTTTCAGCGCGAGCATCCGAAGCTGACCGTGCGCCTGCTGCTCGGTGACCGGATCGCCGACCTGTTCCGCCAGCCGGTGGACATCGCCCTGCGTTATGGCGAACCCGAGGATTCGAGCCTGGTGGCCCTGCCCATCGCTCCGGACAATCGCCGCGTGCTCTGCGCATCGCCGGCGTACCTGGCGCGCCACGGCGAACCGCGTCAGCTCGAACAACTGGCGCAGCACAATTGCCTGCTGTACATGCTCGGCAGCCGCGTGCACGACCATTGGAGTTTTCATGACGGCAAACGTGAAGTCGGGCTGACGGTCAGTGGTGATCGCTTCAGTGATGACGCCGACGTCGTCCGGTTGTGGGCGGTGGCGGGGGCGGGCATCGCCTACAAATCGTGGCTCGATGTCGGCACGGATGTGCTCGCCGGGCGCCTCAAAGTGTTGCTGCCAGAGCTGCTCTGTGAGCGTGCTCCGCTGAATCTGTTGTGCGCCCATCGCGCACAATTGAGTAAGCCGGTGAACCTTTTGAGGGAAATGCTCGCCAGCCGATGCGCCGAATTGAGTAGTCAATTTCCCCATTTCCCGAAAGTTGATCATTAGTCGCAGGCAATTAGCGAAATTTCACTCAGGAACTATCACCATTCGTGTCAGCCACGGCGCAGGAAGCAGCGTGCATCCCGCTTATACTAGCGACCGCCTCAAACCTGCACCGATAACCGGTCAGGACTGAATCCGGCCGGTTTTTCAGAGCCGGGCGAGCGCTGCACAAACGCCGCGGACACTCCATTGACGGGTGCCGCAGCACCGGCCTGGCTTGCTCCGGTTCATGGCGTTTTACCCGTCTTGGCCGATGACCCATTACTGGTCAAGATGTCTTCGAGCAGTAGACGATACGATTCAACAGGGAGTGAATACATGGAACATGCACCTTGCATCAGCCAGATCGCCACGCTGCTGGCCGACCCCAAGCGCAGTGCGATGATGTGGGCGTTGATGGATGGCTCGGCACGCCAGACCGAAGAGCTGGCGCTGCTGGCAGGGTTGTCGCCATCTTCGGCCAGTGCGCATCTGGGGCGTTTGTCCGCCGGGGGCCTGTTGAAAGTCGAGGTCCGTGGGCGCAAGCGCTTTTTCCGTCTGGCAGCCCCGGAGATCGCGGCGGCCATCGAAGCGCTGGCCAGTGCCACGATCGCCAGCGCACCGCGGGAAATTCCTCACGTATTCAAACGCTCGGCACCGAGCGCCAATCCCCGGACTGCGCCGTCTTCACTGCTGCGTGCGCGCTTTTGCGATGATCATTTGGGTGGCACGCTGGCCGCCGATCTGTATCAGCGTCTGCTCGATGCCGGCTGGCTCGAACAGATCGAGCAGCGGGTCGTGGTGACCCTCAAAGGCTCGACGCAACTGGCCAACCGCGGTGTGTTCATCCAGGCCCTCGCTCATCGCAAGGCTCAGGTGGCGTGCGCCTGTCCGGACTGGAGTGAACGTCGCCCGCACCTGGGCGGTTCACTCGGCGCGGCGGTGCTGCAACTGTTCATGCAGTCCGGCTGGCTGGTGCTGCCCAAGGACTCCCGAGCCTTGCAAGTGACCCCGGCCGGGCAGCGGGAAATCCAGCGGTTCGCCAAGGAAACCGAGCTGGAATTGGCGTAATAGAGCGTTCGCCGGCCGACTCTTCGACGCTGGCGTCGCCTGTGACTGCGAACAGGTCGTATCCAGAAAAAGCGCTGAGGCGTTATCGCGCACACTCGATCCGCACACATTGCGGAGGGGATGGGCATGGATACGCGAAACTTCAGCGCGGCAGAACGCCTGGAACGGCTGCCGCTCAGCGGTTATCACCGGGTCATTTTCATCATCATTGCCCTGGCGTTCTTTTTCGACTCCATGGACCTGGCCATGATGACGTTCCTGCTCGGCTCGATCAAAACCGAGTTCGGCTTGAGCAGTGCACAGGCTGGCCTGCTCGCCAGTTCGAGCTTTTTCGGCATGGTGCTGGGGGCGTCCCTGTCGGGCATGCTCGCCGACCGCTTCGGGCGCAAACCGGTGTTTCAGTGGAGCATCGTGTTGTGGGGCGTGGCCAGTTATCTGTGTTCGACCGCGCAAACGGTCGAGAGCCTGACGCTGTTCCGGATCCTGCTGGGGATCGGCATGGGCATGGAGTTTCCGATTGCACAGTCGATGCTTTCGGAGTTGATCCCGGCGCAGCGGCGCGGGCGCTACATTGCATTGATGGACGGTTTCTGGCCGCTGGGTTTCGTTGCCGCCGGGGTGCTGTCGTACTTTCTGCTGCCGTTGATTGGCTGGCGCGATATCTTCCTGGTGTTGGCGGTGCCGGCGGTGTTTGTGCTGGCGATCCGTTTCTTTATCCCCGAATCACCGCGCTGGCTGGAGCAAGCCGGACGCCATGAGGCGGCGGACAAGGTCCTGAGCGCAATAGAGGCGCGCGTGCGCACGTCGCTCGGGGGGGCGACGCTGCCGGAGCCGGTGCGCCTGCCAAGAACAGTGACGCCGCCGGGCAACTTCTTCTCGGCGCTCAAGCAGATCTGGTCGCCGCAATATCGCCAGCGCACCACGATGATCTGGAGCCTGTGGTTTTTCGCTTTGCTCGGTTTCTACGGGCTGACATCGTGGCTCAGTGCGTTGTTGCAACAGTCGGGTTTCGCCGTGACCCAGTCGGTGTATTACACCGTGCTGATATCGCTGGGCGGGATTCCCGGGTTTCTGATGGCGGCGTGGCTGGTGGAACGCTGGGGGCGCAAACCGGTGTGCATCGTGACGTTGCTCGGCGGCGGAGTGATGGCGTTTCTCTACGGGCAGAGTGCGGTGTTCGGCGGCAACGTCGCGTTGCTGATCAGCTCGGGGCTGCTGATGCAGTTTTTCCTGTTCGGCATGTGGGCGGTGCTCTACACCTATACGCCGGAGTTGTACCCGACTTCGGCGCGGGCCACAGGCTCGGGCTTTGCCTCGGCGATTGGCCGTGTCGGCTCGTTGCTCGGGCCGCTGGTGACCGGGCTGGTGTTCCCGATTACCGGGCAGGGCGGGGTGTTTGCGCTGGGCGCGCTGTGCTTTGCGATTGCGGCGGGGGTGGTATGGCTGTTCGGGATGGAGACGCGGGGCAAGACGCTGGAAGAGCTGACTGAAGCAGAGATCGCTGGCTGAACACAGCACCCTGTGGGAGCGGGCTTGCTCGCGAAGGCGGTGTGTCATTCAACCAATATGTCGACTGACACACCGCTTTCGCGAGCAAGCCCGCTCCCAGAGGGGATTTGCTTTGTACTTACGGTTTTACCAGACGCGCATCCAGGCTGTTCTGCGCCAGGCGCTTGGCCTGATCCTGGGTCATGCCCAGGTGTTCATGCAGCGCATGGAAGTTCTCGGTGACGTAGCCGCCGAAATACGCCGGGTCATCGGAGTTGACGGTGACCTTCACCCCACGCTCTAGCATGTCGAGGATGTTGTGCTGCGACATGTGATCGAACACGCAGAGCTTGGTGTTCGACAGCGGGCACACTGTCAGCGGGATCTGCTCGTCGATGATCCGCTGCATCAGGCGCTCGTCTTCGATGGCGCGTACGCCATGGTCGATACGCTGGATCTTCAGCAGGTCGATGGCTTCCCAGATGTACTCCGGCGGGCCTTCTTCACCGGCGTGGGCGACGGTCAGGAAACCCTCGTGGCGGGCGCGGTCGAACACACGCTGGAACTTGCTTGGCGGGTGACCCATCTCGGAGCTGTCGAGACCGACGGCGACAAACGCATCACGGAACGGCAGCGCCTGATCGAGGGTTTTCTGTGCTTCGTCTTCGCTCAGGTGGCGCAGGAAGCTCAGGATCAAACCGCTGGTGATGCCCAGTTGCTGCTCGCCATCCTTGAGTGCCGCGGCGATGCCGTTGAGCACCACTTCGAACGGGATGCCCCGGTCGGTGTGGGTCTGCGGGTCGAAGAACGGTTCGGTGTGAATCACGTTCTGCGCTTTGCAGCGCAGCAGGTAGGCCCAGGTCAGGTCGTAGAAGTCCTGCGAGGTGCGCAGCACGTCGGCGCCCTGGTAATACAGGTCGAGGAATTCCTGCAGGTTGTTGAAGGCGTAGGCCTTGCGCAGGGTTTCGACATCGCTCCACGGCAGGGCGATCTTGTTGCGTTCGGCCAGGGCGAACAGCAACTCAGGCTCCAGCGAGCCTTCCAGATGCAGGTGCAGTTCGGCCTTGGGCAGGGCGTTGAGCCAATCGTACATATTCTTTTCTCATCAGGTGCAGATGGCGGCCATTCTACAGATGCGCGCCGAAACAATTGGCAAAACCTGACCAAGCGATCCATCACACCGCTTGCGGCTCGCGCCGATAGGCGTAGGTATCGGCGAAGCGCGACAGCAGGAATCCGGCGCAGGTGGTGGTCGGATATTTCGCCGGATGCTGTGCGTCCTGGCAACCGGGAAGGCATTCGATGCGGGTGTCCGGGTGCGGCTCGGCGAAGAACGGCATCGAATAGCGATCCACCCCCAGCGGGCTGATCACCCGATGCGGGGTCGAGCGATAACGGTCATTGCTCCAGCGCGCCATCATGTCGCCGAGGTTGACCACGAAGGTGTCGTCAATCGGTGGCGCGTCGATCCATTCACCGTTGATGTTCTTCACTTGCAGGCCGCCGGCGCTGTCCTGGTAGAGCAGGGTGATGCAGCCGTAATCGGTGTGCGCTCCGGCGCCTTGCTGTTCGGCGCTGCTGGCGGTGTGGCGTGGTGGGTAGTGGATCATCCGCAGTACGCTGACCGGCTCAACGAAGCGCGAATCGAAGAAGTCGCGTTCGATCCCCAGCGCAATCGTCATCGCCCGCAGCAAGGTTTGCGCGAGGGCCTGCATGTCGAGGTAGTGCTGCTCCATCAGCGCTTCCCAGCCTGCTTGTGCCGGATGACGATTCGGCCCGCGCAGCGGTTTTTCCGCGAGCACCTCGGGATGATCCGCCGGCAAGTGCAGGCCCATGTCGAAGGTTTCCTTGAGGTCGCTGGGTTTGTCCGGGTCGAGCTGTTCGGTGGCGATGGCGCCGTAGCCGCGATGGTGGCGGGTCTGGGTGATGTCGATCCTGAGTTTTTCTTCGGTCGGTTGCGCAAAAAAACGCTGGGCGTGGTCGAGCAGCGAGTCGATGCGCTGTGCGGAAATCGGGTGGCCCTTGATGTAGAAAAAGCCCCATTCGCGGCAGGCCTGGTCGATCTGTGCGGCGACGGCGGGCCAGGCGTTTTGGTCGGTGGAATAGAGCGGGCTGATGTCGATGATCGGGAGCTGATCCATACACAATCCTTGAGAACACTGAAGATCCAAATGTGGGAGCGGGCTTGCTCGCGAAGGGGCCGTGTCAGTCGATACATGCGTTGGCTGATACACCGCTTTCGCGAGCAAGCCCGCTCCCACAGGGGAATGGTGGTGGGGCCGGAATTACTTCGGCATCTCGGCCTTCATCCCTTCCACGTAATAGTTCATCGACGCCAATTCGGCATTGGTTGCGCTCACCCCAGCAGGGATCTTCTCCACGCCGGCCTGATCCTTGATCGGCCCGGTGAACGGTTGCAACTTACCGCTCTTGATGTCGGCAATGATCTGCTCGGCCTCGGCTTTCACTGGTGCCGGAACCAGATCGCTGATCGGCAGTTCAACCGTGCCTTCCTTCAGCCCGCCCCAGTAGTCCTGGGATTTCCAGCTGTGGTCGATCACGTTTTGCGTGGCCTGAATGTAGTGCGGTGCCCAGTCGTTGACGATCGAAGTCAGCACCGCTTTCGGGCCGAAATGCGCCATGTCCGAGGCATAACCCACGGCGTACACGCCACGCCGTTCGGCGGCCTGAATCGGCGCCGGGCTGTCGGTGTGCTGGAACACTACGTCCACACCCTGATCGATCAGGGCGTTGGCGGCGTCGGCTTCCTTGCCCGGGTCGAACCACGAGTTGACCCACACCACTTTGATCTCGGTGCCGGGGTTGTACTTGTTCAGCGCCAGCTGGATGGCGTTGATGTCGCGGATCACTTCCGGAATCGGGAACGAGGCGACGTAGCCGATCTTCTTGCTCTTGGTCATCTTCGCCGCGAGGAAACCGCCGACGTAGCGACCCTCGTAGGTGCGGGCCAGATAAGTGCCGAGGTTCTTGTCCTGCTTGTAGCCGGTGGCGTGTTCGAAGGTGACCTTGGGAAACTGTTTGGCGACTTTCAGCGTCGGGTTCATGTAGCCGAAGGAGGTGGTGAAGATCAGGTCGTAGTTGTCCTTGGCCATATTGCGGATTACCCGCTCGGCGTCGGCGCCCTCGGCCACGTTCTCGACGTAATTGGTGCTGATCTGCGCGCCGAATTTCTCCGCCAGTGCCTTGCGCCCCTGTTCATGCTGATACGTCCAGCCGTGGTCGCCGATCGGGCCGATGTAGACGAAACCGACCTTCAGTGGATCGGCAGCGCTGGCGCTCAGGCTGATCCCCAGACCGATGGCGGCGCACAGCAGTTTGTGCAGCGGACGTATTTGCATGAATTGGAGCTCCATTTTGTTGTGTGTGGTCAGGGGCAATGCAAATTGCTGACCAACAGGACAACAAACAATCCAAAACCGAAGTGCGGCCTTCGCGAGCAAGCCCGCTCCCACATTGGAATGCGATTCCCTGTGGGAGCGGGCTTGCTCGCGAAGAGGCCGGCAGGAACGATAAAAGTGCATGCCTGAAACCCGCTGCAATCGGTTGGTGCGCTAAGGTGTAACGAAACGTTAGCGCCGCGCCGCAGTCAGTAGCTCATTCGAATCTCTCGGCAAAAAGGCCCGCCATGCTCACGATCCTCAAGCAAGAAAGCTTTCTGCTGCTGGCGGTGATTGCCGCGTGCATCGCTTATCCGCTGGAACACTGGATGCTCCACAGCGGCCAGATCGTCGCGCTGGTCTGCGGTCTGGTGCTGATCGCCTTCATCGTCGCCGCGTCGATGCGCGTCGCCCATCATGCCGAACTGCTCGCAGAAAAAGTCGGCGACCCCTACGGCACGATGATCCTGACCCTCGCTGCGGTGCTGGTGGAAGTGGTGATCCTGGCGATCATGATGAGCAACGAGGCGTCCGCCACGCTGGTGCGGGACACGATCTATTCGGCGGTGATGCTCGACATCAACGGCATCCTCGGCCTCGCCGCGTTGATGGGCGGGCTCAAGCACGGCGAGCAGTCGTACAACGATGATTCGGCACGCAGCTACAGCGTGATGATCCTCACCGCCATGGGCGTATCGATGGTGGTGCCGGAGTTTATTCCGGCGGCCAACTGGAAGATTTATTCAGCGTTCACCATCGGTGCGATGGTGGTGCTTTATGCGTTGTTCCTGCGCATGCAGGTCGGGCCGCACAGTTACTTTTTCAGCTACAGCTACCCGGATAAACGCCGCAAGAAAGAGCCGGTGGAAGATGAACCGAAACCGCTGAGCCTGACCTGGTCGATCGGCATTCTGGTGTTCGGCGTGGTGGTGATCGGCGCACTGGCCGAAGTGATGTCCAAGTCCCTCGATCTGGGCCTGGAAGGTACCGGTGCACCGCCGGTGATCACGGCGATTCTGGTGGCGGCGATTTCCGCGGCGCCGGAGATCCTGACGGCGTTGCGTGCCGCGTTGGCCAACCGCATGCAATCGGTGGTGAACATTGCGATGGGCGCGTCACTGTCGACGGTGATCCTCACCGTGCCGGTGATGGAAGCGATGGCGCTGTACACCGGTCAGCCGTTTCAAATGGCGATGACCCCGGTGCAGACGGTGATGATCTTCATCACGCTGATTGTCAGTGCGATCAACCTGAATGACGGCGAGACCAATGCCATCGAAGGCATGACGCACTTTGTGCTGTTTGCGACGTTTATCATGCTCTCCCTGCTGGGCCTTTAAGGACATACACAAATCCAAATGTGGGAGCGGGCTTGCTCGCGAAAGCGGTGTGTCAGGCAGGCTAAATCTGAATGACACACCGCTTTCGCGAGCAAGCCCGCTCCCACAGGGTTTAGTGTTGGGATCAGGTACCGGCGATCAACTGGCGAGCCGCCTGGCTGTGATCGGCGATCAGACCCTTCAGATCCAGCCCTTCAACCTGGCCGTCCACCACGCGCCACTTGCCGCCAATCATCACCCGATCCGCACGATCGGCACCGCACAACAGCAGCGCCGAAATCGGATCATGGCTGCCCGAGAAACGCAGCTCATCGAGCTTGAACAACGCCAGATCCGCCTGCTTGCCCACCGCCAGCTCGCCAATGTCGGTACGCCCCAACAGGCTCGCCGAGCCTTTGGTTGCCCAGCCGAGCACGCGTTCCGGGGTGATCTTCTCCGCGCCGTAACGCAGGCGCTGGATGTACAACGCCTGACGCGCTTCTAGAATCATGTTCGACGCGTCGTTCGAGGC
The DNA here is from genome assembly GCF_054855875.1 of Pseudomonas sp. G3-19. Taxonomy (NCBI): domain Bacteria; kingdom Pseudomonadati; phylum Pseudomonadota; class Gammaproteobacteria; order Pseudomonadales; family Pseudomonadaceae; genus Pseudomonas; species Pseudomonas sp. G3-19. Next base: position 5,023,302 of record NZ_JBMPIQ010000003.1, read on the forward strand.
CGAACCATCCACGCCGAGACCGAACAGCGCACCGGCATCGGTCAGATCGATGCTCGGGCAGATGCCGGAGGCCAGACGCATGTTCGAACTCGGGCAATGGCAGATACCGGTGCCGGCCTGGCCGAGGCGAGCGATTTCATCCGGGTTGAAGTGGATGCCATGGGCCAGCCAGGTGCGCGGGCCGAGCCAGCCGACGCTGTCCAGATAATCCACGGTGCGCAGGCCGAAACGTTGCAGGCAGAAATCCTCTTCGTCGAGGGTTTCCGCCAAGTGCGTGTGCAGACGCACGTCGAGTTTATTCGCCAGTTCGGCGCTGGCCGACATGATTTCCGGGGTCACCGAAAAGGGCGAGCAAGGCGCCAAAGCGATCTGGATCTGCGCACCATCGCCGCGCTCGTGGTACTCGTGAATCAGGCGCTGACTGTCGTCGAGAATCACCTGACCTTCCTGCACGGTCTGCTGCGGCGGCAGGCCGCCGTCCTTCTCGCCGAGGCTCATCGAGCCGCGAGTGAGCATGGCGCGCATGCCCAGTTCCCGCACGGTGTCGACTTGCACGTCTATGGCGTTTTCCAGACCGTCCGGGAACAGGTAATGGTGGTCGGCGGCGGTGGTGCAACCTGACAGCAGCAGTTCAGCCAAAGCCACTTTCGTCGCGAGGGCGAGTTTTTCCGGGGTCAGCCGTGCCCACACCGGGTACAGGGTTTTCAGCCACGGGAACAGCGGCTGATTGACCACCGGCGCCCAGGCGCGAGTCAGGGTTTGATAGAAGTGGTGATGGGTGTTGATCAGGCCCGGCAGGATCACATGCTCGCGGGCATCGAACACTTCGTTGCACGGCGCGGACGGTTGCTGACCGGCTGCCAGCACTTCGACGATCACGCCGTCTTGCAGCACCAGACCGCCACGGGCATCGAGCGCGTTGGCCGTGAAAATGGCGAGGGGATTTTTTAACCAGGTATGGGTCGCAGGCATTGTGGCCGGCTCCTCTGAAAGTGGGGTTCAGGGTTGCCAGCTCAGTGTTGCCCTGTCTGCTGATCCAGGGTCGCCGCGATGGACGAGGTGCGGAGTTTCAAACAAATCGCCGGATCGGGCAAGCCCAACCCGACAGGACACCGCCATCCCCTTGTAGGAGTGAGCCTGCTCGCGATAGCGGTCTTTCATTCAATATCATCGGTGACGGACACACTGCGATCGCGAGCAGGCTCACTCCTACAGGGAAGATCTGTGGTGCTTACCAGGGAATGGTTTCACCCTTGTAGTTGATGAAGTGATGCCCGCCCTTGCCGGTGTACGCATTCACCTGATCAATCAGCCCACGGGTGCTGGTCTCTACATCCAGGTCAGCACCTTCACCACCCATATCCGTCTTCACCCAGCCCGGGTGCAGCGACAGCACGGTAAGTTTCTGCTCGCCCAACTGGGTGACAAAACTGTTGGTCATCGAGTTCAGCGCGGCCTTGCTGGCCTTGTACAGCGCCAGCTCCGGGGCGTCGGGTACGGTGACGCTGCCCAGGCCGGAACTCATGAACGCCAGCACGCCGCTGCCATCGCGGATCTGCCCGACGAAGCGTTGCGCCAGGTTGATCGGCGCCACGGCGTTGGTGAAAAACAGTTGCCCGACTTCGGCCAGTGTCGCGCCGCCCGGGGTTTGCACTTCAGGGCCTTTGACCCCGGCGTTGACGAACAGCAGGTCGAATGTCTCGCCCTTGAGCTGCTGGCTCAGGGCGATCACCGCTTGCTGGTCGTCCATGTCGAGTTTCTCGATCCGCACCTTGCCCAGCGCTTGCAGCGCCTCGGCCTTTTGCGGATTGCGCACGGTGGCGGTCACTTGCCAGCCATCGGCCAGCAGGGTTTTCACCAACCCGAGGCCCAAGCCACGGGAGGCGCCGATGATCAGTGCGTTTTTTGCCTGGGACATGACTCGGTTCCTTGAAGATTACGGTTCACGGATTCAATGGACACGCCTGACCCAGCCGTAGTTGCAGTACTCGTCGCAACACATCGAGCCGGGTCTCAAAAGAGCTGTTGATCCCGAAGCATACTCCAGGCTCTAGCGTGGTTGCTTCTCGAATTCGCAGGCCGCTCAGCGGTGTTCGCAAATCATGTACACAACATGGACACTGTGGGAGCGGGCTTGCCAGCGATGAGGCCCGTGGCATCACCACCCTAATGCCCGGCCTGCCACGGCTGCCCCAACGACACCGGCGCATACAACCGGGTACGAACGGCATCCCGTGACAACAGCACCAACACCACAATCGTCGCCACATACGGCAGCATCGCCAGCAGACTCGACGGAATCGCCAGCCCCAAGCCCTGCGCCACCAGATGCAGGATGCTGGCGAGGCCAAACAGATAAGCCCCGAGCAACAAGCGCCACACCCGCCAACTGGCAAACACCACCAGCGCCAGGGCAATCCAGCCGCGTCCGGCGGTCATGTTCTCGGCCCACATCGGCGTGTACGCCAGCGACAGATACGCCCCGGCCAAACCGGCCATCGCCCCGCCGAACAGCACCGCCAGCGTGCGCACGGTCAGCACCGGCAGGCCCATCGCACTGGCCGCGTCCGGATTCTCACCAACGGCCTGAATGATCAGCCCGACACGGCTTTTGATGATCACCCAAGCCACCAGCGCAAACAGCGCGAACGACAGGTACACCAGCAAGTCCTGAGCAAACAGCATGCGCCCGATCAGCGGAATCTCACTCAAGTACGGAATCGCCAACGGCTCGAATCCGGCCAACGGCTTGCCGACCCACGCCGCGCCGACAAAGGTCGACAGGCCCACACCGAAGATCGTCAGCGCCAGCCCGGTCGCCACCTGATTGGCGTTGAACACCAGCGCCACCAGGGCAAACAGCGAAGACAAGAGCATCCCCGCGAGCATCGCCAGCAACACGCCGAGCCACAGGTTGCCGCTGTTGAGGGCGACGATAAAACCGATCACCGCGCCAAACAGCATCATTCCTTCCTGCCCGAGGTTGAGCACGCCGCTCTTCTCGCAGATCAACTCACCCAGCGCCACCAACAACAGCGGCGTGCCGCAGCGCACCATGGCGTAGAAAATATTGCTCAGCAGATCGATATCCATCACAGCGCTCCGGCGGTTACGGCGGTGGTCGACGTGCGCCGTGCCCAGCGCAGTTTCAGGCGTGGCCGATAGAGAATCAGCACGTCGCAGGCCAGCAGGAAAAACAGCATCATTCCCTGGAATAGTTGGGTGATCGCTTGCGGCAGATTCAGGGTCATCTGCGCGCTCTCGCCGCCGATGTACAGCAGCGCCATCAACAGGCTTGAGAACAGAATCCCGATCGGGTTCAACCGTCCGAGAAACGCCACGGTGATTGCTGCATAGCCATAGCCCGGCGAGACTTGCGGCACCAATTGCCCGATCGGCCCGGTCACTTCGCAAACCCCGGCCAGCCCGGCCAAACCACCGCTGATCAACAGCGCGAGCCAGATCAGATGCTTCTCGCGAAAGCCGACAAAACCTGCGGCACGTTTATCCAGACCTAGCACTTTGATCTGGAAACCGACAAAGCTTTTCTGCAACAACACCCACACCGCAACCAGTGCGAGCAAAGCGAAATACACCCCGGCGTGCACCCGGCCATCCTCCATCAGCAGCGGCAGGCGACTGGCGTCGCCGAACATCGCCGACTCGGGAAAGTTGTACCCGGCCGGATCCTTCAGCGGCCCGTGCACGCAGAACAGCAACAGGTTCAGCGCGATGTAATTGAGCATGATGCTGGTGAGGATTTCGTTGGCGTTGAAGCGCGTGCGCAGCCATGCCGTCAGCCCGGCCCAAGCGGCCCCGGCGAAAGTGCCGGTGAGCAGAATCAGCACCAGCGCCCAACGGCTTTGCAGGTCGATGATGTTCACCGCCAAGGCACTGCCGGCGAGTGCGCCGAGGAGCAATTGGCCTTCGGCGCCGATGTTCCAGATTCGCGCTTGATAAGCCACCGCCAGACCGAGTGCACAAAGCAGAATCGGCAGCGCCTTGACCAGCAGTTCGGAGACGCCATACAGATCGCTGACCGGTGCGATCAACAACGTGTGCAAGGTTTGCAGCGGGTCATGTCCCAGAGCGATGAACAACAGCGAGCCGCAACCGAGGGTCAGCAGTGCTGCCAGCAACGGCGAGCACCACAACATCAGGCGCGATTGTTGGCCACGGGGTTCGAGGGAAAGCAGCATGTTGGGAAAACTCCGTCAGGCCGTGGCCGATGAATGCGTGGGGTTGATGTGCCCGGCCATCCAGCTGCCGACATCGCTCAGCAGGGTGTCGGTGGTGTTCTGCAGCGGCGACAGACGCCCGGCGCACAGGGCGCCGAGGCGGTCGCTGATCTGGAACAGTTCGTCGAGGTCTTCGGAGATCACCAGGATCGCCGCGCCGGCATCGCGCAGGGCAATCAGCGCGCGGTGAATGGTCGCCGCCGCGCCCACGTCGACGCCCCAAGTCGGGTGCGCGGCGATCAGCAGTTTCGGTTGCTGGAGAATTTCCCGGCCGAGAATGAATTTCTGCAGATTGCCGCCGGACAGGCTGCGCGCGGCCGCGTGAGTGCCCGGGGTTTTCACCCCGAAGCGCTGAATGATCTGTTGGGCGAGGGCTTCGACTTTACTGCGCTCGATCAAACCGTTGCGCACCAGCCCCTGTTGAAAGGCCGTGAGCAAGGCGTTGTCGGCAAGGCTCAGTTCCGGCACTGCGCCGTGGCCCAGGCGTTCTGCCGGGACGAACGCCAGACCGAGTTGGCGCCGCGCATCCGGACGCAAATCGGCGACCGCTTGCCCGGCGAAACAAATGGTTGTCGCGCTGTCGCGGGGCAGGGTTTGTTCACCGCTGAGCAGGGCGAGCAACTCATCCTGGCCATTGCCCGCGACCCCGGCGATACCGACGATTTCGCCGCCGCGCACTTGCAGGTTGATGTCGCTCAACGAGCAGCCGAAGGGATCGGGGTTGTGCCAGCTCAAGCCGTTGACCTGTAGAAAGTCCGCGCCGCCACTGACCTTCGGATATTCGCCGATCAACGCCGCCGCTTCGCCGACCATCATCTGCGCCAATTGCTGATCCGAGCATTCGGCCGGCCGGCAATGCCCGGCGACCCGCCCGCCGCGCAAAACCGTGGCGTTATGGCACAGGGCGCGCACTTCCGCGAGCTTGTGGCTGATAAACAGAATGCTGCAGCCCTCTGCGGCGAGGCGGCGCAGGGTGATGAACAGTTCGTCGGCCTCTTGTGGCGTCAGCACCGACGTCGGCTCGTCGAGGATCAGCAGGCGAATGTCCTGCATCAGGCAGCGAATGATCTCCACTCGTTGCCGCTCGCCAATCGACAGGCTGTGGACAAGTCGCTCCGGCTCCAGCGCCATGCCGTAGCGGCGCGACACTTCGCGAATTTTCGGCTCAAGCTGTTTCGGCGTACCGGCCTCGGCGCCCATTGCCAGAGCAATGTTCTGCGCGACGCTGAGGGTTTCGAACAGCGAGAAATGCTGAAACACCATGCCGATCCCCAACTGCCGGGCCTGCGCCGGGTTGCGGATATTCACCCGCTGGCCCTGCCAGAGCATTTCGCCGATATCGGCCTGGGTGACGCCATAGATGATCTTCATCAGCGTGCTTTTACCCGCGCCGTTCTCACCGAGCAGTGCGTGGATTTCTCCCGGCGCGATGCTCAGGTCGATGGCGTCATTGGCCAGACAACCGGGGTAGCGTTTGCTGATCTGGCGCAGTTGCAGGCGCGGCGTTGAATCTGGGCTTGGCATGACAGGCTCGACTGACTTGGAGTTGTGCCTGTGGATAAAGCAATTTCCTGGCCATTGAGTCAGGAACGCCCGCCGTAACTGTTGCCGCGTGCCGGCGGCAGAGCGTCGCGCTGAAAAACGCAGGAGGAGCCGGCACCAATTCAGCGCAAAGCTGTTGATCCGGCTCCATTTTTGCACCGTGACGAACTGGTTAAAAAACGAGCAGCCGGGTCGAAGCTATACAGAACCTGCGACTGCGCCAGCCATGAACGGCTTATCCACAGGTTGTTCCACAGTATTTGTGCGCAATTGGAAATCCTTGGCATAAGCGCTGGGATGCTATCTCCCAATGGTGATAAAAAGCGCTAACTATCTGTTTTTACGTGGGATTTATCTTTTTTCATGCGCAGTGGACGAAAAGTGAGCAAATCGCGCAAAGCCACGTGACAGAAGGGTTACAGCCATATGTGCTCAGGTTATCCACAGTCGGGTGCACAGCAGATGTGGGCAAGTTGCTGGAATAAAGAAATCCGTCGATGCCCTAAAAGATCGCAGCCTTCGGCAGCTCCTACAGGGAAACGCAAAGTCCTGTGCAGGAGCTGACGAAGGCTGCGATCTTTTGCTCTTCTAACGCTGCAGCACTATCCGCCCACGGCTGAGATCCGCCAGCTGCGTTTGCAACAACTCGATCTGCGCCTCACCCACCGCCAACTGCAACTCAACACCATTGGCAGTGAAGTTTTCTTCCACTACCAAGCCACCCAGATCCGCCACCCGCAGCTTCACCAACGCCAACTCGGCAAAGCCGCAGGCACAACTGAGCGGCACACGGCTGATCAACTCGACTTTTGCCGCCGCTTGCAGGCACTTGTTCGCGCCGCCGCCATAGGCTCGGGCCAAACCGCCGGTGCCCAGTTGAATGCCGCCATACCAGCGGATCACCAGCACCGCGACCTGATCGCAATCCTGCGCTTCGATGGCCGCCAGAATCGGCCGCCCGGCGGTGCCGCCGGGTTCGCCGTCGTCGTTGCTGCGGTATTGCGCACCGAGTTTCCACGCCCAGCAGTTGTGCGAGGCATTCAAGTCGCTGTGTTGTTCGAAGAACGCCTGCGCGTCTGCGGGGCTGCCGATCGGCGCGGCGACGGTGATGAAGCGGCTTTTGCGAATCTCTTCGCGGTACTCGCAAAAACCACTGAGAGTGAAAGGCATAAACGTCTTAAATAGTCGGGGTGAGGCCGCAGCCTTTGAGAATGATGCGGATCAGGTTGTTGCCGGCGTCTTCCATGTCCTGCTTGGTCAGCTTGCTGCGACCGCTGACGCGGCAGATCTGCGTGGCGAAGTCGGCGTAATGCTGGGTGCTGCCCCACAGCAGGAAAATCAGGTGCACCGGATCCACCGGGTCCATCTTGCCGGCATCGATCCAGGCCTGGAACACGGCTGCGCGGCCCTGGAACCAGGCGCGGTAATCCTGGTTGAAATACTCGGTCAGGCATTCGCCGCCACTGATCACTTCCATCGCAAAGATCCGCGAGGCCTGCGGCTGACGGCGGGAGAATTCCATCTTGGCGCGAATGTAGCGGGTCAGCGCTTCGGCCGGATCATCCTTGGCGGTCAGGGTGTTGAAGGTGCTGTCCCACAGCTCGATGATGTTGCTCAGCACCGCCACGTACAACCCAAGCTTGTTGGTGAAGTAGTAATGCAGATTCGCCTTGGGCAACCCGGCATTCTGCGCGATGGTGTTCATGCTGGTGCCTTTGTAACCGTGACGGGCGAACTCGTCTTCGGCGGCTTTGAGGATGGTCTCTTCGTTCTTCTGACGAATGCGGCTGGCGGGTTTGCCGCCGTGAGCAGGGACTTCAAAGGTCATAGGCACTTCCGGTTTGTCTGTGGGTGCAACCAGTTGCGTTGATAACGCACCCACAGGCATCCGACAAGTCCTGATGCAATAAAACCGTTACGCCTGTTCGATCTTGTTCAGCGCTGCGGCGGATTCGACGCGGGTGGTTTTCGCCTCCGGCAGCAACAGGCACAGGATGATCGCGGTCAGGCCACCGCTGGTGATCGCCGAATCGAACAGGTTTTGCACCAGTTTCGGTAACAGGTGCAACAGGTTCGGTTGCGCGGCAATGCCCAGGCCGACGCCGAGCGAGGTGGCGATGATCAGCATGCTGCGTCGGTCCAGCGGCGACTGTGCAAGGATCCGCACCCCGGCCGCTGCTACGCTGCCGAACATCACCAGCGTGGCGCCACCGAGCACCGGTTTGGGGATCTGCTGCAGCACCGCGCCGATCATGGGGAACAGACCGAGACAAAACAGGATCGCGCCGATGTACAGCCCGACATAGCGGCTGGCCACGCCGGTCAACTGGATTACGCCGTTGTTCTGCGCAAACGTGGTGTTGGGGAAGGCGCTGAAGGTGGCGGCGATCATGCAGCTGACGCCGTCACCGAGTACGCCGCCACGCAAACGACTTATATAGGAAGGGCCGCCGATTGGCTGGCGGGCGAGCATGCAATTGGCCGTGAGGTCGCCGACGGTTTCGATGGTGCTGATCAGGTAAATCAGCGCGACCGGCAGGAAAGCGGTCCAGTCGAAGCTGAAACCGAACTTGAAGGGTGCAGGAAGACTGACCAGCGGCAAGTCAGGCAATGCTTGCGGAACCAGTTTCCCGCTGAACCACGCGGCCAGACTGCCGAGCAGCAGTCCGATAATGATGGCCGACAGCCGCACCCACGGCGTGTTCGAGCGGTTGAGCAGGATGATCGTCAGCAACACGAACACCCCCAGCGCCAGATTGCCCGGCGCGCCGAAGTCCGGCGCATTGAATCCACCGCCCAGATCGGTGATGCCGACCTTGATCAGACTGACGCCGATCAGGGTGATGACGATCCCGGTCACTAGCGGCGTAACAACCCGGCGTAATTGACCGATGAAACGGCTGAGGACGATCTGCACCACGGCGCCGAAAAAGCATACGCCGAAGATCATCGCCAGAATGTCTTCCGGGCTGCCGCCACGCTGCTTGACCAGAAACCCGGCCGACAGCACCGCGCCGAGGAAGGCGAAACTGGTGCCCTGCAAACAGATCATCCCGGCGCCGATGCCGAACGGCCGCCGCGCTTGAATAAAGGTGCCGACCCCGGAAACCATCAGCGCCATGCTGATCAGGTACGGCAAGTGTGCGGTCAGGCCGAGGGCCGAGCCGATCACCAGCGGTGGGGTGATGATGCCGACGAAACTGGCGAGAACGTGTTGCAGGGCGGCGAGGATTGCGGCGGGTGGTTTTGGGCGGTCGTCGAGGCCGTAGATCAGGTCGCTGGACGGTTCAGAATCTGGCTGCATGGCTTAAGGCTTCTTGTTGAAGGATCGGGGTTGATCCTGCTTTGCAAAAAGCTGTCCACTTGCTCAGGTTATTCAGTGATTTTGTGGTTGAAAACCTGATCTGTCGGGCCTTGCAGGATTTTTCAACGCGTCGCCGCCAGACTCTCCAGAAAACTTTCCAGCACCAAATGAGGGCGCCGCCCCTTGCGCGTGACCGATGCCAGACTCAAATCATAAAAACGTGTCGTCGATTTCAGCGCACGCAAGCGACCTTGCTGCACCCACAGGCTGGCGTAATGATCCGGCAGATAACCGATATAACGCCCGGTCAAAATCAGAAACGCCATGCCCTCACGGTCGGACGCACTGGCGGTGCAATTGAGCGCCTGGTAATGCGCCTGAATCTCCGCCGGCAAACGAAAGGTCGGGGCAATCGCATCCTGGCTATTAAGGCGCTCGTCATCCAGCTGCTTGTCATCCACATAAAACAGCGGATGACCCACCGCGCAATAAAGCAGTGAGCGTTCGCTGTACAACGGCTGATATTCCAGCCCCGACAGTGCGCTGGCCTGCGGCACCACGCCGACATGCAGGCGACCGTCGAGCACGCCTTGTTCGACCTCGTTGGGAGCGATCATGCGAATCTGGATCTGCACGTCCGGCCCGCGTTCCTTCAACTGTGCGAGGGCATGGGTGATGCGCATGTGGGGCAGGGTGACGAGGTTGTCGGTCAGGCCAATGATCAACTCGCCACGCAGGTGTTGGTGCAGGCCGTTGACCTCGGTGCGGAAACTTTCCAGCGCACTTAACAGTTGCAGCGCTGACTGATAAACCTCGCGGCCCTCTTCGGTCAGCGAGAACCCGGCGCGGCCGCGTTGGCACAAACGCAGGCCAAGGCGCTGTTCGAGATCGCTCATCTGCTGGCTGATCGCCGAGCGCCCGATGCCGAGCACGGTTTCCGCCGCCGAGAAGCCGCCGCACTCCACCACGCTGCGGAAAATCCGCAGCAGGCGAATATCAAAATCACTGACCTGGGCCAGCGGATCGGGGCGGCGACTGCTCATGCTGTTGTTCTCATTGTTTAGCAGGCTTCTAACTGAAGGTTAGAAAAGTTGGATTTCACCGACTTTATCCGCATGGCAATTTAGCTGCAACAACGCTTTTTATCTCCCTGATGCTTATGCCCTGCGAGGTTTTGCCCGATGAACATGCCTGAAAACGCGCCGTCGCCACTGGCCAGCCAACTGAAGCTGGACGCGCACTGGATGCCGTACACCGCCAACCGCAACTTCCAGCGCGATCCGCGTCTGATTGTGGGTGCCGAAGGCAGCTGGCTGTTCGATGACAAGGGCCGCAAGATCTACGATTCGCTGTCCGGTCTGTGGACCTGCGGCGCCGGGCACACCCGCAAGGAAATCCAGGAAGCGGTATCCAAACAACTGGGCACCCTCGATTACTCGCCAGGCTTCCAGTACGGCCATCCGCTGTCGTTCCAGTTGGCGGAAAAGATCACTGAGCTGACTCCGGGCAACCTGAACCACGTGTTCTTCACCGACTCCGGTTCCGAGTGCGCCGACACTGCGGTGAAGATGGTTCGTGCCTACTGGCGTCTGAAAGGTCAGTCAACCAAGACCAAAATGATCGGCCGTGCCCGTGGCTACCACGGTGTGAACATCGCCGGCACCAGCCTTGGCGGCGTCAACGGCAACCGTAAGCTGTTCGGTCAGGCGATGATGGATGTCGATCACCTGCCGCACACGCTGCTGGCCAGCAACGCATTCTCCCGTGGCATGCCGGAGCAGGGCGGTATCGCCCTGGCCGATGAGCTGCTGAAGTTGATCGAACTGCACGACGCGTCGAACATCGCGGCGGTCTTCGTTGAACCGATGGCCGGTTCCGCTGGCGTACTGGTTCCGCCTCAGGGTTACCTGAAGCGTCTGCGCGAGATCTGCGATCAGCACAACATCCTGCTGGTCTTCGACGAAGTGATTACCGGTTTCGGCCGCACCGGCTCGATGTTCGGCGCCGAGAGCTTTGGCGTGACCCCGGACCTGATGTGCATCGCCAAGCAAGTCACCAACGGCGCGATTCCGATGGGCGCAGTGATTGCCAGCTCCGAGATCTACCAGACCTTCATGAATCAGCCGACTCCGGAATACGCGGTGGAATTCCCCCACGGCTACACCTACTCGGCCCACCCGGTGGCGTGCGCCGCTGGCCTGGCGGCACTCGACCTGCTGCAAAAGGAAAACCTGGTGCAGAGCGTGGCCGAGGTTGCACCGCATTTCGAAAATGCCCTGCACGGTCTGAAAGGTTCGAAGAACGTCATCGACATCCGTAACTACGGCCTGGCCGGTGCGATCCAGATTGCCCATCGTGATGGCGACGCCATCGTGCGTCCGTTCGAAGCGGGCATGGCCCTGTGGAAAGCCGGGTTCTACGTGCGCTTCGGCGGCGACACCCTGCAGTTCGGCCCAACTTTCAACAGCAAGCCGCAAGACCTCGATCGTCTGTTCGACGCGGTTGGCGAAGTGCTGAACAAGCTCGACTGATTTTCCCTCTATATATACCTGCGAATAACAGGCGCCCCATGTGGGCGTCTGTACACAAGAATTCAGGAGTTTTCGATGAGCGTTATCCCGCATTTGATCAATGGCGAACTGGTGACCGAGCACGGTCGCGCGGTTGATGTGTTCAACCCGTCCACCGGTCAGGCGATCCACAAGCTGCCGCTGGCCACCCGCGAAACCATTCAACACGCGATCGACGCCGCCAAGGCTGCATTCCCGGCATGGCGCAACACCCCGCCGGCGAAACGTGCCCAGGTGATGTTCCGCTTCAAGCAACTGCTGGAGCAGAACGAAGCGCGTATCTCGCAATTGATCAGCGAAGAACACGGCAAGACCCTCGAAGACGCCGCCGGTGAACTGAAGCGCGGTATCGAGAACGTCGAGTTCGCCTGCGCCGCCCCGGAAATCCTCAAGGGCGAATACAGCCGCAACGTCGGCCCTAACATTGACGCCTGGTCGGACTTCCAGCCACTGGGCGTGGTTGCCGGCATCACGCCATTCAACTTCCCGGCGATGGTCCCACTGTGGATGTACCCACTGGCGATCGTCTGCGGCAACTGCTTCATCCTCAAACCGTCCGAGCGTGACCCAAGCTCGACGCTGCTGATCGCTCAACTGCTGATCGAAGCCGGTCTGCCGAAAGGTGTGCTCAGCGTGGTGCATGGCGACAAGACTGCAGTGGACGCGCTGATTGAAGCGCCGGAAGTCAAAGCGCTGAGCTTTGTTGGTTCGACGCCGATTGCCGAATACATCTATGCCGAAGGTACCAAGCGCGGCAAACGCGTTCAGGCACTGGGCGGCGCGAAGAACCATGCGGTGCTGATGCCGGATGCGGATCTGGACAACGCGGTCAGCGCGCTGATGGGCGCGGCCTATGGTTCTTGCGGTGAGCGCTGCATGGCGATTTCGGTCGCAGTATGTGTCGGCGATCAGGTAGCGGATGCGCTGGTGGCGAAACTGGTTCCACAGATCAAGGCGCTGAAAATCGGTGCCGGCACTTCGTGTGGTCTGGACATGGGGCCACTGGTGACCGGTCAGGCGCGGGACAAGGTTAGCGGCTATGTCGATGACGGTGTGGCAGCGGGCGCGACCTTGGTCGTCGATGGTCGCGGCTTGAGCATTCCGGGTAACGAAGAGGGCTTCTTCCTCGGCGGCTGCCTATTCGACAACGTCACCCCTGAAATGCGCATCTATAAGGAGGAGATCTTCGGGCCGGTGTTGTGCGTGGTTCGGGTCAACAGCCTGGAAGAGGCGATGAAGCTGATCAACGATCACGAATACGGCAACGGCACCTGCATCTTCACTCGTGATGGTGAAGCGGCCCGTCTGTTCTGCGACGAAATTGAAGTCGGCATGGTCGGCGTCAACGTACCGCTGCCGGTTCCTGTGGCTTACCACAGCTTCGGCGGCTGGAAGCGCTCGCTGTTCGGCGACCTGCATGCCTATGGCCCGGATGGTGTGCGCTTCTATACCCGTCGCAAGGCCATCACCCAGCGCTGGCCGCAGCGTGCGAGCCATGAGGCTTCGCAGTTCGCTTTCCCTAGCTTGTAAGTAGCGGGGCATGACGAAGGCCGACCTCTAGAGGTCGGCCTTCGTGTTTTCGGGTTTTTTTGACCGATATGACAGAAATGTGAAAAAAGCGGTTGACGGCAGATTCTGGAGGTCTATAATTCGCCCCACTTCCGGCGCAGTCGAAACGGAAAACTCCTTGAGATTCAACGAGTTACGCAGTTTTCGACAGCGGCTTGCTTCAGCTCATCGAAGCCTGGAAGGAGTTGAAAGGGCGGTGATGTTTGGCTCTTTTGATGGTTCGATCTTCTCGGTCGAAAGCGGAGAAAAAGAGGTGTTGACAGCAGCGTGTAACGCTGTAGAATTCGCCTCCCGCTAACGAGAGATCGGAAGCGCAAGTGGTTGAAGTTGTTGAAGAAATCTTCGAAAACTTCTGAAAATAATCACTTGACAGTAAATGAGGCTGCTGTAGAATGCGCGCCTCGGTTGAGACGAAAGATCTTAACCAGCCGCTCTTTAACAACTGAATCAAGCAATTCGTGTGGGTGCTTGTGGAGTCAGACTGATAGTCAGCAAGATTATCAGCATCACAAGTTACTCCGCGAGAAATCAAAGATGTAACCAACGATTGCTGAGCCAAGTTTAGGGTTTCTTAAAAACCCAAAGATGTTTGAACTGAAGAGTTTGATCATGGCTCAGATTGAACGCTGGCGGCAGGCCTAACACATGCAAGTCGAGCGGATGAAAGGAGCTTGCTCCTGGATTCAGCGGCGGACGGGTGAGTAATGCCTAGGAATCTGCCTGGTAGTGGGGGACAACGTTTCGAAAGGAACGCTAATACCGCATACGTCCTACGGGAGAAAGCAGGGGACCTTCGGGCCTTGCGCTATCAGATGAGCCTAGGTCGGATTAGCTAGTTGGTGAGGTAATGGCTCACCAAGGCGACGATCCGTAACTGGTCTGAGAGGATGATCAGTCACACTGGAACTGAGACACGGTCCAGACTCCTACGGGAGGCAGCAGTGGGGAATATTGGACAATGGGCGAAAGCCTGATCCAGCCATGCCGCGTGTGTGAAGAAGGTCTTCGGATTGTAAAGCACTTTAAGTTGGGAGGAAGGGTTGTAGATTAATACTCTGCAATTTTGACGTTACCGACAGAATAAGCACCGGCTAACTCTGTGCCAGCAGCCGCGGTAATACAGAGGGTGCAAGCGTTAATCGGAATTACTGGGCGTAAAGCGCGCGTAGGTGGTTTGTTAAGTTGGATGTGAAATCCCCGGGCTCAACCTGGGAACTGCATCCAAAACTGGCAAGCTAGAGTATGGTAGAGGGTGGTGGAATTTCCTGTGTAGCGGTGAAATGCGTAGATATAGGAAGGAACACCAGTGGCGAAGGCGACCACCTGGACTGATACTGACACTGAGGTGCGAAAGCGTGGGGAGCAAACAGGATTAGATACCCTGGTAGTCCACGCCGTAAACGATGTCAACTAGCCGTTGGGAGCCTTGAGCTCTTAGTGGCGCAGCTAACGCATTAAGTTGACCGCCTGGGGAGTACGGCCGCAAGGTTAAAACTCAAATGAATTGACGGGGGCCCGCACAAGCGGTGGAGCATGTGGTTTAATTCGAAGCAACGCGAAGAACCTTACCAGGCCTTGACATCCAATGAACTTTCCAGAGATGGATTGGTGCCTTCGGGAGCATTGAGACAGGTGCTGCATGGCTGTCGTCAGCTCGTGTCGTGAGATGTTGGGTTAAGTCCCGTAACGAGCGCAACCCTTGTCCTTAGTTACCAGCACGTAATGGTGGGCACTCTAAGGAGACTGCCGGTGACAAACCGGAGGAAGGTGGGGATGACGTCAAGTCATCATGGCCCTTACGGCCTGGGCTACACACGTGCTACAATGGTCGGTACAGAGGGTTGCCAAGCCGCGAGGTGGAGCTAATCCCACAAAACCGATCGTAGTCCGGATCGCAGTCTGCAACTCGACTGCGTGAAGTCGGAATCGCTAGTAATCGCGAATCAGAATGTCGCGGTGAATACGTTCCCGGGCCTTGTACACACCGCCCGTCACACCATGGGAGTGGGTTGCACCAGAAGTAGCTAGTCTAACCTTCGGGAGGACGGTTACCACGGTGTGATTCATGACTGGGGTGAAGTCGTAACAAGGTAGCCGTAGGGGAACCTGCGGCTGGATCACCTCCTTAATCGACGACATCAGCTGCTCCATAAGTTCCCACACGAATTGCTTGATTCATGCGTTTGTAAAAGTGCAGAGCTAAATATTCGAATCGAATAATTAGCTCTGATCTTTTTCAGAATCGTTCTTTAAAAATTTGGGTATGTGATAGAAAGATAGACTGAACGTTACTTTCACTGGTAACGGATCAGGCTAAGGTAAAATTTGTGAGTGACTCTTAAGAGTTTTGCGAATTTTCGGCGAATGTCGTCTTCACAGTATAACCAGATTGCTTGGGGTTATATGGTCAAGTGAAGAAGCGCATACGGTGGATGCCTTGGCAGTCAGAGGCGATGAAAGACGTGGTAGCCTGCGAAAAGCTTCGGGGAGTCGGCAAACAGACTTTGATCCGGAGATGTCTGAATGGGGGAACCCAGCCATCATAAGATGGTTATCTTGTACTGAATACATAGGTGCAAGAGGCGAACCAGGGGAACTGAAACATCTAAGTACCCTGAGGAAAAGAAATCAACCGAGATTCCCTTAGTAGTGGCGAGCGAACGGGGACTAGCCCTTAAGTGGCTTTGAGATTAGCGGAACGCTCTGGAAAGTGCGGCCATAGTGGGTGATAGCCCTGTACGCGAAAGTCTCTTAGTCATGAAATCGAGTAGGACGGAGCACGAGAAACTTTGTCTGAATATGGGGGGACCATCCTCCAAGGCTAAATACTACTGACTGACCGATAGTGAACTAGTACCGTGAGGGAAAGGCGAAAAGAACCCCGGAGAGGGGAGTGAAATAGATCCTGAAACCGTATGCGTACAAGCAGTGGGAGCCCACTTTGTTGGGTGACTGCGTACCTTTTGTATAATGGGTCAGCGACTTATTTTCAGTGGCGAGCTTAACCGAATAGGGGAGGCGTAGCGAAAGCGAGTCTTAATAGGGCGTCTAGTCGCTGGGAATAGACCCGAAACCGGGCGATCTATCCATGGGCAGGTTGAAGGTTAGGTAACACTGACTGGAGGACCGAACCGACTACCGTTGAAAAGTTAGCGGATGACCTGTGGATCGGAGTGAAAGGCTAATCAAGCTCGGAGATAGCTGGTTCTCCTCGAAAGCTATTTAGGTAGCGCCTCATGTATCACTGTAGGGGGTAGAGCACTGTTTCGGCTAGGGGGTCATCCCGACTTACCAAACCGATGCAAACTCCGAATACCTACAAGTGCCGAGCATGGGAGACACACGGCGGGTGCTAACGTCCGTCGTGAAAAGGGAAACAACCCAGACCGTCAGCTAAGGTCCCAAAGTTATGGTTAAGTGGGAAACGATGTGGGAAGGCTTAGACAGCTAGGAGGTTGGCTTAGAAGCAGCCACCCTTTAAAGAAAGCGTAATAGCTCACTAGTCGAGTCGGCCTGCGCGGAAGATGTAACGGGGCTCAAACCATACACCGAAGCTACGGGTATCACGCAAGTGATGCGGTAGAGGAGCGTTCTGTAAGCCTGTGAAGGTGAGTTGAGAAGCTTGCTGGAGGTATCAGAAGTGCGAATGCTGACATGAGTAACGACAATGGGTGTGAAAAACACCCACGCCGAAAGACCAAGGTTTCCTGCGCAACGTTAATCGACGCAGGGTTAGTCGGTCCCTAAGGCGAGGCTGAAAAGCGTAGTCGATGGAAAACAGGTTAATATTCCTGTACTTCTGGTTATTGCGATGGAGGGACGGAGAAGGCTAGGCCAGCTTGGCGTTGGTTGTCCAAGTTTAAGGTGGTAGGCTGAGATCTTAGGTAAATCCGGGATCTTAAGGCCGAGAGCTGATGACGAGTTACCTTTTAGGTGACGAAGTGGTTGATGCCATGCTTCCAAGAAAAGCTTCTAAGCTTCAGATAACCAGGAACCGTACCCCAAACCGACACAGGTGGTTGGGTAGAGAATACCAAGGCGCTTGAGAGAACTCGGGTGAAGGAACTAGGCAAAATGGCACCGTAACTTCGGGAGAAGGTGCGCCGGTGAGGGTGAAGGACTTGCTCCGTAAGCTCATGCCGGTCGAAGATACCAGGCCGCTGCGACTGTTTATTAAAAACACAGCACTCTGCAAACACGAAAGTGGACGTATAGGGTGTGACGCCTGCCCGGTGCCGGAAGGTTAATTGATGGGGTTAGCTAACGCGAAGCTCTTGATCGAAGCCCCGGTAAACGGCGGCCGTAACTATAACGGTCCTAAGGTAGCGAAATTCCTTGTCGGGTAAGTTCCGACCTGCACGAATGGCGTAACGATGGCGGCGCTGTCTCCACCCGAGACTCAGTGAAATTGAAATCGCTGTGAAGATGCAGTGTATCCGCGGCTAGACGGAAAGACCCCGTGAACCTTTACTATAGCTTTGCACTGGACTTTGAATTTGCTTGTGTAGGATAGGTGGGAGGCTTTGAAGCGTGGACGCCAGTTCGCGTGGAGCCATCCTTGAAATACCACCCTGGCAACTTTGAGGTTCTAACTCAGGTCCGTTATCCGGATCGAGGACAGTGTATGGTGGGTAGTTTGACTGGGGCGGTCTCCTCCTAAAGAGTAACGGAGGAGTACGAAGGTGCGCTCAGACCGGTCGGAAATCGGTCGTAGAGTATAAAGGCAAAAGCGCGCTTGACTGCGAGACAGACACGTCGAGCAGGTACGAAAGTAGGTCTTAGTGATCCGGTGGTTCTGTATGGAAGGGCCATCGCTCAACGGATAAAAGGTACTCCGGGGATAACAGGCTGATACCGCCCAAGAGTTCATATCGACGGCGGTGTTTGGCACCTCGATGTCGGCTCATCACATCCTGGGGCTGAAGCCGGTCCCAAGGGTATGGCTGTTCGCCATTTAAAGTGGTACGCGAGCTGGGTTTAGAACGTCGTGAGACAGTTCGGTCCCTATCTGCCGTGGACGTTTGAGATTTGAGAGGGGCTGCTCCTAGTACGAGAGGACCGGAGTGGACGAACCTCTGGTGTTCCGGTTGTCACGCCAGTGGCATTGCCGGGTAGCTATGTTCGGGAAAGATAACCGCTGAAAGCATCTAAGCGGGAAACTTGCCTCAAGATGAGATCTCACTGGAACCTTGAGTTCCCTGAAGGGCCGTCGAAGACTACGACGTTGATAGGTTGGGTGTGTAAGCGCTGTGAGGCGTTGAGCTAACCAATACTAATTGCCCGTGAGGCTTGACCATATAACACCCAAGCAATCTGCATGCTCGAAAGAGACCAGATTGCGGTGTGTGAAGACGCAATGAACCGAAAGTTCGCGATGCTCACAAAACACCTGTATCACATACCCGATTTGCTGAAGCGAGGCCAACCGGTCACGAGTCAGTACCCGAATTTCTTGACGACCATAGAGCGTTGGAACCACCTGATCCCATCCCGAACTCAGAAGTGAAACGATGCATCGCCGATGGTAGTGTGGGGTTTCCCCATGTGAGAGTAGGTCATCGTCAAGATTAAATTCCGAAACCCCAATTGCGAAAGCAGTTGGGGTTTTGTTTTGCCCGCAGGAAAGTTCCTACAGCATGCGGTAGGCCCTTCCGGCTGTCACAGCCTGCCGACAGTGCTAAGGTTCTGCCTTGGCTTTTGTACTTTTCCAAGGAAGCTTTTATGCCGGACGCCTCGTCCCTCAACGCTGCATTCATGGTGGTCCAGAGCAATAGCCTGGACGAGCTGCGCAGCCTGGTGGTCAGCATCATGCGGCGCTACCCATTGGCTCCCTTGGAGAATGAAATCGCTCTGGTCCAAAGCAACGGTATCGCCCAATGGCTCAAGCTGGCATTGGCAGAAGATCCTGAAGAGGACGATCTCGGTGGTTGCGGAATAGCCGCTGCCATCGATGTGCAGCTTCCAGGCAGTTTCATGTGGCAGCTCTACCGTATGGTGTTGGGCCGAGACGAAATCCCCGCCACATCCCTGCTCGACAAAGCTCCCCTGACCTGGCGGCTGATGCGCCTGTTGCCGCAAGTGATTGATCGCCCCCATTTCGAACCGCTACAACGCTTCCTCACCCATGACACCGACTTGCGCAAGCGCTACCAGTTGTCCGAGCGCCTGGCAGACCTGTTTGACCAATATCAGGTGTATCGGGCCGACTGGCTCGAAGATTGGGCCGAGGGCCGGCATCAGTTACGTAATGTTCGAGGCGAGATAAAGCCACTGCCTCCAGTCAGTTGCTGGCAGGCTGAGCTGTGGCGTGCTCTTTTGGAAGATGTCGGTGAGCAAGGCATGGCCCAGAGCCGCGCCGGTGTTCATCAACGATTTATCGAGTGCATAAATTCCCTCGAACATGCACCAGCAGGACTACCCTCGCGGGTGATCGTGTTCGGTATATCCTCGTTGCCCGCCCAGGTGCTTGAAGCGTTGGCCGGACTCGCACGTTTCAGTCAGGTGCTGTTGTGTGTACACAACCCTTGCCGACACCACTGGGCCGATATCGTCGCCGACAAGGATCTGCTGCGTCATCAATACAAGCGTCAGAGCCGCAAGAACGGCATGCCGGTCGTACTCGATCCCGAAACGTTGCACCAACATGCTCATCCGCTGCTCGCCGCCTGGGGCAAGCAAGGCCGCGACTATATCAACCTGCTCGACAGTTACGATGACCCCAACAGCTATCGCGCGGCGTTTCGTGACGGGCGCATTGATCTGTTCAGCGAAAATCAGCCACATAACATGCTCAACCAACTTCAGGACGACATCCTCGAGTTGCGGCCACTCAATGAAACGCGTGAGCGCTGGCCTGCCGTTGACTTGACGCAGGATGGGTCGATCCGCTTCCACATAGCCCACAGTGCCCAGCGCGAAGTGGAAATCCTTCACGATCAGTTACTCGCACGCTTCAGCGCCAATCCAGATCTGCGCCCACGAGATGTAATTGTGATGGTGCCGGACATCGACAGCTATGCGCCGCATATCCGGGCGGTGTTCGGACAACTGGATCGACATGATCCACGCTTCATTCCATTTACCTTGGCCGACCAGGGCCAGCGGGGCCGCGATCCGTTGCTGATTGCTGTCGAGCACCTGCTGAAGCTGCCCGATAGTCGTTTCCCGGTGAGCGAGATCCTCGATCTGCTCGACGTCCCTGCGTTGCGCGCCCGATTTGGCGTACAAGAGCGTGATTTGCCTACTCTGCATCGCTGGATCGAAGGAGCAGGCGTGCGCTGGGGAATGAACGCCGGGCAACGTGCCGGCCTGGGCTTGCCGGATGAGCTTGAACAGAACAGCTGGCATTTCGGTTTGCGGCGGATGTTGTTGGGGTACGCAGTTGGCAGCTCCAGCGCCTGTGCCGGTATCGAACCCTACGATGAAATCGGTGGTCTGGATGCTGCGTTGATCGGTCCGTTGGTTGCCCTGCTCGATGCATTGGAACTGGCCCATCACGAACTCACTCAAGTCGCTCAGCCCAAGGTGTGGGGCCAGCGCCTGCAAATCCTGATGCAGCTGTTTTTCAAGGCCAGTAACGAGCACGACGATTATCTGCTCACGCAACTTGAGGAGTTGCGCGAAACCTGGCTGCAGACCTGTGAATCCGTTGGATTGGTCGATGAATTGCCGCTGACGGTGGTTCGTGAAGCCTGGCTCGCGGGGCTGGATCAGGGGCGTCTGTCCCAGCGTTTTCTCGCCGGCGCAGTAAACTTTTGCACGCTGATGCCCATGCGGGCGATCCCGTTCAAGCTTGTCTGTTTGCTGGGGATGAACGATGGCGATTATCCCCGGGCGCAACCCCCGCTGGACTTCGACCTCATGGGCAGTGACTACCGGCCAGGGGACCGTTCCCGGCGTGAAGACGATCGCTATCTGTTGCTCGAGGCGCTCCTGTCTGCGCGCGATCAGCTCTACATCAGTTGGGTCGGACGCAGCATTCGCGACAACAGTGAACGGCCTGCTTCAGTGCTGATCGGGCAGTTGCGCGATCACCTCGCCAGTGGCTGGCGGTCGCTCGATGAGCATCAGGATCTGTTGACCTCCATGACCGAGGAGCACCCCCTGCAACCGTTCAGTTCGCGCTATTTCCATGAAGGCGATCAACTATTCAGTTATGCCCGTGAATGGCAGGTCTTGCACCAGGTGCATGCGCCACAACATGAGATGGAGCTACTCGCGCCCCATGTTCAGGAGGAGCCGCTGAGTCTGGCTCTGCTGCAGGATTTCTTGCGTAACCCGGTCCGGCACTTTTTCACGCAGCGCCTCAAAGTGTACTTCGAGGCCGCCGAGGCGCCCCTGGCTGACGAAGAACCGTTCGTGCTGGACGCATTGCAACGCTACACACTGAGCGACAGCCTGCTCGAAGCCGCACTCCGGCAGCCGGACAATATCAATCGGGCACTCGAAGATCAGGCGCGGCGTTTGCAAAACAGCGGATTGCTGCCCATGGCCGGCTTCGGCGAATGCCTGCAACGAGAGTTGATCGAGCCGTTACCTGACTTGCTGCAACGTTACCAACACCTTCTGGCGTTATGGCCGACACCATTGACCAGCGCGCTCCCGGTCAGTCTTGAGTTGCAGGGCGTGCGTGTTGAAGGCTGGCTCGCCGGTTTGCATCAACGCGCTGACGGTGGCGTGTTGTCGGTCACGACCATTCCCAACAGCATCGGCTCGATCAAAAGTCGAAAATGGCATCGGTTGATCAAGCCGTGGGTCAATCACCTGGTGGCCTGCGCCAGCGGACTTATCCTGACCACGGCACTGGTGGCGAGTGACGATACGCTGCTGCTTGAGCCGACGGAGAAGGACCGAGCGGTTCGTTTTCTGGGTGATCTGCTGCTCGCCTGGCAGGCCGGCATGCGCCAGCCGCTGCCGATCGCGGTCAAGACGGCCTTCGCCTGGCTTGCGCAGACTGATCCGCTCAAGGCTGAGGCGGCTGCCAGAAAAGCCTACGAAGGCGACGGCCAGACCAGTGACGGTGAGCGCCGTGAAAGCCCTGCGCTGTCACGCCAATTCGCTGACTTTGACGCATTGAGTGCCGACGAAACATTCTCCGGTTGGTGCGACGCGTTGTATCGCCCCCTGTTGGAAGCGCCATGGCGCTCGTTGGCCAGCGAAGGGGCACGCGCATGAGTACCAAAACACCGCTGGCTCTGGCCTTCCCGCTGCACGGCAGTCAACTCATCGAAGCCAGTGCGGGTACCGGCAAGACCTTTACCATTTCTGCTCTCTATCTGCGGCTGATCCTTGGCCACGGCGGCGAATCGAGCGGCTTCGGCCGTGAATTGCTGCCCCCGCAGATTCTTGTGGTGACCTTCACCGATGCCGCCACCAAGGAGCTGCGTGAAAGAATCCGTACGCGGCTGGCCGAGGCTGCGCGGTTTTTCCGTGAAGAAACCCCGGCGCCGGATGGCTTGATTGCCGAGCTGCGCGAGCAGTTTGACCCGGCACAATGGCCCGGTTGCGCCAATCGCCTGGACATCGCCGCGCAATGGATGGATGAAGCGGCCGTCTCCACCATCCACAGTTGGTGCCAGCGCATGCTGCGCGAACACGCGTTCGACAGCGGCAGCCTGTTTACCCAGTCCCTGGAAACCGATCACAGCGATCTGCTCGGTGAAGTACTGCGCGATTACTGGCGACTGTTCTGTTACCCGATGCAGGGCGACGCGCTGAACTGGGTTCGCGCTAACTGGGGTGGGCCGGCAGCGTTGTTGCCACGAGTGCGCGGCCTGTTTGGCAGTGAGCGCGACAGTGATGACGGCAAGGTCCCCGCAGAGCTGATCGACGAGTGTCTGCAAGAACGGCGTGCCGCGTTGCTCGAGCTGAAGATGCCGTGGCGTCAGTGGGCCGATGAGCTGCTGGTGATCTGTCACGAAGGCGTTGCGAGCAAAGCCGTCGACGGACGCAAGATGCAGGCGCGCTACTTCGAGCCCTGGTTCGAGAAACTCAAGGCGTGGGCCGAAGACGAGGCCATGGAACAACTGGACATCGGCACCGGTTTCACCCGATTGACCCCTGACGGAATGGCCGAAGCCTGGAAGGGCCAGGCACCGAGTCATCCGGGTCTCGATGCGATGCCGGGGCTCAAGTCGAGCCTCGACGCGCTTCCCACCCCCGATGCCGCCGTATTGCAACATGCGGCGAGATGGGTGGGCGCGCGTTTTGAGGAAGAGAAGCGTCGTCGTGCGGAAATGGGGTTCGACGACATGCTGTTGCGCCTCGATGCGGCGTTGCAATCCGACAGCGGCGAGCGCCTTGCTGCGGTGATCCGCGAGCAGTTTCCGGTTGCTCTGATCGATGAGTTTCAGGACACCGACCCGGTGCAATACCGGATTTTCGAGAGCATCTACCGCATCGAGGATAACAGTCCGGATACCGGTCTGTTCCTGATCGGTGACCCCAAGCAGGCGATCTACGCGTTCCGTGGCGCCGATATCTACACCTACCTGCGTGCGCGTCAGGCCACTGCCGGCCGCCTGCATACGCTGGGCACCAACTTCCGCTCCAGCCATGGCATGGTCAACGCGGTCAATCACGTATTCGAACGCGCCGAGTCCCGCGAGCAGGGACGCGGCGCGTTTTTGTTTCGGGAAAAAACCGGGGAAAACCCGGTGCCGTTCCAGCCTGTTGAGTCTCAGGGGCGCAAAGAGCGGCTGCAGATTGCCGGGCACGATGTCGCGGCACTGAATGTCTGGCACCTGTCGACGGAGCAGCCGCTGTCAGGCGCGGTCTATCGCCAGCAGTTGGCGGCGGCCTGTGCCAGCGAAATCACCGCGTTGCTCAATGGCGGGCAAGCCGGTGCGGCGGGATTTGTCCGCGACGGAGAAGACTTCAGAGGCTTGCGACCCTCTGACATTGCGATTCTGGTACGCGACGGCAAAGAGGCCCAAGCCGTACGCGCAGAACTCGCGGCCCGTGGCGTGCGCAGCGTTTACCTGTCGGACAAGGACTCGGTGTTCGCCGCCCAGGAAGCGCATGACCTGCTCTCCTGGCTCAAGGCCTGCGCGGAGCCGGATGTCGAGCGCTCTCTGAAGGCTGCGCTGGCTTGCATCACCCTCAATCTGCCGTTGGCTGAACTGGAACGTTTGAATCAGGACGAGTTGGTCTGGGAAGCCCGGGTCATGCAGTTTCGTGGCTATCGCGAACTGTGGCGCAAGCAAGGTGTGCTGCCGATGTTACGGCGCCTGCTGCACGACTTTCACCTGCCGCAGACCCTGATCGCACGCAGTGATGGCGAGCGGGTACTGACCAACCTTTTGCACTTGTCGGAACTGATGCAGCAGGCTGCCGCTGAGCTTGATGGCGAGCAAGCGCTGATTCGTCATCTGGCCGAGCTTCTGGCGTTGTCCGGTCAGGCCGGCGAAGAGCAGATATTGCGTCTGGAGAGTGACGAGCAACTGGTCAAGGTCGTGACCATTCACAAGTCCAAAGGGCTTGAGTATCCACTGGTGTTCCTGCCGTTCATCTGCTCGGCAAAACCGGTGGATGGCAGTCGCTTGCCGCTGCATTACCACGATGCCTCCGGCAAAGCCCAGGTGACACTGAAGCCGACCGCCGAATTGATCGCCCTGGCGGATGACGAGCGTCTGGCCGAGGACCTGCGTCTGCTCTACGTCGCCCTGACTCGCGCGCAACATGCCTGCTGGCTGGGTGTCACGGACCTCAAACGCGCTAATAACAACGGTTCGGTGCTTCATCTTTCGGCGCTTGGCTATCTGCTGGGTGGCGGCGCAAGGCTGGATGAGTCAACCGGTCTGAGCCGCTGGCTGCAGGATTTGCAGCAGAACTGCACGGCCATCAGTTTGGGGGAGTTGCCTCAAGCCACTCAGGAGATCTACCGGCCCGAGCGTAACGAAGCGATCCTCAGCGCTACATTGGTGCCCAAGCGCAAGGCCAGCGAAAACTGGTGGATTGCCTCCTACAGTGCTTTGCGCATCAGTGACGTATTGAGCGTGGGCAGCGATGAGGCGCCGGACAGTCCACAAGCGCAAAAGCTGTTTGATGATGAGCGTCTCGACCCGGAAGCGCCACGCGAGATCGTGGCCGGTGGCGCCGATATTCATCGTTTTCCCCGCGGTCCGAATCCGGGAACCTTTCTTCATGGTCTGCTCGAATGGGCCGGAGACGAAGGTTTTGCCGTTCCTTTTGAAACGCTCAAGGATGCGATTGGCCGGCGCTGCAACCTGCGTGGTTGGGAGGGGTGGATCACCACCCTGAGTGACTGGCTGCAACACTTGCTCAAGTCGTCGCTGCCAGCAGGTGGCGGACAGCCTCCGGTGGTTCTCGAGCAACTGAAACAGTACCGCGTCGAGATGGAGTTCTGGTTCGCCAGCCACAAGGTCGATGTTCTCAAACTCGATGAGTGGGTGCGCCAGTACACCCACAACGGTGTGGCACGAGTAGCCGCCGAGCCAGTACAGCTCAACGGCATGTTCAAAGGCTTCATCGACCTGACCTTCGAACATGAAGGGCGCTACTACGTGGCCGACTACAAATCCAACTGGCTGGGTGTCGACGATGCGGCCTATACCGAGCAAGCCATGGAGCGCTCGATTCTCGACAACCGTTATGACCTGCAATACGTGTTGTATCTGCTGGCGTTGCATCGACAACTGAAGGCGCGGTTGCCTGACTACGATTACGATCGGCATGTCGGTGGTGCGTTGTATGTGTTTCTGCGCGGGACCCGGGCAGACAGTCGCGGGGTGTATTTTGCGCGGCCGCCGCGCGAACTGATCGAGCGCCTGGATCGTCTTTTCCAGGGTAAGCCGGAACCCAAGGCCGAACCCGCATGGGAACAGGGAGTCCTGCTATGAGCCGTACCTTCGCCGATCTGTCATCGGCTATCGACAACCCGTCGAGCCTGGCGCCACTGACCAGTGCCTCGGATCTGCTGATCTTGCTTGGTCGCTGGGTCGAGCGAGGCTGGCTTCGTTCGCTGGACAAGGCCTTTATCAGTTTTCTGTACGAACTCGCACCCCAGTCCGATCCACTGGTGTTGCTCGCTGCCGCACTGACCAGCCATCAACTGGGTCACGGACATGTCTGCCTCGACCTGTTCGAAACCCTCAAGGCCCCGGATTTCGCCCTGTCTTTACCTCCTGAAGGCGATGAGCAAAGTGATGTCTTGCTCCTGCCGTCGCAGCTGCTTGAAACGCTGGATGGCGCCCATTGGTGCAAGGTGCTGGCGAGCAGCGCTCTGGTTGCACTGGCTGCGGACAATAGCGAAGCGGCGCATCAGCGACCGTTGGTGCTGTCCGGCAAGCGTCTGTATCTGCGGCGCTACTGGGCCTATGAGCGGCGTATCGATGCGGCGTTACGCACACGTCTGGCCCAAGGCGAAACGCCGCCGGATGACTTGCCCCAACGTCTCGATGAATTGTTCGGCCCCGCCAGGCCCGGAGCAGTGATCGACTGGCAGAAACTCGCCTGCGCGCTTGCCACTCGGGGAGCCTTCAGCATCATCACGGGCGGCCCGGGAACTGGCAAAACCACCACGGTGGTGCGTCTGCTCGCGCTGCTTCAGGCGCCGGCGGTGGAAGCCGGTCAGCCGTTGCGCATTCGTCTGGCGGCGCCCACGGGCAAGGCTGCTGCGAGGTTGACCGAGTCCATCAGCCAGCAAGTGCAGTCGCTGCAAGTCACCGAAGACGTGCGCGAGAAGATCCCCTGCGACGTGACCACTGTCCATCGTTTGTTGGGCAGCCGGCCCGGCACCCGACACTTCCGCCACCATGCCGGCAACCGCTTGCCGCTGGACGTGCTGGTGGTCGATGAAGCTTCCATGATCGACCTGGAAATGATGGCTAACCTGCTCGATGCGTTGCCGGCGCATGCGCGTCTGGTGTTGCTCGGTGACAAGGATCAACTCGCCTCCGTAGAGGCCGGGGCGGTGCTCGGCGATCTGTGCCGCGATGCCGAGGCAGGCTGGTACAACCCGCAGACCCGGCGGTGGCTGGAGTCGGTCAGTGGTGAGTCATTACAGGACAGTGGCCTGCACGAGGACCACGACGGCTCGCATCCTTTGGCTCAGCAACTGGTGATGCTGCGCCATTCCCGACGCTTCGGTGAAGGCAGCGGCATCGGTCAGCTGGCGCGGCGGGTCAATCAGCAGTTGCCGGAGGAGGCGCGCCAGTTGCTGGCGGCCGGTCACTATGATGACGTGTTTTCCCTGCCGCTCAAGGGCGAACACGATCACACGTTCGAGCGGCTGCTGCTCGACGGTCATGGGGAAGGTCCAAAGGGTTATCGCCACTATCTGAATATCCTGCGCCAACAACGCCCGCCAGCGGAAAGACCGCTGGAGCATCCGGACTGGATCAACTGGGCGCGGGAAGTGCTGCAGGCGTTCGACACCTTCCAGTTGTTGTGTGCTGTGCGCAAGGGGCCTTGGGGCGTTGAAGGGTTGAATCTGCGGATCACCGAAACGCTGGTCAAGGCACGCCTGATCGAGCATGACCAGCAATGGTACGAAGGCCGGCCGGTGCTGATGACGCGCAACGATTACGGTCTGGGTCTGATGAACGGCGATATTGGCATTGCCCTCAAGTTGCCCGAGCGCGAAGGCCCGGACGCCGGCAAACCGGTGCTGCGCGTGGCCTTTCCGCGTAACGACGGGCAGGGCGGTGTGCGTTTCGTGCTGCCGAGCCGGCTCAACGATGTGGAAACGGTGTACGCGATGACGGTGCACAAATCCCAGGGCTCCGAGTTCGCCCACACCGCGCTGATCCTGCCGGACGCCTTGAATCCGGTGTTGACCAAGGAATTGATCTATACCGGTATTACCCGGGCCAAACACTGGTTCACTTTGATCGAGCCCCGGGCCGGCGTGTTTGAAGAGGCGGTGCAGCGCAAGGTCAAGCGCCTGAGCGGATTGATGCTGGAACTGGAAGAAGGTGGCGAGGTTCGGGAATGAAATAGCCTGATGTTCGGTGCCGATTACTGACCAACTGGTCAGCAGCTGCTGTCTCGCTGGTGTTACTGCGCTGTGCTATCGTTGCGGCATCATTTCGGTACGATCCAAGAGAATCCCTGCATGAAGGTGGCTGTCTGGGCGACAGAGCGCGTGGTTCGCTGCAAGCACGCATTGCTTGTCGGTCTGCTCTGTTTGCTGACCGGCGCCGCCATGGCGCAGGCACAGACGCCGGTGGGCATGGCCGAGCAGCGCGCCCAGTCGGTGACGCAGGTTGTGCTGGGCATCCTCAGTTACGCGCGCTGGCCGGTGGAACCTGCACAATTGCGCCTGTGCATCGTCGGCCCCACCGAATACACCGATGACCTGGTCAAAGGCACTACGCAAGCCACCGGTCGTCCGGTCGCTGTGCGCCGACTGCTGGCCGACAACCCGGCGATCGTCAGCGAATGCGATGCGGTATACATCGGCAAACTCACCGCAGATGAACGCAGTCGGCTGTTCACCTCATTGATCGGCCATCCGGTGCTGAGCATCAGCGAAGGTGGCGATCAGTGCACGGTCGGCAGCCTGTTCTGCCTGCGGGTCGGCGATCAGCAAGTTTCCTTCGAGGTCAATCTCGACTCTGTCGCCCGCAGCGGCGTACGCATCCACCCAAGCGTACTGCAGTTGTCGCGCCGCAAACCGGCGGCACCATGAAGCTGTTTCGTTCCAGGAGCCGCCCGACACTGGGCTCGGTCATCGGCCGCGGCCATTTGATTGTCGCGCTGGTGGCCGTGACGATGGCCAGCGTGTCGCTGACCCTGCTGGGCGTTCTCGCGCTGCGGGTGTACGCCGATCACAACCTGCATCTGATTGCACGTTCGATCAGCTACACCGTGGAAGCGGCGGTGGTGTTCAACGATAAGGACGCCGCCACCGAAGCGCTGGCCTTGATCGCGTCCACCGAAGAGGTGGCGGATGCCCAGGTGTTCGACACACAGGGGCAGTTGCTGGCGCGTTGGCAGCGGCCCGAAAACGGTCTGTTTTCCCAACTGGAAATGCAGGCTGCCCGGACCATTCTGGAAAAGCCGATCAGCCTGCCGATCATGCATCAGGACCGTGAAATTGGGCGTATTCTGCTGGTCGGTCACGGCGGTAGCCTGATGCGCTTCTTGCTCAGCGGTCTGGCGGGGATCATTCTCTGCACCGCAATCAGTGCCTGGGTCGCGCTGTATCTGGCGCGCCGACAGCTGCGCAGCATTACCGGCCCGCTTCGCAGCCTCGCGGCGGTGGCCCACGCTGCCCGCAGCGAGCGAGCACTGGATCGCCGGGTACCGCCGGCGCAGATCGCCGAGCTCGACAACCTCGGCAACGACTTCAATGCCCTGCTCGATGAACTCGAATCCTGGCAGACCCATCTGCAAAGCGAGAACGAAACCCTCGCCCATCAGGCCAGCCACGACAGCCTCACCGGTTTGCCCAACCGGGCGTTTTTCGAGGGGCGATTGATTCGCGCCTTGCGCAACGCCGGCAAGCTCAATGAGCGGGTGGCGGTGCTGTTTCTCGACAGCGACCGCTTCAAAGGCATCAATGACAACTTCGGTCACGCCGCTGGCGACGCGGTGCTGGTGGCGGTCGCCAATCGGATCCGCGCGCAACTGCGTGAAGAGGATCTGGTGGCGCGGCTCGGCGGCGACGAGTTCGCCGTACTGCTCGCGCCGCTGCACAAGATCGAGGACGCCGAGCGCATTGCTGACAAGATTCTCGCCAGCATGGACATGCCCATCGCGCTGCCGGGCGATACCAGTGTGGTGACGTCGCTCAGTATCGGCATTGCGGTTTTCCCCGATCATGGCGCCACGCCAGGTGCCTTGCTCAACGCCGCCGACGCCGCGATGTATCAGGCCAAGCGCCTGTCGCGTGGCGCTCAATTCACTGCCGGGTCGGAGAGCCCGGTCGTCAATCTGCAAACCAGGAGCTGATTCCGTGTTCACATTTCCCGCTCGACTGTTTTCCGCCTTGCTGATGATCGCCGTACTGGCGCTGACCGGGTGCCAGACCGCACCGCAGAAAGGCCTGACCCCGGCGCAGATCGCCGTCCTCAAACAACAAGGCTTCGAAGCGACCGACGAGGGCTGGGAGTTTGGCCTGTCCGGCAAAGTGCTGTTTGGCAGCGATATCGAAAGCCTGAACAACCAGAGCACCGAAATCGTCGAACGCATCGGCAAGGCACTGCTCGGCGTCGGTATCGAGCGGGTGCGGGTCGACGGTCATACCGATGCCTCGGGCAAGGAAACCTACAACCAGCAACTGTCGCTGCGTCGGGCCAAAAGCGTGGCCAAAGTGCTGACCACCGTCGGCATGAAGGAAGAGAACATTCAGCTGCGCGGACTGGGCAGCAGCGAGCCGGTGGCGTCCAATGACACTGCCGCCGGACGCACCGAAAATCGCCGGGTGTCGATTGTGGTCAGCGCCGATTAATCGGCAAACCGCATCTCGCGGGTCTGCCCCATCAGCAGACCCTGATTACGCTCGGTCACCTCACGGATGTAATCCCACAACAGGGTGATCCGCTTCAATTTCCTGAGATCCTCCCGGCAGTACATCCAGAACTGCCGGGTGATGTCGATTTCCTCGGGCAGCACCGGCAGCAGGCGCGGATCCTGCGCCGCGAGGAAGCACGGCAGAATCGCCAGTGAACGCCCTTGCTGCGCCGCGACGAACTGCGCGATCACGCTGGTGCTGCGCAGGTTTGCGCTGGCGCCGGGCAGCACGTTCGCCAGGTAAAGCAGCTCCGAGCTGAACGCCAGGTCATCCACATAACTGATGAATTGATGCTTGCCCAAATCGGCCGGGCGGCGGATCGGTGGGTGCTGGTCGAGGTAGTCCTGGGTTGCGTACAGCTGCAAGCGGTAGTCGCAGAGTTTGCAGCACACGTACGGGCCGTGTTCCGGGCGCTCCAGCGCAATGACGATATCGGCTTCGCGTTTGGACAGACTGATGAAGTGCGGCAGCGGCAGGATGTCCACCGAGATCGCCGGGTAGGCGTCGACGAAGTGGCTCAGCTGCGGGGTGATGAAAAAACTGCCGAAACCTTCGGTGCAGCCCATGCGTACATGCCCGGAAAGTGCCACACCAGAGCCCGAGACCTGCTCGCAAGCCATGTGCAACGTGCTTTCAATCGACTCGGCATAGCCCAGCAAACGCTGGCCTTCAGTGGTCAGGACAAAACCGCTGGTGCGCGATTTTTCGAACAGCAACGTACCCAATGCCGCTTCCAGCGAACTGATGCGCCGCGACACGGTGGTGTAGTCGACGGCGAGCCGTTTGGCCGCGGTGCTGGCCTTGCGGGTACGGGCGACTTCGAGGAAAAACTTCAGGTCGTCCCAGTTCAGCGACCCCAGGGAGGTGATGTTTTTTTGCATGATGGACGGGCTTATATGTGCGTTCTTATTAGAAGTTTGCACATCTATACTCCAAAAACAGTCACGACAACCAATTCGTGACACACGCCTCATCTCAAGGCGAACCCTTTCGCCTTGGCTCCTACGATAAAAACAAGTTTCGGAGACCAGCATGAACGCATCGCTTACGCCCAACGAAACCACGGTCCAGAAGGTCAAGTTGCTGATCGACGGCGAGTGGGTCGAATCGCAGACCACCGAGTGGCACGACATCGTCAACCCGGCGACCCAGCAAGTGCTGGCCAAGGTTCCGTTCGCCACTGCCGCTGAAGTCGACGCCGCCATCAGTGCCGCGCACCGCGCGTTCCAGACCTGGAAACTGACCCCGATCGGCGCGCGGATGCGCATCATGCTCAAGCTGCAGGCACTGATCCGCGAGCACTCCAAGCGCATCGCTGTAGTGCTGAGCGCCGAGCAGGGCAAGACTATTGCCGACGCCGAGGGCGATATTTTCCGTGGCCTGGAAGTGGTCGAACACGCCTGTTCCATCGGCACCCTGCAAATGGGCGAGTTCGCCGAAAACGTGGCCGGCGGTGTCGATACCTACACCCTGCGCCAGCCAATCGGCGTGTGCGCCGGCATCACCCCGTTCAACTTCCCGGCGATGATTCCGCTGTGGATGTTCCCGATGGCCATCGCTTGCGGCAACACCTTCGTCTTGAAGCCTTCCGAGCAGGATCCACTGTCGACCATGCTCCTGGTGGAACTGGCGATCGAGGCCGGCGTTCCGGCCGGCGTGCTCAACGTGGTGCACGGTGGCAAGGACGTCGTCGATGGCCTGTGTACCCACAAGGACATCAAAGCCGTATCGTTCGTTGGTTCGACCGCGGTCGGTACGCACGTTTACGACCTGGCCGGCAAGCACGGCAAACGCGTGCAATCGATGATGGGTGCGAAGAACCATGCCGTGGTGCTGCCGGACGCCAATCGCGAGCAAGCGCTGAATGCCTTGGTCGGCGCCGGTTTCGGTGCGGCAGGGCAACGCTGCATGGCCACCTCGGTGGTGGTGCTGGTTGGTGCGGCGAAACAATGGCTGCCGGATCTGAAAGCGCTGGCGCAGAAACTCAAGGTCAACGCCGGCAGCGAGGCGGGCACCGATGTCGGCCCGGTGATCTCGAAGAAAGCCAAGGCGCGGATTCTCGATCTGATCGAAAGCGGCATCAAGGAAGGCGCCAAGCTTGAACTCGATGGTCGCGACATCAAGGTGCCGGGCTACGAACAAGGCAACTTCGTCGGCCCGACCCTGTTCTCGGGCGTGACCACTGACATGCAGATCTATACCCAGGAAATCTTCGGCCCGGTGCTGGTGGTGCTGGAAGTCGACACCCTCGATCAGGCCATCGCACTGGTCAACGCCAACCCGTTCGGCAACGGTACGGGCCTGTTCACCCAGAGCGGTGCGGCGGCGCGCAAATTCCAGACGGAAATCGACGTCGGCCAGGTCGGCATCAACATCCCGATTCCGGTGCCGGTGCCGTTCTTCAGCTTCACCGGTTCCCGTGGTTCGAAACTCGGCGACCTGGGTCCGTACGGCAAGCAAGTGGTGCAGTTCTACACCCAGACCAAAACGGTCACGGCGCGCTGGTTCGATGACGACAGCGTCAACGACGGCGTGAACACCACCATCAACCTGCGCTGAGGACTGGCCATGAAAATCGCATTTATCGGTCTGGGCAACATGGGCGCGCCGATGGCGCGCAACCTGATCAAGGCCGGCCATTCACTGAATCTGGTCGACCTGAACAAGACGGTGCTGGCGGAGCTTGAGCAACTGGGCGGCACTATCCGCGCCTCGGCCCGTGAGGCCGCCGAAGACGCCGAGCTGGTGATCACCATGCTCCCGGCGGCGGTGCATGTGCGCAGCGTCTGGCTCGGTGAGGACGGTGTGCTCGCCGGTATCGGCAAAGGTGTGCCGGCGGTGGATTGCAGCACCATCGATCCGCAGACCGCCCGCGATGTGGCCGCCGCTGCTGCCAAACAAGGCGTGGCCATGGCTGATGCACCGGTCTCCGGCGGCACTGGCGGCGCGACCGCCGGCACGCTGACCTTCATGGTCGGCGCCACTCCGGAACTGTTCGTCACCCTGCAACCGGTGCTGGCGCAGATGGGCCGCAACATCGTGCATTGCGGCGAAGTCGGCACCGGGCAGATCGCCAAGATCTGTAACAACCTGCTGCTGGCGATCTCGATGGTCGGCGTCAGCGAAGCCATGGCGCTGGGCGATGCACTGGGGATCGACACCTCGGTGCTGGCCGGGATCATCAACAGCTCGACCGGGCGTTGCTGGAGTTCGGAAATGTACAACCCGTGGCCGGGCATCGTCGAAACGGCGCCGGCCTCGCGCGGTTATACCGGTGGGTTTGGTGCCGAACTGATGCTCAAGGATCTGGGGCTGGCGACCGAAGCAGCGCGTCAGGCGCATCAACCGGTGGTGCTCGGCGCGGTGGCGCAGCAGTTGTATCAGGCGATGAGCCAGCGCGGGGAGGGTGGCAAGGACTTCTCGGCGATTATCAACAGCTATCGCAAGCCACAGTAACTTGGACATCAATACTTTTTGTGGCAACGGAGACTTTGTGGTGAGGGGATTTATCCCCGATCGACTGTGTAGCAGTCGCAACCACTGAGCCTGCGTTTCAACTGACACAATGCGGGGGGGCGCTTTGCGCCCATCGGGGATAAATCCCCTCGCCACAAATCTCACAGGCGCCACAACCATGGCGTCAGCCAGAATGCAGTAGGTGTTGCCGGGAAATCACGTCGGGTGGTTTCCCGGCTTTTTTTGCATCAGGCGAAGACGAAATATTTGCGTACGGTCTCGACCACTTCCCAGGTGCCTTTCATCCCCGGTTCAACCACGAAGATGTCGCCGGCTCGCAGGTGGATTGGCGCCATGCCGTCCGGGGTGATGATGCAGTAGCCTTCCTGGAAGTGGCAGTACTCCCACTTCACATAATCGACCCGCCACTTGCCCGGGGTGCAGATCCAGGTGCCCATGATCTTGCTGCCGTCTTCGCTGGTGTAAGCGTTGAGGTTGACGGTGTGCGGGTCACCTTCGAGTTTTTCCCATTTGCAGGCATCGAGTACCGGCAGCGGGTGGGTGTCGCGCAGAACGGTGATGGGGGCGGTCGCGGTCATGAGAACTCCGGGCAGTGGGCGGATGGCAAAGAAACCAACTCGCACCCTATAGCGCCCGGTTGCCGCTCAGTTGTCTGTGCTCGACATCGAGCTGCTCAGAAACGCGCAAACCGTCAAAGGTTTTCCAGCGGGCATTCGACCCGCGCCCGTTCAAGGTCGATTTCGAAACCTTCCAGTTGCGCGTATTGCCGCGTCAGCTCAGCGATGCTGCTGTTGATCTCGCGTTTTTTTGCCTCGATAGCCTGTTGGGCCAGATCCCATGGCATGGCCTCGCCATGATGCGCGGCAAAAATCGTCTGCAATTCCCGGAGCCTGAAGCCCATCTCTTTTGCGCATTTGATGAAGATCAGCAGTTCGATGCTTTGTTGGTCGTAGAGGCGATATTTACCTTGGCGCCGGGGCGTGGGCAGCAAACCGATCGACTCATAGTGGCGAATGCTTTTGATGGTGGTGCCGGCACGTTGCGCGGCTTGGCCGATGTACATAAAAGTCCTTTTTCAATGTGAAACCATGCGGCGCATTATCGGCAGACTTAGCGGCGGGCGATAGCGTGCGCCTGTTGCAGCCAGCGCTGGCGCTGCCGGTCGCTGGAGTCAAGCAACGGGCCGAAGGTCAGCGTGCGCAGGGGGTTGATACCACAGAACTGCAGGGTGGTCTTGCGCACCTGATGCAGTCCCGGCATCCGGTAGATCCAGCGGTAATACCAGAGTGGCGTGTCCATCGTCACCAGCAAATGCGCGGTGCGCCCCTTGAGCAACTGATCGGGAAAGGGTTTGCCTTTTCGGTATTTGAAGGCGAATCCCGGCAGCAACACCCGATCAAAAAAACCTTTGAGCAGCGCCGGAATGCCGCCCCACCAGATCGGGTAGACCAGCGTCAGATGTTCGGCCCAAAGGATGTCGGATTGCGCGCGGCGTAAGTCGTCTTCCAGCGGTTGAGCCTGTTGATACCCTTGGCGCAACACTGGGTCGAAAGCCATCTCTCCCAAGCGCAACTGACGCACCTGATGTCCGGCATCGAGCGCTGATTGTGCATAGCGCTCGGCGAGTGCGGCGCAGAAACTCGTCGCGCCGGGATGGCCGAGAATCAGCAGAATGCGTTTGCCCATGGTCATGCTCCTTGCCGTTGAACGCCAAGGATGAAGTCTGCCCCTCAGGGGAGAGTCAAGGCTTGCAGCAAGGCTTTGGCATAACCGGGCAGGGCGCCGAAGTCCCGGGCGCAGAGCATCAGCGTGCGGCGCGCCCATGGCTCGTTGAGGGTGATGCTGTTGAATGAGCGCGGCGTCGCGCGTTCAATGGCCGCCAGCGGCACGATGGCGAGGCCGGCGCCTCGGGCGACCATGCGCAGCACTCCTTCGAAACCGTCGGCGCGGATCCGCACCTGCATGCGCGAGCCGCTGTGCAGCGCCTGTTCTTCGAGGTAGATCGCCAGCGCGCTGTCGGTGCTCAGGCCGACAAAATCGTGATGCAGGGCGTCGCTGAAGCTGACTTCGGCGGCGTTGGCCAGTGGATGTTCCCGCGGCACGATCAGCACTAACGGATCATCGCGAAAGGGCTGAGTCTGTAAATCGGAGGTGTCCACCGCATCGGAGACGATGCCGATATCGGCTGCGCCCTGGCGCAAGGCGTGGGTGATGCGGGCGCTGGGCAGTTCCTGCAGATCGATGTCGAGGTTGGGATGCTCGCGCAAAAAGTCCGCGAGCACTTCCGGCAGGTATTCGGTGATCGCCGTGGTGTTGCACAACAGTCGCACCTGACCTTTGACGCCCTGGGCGTAGTCGGCCAGATCCTGCTGCATGCGTTCGGCCTGTTGCAGGAGGATGCGCGCGTGGTGGGCCAGTGCCTTGCCAGCAGGTGTCGGGCTCACGCCACGGCGGCCGCGCTGCAGGAACTCGGTGCCCAGCGAGGCTTCCATGGCGCGGATGCGGGCACTGGCGGCGGCCAGCGAAAGATGGCTGCGGGCGGCGCCGGCGGTGATGTTGCCGGTGTCGAGGATGTGCAGGTAAAGGCGCAGGTCGGTGAGGTCGAAGTGCATGGGGCCGCCTGTGGTTTTTGTGGTGTCTGGGCGGGCCTCTTCGCGAGCAAGCCCGCTCCCACAGTGGATCAGTGGTGAATCCAAAACTGTGGGAGCGGGCTTGCTCGCGAAGGGGCCATCAGCCGCAACGCAATTAACAGCCTCTTGTACCGGCAGAGGCAGCCTCAGTATATGGCAGATTTTCAACGCACCCGCCAAAGCGCACAGTAGCGCCATGAACGCATTTGCAGACTTCTATCAAAACCTCGGCTTGGCTCTGTCCCTGCTGGTCATCGCCACTTTCATCATGGCCGGACTGGTCAAAGGCGTGATCGGCCTCGGTCTGCCCACCGTCGCCATGGGCCTGCTCGGTCTGGCTATGGCGCCGTCACAGGCAGCCGCGTTGCTGATCATTCCGGCGACGCTGACCAATGTCTGGCAATTGGCGTTCGGCGGGCATCTGAAAGGGCTGCTCAAACGCCTGTGGCCGCTGTTGCTGATGATCTTCCTCGGCACCGCCGTCGGCACGTTGTCGATCGGCATGGCAGGCGGGCATTGGGTGGTGCGTGGGCTGGGCGCGGCGTTGCTGCTGTATGCGTTGAGCGGGTTGTTGCTGCCAACGCTGCAGGTCAATCCCCGGCATGAACCGTGGCTCGGCCCGCTGTGCGGGCTGATCACCGGGGTTATCACTTCGGCCACCGGTGTGTTCGTTATTCCGGCGGTGCCGTACCTGCAGGCGCTGGGTTTGAGTCGCGATGAGCTGGTGCAGGCGCTGGGCCTGTCGTTCACCGTGTCGACCTTGGCGCTAGCCGGCGGCCTGTTCTGGCGTGGCGCACTGGGCAGTGGCGAATTGAGTGCGTCGCTGCTGGTGCTGATCCCGGCGATGCTGGGCATGGGGTTCGGCCAATGGCTGCGTCAGCGCATCAGTGCCGTGCTGTTCAAGCGAGTATTTTTCGTCGGACTGGGCGCGCTCGGCGCCCATCTGCTGATCAGCGGCTAGCCGACGAGGCGCTGAGCATCTCGATCCGGCGGATATCGAAATCGCGCTCCAGATACGTCATGCGGTTGTCGAAAAACTCGCGCATGTGCGGCAGGTTCGAATGCACGTCGAGGTGCGCCTGGCTTTCCCAGATCTCGTAAAAGATGAACAGCGTCGGGTCTTCCTTGTCGCGCAGCATGTGGTACTCGATGCAGCCTGGCTCGGCGCGGCTCGGCTCGACATAGGCGCGAAACAGCGCTTCGAAAGCCTCGGCTTTTTCCGGGCGGGTCTTGGCATGCAGGATGAAACCGTGGCGTTCACTCATCGAAACAACTCCTCAAATGCAGATGGCCGGGAATGCTATTGCAACAATCGGCATTCGATTCGTGCTTTTTGATCAAATGTATTTTGCGCCGACGCGGCTTATTCCGCGCGAGATGGATGGTTAACCTGCCGCCATTCGTTTTCCCATCTTTCTCCAGCCCAATGGCTGCGCGAGGCGTTCCGATGAAAAAAGTGTTGTTGCTCAATGGTGGCAAGAAATTCGCCCACTCCGACGGTCGTTACAACGCCACCCTGCACGAAACCGCGCTGAGCGTGCTGGATCGCGGTGGTCTGGATGTCAAAACCACGTTCATCGACGAGGGCTACGACGTCGCCGGAGAAGTGGCCAAATTCCTCTGGGCCGATGTGATCATTTATCAGATGCCGGGCTGGTGGATGGGCGCGCCGTGGACGGTGAAAAAGTACATCGACGAAGTCTTCACCGAAGGCCACGGCAGCCTCTATGCCAGCGATGGTCGGACCCGTTCCGATGCGTCGCAGAAGTACGGCAGCGGCGGCCTGATTCAGGGCAAGCAATACATGCTGTCGCTGACCTGGAACGCACCGCAGCAGGCGTTTGATGACCCGAGCGATTTCTTTGAAGCAAAGGGTGTGGATGCGGTGTATTTCCCGTTCCACAAGGCCAATGAGTTCTTGGGCATGAGCGGGCTGCCGACGTTCCTCTGTGTGGACGTGATGAAGCGCCCGAACATCGAGAATGATGTGGCGCGGTATGAGCAGCATCTGAAACAGGTGTTTGCTCTCAAGGCGTGAAGTGATTTCATGTGGTTACGGTTGTAACTGTGGTGAGGGTTTTAAATGTGGTGAGGGGATTCATCCCCGATGGGTCGCGCAGCGGCCCCCCGATCTTGATCTCGAAAAGCGGGGCCTGCTGCGCAGTCCATCGGGGATAAATCCCCTCGCCACAGGGGTGTTCTCTCTCCACAATGGATTTTGTGCTGACGATCAACAAGGGACACCCGTGAAAGCCAGATCCGATGAGTTGCAGATTTTCGTCTGCGTGATCGAATGCGGTTCGATTTCCGCCGCTGCCGAGCAGGTCGGCCAGACCCCCTCGGCGGTCAGCCGCACACTGTCGCGGCTGGAAGCCAAGCTCGACACCACGCTGATCAACCGCACCACGCGGCGCATGGACCTGACCGAGGAGGGCAAGTATTTCTTCGAGCAGGCCAAGCTGATTCTCGATCAGATGGACGCCCTCGAAGAGCGACTGTCCTCACGCCAGCAAACCCCGTCCGGACGCCTGCGAATCAACGCCGCGTCGCCGTTCATGCTGCACGCCATCGTGCCGTACATCGACGAATTCCGTGGCCTGTACCCGGACATCCAGCTCGAACTCAACAGCAATGACCTGATCATTGACCTGCTGGAACAAAGCACCGACGTCGCCATCCGCATCGGCACCCTTGCCGATTCGACCTTGCATGCGCGCTCGCTGGGTTGCAGTCCGCTAATGATCGTCGCCAGTCCGGCCTATCTGCAGAAGCGTGGAGCGCCGCAGCAAGTGGCGGACTTGAGCGAACACACTTTGCTCGGCTTCACCCACAACGAAGGCCTCAATCAGTGGCCGCTGCGTTACGTGCACGGCGACCGCTGGCCTATCACCCCGGCGATCAGCGCCTCCAGCGGCGAAACCGTGCGCCATCTGGCGCTGGAAGGCCAGGGCATCGCCTGCCTGTCGCACTTCATGACCATCGACGACATCCGCGCCGGGCGCCTCAAGGTGCTGCTGGCGGAATTCAACAGCGGTTATCGCCAGCCGATCAACGCCGTGTACTACCGTAACTCGCAACTGGCGCTGCGCATTCAGTGCTTCCTCGACTTCATCCAGAGCAAACTTGCGGCCTACGCCAGCGCCGATTTCAAGGGTTGATTCGTGATCCCTGCGCAACAGTGATTTGGGTGATCGCGGGTTTTTCCACCGGGGTTAGCGGTCGATACTCGCGGCATCACTTATTCACGCAGGGAGTTTCTCCATGAACGTATTCATCACCGGCGCTGCCGGATTCATCGGCGGTTCCATCGCCACCGGTCTGGTCCAGGCCGGCCACACCGTCACGGGTCTGGTGCGTAGCGCCGAACAGGCCGAAGAACTCAAGGCATTGGGCATCACCCCGGTGATCGGCACCCTCGAAGACGCCACGCTGCTGGCCGCACAGGCCCGCGCCGCCGATGCGGTGATCAACGCCGCCAGCAGTGACCATCGCGGCGCGGTCGAAGCGTTGCTCGATGCCCTGCGCGGTTCGAACAAAGTGTTCCTGCACACCAGCGGTTCGAGCATCGTCGGCGATGCCTCGGGCGGCAAGTCCAGCGACGTCATCTACTACGAAGACAACCTGCCGGAACCCACCGTCGACAAGGCTGCCCGCGTGGCCATCGACAATCTGATCCTCGCCGCTGCGCAGGACGGCGTGAACTCGGCGGTGATCTGCAACACCTTGATCTACGGCCACAGCCTGGGGGTCAATCGCGACAGCGTGCAGTTGCCGCGTCTACTCAAACAAGCGCGCAAAAGCGGTGTGGTGCGCCATGTAGGCACTGGCCAGAACATCTGGTCCAACGTGCACATCGAAGACGTCGTCGCCCTGTACCTGCTGGCGCTGACCAA
This sequence comes from Pseudomonas sp. G3-19, assembly GCF_054855875.1. Classification (NCBI taxonomy): domain Bacteria; kingdom Pseudomonadati; phylum Pseudomonadota; class Gammaproteobacteria; order Pseudomonadales; family Pseudomonadaceae; genus Pseudomonas; species Pseudomonas sp. G3-19. The sequence continues at coordinate 5,064,004 of NZ_JBMPIQ010000003.1, forward strand.
GAATGTGCCCGGCACCTTCTACTTCGTCGAAAGCGGCGAAGCGTCGTTCATCGACATGACCACCGCCATGGCCCAGGCGCTGAACCTCGGCGAGCCACAAGACTGGCCACTGCAAGACGCCGAAGCCGAGTGGGGCTACGAAATGGCCAACTACGGCCTCGGCTCCAACAGCCGCGTTCGCGGCAAACACGCCCGCGAACTGCTGGGCTGGGTACCGAAGCGCACGTCGGTGGTTGAATGGATTCGTAACGAGATGGTGTGAGTTCACGCTACACCGCGTGAAGCCATTCGCGAGCAAGCCCGCTCCCACAAGTGAAGCGCATTCTGGCTGAAGGAATGCGATCAACCTGTGGGAGCGGGCTTGCTCGCGAAAGCGGTGGATCAGTCGGCAGAGATCTTGAATGGGCAGCCGCCATCGCTGGCAAGCCAGCTCCCACAAGTTTTTGTGTTTGCCTGAGAACCATGTAAATCCCACCCCGCGATTTTCATTAATCGCGACAAGACATACCCAACAGCGACACGCCTTACCTCTCCACGAAAATTACTTTCATGGTGTTTGAAAACTCGATCTCGAAATGATTTATGAGTTTCACAACCCATTCGAACGTGACCCTTTCGAGGAGTACCGCATGACGCCTTCCTTCGGCGATTGGCTGCTGATGTATGCCGCCGTCGCCATCATCGCCCTGATCGTGCTGATCGCCCGCTACCGGCTCAACCCGTTCATCGTCATCACCCTGATTTCCATCGGTCTGGCGCTGGTGGCGGGGATGCCGCCGTCGGGCGTGGTGGGGGCGTATGAGGCCGGGGTGGGCAAGACGCTGGGGCATATTGCGCTGGTGGTGGCGCTGGGGACGATGCTTGGCAAGATGATGGCCGAGTCCGGTGGCGCGGAGCAGATGGCCCGCACCCTGATCGAGAAGTTCGGCGAAAAGAATGCGCATTGGGCGATGGTTTGCATCGCGTTTCTGGTCGGCTTGCCGCTGTTCTTCGAAGTCGGTTTTGTGTTGCTGGTACCCATCGCCTTTACCGTGGCGCGGCGGGTGGGCGTGTCGATTCTGATGGTCGGCTTGCCGATGGTTGCCGGTCTGTCGGTGGTGCATGCGCTGGTGCCGCCGCACCCGGCGGCGATGCTCGCGGTGCAGGCGTATCAGGCCTCGGTCGGGCAGACCTTGCTGTATGCGATTGCCATCGGTATTCCCACCGCAATCATCGCCGGGCCGCTGTACGCCAAATTCATCGTGCCGCGCATTCAGCTGCCGGCGGATAACCCGCTGGAAAAACAATTTCTCGACCGCGAACCGCGCGACAAGCTGCCAGGTTTCTGCATCACCATGGCGACCATTCTGTTGCCGGTGGTGCTGATGCTGATCGGTGGCTGGGCCAATCTGATTTCCACGCCGGGCAGTGGTTTCAACCAGTTTCTGTTGTTCATCGGCAACTCGGTGATCGCGCTGTTGCTGGCGACCTTGCTGAGTTTCTGGACGCTGGGCATCGCCCAGGGTTTCAACCGTGAATCGATCCTCAAATTCACCAACGAGTGCCTGGCACCGACCGCCAGCATCACCTTGCTGGTCGGCGCCGGCGGTGGTCTGAACCGGATTCTGGTGGATGCCGGAGTCACCGATCAGATCGTCGGGCTGGCCCACGAATTTCACCTGTCGCCGCTGATCATGGGCTGGCTGTTCGCCGCGTTGATGCGGGTTGCCACCGGCTCGGCCACCGTCGCGATGACCACCGCGTCCGGCGTGGTCGCACCGGTGGCCATTGGTCTGGGTTATCCACACCCGGAATTGCTGGTGCTGGCGACCGGCGCCGGCTCGGTGATCTTTTCCCACGTCAACGACGGCGGCTTCTGGTTGATCAAGGAATACTTCAACATGACGGTCGCGCAGACGTTCAAGACCTGGACCGTGCTTGAGACCCTGATCTCGCTGGTCGCTTTCGGTCTGACCGTCGGCCTTTCTTATTTGCTGTAACCGGAGCCAGCCGCCATGGACATCCTTTATCAGATCCGCGCCCGTCAGGACTCCTTCAGCGCCGGCGAGGGCCGTATCGCCCGACTGATGCTCGACGATGTCGGTTTTGCCGCCTCTGCCAGCCTCGAAGAGCTGGCGCAACGGGCCGAAGTCAGCACCGCCACGTTGTCGCGTTTTGCCCGTACCGTGGGCTGTCGCGACCTGCGTGATCTGCGGCTGCAACTGGCTCAGGCCAGCGGCGTTGGCAGCCGTTTTCTCGACCCGGCGGGCACACCTGACCAGTCGGCGTTCTACGGGCAGATTGTCGGCGATATCGAAACCACGCTACGCCAGCATCTTGCCGGGTTTGACGAATCACGCTTCGCCGACGCGGTAAAAATGCTCGGCCAGGCACGGATGATTCATGCGTTCGGCATGGGCGGTTGCTCGACCCTGTGCAGCGACGAATTGCAGGTGCGCCTGGTGCGCCTCGGCTACCCGATTGCGGTGTGTCACGACGCGGTGATGATGCGCGTCACCGCCGCCAGCCTGAACGCCGAGCAAGTGCTGATCGTCTGCTCGCTGACCGGCATCACCCCGGAGCTTTTGGAAACCGTCGAACTGGCGCGCAACTACGGCGCACGCATTCTGGCCATCACCCGCGCCGACTCGCCGCTGGCCGAATTGGCCGACATCGTCCTGCCGCTGCAAGGCGCGGAAACTTCGTTCATCTACAAACCGACGGCGGCGCGCTACGGCATGTTGCTCGCTATTGATGTGCTCGCCACCGAGCTGGCGCTGGCCAATCCTGAAGACAATCAAGAGCGTCTGCGGCGGATCAAACTCGCCCTCGACGAATACCGTGGCGGCGACGATCACCTGCCGCTGGGAGACTGACATGCTGTACGACACGCTGATCCGCAACGCCACCGTCATCGATGGCAGCAACACCCCCGGCTACCGCGCCGATGTGGCGATTCTCAATGGCTGTATCGAGCGTATCGGCGACCTGCGCGATGCCCACGCCGTTGAAGAAATCGACGCCGCCGGCCGCGTGCTCGCCCCGGGTTTCATCGACGTGCACACCCACGACGACACCGTGGTCATCCGCCAGCCGCAGATGCTGCCCAAGCTCAGCCAGGGCGTGACCACGGTGATTGTCGGCAACTGTGGGATCAGCGCCTCGCCGGTGAGTTTGAAAGGCAATCCGCCGGACCCGATGAACCTGCTCGGCAGCGCAGCGGCGTTCGTCTATCCGCGCTTCAGCGATTACCGCGCCGCCGTCGAAGCGGCGAACACCACGCTGAACGTCGCCGCACTGGTCGGCCACACCGCGCTGCGCAGCAATCACCTCGACGACCTGTTTCGCACTGCCACGCCAGACGAAATCGCCGCCATGCGTGAGCAACTGCGTGAAAGCCTTGAAGCCGGCGCGCTCGGTTTATCCACAGGCCTGGCCTACGCCAGCGCCTTTAACGCCTCCACCGACGAAGTGAAGCAACTGACCGAAGAACTGACCGCATTTGGCGCGGTGTACACCACCCACCTGCGCAGTGAGTTCGAGCCGGTGCTGGAGGCGATGGAGGAAGCGTTCAGCATCGGCCGTCACTCACAATCCCCGGTGATCATTTCCCACCTCAAATGCGCCGGTGTCGGCAACTGGGGGCGTAGTCCGCAGTTGCTCGCATCGCTGGAAGCAGCGGCGAAAACCCAGCACGTGGGCTGCGATTGCTATCCCTACGCGGCGAGTTCTTCGACGCTGGATCTGAAGCAAGTCACCGACGCCCACCGCATCACCATCACCTGGTCGACGCCGCACCCCGAAGTCAGCGGTCGCGACCTGATCGACATCGCCGCCGAATGGAACGTGCCACTGCTCGAAGCCGCCAAGTCCCTGCAACCGGCGGGCGCGGTGTACTACGGCATGGACGAGGCGGATGTACGAAAAATCCTCGCGCATCCGCTGTCGATGGTCGGCTCTGACGGACTGCCGGAAGACCCATTCCCGCATCCACGCCTGTGGGGCGCTTTCCCACGAGTGCTCGGCCATTTCAGTCGCGATCTCGGGCTGTTTCCGCTGCACACGGCGGTACACAAGATGACCGGCCTGTCGGCGGCGCGGTTTGGCTTGAAAGGGCGTGGCGAGATTCGTGAGGGGCACTGGGCGGATCTGGTGCTGTTTGATCCGGCGACGGTGCGCGATGTGGCAGATTTCACTGATCCGCAGCGGGCGGCGCAGGGGATTGATGGGGTGTGGGTCAATGGCGTGTTGAGTTATCGCGATGGGCAGGCGAATGGTCGTCGAAAAGGACGATTTCTGGCGAGGAACGGGGATTTGCGCGAAGGGTTTCATTGATTGCCAAGCCCCTGTAGGAGCTGCCGAAGGCTGCGATCTTTTGATCTACGTCTCATAGTGGCACTCTGAGATTAAAGAATGTCGAAACCAAGCCGAATTGCTGACATCCAGCCCAGCTAAACGCTTGGGCCAACCAGTCAGGGAGCACCCCATGAGCTTCGGCAAAACCACCCCGATCCTGCGGATCTTCGATGAAGCCAAGGCGTTGGAATTTTACGTCGACTTCCTCGGCTTCAAGATCGACTGGCAGCATCGTTTCGAAGCGAACTTCCCGCTGTATCTGCAGGTGTCCCGTGGTGAGTGCGTGCTGCACCTGTCCGAGCATCATGGCGATGCGACGCCGGGTTCGGCGTTGCGTATCGAGACCGACGAACTGGAGGCTTTTCAGCAGCAGTTGCAAGCCAAGGATTACAAGTTCTCGCACCCACAGATTCAGGCGATGCCGTGGGGCAGTCAGGACATGACGATTGCTGATCCGTTTGGTAATCGGTTGGTGTTTACCAACGCGATCAGTGTTTGAGCTGAGAAGAGCCCCTCACCCTAACCCTCTCCCGGAGGGAGAGGGGACTGACCGAGGTGTCTTGCGCTGTACATCGACCTGAATGATCCGCTGCGATTGTGCATTCACAGCAGTATTTTCAGGTCGGTGTGTCTCGCGAGCATCCCTCGATCGGCCCCCTCTCCCTCCGGGAGAGGGTTGGGGTGAGGGAAAAAGATTCACGCCATACAAAAAAGCCCGCTGCCAAACCACTAAGGTTTTGCCGCGGGCTTTTTCGTTACTCGGTTGGCACTAACTGATCCAGCACCCGATTGACGGCGATTTCCGCCACCATCACCACCTGAGCGATGCCTTGCAGGGTCTTGCGGTGTGAGCCTTCAAGCAGGCCGGCGAAGTCGTTGAGCATCACGGTGGCCGAGCCCAGGGTTTCGCTGGCGTCGGCCAGCAACGGTTCGGTGCCGCTGGCCGGGTTGGCCATGTAGAGACGATTGGGCTGGTACGGGGTGGCCATGATCGCGGGCCTCGGTGGGCCGAGGTAGTGGTCGAGGGCGCGCTCGGCGGCTTCGTGGAATTTCCTTGATTCGGGGGATTCGTAGGGGGAGGCCGCGTCGGTGGGCGGCGGGTTGGGTGTAACTTTGAACATTTGCCAGATCCTCATTGAGGGCTGGCCACCGTTTCCCTACTAAAAGAAATGGAGGCAGCCGTGCGCAGGTTAGTAGACCGGGGATCTGGGAAACCGGCGCGCCCGAGGGCGCCCTGCGCACAACCACCATAACGTTCAGGCAAAGACCTGACTGTCTGATGAGCGATACGCCCCAAAAACCTCGGGCTACTAAACCCGATCACTGGAAATCAGTGACGGACTCAAGTTACCGACGGCCTCCGGGGCGCACAAGCCGGCGGATTCTGGCTTAGCCGTAGGTAGCGGCGCAAGGAATTGTAGGCAGTAGGGCGTAACACTGAGTGTCTTTAAACAGGCGTGCTGGAAAGTGTTTATTGCACTACAGGAGCGGAGGATTTGTCTGTCGGATTGAGGTGAGGCGACTGGCGCCTTCGCGAGCAAGCCCGCTCCCACAGTGGATCTTCAGTGAATGCAGATTTTGTGTACGACACAAATCCCCTGTGGGAGCGGGCTTGCTCGCGAAGAGGCCAGTCCCGTCATCCCCGATGCATCTGCCGAAACTCCCCGGGCGGCATCCCGCGCCGGCTCTTGAACGTACGATGAAACGACCGCGGTTCGGTAAACCCCAGATACTGCGCAATGTCCTGAATCGGCAACGTGCTGTTGAGCAAGTAATGCTCCGCCAGCTCCTGACGCAAATCATCAAGAATCTGCTGATACGACGTCCCCGCCTGATGCAACTGGCGCTGCAACGTGCGCACCGACACCGCGAGCTGCTCGGCCACCTGTTCCTTGCGCGGCAAGCCTTCCTTGAGCAACTGGCGCAGGATGCTTTTGACCCGTTGTTCCAGCGATGCATCCTCCAGCGTCGCCATCAAGCCCATCGCGTGTTCTTCCAGCGTACGCAGCAATTGCGCATCGGCCTGGCGCAGCGGTAATTGCAGATACGCCAACGGCACGATCAGCGCTGAATAGGCCTGCTCGAACAGCACCGGGCAATCGAAAAAAGCTTCGTACTGGGCTTGTGTGGTGTCAGCAGGACGCGGATGTTCCAGCCACACGGCGGCGGGCGACATCTGCGTGTCGGCGATCCAGCGTGCATATTGCAGCCAGGAGCCGAGGACGTTTTCCACCAGATGCCGGCGAATCCGCGGACGCTCGTAGCGGCAAGTCCAGATCAGGTGTACATGACCGTCCTGCACTTCGGCGCGGCTGACGCCCATGTCGCCCACCAGTTTTTCGAACGGCATGATCCGGCTCATGGCATCGCCCAGGGTCGCGCAGTTCATGGTGATGTAACCGAGCACGCTCCAGGAATTGGGCAGGACGAAATTGGCCGCGTTGAGACCAAACAGCGGATCGCCCGAGTGCTCGCAGAAATAATCGAGCAGGCGTTCATGGGTTTCGCCCGGCAGGCGCAGGCTGTTGTCGCTCAGTTGCTGCGCCTGCAATCCGGCTGCCGCCAACGCCGGCTCGATGGCCATGCCCAGTTGCTCGGCATGGCGCACGTATTTGAGCAGCGGCGGAACCGAGGTGAAGCCGAGCGATTGCATGATCCGAATCCCTTGATCAAGGCCTGCGTGAGCGAATGAATGCCTGAAAGGTAATTTGAAACCCCGACTAAAGTAAATGGCTGGCACTTGCGCGACGTTTGACTCAATTGGCTACTCGAACTGGCCGGATGCGACCGTGACACTTTTTGGCCGCTGACTAGTATGGAGGCCTGCCACATCACTGATCAGACTGCATAAGAAGGACACACGCATGCGACGCTGGAACGGCTGGGGAGATGCAACCACGGTGGTCGAACTGCCGGCCCAGGGCGCGAGGTTTCTCCATGAACGACTGGGGGCCGGGCAGGTGTTGCCCGATGCCACGCTGGACGCGGCATTGGCGCGGGTGCCGCTCTCGCGGCTGGTGGCGCACACCTTGTACAGCGTCGACGCCCATGACCGTCTGCTGCACGCCCGGGGCCAGAGCCTGCCGGATTGGCTGGCGTTGCGCGAAGGTGCGCTGGGTAACTATCCCGACGCGGTGGCGTTTCCCGAAACTGCCGAACAGATCCGCCAGTTGCTGGCCCTCGCCCAGGAGCAGGACCTGTGCCTGATTCCCTACGGCGGCGGCACTTCGGTGGCCGGGCACATCAACCCGCCGGATTCGACGCGACCGGTGGTGACCGTGTCGCTGGCGCGGATGAATCGCCTGATCGACCTCGACGAGCAGAGCCAACTGGCGACGTTCGGCCCCGGCGCCAGTGGCCCGCAGGTGGAAAGTCAGCTGCGCGCTCGCGGCTATACGCTGGGGCATTTCCCGCAGTCGTGGGAGTTGTCGACGCTGGGCGGTTGGGTGGCCAGTCGCTCCAGCGGTCAGCAGTCGTTGCGCTACGGGCGCATCGAGCAATTGTTCGCTGGCGGCACCCTGGAAACTTTCGCCGGGCCGTTGGAAATTCCGACGTTCCCAGCCTCGGCGGCGGGGCCTGATCTGCGCGAAGTGGTGCTCGGTTGTGAGGGTCGTTTCGGAATCATTTCCGAGGTCAAAGTGCGGGTCAGTCCGCTGCCGGCCGATGAGCGTTTTTACGGAGTGTTCCTGCCCAGTTGGAGCAAGGCGCTGCAAGCGATTCGCCAATTGGCCCAGGCGCGGGTGCCGCTGTCGATGCTGCGCCTGTCGAACGCGGTGGAGACCGAAACCCAACTGGCGCTGTCTGGGCATCCGCAGCAAATCGCCTGGCTGGAAAAGTACCTGAGCCTGCGCGGTGCCGGTGAAGGCAAATGCCTGCTGACCTTCGGCGTGACCGGCAACCGTCGGCAAAACGCGCTGTCGCTGAGCCAGGCCCGCCGGCATCTGAAAGCCTTCGGTGGCGTGTTCACCGGCACCTTGCTTGGCAAGAAATGGGCGCAGAACCGCTTCCGTTTCCCCTACCTGCGCGAGAACCTGTGGAACGCCGGCTACGTGGTCGACACCCTGGAAACCGCCACCGACTGGAGCAACGTCGACCACCTGCTCAACCTGATCGAAAACAGCCTGCGCGATGCCTTGGCAGCGCAGGGCGAGCGGGTGCACGTGTTCACCCATCTGTCCCACGTTTACGGCGAAGGCTCGAGCATCTACACCACCTACGTGTTTCGCCCGGCGGCGGATTACCCGGCGACGCTGGCGCGCTGGCAGGCACTCAAGCACGCGGCCAGCCAGACCATCGTCGACAACCACGGCACCATCAGCCACCAGCATGGGGTCGGCAAGGATCATGCGCCGTACCTGCCGCGCGAAAAAGGCGCGCTGGCGATGGATACCTTGCAGGCGCTGAGCAGGCACTTCGATCCGGCCGGGCGCCTCAACCCCGGCACGCTGATGCAGGAGTGACGATCATGCACCCGGACTGGAACGCCGCGTGGCGCCAGCAAACCTTGCCGACATTGGCCGACGCAAGCTGGGATCTGATCGTCATCGGCGGCGGTATCAGCGGTGCCGGCATCCTGCGCGAAGCGGCGCGGCGCGGCTGGCGTTGTCTGTTGTTGGAGCAACGGGATTTCGCCTGGGGCACCTCCAGCCGATCGTCGAAAATGGTCCATGGCGGTTTGCGTTACATCGCCAAGGGCCAGTGGCGCCTGACCCGCGATTCGGTGCGCGAGCGTCAGCGTCTGCTCGACGAAGCGCCGGGACTGGTGGAGCCGATGAGTTTCATGATGCCGCACTATCGCGGTGGCTTTCCCGGGCCGCGTGTGTTCGGTGGCTTGTTGTCGGTGTACGACGCGTTGGCGGGACGCCGCAGCCATCGTTTTCATGACGCGCAGCAATTGCGTTTTCTGGCGCCGGGGGTGAAGGAAAATCACCTGCTCGGCGGCACCTGTTTTGTCGATGCGCTGACCGATGACGCACGGCTGGTGATGCGCGTGTTGCACGAAGCGCGGGCCGATGGCGCGGCGGTGTTCAACGGGGTGCGCGTCGAACATTTGCTGCGCGAAAACGGTCGGGTGTGTGGGGTGCAGATAGAGGACTGCGAAGCGGGTGGATCGCTGCAATTGCGTTGCGGCGTGCTGGCGGTGGCGACCGGGGCGTGGGCTGAGCGCCTGCGTTTGCCCGAGGCGCCACGACAGTTGCGGCCATTGCGCGGCAGCCATCTGCTGTTGCCGGGCTGGCGCTTGCCGGTGGCGCAGGCCTTCACGTTTCTGCATGCGCGCGACCGTCGGCCGGTGTTCGTTTTTCCGTGGGAAGGGGCGACGGTGGTCGGCACCACCGACCTCGATCATCGCGAGAATCTGGACCAGAGCGCGAGCATCAGCGCTGACGAACTCGACTATCTGCTGGCGGCCTGCACGCAACAATTTCCAGGTGCCGAAGTGACGGCGAGCGATGTGCTGTCGACCTGGTCCGGCGTGCGTCCGGTGGTCGGCAGCGCGGCGGGTGAACAGCAAGGCAAGCCGTCGAATGAAACCCGTGAGCATGTGCTGTGGCAGGAGCCGGGTTGCGTCACCCTGGCCGGCGGCAAACTGACGACGTTTCGCCCGCAAGCCATCGAAGTGCTCAAGGCCTGCGCCGACATGCTTGGCCGCGATTTCGAAGATGACGGCGCAGCGGTTTTTGCCGCTGTAGCGCCACTGCCGATCCCCGGACTCAGCCCGCAACAGGGGCGACGTCTGGCCGGCAGGCACGGCCGCGATCTGCCGCGACTGGCGCAGTTGATCGCCGAGTTGGGTCACGAGACGGTCGGCAACACCGACACCTTGTGGGCAGAACTGGCCTTCGCCTGTGAGGCGGAAATGGTGCTGCACCTCGATGATCTATTGCTACGTCGTACCCGTCTGGGACTGTTGCTGGCGCGCGGTGGTGAAGAATATTTCGCTGCCATCCGCCAACTCTGCCAGCCAAGACTGGGCTGGGACGATGCACACTGGCAGCAAGAGCTGCAGCGTTACCGGGCGTTGTGGCAACGCCATCACGGTCTGCCGGATGCCACGCCTTGATGCCCCTTGAAGAGAGCGCCATGGATAACCACGCGAACAAGCGCTACCTGCTGGCGATCGACAACGGCACCCAGAGCGTGCGCGCATTGCTCTTCGATTTGCAGGGCAATCTGCTCGGTAAAGGCAAGGTCGAGTTGCAGGCGTACTACTCGACGCAACCGGGCTGGGCCGAACAGGACCCGGAATATTACTGGGCGAAACTCGGCGAAGCCTGTCAGCAGGTATGGGCGCAAACCGGGATTGATCGCTCGCAGATTGCCGGGGTGTCGCTGACCACTCAGCGCGGCACGGTGATAAACGTCGATGCTCAGGGCAAGCCACTGCGCCCGGCCATTCTGTGGCTCGATCAGCGCCAGAGCGAAGTCGAGGGCGGGATCAAGGGGCCGTGGGGCTGGCTGTTCAAACTGGTCGGCGCGCAGGCCACCGTGGATTATTTTCGCGCTCAGGCCGAGGCCAACTGGATCGCCAGACACCAGCCTGAAGTATGGGCGGCGACCGACAAGTTTTTGCTGCTCTCGGGGTTTCTCACCCATCGTTTGTGTGGGCGCTTTGTCGACTCGGTGGGTTGCTGCGTCGGCTATTTGCCGTTCGACTTCAAACGCCTGAAATGGGCTGCACCCAGTGACTGGAAATGGCAGGCGCTGGCGGTGCGTCCCGAGCAATTGCCGACCTTGCACAAACCCGGCGAAACCCTTGGCTACATCAGCGCCGAAGCGAGCCGCCACACGGGGATTCCCGAGGGGCTGCCGCTGATCGCCGCGGGCGCCGACAAGGCCTGCGAAGTGGTCGGTTCCGGCGTGGTCGATGCGAGTACGGTGTGCCTGTCCTACGGCACCACCGCGACGATCACCAGCACCCGCTCGCGCTATCTGGAAATCGTCCCGCTGATCCCGCCGTACCCCTCGGCGGTGCCGGATCAGTACAACTGCGAGGTGATGATTTATCGCGGTTACTGGATGGTCAGCTGGTTCAAGAACGAGTTCGGCCTGCGTGAAATGCAGCAGGCGCAAGAGCAGGGCATTGAACCTGAGCAACTCTTCGATGCGCTGGTGAACGCGGTGCCGCCGGGATCGATGGGGCTGATGCTGCAACCGTATTGGTCGCCGGGGATTCGTGAGCCGGGCGTCGAAGCCAAAGGCGCGATGATCGGCTTCGGCGACGTGCACACCCGCGCGCATATTTACCGGGCGATTCTGGAAGGGCTGGCGTATGCGTTGCGCCAGGGCCTGGAGAACATCGAGAGGCGTTCGAAGGTGTCGGTCAAGCGTCTGCGGGTGGCCGGTGGCGGTTCGCAAAGTGATGCGGCGATGCAACTTACGGCGAATATTTTTGGCCTGCCGGCGGAGCGCCCGCATGTGTACGAAGCGTCCGGGCTGGGCGCGGCGATCTGTTGTGCGGTGGGGTTGGGCTTGTATGCGGATTTCCCCACGGCGATCGCTGCGATGACGCGAGTGGGCACGGTGTTCACGCCGCAGCCCGAGGCGCAGCAGGTCTATGAGCGTTTGTACAACGAGGTGTACCTGCGCATGTATCGCCAGCTCAAACCGTTGTATCAGAGCATCCGCAAAATCACCGGTTACCCCGCCTGACCAGACACCAGAAATCCCCTGTGGGAGCGGGCTTGCTCGCGAAGGCGGTGTGTCAGCTTGCACCTGTTTGACTGACACACCGCCATCGCGAGCAGGCTCACTCCTACAGGGGGCGTGGTGATTCGCACATGGCGCTATCGGAGACTTTTTCTGGTGAGATCGGACAGTGTCAGCGCCGGGGGCGGTTGTTAGGCTCAACCCCCACAGCACCTCCAATAAGAATTAAAAGCAATGAAGTTGACATTTCTCCTGTTGCTGCTTTGTGCAATGGCCCCGACGGCGTGGGGCTGGTCGAACCACACGGTGGGCAGCTATGTGGCGTTGCAGGAACTGCCGGCGCTGCGCGATGCGCCGCCGGTCGAAGTCGAGCCGCTGGAGCGCTTTCTTGTCGAGCAATATCCGGCCGTGGTCGCACTGCTGGAACAACAGGAAAACTTCGCCCGTGAACACTTCACCCAATACCCGCCGCGCCCCGACAATCTGAAGCTGCCCGCCGTACCGAGTGACGATCTGCGCCACGACTTTCTCACCGCGTTGCGGCTCAATCCGCGCATTCATCTGGCGATGGTCATTCAGCCGTTGCCGGGTCAAGACCTGCCCGAGCGCGAACATCTCAGTGCCGATCAGGTGATGGTCGAACAGACGCTTTCGCCATGGAATCGTCAGCGTTTCATTCGCGTGGCCGATGGCGAAAAAGTTGCGCCGCTGGCGGTGCTGGCCAGCGCTGCCGATGAGCCGGATTACGGCCACGACATCAACCTGTTCAGCGACAACCCCGGCGAGGTCGGCGCGCTGTATGGCTTCGGCCCGCAGCCGTTCGGCGACGCGCGGTTTCAGTACAGCTCGCAGGCGCCGTTCCACATGGGCTTCTTCCATGAGAGCGCGGTGGTGTATGCCGCTGCCGGATTTCTTCAGCGCAGTTGGCCGGATTGGCGCGCCTATCAGTACCTGGGGCTGGCGCGTCTGGCGTTCGCCTCTGGCCATCCTTACTGGGGTTACCGCTTTCTCGGATGGGGCGTGCACCACGTGCAGGACCTGACCCAGCCTTATCACGCCAAGCCATTGCCCGGGGTCGAACTGCCGAGTCTGTTGTTGCTGGAAGGCAAGGCGCTGGCCGGTTTTGCCGACGATAAAAAAGCCTCGATCGAACGGGTCGCCACCCGCCATATGGAAATCGAGAAGTATCAATCGACCTGGTTGCGCCGCGTGCTACGTGCCGGTCAGGCGCATCCGATGCTCGCGGCCTACGCCGATGTCGCTCAAGACCAACAGTATCCGCCGTACTCGGTGGGCTACTTGCGCGACGTGGTCAGCGCCGAGTCGGTCGAAGACTCGGCGGCGTTCGATGAAGCCATCGGTCGATGGCTGGAGACGGCCCCGGTGACCAGTGATTTCAGCAGCGGCAATCAGGTGCAGCGCGAGACCTTCGAGCATCCGGCACTCAATCAGCAGCTGTTCAAACTGCTCGGGCATTTCGGCGCGCACAGCCGGATTTATGTCCGTGCGGGGCTGGCACCGTAGCCATCGCGGCCACGCAAAAAAACAATAAGAACAAGGAAGGAGGAACCCATGATCAACACTCGATTGCGCCTCACCGGCGTGGCACTTCCCGGTGTCGGCCTGGCAGGGCTGCTGCAACTCTGCGCGGTGGATGCGCTGCAGGCTGCGGAGTTCAGCGTGCTGGACAATCAAGTCACCGGCTCGATTGACACGACCCTTTCCTATGGGCGTTTGTGGCGGGTGCAGGGCCGCGACAAGAACAACGATGACGTCAACACCAACGACGGCAATCGCAACTTCGACACCGGATTGGTTTCCGAGGTGTACAAGATCACTTCGGAGCTGGAAGCCAACTACCAGAACTACGGGATGTTCCTGCGCGGCACGGCGTTCTACGACACCCAGTTGATGGACAAACGCAACGATTACTACCGCAACAACAACCCGTCGCAGCCGAGCCAGAGCTACCCGCAGGACGACCGCTTCACCAGCCAGACCCGCGACATCGCCGGCAGCCGGATCGAGATGCTCGACGCCTATGTCTACGGCAACTGGGACGTGGCGCAGATGCCGGTCACCGCGCGGGTCGGGCGTCAGGTGTTCAACTGGGGCGAGGGGATTTTCTATCGCGGCGGGATCAACACCACCAACCCGGTGGACGCCGCCAAGTACCGCTTGCCGGGCGCCGAAGTCAAGGAAGTGCTGATGCCGGTGGAGGCCGTGAGCTTCAACATTGGCCTCAGCGATTCGCTGACCCTGGAGAGCTTCTACCAGACCAACTGGAAGGAAACCCGCATCGACCCGGTCGGCACTTTCTACTCGCAGACCGACCTGTTCGCCGATGGCGGCAACACCGGTTACAACAACTTCAGCGGCACTGCGCTTGATACGCCGGTGCCGGGCTTTGGCAACGTCATCGGCCTGTACAGCGCATTGGGCAACAACCCGTTGCTCAGTCCGGTTTTGCAGACCACTGGCCTGTACGCCAACGGCGTTACGCCGGCCTACGGCAATACGCTGAAAGTGGCGTCGATCGGCAAGGACTACAACGCGCGCAACGATGGTCAGTTTGGCTTTGCGTTTCGCTACATCGCCGAGGAGCTCAACAGCACCGAGTTCGGCCTGTATCTGGTCAACTACCACGCCAAGGAGCCGACCATCGCCGCTGACCTCGGTGGCTACAAAGGCATCGACATGAATGCCCTGACCAACATGCTCTCCAGCGTCGCTGGCAGTCAGGCTGGGGCGCTGGCGAATGGTCTGGCGACAGCCGACGTGATGGGCAATATTCAGGCGCATCGGCGCTATGCCGAAGACATCCGCATGTACGGTTTCAGCTTCAATACCACTTTGGGCCAGGCCTCGGTGTTCGGCGAGATTGCCTACCGGCCGAACCTGCCGATCGGCATCGCCGCGACTAACGACTTGATCGGCGATCTGGCCAACGGTGCCGCTGTAGCGGTGACCGGCAAGCCCGTCAACGTTGGCGGGCAGATGGTCACGCTAGACAGCGAGATCAACAACGCCGAGCGCGTCGAGGCGTTCAACACCTCGCTGGGCAGCATCTACAACTTCGGCCCGACGCTGTCGTTCGACTCGATGTTCGGCATCTTCGAACTGGCCTCCGAACACCTGCGCGGCAGCAGTCTGCAATACACCGCCTACGACGGCAGCACGCGTTATTACGCCGGTACCGGCAACACCTCTTATGTCTCCGGCGGTGATCGTGATGATCAGGTCAACCGCAACTCCTACAGCTACACGGTGATGTTCAACGGCACCTGGAACGACGTGTACGCCGGGGTCAACGTGTCGCCTTACGTCGTCTACAAGGACGACTTCAAGGGCAACAGCTATCAGGCCGGCAACACCATCGACGGGCGTAAGGCCTACACCCTGGGGATCAAGGCCAACTACCAGAACAAGCTCGAAGCCGAGGTGCAATACACCAACTTCTGGGGCGGCGGACAGAACAACGGGATTCGCGACCGCGACAACGTCGGGTTCAATCTCAAGTATTTTCTTTGATATCCAGAACACAGGCGCACCCCCTTGTAGGAGTGAGCCTGCTCGCGATAGCGGATTTTCAGTCGCGGTAAATGTTGTCTGACACACCGCTATCGCGAGCAGGCTCACTCCTACAAGGGACTTGCGGTGATTCTCAGACCTCACTCCCATCTCGGAGATCGATCATGTTTTACGCATCACGATTCAGCAAAACCATGCTGGCGCTGGTTCTGGGCCTCACCGCCGGCAGCGCCCTCGCCGCCATCACCCCACAACAAGCCGAACAACTGAAAACTACCCTCACGCCTATGGGCGCCGAGCGCGCGGGCAACGCCGCCGGCACCATTCCGGCCTGGACCGGCGGCATCACCCAGGCGCCCGCCGGCTACAAACCGGGCCAACATCACCCGGATCCATATGCGGCGGACAAGCCGTTGTTCACCATTACCAAGGCCAATCTCGACCAGTACAAGGCCCACCTCAGCCCCGGTCAGATTGCGCTGTTTAACAGCTACCCGGACACGTTCCAGATGCCGGTCTACCCGTCGCGTCGCTCGGGTTCGGCGCCGCAGTGGCTGTATGACAACACCCTGAAGAACGCGACCTCGGCCAAGCTGCTGGAGGGCGGCAGCGGATTCGCCGATGCCTACGGCGGCGTACCGTTCCCGGTGCCCAAGGACGGCATCGAAGTGCTGTGGAACCACATCACCCGTTATCGCGGAATCTACGTGGTACGTCGCGCGTCCGAAGCCCCGGTGCAGCGCAACGGCAGCTTTGCGCTGGTGACCTCGCAGCAGGAAGCGCTGTTCAACTTCTACCGTCCGGGCGGGCAGTATGCCGACCTGAAAAACATCCTGTTCTACTACCTCGCCTTCGTGAAAAGTCCGGCGCGGCTGGCCGGCGGTGCGGCGCTGGTGCACGAGATGCTCGATCAGCTCAAGGACCCGCGTCAGGCCTGGGTCTACGATGCCGGCCAACGCCGTGTGCGCCGCGCGCCGAACCTGGCATATGACACGCCGATCGCCTCATCCGATGGCCTGCGCACGGCGGACGATACCGACCTGTTCAACGGCTCGCCGGACCGCTACGACTGG
Source organism: Pseudomonas sp. G3-19 (assembly GCF_054855875.1). Taxonomy (NCBI): domain Bacteria; kingdom Pseudomonadati; phylum Pseudomonadota; class Gammaproteobacteria; order Pseudomonadales; family Pseudomonadaceae; genus Pseudomonas; species Pseudomonas sp. G3-19. The sequence continues at coordinate 5,080,590 of NZ_JBMPIQ010000003.1, forward strand.
AAGCTCAAGGGCAAGCAGGAAATCTACATTCCCTACAACAACTACAAGGTCGGCAGCCCCGACGTGAAGTACGCCCAACTGCTGACCCCCGGCCACCTCAACCCGCAATTCACCCGCTACGAACTGCACCGCGTGTGGGTTGTTGAAGGCAACCTGAAACCGGGCGCGCGGCATATCTATTCCAAGCGCGTGCTGTTCCTCGACGAGGACAGCTGGGGCGCGGCGCTGGTTGATCAATACGATGGGCGAGGGGAGTTGTGGCGGGTGTCGATGGCCTACCTGAAAAACTTCTACGACCTGCCGACCACCTGGAGCGCACTGGACGTGTTCCACGACCTGCAGGCCCGCCGTTACTACGTGCAGAACCTCGATAACGAAGAAGCCTCCACCGTGGACTTCTCGCAACCGGTGCCGGAAGACGCGTATTTCATGCCCTCGGCGTTGCGCCAGCGCGGGACACGCTAGAGTCAGGCAACACGCGCACCGGCCTGCTGATCCAACGCAACCCCTGTAGGAGCTGCCGCAGGCTGCGATCTTTTGACTTTGATTTTAAAAACAAGATCAAAAGATCGCAGCCTGCGGCAGCTCCTACACGAAGGCGAGTTGTCTGGGACATCAGGGTGGTCGGGCTGACGCAATCGCGGGCAAGCCCGCTCCCACAGGTTTTTCGGTCGTTCACAATTTTGTGTTCGACTCGTTACCTGTGGGAGCGGGCTTGCCCGCGATTGGATTTACCCTTTGGCGCTGACTGAAGATCAGACGCGGAAGTGGCTGACCATCTGCTGCAACTGACCGCCCAGGCGCGCCAGTTCAACGCTGGACGCGGCGGTTTCATCACTGGCCGCGGCGGTCTGTTCCGACACGTCGCGCACGTTGATGATGCTGCGGCTGATTTCTTCGGCCACGGCGCTTTGCTGCTCGGCCGCGGCGGCGATCTGCTGGTTCATCGACTGGATGTTCGACACCGTGCGGGTGATGTTCTCCAGGGAGTCGCCAGCCTTGCGGGTCAGGGCCACGCTGCTGTCGGTCAGGGCTCGGCTGTTGTTCATCACCGCCGCCACTTGCTGGGTGCCGTTCTGCAGTCCGGCGACCAGACCTTCGATTTCTTCGGTGGATTTCTGCGTGCGCTGGGCCAGACCACGGACTTCGTCGGCGACCACGGCAAACCCACGACCGGCTTCACCGGCACGCGCCGCTTCGATCGCGGCGTTGAGCGCGAGCAGGTTGGTCTGTTCGGCCACGGCTTTGATCACGTCCATGACGCTGCCGATCTTGTCGCTTTCCTGTTGCAGCACGCTCATGGCTTCGGTGGAACGCACCACTTCGCTGGCCAGACGTTCGATCTGCGCGATGGCTTCGTTGACCACTTTGTCGCCTTCACGGGCTTCGCCGTCAGCGGCGGCTGCGGCTTGCGAGGCTTCTTCGGCGTTGCGCGCGACTTCCTGCACAGTGGCGGTCATCTCGTGCATGGCGGTGGCCACCTGGTCGGTCTCGACCTTCTGGCTGTTGACACCGGCGCTGGTCTGCTCGGTCACGGCCGAGAGTTCTTCGGCGGCGCTGGCGATCTGGGTGACGCCGTCGCGGATGCCGCTGATCAGGTCGCGCAGGGTCACGCCCATGCGCGCGATGCCTTGTTGCAGCACGCCGAGTTCGTCGCGGCGGGTGACGGTGACGTTCTGGGTCAGGTCACCGCTGGCGATGCGCTCGACAACGGCCAGGGTTTCCTGCAGCGGACGGGTGATCTGACGGGTGATGATCACCGCGGCAATCACGCCGACCAACAGCGCCAGCAGGGTGCTGATCAGCTGGAAGGTACGGGCCTGGGCGCTTTCGATGTCACGGCGGTCGAGCTGGATCTGGTACAGCTGCTCGCTGGTGTTGACGATCGCGGTGCCCTGATCGGTCATCTCTTTACGCGCCTGCACCGCTTCACTGTTGGCGTTCTTGTAGGCCTGCAACGCGCTGCGGTAGTTGCTCAGGGCGGTTTCCAGCTGACGCAGGGCGTCTTGCTGGGTGGCGGCGAAATGCACGTTCAGTTGCTTGAGGCTGGCAATCGCCGCGTCCAGTTGGCCGACGGCTTTCTGCTCGGTTTCGGCGTTGGTGGTGGCGGTGTAGCCGCGCACTTCATAGCGCGCCAGGATGAACGCTTCCTTGGCCTGGGTGATGGCCTGGAACTGCTCGAAGCGCTGCTCGCTCATGTCCATTTGCTGCACGCGCTTGCTGATCGTTTCGATCAGGTTGTAAGCGGTGTCGGCGTTAGTGCCCATCACGTCGCGGGCGCTGTTGCCGGTGCGGTAGGCGTTGCGCATCTTGTTCAGCGAGGTCTGGTATTCGGCGATAGTCGCGGCCTGCTCTTTCAGCAGTTTGACGTTTTCCGGGCTCTTGAACTTGTTGATCAGCGCCTGTTGTTGCGCGGCGAAGCTTTCGAGGGTGGTTTGTACATTCTGCGCGGCGGTTTCGTCGCCGTTGGTCAGCATGTATTGCAGGCGGACCACGCGCAGCTTGGTCAGGCCGGCATTGAGCTGGGTGATGTCGCTCATCCAGTTGCTGCGGTCAATCAGGCCGCCGAGGCTGGTCCAGCCCGTCAGGGCCAGCACGCAGGTCAGGGCCAGGACCAGGCCGAAGCCCAGGCCCAATTTCATGTTCACGCTGATGTTGCCGAACCAGCTATTCATCACAATTCCTCCAGGAACGTAGAGCTACTTGATCGTCGGTCAGGCTGGAAGATTGTTGTTTTTTTGAGCCAGCAAGGGTGTTAGCAGGTCTGTATCGGCCGCAAACACGAGAGCTGAAAGGTTTTTGTCCTACGGAATTTGTAACAAGGGCGCTTCAAGACTTTTTTCACATGCGTTTCACTCGCCACTTACGCCCGCTTCCTTACTCTCGCCGCATCGTATTGACTGTGATGCATGCCGACGAGGCGGCCCGATGTGGAGTTGAGACTGAGTCTGTTCGGCGTCAAACGCTCGATTTCCCTGAGCGGATTGGCCCGCTATCGCAATACCTGGGTGGTGCTCGGCGCGTCGCTGCTGGTGATTCCGCTGACACTGTGGCTGCTCGCCCCGGCGGCGGTGCCGGATCTGGCCCATGGCAATGTGTCCGGAGCCCGCGCGCTGGCGGCCGGGTGGGCCAAGGGCGACATGATTGTGCTGGTGCGTCACGTCGAGCGCTGCGATCACTCGCCGGCGCCGTGCCTGAGTGGCGACGACGGCATCACCGACCGCTCGCGCAGTGTTGCGGTCGGTGTCGGTGCACAGTTTGAGCATCTGGGCCTGAATAACGCTGACATCTACAACAGCCCGATGCTGCGCACGGTGCAGACCGCCGGTTACATGTTCAACCGCGCGGCCAGCGGCGAAGATTGGCTAATCAGCTGCAAGGGCCACATCCTGCAGGAAGCGCTGGCGCACAAGCTCCCCGGGCGCAATCTGATCCTGGTGACCCACAGCGAATGCATGGCGGAGCTGGAAAAGGACTTGAATACACCGGTTTCTGACCCTGGCTACGGTTCCTCACTGTTTGTGTCTGCCGCAAACAAAGCAGACCCGCGGGTGCTTGGCTTCATCGAAGCCTCCGACTGGCACTCCGTGAGCACCCGATGAACTGACGTTTGCCAAGCTTCAGCGCAAACAAAACCCGCCAGTGACGGCGGGTTTTTTATTGTCTGGTGCGAAGGACGTCAGTAGCCGACGAAGTAATACGCCTGACGCCCGACCATCATGGTCTTGAGCACTTTGAGTGGTGCGGCGGGTTCGCTGTCTGCCGAGATCACCGCGACGTTCGAGGGGGAAGCGCTGAGGAAGTCGTGCAGTTGCGCGTCAGTATCCAGCCCCTTGAGCACGCTTTGGGTGTAGAACACGCTGGCGCCGCCGACCCGTTCATTGGCCTGGAACAGTGCGACCTGCTGACCGTTGGCCTGCAAGCTCTGAATGTGTTCGGTCAACGGCAGGAACGACAACTCCTTGTCGGCGTTGGGCAGTGCCCACTGCGCGGCGCCGAGGTAGCTGGCGATCACCACCGTGAGCAAGCCGGCAGCAATTGCCTGACGATGACGGGCGACTTTTCCGATAAAGCGGTCGACGGTTTCGCGGGCCTGCAAGCGCTCGAAGAGCACGCGCGCATACTCGGCGGCAATCACCGCCGCCGCCGGGGTCATCGACATCAGGTAGACCGTGCGCTTGCTTGAGGCCAGGGTCAGCATGATGAACTGCGCAACGATCCACAGGCTGAAAAACAGCAGGTAACGGTTGGCCTTCAGATCCTTGCGGAAATGCCATAGGCCCAGGTACACCAGAATGTTCCAAGGCAGAAACGCTTCCGGCAGTTTGGCCAGATAGTAATAGAACGGCTCATAATGCCCGGCCTCGACGAACGAGCCGCTGAAGCGCCCGACGCTGTTGGTCAGCAGCACTTCAGCGACGGCGTGCGAACCACCGCGCTGGTAAAGCACGGCGAGCCAGATCAGCAACGGAATCAGGCCCACTGCCGTGAGCAGGCCAGGACGCAGCCAGGCGCCGATCTTCAGGCGTTTGTCGATCAGGTTATCAGCCAGCAGGTAGGCGAAAATCACCACCCCCGGCATCGCCAGACCGAGCACACCCTTGCTCAAAGTGGCGATAGCGATCCCGACGATAAACAGCAGCGAGTTACCGGCGCTCGGTGCGCGTTGTGCCTGAAAGAACGCCAGCAGCGCCGTGGTCACGCCGAGCGCCAGCAGCGCATCTTCGCCGACCCCGCGCACGTTGCTCCAGTAGCTGGCCATGGTCGCCAGCAGAATCCCCGCCGTCCACGCGACCGCTTTTGGCCGGCCGAAGCGGCGCAGCATGCCGTACAGCAGCATCACGCTGAGCAACCCGGCCACCGCCGACGCCAGCCGCACCGCCCATGGCGAAACACCAAACACGCGCATGGCGCCGGCGTCCAGCCACAGGCTCAGCGGTGGTTTTTCCAGAAACGGTTCGCCGAACAGGCGCGGCGTCACCCAGTCATCGTCCAGATGCATCTCCATGGCGATCCCGGCGACCCGAGCTTCGGTGGAGCCTTGCAACTGGTGGTTACCCAAAGCGAAAAAAAACAGCAGGGCGGCGAGTAGAAACAGTGAAGTGGCGGCACGCGGCATGGATTTCAGGCAACCGGAAAGGGCAGGAGCCTTGAGCATACTTCGCCAATGCTTAACAAATTGTGAAACTCACGCTAATTGGCGCGACCAGCGCTGTTCCGGTGCTTCGAACAACGGATTGACCAGCGCCGTCAGCACATGATCCTGCCAACGTCCGGCGATATTCAGATAAGCCTTGGCATAGCCCTCGCGCTCGAAACCCAGACGCTCCAGCAATCGCGCACTGCGCTCGTTACCGGGCATGTAGTTGGCCATGATCCGATGCAGGTTCTGCGTGTCGAACATATAGCCGATGCCAGCCTCCAGACCTTCCTGCATCAAGCCTTGGCCCTGATGCGCGTGGTCGATGTGATAACCCAGATAACAGGCCTGAAACGCTCCGCGAATGATCCCGCTGAAATTGCACGCGCCGATCATTTGCTGGCCATCCGGCGTCAACAGAGCGAAATGCATCGCCAGCCCGGCCTCGTAGGCACTGGCCTGGACTTCAAGGCGTCGGCGAATCTGCTCGCTGGAAAAGTATTCGGTGGTGCGAATCGGCGACCAAGGGGCGAGATGGCGCTGGTTGCGTGCATAGAAGTCACTTTCCAGCTCGGCCTGTTCCGGGGCGAGGATGGCGAGCGTCAGGCGTTCGCAGGGCAGGCTCAGCAGTGACATCGGCGGCTCCGGTTGGCAGGGTCGAGGGACAGGATTGCCTAGGAGATGGAAAAAAACAAACCGCGCTGGCGCTCTGTAAATTTCTTTGGTTGAGTGCACAGGGTTATCGACTGCGGCATTTCCGGGATTGGAGGAACAAGCAATGGAATTTGCATTGACGGTGAACGGGTTGGCGCTGCGTGTTCGGGCGCCGGACCCAGCGCTGGTCGCTCCGGTGCGCGAGGCGTTGAACGCCAGTTACCGCGAGCATGCGCCTTTTCTCGAGTGGGCGGTTGAACACACCAGTGAGGGGCGGGCGCTGTCGTCCATGCTGCGAGCAAGGGATGATTTCGCTAGCGAGACCGGTGAGCGGCGCCTATTCATCGTGACTGAAGACGGACAAACCGTCGTTGGCTGCATCGGCCTGGTGCCGCGTCGGCGCAAGCGTTATGTCGTCGGTTATTGGGCCAACAGCGCGTTTGCCGGCAAGGGCTACATGCGCGAAGTGCTCCAGCAACTGGTCAGGCGCCTGCCTGAGTGCACCTTTTACCTGACCACATCGTCGGCCAACAGCCGCAGTCAGCGTCTGGCTGAAGCGGCGGGGTTTGCGCTGATCAGGGTTCACCCACAGGCGCGGCAATCGCAGCAGCGCGGCGTGCAGGACACTTGGGTGTATCGCTCCGGCAGCAAACGCCAGACAAAAAAAAGCCCGCGGGAGAGCGCGGGCGAACCGTAGTTTCTTGAATGAGCGAGCGGACTGTACCGTGTTGATCGAACGGGGGCAGTGAAGAAAAATTCATCTCGGTGGCGGCGGCTCTGCAACGCTTCAGGGCAGATGATCCGCGGCGAAATCGGCTTCCGAACGCGCCGTCAGCCGGCCCTTGCGGCAGGCCTGCTGAAAGCGTTCGAAGTCGCGCTCGTTCTGCGCGGTGTAACTGCGGGCGTATTTGAACAAAGCGTCGGCCAAGGCATCGCCCTTGCCGATGTAACCACTGATCAGCGCAGCGTTGCCTGAGGCTTTGGCGTGCGCCCGTGCCAATGCGCGGCCACAGACCCGGGCATAGGCGGCGAAGGTGTCGGCGTCGAAGTTTTCCAGTTCGGCGGAGATCTTCATGTCGCGCAACTGCCGCACATAGAAATGCCGACCGTTGGGACCGGTGGTCCAGCCGAGAAACAGATCGCTGGCCGACTGCATCAAGCGCTGCCCTTCGACCACCCGTTGGCCTTCATGACGGGTGCGGGACTTGGCCTTCACATAGTCGGCGAGTACCGAGCGCCGCGCCTCCTTGAACTGCAGGAACAACGGAAACTCCTGATCGTCGGTCAGCAGCGCCACCAAACAGCGGGTGCCGACACTGCCCACGCCGACCACTTTGAACGCCAGATCCTGCACGTGAAACCGCGAGAGCAATTCCCGCCGGTCAGCCTGCAGCGTGGTGCGATAGTCACGCATGAACGTATCGAACAACGGCCGCCAGTCCGCCAGCCGCAACCAGTCATCATCGGCGTCGAGCAGCGTGGTGTTCTTGTGCAGGTGGAAAATCTCCGGCAAATCGTCACGAATGACCAGCCGCCCATTCGCGTCGCGCTCGCTGATCTTCGGCAGCAACTCGGCGTGGGTGCGCCGTTCGGCTTTATCGACGGCGCGCTGCACGTGCTCCAGGGCACTCTTGCGCGCCTGATCGAGCAAATCTTCGTACTTGATCGATTCGTACCAGGTTTCCAGCGCACTCTGCTCGGCGCACTCCAGCATCGTCGCCTGATAGGCGCCGACCATCTGCCGACACACGTCTTCCTCAACCGACTCGCCATGGCGCAAATCCCGCGCCGCCACCACGAAACTCGCAGCCAGCCGCTTCACGTCCCATTCCCAAGGCCCGGGATGCGCCTCGTCGAAATCATTGACGCTGAACAGCAGATTGCGCTCCGGCGTGGCAAACCCGCCGAAATTCATCAAATGCGCATCCCCACAGATCGGCCCGACCAGCCCCATGTTCTCGGTGCTCGACAGATCACGTGCCTGCACCAGCGCATTGCCACGGAAGAACGTGAAGGGCGACACCAGCATTCGTCCGTAACGCAGTTCCACCAGCGAGGCGACGCGGCCCTGACTGGAGGCCTTGATCAGCGGGATCGGATCGCGGTTCATCTTTCCGGTGGTGGCGTGGGCGCTGCGCGAGCATTTCTTGCGGGCGTCCTTGCCTTGCTTCATGCGGGTTTGGAGGGTGGTCATGGGGGCTCGTCGTGGCAGTGGGGGCGGTGTGAGTGTAGAAGTGGTTCAGGGGTTTATCTGCCGGCGACACTGAGCGATGTCACTTCTGAACTCCGTCACTTTGTCCTCGTGCCAGATCCAGCATCGTTATTAACCAGCTTCAGAGACAAATCGTACTTGGCCACTTCATTACGCCGGGCGGCGTTGCGCATGAGGTAGACCTGAACCGTGTACTCGCCATCGCCGGGCAGTGGACCGAGAAAGTGATTGCCCATGATCGAGCCGTTGAACAGCGCGTAATCCGCACCCTTGGCGAGGATGTTGAAGTAAGCGGAGGTGTTGGACGGTTTGAAGTCGACGGTCAGTATCTGGCCGGCCTTGGCGTTGAATGTGTACTGCGCGGTCTGGTCCCCCTTGATCGACTGTTTGCGCTGGATGCTGTCGGCACTGGTTGTGAACGCGATCGGTTCGACGCGCACAGTGGGGGCGTCGGCCGCATGGACGGACAAGGAAATCAGCGCGGCCAGCGCTACGGCAATCCAGCTTTTCATCTTCAACTCCATTGCATCTCGATGTTCGCAGCATAGAGCCTGCTTCGAGCGACCGCCCAGAGATTGCGCGGATTAAATGTTGCTGGATTTGAGCACAAGCCAGAGATGATGTTCGCTGACACGAATCAGCTGTTCACATAATTCTCACCTGAGTTTTGCGATGATGGGCGCCGGTATTCCATCGGCCCCAGCGAGTGATCCCAGCATGAATGTGAGCGTTCTCCACGCATTGATTGCGGCGGCGCTGTTTGGCGCCAGTACGCCTCTCGCCAAACTGTTGGGGGTACAGGTTTCGCCGATTCTGCTGGCCGGGTTGCTCTATCTCGGTAGCGGTCTGGGCTTGACCGCCCTGCGTTTTGTCCGCGATCGTGGCTGGAAGCCCTCCGGGCTCGGCACCGGTGAATGGCCATGGCTGCTCGGCGCCATCGGCTTCGGCGGAGTGCTGGCGCCGGTGGCGCTGATGTTCGGTCTGACCCGAACGTCCGGCGCGAGCGCGTCACTGATGCTCAACCTCGAATCAGTGCTCACGGCGCTGCTGGCGTGGGTGGTGTTCAAGGAAAATGCCGACCGACGAATCGTGATCGGCATGCTCGCCATCGTCGCCGGTGGCGTCGTGCTGTCCTGGCCACAAGAGGCCGTCTCGGCGCAAGACTGGAGCGGCCCGTTGGCCGTCGCTTTCGCCTGCTTCTGCTGGGCCATCGACAACAACCTGACCCGTAAAGTCTCGGCCTCGGACGCACTGTTCATCGCCGGCAGCAAAGGCCTGGTGGCGGGGCTGGTCAACTGCACACTGGCCCTGTTCATCGGCACCCAACTACCCGTCGCCACCTCGCTGGTGCCGATCATGCTGGTCGGCTTTCTCGGCTACGGCGTCAGCCTGGTAATGTTCGTCCTCGCCCTGCGCGGCCTCGGCAGCGCACGCACCGGCGCCTACTTTTCCACCGCACCGTTTCTCGGCGCAGGCATCTCGATTCTGCTGCTCGGCGAGTCGATATCGCTGATGTTTCTGCTCGCAGCGGCGTTAATGGCGGTGGGGGTATGGATTCATCTGATGGAAAACCATGTTCATGAGCATCAGCACGAACCGCTTGAGCATGATCATCGGCATACACACGATGAGCATCATCAACATACGCATGGGTTTGAGTGGGATGGGGTGGAGCCGCATAGCCATCCGCATGTGCACACGCCGATGCGGCACAGTCATGCGCATTTTCCGGATGTGCATCATCGGCATGGGCATTGATTGAAACTCTGAAGTCTGTTGATTGATGTCATTGTGATATCGTCTCTGTCGATTTCTTCAGTCTTTCATTCGAGTCATTCCATGAAACCAATTTTCCTGCTGTTGCCCATTGCGGCCCTTTTTTCTGCTTTCAGCGTTGCCGCTGCACCTTCGCCGGTGGCGTCGTTTGCCGCTTGTGACGATCACTCCCTGGCAGTCGTGCAATCACCTTTGTTCAAGAATCTGGTGCCGAGCACTGTCGAAAATGGCCAGATCAAATTGTCCGGCGGCACCAAGAGCGATATGGGGCAGCGCTGGATGTTCGCCAAGCCGGTCGAAATTGACGGCATGTCGTTGACCGGCTTCTACGCCGAAGATACAGACCTGATGGGCACTCGCATCATCAGTTGGGGGTTCTACGCCAAACAGACGCCGAATGAACTCCACACCCAGTTGGAAAAAGCGGGCGGGCCGCGTATGGACATGTCGCAGGGGCTCTACGCACGCGCGGAAATCTGGTCCCACGGCAAATCCAACTGGCAGCCGGAAGACCCATCCGCAACGGCGGGCAAGCTGGTTGTCGACAGTGCCGAGCGCGTGTTCCTGATCGAGCCTGCTCCGCAAGAGCTGACGACTGGCAGCAAGGGGATGTTTACCTGCTCGATTCAAGGCAAGGTCAATGAGGCAATGCTCAAATCCAGCCGCCCGGATCTGATCAGCGCGGTTCATTGATTCTGATGAATGCGGGTACGAAAAAGGACGACATCGTGTCGTCCTTTTTTATGAGTAGGCAGAGCATTGCCAGGGTTATCGAGTTTGATCGCCTGCAGGCTGTGGGTTTGTGTGCTCGGTTTGGCTGATGTCCAGATGCGACAAAGCCCGCACAAGGCGGGCTTTGTCGTCGAGAGTTGGTGGAGCCGGGGGGATTTGAACCCCCGTCCGCCAGTGCTCCGCTGTCGGTACTACATGCGTAGCCGTGTCTATTAAGTTAACCCTCAGCGACCCGACGGGCAGGGTGCTTTGGGCGAGTTGTGTAAGTTTTAGCCGCTTCGTCCACAACGTACTGCACGGCGATTCTGTTCTATATGACAATCATTTCGGGTTTACAGACATCCCCTGATGATTGCTGGGCCCGAAGGCACCAGGAGTGCATGTCAGCTGCAATTAAGCAGCGAGAGCAGCACCGTATTGGTCGTCATTGGCAACTATAAGAAGTTGCAACAGTGGATTTACGACTTCTGTTACCAAGTCGGCATGCACCTAAAGTTTCGTCACCGGCGTCGAATCCTAATCGGCCCCGAACTCATTGCCTCGTACATCAGGTGAGGCAACAAGCCTGCGCAGTGTACGCCAAACGGCCGGCGAGGCCAACCCGAAGGTTGGCCTCGTGGCATATCAATTGCGCGTTGGATTGCGGATTTGCATTTTGGTTATCAAGGAAGAGGTGACCTCAACGCAATCCTTGTCATTGCCGGCCGCCTGCGCGTCTTCAGCTTTTTTCTGCGCTTCCTTGACGTTGTTCATGGACGTCTCGGGAATTGACGGCTGACTGGTAACGAAGTCTTTGATGGTTTGAAGATTCCCGGCACAAAGGTCTTTGTCTGCCGCAAACACCGGCGACGTCAGCAGGGCACCAGCGATGAACAATCCAGCAATTGCAGAATGCTTCATGGGTATCTCCTTGAACGGTTGGTCTCGGTGCTGCCGGACGGTCTGGCGGCGATGCCGAGGTCGTAACAGGCCGTGTTTGGTAGTGGGCCTGTTCAATCGACCGCGGCCGCACGCAGGAATTCGGTTTTTTTTACATCGTGGCCCGTCAACCCGAACCGCGCTGCATCACGCCACCTGAAGACTGGTCGTCCCGAGGTTTATTTCTTGGTATCCCCCGTCGAGTTCTGGATTACCAGAAGGGTTTGCTGGGTTTCCGCCAGGCAGTCGTCGATCCTGCCCTGAGCCTTAAGGGCCTGGGCTTTGCTGACGCTTGCCGAGACGCGCGAATTCAGATCCGGCGACGTCTGATATTGCGTCTTGGCGCTTTCGATCTTTTGCAGATTCGCCTCGCACAAGTCGGCAGGTTTGCCATCGGCGAACGAAGTAGAAGCCATCATCGAGGCAGTAACGAACAGACCAAACAGTACAGAATGCTTCATGAGTATCTCCTTGCACTGAGGAATCCAGACTCTCGCTGACCGTCAGAGCAGGCCTGCGAAAGGAGGAAAAGCCCCGCGTGTTCGGGGCTTGTTCTGTGGACTACCGCCTCGCTCAAGGGTTCTAACTTTCTTTTAGCAGGCCTTCGCTCGAGTGACCCGATCCACCAGATAGACCAGTCCGTGATAGTCGATGCCGCCGTGCTGCGTCAGGCCGATCTCACAGGTGCGGCTGGTGGAAATCCCCTCGTTGCAATGTTGCACCGCGTCCTTGAGTGTGCGCAGCGAGTGGCTGTTCAGCTCCGGCGTGGTGAAACCCTTGTCACCGGCAAACCCGCAACAATGAATACCTTCCGGAATCACCACGGTTTTGCTGCATTTGCGTGCCAGTTCGATCAGCGCCTGGCTTTCGCCCAGATGCTGGGTGCTGCAGGTCACATGAACTGCAATCGGTGCTTCTTGCGGGGTGAACTCCAGTCGATCGAGAAGATGCGTACGGATGAAGCGCACCGGGTCATACAGATCCAGGCGAACATTTCCCACGTCCTGCACCAGGCGCAAGGTGCACGGGCTGGTGTCGCAATAGATCGGATCGAGTCCACCGCGACTGGCGTGCAGCAGCGCGCTGATCAACTCCTGACGCTTGTGCTCGGCCTGTTCGGCGTAGCCTTTGGAAGCAAACGGCTGACCGCAGCAGAGGTTGTCCTGATTGTCCGGGAATACCACTTGGTAACCGGCTTTTTCCAGCAGGCCACGGGTCTTGTCGTACAGCGACATCTGCTCCTTGTCGCCCGCTGCCGGGCCCATCACCCGTGAAACACAGGCGGCCAGATACACAACGCGTGGGCGTTCGTCGGACACGCTCGGGCTGAAGCGAATGGCTTTTTCCGGTTGCGGCATCGCGCTGGTCCACAGCGGCACCTGGCCTTTGGACAAACGTGTCAGGGTTGCCGACAGCTTCGCCAGGCGCGGTGCGCCGAGCAGCATCCGTGCGCCGTTGGCCACGTGCAGGGTGAAGCGTGCGCCTTGCAGGGTCTTGGCGAAATTTCCTTCGATCCAGTCAGCGGTTTTCTGATGCGTGGCGTTGCGGGCGCGGAGCTTTTTCACCAGTTCGCCGGTATTGATGCCTACGGGGCAACGCTGCGCGCACAGGCCTGTCGCGGCGCAGGTTTCAATGCCTTGGTACTCGTAGGCTTGTTCCAGCTCGGTGGTGTCAACGCCGGCACGTTTTTTCGCCTGAATGTCACGCCAGATCACGATGCGCTGGCGCGGGCTGAGGGTCAGTCCTTTCGACGGGCAGACCGGCTCGCAGAAGCCGCACTCGATGCATTTGTCGACAATCTCGTCAGCCGCCGGCAGCGGCTTCAGGTGTTTGAGGTGGATCTGCGGATCTTCGCTGAGCACCACGTCGGGGTTGAGGATGCCGTTGGGGTCGAGCAGACGTTTGAGCTGCCACATCAACTGATAGGCATCGCTGCCCCATTCCAGCTCAACGAACGGCGCCATGTTGCGCCCGGTGCCGTGTTCGGCCTTGAGCGAACCGCCGAATTCCACCGCCACCAGTTGCGCCACGTCGTCCATGAACGCCTGATAGCGTGCGACTTCTTCCGGACTGTTGAAGCCTTGGGTGAAAACGAAGTGCAGATTACCCTCCAGAGCGTGTCCGAAAAGGATCGCTTCGTCGTAGGCGTGTTTGTCGAACAGCGCGATCAGGCGATTGACGCCGATAGCCAGTTGCTCGACCGGGAAGGTCACGTCTTCGATGATCACCGTGGTGCCGGTTTTGCGCACGGCGCCGACGGCGGGGAAGGTGTCCTTGCGGATGGCCCAGAGCTTGGCGTTCTCGGCCGGGTCTTCAGTGAAATCGACCTGTTTTTCCACCGAGAAACCGGCTAGCGAAGCCATGATCTGCGCCAGTTGTTCCTGCAGCAAAGTGGAAGAGGCGGCGCGGGATTCGATCAGCAGCGCGCAGGCATTGTTCGACAGGTGCTGTACGAAATCCGGCATGCCCGGTTTGTCCTGCACCGAACGCAGACTGCGCCGATCGAGCAATTCCACCGCCGACACCGGTTGGCTTTTCAGCACGGTGACTGCGTTGCAGCAGGTTTCCACATCCGGGAACACGATCAGCGCCGAGGCCTTGTTCGGGTGATCGACCACCGTGTCGTAGGTCACCGCGCTGATGAAGCCGAGCGTGCCTTCGGAGCCGACCAGCAGGTGGCTCAAGATATCCACAGGCTCGTCGAAATCCACCAGGGCGTTGAGTGACAGACCGGTGGTATTTTTCAGACGATATTTGTGGCGGATTCGCGCAGCCAGTTCGGCATTGGCGCGGGTCTCGCGGCCCAATGTTGCCAGGCGTTCCAGCAGATCACCGTGGCTGGCGCGAAACGCGGCGACGCTGGCGGCGTCTTCGGTGTCGAGACGGGTGCCGTCGGCGAGTACCAGACGGATCCCGGCCAGCGTGTGATAGGTATTTTGCGCGGTGCCGCAGCACATGCCGCTGGCGTTGTTGGCGACGATGCCGCCGATCTTGCAGGCGTTGATCGACGCCGGGTCGGGGCCGATCTTGCGCCCGAAGGGAGCCAGCCACGCGTTGGCCTGCGCGCCGATCACTCCAGGTTGCAGGCGAATCTGCAGGCCTTGGCCGCGAATCTCGCGAGCGTTCCAGTTATCCCCCAGCACAATCAGCACCGAATCGCTGATCGCCTGCCCGGACAAACTGGTGCCAGCGGCGCGGAAGGTCACTGGAACCTGATCGCGCTGGGCCAGTTTCAGCAGCGCTACCACTTCATCTTCGGACTCGACGCGGATCACCAGTTTGGGAATCAGCCGATAAAAACTGGCGTCGGTGCCGAAGGCCAAGGTCGACAGCGGATCGTCAAAACGGCGCTCCGCTGGAATCAGTTGCTGCGCATCGCGCAAGAAATTCACCGGAAGCGTCATTGGTCCTCCAGGATCAGTACCACCAGGTCTTTCGGGCCATGTGCGCCGTAGGCCAGCACTTGTTCGATATCGGCGGTTTTCGACGGGCCGGACACCAGCAGCGCGTTGGTCGGCATGCCTTGGGCCCACTCGAATTCCTGTTGCACCTGATAGAAGTTGTCGCGGATTTCGCTGGCCTTAAGCAGGGCGAAATGCACCGGCGGCACCAGGCTCATCAATCGCGGCTCTTCACGAGTGGGCCAGAGAATCAGGCTGCCGGTCGCGGCGATGGCGCCGAGAGTGCCAGTGAGGCTGGCCGGGGTGTCGTTGAACAGCTCGGCTTTCCATTCTTCCATCGGCCGGTTGTAGGACTTCAGCGTCGGCAGATCAGGATTGTTCGCCCAGTGTTGTGAGATGCGCTGCCCGTGGGGCGTAGTCGGTGCGATCAGCAGGCTCGGTAGCTGACGGTCACGCAGTAACTGCGCGAGCAGCGTCGGCCAGTCTGCGCCGGTAGTCAGATGGATCTCGGTGTGGACCGCTTCCATCAGTTTGCGCAGCTGCGGGATGCGTTGCTCGGCGCTGTAGGTGTAAGGCTGGGTCACCAGATCGACGTCGAAGTCGTCGGCAATCGGTGTGGCGCCGGTCAGACTTTTCCGTAGCTTGGCGAGGATATTTTGCTTGGCGCTCATCAGCGATCTCCCTGTTTGCCCAGATGCTCGCGGGCCATGTCGTGCAGTGAGCGGGCGGCGGGTTTTGGTGCGCTGTGGTTTTGTGTCCACGGGCCGACATTGCTTGGGGTCAGGGCGCGCAGGCGCGTGGCGAAGAAACCGAACAACCGATACAGCGTCGGCGAGCTGTTGAGTTTCGCCCAGGCGTTCCAGATGAAGCGTTCCTTGCGCGAATACTTGCTGCCCTGGCCGCGCATCACTTGATGCGGCGAGTCCGGAGCTTTGACGTTCTCTTCGCGTAGGCGCCGCAGCAGGGCAGGGATCGGAATTTTTACCGGGCACACTTCGCCGCAGGCACCGCACAACGACGAAGCGCTCGGGTGATCCGGGACTTTCGCCAGACCGACCATGTGCGGCGTGATGATTTTGCCGATCGGTCCCGGATACACCTCGCCGTAGGTGTGGCCTCCGACGCGGGTGTAAACCGGGCAATGGTTCATGCAGGCACCGCAGCGGATGCAGTTGAGGGTCTGGCGCAGTTCGCTGTCGGCAAAGGCCTGGCTGCGACCGTTATCGAGCAGCACCAGATGCACTTCCTGCGGGCCGTCGAGTTCATGTTCCTTGCGCGGGCCGGAGATCATGTTGACGTAGGTGGTGATCGGAATGCCCAGCGCCGAGCGGGTCAGCAGCGACAGCAGCGGCACCACGTCGCGCAGGTTTTCCACGACCTTTTCGATGCCGGTGACGGCGATGTGCACCGGCGGCACGGTGGTGGTCATGCGTCCGTTGCCTTCGTTTTCCACCAGCAGCAGGGTGCCGGTTTCGGCCACGGCGAAGTTGACGCCGGAAACGCCGATGTCCGCTTCGAAGAATTTCTGCCGCAGGACCCTGCGACCGATCTGAATGAGTTGGTCAACGTCCTTGGTGTACTCCACGCCAAGTTTGTCGTGGAACAAGGACGCGACCTGACCGGCATTCTTGTGGATCGCCGGCATAATGATGTGTGAAGGCTTCTCGTGGTCGAGCTGGACGATGTATTCCCCCATGTCGGACTCCAGGCATTCAACACCTTGAGCCTCGAGGAAATGGTTCATCTCCATCTCTTCGCTGACCATCGATTTGCCCTTGATCACTTGCCGCGCCTCGTGAGCGCGGATGATCGAAAGGACGATGCCATTGGCCTCGTCCACCGTTTCCGCCCAGTGCACTGTCACACCGTTGCGGGTCAGGTTCTGTTCCAGTTGCTCGAGCAGGTCGGGCAACTTGGAGAGCGCACGCGCCCTGATCGAGTTGCCCAGGGCGCGCAAGTGTTCTCTTTCGTGGGCATCGCTGAAAGCCGCTGCCCGCTTGGTCATCAGTGAATCCATCGCAGTGCGGAAGTTGTTCCGTAGCTGCTGATCACCCAGGGCGTTGTGCGCCCGAGTACGGAAATCTTCTTCTACGGCAACCGTAGGAATAATCGTCGAGGTGCTCATTGCGCACCTCCGGTTCGTTGCCACAGAAAGCTGGCGAGATGTTGCCCGCGCAGCGCTTCTTTTTGTTTCTCCAATGCGCCATTGATGTTCATCAAACAGCCGCAGTCGGCGCTCAACACTTTGTGCGCGCCGGAATCCTTCAACGCGCGGGTCTTGTCCGCCACCATCGCGCCGGAAATGTCTGGCATACGGACGCTGAATGTCCCACCGAAGCCACAGCACTCGCTTTCGTGGTCGTGGTTGACCCGTTCCACGTTGCTCAACTGCGCCAATAACTCGCGGCCGTGCAGGTGGGTGTTCATCTCGCGGCGTGCCGAACACGAGGTGTGCAGCGCGACTTTGACCGGCTCGCCGCTGTCCTTGAGCTGCACCTTGCAGACGAACAGCAGGAACTCGGCCAGCTCATAGGTGCGGGCCGCGAGTGCCTGCACCTGTTTCAACGTTTGCGGCTCGTCCTTGAACAAGTCGGCGTAATGCTCGCGCAACATGCCCGCGCAGGAACCCGACGGCACCACCACCGGATAATCCCCGGCAAACAGCGCCAGTTGCGAACGCGCCACCGTACGCGCCTGCTCGGTGTAACCCGAGGTGTAGGCCGGTTGCCCGCAGCAGCTCTGCCCTTGCGGGTACTCGACCTTGATCCCTTCACGCTCGAGCAAGTGGATCGCGTCCATCCCGGCTTCGGGGTAGAACAGGTCGACCACGCACGTGCCGAACAGATAGACCCGCGACGGTTTCTCGCTGGGGTACTGCCGAGGTTCGGGCAGTGGCGGTGCGACGCGGGTGGCGTTGGGCACAGCGTTGTAAAAAAGCTCGCTCATCAGGCGTGTCTCCGGGTGGGCCCGGTTATCCGTCTGTTGAGACTGCTGAATATAAAGAGCCTTGCTTTCAGCAGCCTTACAGACCGGGGTGTGAATTGCTGACGCCGGAATCACCAGCCGGCGTCGGTTATTTCCGTTTTGTTTATAGGTTTAGTGCACCAGCATGCCGGTGAACCAGTAAGCCTGGGCCAGAGTGATCAGGCCGACAATCGTGGCAAAGAATAGGCTGTGCTTGAGAGTGAAGCGGAACAGATCCGATTCCTTACCCACCAACCCGGTCGCGGCGCAGGCCACGGCGATCGATTGTGGCGAGATCATCTTGCCGGTCACACCGCCGCTGGTATTGGCGGCTACTAGCAGGGTGTCATTGACGCCGATCTGGTGTGCGGTGGTCGCCTGCAGCGAACTGAACAGGGCGTTGGAAGAGGTATCCGAGCCGGTGAGGAACACGCCCAGCCAGCCGAGGAACGGCGAGAAGAACGGGAAGGCTGCGCCGGTCGCGGCCAGGACCAGCGCCATGGTCGAAGACATGCCCGAGTAGTTGGTGACGAAAGCGAAGGCCAGCACCATGCCGATCGACAGAATCGGCCAGCGCAGTTCGTAGAAGGTCTCTTTCAAAGTGGTCAGACCAGTTTTGAAGTTGATCTTCAATACCAGCATCGAGATCAGCGCCGAGAAGAAAATCGCGGTACCGGTCGCGGAAATCGGGTCGAGTTTGAACACGGCCGGGATGGCGGTCGGGGTGGCGACGATCGGAGCAGTCTTGATCACCAGTTGGTCAAGGTGCGGGATGGCAAAGTTGGACACCCAGGCGTACATCGAGCCGCCGGCGGCAAACATGGCCTTGAACGGCTTGAGGGTCCAGATGGTTACCAGCACGGTGAGGATCAGGAATGGCGACCAGGCAATGAAAATTTCCCAGAGGCTGTAAGGCGACGCCACGGTGCTGCGTTTCTGGCCGAAACCACCTGCGCTGGCGGTTACTGCCGAGGCCGAAACGGCGCCAGCGATGTGTTGGCCGGCGGCGCGTTTTGGCTGCCAGACTTTGAGGAACAGGGTCAGGGAAATCAGGCTGGCCAGGGCCGAGGTGATGTCCGGCAGCTCCGGGCCGATGAAGTTCGAAGTGAAGTACTGGGTCACTGCGAAACTCAGGCCTGCGACCAGTGCTGCCGGCCAGGTTTCACGCACGCCACGCAGGCCGTCCATCATGAACACCAGCCAGAACGGCACGAACAGCGACAGCAGTGGCAGTTGGCGACCGGTCATGGCGCCGATCTTGAACGCGTCGATGCCGGTCACTTGCCCGGCAACAATGATTGGAATGCCCAGTGCGCCAAACGCTACTGGCGCGGTGTTGGCAATCAGGCACAGGCCGGCGGCGTACAGCGGGTTGAAGCCGAGACCGACCAGCAGCGCGGCGGTAATCGCCACTGGCGCGCCGAAGCCGGCGGCACCTTCAAGAAATGCACCGAAGCAGAAACCGATCAGCAGCACCTGCAGACGCTGGTCGTCGGTGATCGACAGCACCGAACTGCGAATGACCTCGAACTGGCCACTCTTGACTGTCAGTTTGTAGAGGAACACCGCCGCGACAATGATCCAGGCAATCGGCCACAGACCGTAGGCAAAGCCGTATCCGGCCGCGGCGAAGGCCATGTCGACCGGCATGTGGAAGGCGAAAATCGCCACGGCAATCGACAGGGCCAGCGTGATGCTGCCGGCCACGTGACCCTTGAGGCGGAACACCGCCAGAGCCAGAAAGAAGAAAACGATGGGGATGACGGCCGCGAGTGCGGAGACGCCGAGACTGCCGAGCGGGGTATAGAGCTGTTGCCAGGTTTGCATATGGGGTGGCCCCTAATTGTTGTTGGTCAGGCACTGTCAGCGTTCTTGGTTAATTGGTAATACCAATTTACAATCGCTGTTGGCTAGGGTAAAAGCCTTGATGTCGGTGTGTCAATTTGTCGCCCTGAAACTTTTGTCGAATAAGCGGTGCAGAGGGCATCTGATCCGGTCGGGCGAATGTGCGCTGACAGGTGTCGGCGGGGCGCCGATAGGCCAGAATAGAGAGCCCGGCGCGCGGTCGGGATCGTGGAGAATTGAGTTATGGGGTTTGATCAGATTCGTCAGCGCCGTTTGTCTGACGATATTGTCGAGCGCCTCGAGGGGATGATCCTCGAGGGCACGCTGAAGTCCGGTGAGCGGCTTCCGGCCGAGCGAGCCTTGGCCGAGCAGTTCGGCGTGTCGCGTCCGTCTTTGCGCGAAGCGATTCAGAAACTGGCGGCCAAGGGCTTGCTGGTCAGTCGCCAGGGCGGCGGCAATTATGTGGTGGAAACGCTCGGCTCGACCTTCAGTGATCCTCTGCTATTGCTGCTGGAGAGCAATCCCGAGGCGCAGCGCGACTTGCTGGAGTTTCGGCACACTCTGGAGGCATCGTGCGCCTATTACGCAGCATTGCGCGCCACGGATGTGGATCGTGAGCGTCTGACTGCTGCGTTCAATGAGTTGCAGGATTGCTATACGCGGCATGACGAAGTGAGCCGGGCGGAAGAGGGCGCGGCGGATGCGAAGTTTCATCTGGCGATCGCCGAAGCCAGCCACAACGCAGTGCTGCTGCACACCATTCGCGGGTTGTTCGATCTGCTCAAGCGCAACGTGGTGACCAACATTGGCGGCATGTACAAGCAGCGCACGGAAACCCGCGACATGCTGATCTCTCAGCACCGGGAGCTGTATCTGGCGATTATCGAGGGGCGTGCGGAGCAGGCGCGGGAGGTTTCCAGTCGGCACATTCTGTATGTGCAGGAAGTGCTGGAGGAGGTACGGCAGGAAGTTCAGCGCATGGCTCGGGCGGAGCGGCGCAGGGGAATGTAGCTTTTAGAGGCAAAAAGATCGCAGCCTTCGGCAGCTCTTACAGGGAAATTCTCATTCCTTTGTAGGAGCTGCCGCAGGCTGCGATCTTTGAAAGCAGGAAAATTATTCTTCCTTGCCCTTGTTGCGCACGGCGCGCTGCAATTCACGACCGGCGTCGCGTTCGCGCTCGGTGTCACGCTTGTCGTATTCCTTCTTGCCCTTGCCCAGAGCAATTTCGCACTTGACCATGTGCTTGCTCCAGTAGAAGGACAGGCACACGCAGGCGTAGCCTTTCTGTTGCACGGCAGCGGCGAGTTTTTCCAGCTCGCGCTTGTTCAGCAGCAGTTTGCGGGTGCGGGTCGGATCGGCGATGACGTGGGTGCTGGCGGTCATCAACGGCGTGATGTGACTGCCGAGGAGCCAGGCTTCGCCATCCTTGAGCAGCACGTAACTGTCGACCAGTTGCAGCTTGCTTGCCCGCAGACTTTTTACTTCCCAGCCGGCCAGGACCAGACCAGCCTCGAAACGATGTTCGATGAAGTAATCGTGTCGCGCCTTTTTGTTCTGCGCGATGGTCCCTGTTGGGTGTTTCTTCTGTTTAGCCATAGGGGCGGCATTATATGGAGATAAACGGTCCTCGGCTACGGTGATGCTGCGTGCTTGAGCACGTTGAGTGAATCCCGGACAATGCGGCCTCTTTTTCTAACGCTTGGGCGTGATATTCAATGTCGACAGACAAGGTTTCTGTCCACGGCAGTTGGGCTAGCCGCTGGGTTTTCATATTCGCCGCGACCGGTTCGGCCGTGGGACTGGGCAGCATCTGGAAATTCCCCTACATGGTCGGGGTCTACGGCGGCGGCGCCTTCGTGCTGATGTTTCTGGCCTGCATCGCCCTGATCGGGATCCCGGTCATGCTGGCTGAAACCCTGATCGGCCGCCGCGCACGGCAAAGTCCGGCGAACGCCCTGAAGGTGCTGGCGCTGGAAGCCGGGCATTCGGGCAAGTGGTCGTGGGGCGCATTTGCCGGGATGATCACGGCGTTGCTGATCCTGTCTTTCTATAGTGTGGTTGGCGGCTGGTCGCTGGATTACATCATCGACATGGGGCGCGGCGACTTCCAGGGCGCCACGGCGGAGCAGGTCGGCGCTTATTTCGGCAATGTCATCTCCGATCCCTGGCGCCTGACACTTTGGCACACAGTTTTCATGCTGTTGTCGGCCGTGGTGATCGCCAAAGGCGTGGTTGCCGGGCTTGAGCGCAGTCTGCGGATCATGATGCCGCTGCTGTTCGTGATGGTGCTGGTGTTGCTGGGTTACAGCATGACCACCGGGCATTTCATGGAAGGCGTGCATTTCATGTTCGATTTCCACCCGGAAAAAGTCCTCGACGGCTTGCTGCCCGCCATGGGCCATGCGTTCTTTTCCCTGAGCGTGGGCGTCGGCTCGATCATGATCTACGGCGCTTACATGACCAAGGAAGCCTCGTTGTCCGGCACGGTGGTCGGTGTGGCACTGCTCGACACCTTCGTGTCGCTGGTGGCCGGTCTGGCATTGTTTCCGATTGTGTTTGCTGGCGGTTTGAACCCTAGCGAAGGTCCGGGCCTGATGTTCGTCAGTCTGCCATTTGCCTTCGGTAACGTGGTTTTCGGCCAGTTGATGGGCGTGGTGTTCTTTGTCCTGGTGGCAATTGCCGCCTGGAGCTCGGCGATTTCCCTGCTCGAGCCGATGGTTGCCTATCTGGTTGAACGCACGAAAATCAGCCGTGGCTGGGTGACTTTCTGGCTGGCATTCATTTGCTGGTTCGTCGGTCTGGGTACGGTTTTCTCCTTCAATATCTGGAAGGAAGCCAAATTTTTCGTGAACGATGGCGGGCTGTTTCACCTCTACCAATGGGGGGCGGCAGGCGGTCTGGACTTCTTCGGCGTGATTGATTTCTTCACCTCGCGGATCATGTTGCCGCTCGGTGGCTTGTGCTTCGTGCTGTTTGCCGGTTGGGTGATGGGGCGTGAGGCGGTGCGTGACGAGTTGTCGATTCGTAACCCGGCGCTGTTTGCCCTGTCCCTGTTCTTGATGCGCTACGTGGCGCCCATCGGCATTCTGGTAGTGTTTGCCGCTCAGCTCTGGAAGTAACGCTTACATGACGACACATATTCAACGTTCGGCGTTGCTGCCATACCCGGCGCAATTCCTCTACGACCTGGTCAACGACGTCGCGCGTTACCCGGAATTCCTGCCGTGGTGCTCGTCCGCCGAGGTGCTGGAGAGTTCGCCCGAGCACATGCGTGCCAGCGTTGGCGTGGCCAAGGGTGGCCTCAGTCAGCACTTCGTCACTCGCAATACGCTGGTGCCGGGGCAATCGATCGAGATGAACCTGGAAGAAGGCCCGTTCAACCAACTGCATGGCGTCTGGGTCTTCAAGGCGTTGAACGAGAAGGCCTGCAAGATCAGTCTTGACCTGTCTTTCGACTACGCCGGCCCGCTGGTGCGCGCGACACTCGGCCCGCTGTTCAATCAGGCGGCGAATACGTTGGTGGATGCGTTCTGCCAGCGCGCCAAGCAGATGCATGGTTGAGCCGGTGATCGAGATTGAGGTGGTGTATGCCGCCGTGGATCGTCAGATCTTGCGCACTTTGAGCGTTCCTGAAGGGACAACAGTGCGTGAGACGGTGCTCAAGTCAGGTATTGGCGATGAATTTCCGGAGCTGGACCTGAACGAATGTCCGCTGGGAATCTTCGGCAAGGTGGTGGCTGATTCACAGGTTCGCTTGATTCAGGCGGGGGATCGCATCGAGATCTACCGGCCGCTATTGGCAGATCCGAAAGAGGTTCGGCGCTTGCGGGCGGCCAAGGCTGCCGAAGCCAAGGCGCGAAATCAGTAGGACGAGCAAATCGCAGGCAATAAAAAACCCGGAAATTCCGGGTTTTTTATTGCCTCGCACATTACTGCGGCGAGGTGTCCAGCGGTTCGGGCGTCGGAACCGGAACGGTTTCAACACCGTCCACGTCCTTCTGGATCGAATCCAGCAAGGAGCCTGGTTTGGCTGGTTGTTCCGGCTTCGGCTTCTCGGCGTTTTCAGCAGGGGCGGTCACGCTGGTGCCACTGTCCTTGCCGAGAATGGCTTCGTCACGGCTCACGCCCGGCATGAAGTCACCGGACAGGCTGACAAGCTGGTCGTTGGAGTTGAAGTTAACACTCACGCGTTCCTGTTGGCGTTCACCGCCACCAGGTTGCAGGCTGTACAGATAATCCCAGCGATCGGCATGGAACGTGTCGGTCAGCAGAGGGTTACCCATGATAAACCGTACTTGCCGACGGGTCATTCCCGGGCGTAACTGGTCTATCATGTCCTGCGTGACGACATTGCCCTGCTGGATGTCGATTTTGTAAACCCCGGGGAATGAACAACCGGCGAGTGCGAGCAGTCCCACAAAGGTGAAACTGGTTAGCAAGAGCTTGGTGTTTTGCATCGGTGGGCGACTTCCACTATCTTGGCTGGGACAACGTAAACGCCGATCATACCCGCATTAAGAGAAGCTGCGAAGCAGCATCGCGAGAAAGCTGACCATGGTTGAAAATAGCGAACTACGCAAAGCCGGCCTCAAAGTGACCCTGCCACGGGTCAAGATCCTGCAAATGCTCGACTCTACCGAGCAGCGTCACATGAGTGCCGAAGACGTCTACAAGGCGTTGATGGAAGCGGGCGAGGACGTCGGTCTGGCCACGGTTTACCGTGTTCTGACCCAGTTCGAAGCCGCTGGCCTCGTGGTCCGTCACAACTTCGACGGTGGCCACGCGGTATTCGAATTGGCCGACGGTGGCCACCACGACCACATGGTCAACGTGGAAACCGGTGAAGTCGTCGAATTCGTCAGTCCGGAAATCGAAAAGCTCCAGAAGGCAATTGCCGAGGAGCACGGTGTTGATCTGGTAGATCACAATCTGGTGCTGTACGTACGCAAGAAAAAGTAAGCATGTCGCGCGAATTTCAGGTTCGCGAAACGAACGAAGGCGACCCAAGGGTCGCCTTCGTGCTTTCTGCTGTGCTTAAACTTTTGCGGTAACCACCATTTTTTTTGCGTGAGCCAAAGACTCTTTGGTCAGGTCGATGCCGCCCAGCATCCGCGCCACTTCTTCTATACGGTCGTTCTTGCTCAGCTTGGACACGGCGGTGTGAGTCGCCTGTTCGCCCCGTACCTTGTGCACGAACAAATGCTGATGACCCTGCGCTGCCACTTGCGGCAAGTGCGTCACGGTCAGTACCTGCCCGCGATCGCCAAGACGTCGCAACAACTGGCCGACGATTTCGGCGGTCGGCCCGCCGATACCCACGTCCACTTCGTCGAATACCAGGGTCGGCACTCTTGAGGTCTGCGCGGTGATCACCTGAATCGCCAGACTGATCCGCGACAGCTCGCCGCCGGAGGCCACTTTGGCAAGCGCCTTCAGTGGCTGGCCGGGGTTGGCGCTGACCAGCAGTTCAACCTGTTCCAGACCATTGGGCAGCAGTTCGTCGCTGCTATTGGCGCGCAATTCAATGGTGAAGCGCCCGCCCGGCATGCCCAAGCGCTGGATTTCCTGCTCCACGGCGCTGGCAAGGCTGCCGGCGGCCTGGTGACGCAAGTCGCTCAGCTCTCGGGCCTTCTCTTGATAATGGCGTGCGTAGGACGCCAGTTCTTCACCCAGGCGCTCGATAGATTCGTCGTTGGCGTTAAGGGTTTCGATCTCATCCAGCAACTTCTGCTGCATCTCGGCGACTTCGGTTGGCTGGATCCGGTGCTTGCGGGCCAGGGTGTAAATTGCGTCGAGGCGTTCTTCCAGATACTGCAGGCGCGCCGGATCGGCATCGAAGTTGTCGAGGAAGCGATTGAGTTCGCCCACGGCTTCTTCGACCTGGATCTGCGCGCTGGTCAGCAGGCTGCTGGCTTCGCCCAGTGCGCCAACCGAGTTGTTCACGCTCGACAGGCGATTGAGGCTGGCGGTCAGTGCATTCAGCACATTGCCGGAATCGCTTTCGCTGCACTGCTCGACCACCTGTCGGCAGATGCCGAGCAGGGTTTCGGCATTGGTCAGATTCTTGTGTTCCTGCTCCAGCTGTTCCAGCTCGTTGTCGCCGAGGCCGAGGTTTTCCAGTTCTTCAAGCTGGTAGCTGAGCAGTTGGTGGCGCGCGCGTTGTTCGTCGCCAGAATTGGAGAGGCGCTCCAGCTCCTGGCGGGTTTGACGCCAGCGCTGCGCGGCGAGTTGGACCTGACGGGCCAGGTCGGTAGCGCCGGCGTATTCGTCGAGCAGGCGGCGATGGGTATCGGTTTTCAGCAGCGATTGATGTTCGTGCTGGCTGTGGATATCGATCAGCAGTTCGCCGAGGGCCTTGAGATCGCCGAGCGGGCAGGGCGTGCCATTGATATAGCCGCGTGAACGGCCTTCAGCGGTGATCACCCGACGCAGGATGCATGGGCCGTCGTTTTCGAGATCGCGTTCGGCCAGCCAGGCATGGGCTTCGGGAATGTCGACCAGATCGAAGGTGGCCAGAATGTCGGCCTTGTCGGCGCCTGGGCGAACCACGCCGCTGTCGGCGCGATCGCCCAGGGTCAGGCCCAGGGCGTCGAGCATGATCGACTTGCCGGCGCCGGTTTCCCCTGTGATCACGCTCATCCCGCGATCGAGTTCGAGATCGAGATGTTCAACGATGGCGTAGTTATGTACGGACAGGTGCACCAGCATAAAGGCCGCTCCCAGGCTTTAGGTCTGGTTATTTATACAGTGTTTTGTTTCAGGCTGACAATGCCCTCGCTTAGCTCGATTTGCTTGATCCGATCAAATGCTTAGTCCGAGCGGGAATGACAATGCAGCACTTTTTTGTAGGGTTAATCATTGCAGGCCCTTGAAGCCTGATTTTGCGGCCCCATATATCGGGGCAGAAGCGCGAGTACAGCTCGCGGACGTAATTGAAAGGAGAATTCTATGGCTGACGAACAGACAGTAGATACGCAAAATCCAGAAGCCAATCAGGCGCCCGAAACTTCGGGTGACGACCTGGCGACCCGTGTACAAGTGCTCGAAGAGCAGTTGGCCGCCGCGCAGGATCAGTCGCTGCGCGTAGCTGCCGATCTGCAGAACGTCCGCCGTCGTGCCGAGCAGGATGTCGAGAAGGCGCACAAGTTTGCGCTGGAAAAGTTCGCCGGTGACTTGCTGCCGATCGTTGACAGCCTGGAGCGCGGCCTCGAACTGTCGAGCCCGGACGACGAAAGCATCCGTCCGATGCGCGAAGGCATCGAGCTGACCCTGAAAATGTTCCACGACACCCTCAAGCGTTACCAGCTTGAAGCGATCGATCCGCATGGCGAACCGTTCAATGCCGTTCACCATCAGGCAATGGCCATGCAGGAAAGCGCCGACGTCGAACCGAACAGCGTTCTGAAGGTGTTCCAGAAGGGCTACCAGCTCAATGGCCGCCTGTTGCGTCCGGCCATGGTTGTGGTCAGCAAGGCGCCGGCGCCAATTTCGCCTTCGATTGACGAGAAGGCTTGAAATTAGCCGCAAGGCCCCCATTTAGAAGTCAAGCGTTTAAGTATTACCGCAGTTAGCCACCACTGCTGCGGCAACAAAATCCAAAGTTTCGGGAGAGTGAACATGGGCAAAATTATCGGTATCGACCTGGGGACTACCAACTCCTGCGTCTCCGTGCTGGAAAACGGCGTAGCCAAAGTTATCGAAAACGCCGAAGGCGCGCGTACCACGCCGTCGATCATCGCTTACGCCAACGATGGTGAAATCCTCGTTGGTCAGTCGGCCAAGCGTCAGGCAGTGACCAACCCGCACAACACCCTGTACGCGGTGAAGCGTCTGATCGGTCGCAAGTTCGACGAAGAAGTCGTACAGAAAGACATCAAGATGGTCCCGTACAAAATCGCCAAGGCTGACAACGGCGACGCCTGGGTTGAAGTGAACGGCCAGAAAATGGCACCGCCACAAATCTCGGCTGAAATCTTGAAGAAGATGAAGAAGACCGCCGAAGACTACCTCGGCGAGCCTGTGACCGAAGCGGTGATCACCGTTCCGGCCTACTTCAACGACAGCCAGCGTCAGGCGACCAAAGACGCCGGCCGCATCGCCGGTCTGGACGTTAAACGTATCATCAACGAACCAACCGCAGCTGCTCTGGCTTACGGTATGGACAAGGCCAAGGGCGATCACACCGTGATCGTTTATGACCTGGGTGGCGGTACTTTCGACGTATCCGTGATCGAGATCGCTGAAGTTGACGGCGAGCACCAGTTCGAAGTGTTGGCCACCAACGGTGACACTTTCCTCGGCGGTGAAGACTTCGACATTCGTCTGATCGACTACCTCGTTGACGAATTCAAGAAAGAAAGCGGCATGAACCTCAAAGGTGACCCGCTGGCCATGCAGCGCCTGAAAGAAGCCGCTGAGAAAGCCAAGATCGAGCTGTCGTCCGCGCAGTCGACCGACGTCAACCTGCCGTACATCACTGCAGACGCCACCGGTCCTAAGCACCTGAACGTGAAGATTTCGCGTGCCAAGCTCGAAGCTCTGGTTGAAGACCTGGTTCAGCGCACCATCGAACCTTGCCGCATCGCCATGAAAGACGCCGGTATCGACGTTGGTGCGATCAACGACGTGATTCTGGTCGGCGGTCAGACCCGTATGCCGCTGGTACAAAAGCTGGTGACCGATTTCTTCGGTAAAGAAGCACGTAAAGACGTGAACCCGGACGAAGCGGTTGCCATGGGTGCTGCGATTCAGGGCGCCGTTCTGGCCGGTGACGTGAAAGACGTTCTGCTGCTCGACGTCAGCCCGCTGACCCTGGGTATCGAAACCATGGGTGGCGTGATGACCGCGCTGATCGAGAAAAACACCACGATTCCTACCAAGAAATCGCAAGTGTTCTCGACTGCCGATGACAACCAGGGCGCTGTGACCATTCACGTTCTGCAAGGTGAGCGTAAGCAAGCCGCACAGAACAAGTCCCTGGGCAAGTTCGACCTGGCCGACATTCCACCAGCTCCACGTGGCGTGCCACAGATCGAAGTGACCTTCGACATCGACGCTAACGGCATTCTGCACGTTGGTGCGAAAGACAAGGCGACCGGTAAAGAGCAGAAGATCACCATCAAGGCCAACTCCGGTCTGTCGGATGAAGAAATTCAGAAGATGGTTCGCGATGCCGAGCTGAACGCCGAGGAAGACCGCAAGTTCGCTGAACTGGCTGAATCCCGTAACAAGGGTGATGCACTGGTTCACTCGACTCGCAAAATGGTTACCGAAGCGGGCGACAAGGTCAGCGCTGAAGAGAAGACCGCGATCGAAGCCGCTGTGGTTGCACTGGAAGCCGCTGTGAAAGGCGACGACAAGGCTGCCATCGAAGCGAAGATCGAAGAGCTGTCGAAAGTCTCGGCTCCGGTTGCTCAGAAGATGTACGCCGAACAGGCTCAGCCTGCTGAAGGCGCGGCACCGCACGACGAGAAAGCTGAAAAGGCTGACGATGTTGTCGATGCCGAGTTCGAAGAAGTCAAAGACCACAAGTAAGTTGTTGGTCGGCCGGTTGACTGCCTTGCGGCGGTGACTGGTAGGATGTCGCCGCGCGGGAGCTTGCTCCCGCGTTGGCGTATCTGGAATACACGAATTTTTACAGCATGCGACAAGGTTTGCCTGCTGCTGGTATGGCCGGGAATGCTCCTGCTTTTCGCGCCGCAAGTACCAAAAGAAACAAAGACCAGGATCGTTGAATTGACGTGAGTTGGGTCCGGGCCTGTATTGGGGCTCAACGAGTTTGGCCATCCTCAGGAGGGGTTTGCCGAACGTCCTCAAGAGTGCAAAAGACTTATGGCAAAGCGTGACTATTACGAAGTATTGGGTGTAGAGCGTGGTTCAAGCGATGCAGACCTGAAGAAGGCCTATCGTCGTCTGGCGATGAAGCATCACCCGGACCGTAATCCCGATGACAAAGCGTCGGAAGAACTGTTCAAAGAGGCCAACGAGGCCTACGAAGTATTGTCCGATTCGAGCAAGCGCGCGGCGTACGACCAGTACGGTCATGCTGGCGTCGACCCAAGCATGGGTGGCGGTGGCGCCGGTTTCGGCGGGCAGAATTTCTCGGACATCTTTGGCGATGTCTTCAGTGACTTCTTCGGTGGTGGTCGCGGCGGTTCCCGTGGCGGCGCCCAGCGTGGCAGCGATCTGCGCTACACCCTGGAGCTGAATCTGGAAGAAGCGGTACGCGGTACCACCGTGAATATTCGCGTTCCGACACTGGTCAATTGCAAGCCATGCGATGGTTCCGGCGCGAAGAAAGGCTCGTCGCCATCGACCTGCCCGACCTGCGGCGGCATTGGTCAGGTGCGCATGCAGCAGGGCTTCTTCTCGGTGCAGCAGACCTGCCCGCGCTGCCATGGCCAAGGCAAGATCATTTCCGATCCGTGCGATTCCTGCCACGGCGACGGTCGCGTCGAAGAGTACAAGACCCTGTCGGTGAAGGTGCCGGCTGGCGTTGATACCGGCGACCGCATTCGTCTGTCTGGCGAGGGCGAGGCGGGCACCCAGGGCGGCCCGACCGGCGACCTGTACGTGGTGATCAACGTGCGCGAACACGACATCTTCCAGCGCGATGGCAAACATCTGTTCTGCGAAGTGCCGATCAGCTTTGTTGATGCGGCGCTCGGCGGCGAGCTGGAAATCCCGACCCTCGACGGTCGCGTCAAACTGAAAATCCCTGAAGGCACCCAGACCGGCAAGCAGTTCCGTGTACGCGGCAAAGGCGTGGCGCCGGTGCGGGGCGGTGGTGCGGGCGACTTGATGTGCCGTGTAGCGGTCGAGACCCCGGTCAATCTGAATCGTCGTCAGCGCGAATTGCTCGAAGAGTTCCGCAGCTCGCTGGCGGATGACAACAGTCACTCGCCAAAAACCACCGGTTGGTTCGATGGCGTGAAGCGCTTCTTCGGCGATCTGTAAGGAGTCGGCATGCGACGTATAGCTGTGATGGGCGCCGCCGGGCGCATGGGCAAGATTCTGGTCGAGGCCGTGCAACAGCGCGCGCCGCTGACCGGCCTGACCGCGGCGATCGTTCGTCCCGGCAGTACGCTGATCGGGGTGGACGCCGGTGAGCTGGCTTCGCTGGGTCGCATCGGTGTGCCGTTGTCCGGCAATCTCGAATCGGTGGCTGAAGAGTTCGATGTGCTGATCGATTTCACCCTGCCGGAAGTCATGCTGAAAAACCTCGCGTTCTGTCGCAAGGCTGGCAAGGCCATGGTCATCGGCACCACGGGGCTGGATGCTGCGCAGAAGCAACTGCTGGCCGAGGCGGGCAAGGATATTCCGATCGTGTTCGCGGCCAACTTCAGTGTTGGGGTCAATCTGTCGCTGAAGCTGCTCGAAATGACCGCTCGGGTGCTGGGCGATGATGCGGACATCGAGATCATCGAGGCGCATCACCGGCACAAGATCGATGCGCCTTCGGGCACGGCCCTGCGCATGGGTGAAGTGATCGCCGAGGCGCTGGATCGTGATCTGCAGAAGGTTGCGGTCTATGGCCGTGAAGGCCACACCGGTGCGCGCGAGCGGGAAACCATCGGTTTCGCTACCGTGCGTGGTGGTGATGTGGTCGGCGATCACACCGTGCTGTTCGCTTGCGAAGGCGAGCGCCTGGAGATCACGCACAAGGCTTCCAGTCGCATGACATTCGCCAAGGGTGCGGTGCGTGCGGCGTTGTGGCTGGATGGTCGCGAGCCGGGTCTGTACGACATGCAGGACGTGCTCGACCTGCATTAATTGACTGCTTTACCCAGCGCAAACGCCCGGTTTGCGCTGGTTTTTCTGCACCGCGCGACGGCCTGTCGCATTCTCCGGCCTTTTAGGCTCTTTAGCGGTGGACCAAAAAAGCCTTTTTCTGTAAGCTACAGCTTTAGTGTGTCCACTAAAAGCGCGCAGAATAATTCGGTGAAGAAGCGGGGTGACGTGTCCATACGTCACTCCGCTTTTTTACAACCTGCGATTGCCCTTTCATGCGTTATTTACGGGAGGTCTTCTTGACTAAGCCAGCCATACTCGCCCTTGCTGATGGCAGCATTTTTCGCGGCGAAGCCATTGGAGCCGACGGTCAAACCGTTGGTGAGGTGGTGTTCAACACCGCAATGACCGGCTATCAGGAAATCCTTACCGATCCTTCCTACGCCCAGCAGATCGTTACCCTGACTTACCCGCACATCGGCAACACCGGCACCACGCCGGAAGACGCCGAGTCTGACCGCGTATGGTCCGCAGGCCTGGTGATTCGTGACCTGCCGCTGGTAGCGAGCAACTGGCGTAACACGATGTCCCTGTCCGACTACCTGAAAGCCAACAATGTTGTGGCAATCGCTGGTATCGATACTCGTCGCCTGACCCGCATCCTGCGTGAAAAAGGCGCACAGAACGGCTGCATCATGGCCGGCGACAACATCTCCGAAGAAGCTGCAATTGCCGCCGCGCAAGGCTTCCCGGGCCTGAAGGGCATGGATCTGGCGAAAGTCGTCAGCACCAAGGAAAAGTACGAATGGCGCTCCACTGTCTGGGACTTGAAGACCGACAGCCACGCGACCATCGAAGCGTCCGAGTTGCCGTACCACGTGGTTGCCTACGACTACGGCGTCAAACTGAACATCCTGCGCATGCTGGTCGAGCGCGGCTGCCGCGTGACCGTGGTGCCGGCGCAAACCCCGGCTGCCGATGTGCTGGCACTCAAGCCGGACGGCGTGTTCCTGTCCAACGGCCCTGGTGACCCGGAGCCTTGCGACTACGCAATCAAGGCGATCAAGGAAGTGCTGGAAACCGAAATTCCGGTCTTCGGCATCTGCCTCGGTCACCAACTGCTGGCTCTGGCCTCCGGCGCCAAGACCCTGAAAATGGGTCATGGCCACCACGGTGCCAACCACCCGGTGCAGGATCTGGACACTGGCGTTGTGATGATCACCAGCCAGAACCACGGTTTCGCGGTTGACGAAGCGACCCTGCCGGCCAACGTGCGTGCGATCCACAAGTCGCTGTTCGACGGCACCCTGCAAGGCATCGAGCGCACTGACAAGAGCGCGTTCAGCTTCCAGGGCCACCCTGAAGCGAGCCCGGGCCCGAACGATGTGGCGCCCCTGTTCGACCGCTTCATCAACGAGATGGCCAAGCGACGCTAAGCGTTCGCCTTGAGACTGTAGCGAGAAGCCCTCGAGGGCGGCCCCGACACCGGTGGCGCCCCTCAGGGCTTCAGAAATCGATCAAGACGGCTTGCCGACTGACCTGCGGATTTGAGTGACAAACCCATGCCAAAACGTACAGACATTAAAAGCATCCTGATTCTCGGCGCTGGCCCGATCGTTATCGGCCAGGCCTGCGAATTCGACTACTCCGGCGCCCAGGCCTGCAAAGCCCTGCGCGAAGAGGGTTACCGCGTCATCCTGGTGAACTCCAACCCGGCCACCATCATGACCGACCCGGACATGGCTGACGCCACGTACATCGAGCCGATCAAGTGGCAGACCGTGGCCAAGATCATCGAAAAAGAGCGTCCGGATGCCGTGCTGCCAACCATGGGCGGCCAGACTGCTCTGAACTGCGCCCTGGACCTGGAGCGCGAAGGCGTTCTGGAAAAGTTCGGCGTGGAAATGATCGGCGCCAACGCCGACACCATCGACAAGGCTGAAGACCGTTCGCGTTTCGACAAGGCCATGAAGTCGATCGGCCTGGAATGCCCGCGTTCCGGTATCGCCCACAGCATGGAAGAAGCCAACGCCGTCCTCGAGCGTCTGGGTTTCCCGTGCATCATCCGTCCGTCCTTCACCATGGGCGGCACCGGCGGCGGTATCGCGTACAACCGTGAAGAGTTCGAAGAAATCTGCGCCCGCGGTCTGGACCTGTCGCCGACCAAAGAGCTGCTGATCGACGAATCGCTGATCGGCTGGAAAGAATATGAAATGGAAGTTGTCCGCGACAAAAAGGACAACTGCATCATCGTCTGCTCGATCGAAAACTTCGACCCGATGGGCGTGCACACCGGTGACTCGATCACCGTTGCTCCGGCACAGACCCTGACCGACAAGGAATACCAGATCCTGCGTAACGCCTCGCTGGCGGTACTGCGCGAGATCGGCGTCGAGACCGGTGGCTCCAACGTGCAGTTCGGCATCTGCCCGGACACCGGCCGCATGGTCGTGATCGAGATGAACCCGCGTGTATCGCGCTCCTCGGCACTGGCTTCGAAAGCCACCGGTTTCCCGATCGCCAAAGTCGCGGCCAAGCTGGCTGTGGGCTACACCCTCGACGAACTGTCGAACGACATCACCGGCGGCAAGACTCCGGCGTCCTTCGAACCGTCGATCGACTACGTCGTCACCAAGCTGCCACGTTTCGCTTTCGAGAAATTCGCCAACGCTGACGCACGCCTGACCACTCAAATGAAGTCGGTCGGCGAAGTCATGGCCATCGGTCGCACCTTCCAGGAATCCCTGCAGAAAGCCCTGCGCGGTCTGGAAGTCGGTGTTTGCGGTCTGGACGAGAAGCTCGACCTGAGCAATCCGGAAAGCATGAGCATCCTCAAGCGCGAGCTGACCGTGCCGGGCGCCGAGCGTATCTGGTACGTGGCGGACGCCTTCCGCGCCGGCATGACCGTCGAAGACATCTTCGGCATGAACATGATCGACCCGTGGTTCCTGGTGCAGATCGAAGATCTGATCAAGGACGAAGAGAAGGTCAAGACCCTCGGTCTGTCCGCCATCGACCGCGACCTGATGTTCAAGCTCAAGCGCAAAGGCTTCTCCGATCAGCGTCTGGCCAAGCTGCTGGGTGTGACCGAGAAGAATCTGCGTACTCACCGTCAAAAACTGGAAGTGTTCCCGGTCTACAAGCGCGTTGACACCTGCGCCGCCGAGTTCGCCACCGACACCGCTTACCTCTACTCTACTTACGAGGAGGAGTGCGAAGCCGCGCCGTCCGGTCGCGACAAGATCATGATTCTGGGTGGCGGTCCGAACCGTATCGGCCAGGGCATCGAGTTCGACTACTGCTGCGTACATGCTGCCCTCGCTCTGCGCGAAGACGGCTACGAAACCATCATGGTCAACTGCAACCCGGAAACCGTTTCCACCGACTACGACACTTCCGACCGTCTGTACTTCGAGCCGGTAACCCTGGAAGACGTGCTGGAAATCTGCCGCGTCGAGAAGCCGAAAGGCGTAATCGTCCAGTACGGGGGCCAGACTCCGCTGAAACTGGCGCGTGCCCTCGAAGCCGCTGGCGTGCCGATCATCGGTACCAGCCCTGACGCCATCGACCGCGCCGAAGACCGTGAGCGCTTCCAGCAAATGGTCGAGCGCCTGAACCTGCGTCAGCCGCCAAACGCCACCGTGCGCAGCGAAGACGAAGCCGTTCGCGCTGCCGCGAAAATCGGTTATCCGCTGGTGGTGCGCCCGTCCTATGTATTGGGCGGCCGCGCGATGGAAATCGTTTACAAGGAAGACGAACTCAAGCGCTACCTGCGTGATGCGGTGCAAGTGTCCAACGACAGCCCGGTGCTGCTTGATCACTTCCTCAACTGCGCCATCGAGATGGACGTGGATGCGGTCTGCGACGGCAAGGACGTGGTGATCGGCGCGATCATGCAGCACATCGAACAGGCGGGCGTTCACTCCGGTGACTCCGCGTGCTCGCTGCCGCCGTACTCGCTGCCGGCACACATCCAGGACGAGATGCGCGAACAGGTCAAGAAAATGGCCCTGGAACTGGGCGTTGTCGGCCTGATGAACGTGCAACTGGCGCTGCAGGGCGAAGACATCTACGTCATCGAAGTCAACCCGCGCGCTTCGCGTACCGTACCGTTCGTGTCCAAGTGCATCGGTGTTTCCCTGGCAATGATCGCTGCTCGCGTCATGGCCGGTAAGACCCTGAAGGAAATCGGCTTCACCAAGGAAATCATCCCGAACTTCTACAGCGTGAAAGAGGCGGTGTTCCCGTTCGCCAAGTTCCCTGGTGTTGACCCGATCCTCGGCCCAGAGATGAAGTCCACCGGTGAAGTGATGGGCGTCGGCGACACTTTCGGTGAAGCATTCGCCAAGGCCCAGATGGGCGCCAGCGAAGTGCTGCCGACCGGCGGTACCGCGTTCATCAGCGTGCGTGATGATGACAAGCCGCTGGTTGCAGGCGTGGCCCGTGATCTGATCAACTTGGGCTTCGAAGTGGTCGCGACTGCCGGCACTGCCAAGCTGATCGAAGCTGCAGGCCTGAAAGTGCGCCGTGTGAACAAGGTGACCGAGGGGCGTCCGCACGTGGTTGACATGATCAAGAATGACGAAGTCACTCTGATCATCAACACCACCGAAGGCCGTCAGTCGATCGCTGATTCCTACTCCATTCGTCGTAATGCCCTGCAGCACAAGATCTACTGCACCACCACCATTGCTGCGGGCGAAGCTATCTGCGAAGCGCTGAAGTTCGGTCCCGAGAAGACCGTGCGCCGCTTGCAGGATCTACACGCAGGATTGAAGGCATGATCAAATACCCAATGACCGTCCAGGGCGCGAAAGCCCTGGAAGAAGAACACGCTCACCTGACCAAGGTCGTTCGTCCGAAGCTCAGCCAGGACATCGGTACGGCTCGCGAGTTGGGTGACCTGAAGGAAAACGCTGAATACCATGCCGCCCGCGAACAGCAAGGCATGGTCGAGGCGCGGATCCGTGACATCGAAGGCCGGATTCAGAATCAGGTCATCATCGACGTCACGACTATCCCGCACACCGGCAAAGTGATCTTCGGTACTACCGTCGAAATCGCCAACGTCGAGACTGATGAGAGCGTCACTTACCACATCGTGGGTGAGGACGAGGCTGACTTCAAACTCGGCAAGATTTCGGTCGGCTCACCATTGGCCCGTGCCTTGATCGGCAAGGAAGAGGGTGATGTGGTCGCCGTGAAAACGCCGAGTGGCGTTATCGAGTACGAGATTGTCGAAGTCCGTCACATCTGAAGGCAGGCGCCCGCTACGTGCGGGCGCCATGCTTTGGCAGCTGACCCAGATGTTGTGGGTCGGCGGCTTCTGGTTGATACATCTCGGTTTGCGACCGGTGTTGGGCAAGATTGGCCTGGCACCGTTGCTGATCGATGAAGTTGCCGATGCATTCGAAGTGCCGGTGGCGGGTTTTGCCGCGGCATGCGTGATTTTTCAGGCTTTGGTGCTGGTACAGGCCGATGGCCTTGCCAGTCTATGGCGGGATTTTCGCGGGCAGGTGTTGCTGATGGCGGTGTATGCGTGTGCGATGTTTATTGCAGTGCGTGTCGGCTGGCCGCAAGCGCAGCGCTGGCAGGAATTCAGTTTTCTGCTGTTGGGCTTCTCCGGTGTGGTGTTGGTGTTGCAACCGCTGCCGGGATGGAGTGGCAGGGTGCGCGAAGCACACCCTTGACCCTTGTCATCACTTGAAGCGATGAACGTTCGACAGCTGCTTGTTGACGCTGAAGTTCTTGCGATAAACCAGTGCCATCTTGCCGATGACCTGAACCAGGTCAGCCTTGCCGACCTTGCACAATTCTGCAATGTGCGCCAGGCGCGACTCGCGATCGAGGATGTTGAGCTTGATCTTGATCAGCTCGTGATCCGCCAGTGCGCGTTCGAGTTCGGCTAATACACCTTCAGTCAGTCCGTTGTCCGCCACCGTCAAAACCGGCTTCAGGTGGTGGCCAATGGATTTGTACTGTTTCTTCTGCTCTGGAGTGAGCGGCATAATCTGACCCTTTCGTCTGGATTCTGTAAAATGGCGGCCATTTTACCCGAGGGTTCGTGGATCCGCCCAATTAATCACGACCCTAATCATCGAGGTGCCCAATGGCGCGTTCCAAGACAAGCCTTGGTTGGCTGAAACGACATGTCAACGATCCTTATGTGAAGCAGGCGCAGAAGGATGGCTACCGTTCGCGTGCAAGTTACAAGCTTCTGGAGATCCAGGAGAAATACAAGCTGATCCGTTCCGGCATGAGCGTTGTCGACCTGGGCGCAGCGCCCGGCGGCTGGTCGCAGGTCACCAGTCGGCTGATCGGCGGGCAGGGGCGTCTGATCGCTTCGGACATTCTGGAAATGGACAGCATCCCGGACGTTACCTTCATTCAGGGTGACTTCACCGAGGACGAAGTGCTCGCGCGAATCCTTGAGGCCGTGGGTAATTCGCAGGTGGACCTTGTGATTTCCGATATGGCCCCCAATATGAGTGGTACGCCTGAAGTGGATATGCCGAAAGCCATGTTCCTTTGCGAACTGGCGCTTGATCTGGCGGAACGGATACTCAAGCCGGGTGGCAATTTCGTGATCAAGATCTTTCAGGGTGAAGGTTTCGATGTTTACCTGAAGGATGCTCGCAAGAAATTCGACAAGATCCAGATGATCAAGCCGGATTCTTCCCGAGGCAGCTCCCGCGAGCAATATATGCTGGCTTGGGGTTACCGCGGTGGTAACGAGTAAAACGAGGTTTTTTGCCGGGGCGATAGGTTTTTCGTATTTTGCCCCGCGTGCATAAGCGAATATTGTGTAGAAAGTGTTTCACAAAGGGTTACAGACGGCGCCTGCCAGAGTTGTAGGTAATGTAGTAAGTTAGGCCGGTGAATATCATGCGAAGCGCGCGCCAGTAGCGGAGCTTGCTTCAGAGGGTAGTTAATTGAACGATATGGCAAAGAATCTGATCCTGTGGTTGATCATCGCGGCAGTCCTCGTGACGGTGATGAACAACTTCTCCAGCCCTAACGAGCCGCAGACCCTCAACTATTCCGACTTCATCCAGCAGGTCAAGGATGGCAAGGTCGAGCGCGTAGCCGTTGACGGCTATGTGATTACCGGCAAGCGCAACGATGGCGACAGCTTCAAGACCATTCGTCCGGCGATCCAGGACAATGGCCTGATCGGCGACCTGGTCGACAACCACGTTGTGGTTGAGGGCAAGCAGCCTGAACAGCAAAGCATCTGGACTCAACTCCTGGTGGCGAGCTTCCCGATCCTGGTGATCATCGCGGTGTTCATGTTCTTCATGCGCCAGATGCAGGGCGGTGCTGGCGGCAAGGGCGGACCGATGAGCTTCGGCAAGAGCAAGGCACGCCTGCTTTCCGAAGATCAGGTGAAAACCACCTTGGCTGACGTTGCAGGTTGCGACGAAGCCAAGGAAGAGGTCGGCGAACTGGTTGAGTTCCTGCGTGATCCGGGCAAGTTTCAGCGCCTGGGTGGTCGTATTCCTCGCGGCGTATTGATGGTCGGCCCTCCGGGTACCGGTAAAACCTTGCTGGCCAAGGCGATTGCCGGCGAAGCGAAGGTTCCGTTCTTCACTATTTCCGGTTCCGACTTCGTTGAAATGTTCGTGGGTGTTGGTGCAAGCCGCGTTCGCGACATGTTCGAGCAGGCCAAGAAGCATGCGCCGTGCATCATCTTCATCGACGAAATCGACGCCGTCGGTCGCCACCGTGGCGCCGGCATGGGCGGCGGTCACGACGAGCGTGAGCAGACTCTCAACCAGTTGCTGGTAGAGATGGATGGCTTTGAAATGAATGACGGCATCATCGTGATCGCCGCTACCAACCGTCCTGACGTACTCGACCCTGCGCTGCTGCGTCCGGGCCGTTTCGACCGTCAGGTCGTTGTAGGTTTGCCGGATATCCGTGGTCGCGAGCAGATCCTCAAGGTTCACATGCGCAAAGTGCCAATGGGTGACGACGTTGCCCCGGCCGTTATCGCACGTGGTACCCCGGGCTTCTCTGGTGCCGATCTGGCCAACCTGGTCAACGAAGCGTCGCTGTTCGCTGCACGCAGCGGCAAGCGCATCGTCGAAATGAAAGAGTTCGAGCTGGCCAAAGACAAGATCATGATGGGCGCCGAGCGCAAATCGATGGTCATGTCCGAGAAAGAGAAGCAGAACACCGCTTATCACGAAGCGGGTCACGCTATTGTCGGTCGCGTCGTACCTGAGCATGATCCGGTCTACAAGGTTTCGATCATTCCACGTGGTCGTGCGCTGGGTGTGACCATGTTCCTGCCGGAAGAAGATCGCTACAGCCTGTCCAAACGTGCGTTGATCAGTCAGATCTGCTCGCTGTACGGTGGCCGTATCGCTGAAGAAATGACCCTTGGTTTCGACGGTGTGACCACCGGCGCTTCCAACGACATCATGCGTGCCAGTCAGATTGCGCGGAACATGGTGACCAAGTGGGGTCTGTCGGAAAAGCTCGGTCCGCTGATGTACGCCGAAGAAGAGGGTGAAGTGTTCCTCGGTCGCGGTGGTGGCGGTCAGAATGCAAGTTTCTCCGGTGAGACTGCCAAGCTGATCGACTCCGAAGTGCGCAGCATCATTGACCAGTGCTACGGCACGGCCAAGCAGATCCTCACGGACAACCGTGACAAGCTGGATGCCATGGCTGATGCGCTGATGAAGTACGAAACCATCGATGCCGAGCAGATCGACGACATCATGGCGGGTCGTACGCCTCGCGAACCGCGTGACTGGACCGGTGGCACGGGTACGCCCCCGCCTCCAGTGATTCAGGATGAGCGCCCGGAAACACCGATCGGCGGTCCGGCTGCTGACGTTTAAGGCTTGAAATGACTTCTGTACAGTCCCTGACCCGGTTGCCTTGCGGCAACCGGGTTCTTGATTTGGCCCAGACGCATGTCATGGGTATTCTCAATGTCACTCCCGATTCCTTTTCCGACGGTGGCCGATACAACCAGCTCGACGTGGCCTTGCGCCACGCCGAAGCCATGGTGGCTGCTGGTGCGACGCTGATCGATGTCGGCGGCGAATCGACCCGGCCTGGCGCTCGAGCGGTTTCGCCGTTGGAGGAGTTGGAACGCGTAGCTCCGATCGTGGAGTTGATCAATCGCGAGCTGGATGTAGTCATCTCGGTCGATACTTCGACGCCTGCGGTGATGCGTGAAACGGCGCGCCTGGGTGCCGGGTTGATCAATGATGTGCGCTCGCTGCGCCGCGATGGCGCGCTGGATGCCGCAGCCGCGACCGGGTTGCCGGTCTGCCTGATGCACATGCTCGGCGAGCCGGGTGACATGCAGGACAATCCGCATTATCAGGACGTTACCCGGGAAGTGGGTGAGTTTCTGGCAGAGCGCATGACTCAATGTGCGGCGGCGGGTATTCCTGCCGAACGGATCATTCTTGATCCCGGTTTCGGTTTCGCGAAAACCCTGCAGCACAATCTAAGCTTGTTCAAGCATATGGAAGCCCTGCATGCGCTGGGGCGTCCGCTATTGGTTGGTGTCTCACGCAAAAGCATGATTGGCCACGCATTGAACCGCCTCGTGGGTGAGCGTCTTTATGGTGGTCTGGCTCTCGCAGCACTCGCTTCGGTTAAAGGAGCGCGTATATTGCGCGTCCATGATGTGGCGGAAACGGTAGACGTGGTGCGCATGCTCGCGGCCGTGGAATCAGCCGAATAAAAATGATGGAGCACTTATGAGCAAGAAATACTTTGGTACTGACGGTATTCGTGGTCGTGTGGGTGAATATCCGATCACTCCTGACTTCATGCTTAAGCTCGGCTGGGCGGCGGGTATGGCCTTTCGCAAGATGGGCGCCTGCAAGGTGCTGGTCGGCAAGGACACGCGCATCTCTGGCTACATGTTCGAATCGGCACTTGAAGCAGGCCTGACCTCGGCTGGTGCGGACGTGATGCTGCTCGGT
Source organism: Pseudomonas sp. G3-19 (assembly GCF_054855875.1). Taxonomy (NCBI): domain Bacteria; kingdom Pseudomonadati; phylum Pseudomonadota; class Gammaproteobacteria; order Pseudomonadales; family Pseudomonadaceae; genus Pseudomonas; species Pseudomonas sp. G3-19. The sequence continues at coordinate 5,121,915 of NZ_JBMPIQ010000003.1, forward strand.
CCGATGCCGACGCCGGCCATTGCTTATCTGGCGCGCACGTTCCAGGCTGAAGCCGGGATCGTGATCAGTGCTTCGCACAATCCGCATGACGATAACGGCATCAAGTTTTTCTCCGGCAAGGGCACAAAGCTGCCTGATGAGCTGGAGCTGATGATCGAAGAGCTGCTCGATACCCCAATGACTGTGGTTGAGTCGAGCAAGATCGGCAAGGTGTCGCGCATCAATGACGCCTCCGGCCGCTACATCGAATTCTGCAAAAGCAGTGTGCCGACCGGTACCAGTTTTTCCGGTTTGAAGATCGTGATCGATTGTGCGCACGGTGCGACCTACAAGGTTGCTCCGAGTGTGTTCCGTGAGCTGGGTGCTGAAGTGGTCGTGCTGTCGGCGCAGCCCAACGGTCTGAACATCAATGACAATTGCGGCTCGACCCATATGGGTCAGCTGCAGGCCGCGGTTCTGGCCGAGCACGCTGATCTGGGCATCGCCTTTGATGGTGACGGTGATCGGGTGTTGATGGTTGATCACACTGGCGCCATCGTTGATGGTGATGAGTTGCTGTTCATCATTGCGCGCGATCTGCACGGGCGGGGCAAATTGCAGGGCGGCGTAGTCGGTACGCTGATGAGCAACCTGGGTCTTGAACTCGCGCTGGCAGAGCTCTCGATTCCATTCATTCGTGCCAATGTCGGTGACCGTTATGTGATCGCCGAACTGCTGGAGCGCGACTGGCTGGTAGGCGGTGAAAACTCGGGGCATATCGTCTGCTTCAATCACACCACCACCGGTGATGCGATCATTGCTGCGCTCCAGGTGCTGATGGCACTGAAGGCCCGTAATGAAGGTCTTGCGCAAACGCGTCAGGCCTTGCGCAAGTGTCCTCAGGTGCTGATCAATGTGCGTTTTGGTGGCGGTGAAAGTCCGCTTGAGCATCCGGCGGTCAAGGAAGCCAGTGCGCGTGTCACCCAGGCAATGGCGGGGCGTGGCCGGGTACTTCTGCGCAAGTCCGGTACAGAGCCTTTGGTGCGCGTGATGGTCGAAGGTGAGGATGAAACTCAGGTTCGCAGCTACGCCGAAGAACTGGCAAAACTGGTAAGTGAAGTTTCTGCCTGATTCGGCTTGCCAGCCATGATTGTGTTGGGTAACATCTGCGCCCACTTTGACCGACGAGGTACAGCATGCGTCGCCCTATGGTAGCTGGTAACTGGAAGATGCACGGTACCCGCGCCAGCGTCGCTGAGCTGATCAACGGCCTTCGTCATCTGGCCTTGCCAAGCGGTGTTGATGTCGCGGTATTCCCGCCTTGCTTGCATATCAATCAAGTGATTGATGGCTTGAAAGGCAAATCGATTTCGGTCGGTGCGCAGAATTCTGCGGTGGAATCCATGCAAGGTGCATTGACCGGTGAAATTGCACCGAGTCAGTTGGTGGATGCAGGTTGTTCCCTGGTACTTGTCGGGCACTCCGAACGCCGCCAGATAATGGGCGAGCGAGACGGGATGCTGAATCGCAAGTTCGCAGCGGCACAGGCATGTGGCTTGATTCCGGTGTTGTGTGTAGGGGAAACCCTCGAGCAGCGCGAAGCCGGAAAAACTCTTGAAGTTGTCGGGCGTCAGCTGGGCAGCATCATCGAGGAGCTGGGTGTTGGTGCCTTTGCCAAGGCAGTCATTGCTTACGAGCCTGTCTGGGCCATTGGTACCGGACTGACTGCAACGCCGCAACAGGCTCAGGATGTGCATAAAGCCATTCGCGAGCAGTTGGCGGCAGAGAATTCTGAAGTCGCACGAGGTGTGCGGCTTCTATACGGCGGCAGCGTGAAGGCGGCCAATGCGGTCGAACTGTTCGGCATGCCGGATATCGATGGGGGGCTCATTGGTGGAGCTTCCCTGAATGCAGATGAGTTCGGTGCGATTTGTCGCGCCGCGGGAAACTGAAAAAATGCTGGAAACAGTCGTAGTCGTTTTTCATCTGCTGGGTGCATTGGGCGTAGTTGCTCTGGTTTTGCTGCAGCAGGGTAAGGGTGCGGACGCTGGCGCGTCTTTCGGAGCAGGTGCTTCAAATACTGTGTTCGGAAGCCAAGGTTCCTCTACCTTTCTTAGTAAGTTTACTGCTATACTTGCCGCCGGTTTCTTCATAACCAGCTTGGGGTTAGGTTACTTTGCTAAAGAGAAGGCTCATCAGCTGACTCAAGCAGGTTTGCCAGATCCAGCAGTGTTGGAAGTACCTAAGCAACAACAACCGGCTTCTGATGATGTCCCGGTGCTTCAAGAGCAAAAGTCGGCTACTCCAGCGACTGACGTACCTCCAGCTCAAGAGCAGAAGTAAGAAGGGTTTCAAACGTAGTTTTGCCGAGGTGGTGGAATTGGTAGACACGCAACCTTGAGGTGGTTGTGCCCATAGGGTGTAGGGGTTCGAGTCCCCTTCTCGGTACCAATTAGTCAGGAGAGCCCGCTGTCGCGGGCTTTCTTGCAGGTGGAAGGTTACATTGACCCTATAAGGGATCGGTCGTATACTTCCGCCCCAGCTTTGTCGCGGGGTGGAGCAGTCTGGTAGCTCGTCGGGCTCATAACCCGAAGGTCGTCGGTTCAAATCCGGCCCCCGCAACCAGTTTAAGGAGCCCCTTTTCAGGGGCTTTTTGTTAGCTGGACACTTTCTACGCCGATGTTCGACGGCGTTTCAAGGATGGGCGTTTCGCCCATTTTTTTATTTTGCAGCGCATGCATTTACATGCACGAGGGGGTTCAGGTGTCGAGCAAGCTAGAAGAGTTGCAGGCCTTGTTGGCCCCGGTGGTCGTGGCCCTAGGCTATGAATGCTGGGGTATCGAGTTTTCGGCTCAAGGTCGTCACTCGATGTTGCGCGTTTATATCGATAAAGAGGGTGGCGTGCTGGTGGACGATTGCGCCATTGTCAGCCGTCAGATCAGCGGTGTCCTGGATGTTGAAGATCCGATCTCCGTTGAATACACCCTCGAAGTTTCCTCGCCTGGCATGGAACGCCCACTGTTCACTCTTGAGCAGTTTGCAAAATTTGCCGGTGAACAAGTGAAGATCAAGCTGCGCTCGCCTTTTGAAGGTCGACGCAACTTTCAGGGCCTTCTGCGCGGTGTAGAAGAACAGGATGTCGTGGTGCAGGTAGAAGACCATGAATTCCTGTTGCCGATCGATATGATCGACAAGGCCAACATTATTCCCAGTTTTGACTGAGACGCGGATCCCGCGGATCCAATGGCTTGCGAAAGGCGAGGCGTACGATGAGCAAAGAAGTACTGCTGGTTGTTGAGTCGGTATCCAATGAAAAGGGCGTACCGGCAAGCGTGATTTTTGAAGCGCTGGAGCTGGCTCTGGCCACTGCTACCAAAAAGCGTTTTGAAGACGAAGTTGACCTGCGTGTGGAAATTAACCGCCACACCGGTTCCTACGAGACTTTCCGTCGCTGGACAGTCGTCGAAGAGAATGATCTCGACGATCCTGCGATCGAAACCTGGCCAAGCAAGGTTGCCGAAACGCATCCGGGCGCCAAGGTCGGCGACGTCGTCGAAGAAAAGATCGAATCCATCGAGTTCGGCCGCATTGCAGCACAGACCGCCAAACAGGTCATCGTGCAGAAAGTGCGTGAAGCCGAGCGCGCTCAAGTGGTCGACGCCTATCGCGAGCGCCTGGGAGAAATCATCTCCGGCACCGTGAAGAAAGTCACCCGCGACAACGTGATCGTCGATCTGGGCAACAACGCCGAAGCGTTGCTGGCCCGTGAAGACATCATTTCTCGCGAAACCTTCCGTGTCGGTGTGCGTCTGCGTGCACTGCTTAAGGAAATCCGCACCGAGAACCGCGGCCCGCAGCTGATCCTGTCGCGTACCGCGCCGGAAATGCTGATCGAGCTGTTCCGTATCGAAGTGCCGGAAATCGCTGAAGGCCTGATCGAAGTAATGGCAGCGTCCCGTGATCCGGGTTCGCGTGCCAAGATCGCTGTCCGTTCCAAGGACAAACGCATCGACCCGCAGGGCGCGTGCATCGGTATGCGCGGTTCGCGCGTCCAGGCCGTGTCGGGCGAGTTGGGTGGCGAGCGTGTCGATATCGTCCTGTGGGACGATAACCCGGCGCAGTTCGTGATCAATGCCATGTCGCCGGCAGAAGTGGCGGCCATTATCGTTGACGAAGATGCCCATGCAATGGACATCGCCGTTGGCGCAGACAATCTGGCTCAGGCCATCGGTCGAGGTGGTCAGAACGTGCGTCTGGCGAGCCAGTTGACTGGCTGGACCCTGAACGTGATGACCGAATCGGACATCCAGGCTAAGCAGCAAGCAGAAACCGGCGACATCCTGCGCAACTTCATCGACGAGCTGGAAGTCGACGAAGAACTGGCTCAGGTGCTGGTAGATGAAGGCTTCACCAGCCTGGAAGAGATTGCCTACGTACCGTTGGAAGAAATGCTCAACATCGACGGCTTTGACGAAGACATCGTCAACGAGCTTCGCGCTCGTGCCAAGGATCGTTTGTTGACCAAAGCCATCGCTACTGAGGAAAAGCTGGCAGACGCCCATCCGGCCGAAGACCTGCTCTCGCTTGAGGGTATGGACAAGGATTTGGCGATGGAACTGGCGGTGCGCGGCGTAATTACCCGCGAAGACCTGGCCGAGCAGTCTATTGACGACCTGCTCGACATCGACGGCATTGACGATGATCGTGCCGGCAAGTTGATCATGGCCGCCCGAGCCCACTGGTTCGAGTAATTAGGCGCGGCCTGAGGAGAGAAGTGCATGACGCAAGTCACGGTGAAACAACTGGCCGATGAGGTCAAAACACCGGTAGAGCGCCTGTTGCAGCAGATGCGTGAGGCAGGTCTGCCGCACACCGCCGCCGAAGAAAATGTGACTGACAGTGAGAAGCAATCCCTGCTGACTCACTTGAAGAGCAGCCACAAGGCGAAAGTGGAAGAACCACGCAAGATCACGCTGCAGCGTAAAACCACCAGCACCCTGCGTGTGGCTGGTAGCAAGAGCATCAGCGTTGAAGTTCGCAAGAAGAAAGTTTTCGTACAGCGTAGCCCGGAAGAAATCGAAGCCGAGCGCAAGCGTGAACTGGAAGAGCGTCGCGCAGTAGAAAATGCTGCTCGTCAGAAGGCTGAAGAAGAAGCCAAGCAGCGCGCTGAAGAAGAAGCGCGTCGCCAGCCTGCTGCTGCGCCGTCCGCTCCTGCCGAAGCTGTTGCAGCACCTGCGCCAGTCGCTGAACCAGTGCGCGACGCCGCGCCGGTTGCTGCTGCGCCGGCTGCCGACACTCGCAAGCGTGACGAACAGCGCCGTCCGGACAAGCCACGTGCCGACGATAACAATCGTCGCGGCGGTGGTGGCGATGGCGAGCGCAAAAACGCTCCGCATCGCGCATCGGTCAAAGAAAAAGCGCCGGCTCCACGTGTGGCGCCACGCACTACCGACGAAGAAAGCGATGGCTTCCGTCGTGGTGGTCGCGGCAAGGCCAAGCTGAAAAAACGCAACGCTCACGGTTTCCAGAACCCTACCGGTCCTGTCGTGCGTGAAGTGAAGATCGGCGAGACCATCACTGTTGGCGATCTCGCTCAGCAGATGTCGGTCAAGGCTGCTGAAATCATCAAGTTCATGTTCAAACTGGGCACTCCAGCGACCATCAACCAGGTACTCGATCAGGAAACTGCTCAACTGGTAGCTGAAGAGCTGGGCCACAAAGTGACCCTGGTCAGCGACACCGCCCTGGAAGATTCCCTGGCCGAGTCCCTGAAGTTTGAAGGTGAGGCAGTTTCCCGTGCGCCAGTCGTGACCGTAATGGGCCACGTTGACCACGGTAAGACTTCCCTGCTCGATTACATTCGTCGCGCCAAGGTAGCAGCGGGCGAAGCCGGCGGCATTACCCAGCACATCGGTGCGTACCACGTTGAAACCGACCGTGGCATGGTGACGTTCCTCGACACCCCGGGTCACGCTGCGTTTACCGCAATGCGTGCCCGTGGTGCCAAGGCGACCGACATCGTGATCCTGGTGGTTGCGGCGGACGACGGCGTGATGCCGCAAACCATCGAGGCTGTTCAGCACGCTCAGGCGGCTGGCGTTCCTCTGGTGGTTGCGGTGAACAAGATCGACAAGCCGGGTGCCGACCTCGATCGCATCCGCAGCGAACTGTCGGTTCACGGCGTGACCTCCGAAGACTGGGGTGGCGACACTCCATTCGTACCGGTTTCGGCGAAAATGGGTACCGGCGTTGACGAGCTGCTCGAAGCGGTTCTGCTGCAGGCCGAAGTACTCGAACTGACCGCCACCCCATCGGCTCCTGGCCGGGGTGTTGTCGTTGAATCGCGTCTGGACAAGGGCCGTGGCCCGGTGGCCACCGTGCTGGTTCAGGACGGTACGCTGCGTCAAGGCGACATGGTGCTGGTCGGCTCGAACTATGGCCGCGTGCGCGCCATGCTCGACGAGAACGGCAAGCCGATCAAGGAAGCAGGTCCGGCCATTCCGGTCGAGATCCTGGGTCTTGACGGTACACCAGACGCTGGCGACGAGATGAGCGTGGTTGCCGACGAGAAGAAAGCCCGTGAAGTGGCTCTGTTCCGTCAAGGCAAGTTCCGCGAAGTCAAACTGGCTCGCGCTCACGCCGGCAAGCTGGAAAACATCTTCGAAAACATGGGTCAGGAAGAGAAGAAGACGCTCAACATCGTCCTCAAATCCGACGTCCGTGGTTCGCTGGAAGCTTTGCAGGGCGCTCTGAACGGCCTGGGCAACGACGAAGTGCAAGTGCGCGTAGTCGGTGGCGGTGTCGGTGGTATCACCGAATCCGACGCCAACCTGGCACTGGCTTCCAACGCTGTACTGTTCGGCTTCAACGTGCGTGCTGATGCTGGCGCACGGAAGATCGTCGAGCAGGAAGGTCTGGACATGCGTTACTACAACGTGATCTACGACATCATCGAAGACGTCAAGAAAGCCCTGACCGGCATGCTCGGCAGCGATGTTCGCGAGAACATCCTGGGTGTGGCCGAAGTGCGTGATGTGTTCCGTTCGCCGAAGTTTGGCGCGATCGCCGGTTGCATGGTGATCGAAGGTGTTGTGCACCGTAACCGTCCGATCCGTGTACTGCGTGAAGACATCGTTATCTTCGAAGGCGAGCTGGAATCCCTGCGCCGCTTCAAGGATGACGCTTCCGAAGTACGTGCCGGCATGGAATGCGGTATCGGCGTGAAGAGCTACAACGACGTCAAAGTCGGTGACAAGATCGAAGTCTTCGAGAAGGTTCAGGTTGCTCGCAGCCTCTGACTCGCGCACTTCAAGGGCCACGCCGAGCCGCCGCATGCAGATGCGCGCCACGGCGTCAGGACTCTAAACGCAACGCCCGGTCTGGCTTTTGTCAGGCCGGGCGTTTGCCGCTTTCAGACCTTGCGGGTTTCACCGTGGGGCAGTAACAGGTAACAAAATCATGGCAAAAGAATACAGCCGTACCCAACGTATCGGCGATCAGATGCAGCGTGAGCTGGCCCAACTGATCCGTCGTGAAGTCAAAGATCCGCGCGTCGGCCTGGTCACCATTACCGCTGTGGAAGTCAGCCGTGACGTCGGTCACGCGAAGATCTTCATCACCGTGATGGGGCAGGACAACGCCGAAGACATCGCGCAAAGCATCAAGGTGCTCAACGCTGCCGCAGGTTTCCTGCGCATGCAGCTGGCCCGTGAAATGAAGCTGCGCAGCGTGCCGCAATTGCACTTCCACTACGACGAAAGCGTCGTGCGTGGCGCGCACCTGTCGGCCCTGATCGAGCGCGCCGTGGCTGAGGACAATCAGCACCTGGCCGCTGCACCTGAAGACACCAAGGAGTAATTCGGTGGCTCAGGTCAAACGTATCCGTCGTAACGTCAGCGGTATCATCCTGCTCGACAAGCCGCTGGGGTTCACCTCCAACGCCGCGTTGCAGAAGGTTCGCTGGTTGCTCAACGCCGAGAAGGCCGGTCACACCGGCAGTCTCGACCCGCTGGCCACCGGTGTATTGCCGCTGTGCTTTGGCGAGGCAACGAAGTTCTCGCAGTACCTGCTCGATTCCGACAAGGGTTACGAAACCCTGGCGCAACTGGGCAAGACCACTACCACGGCGGACGCCGAGGGTGAGGTTTTGCAGGAGCGCCCGGTGACCGTTGGTCGCGCCGATGTCGAAGCGGTTCTGCCGAAATTTCGTGGGCAAATCAGTCAGATACCGCCGATGTACTCGGCACTCAAGCGTGACGGTCAGCCGCTGTACAAGCTGGCCCGTGCAGGCGAAGTAGTGGAGCGCGAACCGCGTTCTGTTACTATTGCGCGCTTGGAATTGCTGGCCTTCGAAGGCGATACTGCGCGTCTTGCGGTGGATTGCAGCAAGGGCACCTATATCCGCACCCTGGTGGAGGATATCGGTGAGCAACTCGGTTGTGGTGCGTACGTCGCAGAACTGCGTCGTACCCAGGCCGGGCCTTTCACCCTGGCGCAGACCGTGACCCTCGAAGAGCTGGAAGCGGTACATGCCGAAGGCGGCAACGAAGCGGTCGACCGCTTCCTGATGCCATCGGACAGCGGCCTGCAGGATTGGCCGCTGCTGCACTTCTCCGAAGCGAGTGCGTTCTACTGGCTCAACGGCCAGCCGGTACGTGCCCCGGATGCTCCGAAGTTCGGCATGGTACGGGTACAGGATCACAATGGTCGCTTCATCGGTATCGGTGAAGTGAGCGAGGACGGGCGCATCGCGCCGCGTCGACTGATTCGGTCAGAATGACCGAACGAGTGTGGCTGTTAACAGGCACGGTCACTACTCATTTATAGATACAGGGATTTGTCCCTGGCCTGTTGAAACTGTTTTTGAAACAGTTTCCTGATAAAAGGATTGCCTCATGGCTCTCGACGTTCAAGAAAAAGCTCAAATCGTTGCCGACTACCAGCAAGCTGTTGGTGATACTGGTTCGCCAGAAGTGCAAGTTGCACTGCTGACCGCCAACATCAACAAACTGCAAGGTCACTTCAAGGCCAACGGTAAAGACCACCACTCCCGTCGTGGTCTGATCCGCATGGTAAACCAGCGTCGTAAGCTGCTGGATTACCTGAAAGGCAAAGATCTGAGCCGTTACAGCGCTCTGATCGGCCGCCTGGGTCTGCGTCGCTAATCAGCGATTGCGCTATGAGGTTGGTTGTCTGTCAGGCATCAGCGGTTTTCCGCTGGTGGCTGGCAGGCTCCCAGCCTCAAGTTTTATCTGCACTACCGTTTTACCCGGACAGTCAGCGGGCCGATTCCCGACATTGCCCAAGAATTTCGCAAGAAACCAGTTCCCCCAAGAGCCACAAAGAAGGTAGGACACCGTGAACCCGGTAATCAAAAAATTCCAGTTCGGTCAGTCGACCGTTACCCTCGAGACTGGCCGTATCGCCCGTCAGGCCTCCGGCGCAGTATTGGTCACCGTTGACGACGACGTCAGCGTATTGGTGACCGTAGTCGGTGCCAAGCAAGCCGATCCAGGCAAGGGCTTCTTCCCTCTGTCCGTTCACTACCAGGAAAAGACTTACGCTGCCGGTAAGATCCCTGGCGGTTTCTTCAAGCGTGAAGGCCGTCCTTCCGAGAAAGAAACCCTGACTTCCCGACTGATCGACCGTCCGATCCGTCCGCTGTTCCCGGAAGGCTTCATGAACGAAGTGCAGGTTGTCTGCACCGTCGTTTCCACCAGCAAGAAGACCGATCCGGACATCGCTGCGATGATCGGTACCTCGGCTGCCCTGGCCATCTCGGGCATTCCGTTCGACGGCCCGATCGGCGCCGCCCGCGTCGCTTTCCACGAAAGCACCGGCTACCTGCTCAACCCGACCTACGAGCAGCAAGCTGCTTCGAGCCTGGACATGGTCGTTGCCGGCACCTCCGACGCCGTACTGATGGTTGAATCGGAAGCCAAAGAGCTGACCGAAGACCAGATGCTGGGCGCGGTACTGTTTGCTCACGACGAGTTCCAGGTGGTGATCAACGCCGTCAAAGAACTGGCCGCTGAAGCTGCCAAGCCAACCTGGACCTGGGCTCCTGCTCCAGAAGCCACCGAACTGCTGGGCGCGATCCGTGCCGAGTTCGGCGAAGCGATCTCCCAGGCTTACACCATCACCGTCAAGGCTGACCGCTACGCACGTCTGGGCGAGCTGAAAGACCAGGTCGTTGCCAAGCTGTCCGGCGAAGAAGGCCAGCCTTCTGCTGCTGACGTCAAAGCCGCTTTCGGCGAAATCGAATACCGCACCGTTCGCGAAAACATCGTTAACGGCAAGCCACGTATCGACGGCCGCGACACCCGCACCGTACGTCCGCTGAACATCGAAGTCGGCGTTCTGCCGAAGACTCACGGTTCGGCGCTGTTCACCCGTGGCGAAACCCAGGCCCTGGTCGTTGCGACGCTGGGTACCGCCCGTGACGCACAGCTGCTGGACACCCTGGAAGGCGAGAAAAAAGACCCGTTCATGCTGCACTACAACTTCCCTCCGTTCTCGGTGGGCGAGTGTGGTCGCATGGGTGGCGCTGGTCGTCGTGAAATCGGTCACGGCCGTCTGGCCCGTCGCTCCGTTTCGGCCATGCTGCCGGCCGCTGACGTGTTCCCGTACACCATCCGTGTGGTTTCGGAAATCACCGAATCCAACGGTTCGAGCTCGATGGCTTCCGTTTGCGGCGCTTCCCTGGCCCTGATGGACGCTGGTGTGCCAATGAAGGCACCGGTTGCCGGTATCGCCATGGGTCTGGTTAAAGAAGGCGAGAAGTTCGCCGTCCTGACCGACATCCTGGGTGACGAAGACCACCTGGGCGACATGGACTTCAAAGTAGCCGGTACCGCCAAAGGCGTTACCGCGCTGCAGATGGACATCAAGATCAAGGGCATCACCGAAGAGATCATGGAAATCGCTCTGGGCCAAGCCCTGGAAGCGCGCCTGAACATCCTCGGCCAGATGAACCAGATCATCGGCCAGTCGCGTACCGAACTGTCGGCCAACGCTCCGACTATGATCGCGATGAAGATCGACACCGACAAGATTCGTGACGTTATCGGTAAAGGTGGCGCGACCATCCGTGCGATCTGCGAAGAAACCAAGGCTTCGATCGACATCGAAGACGACGGTTCGATCAAGATCTTCGGCGAAACCAAGGATGCCGCAGAAGCTGCTCGTCAGCGCGTTCTGAGCATCACTGCAGAAGCCGAGATCGGCAAGATCTACGTCGGCAAGGTTGAACGCATCGTCGACTTCGGCGCATTCGTCAACATCCTGCCGGGCAAGGACGGTCTGGTGCACATCTCGATGCTGAGCGACGCTCGCGTAGAGAAAGTCACCGACATCCTGAAAGAAGGCCAGGAAGTGGAAGTGCTGGTACTGGACGTGGACAACCGCGGCCGTATCAAGCTGTCCATCAAAGACGTGGCAGCGGCCAAGGCTTCGGGCGTTTAATCAGCCCACAGCTTTAGCGCAATGAAATGCCCCGCCGTGAAAACGGCGGGGCATTTTTTTGTCTGCGAAATGCCGGGACAGGCTTTGAAGTTGCCGGACTTCAAGACCGGTGCTAGGTTTAGCCCACCGCCCGTGTAGCTCAGCCGGTAGAGCAGCGCACTCGTAACGCGAAGGTCGCAGGTTCGATTCCTGTCTCGGGCACCATCCCCTCGCGCAATCCCGCGATTTATGTCTCCCAGGTCAAAGTTTTTGTGCGAGAGATGTAAAGAGCCGTGTAATTCGTCATGCAAACGTCCTATATTCGGTGCCTGCATGAGCATCGCTTAGCAGTTTTCAGATGATCCCGAATGGTTCCGAAGGCCGGACAATCCGCGTCAGAGAGATCCTTGATGATCCAGATCCATCCTCCATTCTTACGATCAGCGAGAACGCCATGACCGAATTAACTCAAGAGCAACGACACGAACAAGCGTTGGCAAAGTACATTCTGGACGTACCGGACTTGAAAGAAGAGATCAAGGACCTGAGCCCTGATGATCAGAAAGATCAGATCCAGTGGGCGTTCGAGGACGAAGCCGAAGCCCAGGGCTTGCAGCCGTGGGAGCTGACGCTCAAGTACACCAGCACCCCTGAAGAGTTTGAGGCCAAGCGCCTGGAGCTGCACAAGGAGGCGGCCGAGGTGTTGGGCGTCGAGTGGGACGAGTACTGCGAGATGAATAATCTGGTGGTCTGAAACAAAAACGCCAGCCTCAATCGGGCTGGCGTTTTTTATGGCGTGACAGCCTCAGAGGCTCAGACGCATCGACAGGTCCACCGCCTTCACATCCTTGGTCATCGCCCCGATCGAGATGTAGTCCACCCCGGTCTCAGCGATCGGCAGCAGTGTGCTTTCATTGATACCGCCGCTGGCCTCCAGTTTGGCCTTGCCGCCGTTCAAGCGGACAGCTTCGCGCATGTCATCCAGGCTCAGTTCGTCGAGCATGATGATGTCGGCGCCGGCAGTCAGCGCCTCCTTCAGTTCTTCCAGGCTCTCCACTTCGACTTCCACCGGTTTGCCCGGCGCGATCTTGTGCGCGGCGGCGATGGCCTGCGCGATGCCACCGCTGGCGGCGATGTGGTTTTCCTTGATCAGGAACGCGTCGTAGAGACCGATGCGGTGGTTGTGGCAACCACCGCAGGTCACTGCGTATTTCTGCGCCAGACGCAGGCCCGGCAAGGTCTTGCGGGTATCCAGCAGCTTGACCTGGGTTTGCGCCACGAAGTCCGCCAGATATTGCGCACGCGTGGCCACGCCGGACAGCAGTTGCAGGAAGTTCAGCGCACTGCGTTCGCCAGTCAGCAACGAACGGGCCGGGCCCTCCAGATGAAACAACGGCTGGTTGGGTTTGACCCGTTCACCGTCCCGTACCTGCCAGTGCACCGCGACGCGCGGATCGAGCTGGCGAAACACCGTGTCGACCCACGCCGTGCCGCAGATAACCGCCTCGTCGCGAGTGATGATGGTGGCTTTGGCCAGACGTTCGGCCGGGATCAGTTGTGCGGTGATGTCGCCGCTGCCGACATCTTCGAGCAACGCACGGCGCACGTTGGCTTCGATTTCGGCGGTTAGATCGGCGAGACGTAGATTCGGCATAACGGGCTCCACAAACTAAGTGCGCCGATTATAGGGGCATGGCGAGAGCCAACCCAAGGCGAGAACGCGCGTGCCTGACTGCAACTGGTCGATTTCCTGTGAGCAAAGCGCGGTTTTTCGTGGTCACTGCAAGGTGCGACGGCATAGGGGAAACCCTGACGGCTATAGCGCCGGGGACAAGTTTTGCAAGATAATCCGCCTTGCATTTGACGTCATGGCTTTGACGCCGATGTGGGAGCGGGCTTGCTCGCGAAAGCGGTTTGTCAGTGACAGTTTTGGCGAACGACACACCGCTTTCGCGAGCAAGCCCGCTCCCACAGGGAATTGCGCGGTAACTGCCCAGTGGAATCACCGTTTCAGGAGGCTTGGATGCACAACGACGGGAATGTAGTGCCTTTGCACAAGGCCGCTACCGATCAGGCGAATCATTCGCCGCTCGCCCGCCTGCCTGTGATTCTGCTTCAGGTCCGCGACAAGGCCGCCCAGCAACTGCGCCACGGTTTGCAGGAGTTGTTCGATAATGCCGACGACACCCTGTTCGAAATGGCCGACCGAGCGCGCAACGATGTCGAGCAGAACATCTTTTTCGAAGCCATGCGCGACCTGCGCCTCAAGCGCAAAAACATCGAACGGGGTTTTCTCGAGCAATTCTTCGAAGCCTTTGTCGCGCTGATTCAATACGAAGTCGTGCAACCCACATTGTCCGGCACGCTGATATTCGAGGATTCGGCACCGCGTACCGATGACATGGAGCGCAGCGTGGCGGTCGAGACAATGGTCGGGCGGGTGCTCAAGCGTGATGGCTTTGCTCTTGATCAACTGACTGCGCGGCTCAACGTGTTGCTGGGCAAGGATTTCGATAACCATCACAACCCGCTCGGCCCGGCGATGCTCTGCGAGTTCTTTCTGCAGGCCGGACGTAACCTGGGCGTGGAGATCAAGGTCAAGCTGATCCTGCTCAAGCTGTTCGAACGCTACGTGCTGGCCGATACCGAGCAGTTGTATGCCGAAGCCAATCAATTGCTGGTCGCCACCGGCGTGTTGCCTGAGTTGAAACCGGCCCCCGCACGCCGCGCAATCGAGCGTGCGGCAGCAAGCATCAGCAGCGAAGAGAGTGACGAACCCGCGCCCGCCGACGAAGGCGTGCAGGAAGTCTTCGCCGCGTTGCAGGAACTGCTGCTGCACGTGCGCGGCAGCGTCGCGCCGACCCTGGAGCCGAGTGCGGCGGCGCAACCGATCAGCACCCGCGATCTACTGCGCCTGCTTTCACACTTGCAGCAATACGTCCCGGCACTGGCGGCGCAGGACGATTTCGATCTGCGCAATCAGCTTGAGCAGCTGCTGACGCGGGTCAGCGTGAGGAGCGGCAAATCACGCATTGTCGACGGCGCGGATGAAGACGTGATCAACCTGATCGCCATGGTCTTCGATTGCATCCTCGAAGACCGTAACCTGCCGGATTCGCTCAAGGCGTTGATCGCGCGTTTGCAGATTCCGATGCTCAAGGTGGCAGTACTCGACAAGAGCTTCTTCAGCCGCAGCAGCCACCCGGCGCGGCGCCTGCTCAACGAAATCGCCGATGCCGCCATGGGCTGGGGCGATTGCAATGGCGAGGCGCGTGACAGCCTGTATCTGCGCATTGAACAAGTGGTGCAGCGCCTGTTGAGTGATTTCGTCGACGACCCGGCAATTTTCTCCGAGTTGCTCGCCGATTTCCTGGCCTTCACCAGTGATGAACGGCGGCGCAGTGAATTGCTCGAACAGCGTTTGCGCGATGCCGAGGAAGGGCGGGCGAAAACCGAACTGGCTCGGCAGCGAGTCGAGCATGTGCTGAACCAGGCGTTGCTGGGTAAAGTCCTGCCGCCGTCGGTGGTGACCTTTGTGCGTGATGCGTGGAGCAAAGTGCTGCTACTGACCTGCCTCAAACATGGCGACCACTGCGCTGAGTGGCAGGCCGATGTGCAGACCATGGAGCAATTGATCTGGAGCGTGCAGCGTCACGACGAGGTGGACGCCGATCTGCAGTTGCTGGCGCTGGTGCCAGGCTTGCTCAAATCATTGCGTGATGGCCTGAGCAGTTCGGCGTTTGATCCGTTCGCCACCAGCGATTTTTTCAGCGAGCTGGAAGCGCTGCATGTGCGTGTGCTTGAACCGCTCACCGAGCAGCCGCCGGCCGATGCGCCGGCGTTGGTGGAGGTGTCGCAGCACATCACCCTGCGCAGCGCCGACGAGGGCGCGATCGGCGTGAATGCCAGCGGCCTGGCGCATGACGACCCGGGGCTGCGTCAGTTGGAGCAACTGCGCCTGGGCAGTTGGGTGGCGTTCCAGGAAGATGACGAGCACAACCTGCGCTGCAAGCTGGCAGCGATCATCGAAGCCACCGGCAAATACGTGTTCGTCGACCGCACCGGGATGAAGGTGCTGGAGCGCAGCCGCGTCGATCTGGCCCTCGAGTTCCGCCGTGGCGCGGTGCGGGCGCTGGATGACACCTTGCTGTTCGATCGGGCGCTGGAGTCGGTGCTCGGCAATCTGCGGCGACTCAATCGCGGCAAGTGATCGCGCGCCGGGGCCCGATCACGGCATACTGGGCGCCAACACAGTCGGCGTTGAAGGAATCGGTATGCAGTTGGATCCCGCTAGCGGGTGGTGTCACGGGGTACAGGTCTGCCCATCGCCCAACTTCAATGAACGCCCTGCGGGCGAAATCTCCCTGTTGGTGATCCACAACATCAGCCTGCCGCCGGCGCAGTTCGCCACCGGCAAGGTGCAGGAATTTTTCCAGAATCGTCTGGATGTCACCGAGCATCCCTATTTTGCAGGGATTGCCGACCTGCGCGTCTCGGCGCATTTTCTGATCGAACGTGACGGCAGCGTCACCCAGTTTGTCTCCTGTCTTGAGCGGGCGTGGCATGCTGGCGTGTCGATGTTCGAAGGCCGGGAAACCTGTAACGATTTTTCCGTGGGCATCGAGCTCGAAGGCACTGATGATCTGCCCTTTTCCGATGCGCAGTATCAGGCGCTGATCACGTTGACGCGTCAGCTGCAAACAGCATTTCCGGCTATCACCGGCGCCCGTATCTGCGGGCACAGCGACATCGCACCCGGGCGCAAGACCGATCCTGGCCCGGCATTCGACTGGGCGCGTTACCGCGCAGCCCTGGCACAAGAGGAAGGACAATGAGTTTTCTGGTGTTACTGCTGGCGGTCTGGATCGAGAAATTCTCGGCCCTGCGCCATCGGGTTCAACGCGATGGCGGATGGATCCGCGAACTGCACAAACTCGAAACCAGCGCGCGCCTGGCCCAGCGACCATGGCTGGTGCTGACGATTCTGGTGTTGCTGCCGGTGGCGCTGCTCGGCTTGTTGCTGGTGGTACTGGAACCCGTTGCGTACGGCTTGCTGGCCTTGCCGGTGCATTTGCTGGTGGTGATTTATGCGCTGGGGCGCGGTGATCTGCTCGGCGGTCTCGGGCCGTTTCGTGACGCATGGCGTCGCGAAGACCTCCAAGCCGCCGCGCATGTGGCCAAGCGTGATCTGGATATCTGTGCCGACAGTGGTGAGCAATTGCTGGATCGGGTCCAAGGGCACCTGTTGTGGCAGGCCTATCAAAGTTTCTTCGCGGTGATCTTCTGGTACTTCGTGCTCGGTCCGGTCGCGGCGCTGGCTTATCGCTTGCTCGCATTGGCGGAAGAACACAGCCAGAACCCGGCGCTCGCCGAACGTGCCGGACAGTTACGTCACGCCTTTGACTGGTTGCCAGTGCGCTTGCTCGCCGCCAGTCTGGCTCTGGTCGGCAATTTCGTCGCGGTCAGCCGGGTGATGTTGCATGAGCTGCTGAACTGGAACATCAGCGCCGCGCAGCTGATCAACAAGGTCGGGCTGGCAGCGGGTGAGATCCCGCCGCCGGTGGTCGGGCCTGAAGGCATCAACACCCTCGATTGCCTGTGGGAACTGCTGCTGCGCGCGGCGGTGTTGTGGTATGCCGGGTTTGCCTTGTGGACAGTCTTGATCCACTGATACTCGCCCGTGAAATTCATTGTGGTGAGGGGATTTATCCCCGATGGGGCGCGCAGCGGCCCCAATATCTTAATGGGGCTGCTGCGCAGCCCATCGGGGATAAATCCCCTCGCCACAGGTCAGTGACCGGCGCAGCGTAGTCGTTAACCTTAAGTTACAAAACCTCTCCCCGATTTGAGCTATACAGAGACAGCGCCCGATAGTGGCTATCTGCTGTCGCCCCGCGCCTGCCAATAAAAACAAGAAAAGCCAAGGGAGACTTCCAGTGAAGAGCTTGCTCTATCCCGCCGTCTCGCTGATGAACCGTCTGAGCTTCGGCATGAAGTTCAGCTTGATCAGCGTGCTGTTCCTGGTGCCAATGCTGGTTACCAATTTTTATCTGGTGCGCGATTCCTATCGCGAATTCCAGGGCACCCGGGTCGAATTGCAGAGCCTCGACCTGCTGGGCAGCAGCCTGAGCCTGCGCCGGGATCTGGAAACGCTGAACAATCTGGTGCAGATCAACGTCACCCTCGGCCAGTCCGGCAAAGCCGACAACCTCGAAGCGCAGATCAGCAGCCTGGAGCAATCCGTGCTGGCGCGCCTGCAAGGTTTGCAGGCGATGACCGACGATCCCGAGCAGATCAAACTGTTCGACGGCAAACGCGATGAAATGATCAGCGCGTTCAAGGCTCAACAGGCGGAAAGCTCCCTGCAAAGCAAAAGCGCGATGATCGGCAAACTGCTCGGCAATGCGCAGATCTTCAGCCAGATCGTCACCAGTCAGGCCGGTCTGAGCCGCGACAGCCAGAGCGACATCCGC
The DNA here is from genome assembly GCF_054855875.1 of Pseudomonas sp. G3-19. NCBI lineage: Bacteria > Pseudomonadati > Pseudomonadota > Gammaproteobacteria > Pseudomonadales > Pseudomonadaceae > Pseudomonas > Pseudomonas sp. G3-19. The sequence goes on from NZ_JBMPIQ010000003.1 coordinate 5,139,809, forward strand.
CAGCTCAGCGAGCTGCTCACCAATATCACTCCGGCCGTGACCCAGACTCTCGGCGAAGGTCGGGCCATCGGTTCGTATTCGTTGGGGCAGGGCTTTCTCAACAGTTCGTCGAGCAGCCGTTTCGACGAGTTGCTGGCGCAAATCGAAAAGCTCCAGGCTGAATACGCGTTGAAACTGCAGGACGCCCTCGACTCCAGCCAGGCCGCGCGCGTCAGCCTCAGCGCGCCGGCCGACAGCAGCAAGGCTTCGCTCAAGCAGGCCAGCGAACTTTTTGAGGCGAAAGTCGTGGTGGCCGAGACCCTCGATACCCCGTGGCAGGCGTTCTACGATCAGGTCTCCGGGCTGATGGCTCAGACCTACCAGCTCAATGACGCGACCCTGAAATTTCTCGATACCCAACTGCAGCAGCGCCTGGCGCAAAACCGCACGCACATGGTGTTGCAGGCGGTGGCGCTGGCGGTGGTGTTCGTGCTGATTTTCTATCTCTACGGCGGGTTCTACGCCTCGACCCGCACCACGCTCAAGAGCCTGGGCGCGATGATGGACAAGGTCGCGGCCGGTGACATGACGGTCAATTTCAAGGCCAACAGTCGCGATGAACTCGGCGAGCTGGGTGAGGTGTTCAACGGCACCGTGAGGAAAATCCATGACCTGATCGAGCGAGTCGGGCAGACCGTGGCTGAGGTTGAACGCCAGGCCGGGCAGGTGGAAACTGTTTCCGCGCAAAGCAATCAGGCGGTGGCCGGGCAGCGCACGCAGATCGAGCAAGTGGCGACCGCGATGAATCAGATGTCGGCGACCTCGCTGGAAGTTGCACGCAGCGCAGCGGCAGCGGTGAGCAGCGCGCACAGCGTCAACGATGAAACCGTTAGCGGTCGCACACTGGTGGAGTCGCAGCAGGGCAGCATTGCTGCGCTGGCCAGTGAGATCGATCAATCGGTGCTGGTGATCAACCAGTTGGCCAGCGACAGCCAGTCGATCAGCCGCGTGCTGGAAGTGATCAAGAGCATTGCCGAGCAGACCAACTTGCTGGCGCTCAACGCCGCCATCGAAGCCGCCCGGGCCGGAGAGCAGGGCCGGGGATTTGCGGTGGTGGCGGACGAAGTGCGTACGTTGGCCAAGCGCACCCAGCAATCGACCGAAGAAATCGAGCAGATGATCAGCAAGCTGCATGGCGGCGTGGGCGCTGCGGTGAAGGCCATGGGCGTTAGCCATCAGATGGCCAACGGCACGGTCGGGCAGTCGGAAAAGGTCCAGCAGGCGCTGGAAAACATCCTCGGCGCGGTAGGCATGATCGTCGATCAGAACCAGCAGATCGCCGCCGCCGTGGAGCAGCAAACCGCCGTGGCCCATGACATCGACCAGAACATCGTCGAGATCAATCGCGCCGGCGAGCGCACGGCCCAAGGGGCGCACCAGACGGAGGACGCCAGCCGGGCACTGTCAGCGCAGGTAGTGGAGCTGAAACAACTGATCAGCGCGTTCCGCGTCTAAGTCCTGACGCAGCGGAAGATCCTGTAGCGAGGGGATTCATCCCCGATGGGACGCATAGCGTCCTCCCAAGCCTGTAAGTGATCAGGGACCGCTGCGCAGTCCATCGGGGATGAATCCCCTCACCACAGGGCTGGAGCAGGGCAGATGTCAGAACATTTTGTAATGCATTGATGCTTACGCTTGTAAGCCAATTCCTGTTTTCTTCCGGCGGCTGGCTTTTCGTCATTATTGAGCCAGTATCCCTGATCAGTTAGTTGCGCTGAGGAGGCCGCGAATGTCCGTTGTAACCCTGGGAGTTCAGGGCCGTTGTGCTCATTGCCAGACCACGCAGGTGCTCAAACCCTGGCAACTCAATGCCATCGCAATCAATGAACCGTTTACCTGCAATCACTGCCAGAAAACCCTGGAGTTGCGCTGTCCGGTGCAGATCAAACGCTTCAAATCTCTCGACTCTCTCGGATTGCTGCGCTTCAGCGCGTCAGTCACGGTGTGCACCGCGCTGCTGGTGGCGTTGGTCATGGAATGGATCGGGCTGCTCAACGTGACGGAACAGTTGAATGCATCACTGATCGTGCTTTTCGTGTACTTCGCGCTGCTGCGTTTTGTTCATCATCGCCAGCACATGACCCTGATCCTCGAGGCGGCCAAGGCCCACGGCGACTGATTACCAGCCGAACACTTCGCAGCTGTTGGCGGTGCTGGCGGCGGCCAGTCGTTCTGCACTGACATTCATCAACTCGGCCAGTGCTGCACAGATCGCCGGCAAGTGCGCAGGGGTATTGCGTACTCCGGGAAACATCGCCGGGGCCATGTCCGGGGAGTCGGTCTCCAGCACGATCGAATCCAGCGGCAGATCCGCCAGCACCCGATGCATGCGCAACGCCTGCGGCCAGGTTGGCGCGCCGCCCAGACCCAGTTTGAAACCGAGCTTGATGTATTCGCGTGCTTCTTCGCGGCTGCCGGCGAACGCGTGGATGATGCCCGCGCGCTTGAGCTTAAAGCGCTTGAGCGTGGCGATCACCGCGGCGTGGCTGCGGCGCACGTGGATCAGCGCCGGCAGTTCGAAATCTGCCGCCAGTTGCAGCTGCGCGTCGAACAGCGCCTGCTGGCGTTCGCGGTCGAGGGTTTCGATGAAGTAATCCAGGCCGATCTCGCCCACCGCACACAGTTGCCGATGGCCGCGTAGCCGCGTCAGCCAGTCGCCGAGTGCGCGTAGATCTTCGGGTTGATGCTGATCGAGGTACACCGGATGCAGGCCGAATGCCGCGTACAGGTCGGCATCGCTCTGCACCAGCTCCCACACCCGTTGCCAATTGCCCTGATAAACCCCCAGCACCACCATCCGCCGCACCCCGAGGGCGCGGCTTTCGGCGAGCAAGGCTGAGCGATCGGCGTCGAAGTCGGGGAAGTCGAGGTGGGTGTGGCTGTCGATCAGCTCCACGGTTCAGTCCCGATGAATACGCTGCTTGAAGGTACGGGCGATGGCCTGCACGCCAGGCTTGTATTGCGATTGCTCGACGGCGGCCAGCGCCAGTTCCAGCGCCTTGTCGGCGATCAACTGGTGCTGCTGGGCCATGGCGTTGACCGGCAGCGGCAGGAAGTCCAGCAACTGCGTGTCACCGAAGGTGCCCAGGCGCAGCGGCCGGGATTTGAGCGGGAAATCATGCAGCGCATCGAACACGCCCTGCAACAGCACGTAGGACGTGGTCACCAGCGCATCCGGCAAATGCCCCAGGCGTTGCAGGAGTTCTTCCATCAGTTGCTTGCCGCATTCACGGCTGAAGGACTCGGCGTGCTCGATCAGCACTTCGCCTTTGAAGTCGGCCAGTGCCTGCTTGAAGCCGGCCGCACGTTCCTGACTGATGCTCAGCTCCGGACGCGCGCCGAGCAGCACGATCTGTTTCGGCTGCGGATCGAGCAGGCTCTGGGTCAGGTGCAGGCTGGCTTCGCGGTCATCACTGATCACCGAGCAGAAGTGCTCCGGTTCCATGACCCGGTCGATGGCGATGATCGGCAGGCCCTTGGCCTGCAACTGGCGGTAGCTGTCGTCACCGGCCGGCAGGCAACTGGCGACGATCAGCGCATCGCAGCGGCGCGCCTTGAACAGTTGCAGCAACTGGCGCTCGCTATCCGGCGCATCGTCGGAGCTCGCAATCAGTAACTGATAACCCCGCGCCCGCGCGCCTTGCTCCAGCAGTTTGGCGATCCGCGCGTAACTGGGGTTTTCCAGGTCCGGCAGAATAAAACCCAACGTGCGGGTGTGCCGACTGCGCAACCCGGCCGCTTGCGGGTTGGGGGTGAAGCCGTGCTGTTCGACGACCGCACGCACCCGCTCGACCGTGGCGTTGCTGATGCGTTGCTGTTCGGCCTTGCCGTTGATGACGTAGCTGGCGGTGGTCACGGACACTCCGGCCAACCGCGCGATATCACTGAGTTTCAACCCGGGATTTCCTTGTTTTTTCGAGCTTGCCGCCACATTTTCGCCAATCCTACCCGATTCGGGCAGACGACTATTGTCGCAGCGCATCCGACAAGTTGGACTTCAAGGATGAGACATTATCGAGTAACGTGCCGATCAATCTAGATTAAACGTTTCAGCAAGCGTATTTTCTACGTTTTAGACGCCTTTGGCCGGTTCTGCCGTGAAACCGCCAAAACTGCCGCTGAAAAGCAGGCTGACCAGCGCCTAAGCTGTGACCATTCAAAACAATATCCTGGCGCATCCATGTGCCAAAAAGGAGATCGCATGCTCGAGCTCACTATAGAGCAGATATCCATGGGCCAATCGGCTGTGGATAAACCCGCCGCCCTGCAATTGCTTGCCCATCATCTGGTGGCCGATGGCCTGGTCGCCGATGGCTACCTCGCTGGATTGCAGGCCCGGGAAGCCCAGGGCTCGACCTTTCTCGGCCAGGGTATCGCCATCCCTCACGGTACGCCCGAGACCCGCGATCAGGTGTTCGCCACCGGCGTGCGGCTGATGCAGTTTCCCGAGGGTGTGGACTGGGGCGACGGCCAGATCGTTTATCTGGCGATCGGCATCGCCGCCAAATCCGACGAACACCTGCGCCTGCTGCAACTGCTGACCCGCGCCCTCGGCGAGACCGATCTGGGTCAGGCCCTGCGTCGCGCCAGCTCGCCGGAAGCGCTGCTGAAACTGCTGCAAGGCGCGCCGCAGGAGTTGGCGCTGGATGCGCAGATGATCGGCCTCGGCGTGTCGGCTGACGATTTCGAAGAATTGGTCTGGCGTGGCGCGCGTCTGTTGCGTCAGGCCGATTGTGTGAGCAATGGTTTTGCCGGCGTGTTGCAGCAAGTCGAAGCGCTGCCGCTGGGTGATGGCCTGTGGTGGCTGCACAGCGAGCAAACCGTGAAACGGCCGGGCCTGGCGTTCGTCACCCCGGACAAACCGATGCGCTACCTCGGGCAGCCGCTCAGCGGTCTGTTCTGTCTGGCCAGTCTGGGTGAGGCGCATCAGGCGCTGCTCGAACGTCTGTGTGCGCTGCTCATCGAAGGGCGCGGCCATGAATTGGGCCGCGCCACCAGCAGCCGCAAAGTCCTCGAAGTGCTCGGCGGCGAACTGCCCGCCGATTGGCCGAGCGCGCGTATTGCCCTGGCTAACGCCCACGGTCTGCATGCACGCCCTGCGAAGATCCTTGCGCAACTGGCGAAGAGTTTCGACGGTGAAATCCGCGTGCGCATCGTCGACAGCGCGGACAGCGCCGTGTCGGTAAAAAGCTTGAGCAAGCTGCTGAGTCTCGGCGCCCGTCGTGGTCAGGTGCTGGAGTTGATCGCTGAACCGAGCATCGCTGCTGACGCCTTGCCTGCATTGCTGGCCGCTATCGAAGAAGGCCTCGGCGAAGAAGTCGAACCGCTGCCGGCCGTGAGTCAGCAACGCGAAGTCATCGCCGATATCGCCGAAGTGCTGATCGCCCCGGCGTCCGGCGCGCAGTTGCAGGCGATCCCTGCTGCACCGGGCATCGCCATCGGCCCGGCGCACATTCAGGTGCAACAGGCTATCGATTACCCGTTGCGCGGCGAGTCCGCCGCCATCGAGCGCGAGCGCCTCAAGCAAGCGTTGAGCGATGTGCGCCGTGACATTCAGGGTCTGATCGAACGCAGCAAGGCCAAGGCGATTCGCGAGATTTTCATCACCCACCAGGAAATGCTCGACGACCCGGAACTGACCGACGAAGTCGACACCCGTCTCAAGCAAGGCGAAAGCGCCGAAGCGGCGTGGATGGCGGTGATTGAAGCAGCGGCCAAACAACAGGAATCGCTGCAGGACGCGTTGCTCGCCGAGCGGGCGGCGGACCTGCGTGACATCGGGCGCCGGGTGCTGGCGCAACTCTGTGGTGTGCAGACGCCGAACGAGCCGGAGCAGCCATACATTCTGGTGATGGACGAAGTCGGCCCATCCGACGTGGCGCGGCTCGATCCGGCGCGGGTAGCGGGGATTCTCACCGCGCGCGGCGGCGCCACCGCGCACAGTGCAATCGTCGCCCGTGCTCTCGGGATTCCTGCGCTGGTCGGAGCTGGCGCTGCGGTGTTGCTGCTGGAACCGGGCACGCCGTTGCTGCTCGACGGCCAGCGCGGTCGCCTGCACGTCGACGCCGATGCCGCGACCCTGCAACGCGCCGCCGAAGAACGCGACACCCGCGAGCAGCGTCTCAAGGCTGCCGCCGAACAACGCCATCAACCGGCGCACACCACTGACGGTCACGCCGTGGAAGTGTTCGCCAACATCGGTGAAAGCGCCGGTGTCACCGCCGCAGTGGAGCAGGGTGCCGAGGGCATCGGCCTGCTACGCACCGAACTGATTTTCATGGCTCACCCGCAAGCGCCAGACGAAGCCACTCAAGAGGCCGAATACCGTCGCGTTCTCGACGGCCTCGCCGGGCGGCCGCTGGTGGTGCGCACCCTTGATGTCGGCGGTGACAAACCGCTGCCATATTGGCCGATCGCCAAGGAGGAAAACCCGTTCCTCGGCGTGCGCGGCATTCGCCTGACCTTGCAGCGTCCGCAGGTCATGGAAGCGCAGCTGCGCGCCTTGCTGCGTTCGGCGGACAACCGTCCGCTGCGGATCATGTTCCCGATGGTCGGCAGCGTTGAAGAGTGGCGTCAGGCCCGCGACATGACCGAGCGTCTGCGCCTGGAAATCCCGGTCGCGGACTTGCAACTGGGGATCATGATCGAAGTACCGTCCGCTGCATTGCTGGCGCCGGTATTGGCCAAGGAAGTCGACTTCTTCAGCGTCGGTACCAACGACCTGACGCAATACACCCTGGCCATCGACCGTGGTCATCCGACGCTTTCGGCCCAGGCTGACGGCCTGCACCCGGCGGTGCTGCAACTGATCGACATCACCGTGCGCGCCGCGCATACCCATGGCAAATGGGTCGGCGTGTGCGGCGAGCTGGCGGCAGATCCGCTGGCGGTGCCGGTGCTGGTCGGCCTCGGTGTCGATGAGCTGAGCGTGTCCGGGCGCAGCATCGCCGAGGTCAAGGCGCGCATCCGCGAACTCAGCCTGAACCAGGCGCAAACCCTTGCTCAACAAGCCCTCACCGTGGGCAGCGCGAACGAAGTGCGTGCATTAGTGGAGGCCCTGTAATGGCCAAGATTCTCACCCTGACCCTCAACCCGGCGCTGGACCTCACGGTCGAGCTGCCACGCCTGGAGGCCGGTCAGGTCAACCGCAGCGACGAGATGCACACCCACGCCGCCGGCAAAGGCGTGAACGTCGCCCAGGTACTCGCAGACCTCGGGCATCAACTGACGGTCAGCGGCTTTCTCGGCGAAGACAATCTGCAAGCCTTCGAAACCCTGTTCGCCAAGCGCGGCTTTGTCGATGCGTTCATTCGCGTGCCGGGGGAGACGCGCAGCAACATCAAGGTCGCCGAGCACGACGGGCGCATCACCGACATCAACGGCCCGGGGCCGGTGGTCGACGCGACGGCGCAGCAGGCGTTGCTTGAGCGTCTGCTGCAGATCGCTCCGGGGCATGACGCGGTGGTGGTCGCCGGCAGTCTGCCGCGTGGCGTCAGCGCGCAATGGTTGCGCGAGTTGATCGAACGCCTGAACGGTCTCGGCCTGAAAGTCGCCCTCGACAGCAGTGGCGAAGCTTTGCGCGCGGCCATTGAAGGGCGTCCGTGGCTGATCAAGCCGAATACTGAAGAACTCGCCGATGCGCTCGATTGCGATGTGGTTTCGCACGCCGCCGAAGCTCAGGCTGCGGCGTGCCTGCACGCCAAGGGTATCGAGCACGTAGTGATCTCCCACGGTGCCGACGGTGTGAACTGGTTCAGCGTCGGCTCGGCGCTGCATGCCTCGCCGCCCAAGGTTACGGTCGCCAGCACAGTGGGTGCCGGTGACTCGTTGCTGGCCGGCATGCTCCACGGTCTGCTCAGTGCCGATACGCCCGAGCAGACCCTGCGCACGGCCACGGCGATTGCCGCGATGGCGGTGACGCAGATCGGTTTCGGCATCAACGATGCGGCGCAACTGGCGCAGCTCGAACAGGGCGTACGCGTGCGTCCCCTGACAGAACAATAAGAGGGTTTGTCATGAAATTAGCCATTGTCACGGCCTGCCCGAACGGCATGGTCACCAGTGTGCTGTGCGCCCGTCTGCTGGACGCGGCGGCCCAGCGTCAGGGCTGGAGCACCAGCGTTGAAGTGGTCGATGCGGCGCACCCGGAGCGCGAATTGTCGGCTGCCACCATTGAAGCGGCGGAGTGGGTGTTGCTGGTCGCCACCGGTGATGTCGACATGCGCCGTTTCGTCGGCAAGCGCGTGTTCCGCATCGCCCCGGCGCAAGCGCTGCAGGATGTCGAAGCGGTGCTGCGCCGTGGTGCGCAAGAGGCCGAAGTTTACCTCGCCAGCGAAGCCGTCCCGGTTGCCGCTGCGCCACGTGCGCCACGCATCGTCGCCATCACTGCGTGCCCGACGGGTGTTGCCCACACCTTCATGGCGGCCGAGGCGTTGCAGCAGACGGCCAAGCGTCTGGGCTATGAACTGCACGTCGAAACCCAAGGCTCGGTCGGCGCGAAAACCCCGCTCAGCGCAACGGCGATTGCCGAGGCTGACGTGGTGTTGCTGGCGGCCGACATCGAAGTCGCCACCGAGCGTTTTGCCGGCAAGAAAATCTACCGTTGCGGCACCGGCATTGCCCTCAAGCAATCCGAAGCGACGCTGAAAAAAGCCCTCGCCGAAGCTCAGGTGGAGAGCGCTGCGAGCGACGGCAAGGCGCCGGCCAAGCAAGAGAAAACCGGCGTTTACAAACACCTGCTGACCGGTGTTTCGTTCATGCTGCCGATGGTGGTGGCCGGTGGTCTGATGATCGCCTTGTCGTTCGTCTTCGGCATCACCGCGTTCAAGGAAGAGGGCACGCTGGCGGCAGCGCTGATGCAGATCGGCGGCGAAACCGCGTTCAAGCTGATGGTGCCGCTGCTCGCCGGTTACATCGCTTACTCGATAGCCGACCGTCCGGGCCTGGCGCCGGGGATGATTGGTGGCTTGCTCGCCAGTACGCTGGGCGCCGGGTTCATCGGCGGGATCGTCGCCGGTTTCATCGCCGGTTATGCGGCCAAGTTGATCAGTCGTTATGTGGCGTTGCCGCAGAGCCTCGAAGCGCTGAAACCGATTCTGATCATTCCGTTGTTCGCCAGCCTGTTCACCGGGCTGGTGATGATCTACGTGGTCGGTAAACCGGTCGCCGGGATGCTCGCGGCGCTGACGCATTTTCTCGACAGCATGGGCACCACCAACGCGATTCTGCTCGGCGTGTTGCTCGGCGGCATGATGTGTGTCGACCTCGGCGGGCCGATCAACAAAGCCGCGTATGCCTTCTCGGTGGGGCTGCTGGCTTCGCAGAGTTATGCACCGATGGCCGCGACCATGGCCGCCGGCATGGTGCCGCCAATCGGGCTGGGCATTGCCACGTTCATAGCCCGCCGCAAGTTCGCCCAGACCGAGCGCGAGGCCGGTAAAGCGGCGCTGGTGCTGGGGCTGTGTTTCATCTCCGAAGGGGCGATTCCGTTTGCCGCGAAAGACCCGCTTCGGGTGATTCCGGCGAGCATCGCCGGTGGTGCGTTGACTGGCGCGTTGTCGATGTACTTCGGCTGCAAACTGATGGCACCGCACGGTGGCTTGTTTGTGCTGGCGATCCCGAATGCGATCAATCATGCGTTGCTATATCTGCTGGCGATTGTCGCGGGAAGTCTGTTGACGGCCGTTGTCTATGCGACGGTCAAGCGTCCGGAAGCCGTTGAGTTGGCGCTGGAACCGGCGAAGGCTTAACTGGCTCCACAGAACCCTGTGGGAGCGAGCTTGCTCGCGAAAGCGGTGTGTCAGCGAATAAGATTTCGACTGATAGGACGCATTCGCGAGCAAGCTCGCTCCCACATGGGTTGTGTGGTGTGTCTGGTGTCATTTCCGGGTCATGTGAGCGTGCTTAAGTTTTCCTTTTTTCAGGGAGAACACGCATGAGCGATTTCAATCCGGGGCGTCGGCGGGTCATGCAGGTGGTCGGTGCCGGGCTGCTGATGCCGGGGCTGGCGCCGGCGGTGATCGCGTCGGTCAAGGATCGGCCGCAACTTACCGACGGCGTGCAGTCCGGCGACCTGCAAGGCGACCGCGCGATGATCTGGAGCCGCAGCGATCGCCCGGCACGGATGGTGGTCGAGTGGGACACCCGTAGCCAGTTTCGCCACCCGCGCCGTGTAGTCTCGCCACTGGCCGATGCGCGCACCGACTTCACCGCCCGCGTCGAACTCACCGGGCTGCCCCCTGATCAGGCGATTTTCTACCGGGTGTATTTCAAGGACGCACAATCCGGCGTCGCCAGCGAGCCGTGGCTCGGCCATTTGCGCAGCGCTCCGAAGGCGCGGCGCAATATCCGTTTCGTCTGGAGTGGCGACACCGTCGGCCAGGGCTTCGGCATCAACCCGGACATCGGCGGCATGCGCATCTACGAATCCATGCGCCTGCGCCTGCCGGACTTCTTTATCCACAGCGGCGACACCATCTACGCCGACGGCCCGGTGCCGGCACAACTGACCACCGAAGGTGGACGTATCTGGCGCAACCTCACCACCGAGGCCAAGAGCAAAGTCGCGCAGACCCTTGACGATTATCGCGGCAATTATCGCTACAACCTGATGGACGAAAACATCCGCCGTTTCAACGCCGAAGTCCCGCAGATCTGGCAGTGGGACGACCATGAAGTGGTCAACAACTGGTCGCCGGGCAAGCAGCTCGACGAGCGTTATCAGGAAAAAGATATCCACACCCTGGTCGGCCGTGCGCGCAAGGCCTGGCTGGAATATTCGCCGATGCGTTTGCAGGCGGCAGACGGCGGCGGACGGATTTATCGCAAGCTCAGCTACGGGCCGATGCTCGATGTGTTCGTGCTCGACATGCGCAGTTATCGCGGGGCCAACGACGACAACCTCGGCGCGGCCAAACCGTTTTTGGGGCGCGAGCAACTGGACTGGCTCAAGCGTGGCTTGAAGCACTCCAAGGCGCAGTGGAAGGTGATCGCCGCCGACATGCCGATCGGCCTCGGCGTGCCCGACGGTGAAGTCAGCCCGGGTGTGGCGCGCTGGGAGGCCGTGGCCAACGGTGATCCGGGCCCGGCGCAGGGACGCGAGCTGGAAGTCGCCGAGTTGCTCGGTTTTCTGCGGGCGCAACAGGTACGCAATTTTGTGTTTCTGACCGCGGACGTGCATTACTGCGCGGCGCATCACTACCACCCGGATCGCGCGGCGTTTCAGGATTTCGAACCGTTCTGGGAATTTGTCGCCGGGCCGCTGAATGCCGGGAGTTTCGGTCCTAATCCGCTGGACAAGACCTTCGGCCCGGAAGTGGTGTTCCAGAAGGCCCCGCCCACGCAGAACGCTTCGCCGTTTGCCGGGTTTCAGTTCTTTGGTGAGGTGAACATCGAAGGGCAGAGCGGGGAGATGAGTGTGGTGTTGCGGGATTTGAATGGGGTAGCGGTTTTCGAGCAGAAATTGCAGCCAGTTTGAAGATCAAAAACAACCCTCACCCCGGCCCTCCCGAAATGTCGGACCGCTTGGAGGGTGAGGGTGTTTTTCGATTCGCGGCAATTCTTGTGATTTGCTCCAGTACATCATCCATCTGCTGCATTACTTCGAGATTACTGAATCGCACAACTTCAATGCTCTGACGTTCCAGGAAAAGCGTCCGACGTTGATCGTGGATCAAGCCCGCTATTTCATAGTGTTGACCCCCATCCAGCTCAATCGCCAGTTTCAGCTCTACGCAGTAAAAATCCAGGACATAGGGCGGACATGGAAACTGCCTGCGGAATTTCAGATTGGCGACTTGGCGTGAACGAAGTTTTTGCCAGAGTAATTGTTCGCAATCGGTTTGGCTGCTGCGTAACTGGCGGGCGAACTGAGCGAGAGTGAGGCGATTTTGCATGCTTCACGATCCTTGTGAAGTGGCTGGAAATCTCACTGTAGACGAGGACCCTCACCCCAGCCCTCTCCCGGAGGGAGAGGGAGCCTACGGAGTTGTATCGAGTTGTACATCGACCTGAAAGACCGAGTCGATTACGGATTCGGTGAATCACCTTCATAGCGGCGTAATTCGGCATCCCCAATCAGCGCCCCTCTTTTTCGGGGAGAGGGAGCCTACGGAGTTGTATCGAGTTGTACATCGACCTGAAAGACCGAGTCGATTATGGAATCGGTGAATCACCTTCAGGTCGGCGTATTTATCCGGCATCCCCCAATCAGTCCCCTCTCCCTCCGGGAGAGGGTTAGGGTGAGGGGCTCTTTGGCTGAGTCAGTACACGTCGCGGCGATAGCGGCCCTGTTCGATCAGACGTTCGACTTCGGAGGTACCGAGGATGTCGTTGAGTGCCTGATCGACGCCGGCGGCCATGCCCTGCAGGCTGCCGCAGATGTAGATCACCGCACCGTCAGCCAGCCATTTCTTCAGTTCGTCAGCGGATTCGCGCAGGCGATCCTGCACGTAAATCTTTTGCGCCTGATCCCGCGAAAACGCCAGGTCCAGCCGCGCCAGATCACCATTGATCAACCACTCTTCCAGCTCCGCCCGGCAGAGGAAATCGTGCTGACGATTGCGCTCGCCGAACAGCAGCCAGTGACGCTGCTGACCGTCGGCGATGCGCGCTTTGAGCAGACTGCGCAGCCCGGCCAGCCCCGTGCCGTTGCCCAGCAGAATCATCGGCACCGGTTCGTTTGGCAAGTGGAAGCCACTGTTGCGCCGCACGCGCAGGCTGATGCTGCCGCCCACGGGCGCATGTTCGGTCAGCCAGCCGGAGCCGATGCCGAGGCTGCCGTCGCTGTGTTGTTCCTGACGCACGATCAGTTCCAGCACGCCGTCGGCGGCAATCGAGGCGATCGAGTATTCGCGCATGGCCAGCGGCACCATCGCATCCACCAGTGCTTGTGCATGCAGGCCGACCAGATGCGCGCGATGCTCGGGTAACTGGCGGCTGGCGAGGGCGACTTCCAGTGGCTCTTCGAGGCCGTTGATCTTCACCGTGGTTTCGCCACGAATGCCCAGGCCGTCGAGGAAGTGTTCGATGGCCCACGGGCAGTTGCGCGGCAGCACTTCCACCAGATCACCGGCCAGCCAGCTGCTGGTGCTCGGCGCCCTCAGGCCCAGCAGGTACACCGGCGCGCCGCTGCTGTCGGGGTTCATCAGTTCGCGGCTGACCAGCGTCCAGTTGTCGTAGCTCGGCGCTTGCCAGGTGTCGACCGGCGCTTGCCCGGTCAGCTGTCCGAGCTGGGTTTGCCAATGACGCAGGGCGTATGGGTCGCCGCTGTCGACTTCGACCGGGGCGAACAGGGTCTTGCCGCCGTGCTCGCCCAGCCACTGATGCAGGCGTCGGGCGAAACCGCAGAAATTCTGGTACTGGCGGTCGCCGAGGCCCAGCACCGCATAGTTCAGGCCGTCGAAGCTTGCAGCGTTGCTCAGCACTTTGCGCTCGAAACCACGCGCGCTGTCCGGTGCTTCGCCGTCGCCGAAGGTGCTGACCACGAACAGAGCGTTATTCGATTCACGCAGATCCTGCGCGCTGACGTTCGCCAGCGGCTGCACCTTCACCGGCAACCCGGCGGCTTGCAATTGCCCGGCGGTCTGCCACGCCAGTTGCTCGGCAAAACCGCTCTGGCTGGCGAAACCCACCAGCCATGCCGGTGCATCACCGCTCGATGGCTGGAGATCTTTGCGTGCGTCCTGAATCTGTTTTTTCTTGCGTCGGCGATCCAGATACAGCAGCCACCCGGTGATGAAAAACAGCGGCATGCACACGGCGGCGAGGGTGATGATGATCCGCCCGGCCAGACCGAAATAGCTGCCGACGTGCAGCGCGTAAATGCTGGTCAACAGCTGCGCCTTGAAGCTCTTGTCAGCGTAGCGGTCGACACGTTTGACCACGCCGGTGGCCGGGTCGAGGGTGATCTGGTTCAGCGCGCGATCATGCGGTGAGCTGTCGAGCAGGTAGAACACGGTCGCCGGTTGCCCGGCCACTGGCGGCATGCGGATGTTGTAGGCCGACAGGCCCGGGCCGGCAGCGCTGTAGATGCTGCTCCACATCGCCGCATAGTCGGCGGTCGGTGCCGGACCTTCTGGCGCCGGGCCGCGACCGCCGCGCACGCGCTCGTTTTGCGGCGCATCGGAAAGCAGTCTGGTCAGGCCTTTGTTGTACCACTCGTACGACCAGGACAACCCGGTCAACGCCAGCAGCAAATACACCAGCAGGCACCAGGTGCCAGCCACCGAGTGCAGATCCCAGTTGAAGCTGCGGCCCTTTTTCTTCCAGTCGAGGGTCAGCCACACGCGCCAGCTGTTCCACTGGCGTGGCCAGCGCAGATACAGCCCGGAGAGGCAGAAGAACAGCAGGATCAGGGTGCAGGCGCCGGTGATGTTGCGCCCGGTGTCGCCCATGGCGAGAAAGCGGTGCAGTTGCAGCATCAGGCCGAAGAAGTCCTGACCCACGGCGTCGCCCATGAACTCGCCGGTGTATGGGTCGAAGTAGCGCATCTCGCCACGGCGTTCGCCTTTGGGCGGGGTGAAGTAGACGCGCGCGGCGTTGCCGCTGTCGGTTTCGACCCAGAGCATCCCGACTTTCTTGCCGGAGTTCGCTTCGATGTGTTCCACCAGTTCGACTGGAGGCAGGACGCCAGCGACCTGTTTTTCCACCTGCAACACCGACGGGTTCAGCGCCCGCAGGATTTCGTCCTGGAACGAATAGGCGGCACCGGTAATGCCCATCAGGGCCAGCACCAGCCCGGCAGTGATGCCGAAAAACCAGTGCAACTGGAACAGGGTTTTCTTCAACACGTCGCTCGCCTTGTCCGTTCGAAAATTGTCATCACGGCGCGCATTATGCCGTGGGTTGTCGAGAGCTTCTTTGATTACGCACAAAGGCCCCGTTCAATCTAATGAACGGGGCCGGATCTGCTGATTGCATTAACTGTGGGAGGGGGCTTGCTCCCGAATGCGTCGTGTCAGTCGATATCTATTTCACTGACACATCGCCTTCGCGAGCAAGCCCGCTCCCACATTTAAAGCATCCATCAGAAGTGGAAGTTGGTGCTCAACAGCGCCGTACGGCCCGCCGCCTGGTTGGCGAAGTGGGTCGAGAAGGCTTTGTCGTAGTAGGTTTCGTTGGTCAGGTTCTGCACGTTGAGTTGCAGGTCGACGTTTTTGCTTAGCTTGTAGGCGGCCATCGCGTCGTAACGTACATAGGAATCGACCATCGTGGTGTTGGCCACGCTGCCGTAGACGTCGTCGACGTAGAACGCGCCGCCACCGAGGGTCAGCTTCGGCGTGACCTGATAAGTGGTCCACAGGCTGGCGCTGTTTTTCGGCGTGTTGGGCAACTCGTTACCGTTGTTGATTTTGTTGGCTGGCAGGTCACCGCCGTCCACCTGTTCGCTGTCCATGTAGGCGTAGCCGGCGAACACTTGCCACTTGTCAGTGATCTTGCCGCTAGCCGACAGCTCGATACCTTGCACGCGGGTCTTGCCGGCGTTCTCGTAGGAGGTGGTGTCGACTTGTACGCGAGCGTTTTCTTTCTCGGTGCGGAAGATGTCAGCGGTCAGCGACAGGCGATCGTTCAACAGATCCCACTTGGTGCCGATTTCGTAGTTCTTGGTGGTTTCCGGCTCCATGTCGCTCTTGAGCAGGTTGCCGTTGCGATCCGGGGTGCCGCCCAGCGGGTTGCCTTCCTGGCCTTCACCGAGGGTGTTGCCCGGTGGCGTCGCGGAGGTCGCGTAGGAGGCGTAGATGCTGCCGTTCGGTGCCGGTTTGTAGACCACGCCGAACTGACCGGTGACGAATTCGCTGGTGTCATCACCCTTGGAGGTGGTGGTGCCGGCGTTGTTGTAGGTCTTGTAGTCGGTGTCGAAGTGGTCGTAACGCAGGCCCATGTTCACCAGCCACTGCTCGGACAACTCCAGGGTGTCGAACGCATACAGCGCGTAAGTGTTGGCCTTGGTGTCGGTGCCGGCGTAGTTGCGCGAGATCGCGCCGTTCCACGGATCGTTCGGGTTCGGGTTCGACAGCGAGGTGCAGTTGTAGCCGCTCGATGCGCCAATCATCGACGGGGTGCAATTGGTGGTCGCGGCGCTGGTGCGCGGCGTGGTGTCAGTGTTGACGTTGTACGAGGACTTCTGGCCTTCCTCGCGGGTGTATTCGACACCGGTGGAGAAGCTGTTCTTGAAACCGGCGACGTAGAAATTGCCGAACAGATCAGTCTGGTTGGTGGTGGTCTCGGTGTTGCTGACCCGCGTGTTGGCACGGCGCCAGACGCTGCCATTGTTGACGTTGCCCTTGCTGTCGTCCGGCTGAGTCAGGATGTAATCCTGCATGCTGGTGCCGTGGCGCAGGGTGTTCTTGATGGTCAGCGAGTCGCTCAGGTCATGCTCGATGGCGAAGGTCGCGGTGTCGGTGCGGCCCTTGCGGAAGTCGCGATCCAGACCGTAGAAGTTGCTGTGATCACCACCGGCGTACGGCTTGTCCGGGTTGGACTTGGTGCGTGCCGCCGAACCACCGGCCGGGATGGTGTAAGGAATGCCCGAGTCCGGGGTGTCGTTGCTTTCCAGATGGTAGTAGTCGAGGTTGACGCGGGTGTCGGTACCCAGGCCAAACGCCAGGGACGGCGCGATACCCCAGCGATCGTAGTCGACCTTGTCGCGACCGGCGACATTGCTCTCGTGGCTCATCAGGTTCAGGCGGCCGGCAGCGGTGTCGCTGAACTGGTAGTTGCCGTCCAGGGTGTAACGCTGGGTCTGGTCGGAACCCCAGGTGAAACCACCATCAAACGAATTGCCCAGGTGCGCTTTCTTGCTCACCAGGTTGATGCTGCCGCCGGCTGCGCCACGACCGCCGATGGCGGAGTTCGGGCCTTTGCTGACTTCAATGTTTTCCACGGCGAAGATTTCGCGACTCTGCGAACCGGTGTCGCGCACGCCGTCGAGGTAGGTGTCGCCCTGGGCGTCGAAACCACGAATGAACGGACGATCGCCCTGCGGGTTGCCGCCTTCACCGGCACCGAAGGTGATGCCCGGCACGGTGCGCAGCGCGTCCTGCATGTTCAGGGCGCCGGTGTCTTTCAGGACTTGTTGCGGAATGACGGTGACCGAGCGCGGCGTGTCGACCAGCGGCGCGGTGTACTTGGGCGAGGAGGCTTTTTCGACCTGGTAGGACGTCGAGTCCTGCGCTTCGCCGGTGATGGCGGTAGCGTCCAGAGCGATGGCATTGCCGGAAGCTTTGCTGTCGGTCTTTTCCGCGGCGAAGACCATGTGCCCAGCAGAGCCGGCGGTGATGGCGACACCAATGGCCGAAGCAAGCAAACGTGGTGAACTGACCGGCAATTGAACCTGTTGACGTGACATTTTTATTCCCCTCCCCAAGGATTTGAGGTCGCGGAATATAGGGTAAACAGGTATTCGTATCAATTGCGAAACATTGTTATTCGCGACGAATTTACATTCTTTACAATTTAACCTTACGGTTTTTGCCGATTCATCCGTCGTGCGGGTTTTACACGGCCAATAAGAATCAATACCATTGGCACCCCTTTACCATCAGGTACGATCGCCATGCTGCTGCACATCCCCGGCCTGTTCGCCAAAGCAGAAGTGCAGCGCATCCGCGAGGCGCTGGAGCAGGCGGATTGGGCCGATGGCAAGATCACCGCCGGCTATCAGTCGGCCAAGGCCAAGCACAATCTGCAACTGCCGGAAGGCCATCCACTGGCCAAAGAAATCGGCGCAGCGATGCTCGAACGGTTGTGGAAAAATCCGCTGTTCATGTCGGCCGCGCTGCCGCACAAAGTATTCCCGCCGTTACTCAACTGCTACACGGCGGGCGGTAGTTTCGACTTTCACATCGACAACGCCGTGCGTCAGCCCAAAGGCAGCATCGAGCGGGTGCGCACCGATCTGTCGGCCACACTGTTTTTCAGCGAACCCGAGGATTACGACGGCGGCGAGCTGGAGATCCAGGACACTTTCGGCACGCAACGGGTGAAACTGCCCGCCGGCGATATGGTGCTGTACCCCGGCACCAGCCTGCACAAGGTCAATGCCGTCACCCGCGGCGCGCGTTATGCGTCGTTCTTCTGGACGCAAAGTCTGGTGCGTGAAGACAGCCAGCGCGCTCTGCTGTTCGAGATGGACGGGGCGATCCAGCAGCTCACTCAAGACATGCCCGATCACCCGTCGCTGATCCGCCTCACCGGCACCTATCACAATCTGTTGCGGCGCTGGGTCGAGGTATGAGTTTTCAACTGCGACGCGAAGAAGTACTCGACGGCGCCCAGCTCAACGCCATGCTTGAAGAAAGCCCGGCGCGTGCGGCGCAGGCGATTCTGCTCGCGGCCGGCCAGGGCATTGTTGAAGCGCAGGCGCTGCTCGGGCAGATCCTCCTCGATGGCCGTGGCATCGCTCAGGATCAGCCGCTGGCGCTACGCTGGTTTGGCATTGCCGCCGGGCAAGGACATCTGATGGCGCGCAACATGCTGGGTCGTTGTCATGAGCATGGTTGGGGCTGTGTCGCCAATGCTGCGGTTGCCGCGCAGCATTACCGGACCGCGGCGGATAACGGACTGGACTGGGCGATGTATAACCTGGCCAATCTGCTCGCCACCGGGCGTGGATTGGCTGAGGATCAATTTCAGGCACTGGCCCTGTATCGAAGCGCCGCAGAAGCCGGCCACGCCAAATCGATGAACCTGCTGGGGCGTTATCTGGAAGAAGGGCTGGTCTGTCGGGCCGACCCGGTCGCCGCGCGCGACTGGTACCGACGCTCGGCCGAGGGCGGAGATTTTCGTGGGCAGTTCAGTTATGCCGCAGTGCTGGCTGATGCTGGATTGATCGAGGACGCACTGGGCTGGTTGCGCAAGGCACTGGCTACAGGGAACGTGAATTTTCTGCGGGTGAGCATGGGTTCATTATCGAGCGCCCGTCATCCGTCGATTCGCCAGATGGCCGATGCTTATCGGCAGCGGCTTGGGGAATTGCTCGTCGCTTGAGTCATTAAAAAGTCTTTCGGTTTGCCACTGGTTAGTTGGCTTTTCTGCTTCTTGTATTTAATTTTAATAGTTAATAACTTGGCGAATTAGTTGTATCTGCCTACTGTCGGGCTCGATGTTTTTCAAGTGATTGGAAGTTTCTTGTCGGCATCGAAAATAAATTAGCCGTTATTAATATCCACGGAAGACAAGGAGTCTTTGATGGAACTCAAGTTAAATGACAAGGTGGTCGAGGCCGCCGCGAAAGCGCCTCTGGCATTTGTAAATGCTTCGCTGGGTGTGGGTGAGGGGTATAACCGCGGTACCGGTTTGCAAATGACCAAAGAGCAAATTATCAGTCTAAGGAAGTATGAAGTTCTCGGCCTCTCGCTGCCCGTCCGGTTGCAAGATGTTATTGCCTATCTGAACTATGGTGCGGGTGATGAAGGCGGCGTGGGCCTGAAAGCGGGAGATTTCCTGCGCACCTTCAGCATGACCTATGATCACGCCAAACGCTGGTCGCCATTGCGCGAAAAGATCATGTTGACCGGTAACGATCTGAGAATCTTTGCTGGCAGTATTATCCGCACGGGTAACGCCATTGTTGAAGTGTATGAGGATCTCAAGGCCTCGAGGTATCTCGAAGAGCACAACATCAATACGCCTGAGGAATACCTGAATCTGCAACGGCAGATTCCGGGTCTGCCTGATCTTGACCTGTCTTCGGAAGATATCCTGGATATCAAGGCGTATCTCAATGACCTGTTGGCTAAAGTTGCGCATTGTCATCAGGAAGCCGAGCGCGTTCGGGCCCTGCTGGACAGTTTTGGCGCCGATATGCGTGAAAAGGTGCTGCCGGAAATTGCCTTGCGACTGCAGTTCGTCTCCAGGAACACTTATCAGAACGATACCAAGGCGCTGCAGGAAGTCATTGATCAGCGCGCAAAAGAAATTGATGAACTGAACAAACAGTACGATCAACTGGTGCAGGAAGCGATCAAGTCGGCGGCCACCCTGAATATTGGCGGATTGATTCTTGGCATTTACCAAGGCGTCAAGGCCGAGAAAATCCGCTCTGAACGTAATCGCCTGAAGCAACTGCAGCAGGTCGATAACCAGAGTATGGCAAGCAAGAACCAGACGCTGAGTTCGTTGAACAAGGTTCGAGATGATTTGCAGAATTTGAGTTACGTGGCGATTGAAGCCGAGGTCGCGACTCAGAACCTGATGCTGGTATGGAATGCCCTCAGTGATTACGTCGAGGCGTCGTTCAAGGAAGTTGACGGTATTTTCGAAGCGACTTCGCTACGCCGTTTCAAGATTCAATTACTGAGTATCATCGATCCCTGGGAGCAGATAAAAGTCAGCTCTGATCAGTTGCTGAAAGTGTTTGAAGAGGCTGACAGGGAATATGAAAGAAGTGGGCTGGTTGTTCGGAGTGGGTCAATGATGTCTTTGCTATCGGTTAGTTCGGCTGTACCCGCATTCAACATGCCCCGCCTGCGTGAGCATAATGCGGGTGTGCAGGGTCTTAATACCACGGCTCAGATGCTCTTCGAGCAATTCGATTACATGCCTGGAACTGTCGGGGCCATGAACAATCTGGCGCTCGCCATCAACAAGGCCACCTACGATCTGCGGAGTCAGGCACAGGCCACCAGCATTTACCTGGAACGCGCCGATAAAAAACTGCGCAGCTATCAAGCTGAGCTGGAGTATCCGGACGACGCGGACGAAGTTCGCGAGGATATGGAGGTCGAGCTGAAGAATATCTTCAACAAGGTGGCGGTGCAGAACGAAGATCTGAAAGCTGTGCACAAGAGCATCAGCGCTTATTACGATCGCAGCGCCTCGGCCGAGTGGATCGTGACGCTCAAGGCCGAGCGTGTCACCACGATCGAGCTCAAGGCCAGATCCGACAAAAAACTCGCAGACCTGACGACCGAAATGAAGTCTGTTTCCGAGGGTATTGATCTGATCGCCAAGGCTGGCATCGAGAAAATTGGCGAACAAGCGCAGTTGTCTCTGGAAAGCCTCAAGGCATTGGGACTGGCGCCACCTCAGGTGCAGGTTGCCCTGCTGGCTATCGAGACGCTGAAGAAACTGATTTCCGGCATTGGCGAGGCCGTTTCCTTTCTCAATATGCTGGCAGCGTACAACCGGCTGAATGAACAGGCAGGTGATCTGCGCACACAGATCAACAAATACAGCAAAGACCTCGCGCGCATTGAAGGCCGGATTGAGCTGGTCGAAACCCTGGATCAACTGGACGACGGCCGTGCGGCTTACGCTGGAGAGTTCAGCGTTCTGATCGATGACTTTACCCGCTTCGCCAATGATTTCAGACAGAACACTGCGCTTCCCGTTGAAACCCGGGCGCAAGCAGCGATTGATCGAGTCGCCGAAGTCGTCCGGCATCTACAGAGCATTCATCAATAACAAGGAGCTGGAAAGGTGGGCGACTAGCCTGCCTTTCCTGAAACGGCATGAATGCTTTGGCTTATGAATTTTCAGCGATGCAACGGCGTGTACTGGACCGTTACGGGCGATTTCTCGGCACCTTGCCGACGACATTCAATGCGATACCGCTGGTCTTCGAGCGCCGGAGAAAGGCAGGGCATCAATTGGCCGTCCTGGCCAAAGACTCGCGTCTGGAGAACGCCCGGTTCAATCAGCGCTATCTGCAGGATTTCTGGGCGCGTACCGAAGCGTCGAGGCGTCTTGGCGCAGGGTATCTAGGGGATCTGCAAGTGTTTACCCGCGAAGCCCTGGATATCACAGGCAACACCTCCAGACACGAGCCTGTCAGCCAGGTGGACTTTCGGCTGTTCAGCCTTTCGCGGTCGACCAGCTGGCAGTTGTTCCCAGCAGAGGATGTGCCTGACCTGATCCACGAACTGGCACTGCGTTTCTATGCGCTGCAGGCCGAGATACGGCAGCTGAAATACACGGTCGTGGAAGTGTACGACGAGTCATTTGGCTTGAAGTCAGTGTTTCTCAGCGCTATGGATCACCGCTCCTGTCTGTGTCATGCGACGCCAACCGTTGCCGAAGGGTTGTTTGGCGATTCATTGACGACGCCTGTCTGGGATCTGGCTTATGCATCGACCGATCCGGCCATCAGGGCGGCTGAATACCAGGCTGATATCGCGGCGTTATTCAATGGAGTCGTGTCGGTGAATACGCAGATGGGGCTATTCATCGAAGCGCTTTATCAGCGCCTCGACAACGTGTGCAATCAACTCTTGCAGGCGAAGGCTGCGGTGAAACTGAGTGAGCTGAATTTCAAACTCGCCGCGATGACCGAGAGCGCCAATGAGTGCATGGCAATGCTCGATCATCTTGAGGCGTGGCTGCGCCCATAAAAAAAGGCCCATGATTGCTCATGGGCCTTTTTCTCAATCGCTACGTATTACACGTAGAACGATTTCAGCGGCGGGAAGCCATTGAATTCGACGGCACTGTAACTGGTGGTGTACGCACCGGTCGACAACCAGTACAGACGGTCACCAATGGCCAGGTTCAGCGGCAGACCGTACTTGTAGTTTTCGTACATGATGTCGGCGCTGTCGCAGGTTGGGCCGGCGATGACCACTTCTTCCATCTCGCCTTTCTTCTCGGTCCAGATCGGGAACTTGATCGCCTCGTCCATGGTTTCGATCAGGCCGGAGAATTTACCCACATCGGTATACACCCAACGCTCAACGGCGGTGCGGGATTTACGTGCAACCAGCACGACTTCGCTGACCAGAATGCCGGCGTTGGCAATCAACGAACGGCCCGGCTCCAGAATGATTTCCGGCAGATCGTCACCGAAGTCTTCCTTCAGGAAGCGGATGATTTCTTCGGCGTAGGTTTCCAGGCTGTTGGTGCGGGTGATGTAGTTGGCCGGGAAGCCGCCACCCATGTTGATCAGCTTCAAGTGGATGCCGTCTTCTTCTTTCAGGCGCTCGAAGATCACTTTGACCTTGGCGATCGCCGCGTCCCAGACACTGATGTCGCGCTGTTGCGAACCGACGTGGAACGAGATGCCGTACGGCACCAGGCCCAGGTCGCGGGCGAGGATCAGCAGGTCCATGGCCATGTCGGTCTGGCAGCCGAACTTGCGCGACAGTGGCCAGTCAGCGGTGGTCGAGCCTTCGGTGAGGATGCGCACATAGACTTTCGCACCCGGCGCAGCCTTGGCAATGTTGCGCAGGTCGGCTTCGGAGTCGGTGGCGAACAGGCGCACACCCTTCTCGTAGAAGTAGCGGATGTCCTTGGACTTTTTGATGGTATTGCCGTAGCTGATCTGGTCCGGGCTGACGCCACGGCTCAGCACTTTGTCCAGCTCATAGATGGAGGCGATGTCGAAGCTCGAGCCTTTCTCTTTGAGCAGGTCGATGATCTCGACAGCCGGGTTGGCCTTGACCGCGTAGTAGACCTTGGCGAATTCGAAACCGGCGCGCAGGTCATCGTAGGCCTGGGCGATCATCGCGGTGTCGATCACCACGAACGGGGTTTCCTGTTTGTCGGCGAACGCCTTCATTTTCTGAAAGGTTTCGCGCGCGAAATAGTCTTCGACCTGGATCGACATGCTGGAGTGCTCCTATGGGCAAACGGGTAAAAACATGGGTGTAAATGAACGTCCTCCGTATCCCCACTTTGGTTCGCCTACTTCCCAAGGCATGTCGCCGAAAGCAAAAAGGCCACGGGCGTATCTGCCCTTGGCCTTGCTGTCTCGTCGTCAGTACTTGAGCCGGATGGATCGTTTCCAGCATGGACGTTCGGCGCGAACTTTAGGGCGTGAGGGGCCTGAGATCAACTAAAAATGTCGCGTTTTTGCACGCTTCTGACGTACGTCGCGGATATCACTCTTTGTAGCCGACCGAGATGACGGACAGATGTTCCCCGGGAATTTTCATGTGTTAAAAATACCTGCACGTTCGCGGCTTTTGTCGGCTAATTAGCCGGGAAGTGTGATCGGCGCAACATCGGCGACGTTGGCGGCGAGAGGTGGATGTGAGGGGGATTTTGGCCGTTTGGGAGCGGGAGTTTGCAGAGGTTCTGTGAACGCAGCTGTTGAGATTCTTTTCCGCCCTGCGAATCATCAGGAAATTGCACGAATCCTGTGGGAGCGGGCTTGCTCGCGAAGACATTTTCACAGCCGACATCACCGCCGACGGCCACTACGCATTCGCGAGCAAGCCCGCTCCCACAGGTTTGGAGTTTTTACGCGATTACAGCCTCAGCCGGCGAGACGATATTGGTCTTCATCCCGCGCGAACGCCCCGAGCTCAGATAGGCTGCGATCGACTCCTGCGTCACCTCACCGAGGAACACCCGCTCGGCATCCATCACCGGCAGCCACGAACGGTTGAATTCGTACATGCGCGACAACAGGATGCGCAGATGTTCGTCGTACGCCGCGGTGGCGTTGAACTCACGCAGATACTGCGCGCAGGTGCCGGTCTGGCGGTGCAGGTCGCGACGACGCACATAGCCCAGCGCCTTGTTCTCGGCACAGGTGACCACCACGTAGCGGCGGTCATGCTCGTCCATCAACTCCAGCGCATCGGCCACCGGGGTTTCCGGGCTGACCGAAGGCGCATTGTCGGCGGCGTCTTCGGCCTTCACCAGCAGCAGGCGTTTGAGGGTGCTGTCCTGGCCGACGAAATTGCTGACAAAGTCGTCCGCCGGGTGCGCGAGCAGCGTGTCCGGATGGTCGATCTGCAGCAGTTTGCCGGCGCGGAAAATCGCGATCTTGTCGCCGAGTTTGATCGCTTCGTCGATGTCGTGGCTGACCATGATCACGGTCTTGTTCAGCGCCCGCTGCATCTCGAAGAACTCGTTCTGGATCATCTCGCGGTTGATCGGGTCGACCGCACCAAACGGCTCGTCCATCAGCAACAGCGGCGCATCCGCCGCCAGTGCGCGGATCACGCCGATGCGCTGTTGCTGGCCGCCGGACAGTTCACGCGGATAGCGATGCAGATACTGCTTGGGTTCCAGTTTGATCATGCTCATCAGTTCGCGAGCGCGGTCGTGGCATTTCTGTTTGTCCCAGCCGAGCAGTTTCGGCACCACGACGATGTTCTCTTCGATGGTCATGTTCGGGAACAGGCCGATCTGCTGGATCACGTAGCCGATGTTGCGGCGCAGGGTCACTTCGTCGAGGTCGGTGGTGTCTTCGCCGTTGATCAGGATCTTGCCCGAGGTCGGCTTGATCAGGCGGTTGATCATTTTCAGCGTGGTGCTTTTGCCGCAACCCGATGGCCCGAGGAACACACAGATTTCGCCTTCATTGACGGTCAGGCTCACCGAGTCCACGGCTTTGACATCTTTGCCGTTGCTCTGGAAGGTCTTGCTGAGGTTTTGAAGTTCGATCATTTGAGGAGTCCTTTTGGAGTCAGCGTACGTTGCAGCCACTGCAGGAGAAGGTCGGCGAAGATCGCCAGAAGACTGACCAGCAGCGCGCCGACGATCAGCATCGACATGTCGCTGCGGCTGATGGAGGCGAGGATCAGCACGCCAAGGCCACCGGCGCCGATGGTCGCGGCGATGGTCATCACGCCGATGTTCATCACCACCGCGGTGCGCACCCCGGCGAGGATCACCGGCACCGCAATCGGCAATTCGACCATGCGCAGGCGCTGGCCGAAGGTCATGCCGATGCCGCGTGCAGCTTCACGAATGCCCGGCTCGACGCCGGTCAGGGCGAGATAGGTGTTGCGCATGATCGGTAGCAGCGAATAGAGGAACACTGC
This sequence comes from Pseudomonas sp. G3-19, assembly GCF_054855875.1. NCBI lineage: Bacteria > Pseudomonadati > Pseudomonadota > Gammaproteobacteria > Pseudomonadales > Pseudomonadaceae > Pseudomonas > Pseudomonas sp. G3-19. The sequence continues at coordinate 5,165,560 of NZ_JBMPIQ010000003.1, forward strand.
GGTGATCGCCGGCATCGGCCCCAGGCCCTGGCCGAATTTGGAGTAGAACGGCAGCAGCAGGCCGAACAGGGCAATCGACGGCACGGTCAGCAGCACCGTGGCGCTGGCCTGCAAGGGACCGGCGAGGCTCGGGAAGCGCGTCATCAGAATGCCCAGCGGCACACCGATGAGAATCGCCAGCGTTACCGCGATGCCGACCAGGGTGATGTGCTGCCAGGTCAGGTGCATCACCTGCTGCCAGTCGAGGTGGGAAAAGGCGTTGAGAAATTCCATGACTTTTCCTCCTTAGTTGAGTGGGTGCTGGCGCAGGAAATCCGCGGCCACTTTCGATGGGCTTTCGTGATCGACATCGACCCGCGCGTTGAGTTGGCGCATGGTTTCGTCGTCGAACAGTTGCGCCAGCGGCTTGAGTTGCTCGGCCAGTTGCGGGTGTGCATCGAGGTAGGCCTGACGCACCACCGGCGCGGCGGTGTAGTCGGGGAAGTAATGCTTGTCGTCTTCCAGCAGCTTCAAGCCGAAGGCGTTGAGGCGGCCGTCGGTGGTGTAGACCAGACCGGCAAACACCTGGCCATTGCGCAGCGCGGTGTAGACCAGCCCGGCGTCCATCTGCCGGATGTTCTTGCGGGTCAGGTTCATGTCGTAGAGCTTGACCATGCCGTCCAGACCGTCGGAGCGGTTGGCGAACTCGGTGTCCAGCGCCACCAGGTGATTGGTCTTGGCTTCATCGCGCAGCACCTTGTTCAGGTCGCTGATGGTGTTGATCTGCGGGTACTCCTCGACGACTTTTTTCGGCAGGGCGAGGGCGTAGGTGTTGCTGAATTTCGACGGGGTCAGCCAGACCAGGCCTTTTTTCGCGTCGAGTTCTTTGACCCGGGCGTAGGACTGTTCGCTGTCGAGTTTCTCGGTGACATGGTTGTAGGCCACCAGCGACACGCCGGTGTATTCCCAGAGCATGTCCAGTTGTCCGCTTTCGTGGGCGCTGCGGGCGAGGTTGCTGCCCAGGCCGCCGGTGATCTGCGCGTCGTAGCCTTTGCTGCGCAGGTATTGCGCGGTGATTTCCGCGAGCAGGGTCTGCTCGGTGAACACCCGGGCGCCGAGGCGAATGAGCGGTTTTTCCGCCGCTTGGGCAAATCCTGCGAACAGCATGATGCAGCCTAAGATCAAGCTAAATCGTTTCATAAATATTCCTTCGCAAGAGCCTTAAGACGGGCGCAAACCGCGTTCCAGCCAGAGACGGCTGGCGAGGGTGACCACGCCATCGAGCAGCAGGGCCAGCAGCGCAGTGCACGCGGCGCCGAGCAGCAGTTGCGGCTGATTGTTCAGGGCGATACCAGGGAAGATCAGGCTGCCGAGGCTGTTGGCGCCGATCAGGAAGGCCAGCGGCGCGGTGCCGACGTTGATCGCCAGTGCCACGCGCACGCCACCGATGATGATCGGCACGGCGTTGGGCAATTCGACTTTCCACAGCACCTGGCGCGGGGTCATGCCGATGCCGACGGCGGCTTCCTTCAGCGAACCCTGAACGTTTTTCAGGCCTTCGTAGGTGTTGCGCACGATCGGCAACAGGGACGCGAGGAACAGAGCGAAGATCGCCGGACCACTGCCGATGCCGAGAATCCCCAGGGCAATCGCCAGTACGGCCAGCGGTGGCACGGTGTTGCCGATATTGAAGATCTGCATGAAGCGTTCAGCGCGGCCGACCATGGTCGGGCGACTGAGGAAGATACCGGCGGGGATGCCCACGACCAGGGCGGCCAGCATTGAAGCGAGGACGAGAATCAGATGAGCTTGCAGGTAAAACAACAAATCGTCGCGGTAGTGTTCGATCGTGTTGATGCCGATCCAGTGGATCAGCAGGGCCAGGAGCGCGATAACCACCGCACCTCCCATCAGCCCTTTGCCATAGCGGATAGCCACAGGCGGACTCCTTTTTTATAGTCGGCGAACGCTCTCCCGTGTGGCATGCCAAGCCTTGGCTGCCGGGAATAAACGTTCGCGAGAAGCAGCTCCTTCAGCACCGGCAACAAGCGGTCTGAAAGCGAGCCATGAGCGCAGCCTCGTCAGGCTAACTTGCTGATTTTTCAGCCCCTGACGAAATGTCGTAACAGGGGATGGACGTCTCCGTGCTTTAAAAGGTTCCCATCTGGGGCAGCATTTGGCCACCCTTAATGTGCTCAACGGTTCGGTTATTGCATCGAGTTGGGCTATAATCGCGGCCCTTTTTTGAATCACCGCCAGGCGATTTCCCATGACCAACCAGGCCGCCGAAGTCGCGAAACGCCGCACTTTCGCCATTATTTCCCACCCCGATGCCGGTAAAACCACGATCACCGAAAAGCTCCTGTTGATGGGCAAGGCGATTGCAGTGGCCGGTACGGTGAAATCCCGTAAATCCGACCGCCATGCGACATCCGACTGGATGGAGATGGAGAAGCAGCGGGGTATTTCCATTACCACGTCGGTCATGCAGTTCCCGTATCGCGAACACATGATCAACCTGCTCGACACCCCGGGCCACGAAGACTTCTCCGAAGACACCTACCGCACCCTGACGGCGGTCGACTCGGCATTGATGGTCCTCGACGGCGGTAAAGGCGTTGAGCCACGGACCATCGCCCTGATGGACGTCTGCCGTCTGCGTGACACGCCGATCGTCAGCTTCATCAACAAACTCGACCGTGACATCCGCGACCCGATCGAACTGCTCGACGAAATCGAAGCCGTTCTGAAGATCAAGGCAGCGCCGATCACCTGGCCGATCGGTTGCTACCGCGACTTCAAGGGCGTGTACCACCTGGCCGACGACTACATCATTGTCTACACCGCCGGTCACGGTCACGAACGCACCGAAACCAAGATCATCGAGAAGCTCGACTCCGACGAGGCGCGCGCGCACTTGGGCGACGAGTACGATCGCTTCCTCGAACAGCTGGAACTGGTGCAGGGCGCCTGCCACGAGTTCAACCAGCAGGAGTTCCTCGACGGTCAACTGACCCCGGTGTTCTTCGGTACGGCATTGGGCAACTTCGGTGTCGACCACGTGCTCGACGCTGTAGTTGACTGGGCCCCGCGTCCGCTGGCCCGTGTCGCCAACGAACGTACCGTGGAGCCGGTGGAAGAGAAGTTCTCGGGCTTCATCTTCAAGATCCAGGCGAACATGGACCCGAAACACCGCGACCGCATCGCCTTCATGCGTATCTGCTCCGGCAAGTACGAGAAAGGCATGAAGATGCGCCACGTTCGTACCGGCAAGGACGTGCGCATCGGCGACGCCCTGACGTTCTTCTCCTCCGAGCGTGAACAGCTGGAAGAGGCGTACGCCGGCGACATCATCGGTCTGCATAACCACGGCACGATCCAGATCGGCGACACCTTCAGCGAAGGTGAAGTCCTCGGTTTCACCGGTATCCCGCACTTCGCCCCGGAGCTGTTCCGTCGTGTGCGTCTGCGTGATCCGCTGAAGTCCAAGCAATTGCGTCAGGGCCTGCAGCAGTTGGCCGAAGAAGGCGCGACCCAGGTGTTCTTCCCGGAGCGCAGCAACGACATCATTCTTGGCGCCGTCGGTGTGCTGCAGTTTGATGTGGTCGCCAGTCGTTTGAAGGAGGAATACAAGGTTGAGTGCTCGTATGAGCCGATCACTGTTTACTCCGCGCGCTGGATCGAGTGCAGCGACAAGAAGAAGCTTGAGGAGTTTTCCAACAAGGCGGTGGAGAACCTCGCACTGGATGGCGGTGGGCACCTGACCTACCTGGCGCCGACGCGGGTTAACCTGGCGTTGATGGAAGAACGGTGGCCGGATGTGAAATTCCGTGCGACGCGTGAGCATCACTAAGCGCTGAGCTGGGTTGTCTGGAGCCCCTGAGGTGTAGGCCTTGGGGGCTTTTTTTGGGGCTTTGGTCTTGGCGGCCTTTGGGCCGACCAGGCTTCGGGTGGTTTTGGGTGTATATCCGTTTTTTCGGTAACGGCTACTAAGGGTTTCGCCCTTACGGCGAGTCACCTTTTCCAAACGCCGAAAAGGTAACCCAAAAGGCTTGCTCCTGCGTTCGGCCCGCTCGCTGGGGCTCGGGGTCCCTTCGCTCCGGGATTGATCCGGGCGCAGCGCCTACGGTTTGCTTTGCTGCACCTCCTCTCGCTGTGTTTGGCTTCGCCAAACGGTCGCTGCGCTCCCCCCCCCCCCGGATCAATCCCTCCACTCAGCCTTCCGACGTCACCCGTGGACCAAGATCAAAAGCTTTCGGCGAGCTGACACTCGGCCATTTGAGTGGTGAAAAGCATGCGCCTGGCTTTAGCTTTTTCTGTGGGAGCTGGCTTGCCAGCGATGGCGGCCTGATAGCCGACCAATCTCTACCTGAATACACCGGTTTCAACCTGTGGGAGCGGGCTTGCTCGCGAAGGCTGCCTGACAGCCGACCAGTCTCCAGCTGACCGCACCCATTCCCACTGTAGGAGCCAGCCTGCTGGCGATGGCGGCCTGCTGGCGATGGCGGCCTGACAGCCGACCAGTTTCTCTAATCCAATTGAGCGACTGAAGGAAGCTCCTTGCAGGGACTGTAGGACGAATCCGTATTTTGAGATCTCAAGGTTCTTGAGCGCGACAACCGGCGCGCTGGACGTTAGTGTTCCAGGTCACGCCAGTCGCTTTGAGAGGTCAATGGAATGACGCGCAACCTCATCCATCTGCTGCGCCCCAATGGCTATTTCAGTCTGATGGCCTGGGTGCTTGCGGCGTTGCTGTTCATCAATCGTCTGAGCAGCATGGTCAAGTTGTTCATGGCGCTGTATCTGCGTCAGGAGCTGGGGCTGGCGATTGAAACCGTCGGCTGGTTGCTGTCGGCCTATGGTGCCGGGTTGTTGGTCGGTTCGATGCTGGGTGGTTTGCTCAGTGACCATGTGCGTACGGCGCGGCTGACGGCGGGGTTGTTCTTTGTTTCGGTGTGGGTGTTGATCCTGCTGGGGCTGGTCTCGCAAGTGCCGTTGCTTGCGGCATTGCTGTTGCTCAGCGGGACGATCGATGGGGCCATTCGCACCCTGCACCAACGCCTGATCATGGAGTACTGCGAAGTCTCTCAACGCTCGCGCGCGCAGGCCTTGAGCCGGGTGGCGCGTAACCTTGGCATGGCCGCCGCGGGTGTGGCGGGCGGGGTGTTGGCGCAGACGGATTTCCGTTGGGTGTTTTTTGTCAGTGCGGCGATGACGTTGCTGGCGTTGCTGTGGTTTGTGCGCACTACCTGGCACCGTGAGGTGCTCGAGCCCGATGAGGTGACCGAGGCTGGCACTGGCACACCGTTGCGCGACGCGGCGTTCCTCTGGCTGCTCGGTGCGGCCGTGTTGCTGGGGATGGCCTTCGACACGGTTTACAGCACGCTGGGCAACTATCTGCGCGACTACTACCACTTGAGCACCGAGGCCATCGGCTGGCAGTTCGGGCTTAACGCGATGCTGGTGGTGGCGCTGCAGATACCACTGACGCATTGGGGCGAGCGCTGGGGCTTGCGTCGGCAATTACTGGCGGGTTGTGTGTTGCTGGCGGTCGGGTTGGGAATGCTGCCGTTTGGTTCGGGGCTGTTTTACGTGTGTTTGTCGACGGTGATCTGGACGTTGGGTGAAGCTTTTTTCATGCCGCCGATGAATGTGCTGGTCATGCGGCATGCGCAGGGCGGCAAAAGCGGCCAGTATTTCGGCCTGTTTTTCATGAGCTGGAGCGCCAGTGCATTGCTGTCGCCGGTGTTGAGTGGTCAGTTGTATGGTCGCTTCGGCGGCCACAGTGTATGGCTCGCAAGCGCGACACTGGCGTTGTTGACCTTGCCGCTGATCTGCCTGGCGACGCGCTCATCGACCCAGGACAAGGCGCTGGCCACCAGCAAACGCACGGCCTCGCTTAGCTGATTCGGTTATAGCGGTTATTCACAAGTGATCTGCCGTACCGGGGCATTTCCCGGGGTTGGTCAGCGTCCTATCTGGTGAACCGGACTGATCGGAACTAGATTTCATTCAGCGCCGGATCGGCACCCCAGGCTTCAACCACGAAAGGATGGAAATGGCTATGAGCATTTTTCAACGCATTGTGCTGTTGCTTAAGGTTTTGGTGATGTTGACGCTTGGCACTACGGCGGCGTGGGCAAGTTCTGCCACACCATCACAGGGGTTTAACGCAGCCCACGGACAAGCCGGTGTGGTCATGCTGGCCAAGTCGGAATCCGAACCGGGCGATCAGGATCAGGGCGGCAGCAAGGATGATGACGACTCGACCACTGATGAGCCGGACACCGACGATGACGAAGGCGACAGCCAGTCGTAAATCGCCGGCAAAAGAAAACCCCTTCTTCCCTGACTGATGCGCAATCGGGGGAGAAGGGGTTTGGTTAACGCTTTAGCGACAACTCAAGTTCCCTGTGGGACGAGGCTTGCTCTCGAAAGCGGTGAGTCAGTCACCATTATCAGTGACTGTCACACCGCATTCGCGAGCAAGCCCGCTCCCACAATTTCGTCCGCCGTTAATCAGGCGGCGCCGTCGAGGAATTGCTCGGCGTAGTGGCAGGCCACCTGGCGATTATCCAATTCACGCAACAACGGCTCTTCAGTGCTGCAACGCTCGGTCGCGTACGGGCAGCGCTTGTGGAACGCGCAACCCGGTGGCGGGTTCAGCGGGTTGGGCAATTCGCCGACGATCTTGATTTTCGGCTTGTTCGGGTCCGGGTGAATGGTCGGGGTCGCCGACAGCAACGCCTGGGTGTACGGGTGCAGCGGACGTTCGTAGATAGCGTCTTTCGGGCCCATTTCCACCGGGCGACCGAGGTACATCACCATTACGTCATCGGCCACATGTTGCACCACCGCCAGGTTGTGCGAGATGAACACGTACGCCGTGTTGAACTCTTGCTGCAGATCCATGAACAGGTTCAGCACCTGGGCCTGAATCGACACGTCCAGTGCCGAGGTAGGCTCATCCGCCACCAGCACTTTCGGTTGCAGCATCATCGCCCGGGCGAGAGCGATCCGCTGGCGCTGACCGCCGGAGAACATGTGCGGATAGCGCTGGTAGTGCTCGGGACGCAAGCCGACCTGCTTCATCATCGCCTGGACTTTTTCGCGGCGTTCAGCGGCGGACAGGTTGGTGTTGATCAGCAGCGGCTCGCCGAGTTGGTCACCGACTTTCTGCCGTGGGTTCAACGACGCGTACGGGCTCTGGAATACCATCTGCACGTCTTTGCGCAGTTGTTTGCGCTGGGCCTTGTCGGCGCCAGCCACTTCCTGGCCGGCGATTTTCAACGAACCGGACGACGGCTCTTCAATCAGGGTCAGGGCGCGGGCGAGGGTGGATTTGCCGCAGCCCGATTCGCCGACTACGGCGAGGGTCTTGCCGGCTTCCAGTTCGAACGACACGCCGTTGAGCGCGCGTACGGTGGCGTGCCCCTTGAACAGGCCACGGGATACTTCGTAGTGACGGGTCAGGTCGCGGGCGGTAAGTACGACGGCCATTACGCCACCTCCTGGTTCAGCGGGAAGAAGCAGCGGGCGAGGCTGTGGCTTTTCGGATCAAGGGTCGGACGTTGCGCGCGGCAGGTGTCCTGTACGTACGGGCAGCGCGGCGACAGCAGGCAACCCTGCGGGCGGTCATAACGGCCCGGAACGATGCCCGGCAGTGTCGCCAGACGCTCGGCGCCCTGGCTGTGTTCCGGAATCGCCTTGAGCAACGCTTCGCTGTACGGGTGTGCCGGGATGTCGAACAGTTGCGGCACCTGACCGACTTCGACAGCCTGGCCGGCGTACATCACGCACACGCGCTGGGCGGTTTCGGCCACAACCGCGAGGTCGTGAGTGATCAGCACCAGGCCCATGTTCTGTTCTTTCTGCAACGCCAGCAGCAGATCCATGATCTGTGCCTGAATGGTTACGTCGAGTGCCGTGGTCGGTTCGTCGGCGATCAGCAGTTTCGGTTCGCCGGCAATCGCCATGGCAATCGCGACACGCTGGCTCATACCGCCAGACAGTTGGTGCGGGTAGGCGTCCATACGGCTGGCGGCGCCCGGGATCTCCACTTTTTCCAGCAGTTCGATGGCGCGTTTGCGCGCTTGCTTGCCGGACATTTTCAGGTGCAGACGCAGCACTTCTTCGATCTGGAAACCGACGGTGTAGCTCGGATTCAGCGCGGTCATCGGGTCCTGGAACACCATCGACAGGTCTTTGCCGACGATTTGCCGACGCTGGCGATTGCTCAGCTTGAGCATGTCTTTGCCGTCAAAGCTGAGCGAGTCGGCGGTGACGATGCCGGGATGCTCGATCAGGCCCATCAGCGCCATCATGGTCACGGATTTACCCGAACCCGATTCGCCAACGATGGCCAGGACTTCGCCTTTGTCGACTTTCAGGTCGAGGCCATCGACAACGGGTGTCGCGGTTTTGTCGCCGAAGCGAACGTTGAGATTCTTGATTTCTAACAGTGACATGGGAATCTCCTCAGGCGGCGTTCTTGAGTTTCGGGTCCAGCGCATCGCGCAGACCGTCGCCCATCAAGTTGATTGCCAGCACGCTGAGCAAAATGGTCAAACCAGGCAGACTCACGACCCACCAGGCGCGTTCGATGTAGTCGCGGGCCGAGGCCAGCATGGTGCCCCACTCAGGGGTTGGCGGTTGTACGCCAAGGCCGAGGAAGCCCAGGGCGGCGGCATCGAGAATCGCCGAGGAGAAGCTCAGGGTGGCCTGCACGATCAGCGGCGCCATGCAGTTCGGCAGCACGGTGATGAACATCAGACGTGGCAGACCGGCACCGGCCAGGCGCGCGGCGGTCACGTAGTCGCGGTTCAGTTCGCCCATCACGGCGGCGCGGGTCAGACGCACGTAGGACGGCAGCGATACCACAGCAATGGCGATCACGGTGTTGATCAGGCCAGGGCCGAGGATGGCGACGATCGCCACAGCCAGCAGCAGGGACGGCAGGGCCAGCATGATGTCCATCAGACGCATGATGGTCGGGCCGATCATTTTCGGGAAGAAACCGGCGAACAGACCCAGCAGGATCCCCGGGATCAGCGACATCACCACCGACGACAGACCGATCAGCAGCGACAGGCGCGAACCCTGAATCAGCCGTGACAGCAGGTCGCGACCCAGTTCATCGGTGCCGAGCAGGAATTGCATCTGCCCGCCTTCGAGCCACGCCGGTGGCGTCAGCAGGAAGTCCCGGTATTGCTCGCTCGGGTTATGCGGGGCGACCCACGGCGCGAAGATCGCGCAGAAAATCACCAGCAGCATGAACAGCAGGCCGGCAACCGCGCCCTTGTTCTTGGAAAAGGCTTGCCAGAATTCTTTGTACGGTGACGGGTACAGCAGGCTTTGATCCGCGTTTGGAGCGGAAGTGGCTACTGAGGATGTTGGAGTGCTCATGGTATGGACCTCAGCGCTGATGACGGATGCGTGGGTTGGCAAAGCCGTAGAGGATGTCCACTACGAAGTTGACCAGAATCACCAGGCAGGCGATTAACAGGATGCCGTTTTGCACAACCGGGTAGTCCCGGGCGCCGATGGCTTCGATCAGCCATTTACCGATGCCGGGCCAGGAGAAAATGGTTTCGGTCAGGACTGCACCGGCCAGCAGGGTGCCGACTTGCAGGCCGACCACGGTCAGCACCGGAATCAGCGCGTTGCGCAGGCCGTGCACGAACACCACGCGCGACGGCGAAAGGCCTTTGGCCTTGGCGGTGCGGATGTAGTCTTCACGCAGCACTTCGAGCATCGACGAACGGGTCATCCGCGCGATCACCGCCAGCGGAATGGTGCCGAGCACGATGGCCGGCAGGATCAGGTGATGCAGGGCATCGAGGAATGCGCCCATGTCATCGGCCAGCAGCGTGTCGATCAGCATGAAACCGGTGCGCGGCTCGATGTCGTAAAGCAGGTCGATCCGCCCGGACACCGGGGTCCAGCCCAGGCTCACCGAGAAGAACATGATCAGGATCAGGCCCCACCAGAAGATCGGCATCGAATACCCCGCCAGGGAGATGCCCATCACCCCGTGGTCGAACAGGGATCCTCGCTTGAGCGCCGCGATCACCCCGGCCAGCAGGCCCAGGATGCCGGCAAACAGCAGGGCGGCCATGGACAGTTCCAGGGTCGCCGGGAAGAGGGAGGTGAACTCGGTCCATACGCTCTCACGGGTACGCAGGGATTCGCCGAGATCGCCGTGGGCCAGTTTGCCGATGTAGTCCAGGTACTGGGCATACAGCGGTTTGTTCAGACCTAGGCGTTCCATTGCCTGAGCGTGCATTTCGGGGTCGACCCGACGTTCGCCCATCATCACTTCCACGGGGTCGCCCGGAATCATGCGAATCAACGCGAAAGTCAGCAAGGTGATGCCGAAAAACGTGGGGATCAACAACCCCAGTCGGCGGGCAATAAAACTAAACATCTTGTGTGGTACCTCATCAGCCGGTTAGGCGTGCCCGGCGACCCTGGGGTCAGGGAGGCCGGGAGTTTCTTATCTACTTCACCTGGGTAGTGGCGAAGTTATTGGTTGTGAGAGGGCTGATGTGATAACCCTCTACGTTGTTGCGCATTGCGGTAAACATCCGGGTGTGGGCCATGCTGATCCACGGTTGGTCCTGATTAAACAGCACCTGGGCCTGTTCGTAGAGTTTGGCGCGTTCGGCCGGATCTACTTTAGCCCGTGCTTCGTCGAGCAGGGTCTGGAATTTCTCGTTGCACCAGCGCGCGTAGTTTTCGCCGTTCTTGGCTGCTTCGCAACTGAGCATAGGCGTCAGGAAGTTATCCGGGTCGCCGTTGTCGCCCGCCCATCCGGCCGACACCATGTCGTGCTCGCCGGCCTTGGCGCGTTTGAGCATTTCGCCCCATTCCATGACGCGGATGTCGATCTTGATTCCGACCTTGGCCAGGTCAGCCTGCATCATCTGCGCGCCCAGCATCGGGTTCGGGTTGGTCGGGCCACCGCCGTTACGGGTAAACAGGGTAAACACGGTGCCTTCCGGAACCCCGGCTTCCTTGAGCAGGGCGCGTGCCTTGTCCAGATCGCGTGGCGGGTTCTTCAGGTCGTGGTTGTAGCCCAGAAGGGTCGGCGGGTACGGGTTGACCGCCACGCTGGCGTTGCCTTTGCCGAACAGCGCGTTGACGTAGGCTTCCTTGTCGAAGGCGATGTCGATGGCCTTACGCACACGCACGTCGCTCATGTATTTGTGCTGGGTGTTCATGGCGATGTACGAGACGGTCATCGCGTCCATCTCGTCGACTTTCAGGTTGCTGTCTTTCTTGATGCTCGGGATGTCATCCGGTTTCGGATACAGCGCGATCTGGCACTCGTTGGCCTTGAGCTTCTGCAGGCGCACGTTGTTGTCGGTGGCGATCGCCAGGATCAGCGCGTCGGCCGGGGCCTTGCCACGGAAGTAGTCCGGGTTGGCCTTGAAGCGCACCTGCGCATCCTTGGCATAACGCTGGAAGATGAACGGACCGGTACCGATCGGCTTGCTGTTCAGGTCGGCAGTTTTGCCAGACTTGAGCAATTGGTCGGCGTATTCGGCCGGGTAGATCGAGGAGAACGCCATGGCGATGTCGGCCAGGAACGGCGCTTCGCGGCGGGTCAGGGTGAACTTGACCGTGTTGTCGTCGACTTTCTCTACGCTTTTGAGCAGTTCCTTGAAGCCCATGCTTTCAAAGTACGGGAAGCCCACGCTCGACAGTTTGTGCCACGGGTGATTCGGGTCCAGCTGACGCTGGAAGCTCCAGACCACGTCGTCGGCGTTCATGTCGCGGGTCGGCTTGAAGTATTCGGTGGTGTGAAACTTGACGCCTTTGCGCAGGTGGAACGTGTACGTCAGGCCGTCTTCACTGATGTCCCAGGATTCGGCCAGTGCCGGAATCACTTCGGTGGTGCCGGGCTTGAAGTCGGCCAGGCGGTTGAAGATCGTTTCGGCCACCGCATCGGCAGTGACTGCAGTTGTGTACTGGACCATGTCGAAGCCTTCCGGGCTGGCTTCGGTGCAGACCACCAAGGGTTTGGCCGAGACGCCGATGGCGGCGCTCAACAACGCGGCAGCGACGGCCGCACGTAGGGGAAGCATTTTCATCGATAACCCTCTGCAATCGGTTGAAGACAAAAAACCGAACGGCCGACTCGTCATGAGTCAGCCGTCGGTTGGCGTTTTTTACAGGATGTTGAACGGGATGGTGGTCACGAGACGGAACTCGTTGATGTTGCCGTCAGCCTGGTGCTCGCTCGCGCGGTGAGTGGTGTAAGTCGCGCGAATTGCGGTGGCCTTGAGCGGGCCGCTCTGCACGGCGTAGGAAGCACCGACACCGTATTCGTAGTGGCTTTCGCCATCCATCAGGCTCAGGTCGCCGCGCTTGGCGCCCGGATCGGTGTAGGCGGTGCCGGTGTAGTGAGTACCGTCGATACCCCAGCCGCGAGCTTGGTAGATGTTGAACTTCAGGCCTGGCACGCCGTATTCGGCCATGTTGATGCCGTAGGCGATCTGGAAGGATTTCTCGTTCGGGCCGTTGAAGTCCGACAGCAGGGAGTTGGCCAGGTAGATGCCGTTGGTTTCGTGCAGGTAGTCGAAGTACTCGTCACCGTTCACTTGCTGGTACGAGAAGGTCAGGCTGTGGGCCTGGTGAGTCAGGCCGAACGACAGCGAGTAGGTGTCGTTGTCGATGTTGCCCATCAACTTTTTGCCTTCGTCGACGGTCTTGTAGTAGTTCAGACCGGTGGTCAGGCTTAGTACCTGGCTATCACCCAATTCGTGGGTGCCGCCGAAGTAGTACTGGTTCCAGAAGTCTTCGACGTTGGCTACGTAGAGGCTGGTTTTCAGGCTCTTCAGAGGCTGGTAGTTCACGCCAGCGGTGTAAACCTTGTCGGTTTCAACGCCAGTGGCCGAGTACTCGGTGCGGAACTTCGACAGGCTCTGCTCGGTACGCGGCGAAACACGGTCAAAACCGGCCAGATCGAACGACAGGTTGTTGAATTCTTCGCTGTGCAGGCTGATACCTTCGAAGCTCGAAGGCAGCGGACGGTTGCCGATGACGTCGACGATCGGGGTGCTGAAGTTCTGACGACCCGCGGTCAGCGTGGTGTTGGAAACACGGAACTTGACGTTGGCCAGACCCAGTTTGCTCCACTGGTCAACAGCATCGCCGTCGGAGTGCGCCAGGGTGCGGTTGGAGCCGCCGGCGATGTCCTTGCGGTCACGGTCCAGAACGATGGCGTTGTAGGCGGCGACTTCAGTGCTCACGCCAACGGTGCCTTGGGTGAAGCCCGAGGTGTAGTTGACGATGGTGCCTTGAACCCAGTTGATACGACGCGGGGTTGGCGTTTTCACCACTGGCGAAGTGTTCTTGTCGCTGTTCTTCACATAGCTGAAACGGTCATCCCGACGCTTCAGTTCGTTGGCGTACCAGTTGCGTGTAGTCCCGCCCAGACTTTGTCCATCGATAAAGCCTTTGGCCTCGCTTTGGGCGCTGCTGCCGGCCAGGGTGGTCGGTACGAATTCCTGACTTGCAGGTTCTGCGTACGCCGTAGCGGTGATGCTGCTGATGGCCAGGGCCAGTATCGCGGTGCTGCTCAGTTTCATGGGTGAAGCTCCTTTACTTTCTTTTTATGCCGGCTTTTTTGGGTGGGCCGGTTATTGGTTTAGAACTCATTTCACACATCGCAAACGTTTGCAAAATGCCGGATCGGCGAATTTCGGCAAAGCGCTTGCGTGAGGGGATAGACAGTCCCCTCAGCATTGCGGCTAATCGGTTGGGTTAATCGATACTGACGCCCGAGAACACATTGCGACCGAAGGGGCTGACCTTGAAGCCTTCAACCCTGGCGCTTAACGGCTGGTTGACCGTCGAGTGGGCGACAGGCGTGATCGGCACTTGCTGCTTGAGCAACTGCTGCGCCTGTTTGTAGAGCGTGGTGCGCTGGTCGCGATCGGTGACGACCTTGGCCTCTTTGATCAGCTTGTCGTACGCCGGATCGCACCACATGGAATAGTTGTTGCCGCCAATGGCGTCGCAGCTGTACAGGGTGCCCAGCCAGTTGTCCGGGTCCCCGTTGTCGCCGGTCCAGCCGATCAGGCTGATATCGTGCTCGCCATTCTTGGTGCGCTTGATGTACTCGCCCCATTCGTAGCTGACGATCTTCACTTTCAGACCGATTTTCGCCCAGTCTGCCTGGAGCATTTCGGCCATCAGTTTGGCGTTCGGGTTGTATGGACGCTGTACCGGCATCGCCCACAGGGTGATCTCGGTGCCTTCTTTCACGCCGGCAGCCTTGAGCAGCTCGCGGGCTTTTTCCGGGTTGTAGGCGGCGTCTTTGATGCTGTCATCGTAGGACCATTGGGTCGGTGGCATGGCGTTGACCGCCAGTTGCCCGGCGCCTTGATAAACAGCGTTGAGAATCCCCTGTTTATTCACCGCCATGTCCAGCGCCTGGCGTACTTCGAGCTGGTCGAAGGGCTTGTGGCGCACGTTGTAGGCGATGTAACCGAGGTTGAAGCCCGGCTTGGAAATCAGCTGCAGTTTCGGGTCGACCTTCAGTGCTTCGACATCGGCAGGGCGTGGATGCAGGGTGATCTGGCATTCGCCGGCCTTGAGCTTCTGCACGCGTACCGAAGCGTCGGTGTTGATCGCGAAGATCAGGTTCTTCAGCTTGACCCGGCTCGGGTCCCAGTAGTGCTCGTTACCGGTGTAACGGATATTCGAGTCTTTCTGATAGCTCTTGAACACGAACGGCCCGGTGCCGACCGGCTTCTGGTTGATGTCGCTCGGCTTGCCTTCGGCCAGCAGCTTGTCGGCGTATTCGGCGGACAGGATGGCAGCGAAGCTCATGGCGATGTTCTGGATGAACGCGGCGTCGACGCTGTTGAGCGTGAATTCCACGGTCAGCGGCCCGGTCTTTTCGACCTTGGCAATGTTCTTGTTCAGGCTCATCCCGTTGAAATACGGGAATTCGGTCGGATAAGCCTTACGGAATGGCTGTTGCGGATCGAGCATGCGGTTAAACGTGAACAGCACGTCGTCGGCGTTGAAATCGCGCGTCGGTTTGAAGTACGGCGTTGTATGAAATTTCACACCTTCACGCAGGTGAAAGGTGTACTTGAGACCATCCTCGGAAATATCCCACTTGGTTGCCAGTCCCGGTACGACGTTGGTCGCGCCTTTTTCAAACTCGACCAGGCGGTTGTACAGCGGCTCGGCGGCATCGTTATCGGTGGCCGTCGTGTATTGCGCGGTATCAAAACCCGCCGGGCTGCCTTCGGAGCAGAACACCAGGCTGTTGCTGGCGGCGTAACTGGCGGACGTGGCGGCCAACAGGCCGGCGCCCAGCAGTGCGGAAAAAACCAAGGTATGGCGCATGACGCTCCCTCTTTTTTGTAGTGTTGTTCAATGCACCGCGGTCCCGTCCAGGGACGCTGAGGTGGCATTGAGCTCAATCCAGTACGTACAGCAAGCCGGTGGCCCACGCAGAAACTGGTCAGAACCCGACGGTAGGGGCCGTGGGTCTGGCAGTAAATGCGCTGAGTCCTAAAGACTCGTAGGAAAAGGCAACACATCATGTACCACCCTGTTAGAGCAGGGTGGAAATGGCTGTAGGCAAATTCCTGGCTAGTCGGCAGAAAAAAAACAGCGGCGCCGCCTGAAACGTCGCCGCTGTCTGTTTTTAATTGCTGACGCTGACGCCGTAGAAGGAGTTCAAGCCGAATGGGCTGATCTTGAAGTCCTGCACGTTGGCGCGCATGGGTTGATACACCGTCGAGTGAGCGATAGGTGTCATTGGGACTGCATCTTTGAGGACGTGTTGCGCCTGTTTGTACAGTTCGGTGCGCTTGGCCTGGTCGGTAGTGCGTTTGGCTTCCTTGACGAGGCCGTCGAACTTCTTGTCGCACCACTTGGAGAAGTTGTTGCCGCTGAGCGAGTCGCAGCCGAACAGCACGTTCAGCCAGTTGTCCGGGTCACCATTGTCACCGCTCCAGCCAATGATCATGGCCTGGTTCTCGCCACCTTTGGAACGCTTGATGTACTCGCCCCACTCGTAGCTGGTGATCTTCACGTTCAGGCCGATCTTCTTCCAGTCGGACTGGAGCATTTCAGCCATCAGCTTGGCGTTGGGGTTGTACGGACGCTGAACCGGCATCGCCCACAGAACGATCTCGGTACCTTCCTTGACGCCAGCTTCCTTGAGCAGTTGCTTGGCTTTTTCAGGATCGTACTTGGCGTCCTTGATGGTGGTGTCGTAGGACCACTGGGTCGGTGGCATGGCGTTGACGGCCAGCTGGCCGGCGCCCTGGTAAACCGAATCGATGATCTGCGGCTTGTTCACCGCCATGTCCAGCGCCTGACGTACGCGCAGGTCAGCCAGCGGGTTAGCCTCGTTGCTGCCCTTGACCTTGTCCATCACGTTGTAGGCGATGTAGCCCAGGTTGAAACCGGCCTGGTCAGGCATCTTCAGGGTCTTGTCGGCCTTCAGCGCCGCGAGATCCGCCGGACGCGGGAACAGGGTGACCTGGCACTCGTTCTTTTTCAGCTTCTGGATACGCACCGACGGGTCGGTGGTGATGGCGAAGATCAGGTTGTCGATCTTCACGTCCTCAGGTTTCCAGTAATCCTTGTTGCCGGTGTAGCGGATGTTCGAGTCTTTCTGGTAGCTCTTGAACACGAACGGGCCAGTGCCGATCGGCTTCTGGTTGATGTCGGCAGCCTTGCCTTCCTTGAGCAGCTGGGCTGCGTACTCGGCGGACTGGATCGAGGCGAAGCTCATGGCCATGTTCTGGATGAACGCGGCGTCGACTTCTTTCAGAGTGAATTTAACGGTGTGGTCGTCGACTTTATCGATCTTGGTGATGTTGGTGTCCATCCCCATGTCGGTGAAGTACGGGAATTCGGTCGGGTACGCCTTACGGAACGGGTCATCCTTGTTAATCATGCGATTGAAGGTGAACAGCACGTCGTCGGCGTTGAACTCACGAGTCGGCTTGAAATACGGGGTGGTGTGGAACTTGACGCCTTCACGCAAGTGGAAGGTGTAAGTCAGGCCGTCCGGGGAAATGTCCCAGCTGGTGGCCAGGCCCGGGATAACGGCGGTGCCGCCACGCTCGAACTGGCTCAGGCGGTTGAACATGGTTTCGGCTGAGGCGTCGAAGTCGGTTCCGGTGGTGTACTGGCCTGGATCAAAACCGGCCGGGCTCCCTTCGGAGCAGAACACCAGGTTAGTCGCAGCGGATGCGAAAGGTGCGGAGGCTAACAAGCCTGCGCCGACTAAAAACGGAATGACCGCGTGTTTAAGCATGTTGGCCTCATGATTTGTTGTCATTTTTTAATATTGAGGTACGACCTCGTGAGTCGTGCCTGCGGATACTTATGCAGGGGCCATACCCAATGCAAGATCCAGAGTGTGAGCGAGCGTTAAACGGTGGCACGTACGTACCTTAATGTCGCATCTGTATAACTTTTGACGCATTTGACCGTTTGCGGGTGGATTTTACGGTGCAAACGAAGCCCCAAAACGGTGCGCTGGTCACGTTGTGCGCGCCGCATTGGGGCTCGGTGTTACTTATTTATACCCACGCCGTAGAAGGGCGTAAGGCCAAACGGACTGATCTTGAAGTCGGTCACTTCCTTGCGCAGCGGCTGGAACACCGTGGAGTTGGCGATCGGGGTGATCGGCACCTGCTGTTTAAGGATCAGTTGCGCCTGTTGATACAGTTTTACCCGTTGCGCCTTGTCGGTGGTCACCTTGGCCTGCTGCACCAGTTTGTCGTAGGCCGGGTCGCACCACTTGGCGTAGTTGCTGCCCTTGACTGCCGCGCAGCTGTAGAGCACGCCGAGCCAGTTGTCCGGGTCGCCGTTGTCACCTGTCCAACCATAGATCATCGCGTCGTGTTCGCCATTTTTCGCACGCTTGATGTACTCGCCCCATTCGTAGCTGACGATGTTGGCCTTGATGCCGATTTTCTCCCAATCCTGCTGGATCATCTGCGCCGACATGCGTGCATTCGGGTTTGAGGCGCGCTGCACCGTCATCGCCCACAGGTTGATGGTGGTACCCGGCGCAACCCCGGCTTCCTTGAGTAGCGCCTTGGCTTTCGCCGGGTCGTATGGCGCGTCCTTGATGTTCGGGTCATACGACCATTGCGCCGGCGGCAAGGCGTTCTGCGCCAGTTGGCCGGCACTCTGGTAAACGGCTTTGATGATCGCCGGTTTGTCGATGGCCATGTCCAGTGCCTGACGGACCTTGAGCTGGTCCAATGGCGGGTGAGTGGTGTTGTAGGCGAGGAAGCCGAGGTTGAATCCGGGCTGCTTGAGCACGCGCAGGTTCGGGTCTTTCTCCATGACTTCGATGTCGGCCGGGCGCGGGTAGCCGCTGACCTGGCATTCGCCGGCCTTGAGTTTCTGCAGGCGTACGGCGGCGTCGGGGGTGATCGAGAAGATCAGGTTGTCGATCTTCACGTCTTCGGGTTTCCAGTAGGCCGGGTTGGCGGCGTAGCGGATCTGCGAATCTTTCTGGTAGCGCTTGAATACGAACGGGCCGGTGCCCACCGGTTTCTGGTTGAGGTCGGCGGCTTTGCCTTCCTTTAGCAGTTGCGCGGCGTATTCGGCCGATTGCACCGAGGCGAAGCTCATGGCGAGGTTTTGCACGAACGCGGCGTCAACGTTGTTCAGGTTGAAGCGCACGGTCTGATCGTCGATTTTTTCTACCGATTTGATCGTGGTGTTCAGGCCCATGTCGGTGAAGTACGGGGACTCGGCGGGGTAGGCCTTGCGGAAGGCGTTGTCGGGGTCGAGCAGGCGCTGGAAGGTGAACAGTACGTCGTCGGCGTTGAAGTCGCGGGTCGGGGTGAAATATTCCGTTGTGTGGAATTTCACACCTTGCCGTAAGTGGAAGGTGTATTGCAGGCCGTCGCTGGAGACGTCCCATTTTGTCGCCAGGCCGGGTTCGATGTCGGTGCCGCCGCGCTGGAATTGGGTGAGGCGGTTGAAGACGGTTTCGGCTGAGGCGTCGAAGTCGGTGCCGCTGGTGTATTGGCTGGGGTCGAAGCCTGCCGGGCTGGCTTCGGAGCAGTAGACCAGGGTGGTGGCGGCGTTGGCGATCGGGGCTATGGCGGTGAGTGCGAGGGTGATTAGTAGTGGTTTTAGGGTGAATCTTTCCATGGAGTCCCCGGGATTTGGAGGTGGTTGTTTTTTCAGGTTAGCGGGGATTTGGGTGTGTTCGGAAATATCGTTTTTCTTGTTGGGGTGTCTATCTCGGTATATCTGGGGCTTTTGGGTGTATATCCGTTGCTGCGGTAACGGCGGCTTGGGGTTCCGCCCTTACGGCGGGTCACTTTTTCCAGACGCCGAAAAAGTAACCAAAAAGGCTTGCTCCTGCGTTCGGCCCGCTCGCTGGGGCTCGGGGTGCCTTCGCTGCGGGATCGATCCGGGCGCAGCGCCTCCGGTTTGCTTCGCTGCACCTCCTCTCGCTGTGTTTGGCTGCGCCAAACGGTCGCTGCGCTCCCACCCCCGGATCAATCCCTCCACTCAGTCTTCCGACGTCGCCTTACAGATCAAAAGCCGCAGCCGAGCTAACGCTCATCCTGTTGAGTGGTGAAAGCGGGGGGGCGGCTTTGGTTTTGTGGTGGATTTGCCCCTCATCGGAACGCCGCCCGCCCAGCCCTCTCCTGAGGGAGAGGGGGCCGATTTTTGGGCTTTTCAAAATTGGAGTTCGGCTCGGTATTTCATGTCGGCGTAGCTCCCCCAAATACCTCGGTCAGTCCCCTCTCCCTCCGGGAGAGGGCTAGGGTGAGGGTTGGCTTTTGGCTGTTTAAATCTGTGTCAAATAACCAGAACCTTCCCACAAGGTTTTCAGGTTGTCCCTCGGACGCCAGCTCTCTAGCCTTGGGCTGTCGCTGAAAACTCAGCGATCGGGTGTGAGAACCCGCAGGAACTGTTAATCCACAATCAGTACCACCATAATTGCCGCCGGCATTTCTGCTGCTGCAATGTTCTATGGCGGCTGTGTGCGGGCGGGCTTCGGTCCGGCCGGGCTTGTTCCTACCGGTTTCTCACCCCGCACATTGCTGCCACCACTCCGCCGCGTGAGAAACGGCGAGTGAATGGCTTTTGATTAGGAACGCTATCAATGTCCAAGCCTGTCCCCGATCCACCCCCAGAAACAACCCCACTCACCGAAGCCCTCAACGCCGAAGACCTCGCAAAAAACCGCGAAGCGATCAAACGCGCCCTCGACTTCTACCTCAGCCCCGAAGCTACAAAACCGCGCCCCCCGAGTTCGATGTTCCTCGTCCATCCGGGCATCGACACGGAAAGCCTGCTGGCGCATGCCTGTGAATCCCTGGCCTCGGCCAACACCATGGCCAGCGATTTCGCCGATCAGCTCAGTCGTCCGCAGCGCAATACGGCGCTGGCGATTCAGCAGATCATCATGCTCGCTGAGCTGGCGGTGAATCGGGCGCTGGACCGGGTTGATCCGCAGGCTTGAGACCGCGTTATCGTTCATCGCGAGCAGGCTCACTCCTACAGGGGAACGCATTCCAAATTGTAGGAGTGAGCCTGCTCGCGATGGCGGCGGAACATTCACCACAAAATCCAGGCACAAAAAAACCGGCGATCATTCACTGATCGCCGGTTTTTCATTCAGCCCATATCAATTCACTGCATCAGCACTTCAATCGAGCCATCGGCGGTCAGGCTGACCTGGCTGGTGCCGGCTTCAACTTCTGGCGTGACCGGTGCCGAATCCGCCATGCCGGCGGCTTTCATCATCATCGGGGCGCGCATGTACGGTTGCGGGAAGCCATTGCTGTTGAGGTTCAGGTTGACGATTTTGTAGCCCTTGCCGCCCAGTGCATCGGTGGCCAGTTGCGCGCGGGCCTTGAAGGCGATGACGGCTTCTTTCAGCAACTTGTCCTCGCTGGCCTTGCGGGTCGGCTCGGCGATGGCGAAGTCCATGCCGCCCATTTTCAGGTCGGTCAGCAGTTCGCCGGTGAGTTTGGACAGGGCGGCGAAGTCGGCGCTTTCCAGGCGCAGTTCGGCGCGTTCACGCCAACCGGTGATTTTCTGGCCCTTGGTGTCGTAGATCGGGTAGCTGTTGCGGCTGCCCTGGCGCAGGGTGATGTCTTTGACTTGCTTGGCCTGGGCCAGTGCCTTGTTCATGGTGGTGCTGACGTCGGCGGCGAGTTTGGCCGGGTCGGTGTTTTGCGCTTCGGTGTAGAGCGTCACGATCATCAGGTCGCGGGCCACTTCCTGGCTGACTTCGGCGCGCAGGGAGATCTGGTTGTAGTGCAGCTCATCGGCGGCCAGCGCCGGAAGGCTGGCGATGCTGCCGACGGTCAGGGCGAGAAGGGCGGCGCTGCGGCGAAAGGTGTGCATGAAGGCTCCTTGAATAATGCGCAGGTGTTGGTTCGTCCCTGCGTGAAACCATCAGACTCTAGCTTTTATGCTCCGGTTCGCCCAGTTACAACTTCTATACAGATGTCCGCAAGTTGAAAGCACTCTGTGGTGAGGGGATTTATCCCCGATGGGTGGCGAAGCCGCCCAAATGCTGCAACCAGATTTATTTCAGGAGAATGGGGGCGCAGGTTTTACGACTGCTGCGCAGCCGATCGGGGATGAATCCCCTCACCACAGTTGATCTCTTCAAGCCTCGGAATTTCGTGTGAGGTAGCCGATTTTTCTGGTAGCGCCATGTGGTCATTTGCCGCACTTTCGCCTCTCAAAGGCGCGGCTTGGTTATACTCCGTGCGATCCGCCTGGAGCGCTCATCAGGAGAGCTCATGCTCGCCCCCGTACAACTGACTTCCGCCACTCGCCAGAACCTCTGGCGGCTGACTTTCATTCGCACCCTGGTGCTCGCCGCGCAGGCCGGTTCCGTCGGCCTGGCCTACTGGCTGCAACTGCTGCCGTTGCCGTGGGTGCAACTGGCGATGACCCTCGGCTGCTCGATTCTGCTGTGCGTGTTCACCGCCGTGCGCCTGCGTACTTCATGGCCGGTGACTGAACTCGAATACGCCCTGCAACTGGCCTGCGATCTGGTGATCCACAGTGCGTTGCTGTATTTCTCCGGCGGTTCGACCAACCCGTTCGTTTCCTACTATCTGGTGCCGCTGACCATCGCGGCGGTGACGCTGCCGTGGCGTTATTCGGTGATTCTGTCGGGTATCGCGCTGGCGCTGTACACCGTGATGCTCACGCGTTTCTACCCGTTGGAAACTCTGCCGGTGGCCCGCGAGAACCTGCAGATCTACGGCATGTGGCTGAGCTTCGCGCTGGCGGCTGCGGTCATCACGTTTTTCGCTGCGCGCATGGCTGAAGAGCTGCGTCGTCAGGAAGAATTGCGTGCGATTCGCCGCGAAGAAGGCTTGCGCGATCAGCAATTGCTCGCCGTCGCCACTCAGGCGGCTGGCGCCGCGCATGAACTCGGCACACCGCTGGCGACCATGAGCGTGTTGCTCAAGGAGATGCAGCAGGACCACCCCGACGCGATGTTGCAGGATGATCTGAAGGTGCTGCAGGATCAGGTCAAACTGTGTAAAGAAACCCTGCAGCAACTGGTGCGCGCCGCCGAAGCCAACCGCCGTATGGCCGTGGAAATGCAGGATGTCACCCAATGGCTCGACGAAGCGCTGAACCGCTGGCACCTGATGCGTCCGGAAGCCAGTTATCGCTTCCAGCGTCTCGGCCAGGGCACCGTGCCGCGCATGGCACCGCCGCCGGATCTGACCCAGGCGCTGCTCAACCTGCTGAACAATGCCGCCGACGCCTGCCCGGAAAATCTTCAGGTGACGCTGGACTGGGACGCGGAAACCGTGACCATCAGCATTCGTGACCACGGCGCCGGTGTGCCGCTGGCCATCGCCGAGCAGATCGGCAAACCGTTTTTTACCACCAAGGGCAAAGGTTTCGGCCTGGGCCTGTTTTTGAGCAAGGCCAGCGTGACACGCGCCGGCGGCTCAGTGAAACTCTATAGTCATGAGGAAGGCGGCACGCTCACCGAGCTGCGCCTGCCCCACGGCGCCCGAGGAGACCAACATGAGTGACGAAATCCAAGTCGAAGGCGAAGAACTGCCGCATTTGCTGCTGGTCGACGACGACGCGACCTTCACCCGAGTGATGGCCCGTGCCATGGCTCGTCGTGGCTTTCGCGTCAGCACCGCCGGTTCCGCCGAAGAAGGCCTGACCATCGCCCAGGCCGACCTGCCGGACTATGCCGCGCTGGACCTGAAAATGGATGGCGACTCCGGCCTGGTGCTGCTGCCCAAGCTGCTGGAGCTGGACCCGGAAATGCGCGTGGTGATCCTCACCGGTTATTCGAGCATTGCCACCGCGGTCGAAGCGATCAAGCGCGGCGCCTGCAACTACCTGTGCAAACCGGCCGACGCCGACGACGTACTGGCCGCGCTGCTCTCCGAGCACGCCGACCTCGACAGCCTGGTGCCGGAAAACCCGATGTCGGTTGACCGTCTGCAATGGGAGCACATCCAGCGCGTGCTGACCGAGCATGAAGGCAACATTTCCGCCACTGCCCGCGCCTTGGGCATGCACCGCCGCACCCTGCAGCGCAAACTGCAGAAGCGCCCGGTTCGTCGTTGAGAGGTTTTCTGGCCGAATGAGCTGGATTGAATGAAGCAGGCGCTACCCTGCATTCGGGTAGCGCCTTGGGTTCAATCTACAACCGTGAAGAATGTTTTTGGCGATGAGTATTGTTTTTCACCCAGTGTCGCTTTGCATTGCGCGTAGAGATCCAGCCCCAACCAGCTTTCCAAGGTAGCTTTTGATACCGGGAGAATAAGCTCGTTGTTTTTACCGCCTTTCTGTTCGGATTTCTTTCCGGAGGCATAACCGATCCAGGCAGCATCGATATGAACCTCGGAGTTTTTGGACCCGAATGTGAATGTAGTTCCCGAATCCCCGAGCTTGCTGATAGACAGTTTGCCATTCCTGATCGAATCGCTGGTTGGAGCATTAAGCGGGTTTTCTTCTTTGTTCATGACCAATTCCTTTCGTTGTCAGAGGGGTAATCTGCTCTCCTGATTCACAGCGAATTCCTTGCAGGAGGCCAGCCCAGTTGATCAGCCTGAATAGCCCCCCTCTACTGTCAACTCTGACAGTCCCGATGAACGGTACGTGCGCTCGCTGCGATACTGAAACCCCCATCAATCTGAACAATCCCTGAATGAGCCAGTCCCACTCTGGCGATAAAACGAACCGATCAACTATGATCGGTGCGTGTCTGTTCTTTTCTTTATCGAGCCTTTTCCATGAATCAGAACGCTGAATATTCCGCGGTCAACGATGCTGTGCGCGGGCAGTTTTTTCGCAAGGTGTGGGCGATCATCACGCCCTACTGGCGCAGTGAAGAGAAGGGCAAGGCCTGGACGCTGCTGATTGCGGTGATCGCGCTCTCGCTGCTGAGCGTGGGCATCTCGGTGTGGTTCAACACCTGGTACAAGGACTTCTACAACGCCCTGCAAAAGAAGGATGAAGCGGCGTTCTGGCGCTTGATTCTGTATTTTTGCGGCATTGCGGCCGTGGCGATTGTCGGTGCCGTGTACCGGCTGTATCTGACCCAGATGCTGACGATTCGCTGGCGGGCCTGGCTCACCGAAAAGCATTTCTCCCGTTGGCTTGCCGACAAGAATTACTACCAGCTGGAGCAGGGCGGTTACACCGATAACCCGGACCAGCGGATTTCAGAAGACCTCAACAAGTTCACCGCCACCACCTTAAGCCTGGGTATTGGCTTGCTGAGCAATGTCGTCAGTCTGGTGTCTTTTTCGATCATCCTCTGGGGTGTATCGGGCAGCATCGAAGTGTTCGGGGTTACGATTCCCGGTTACATGTTCTGGTGTGTGCTGATTTACGCAGGGGTGGGTAGTTGGCTGACGCATTTGATCGGTCGGCGCTTGATCGGCCTGAACAACAGACAACAGCGTTTCGAGGCTGACCTGCGTTTCTCCATGGTTCGAATTCGTGAGAATGCCGAGAGCATCGCGTTGTACAACGGCGAGCCGAACGAGAACCGCCGGCTGAGCAGCCGTTTCGGTCTGGTCTGGCACAACTTCTGGGACATCATGAAAGTGTCCAAACGACTGACCTTCTTTACCGCCGGCTACAGCCAAGCAGCCGTGATCTTTCCGTTTATCGTTGCGGCGCCGCGTTACTTCGCCGGCAAGATCGAGCTGGGTGAACTGATGCAAATCAGCTCGGCATTCGGCAACGTCCAGGAGAGTTTCAGCTGGTTCATCAGCGCCTATCAAGAGCTGGCCTCGTGGCGCGCCACCTGTGATCGTCTGCTGAGTTTCCGTCAGGCCATGACCGATAACGAACAGCGTACGCCGGCCATCGACGTGCAGAATCAGGGCAGTGAATTGCAAGTGCACAACCTCGGTCTGGACTTGGCTGATGGTCGTCATCTGCTGACCAGCGCCGACATGACAGTCGAGCCGGGTGAGCGGGTGATGCTCAGCGGCCGATCCGGCAGCGGCAAGTCGACGTTGCTGCGGGCGATGGGGCATCTGTGGCCGGCGGGCCACGGCAACATCCGGCTGCCGGCGGCGCGTTACCTGTTCCTGCCGCAGAAACCGTACCTGCCGATCGGCACCTTGCGCGAGGCCTTGAGTTATCCACAGCCGGGCGATACCTATGCGCCGGAGCGCTACGCCGAGGTGCTGGAAACTTGCCGACTGCCGCATCTGGTTGCGCGTCTGGACGAAGCCAATCACTGGCAGCGCATGCTGTCGCCGGGTGAGCAGCAACGCCTGGCTTTCGCCCGTGCCATGCTTTACGCACCGCAATGGCTGTACATGGACGAAGCGACGTCGGCGATGGATGAAGAGGATGAGGCAACGTTGTATCAGGCGCTGATCGATCAGTTGCCGGGCCTGAGCATCGTCAGCGTCGGCCACCGCAGCAGCCTGAAGCGTTTCCACCCTAGACATGTGCGGATCGACAGCGGGCATCTGGTGGAGCAGGCCGTGACCGCTTGATCACCACAACCCCCTGTGGGAGCGGGCTTGCTCGCGAAGGCGTCTCTTCAGTCGACAAATCGGTTGCCTGACACACCGCCTTCGCGAGCAAGCCCGCTCCCACATGGGGTAATGTGAGGCGGGATGTGATCGTACAACCCGCCTGCGCTATGATGCCCACCAAGCCGAATTTTCGAGACCAGACGTTGACCATGGAAAACCCGATCGACACTCCACGCCTCCCACGCAAGCGCCGCAGCCTGGCTCAGGAGCTGGTGACGGTGCTGACCGAGCAGATCCGCGACGGTCTGCTCAAGCGCGGCGACAAATTGCCCACCGAGTCGGCGATCATGCAGGAGCACGGCGTCAGCCGCACCGTGGTGCGCGAGGCGATCTCCCGTTTGCAGGCCGCCGGCCAGGTGGAAACCCGCCACGGCATCGGCACCTTTGTGCTCGACACGCCGAGCCCCAGCGGTTTCCGCATCGACCCGGCCACGGTCGTCACCCTGCGTGACGTGCTGGCGATTCTCGAATTGCGCATCAGCCTGGAAGTGGAGTCCGCCGGCCTCGCCGCGCAACGCCGCAGCTCCGAACAACTGGCGACCATGCGCGCCGCCCTCGATGCGCTGAACGACAGCGTGGCCCACGCCAGCGATGCGGTGGCCTCGGACTTCGCCTTCCACCTGGAAATCGCCCTGTCCACCGGCAACCGCTACTTCACAGACATCATGACCCACCTGGGTACCAGCATCATTCCGCGTACGCGGCTGAATTCGGCGCGTCTGGCCCACGATGATCAGCAGCACTACATGAATCGTCTGAGCCGTGAGCACGAAGAGATTTATGACGCAATTGCCCGCCAGGATTCCGATGCGGCGCGGGCGGCCATGCGTCTGCACTTGACCAACAGCCGCGAAAGACTGCGCCAGGCTCATGAAGAGGCACAAGCGCAGCGCGGATGAGTTTGCAGGTTTGATTCATGTGTTGATTGATCTACCGCTTTCGCGAGCAAGCCCGCTCCCACCCTGGATTTTCGGCAAGCCCGGACTTTGAGTTCAGCCGAGATCCATTGTGGGAGCGGGCTTGCTCGCGAAGGGGCCCGTGAATTCAGCGCGGCAATATCGAGCGATCCACCCTCACTGCCAGTTGCGCTTGCCCCGGCTTGGCAGCAAACGCCACCTCGCCTGATTGATCCACAATACCCCGCGCAATCGGCTTGCCATCTGCCAGCAACTCCAGCGGTGCACCTTGCAGCGACTGTCCCGACGCCAGTTCCAGTTTCAATCTGATCGTCATGCCCATTCTCCTTGATTGACGTTGCCGCTCGGGTGGTAGTCCTTGAGCAGCAGGTAGGTGCTCCAGCCCCACCAGTCATCGATGGTGGCGGTGTCGTTGAGGTTGTTCACGTCTTTGCGCCGCAGCACCTTGCCGCCCTCGACGCGGAACAGCGGCGAGAAGTTGCCGGAAAGATTCAGCACCGCCGTCAGATCCGGCAGCCGTTGCAGCGCGGCAAACGTCGAAGGGGCGGGCACGTTGCCGCTGAGGTAAGCTGCGAAGACTTCATCCGCCGAGGCCTGCACCGCCAGGTTGACCTGGGTGCGGTTGTCCGCATCGCTGGCCTCGAAGTAGCGTTTGTCGCCGTAGGCGCGCCATTGATCGCCATGGGCGTTGCGCACTTTGAGGCCGAATTTGCTGTCCTCGTCGTGCATGAAACGGGTCACCAGCGAGCCGAGATCGCTCGGCGTGACCACCGCCGCCATCTCTTTGCGCGGCACCCGCAGATGGCCGGCAGAGAACAGGTCAGTGAGGAAGTGGTCGGCAAATGCGTTCATTGCATAGGCCCGTTTCAGTTGCTGCTCATCGTGAGTGGCGCGGGCCGCGACGGCGGTTTGCAGGGCGGCGGTGTGGCCGGCGATGTAGGCCAGTCTGGCCCATTCGCCGAAGTGGTCGGCGTTGTTCGCCGCCAGTTTCAGATAACGTCCGAGCGGGAACAGCGCGGAGACAAAACTGCCGCCACCGGTGATCTTGTTCCACTCTTCGGACAACGTATCTCCGAGCGCATCGTAGGCTTCGTGCGGTGCTTTGCCGTCCTTGATCGCTTGTTTAACCGCGTCGATCTCTTTTTGCATGACCGCGAGAATCTGCGTGGCCTCGGCGCGGGAGGCCGGCAGCACGGCGAGGGAGTCGAAGGCGGCATTGAAACGGTTCAGGCGATCGGCTGGAGTCGCGCCTTCGTTGATCGGTCGATCGACCACGCCGTAGAAATCTCCAGCCAGCGCCACCACCTGGCCGTAGGTCAGCGCTAGACCGTTGGGCAAGTGCAAGGGCAGGTTTTGCGCGCGAACCGGCTCGACGTTTTCGCTGAAGCGCAGCAGGGTGTTGTCGCCGATGGCCGTGTGTTCAGCGCCTTCAAAGCGCAGTGGTGGTCGAATGTTCAACGCTTTGCCGGGGAGGGCGGTGACCGGTTCGACATCGCCGTGGGCGTCGGCGATGTGCAGCAGCAGATGCGGATTGTCGGTGCTGAAGTGGATGCCATTTACAGTGAAAAGATCTTCGAATCGGGCGATGACCGGTGTGGGTCTTTCCTGTGGTTTTGCATGCAGTCCGGACATTTCTGGCTCCTTGATATGTCGTCGGTGGATTTATTTTTAGCTGTATGGATATACAGTTAAATCGAGCCTAGCCCAGATTTTTCCTACGTCAAGAACGAATCTTGTCCGACAAAAAGTGTGAGGCGACGATGAAATGCAGTTGACGGTTGTCTTTTAAGTTGTACGATGACCTACAACTTCAGCGCTGGCTGAACCATAAAACTCACAAAAAATGTTGCTACCCAGGGTGTTCGAAAAATGAATCCACAAGAACTGAAGTCCATCCTCTCCGCCGGTCTGCTGTCGTTCCCGGTCACCGATTTCAATGCCCAGGGCGATTTCAACCGCGCTGGCTACATCAAACGTCTGGAATGGCTGGCCCCGTACGGCGCGTCGGCACTGTTCGCCGCCGGCGGCACCGGTGAGTTCTTCTCCCTGGCAGCCAGCGAATACTCGGAAATCATCAAGACCGCGGTCGATACCTGCGCCACCAGCGTGCCGATTCTGGCCGGTGTCGGCGGCTCGACCCGTCAAGCCATCGAGTACGCCCAGGAAGCCGAGCGTCTGGGCGCCAAAGGTCTGTTGCTGCTGCCGCATTACCTGACCGAAGCCAGCCAGGACGGCGTTGCCGCCCACGTTGAAGCGGTGTGCAAATCGGTGAACATCGGCGTGGTGGTCTACAACCGCAACGTCTGCCGCCTGACCGCGCCACTGCTGGAACGTCTGGCCGAGCGTTGCCCGAACCTGATCGGCTACAAGGACGGTCTGGGCGATATCGAGTTGATGGTGTCGATCCGTCGCCGCCTCGGTGATCGCTTCAGCTACCTCGGCGGCCTGCCGACCGCTGAAGTCTACGCCGCCGCCTACAAGGCGCTGGGCGTGCCTGTTTACTCGTCGGCGGTGTTCAACTTCATCCCGAAAACCGCGATGGATTTCTACCACGCGATTGCTCGCGAAGATCACGCCACCGTCGGCAAGATCATCGACGACTTCTTCCTGCCGTACCTCGACATCCGCAACCGCAAAGCCGGTTACGCCGTGAGCATCGTCAAGGCAGGCGCCAAGATCGCCGGCTATGACGCAGGCCCGGTGCGCGCACCGCTGACCGACCTGACCGGCGAAGAGTACGAAATGCTCGCTGCGCTGATCGACAAGCAAGGCGCGCAATAAACACCGACCCACAAGGCCGCTGAGCAATCAGCGGCTTTTGCGTAGAGAGGAGAATTTTCTGTGGCTGATTCCAAGCGTTACGACAACTACATCAACGGTGAATGGGTCGCCGGTGCCGACTACTCGGCCAACATCAACCCGTCCGAGTTGAGCGACACCATCGGAGATTACGCCAAGGCTGACCTGACTCAGGTTAACGCCGCTATCGATGCGGCCCGCACCGCGTTCCCGGCGTGGTCGACTTCGGGCATTCAGGCCCGTCACGATGCGCTGGATAAAGTCGGCACGGAAATCCTCGCCCGTCGCGAAGAACTCGGCACCCTGCTGGCCCGGGAAGAGGGCAAGACCCTGCCCGAAGCCATCGGCGAAGTGACCCGCGCCGGCAATATTTTCAAGTTTTTCGCCGGTGAATGCCTGCGTCTGTCCGGCGATTACGTGCCGTCGGTGCGCCCGGGCGTCAACGTTGAAGTGACCCGCGAAGCCCTCGGCGTGGTCGGTCTGATCACCCCGTGGAACTTCCCGATTGCCATCCCGGCATGGAAGATTGCTCCGGCATTGGCCTACGGCAACTGCGTGGTGCTGAAACCTGCGGATCTGGTGCCGGGTTGTGCCTGGGCGCTGGCGGAAATTATCTCCCGTGCAGGCTTCCCGGCCGGCGTGTTCAACCTGGTGATGGGCAGCGGTCGAGTGGTCGGCGAAGCGCTGGTCAACAGCCCGAAAGTCGATGGCATCAGCTTTACCGGTTCGGTGGGCGTGGGTCGGCAGATCGCTGTTAATTGCGTGTCGCGCCAGGCCAAGGTGCAGCTGGAAATGGGCGGCAAGAACCCGCAGATCATTCTCGACGACGCCGACCTCAAACAAGCGGTCGAGCTCTCGGTGCAGAGCGCGTTCTATTCCACCGGCCAGCGTTGCACGGCGTCGAGCCGCCTGATCGTCACCGCCGGGATTCACGACAAATTCGTCGAGGCCATGGCCGAGCGCATGCAGTCGATCAAGGTCGGCCACGCGCTGAAATCCGGCACCGACATCGGTCCGGTGGTTTCCCAGGCGCAGCTTGAACAGGACATGAAGTACATCGACATCGGCCAGTCCGAAGGTGCACGTCTGGTCAGCGGCGGTGGTCTGGTGACCTGCGACACCGAAGGCTACTTCCTCGCGCCAACGCTGTTTGCCGACAGCGAGGCGTCGATGCGCATCAGCCGTGAAGAGATCTTCGGCCCGGTGGCCAACGTCGTTCGCGTGGCCGATTACGAGGCGGCGCTGGCGATGGCCAACGACACCGAGTTCGGTCTGTCGGCTGGTATCGCCACCACGTCGCTGAAGTACGCCAACCACTTCAAGCGTCATTCGCAGGCCGGGATGGTAATGGTCAACCTGCCGACCGCCGGTGTCGATTACCACGTTCCGTTCGGTGGCCGTAAGGGTTCATCCTATGGCTCACGTGAGCAAGGCCGCTATGCGCAAGAGTTCTACACCGTGGTGAAAACCGCCTACATCGGCTCCTGATACAGCAATACCCCTGTAGGAGCTGCCGAAGGCTGCGATCTTTGCTTTTGAAGATCAAAAGATCGCAGCCTTCGGCAACTCCTACAGGGAATACATGCAGCACAACAGATTCACCCGCGCATAAAAATAATCAGTGGGAGTACATCTACATGCAATCGTCCAAGCCGACTCACGTCCGCTATTTGATCCTGCTCATGCTGTTTCTGGTGACCACGATCAACTACGCCGACCGCGCGACCATCGCCATCGCCGGTTCCAGCCTGCAAAAAGACCTCGGCATCGACGCGGTCACCCTCGGCTACATCTTCTCTGCTTTCGGCTGGGCCTACGTCGCCGGGCAGATTCCCGGTGGCTGGCTGCTCGATCGCTTCGGCTCGAAAAAAGTCTATGCCCTGAGCATTTTCACCTGGTCGCTGTTCACCGTGCTGCAAGGCTTTGTCGGTGAATTCGGCATGTCCACGGCGATCGTTGCGCTGTTCATGCTGCGCTTTCTGGTGGGCCTGGCCGAGGCGCCATCCTTTCCCGGTAACGCGCGGATTGTCGCGGCCTGGTTCCCGACTGCGGAGCGCGGAACCGCCTCGGCGATCTTCAACTCGGCGCAATACTTTGCCACCGTGCTGTTTGCACCGCTGATGGGCTGGATCGTGTATCGCTTCGGCTGGGAACACGTGTTCATCGTCATGGGTATGTTCGGCATCGTCTTCTCGGGCATCTGGCTCAAGGTTATCCACAGCCCGCGTCAACATCCGCTGGCCAACGAAGCCGAAGTGCAGTTCATCGCCGACAACGGCGGCATGGTCGACATGGACGTCAAGCAAGGCAAAAAATCCGACGGTCCGAAGTGGGATTACATCCGTCAGTTGCTGACCAACCGCATGATGCTCGGTGTATATCTGGGTCAGTACTGCATCAACGGCATCACCTATTTCTTCCTGACCTGGTTCCCGGTGTACCTGGTGCAGGAGCGCGGCATGACTATTCTCAAAGCCGGTTTCATTGCCTCGCTGCCGGCGATCTGCGGTTTCATCGGTGGCGTGCTTGGCGGGGTGATTTCCGATTACTTGCTGCGCAAAGGGCATTCGCTGACCTTCGCCCGCAAGGCACCGATCATCGCCGGTCTGCTGGTATCCAGCAGCATCGTCGCCTGCAACTATGTTGATGTTGAATGGATGGTGGTCGGCTTCATGGCCTTGGCATTCTTCGGCAAAGGCGTGGGCGCGTTGGGCTGGGCAGTGGTGTCCGACACTTCGCCAAAACAGATCGCCGGTCTGAGCGGTGGCCTGTTCAACACCTTTGGCAACATCGCCTCGATTACCACGCCGATCGTGATTGGCTACATCATCAGCTCCACCGGTTCGTTCAAGTGGGCGCTGGTGTTCGTCGGTGCCAACGCACTGGTCGCGGTGTTCAGCTACCTGGTGATCGTCGGCCCGATCAAACGTGTGGTGCTCAAAGAGCCGCCAACCAACGGTGGTTCTGAAATCACCGGCAAATTGTCTCAAGCGCATTCCTGAGGAGCGGCGTCATGCAGTTGATTGAACATTCCGACTCGCCGCGCTACATCCGCCTGCACGAGCGGGACAACGTAGTGATTGTGGTCAACGACCAGGGCGTACCGGCCGGCACCGAGTTCCCGGACGGTCTGGTGACCGTGGATTTTGTGCCGCAGAGCCACAAGGTCACCCTCGAGGACATTCCCGAGGGCGGCCAGGTGATTCGCTACGGCCAGACCATCGGCTACGCGTTGCAGCCGATCCCGCGTGGCAGCTGGGTCAAGGAAGATCAACTGCGCATGCCGACCGCGCCGCCGCTGGACAGCCTGCCGCTGTCCACCGAAGTGCCTGCCGCGCAGGCCCCGCTGGAAGGCTTCACGTTCGAGGGTTACCGCAACGCCGACGGCACCGTCGGCACGCGCAATATTCTCGGGATCACCACCACGGTGCAGTGCGTGACCGGCGTGCTCGATCACGCGGTGAAACGCATCAAGGACGAGTTGCTGCCGAAATATCCGCACGTCGATGATGTGGTGGCGCTGACCCACAGTTACGGCTGCGGCGTGGCGATCACCGCCACCGACGCCTACATCCCGATCCGCACCGTGCGCAACTTGGCGCGCAACCCGAACCTGGGTGGCGAAGCGTTGGTGATCAGTCTGGGCTGCGAGAAATTGCAGGCCGGGCAGGTGATGCACGAGGACGATGCCTCGGTCGATCTCAGCGAGGCATGGCTGTATCGCCTGCAGGATTCCAGTCACGGTTTCACCGAGATGATCGAGCAGATCATGGCGCTGGCCGAAGTCCGTTTGAAGAAGCTCGACCAGCGCCGCCGCGAAACCGTGCCGGCCTCCGAGCTGATCCTCGGTATGCAGTGCGGCGGCAGCGATGCGTTCTCCGGCATCACCGCCAACCCGGCGCTGGGTTATGCCTCGGACTTGCTGCTGCGCGCGGGGGCGACGGTGATGTTTTCCGAAGTCACCGAAGTGCGCGATGCGATTTATCTGCTGACTTCCCGTGCCGAAACCAAAACCGTGGCGCAGGAACTGGTGCGTGAGATGGACTGGTACGACCGCTATCTGGCCAAGGGCGAAGCGGATCGCAGTGCCAACACTACGCCGGGCAACAAGAAGGGCGGGTTGTCGAACATTGTCGAGAAGTCGCTGGGTTCGATCGTCAAATCCGGTAGCAGCGCGATCAATGGCGTGCTCGGCCCGGGCGAGCGTTTCAAGCAGAAGGGTTTGATTTTCTGCGCCACGCCGGCGAGTGATTTTGTCTGCGGCACCTTGCAGTTGGCAGCGGGAATGAACCTGCATGTGTTCACCACCGGGCGGGGTACGCCGTATGGTTTGGCGATGGCGCCGGTGGTCAAGGTCTCGACGCGTACGGAATTGGCGCAGCGCTGGCCGGACCTGATTGACATCGATGCCGGTCGGATTGCCACCGGGCGCGCGACCATCGAGGAGCTGGGCTGGGAGTTGTTCCACTACTACCTGGATGTGGCGAGCGGCAAGCAGCAGACGTGGGCGGAGAAGCACAAGCTGCATAACGACATCACCCTGTTCAATCCGGCGCCGATTACCTGATGGTTTGTGAGGCAAAATCTACCCTCACCCCAACCCTCTCCCGGAGGGAGAGGGGGCCGATCCGGGAATATTCTAGTAATACACCGACCTGAAAGGGATCTACCGAATCCATAATCGACTCGGTCACTCGGGTCGATGGATGACGCACCACACCTCAGTCAGCCCCCTCTCCCGGAGGGGGAGAGGGGCCGATCCGGGAATTTTAATAATACGCCGACCTGAAAATGCTTTGCCGAATCCATAGTCGACTCGGTATTGCAGGTCGATGTATGACGCACCACACCTCAGTCGTCCCCTCTCCCTCCGGGAGAGGGTTAGGGTGAGGGGCTTTTCAAGCTTTTGGCTTATCATTAAGCCCTGACGACGCTCACCCAAAGGCTCCCCCGGCATGCTGGCAATTTTCCTCGAAACCTTGAACATCACCGCGCCGGTGTTCGCCATGCTGTTCCTCGGGGTGTTGCTCAAGCGCATCGACTGGATCAACGACAACTTCATCCACACCGCCTCGGCGCTGGTGTTCAACGTCAGCATGCCGGCGCTGCTGTTTCTCGGGATTCTGCATGCGGATCTGCACGCCGCACTGCAACCGGCGCTGCTGATCTATTTTGCGATCGCGACGCTGGTGAGTTTTGCCCTGGCCTGGGGCTGGGCGATCATCAAGTGCCCGCGTGAAGATCGCGGTATCTACACCCAGGGTGCGTTTCGCGGCAACAACGGGGTGATCGGTCTGGCGCTGGCGGCGAGCATGTACGGCGACTACGGGATTTCCCTCGGGGCGATTCTCGCGGCGCTGGTGATCCTGTTTTACAACACGCTGTCGACCATCGTGCTCGCGGTGTACAGCCCGGTGATCAAGTCCGATCCGTGGAGCATCTGCAAAAGCGTGTTCAGCAACCCGCTGATCATCAGCGTGATTGCCGCCGCGCCGTTCGCGTATTTCCAGATCAGCCTGCCGGGCTGGCTGGAAACCTCCGGCCAGTATCTGGCGCAAACCACTTTGCCGCTGGCGCTGATCTGCATTGGTGGCACGCTGTCACTGGCGGCGCTGCGCAAGAGCGGCAGCATGGCGCTGAGTTCGAGTCTGGTGAAGATGATCGGCCTGCCGGTGCTGGCGACGCTGGGGGCGTGGTTGTGGGGCTTTCGTGGCGCAGAGCTGGGGATTCTGTTTCTGTACTTCGGCAGCCCGACGGCGGCGGCCAGTTTCGTCATGGCCCGGGCGGCGCAGGGCAATCATGAGCTGGCAGCGGCGATCATTGTGCTGACCACGCTGATGGCGGCGGTGACCACCAATATCGGGATCTTTCTGTTGCAGTGGGGTGGGTGGATCTAGCCTGAGACTCGGGTTGCTCCTGCGGGCCTCTTCGCGAGCAAGCCCGCTCCCACAGGTTTTTGTGTTGTTAATCAGATTTCAACAACACCAAAGAACCCTGTGGGAGCGGGCTTGCTCGCGAAGGCGTCAGTCCTTTCACTCAGGTTTCTGGTAACTGTCGATCACTTCCTGCGCCGCGCGAAACGCATCAATCGCCGCCGGCACCCCGGCGTACACCGCGCAATGCAGCAGCGCCTCGCGAATCTCCTCGACCGTGCAGCCATTGTTCAGCGCACCGCGCACGTGGCCCTTCAATTCCTGCGGGCACTTCAATGCGGTCAGCGCTGCAAGGGTAATCAGGCTGCGGGTTTTCAGCGGCAGACCTTCGCGATTCCACACGCCGCCCCAGGCGTGTTCATTGACGAAATCCTGCAACGGCTGAGTGAATTCGGTGGCGTTGCCCAAGGCGCGATCAACGAACGCATCACCCATTACCTGACGGCGGATTTCAACCCCGGTTTTCTGCGAATCGGTCATGGCACATCCCTCTTGTGGTGTTGGCGGCGCCAGGCGCGTACGGACGTGAACAACAGAAACGCCAGCAGCGTCGGCAGCACGTAGAACAGCATCAGTTTTTCCAGTTTGCCGGCCAGCGGCATGCCGGTGGTGAACGACACCACGTGCAGTCCGTAAGCCGCGTACAAACCGAGCAACAGCAGACCCTC
Organism: Pseudomonas sp. G3-19; assembly: GCF_054855875.1. NCBI lineage: Bacteria > Pseudomonadati > Pseudomonadota > Gammaproteobacteria > Pseudomonadales > Pseudomonadaceae > Pseudomonas > Pseudomonas sp. G3-19. Next base: position 5,201,892 of record NZ_JBMPIQ010000003.1, read on the forward strand.
GGCGCGGGTCACACGGTAGCCGGAATAGAACACCGGCAGGCACAGCGCGGCGACGCCGAGCATCACCGGCAAGTCGAAATCCAGCGCGTTGGGCGAGACCGACAACGGCGTCGGCGCAATCAACGCAGTGACCCCGAGCACCCCGAGCAGGTTGAACAGGTTGGCGCCAATCACGTTGCCCACGGCGATATCGCGTTGTCCGCGCAATGCGGCGATCAGCGAGGTGGCGAGTTCCGGCAGCGAGGTGCCGACCGCAACCACCGTCAGACCGATCACCCGTTCGGAGAAGCCCAGATCGGTCGCCACCGCCACCGCTGCGCCGAGCAGCAAATGCCCGGCGAACACCAACAGCGCCAGGCCGACAACGATCATCAGCAGACTGCTGAACCACGGCACCTGCGGAGGTTGTGGCGATTCCGAATGCGGGCGCGCCGAGTGCCGCGACTGGCGCAGCAACAGGCCCAGATACAACGCCAATGCCGCGAGCAACAGCACGCCGTCGAAGCGGCCGATCTGTTCATTCCAGGCGAGGACGAACACCAGCAGGCTGGCGCCGATCATCAGTGGAATATCCAGACGCACCAGTTGCCGTGAGACTCGCAACGGAATGATCAGCGCCGACAGACCAAGGGTCACGAGGATGTTGAAGATGCTGCTGCCGATCACGCTGCCGACGGCGATGTCGGGGTTGTGCGTCAGGGTCGCTTGCAGGCTGACCGCCATCTGCGGGGCGCTGCTGCCGAGGGCGACGATGGTCAGGCCGATGATCAGCGGTCGCACATGCAGGCGCGCGGCGAGACGCACCGCGGCGCGCACCATCAGTTCGGCGCCGAGGATCAGCAGGATCAGGCCGCTAAGCAGCTCGATCACCTTGATCAGTGGTAGGTCGGCTAGAGCAAAAATGGTCAGCGCTCCATCAGTCGTCGAGGGCCTGTATGCGCACCCGTGCGGTGCCGCTACCGAGCATGCCGAGGCGTTCGGCGGCTTCACGCGAGACATCGATCAAGCGGCCACGGGTGTGCGGGCCACGATCGTTGATGCGCACAACGCAGGATTTGTCGTTTTTCAGGTTGGTGACCTTCACCCGGGTGCCGAATGGCAATTGGCGGTGGGCGGCGGTCAGGGAATGCTGGTTGAACGGCTCGCCACTGGCGGTGCGTTTACCGTGGTGCTTGGCACCGTAATAGGAGGCGACGCCGGTCTGGTCGTACCCGTGCGGGTCGATGATGTCGTTGCTGGCGCAACCGGCGAGCAAGGAGAGCAGGGCGCAGGCGCCGAGCAGACGTTTCATTCAAAGGCTCCACAAAACAAATGTGGAAACAACCCAATGTGAAGATCAGTTTCTGTGGCGAGGGGATTTATCCCCGATGGCGCGCGCAGCGCCCCCAAATTCCAGATACAGAAGAATTGGGGCCGCTTCGCAGCCCATCGGGGATAAATCCCCTCACCACAAAACCCCTTCAGCCATGGATTGTTCCCACAGGGGATGGAGCCAGGCTTCAGGTCTGGCCCCATTTGCATCAGCCTTCGAGCTTGCTTTTCAGCAGTTCGTTCACTTGCTGCGGGTTGGCTTTGCCTTTCGAAGCCTTCATGGCCTGACCGACAAAGAAGCCGAACATCTTGCCGCGCTTGGCTTCGTCTGCCGCACGGTATTGTTCGACCTGCTCGGCGTTGGCCGCGAGCATTTCGTCCAGCACCGCGGAGATCGCGCCGCTGTCGGTCACTTGCTTCAGACCGCGCTTGTCGATGATCTCGTCCGCCGTGCCTTCGCCGTTGGCCATCGCTTCGAACACCACTTTGGCGATCTTGCCGGAGATGGTGTTGTCCTTGATGCGCTGCAGCATGCCGCCCAACAGTTCAGCGGAAACCGGCGACTCGTCGATGTCCAGGCCTTGCTTGTTGAGCAGGCTGCCCAACTCGACCATCACCCAGTTCGCCGCCAGTTTGGCGTCGCCGCCGATGGCTGCGACCTTCTCGAAGTAGTCCGCTTGCTCACGGCTGGTAGCCAGCACGTTGGCGTCGTAGGCCGACAGACCGAACTGGCTCTGGAAGCGCTCGCGTTTTTGCGGTGGCAGTTCCGGCAGGGTAGCGCGCACCTCGCCGAGGAACGACTCTTCGATGACCACTGGCAGCAGGTCCGGGTCGGGGAAGTAACGATAGTCGTTGGCTTCCTCTTTGGAGCGCATCGGACGGGTCTCGTCCTTGTTCGGATCGTACAGACGGGTCTGCTGGATCACTTTGCCGCCGTCTTCGATCAGCTCGATCTGCCGCTGGATCTCGGAGTTGATGGCCTTCTCGATGAAGCGGAACGAGTTGACGTTCTTGATCTCGCAGCGGGTGCCGAACTCGACCTGGCCTTTCGGGCGGACCGAGACGTTGCAGTCGCAACGCAGCGAACCTTCGGCCATGTTGCCGTCGCAGATGCCCAGATAACGTACCAACGCGTGGATCGCCTTGACGTAAGCCACGGCTTCCTTGGCGCTGCGCATGTCCGGCTCGGAAACGATTTCCAGCAGCGGCGTGCCGGCACGGTTCAGGTCGATGCCGGTGGCACCGTTGAATTCTTCGTGCAGACTCTTGCCGGCGTCTTCTTCCAGGTGCGCGCGGGTGATGCCGACACGTTTGACGGTGCCGTCTTCCAGCGCGATGTCCAGGTGGCCCTTGCCGACGATCGGCAATTCCATCTGACTGATCTGGTAGCCCTTCGGCAGGTCCGGGTAGAAGTAGTTTTTGCGGGCGAACACGTTGTGCTGACCGATCTCGGCGTCAATCGCCAGACCGAACATCACCGCCATGCGCACCGCTTCCTGGTTCAGCACCGGCAATACGCCGGGCATGCCCAGGTCGATCAGGCTGGCCTGGGTGTTCGGCTCGGAGCCGAACTGGGTGGAACTACCGGAAAAGATTTTCGACCGGGTAGTGAGCTGAGTGTGAATCTCCAGCCCGATCACGACTTCCCATTGCATGTGTGTCTCCTCAGAAGCCGGTTGGGGTGCGGGTGTGCCAGTCAGTGTTCAACTGATACTGATGGGCAACGTTCAACAGGCGACCTTCCTGGAAATACGGCGCAAGCAACTGCACGCCCACCGGCAGACCGTCGACAAAACCGGCCGGCATCGACAGGCCCGGCAGGCCCGCGAGGTTGGCGGTGATGGTGTAGACGTCTTCCAGATAGGCAGCGACCGGATCGCTGTTCTTCGCGCCGAGCTTCCAGGCCGGGTTCGGCGTGGTCGGGCCGAGGATGATGTCGACTTCATTAAAGGCCGCCATGAAGTCGTTCTTCACCAGACGACGGATCTTCTGCGCTTTCAGGTAGTAGGCGTCGTAGTAACCGGCGGACAGCGCGTAGGCGCCGACCATGATCCGGCGCTGCACTTCCGGCCCGAAGCCTTCGCCACGGGAGCGTTTGTACAGGTCGATCAGGTTCTCCGGGTTCTCGCAGCGATGGCCGAAGCGCACGCCGTCGAAACGCGACAGGTTCGAGGAGGCCTCGGCTGGCGCGATCACGTAGTACGCAGGAATCGCGTGCTGCATGTTCGGCAGGCTGATTTCCTTGATCACGGCACCGAGCTTCTGCAGCTCTTTGATGCTGTTCTGGATCAGTTCGGCGATGCGGGGGTCGAGACCGGCGCTGAAGTATTCCTTCGGCACGCCGATGCGCAGGCCCTGCAGCGAAGTGTTGAGGCTGGCGGAGTAATCCGGAACCGGCTCATCGATGCTGGTGGAGTCGTTCTGGTCGAACCCGGCCATACCTTGCAACAAAATCGCGCAGTCTTCGGCCGTACGCGCCAACGGGCCACCTTGGTCGAGGCTGGAGGCGTAAGCGATCATGCCCCAGCGCGAAACACGACCGTACGTCGGTTTCAGGCCTGTGAGGTTGGTGAATGCAGCGGGCTGACGGATCGAACCACCGGTATCGGTGGCCGTGGCCGCCGGCAACAGACGAGCGGCAACCGCCGCCGCCGAACCACCGGACGAACCACCCGGCACGTGTTCCAGGTTCCACGGGTTTTTCACCGCGCCGTACCAGCTCGACTCGTTGGCCGAACCCATGGCGAATTCGTCCATGTTGGTCTTGCCCAGTGTCACGGCGCCGGCAGCGGCCAGTTTCGCAACCACGGTGGCGTCGTACGGGGCCTTGAAGTTGTCGAGCATCTTCGAACCGCAGCTGGTGCGGATGCCTTGAGTGCAGAACAGGTCCTTGTGGGCGATCGGCGCACCGAGCAGGGCGCCGCTCTCACCGTTGGCCCGGCGCGCGTCGGCGGCTTTCGCCTGCTCGAGTGCCAGCTCTTCGGTGAGGCTGATGAAACTGTTGAGCTGCGGATCGAGCTGGGTAATACGCGCCAGCAGGACTTTGGTCAGCTCTTCGGAGGAAAACTTTTTATCGGCGAGACCGCGGGCGATCTCGGCCAGAGTCATTTGATGCATTGCAGGCTCTTTCCCTTTAGTCGATGACTTTCGGAACCAGATACAGGCCGTTTTCGACCGCTGGTGCGATGGACTGATAGGCCTCGCGGTGATTGGTCTCGGTCACGACGTCGGCGCGCAGGCGCTGACTGGCTTCCAGCGGGTGGGCCAAAGGCTCGATACCGTCGGTATCGACGGCCTGCATTTCGTCGACCAGCCCGAGAATGCTGTTGAGGGCGGAAGTAATGTGCGGAAGATCGGCATCATTCAGGCCAAGGCAGGCCAGATGTGCGATTTTTTCCACGTCGGAGCGTTCTAGCGCCATCGGGATTCTCCAGTGGAAAACAGAACGGACGGCGTCCGTGTGTTAGATTGTCGGAACACTACCGCACTTCTACGGTCATAAGGCCGCGATTGTGGGGCTTGGTGCACAGAAAAGCGGCCAATTTAACATATTGGCGCCTTGCCCAAAATCCCTGTCGTTGTTAGAGTTTGCCGCACTTTTTTACCCACGCGTTGCCTAGGGTCCCTTTCCCATGTTCAAGAAACTGCGTGGCATGTTTTCCAGCGATCTTTCCATTGACCTGGGCACTGCCAACACCCTTATTTACGTGCGCGAGCGCGGTATCGTCCTGAATGAGCCATCGGTTGTGGCCATTCGGACACACGGTAACCAGAAAAGTGTCGTTGCTGTCGGCACCGAAGCCAAGCGCATGCTCGGCCGTACGCCGGGCAACATTGCTGCCATTCGTCCGATGAAGGACGGCGTGATCGCCGACTTCAGCGTCTGCGAAAAGATGCTGCAATACTTTATCAACAAGGTTCACGAAAACAGCTTTCTGCAGCCCAGCCCTCGTGTGCTGATCTGCGTTCCATGCAAATCCACCCAGGTTGAGCGTCGTGCCATCCGTGAATCGGCCCTCGGTGCCGGTGCCCGTGAAGTGTTCCTGATCGAAGAGCCGATGGCTGCTGCGATCGGTGCCGGCCTGCCGGTTGAAGAAGCACGCGGTTCGATGGTCGTCGATATCGGTGGTGGTACCACTGAAATCGCGCTGATCTCCCTGAACGGTGTGGTCTACGCCGAATCCGTCCGCGTGGGCGGCGACCGCTTCGACGAAGCGATCATCACCTACGTGCGCCGCAACTACGGCAGCCTGATCGGTGAATCGACTGCCGAGCGCATCAAGCAGGAAATCGGTACGGCCTACCCGGGCGGCGAAGTTCGCGAAGTCGACGTTCGCGGTCGCAACCTGGCCGAAGGCGTTCCACGTGCATTCACCCTGAACTCCAACGAAGTGCTGGAAGCTCTGCAAGAGTCCCTGGCCACTATCGTTCAGGCTGTGAAAAGCGCGCTGGAGCAATCGCCGCCGGAACTGGCTTCCGACATCGCCGAGCGTGGCCTGGTGCTGACCGGTGGTGGCGCGCTGCTGCGTGACCTCGACAAGTTGCTGGCCCAGGAAACCGGTCTGCCGGTGATCGTTGCCGAAGATCCGCTGACCTGTGTTGCTCGCGGCGGTGGCCGTGCATTGGAAATGATGGACAAGCACACCATGGACCTGCTCTCCAGCGAATAAGCGCCGGTTTGCAATACGTGGGTGAGCGCACAGGCAGCACTTTGCAGTGCTGCCTGTTGGCGTTTATCTTCTGTCAGTCTTCATCCAGGCCGGTTTGATGCCGTATGAATAAACAGAACATTTGCCTGGGAGGAGCGGCTTATTAAACCGCTTTTCGCCAAAGGCCCTTCGTTGGGTGTGCGCCTGTTGGTGCTGGCCGTGCTGTCGGTCGCGCTGATGGTGGTCGATGCCCGCTTCGACCTGCTCAAACCCGCGCGCAAACAAGCGTCGCTGGTGTTGATGGACGCCTACTGGATCACCGACCTGCCCGGACGGCTGTGGGAAGGGATCGCCAGTCAGTTCGGCAGCCGCACCGAGCTGGTCGCCGAAAACGAAAAACTCAAGACCGAGAACCTGCTGTTGCAGGGGCGCATGCAGAAGCTTGCCGCCCTTACCGAGCAGAACGTGCGGCTGCGCGAGTTGCTCAATTCCTCCGCACTGGTCAACGAAAAGGTCGAAGTGGCCGAGTTGATCGGCATGGACCCCAATCCCTTCACCCATCGCATCATCATCAATAAAGGTGAGCGCGATGGCGTGGTGCTCGGTCAGCCGGTGCTCGATGCACGCGGTCTGATGGGCCAGGTGGTCGAGTTGATGCCGTACACCTCCCGGGTGCTGCTGCTGACCGACACCACTCACAGCATTCCTGTGCAGGTGAACCGTAACGGTCTGCGGGCGATTGCCAGCGGCACCGGCAACCCGGAACGTCTGGAACTGCGGCATGTTGCCGATACCGCTGACATCAAGGAAGGCGATCTGCTGGTCAGCTCCGGCCTGGGTCAGCGCTTCCCGGCCGGTTATCCGGTGGCGACGGTCAAGGAAGTCATTCACGATTCCGGTCAGCCGTTCGCGATTGTCCGCGCGGTGCCGACCGCTGCGTTGAACCGCAGCCGTTATCTGCTGCTGGTGTTCAGTGACAACCGCACCGCCGAAGAGCGCGCCAACGATGCGGCGCGGGCCCAGGAAAATCTCGATGCGCAGGGCGGTGGCCCGATGCTTCCGGCCACGGTGCCGAAAGTTGTCAACACCCCGGCTGCCGCTGCAGCGCCAGCCGCCCCGGCAGCACCGGCCGCTGCGGCCAGCACCACGCCGGCCAAACCTGCAGCGAGCAAACCTGCTGCGACCAAGCCTGCGGCGGCGGCTAAACCGCCAGCATCCCAGCCGGCTGCGCGACCGGCGGCGAAACCACCTGCCGCCACGCCAGCCAACACCGGGAGACAAGAATAATGGTCGGGGCTACTGCTTCGCGTAACGGCTGGATTGTCTGGCTGACGTTTGTCGTCGGCATCCTGCTGAGTGTTTCACCGCTGCCGATGTTCATGGAAATCCTGCGTCCCCTCTGGCTGGCGTTGCTGCTGACTTTCTGGGCGTTGTACATGCCGCATACGGTCGGCATGGTCACCGCGTTCTGCCTGGGGCTGGCCGAAGATGTGCTGCAGGGCGATCTGCTTGGCCAGAATGCCTTGATCCTGACGCTGATCACCTTCCTCGTGCTGTCGTTGCAGCAGCGTCTGCGGATGTTCCCGATGTGGCAGCAGTGCCTGGTGATCCTGGTGATCTTCGGCCTCGCTCAACTGGTGCAGCTGTGGCTCAGCGCCTTGACCGGCAATCGTCAGCCCACTCTGGCGCTGGTACTGCCGGCATTGGTCAGTGCCTTGCTCTGGCCTTGGGTCAGCTTCGCTTTGCGTGGATTGCGCCGGCGCTACAAAATCAACTGATTCGGTCAGGCATGTGCCCGCACCTCGACAAGGGAGATGTCTTGATGAAGCCGCTTTACCTCGCCTCTGGTTCGCCGCGTCGGCGTGAGTTGCTCGCGCAGATCGGCGTGCCGTTCTCCGCCATCAGTGCGGACATCGATGAAACCCCGCTCCCCGAAGAATCGCCAGCGGCCTATGTCGAACGCCTTGCGCGTGGCAAGGCCGAGGCCGGTCGGCGCACGCTGGCGGCCGACGCGGCGTTTTGCGTTCTGGGCGCGGACACCGCCGTGGTGCTCGACGGCAAAATTCTTGGCAAACCGGTGGACGAAGCCGATGCATGCGCCATGCTGATGATGTTGTCCGGCAAGGAGCATGAAGTGCTGACCGCCATCGCCGTGCTCGAAGGCGAGCGCTGTGAGTCGCGCGTGGTGCGCAGTCTGGTGCGCTTCCGCCCGATCAGCCGCGAAGAAGCGGCGGCCTACTGGGCCAGTGGCGAACCCCGGGACAAGGCCGGCGGGTATGGCATTCAGGGCCTCGGCGCGGTGTTTGTCGCCGGGCTCAATGGCAGCTATTCGGCGGTGGTCGGGCTGCCGGTTTGCGAAACCGCAGAACTGTTGGGCCATTTCGGCATACCCTGTTGGCAAAACCTGAACGCGCAATGAGCGTCGTACGAATCAAGATGCGGCCATTATCGTGAACATGCCTGAACGAGACCCTGCCATGAGTGAAGAGATTCTGATCAACATCACGCCGATGGAATCGCGCGTGGCGGTGGTCGAAAACGGTGTGCTGCAAGAAGTCCATGTCGAGCGCACGCAGAAACGCGGGATCGTCGGCAACATCTATAAGGGCAAGATTGTCCGGGTGCTGCCGGGCATGCAGGCGGCATTCGTCGACATCGGTCTGGATCGTGCCGCGTTCATCCATGCCTCGGAAATCTCCCTGCGCGAAGGCCCTGCGGTGGAAAGCATCAGCGCGCTGGTGCACGAAGGGCAGAGCCTGGTGGTACAGGTGACCAAGGATCCGATCGGTTCCAAGGGCGCGCGCCTGACCACGCAGCTGTCGATTCCGTCGCGCTATCTGGTGTACATGCCGCGCACCGCCCACGTCGGCATTTCCCTGAAAATCGAAGACGAAGCCGAGCGCGAGCGCCTCAAACAGGTGGTCAGCGATTGTGTGGCCAAGGAAGGAATCAAGGAGGCCGGTGGCTTCATTCTGCGTACCGCCGCCGAAGGTGCCGGGGCCGATGAGATCCTCATGGACATCCGCTACCTGCGCCGCCTGTGGGATCAGATCAATGCGCAGATCCAGACCATCGGCGCGCCGAGTGTGATCTACGAAGACCTCGGTCTGGCCCTGCGCACGTTGCGCGATCTGGTCAGCCCGAAGATCGAGAAAATCCGCATCGACTCCAGGGAAACCTTCCAGAAAACCACGCAGTTTGTGGCCGAACTGATGCCGGAAATCGCCGATCGTCTCGAACACTATCCGGGCGAGCGGCCGATTTTCGACCTGTATGGCGTCGAAGACGAAATTCAGAAAGCCCTCGAGCGCAAAGTGCCCCTCAAGTCTGGCGGTTATCTGGTGGTCGATCCGGCGGAAGCCATGACCACCATCGACGTCAACACCGGCGCGTTTGTAGGCCATCGCAATCTCGAAGAAACCATCTTCAAGACCAACCTCGAAGCCGCCACCGCGATTGCCCGGCAGATGCGCCTGCGCAATCTGGGTGGGATCATCATCATCGACTTCATCGACATGGAAGATGAAGAGCATCAGCGCCAGGTGCTGCGCACCCTGGAAAAACAGCTCGAACGTGATCACGCCAAGACCAACATCATCGGCATCACCGAGTTGGGCCTGGTGCAGATGACCCGCAAGCGCACCCGTGAAAGCCTTGAGCAAGTGCTGTGCGAGCCGTGCAGCAGTTGCCAGGGGCGGGGCAAGCTGAAGACCCCGGAAACCATCTGTTACGAGATTTTCCGCGAGATTCTGCGTGAAGCCCGGGCCTATCAGGCTGAGGGTTATCGGGTATTGGCGAACCAGAAAGTGGTGGATCGGCTGCTCGACGAAGAGTCCGGTAACGTCGCCGAGCTTGAAGGGTTCATCGGCCGCACCATACGCTTTCAGGTCGAAACCATGTATTCCCAGGAACAATATGACGTGGTGCTGCTCTGAACCCCTGCAGCACATTTAATCCACAACGGCTGGCCTCAGCTTTCAGTAGTTTTTTTGCCATGGGAGCCAACTGACATGGAGCGTCTGACACGCATTTTGGCCGCACTGACCCGCTGGGGGCTGGGCCTGTGCGCGTTGGTTCTGGTGTTGATGGCGTTGTACGTCAGCCTCGGTCGGGAACTGACGCCACTGGTGGCGGAATACCGCACCGATATCGAAGACAAGGCCACGGCTGCGCTCGGCATGCCGTTGCAGATCGGCGAACTGGAAGGCAACTGGAGCGGCTTCGCGCCGATTCTGCTGGCCCACGATGTGATGGTCGGTGACGGCGCCAATGCCTTGCGTCTGGATCGGGTGCGCGTGGTGCCTGACCTTTGGGCCAGTCTGCTGGCGCGCGAAGTGCGTATCGCCCATCTGGAATTGAACGGCCTGAAGATCAGTGTCAAAGAAGCACAGGACGGCACCTGGGCGCTGGAAGGCCTGCCGGTGCAGAACGATCAGCCGCTGGATCCCGAGCAATTGTTCCAACGCTCGCAGATGGTTCAGCAACTGTCGGTGCTCGACAGTCAGGTGACCGTGCAGCCGCTGGATCAGGCGCCGATGACCTTTACGTATGTCGGCCTCAATCTGAAAACCGGCAGCAGCCGTCAGCGTCTTGATGCTCGTCTGACCTTGCCCGACGGGCAACCGGTGGCGATGAGCCTGCGTACACGGATTCGCCCCTCTCAATTGCCGGACAGTTCGCTGGAGGGTTATGTCAGCCTGCCGCAAAGCGATTGGTCGAAGTGGCTGCCGGAGCGTTTGACCCAACAGTGGAATTTTTCCGAGATCAAGGCTGGCGGCGAGCTGTGGGTGAACTGGAACGACGGCGCTCTGCAAAGCGCCGCCATCCGTTTGAACGCACCACAGGTGACCGGCGCTTATGCCGAGCGCAAGCCGATCAAGATCAGCAATCTGGCGCTCAACGGCTATTACCAGCGCGATGACGAGGGCGCGATTGTCACTCTCGATTCGCTGGCGATGAACTTCGGCGAGACCCGCTGGGAATCCCATGTGCAGCTCAAGCAGACGGTGGCCACCGATAAAACCGATGAGTTGTGGCACTTGCAGGCCGACCGCCTCGACCTGACACCGATCACGCCGTTGCTCAATGCGCTGGGGCCGTTGCCCGAAAACGTCGCTACGGTCGTCGACCACCTGAAGGTGACGGGTGGACTGCGCAACGTGCTGCTGGATTTTCGTCCCAATGCCACCGACGGCTCGAAATTCGGCTTTGCGGCCAACCTCGATAATGTCGGTTTCGATGCCTATCACGGTGCCCCGGCGGCGCGAAACGTCAGTGGCAGCCTCAGCGGCAACCTCGACGGTGGCGAGTTGCGCCTGGACAGCAAGGATTTCGTCCTGCACCTCGACCCGATCTTCGCCAAGCCATGGCAATACATCCAGGCCAATGCCCGACTGACCTGGAAGCTCGATAAAGAAGGTTTCACCCTGATCGCGCCGTACCTGAAAGTGCTGGGCGAAGAGGGCAAGATTGCCGGCGACTTCCTGATCCGCCTGCACTTCGACCATAGCCAGGAAGACTACATGGACCTGCGCGTCGGGCTGGTCGATGGCGATGGTCGCTACACCGCCAAATACCTGCCCGAAGTCTTGAGCCCGGCCCTCGACGAGTGGCTGCGTACAGCGATCCTCAAGGGCGCCGTGGATCAGGGCTTCTTCCAGTACCAGGGTTCGCTGAGCAAAAACGCCAAGGACGTGGATCGCAGCATCAGCCTGTTCTTCAAGGTGCATGACGCCGAGCTGGCGTTCCAGCCGGGCTGGCCGCACGTGAGCAAGGTCAGCGGCGATGTGTTCATCGAGGACAGCGGCGTGCGCATCGTGGCCGACAAGGGCCAGTTGCTCGACACCCAGGTCAGCGACGTTTTCGTCAACATTCCCCATGTGCCGGCCGGGCAACCTACCCATCTGTTGCTCGACGGCGGATTTGCCGGCGGGCTGGGCGATGGCCTGAAAATTCTCCAGACCGCGCCGATCGGTACCGGCGAAACCTTTGCCGGCTGGGAAGGCGAGGGCGATTTGCAGGGCAAGGTCAAACTCGACATTCCGCTGGAAAAGGGCGATCTGCCGAAGATCCTCGTCGATTTCAAAACCGCCAATGCGCGCCTGAAACTGGCCGAGCCGAAGCTGGAACTGAGCCAGCTCAAGGGCGATTTCCGTTTTGACAGCGCCAAGGGGCTGAGCGGGCAGAACATCGCCGCCAGGGCCTTCGACAAGCCGGTGACCGCGCAGATTTTCGCTGATGGCAGCCCGAACAAGCTCAAGACTCGGGTCGCGGCTTCCGGGCAGGTCGAGGTCAAGAAGCTCACTGACTGGCTGGGCGTGACTCAGCCGTTGCCGGTGTCCGGGACCCTTCCGTATCAGTTGCAGGTCAACCTTGACGGCACTGACAGTCAGCTCACTGTCAGCTCCAGCATGAAAGGTGTGGCAGTGGATCTGCCGGCACCGTTCGGCATGTCGGCCGAGCAGGGGCGTGACACGGTGTTCCGCATGACGCTGCAAGGTGCGGAGCGGCGTTACTGGGTCAACTACGATCAACTGGCGAGCTTCACCTTCGCCGCGCCGCCGAGCAATATCGCCGATGGTCGCGGTGAGCTGTTCCTCGGTACGGGCGACGCCGTACTGCCGGAGGCCAAGGGCTTGCGCATTCGCGGTGTGCTGTCGGAGCTGGACGTCGCGCCGTGGCAGGATCTGGTCAGCAAATACGCCGGCAACGATCCGGGCGGCAGTGCCAAACAATTGCTCAACAGTGCCGACTTCAAGGTGGGCAAGCTCACCGCCTTCGGCACCACGCTGGATCAGGCCGCAGTGCAGGTCAATCGCAAACCTTGGGCGTGGAATCTGGCGCTCGACAGCCAGCAGGCCAAGGGTTCGGCCAGCCTGCCTGATGCCAAGGGCGCACCGATTGGGGTCAATCTGCAATACGTACGTCTGCCGGCGCCGGATCCGACGGTGCAGGCTGACGAGAACTCGCCTGATCCGCTGGTTTCGGTCGACCCGACGAAGATTCCCGCGCTGGATATCACCATCAATCAGTTGTTTCTGGGCCAGGATCTGGTGGGCGGCTGGTCGCTCAAGGTTCGACCGACGGCCAAAGGCATTGCCCTGAACAATCTCGATATGGGCCTCAAGGGCATCCTGTTGCAGGGCAATGGCGGCTGGGAAGGGGCGCCGGGTTCGACCAACAGCTGGTTCAAGGGCCGGATCAGCGGCAAAAACCTTGCCGATGTGCTCAAGGGCTGGGGCTTTGCGCCGAGCGTGACCAGTGAAGAGTTCCACATGGATGTCGATGGCCGCTGGCCGGGCTCGCCGGCATGGCTGGCAACCAAGCGCTTCTCCGGCACGCTGGATGCCTCGCTCAACAAAGGTCAGTTCGTTGAAGTGGAGGGCGGCGCGCAGGCGTTGCGGGTGTTTGGCCTGCTCAACTTCAACTCCATCGGCCGTCGTCTGCGTCTGGACTTCTCCGACTTGTTTGGCAAAGGCTTGAGCTACGATCGGGTCAAGGGCCTGTTGGTGGCTAATAACGGCGTGTATGTCACCCGCGAGCCGATTCGTCTGACCGGTCCTTCGAGCAATCTTGAGCTGGACGGTACGCTGGATCTGGTCGGCGATCAGGTCGACGCCAAATTGCTGGTGACCTTGCCGGTGACCAACAACCTGCCGATTGCCGCGTTGATCGTCGGCGCGCCGGCGGTCGGCGGGGCGCTGTTCCTGATCGACAAGCTGATCGGCGACCGCGTGGCACGCTTCGCCAGCGTCAAGTACACCGTCAAAGGCCCGTGGAAAGAGCCGAAAATCACTTTCGACAAGCCTTTTTGAACAGCCACATCCCAGGCCTATGGAGTAGCATGGCCGCATACCTGTTACGGAGTGCGCCATGTCTTTAGCGGTGATTCAAATGGTCAGCCAGAGTGATGTGCTGGCCAATCTGGCGCAGGCTCGACGCCTGCTCGAACAGGCTGCGGCCGGCGGCGCGAAGCTGGCGGTGCTGCCGGAAAACTTCGCCGCCATGGGCCGTCGCGACATCGCCGACATCGGCCGTGCCGAAGCGCTCGGCGAAGGTCCGATCCTGCCATGGTTGAAACAGACCGCCCGCGACCTCAAGTTATGGATAGTGGCCGGCACCTTGCCGTTGCCGCCGCTCGGGCAACCGGACGCCAAGTCGCATGCCTGTTCGCTGCTGGTCAACGATCAGGGTGAAACCGTGGCGCGGTATGACAAGTTGCACCTGTTCGACGTCGATGTGGCGGACAATCGCGGGCGGTATCGCGAATCCGATGACTATGCTTATGGCAGTAGCGTGGTGGTCGCAGACACGCCGGTTGGCCGAGTCGGCCTGACCGTGTGTTACGACCTGCGCTTTCCGGAGCTGTACAGCGAATTGCGCGCCGCCGGTGCCGAGTTGATTACCGCCCCGTCGGCCTTCACCGCAGTGACCGGTGCGGCGCATTGGGATGTGCTGATTCGCGCCCGGGCCATCGAGACGCAGTGTTATGTATTGGCGGCAGCGCAGGGCGGGACTCACCCGGGACCGCGTGAAACCTTCGGTCATGCGGCGATTGTCGACCCGTGGGGCCGTGTGCTGGCGCATCAGGATCAAGGCGAGGCGGTATTGTTGGCCGCACGCGACAGTGATGAACAAGCGTCTATCAGGGCGCGAATGCCGGTGACGAGTCATCGGCGGTTTTTCTCGCAGGGCGCCCAGCGGCCTGCTTCAGAACATGAATTTAAGGCGTAAACCTATGAGCGAGTTGTTGTCCTCAGTCAGTGATCACCTGTTGGCGCCCGGCGGCGTGACCATCGAGAGCCTGCAAGGTGTGCTCGGCGATCTGGCCGGCCCGGGCATCGATGCTGCCGATCTGTATTTCCAGGGCCAGATCTCTGAGTCGTGGTCGCTGGAAGACGGCATCGTCAAGGAAGGCAGCTTCAACCTCGATCAGGGTGTTGGCGTGCGTGCGCAGTCCGGCGAGAAAACCGGTTTTGCCTACAGCAACGCGATCACCCTCGAAGCCCTGGGCGCTGCGGCTCGTGCCGCGCGTTCGATCTCCCGCGCCGGGCAGAACGGCACGGTGCAGGCGTTCAGCACTCAGGATGTCGCGCAGTTGTATGCGCCGGACAATCCGCTGGAAGTGCTGAGCCGCGCCGAGAAAGTCGAGCTGCTCAAGCGCATCGACGTCGCCACCCGTGCCCTCGATCCACGGATTCAGCAGGTCAGCGTGAGCATGGCCGGGGTCTGGGAACGGATTCTGGTGGCGTCCACCGACGGTGGCCTGGCCGCTGATGTGCGTCCGCTGGTACGTTTCAACGTCAGCGTGATCGTCGAGCAGAATGGCCGTCGCGAGCGCGGCGGACATGGCGGCGGCGGGCGTACCGACTACCGTTATTTCCTCGCCGAAGACCGTGCCATGGGCTATGCCCGTGAAGCACTGCGTCAGGCGCTGGTGAATCTGGAAGCGATTCCGGCACCGGCCGGCACCTTGCCTGTCGTCCTCGGTTCGGGCTGGTCCGGCGTGCTCCTGCACGAAGCGGTTGGTCATGGTCTGGAAGGCGACTTCAACCGCAAGGGCAGTTCGGCCTACAGCGGGCGCATGGGCGAAATGGTTGCCTCCAAGCTCTGCACCATTGTCGATGACGGCACGTTGAGCGGTCGTCGCGGCTCGCTGAGCGTCGACGACGAAGGCACCACGACCGAGTGCACCACGCTGATCGAGAACGGCGTGCTCAAAGGTTACATGCAGGACAAGCTCAATGCGCGTCTGATGGGCGTGGCCCGTACCGGCAACGGTCGTCGCGAGTCCTACGCGCATCTGCCGATGCCGCGCATGACCAACACCTACATGCTCGGAGGCGAGAGCGATCCGGCGGAAATCATCGCCTCGGTGAAGAAGGGCATCTACTGCGCCAACCTTGGCGGCGGTCAGGTCGACATCACCAGCGGCAAGTTCGTGTTCTCCACCAGTGAGGCGTACCTGATCGAGGACGGCAAGATCACCGCGCCGGTCAAGGGCGCGACGTTGATCGGCAACGGCCCCGAGGCGATGAGCCGGGTGTCGATGGTCGGTAACGATCTGGCGCTGGACAGCGGTGTGGGCACGTGCGGCAAGGACGGGCAGTCGGTGCCGGTGGGTGTCGGTCAGCCGACGCTGAAGATCGATGCGATTACCGTGGGTGGCACGGGCGCATAAAAAGAGGTGGAGCTGCGGGTGGCGCGCAGGGCGGCCACCCGATGGCGAGTATCAACGCAGGCCGCGTTGGGTATCGTCCAGCTCACGGATGTACTTGAAGATCTTGCGGCTGGAAGCAGGAGGTTTTTTTTGCGCAACCTCGTGCTGAGCCTGACGGATCAGGGAACGCAGTTGCTGGCGATCGGCGTCCGGGTATTCGACGACGAATTTCTCCAGCACGGCATCGTCACCGGCGATCAGGCGGTCACGCCAGCGTTCGAGGTTGTGGAAACGCTCGTTGTACTGACGGGTGGAGGCATCGAGTTGATCGAGCAGGACCAGAATCGCGTCAGTGTCCTGATCGCGCATCAGTTTGCCGATGAACTGCAGGTGCCGTTTACGCGCGATGTTCGCGGTGTGCTTCGGCGCATCAGCCAGGGCCCGGCGCAAGGCGTCGGTCAATGGCAGTTTTGCCTGCAAGTCGGGCTTGAGTGTTGTAAGGCGCTCGCCAAGGTCAACCAGAGCATGCAGCTCGCGTTTGACCTGAGATTTGCTTTTTTCTCCCGTATCGAGGGAGTCGTCGTAAGAATCAACCATGGTGGCAGTCCGCAAAGAAACGCCGCCATGATAACCAGTCGGGGGCCGCTTGTCCGGCCCGGTCGCTCGATGACCCCAGCCGAAAGCAGAATTTGAGTGGAGATGAGCATGAGTGCAGTTCAAAGCGTCGGCCCGCAAGCATTGCCGGCACTGCAGGAACAGGTCGAGCAGATCATCGCCGAAGCCAAGCGTCAGGGCGCCAGTGCCTGTGAAGTGGCAGTATCGCTGGAGCAGGGTTTGTCGACGTCGGTGCGCCAGCGTGAGGTCGAGACGGTCGAATTCAATCGCGACCAGGGCTTTGGCATCACCCTGTACGTCGGCCAGCGCAAAGGCTCGGCCAGCACGTCCGCCACCGGGCCGGACGCGATTCGTGAAACCGTTGCCGCTGCACTGGCGATCGCCAAACACACCTCTGAAGACGAAGCTTCGGGCCTCGCTGATGCGGCGCTGATGGCCAGGGATCAGCAGGATTTCGATCTGTTTCACGAGTGGGACATCACCCCCGAGCAGGCCATCGAGAAGGCGCTGATCTGTGAAGCGGCCGCGTTCGACGCCGATGCGCGGATCAAGAACGCCGACGGCACCACCCTCAGCACGCATCAGGGCTGCCGTGTGTATGGCAACAGCCACGGTTTCATCGGCGGTTACGCGTCGACCCGGCACAGCCTCAGTTGCGTAATGATCGCCGAGGCCGACGGCCAGATGCAGCGCGATTACTGGTATGACGTCAATCGCCAGGGCAGCCTGCTGGCGGATCCGGTGAGCATCGGCCAGCGTGCCGCGCAACGGGCGGCGAGCCGTCTGGGCGCGCGTCCGGTGCCGACCTGCGAAGTGCCGGTGCTGTTTTCCGCCGAGCTGGCGGGCGGGTTGTTCGGCAGTTTCCTGTCGGCGGTGTCCGGCGGCAGCCTGTACCGCAAATCGTCGTTTCTCGAAGGCACTTTGGGGCAGAAGCTGTTTCCGGAATGGCTGACCATCGACGAGCGTCCGCACCTGATGCGCGCCATGGGCAGTGCGTCCTACGACGGCGATGGTCTGGCCACTTACGCCAAGCCGTTCGTCGAGAAGGGCGAGTTGGTGTCGTACATCCTCGGCACGTACTCCGGGCGCAAACTCGGCATGCCGAGCACCGCCAACGCGGGTGGCGTGCACAACCTGTTCGTCACTCACGGTGACGAAGACCAGGCGGCGCTGTTGAAGCGCATGGGCCGTGGGCTGCTGGTCACCGAATTGATGGGCCATGGCTTGAACATGGTCACCGGCGATTATTCGCGCGGGGCGGCGGGTTTCTGGGTCGAAAACGGCGAAATCCAGTTCGCGGTGCAGGAAGTGACCATCGCCGGCAACATGCGCGACATGTTCAAGCAGATCGTCGCAGTCGGGAATGATCTGGAGCTGCGCAGCAATATTCGCACGGGCTCGGTATTGATCGAGCGGATGACTGTCGCGGGCAGTTAAGCCCCAGCGGTCAGACAAGAAAGGCGCGCCACCTCATCGGGTGGCGCGCCTTTTTTCTTGGCTCCACACAAAACCTTGTGGGAGCGAGCCTGCTCGCGAAAGCGATAGCAGCCTACTGCAGCGGCGACTGACACGACGCCTTCGCGAGCAGGCTCGCTCCTACAACGGAGTCTGTGTAATCAGGCACTCTTGTTTTGGTTCTCATTATCATCTAATAATAAATCTCATCTCCGAACGAGCCCCGGATCATGAGTTCTGCCTTGCACGAGCAGCCGTACCTCGAAAGCTGGCGCTGGATGAGTCGCCAGATCCGTTGCGCGATGGATCCTGACGAACCACGCCTGATCGAACATTACCTGGCCGAAGGCCGTTATCTGGCCTGCTGTACGGCGACTTCCCCGTGGACCATCGCTGAAACCTCCTTCCGTCTGCTGCTCGACACAGCCACCGACATCGCGTTGCCGTGGCACTGGCGCAGCCTGTGTCTCGATCAAGCCTGGCGTCCGTTGCGTGAAATGGAGCGCCTCTCTCTGTGCAACTGTCGGCTCCAGCGCTGGCAGCGCTACACCTGGCAACTGGCGACCTGCGAGTTGCTTCCCTCGATTCCTCTCATTGAATTAGTCCAAGGATTTACCGATGACCAAGACTCGTATTGAGCGCGACAGCATGGGCGAACTACAGGTGCCGGTGGACGCTCTCTATGGCGCGCAGACCCAGCGTGCAGTGGATAACTTCCCGATCAGCGGCAAGCCGATGCCAACGCAATTCATCCGTGCGCTGATCCTCGCCAAAGCCGCCGCCGCGCGGGCCAACGTCGAGCTCAACCAGCTCAGCGCCGGCCAGGGCAAAGCCATCAGCGATGCGGCCCAAGGCCTGCTCGAAGGCGACTTCATGCAGCATTTCCCGGTGGATATCTTCCAGACCGGCTCCGGCACCAGCTCCAACATGAACGCCAACGAAGTGATCGCGACCCTCGCCAGCCGACTGCTTGGCGAGCCGGTCAACCCGAACGATCACGTCAACTGCGGCCAGAGCAGCAACGACATCATTCCGACCACCATCCACGTCAGCGCCGCCCTGGCGTTGCACGAACAACTGCTGCCGGCGCTGTTGCATCTGGTGCAGGTCATCGAAAACAAAGCCGAACAGGTGCACCACCACGTCAAAACCGGCCGCACGCACTTGATGGACGCGATGCCGGTGCGCATGAGTCAGGTGCTCAATGGCTGGGCGCAGCAGCTCAAGGCCAACATCGGTCATCTGCAGGACTTGCTGCCGAGCCTGCAATCGCTGGCGCAGGGCGGTACGGCGGTCGGCACCGGGATCAACGCGCATCCGGAGTTTGCCAAGCGTTTCAGTCGCCAGCTCAGCCAACTGACGAATGTGCAATTAACTCCGGGCAAGGATCTGTTCGCCCTGATCGGCTCGCAGGACACCGCCGTCGCCGTCTCCGGTCAGCTCAAGGCTACCGCCGTGTCGCTGATGAAAATCGCCAACGACCTGCGCTGGATGAACTCTGGTCCGCTCGCCGGCCTTGGCGAGATCGAGCTGGAAGCCCTGCAACCGGGTTCGTCGATCATGCCGGGCAAGGTTAATCCGGTGATTCCGGAAGCTACTGCGATGGTCGCTGCGCAAGTGATCGGCAACGATTCGGTGATCACCATCGCCGGCCAGTCGGGCAACTTCGAGCTGAACGTGATGCTGCCGATCATCGCCCAGAACCTGCTGAGCAGCATCGAACTGCTGGCCAATGCCAGTCGTCTGCTCGGCGACAAGGCCATCGCCAGCTTCAAGGTCAACGAGTCGCGGCTCAAAGAAGCGCTGTCGCGTAATCCGATCCTAGTCACGGCGCTCAACCCGATCATCGGCTATCAGAAAGCCGCCGAAATCGCCAAGCAGGCCTACAAGCAGGGCCGCCCGGTGATCGACGTCGCGCTGGAACACACCGATCTGTCGCGCAGCCACCTGGAAGAGTTGCTCAACCCCGAGAAACTCACCGCCGGCGGCGTGTAAACCCCGCAACCGCTTTGGAGGCTCACCATGGAGCACTGGAAACGCACGATCGAACGGGCCAATCGCTGCTTCATGCTCGGCGAGCTGATCGACGCCCGCGAGGCTTACCTGCAAGCCCTGGCCCTGGCGCAAGTGCTATTCGAACGCTGGGCCGATGCCGACGAAGCGGTGGCGGCCTGCGTCGTCTCCCACCACAACCTGGCGGATCTGCACCTGCGCCTGAATCAACCGGAGGAGAGCGCCGAGTACCTCTGCGCGATTCATCAACGGCTGTTGCAGACCATGCAGGACGAGCGCCTGCGTCCGGCCCTGCGGGAAGCGGCGTTGCGCCAGAGCAGCAAGACCTACGTCGAACTGCTGAATTTCATCAGCGAACACGGCGAATACCCGCGCACCCAGCGCCTGCTGCACCCGGACACCGGCAATGCACGCCGCGCCTCAGTCTCACATCACCATGGAGTCCACTGAAATGGCTTTTACCTTGCCTGCCTTGCCTTACGCCTACGATGCCCTGGAACCGCACATCGATGCGCAAACCATGGAGATCCACTACACCAAGCACCACCAGACCTACATCAACAACCTCAATGCCGCCGTCGAAGGCACTGAGTACGCCGAATGGCCGGTGGAAAAACTGGTCGCCAGCGTTCAGCAGTTGCCGGAAAAACTCCGCGCGGCGGTGATCAATCAGGGTGGCGGGCATGCCAACCATTCGCTGTTCTGGGAAGTCATGGTGCCCAACGGCGGTGGTAAGCCGGACGGCGCGCTGGCCAAGGCCATCGAGGCGCAACTGGGCGGCCTCGACAGCTTCAAGGAAGCCTTCACCAAAGCCGCGTTGACCCGTTTCGGCAGCGGCTGGGCCTGGCTCAGCGTGACCCCGGAGAAAAAACTGGTCGTGGAAAGTAGCGGCAATCAGGACAGCCCGTTGATGAACGGCAACACGCCGATTCTCGGTCTGGATGTTTGGGAACACGCCTATTACCTGCGTTATCAGAACCGTCGCCCGGAATACATCAACGCGTTCTACAACGTGATCAATTGGCCGGAAGTTGCTGCGCGCTACCAGGCTGCACTGGTTTAAGTCTTCTATAAAAACAATCCAGGGCTGACTATGGGCACTGAAACACTGGCGATTGGCGGTGGGCGCATGTTTCGTTACGCGGTCGGGTCGCTGTTGCTGCTGGCGGGCATGACCCTGCTGGCCGTGCACGGGCTGGAATGGCTGGATCTGCAGCCGCGATTGTCACGCGCATTGCAGGGCGGCGCGATCTGCGCCCTCGGCACGGCGCTCGGCGCGGTGCCGGTGCTGGTGATCCGGCGTATGCCGCAGAGGCTCAGCGATACGCTACTGGGTTTCGGCGCCGGCGTGATGCTGGCGGCGACTGCGTTTTCGCTGATCGTGCCGGGCATCGCTGCTGCCGAAAGTCTGGGCCTGACACCGTTGGCCGCCAGCGGGCTGATTTGCTTCGGCATCATGCTCGGTGCATTCGGTTTGTATCTGGTGGATCTGAAACTGTCCGGCGCCTCACCGGAAATGCTCGTCGGTACCCCCGAGCACCCGGTGATTCCGCCGCGCATCTGGCTGTTCGTCTTCGCCATCATTGCTCACAACATCCCGGAAGGCATGGCGGTGGGGGTGTCCGCTGGCGGCGGCATGCCGGATGCCGACAGTCTGGCGATGGGCATCGCCTTGCAGGATGTGCCAGAGGGATTGGTGATTGCGCTGGTACTGGCGGGGGCGGGAATGTCGCGGGTCAGGGCGTTCTTGATCGGTGCGGCTTCAGGGTTGGTCGAGCCGGTGTTTGCACTGCTCTGTGCCTGGCTGGTCAGTCTGGCGGAGCTGTTATTGCCGTTGGGGCTGGCGCTGGCGGCGGGGGCTATGTTGCTGGTGGTGACGCACGAAGTCATTCCGGAATCGCGCCGCAATGGTCATGACAAGCTGGCCAGTCTTGGCTTGCTGATCGGGTTTTGTCTGATGATGGTGATGGATACGGCGTTGGGTTGAATATCAAAAGATCGCAGCCTGCGATCTTTTGATCTTTTGATCTTTAAACGATCAACCACCCTCATCGAAGTAGTTGTTGATCAACGCCACCAGCGCATCCAGCGCTTCCTGTTCCTGATGGCCTTCGGTGCTCAGATAGATCTTCGTACCCTTGCCGGCGGCGAGCATCATCATCGCCATGATGCTTTTGCCATCCACTGTGGTTTCTGGCGTGCGACCCACTCTGATCGTGCAATCCGGGAACTGGCCCGCCACCCCGACGAACTTGGCCGACGCTCGGGCGTGCAGGCCCAGTTTATTGATGATTTCGATTTCCAGAGCAGGCATCGCGGTGTGAATCCTTTAAGTGAGGTCGCGGTGGCGAACCTGGACGTTCTTCAGGGTTTTCTGCAGGGCCTGACCCAGACGTTCGGTCAGGTAAACGGAGCGGTGATGCCCGCCGGTGCAGCCAATGGCAATGGTGACATAGGCGCGATTACTCGCGGCAAAGCGTGGCAGCCATTTGTACAGGTAGCCGTAGATGTCTTGAAACATCTCCTCAACCTCCGGTTGTGCAGCCAGGTACTCGGCGACCGGTGCGTCGAGACCCGATTGTGCACGCAGTTCCGGTTTCCAGTAAGGATTGGGCAGGCAGCGCACATCGAACACCAGATCCGCGTCCACCGGCATGCCGCGCTTGAAGCCGAACGACTCGACCAGAAACGCCGTGCCCGGTTCCGGCTGGTTCAGCAGTCGCAGCTTGATGGTGTCACGCAACTGGTACAGATTCAGATTGGTGGTGTTGACCTTGAGGTCGGCCAGGTCGGCGATCGGGCCGAGCAGGGCGGTTTCATCTTCGATCGCTTCGGCCAGCGAGCGGTTGGCAGTGCTCAACGGATGGCGCCGGCGGGTTTCCGAGAAGCGCTTGAGCAGGGTTTCTTCGTCGGCATCCAGATACAACACATCGCACTGGATGTGCCGGGCACGGACTTCTTCAAGCAGTTCGGGGAAACGCGACAGGTGGCTCGGCAGATTGCGTGCATCGATCGACACGGCCACCAGCGGCTGGGCCAGTTCGGTGTGAATCAGGGCGCGTTCGGCGAGTTCCGGCAGCAGACCGGCCGGCAGGTTGTCGATGCAGTAGTAGCCGTTGTCCTCAAGGACATTCAGGGCGGTACTTTTACCCGAGCCGGAGCGGCCGCTGACGATGATCAAACGCATGATTAATGACCGTTCTGCTCGCTCAGGACGACCTGATACAAGGCTTCGTTGCTCGGTGCGCTGCGCAGTTTTTCGCGCACTTCCTTGCGATCGAGCATGCTGGCGATCTGGCGCAGTAATTCCAGGTGGGCATCGGTGGCCGCTTCCGGGACCAGCAGTACAAACAGCAGGTCGACCGGTGCGCCGTCGATGGCATCGAAATCGATGGGGGCATCAAGGTGCATCAACGCGCTGATAGGCGCTTCGCAGCCTTTGAGGCGACAGTGGGGAATGGCGATGCCGTTGCCGAAACCGGTGGATCCGAGTTTCTCACGGGCTACCAGGCTCTCGAAAACATCCTGCATGGCCAGATCCGGCACTTCTTTATGGATGAGGTTGGCAATCTGTTCGAGGGCTTTCTTTTTACTGCCGCCCGGCACGTTCACCAGGGAACGGCCGGGGGTCAGGATACTTTCAAGTCGGATCATGGGTTGGGAGTGTTAACGACCTGTCGCGCCCTGAAGGAGGCTCTGGGTCTTTTCCTTATGCTTTTTGAGTTGGCGATCCAGCTTGTCGGTCAGTGAGTCGATCGCAGCGTACATGTCAGTATCTTCTGCGTTAGCGACCACTTCGCTGCCGGGTATATGCAAGGTGGCTTCGATTTTCTGCTTGAGCTTTTCGACGCACATCGTGACTTGCACGTTGGTGATCTTGTCGAAATGGCGCTCCAATCGTTCGAGTTTCTCGTTGATGTAGGTGCGCAGAGGTTCGGTCACTTCCAGTTGGTGTCCACTGATGTTGACTTGCATACAGCTTCTCCTTCGTTGCCAGTGCATAAAGCGGCAGGCCGAAGAGCCTGCCACTGGAACGCTGTAACGTGGCTTACATCAACCGCTTGCGTTCGCTCGAAGGCGCGATCCCGAGGGATTCGCGGTACTTGGCGACGGTGCGGCGAGCCACCTGAATGCCTTGTGCCTCCAGTAAACCAGCGATCTTGCTGTCACTCAACGGCTTTTTCTGATTTTCCGCCGCAACCAGTTTTTTGATGATCGCGCGGATCGCCGTCGACGAGCATTCACCGCCTTCGGAGGTGCTGACGTGGCTGGAGAAAAAGTATTTCAGTTCATAAATACCGCGCGGGGTATGCATGAATTTCTGCGTGGTGACCCGGGAAATCGTCGATTCGTGCATGCCGACCGCCTCGGCGATGTCATGCAGGACCAACGGCTTCATGGCTTCATCGCCATACTCCAGGAAGCCGCGCTGATGCTCGACGATCTGGGTGGCCACCTTCATCAGGGTTTCGTTGCGGCTTTGCAGGCTCTTGATGAACCAGCGTGCCTCTTGCAACTGGTTGCGCATGAAGGTGTTGTCGGCGCTGGTGTCGGCGCGACGGACGAAACCGGCGTACTGCGCGTTAACCCGCAGACGGGGCACTGACTCCTGATTCAGCTCGACCAGCCAGCGTTCGTTATCCTTGCGCACAATGACGTCGGGCACCACGTACTCGGCTTCGGTCGATTCGATCTGCGAGCCCGGACGCGGATTGAGGCTTTGCACCAGTTCGATGACCTGACGCAACTCGTCTTCCTTGAGCTTCATACGCCGCATCAACTGGCTGTAGTCGCGACTGCCGAGCAGATCGATGTAATCGCTGACCAGACGTTTGGCTTCGTTGAGCCACGGGGTCTTGGCCGGGAGCTGACGCAGTTGCAGCAGCAGGCATTCGCCGAGGTTGCGCGCGCCGATACCGGCCGGTTCGAACTGCTGAATGCGGTGCAGAACGGCTTCGATCTCGTCCAGCTCGATGTCGAGCTCCGGATCAAAGGCGTCGAGAATTTCTTCGAGGGTTTCGTCCAGGTAGCCCTGATTGTTGATGCAATCGATCAGGGTCACGGCGATCAGGCGGTCGGTGTCGGACATCGGCGCCAGGTTCAATTGCCACAGCAGATGGCTTTGCAGGCTTTCGCCGGCGGACGTGCGGGTGGTGAAGTCCCACTCGTCGTCATCGCTGCTGGGCAGGCTGCTGGCGCTGGTCTGGTAGACGTCTTCCCAGGCGGTATCAACGGGCAGTTCGTTAGGAATGCGCTCGTTCCATTCGCCATCTTCCAGATTGTCCACCGTCGGGGCGGCTTCCTGATAGGACGGTTCCTGAATGTCGGTGTTGGGTTTTTGTTCGGCGTTGTCGGCCAAAGGATCGGTATTGTCGAAGTCGTCGCCTTCTTCCTGGCGTTCGAGCATCGGATTGGATTCCAGGGCCTCCTGGATTTCCTGTTGCAGGTCCAGGGTCGACAATTGGAGCAGGCGGATGGCCTGTTGCAGCTGCGGTGTCATCGTCAGCTGCTGGCCCATTCTCAAGACTAGCGATGGTTTCATGGCAGGGGCTTAACACCTTATTCGCCGGCGCGCATGCGCCATCCACTACAGGGCGCCGGAGCGCCAAACTTAAGCAAATTATATGCCTGAAACTGTCGTGTTTGCCTAGAGCGCTGTAACAATAAAAGCGTATAAAAAGCCTGCTTCATCGATACAGCACCCGGAGGCTGGCCAAGTGCCTTGGTGCTTACAGGCGGAACTCGTGGCCCAGGTACACTTCCTTCACCAGATCGTTGGCAAGGATGGTCGCCGCATCGCCTTCCGCGATCAGTTGACCGTCGTTGACGATGTAGGCGGTTTCGCAGATATCCAGGGTCTCACGCACGTTGTGGTCGGTGATAAGAACACCGATGCCCTTGGCCTTGAGGTGATGGATGATCTGCTTGATGTCGCCGACCGAAATCGGGTCGACACCGGCGAACGGCTCGTCGAGCAGGATGAATTTCGGTGCGGTCGCCAGGGCGCGGGCGATTTCCACCCGGCGGCGTTCACCACCGGACAGGCTCATGCCGAGGTTGTCGCGGATGTGGCTGATGTGGAATTCCTGCAGTAGGCTTTCCAGTTCCTTGCGACGACCGGCCTTGTCGAGTTCCGTGCGGGTTTCGAGGATGGCCATGATGTTATCGGCCACCGACAGTTTGCGGAAGATCGACGCTTCTTGCGGCAGATAGCCGATACCGGCCTTGGCGCGGCCGTGCATCGGCTGATGGCTGACGTCCAGATCATCGATCAGCACGCGACCCTGATCGGCCTGCACAAGGCCGACGATCATGTAGAAACAGGTGGTCTTGCCGGCACCGTTCGGGCCGAGCAGGCCAACGATCTGGCCGCTGTCGATCGACAGGCTGACGTCGCGCACAACCTGGCGGCTTTTATAGGCCTTGGCCAGGTGTTGAGCTTTCAGAGTTGCCATTACTGGGTTTTCTCGTCGGTTTTCTTCTTCGGCTGGATCACCATGTCGATACGCGGACGCGCTTCGGTGACTTTGCTGCCGGTAGCGCGACCGGCACTGGCCAGTTTCTTCACCGTGTCATAGACGATTTTCTCGCCCTGAGTGGTGTTGTTGTCCTTGTCGACAACCTTGGCCTTGTCGATCAGCACGACGCGGTTTTGCGCGGCGTGGTACTGAATCGTCACGCCCCAGCCCTGAACAGGCTTGGCGTCACCCTGGGTTTGCAGTTGCTCGAAGTAGGCAAGGTTGCCCACCGAGGTCACCACGTCGATATCGCCGGTCGGAGTACGGGTGATGGTCACCGTATTGCCCTTAACGATCATCGAGCCCTGGGTGATGATCACATCACCTTTATAGGTGGCGATGCCGTTCTTGTCGTCCAGCTGGGCGTCGTCGGCCTGAATGCGGATAGGTTGCTGCTGATCGTTCGGCAGAGCCCAGGCGCTCACGCTTCCCAGTGCTGCGCCCAGACTGAGCAAAATAGGGAGGGTTTTAACGAGCCTCATACTGTCCTCTTACGTTCGATTGCAGGTGTATCCTGCTTTCCTTCAAATACGCCTTCATTCCCACGCCAGTCGATACACCGCCAGCGCCGTCGATTCTAACGGGTTGCTCGGTCTGCGCATATTGCTGCTGAGGGAACACCGTCATGCGTGTGCTGGTGATCAGGGTGTCGCGTTTCTTTTCATCGGTGCGCTTGATGCGTACCGAGTCGATCAATTCTACCTGCGTTCCGTCCGGATTCACTTCGCCGCGTTCGCTGGTCACGTGCCACGGAAACTCGGTGCCGCGATACATGTTGAGGTCGGGTTTGGTAACCAGAGTCACATCCGTCGCTTTCAGGTGTTCGGCCTTGTCCGACGTCATTTCGTACTGCACTTTGCCGTCCGGCAGATATTGCAGGGTATGCGTATTGGTGGCGTACCAGTCGATGGCAGTGTCTTCGACCTTGGCCACAGGCTTGTCGAGGAAACGTTCCGGACTGATGTTCCAGTAGCCGACCGCCGCAAACATCGCAGCGATGCAGCCGAACAGCAGGAAGTTGCGAAATTTTTTGCTAAACATGATTTGGCTCACAGGTACGCGGCGTTGGCCGCATCGAGGCGGCCCTGGGCGCGCAGGATCAATTCGCAGAATTCGCGGGCGGCACCTTCGCCACCGCGGGCCCGAGTGACGCCATGGGCGTGTTCGCGCACGAAGTCGGCAGCATTGGCAACGGCCATGCCCAGCCCTACGCGGCGGATCACCGGCAAGTCAGGCAGGTCGTCACCCAGGTAGGCGACCTGTTCATAGCTTAGGCCCAGTTGCGCCAGCAGGCCGTCCAGAACCACCAATTTGTCTTCGCGACCCTGAAACAGGTGCGGGATACCGAGGTTCTTCGCCCGGCGTTCAACCACCGGGGTCTTGCGGCCACTGATGATGGCAGTCTCGACACCGGCATTCATCAGCATTTTGATGCCCTGGCCATCGAGGGTGTTGAAGGTCTTGAATTCGCTGCCGTCTTCGAGGAAGTACAGGCGCCCGTCGGTGAGGACGCCGTCGACGTCGAACACCGCCAGTTTGATCGCTTTGCCGCGTTGCAGCAGATCGGTGGTCATTACATCACTCCTGCACGCAGCAGATCGGAGAGGTTGAAGGCGCCGATCGGGCGATCTTCTTCGTCCACGACAACCAGTGCGTTGATTCGGTGGTCTTCCATGATTTTCAGGGCTTCGGCGGCGAGCATCTCGGGCCGTGCGGTCTTGCCGTGTGCGGTCATGACCTGGTCGATGGTGGCGCTGCGGATGTCGATGCTGCGGTCCAGCGTGCGGCGCAAATCGCCGTCGGTGAAGATTCCGGCCAGTTTGCCATCGGCTTCAACGATCGCGGTCATGCCCAGACCCTTGCGGGTCATTTCCATGAGCGCGTCCTTGAGCAGGGTGCCGCGCTGCACTTGCGGCAGCTCTTGCCCGGCATGCATGACGTTTTCCACTTTCAGCAGCAGGCGTCGACCCAGAGCGCCGCCCGGGTGTGAAAAGGCAAAATCTTCGGCGGTGAAACCACGCGCTTCCAGCAGCGCCACGGCCAGGGCATCGCCCATGACCAGCGCGGCGGTGGTCGAGGAAGTCGGTGCCAGGTTCAGCGGGCAGGCTTCGTGTTCGACATGAACGTTGAGATTGACTTCGGCAGCTTTGGCCAGCGGCGACTGCGGATTGCCGGTGAGGCTGATCAACTGGATGCCGAGGCGCTTGATCAATGGCAGCAGGGTGACGATTTCGTTGGTCGAGCCGGAGTTGGAGAGGGCGAGGATCACGTCGTCGCGGGTGATCATGCCCATGTCGCCATGGCTGGCTTCGGCCGGGTGGACGAAAAATGCCGGGGTGCCGGTGCTGGCCAGGGTCGCGGCAATCTTGTTGCCGACGTGCCCGGATTTGCCCATGCCGACCACGACCACACGGCCTTTGCTGGCCAGAATCATCTCGCAAGCGCGTACGAAATCGGCGTCGATATGGGGCAACAAGCCTTGTACGGCTTCCACTTCGAGGCGGATGGTGCGTTGTGCCGATTGAATCAGGTCGCTGGATTGGCTCATGTCAGAAATCGTATAGCCCGATGAAAAGGCGGCGATTATAGCGGTTATGTTGAAAAGCCTCACGCAAGTTCGTCGTGCTTTGTCATTCCTCGTAACCAAAACCCTGAAAAAGCGCGGCCGCGCCTGTCATATCGCTGAACACAGGGGGGCATGGGCCTTGGGCGCTTGGCCTTTGCAGTGATATAGTTCGCCGCCAGTTCGGCCTGCCCGGGAGGTATGTGCTTTCTGCGGAAAGCCAGGCGTCCGAGTGAGAGGCTGCATCGCAAGGAGTTTAGATGAGTGCCGATAACGCCTACGCGGTCGAGCTGAAGGGAGTCTCCTTCAAGCGCGGTGCGCGCAGCATTTTCAATAACGTCGATATTCGCATCCCGCGTGGCAAGGTTACCGGCATCATGGGACCTTCCGGGTGCGGCAAGACCACTTTGTTGCGCTTGATGGGTGCGCAGTTGCGTCCATCCAGCGGCGAAGTCTGGGTCAACGGCCAGAACCTGCCGACGCTGTCGCGCAGTGATCTGTTCGATGCGCGCAAGCACATGGGCGTGCTGTTTCAGAGCGGCGCGCTGTTCACCGATCTCGATGTCTTCGAGAACGTCGCTTTCCCCCTGCGCGTTCATACCCAATTGCCGGATGAAATGATCCGCGACATCGTCCTGCTCAAATTGCAGGCGGTCGGTTTGCGCGGTGCCATCGAGCTGATGCCCGACGAGCTGTCCGGCGGCATGAAGCGTCGGGTCGCCCTGGCCCGGGCGATTGCGCTCGATCCGCAGATTCTCATGTATGACGAGCCTTTCGTCGGTCAGGATCCGATCGCCATGGGCGTGCTGGTACGCCTGATCCGTCTGCTCAACGATGCGCTGGGGATCACCAGCATCGTGGTCTCCCACGATCTGGCCGAAACCGCGAGCATCGCTGACTATATCTATGTAGTGGGTGATGGTCAGGTGCTGGGGCAGGGCACGCCGGACGAATTGATGAATTCGGATGAACCGCGTATTCGCCAGTTCATGACCGGCAACCCCGATGGCCCGGTGCCGTATCATTTTCCAGCGACGGATTACCGCGCAGATCTTCTGGGGAAGCGCTGATGCGCAAAATTTCATTAATAGAACGCGTACGCCGGTTCGGCGAGGCGGCGATCGACGCCGTCGCGGTGTTTGGCCGCGCGACCCTGTTCCTGTTTCACGCCCTGCTCGGTCGTGGCGGTATCAGCGGCGGTTTCGGCCTGCTGGTCAAGCAGTTGCATTCGGTCGGCGTGATGTCGCTGGTGATCATCGTCGTGTCGGGGATTTTCATCGGCATGGTGCTGGCGCTGCAGGGCTTCAGTATTCTGTCGAGCTACGGTTCGGAGCAGGCGGTGGGGCAGATGGTCGCCCTGACGTTGCTGCGTGAACTGGGGCCAGTCGTGACGGCGTTGCTGTTTGCCGGGCGTGCCGGTTCGGCGCTGACCGCAGAAATTGGCAACATGAAGTCCACCGAACAGCTTTCCAGCCTGGAAATGATCGGTGTCGATCCGCTCAAATACATTATTGCCCCGCGTCTGTGGGCCGGTTTCATTTCCCTGCCGGTGCTGGCGATGATTTTCAGCGTGGTGGGAATCTGGGGCGGTTCGTGGGTGGCTGTCGACTGGCTTGGCGTGTATGAAGGCTCCTACTGGGCGAACATGCAGAACAGCGTGAACTTCACCAGCGATGTGCTCAACGGCGTCATCAAAAGTATCGTTTTCGCCTTCGTCGTGACCTGGATCGCCGTTTTCCAAGGCTATGACTGTGAGCCCACTTCCGAGGGCATCAGTCGCGCCACCACCAAGACCGTGGTATTCGCCTCGCTGGCGGTACTGGGCCTGGACTTTATTCTGACCGCTTTGATGTTTGGAGATTTCTGATGCAAAACCGCACCCTGGAAATCGGTGTCGGCCTGTTCCTGCTGGCAGGGATCCTGGCTTTGTTGCTACTGGCTCTGCGGGTCAGTGGCCTGTCTCCGACTTCGACCACCGACACCTATAAACTGTATGCCTACTTCGACAACATCGCCGGTTTGACGGTCAGAGCCAAAGTGACCATGGCTGGCGTAACCATCGGCAAGGTCACGGCCATCGATCTGGATCGCGACAGCTTCACCGGTCGGGTAACCCTGCAAGTGGATAAAAAGGTCGACAACCTGCCGACCGACTCCACAGCGTCTATCCTGACCGCTGGCCTGTTGGGCGAGAAGTACATCGGTATCAGCGTGGGCGGGGAAGACACCCGTCTGAAGGATGGTGGAACCATCCACGACACGCAGTCGTCTCTGGTACTGGAAGACCTGATCGGTAAATTCCTGCTCAATACCGTTAGCAAAGACGCCAAATGAGGAGCTTTTGAATGATCTCTACCTTGCGACGTGGCCTGTTGGTGTTGCTTGCGGCACTGCCGATGCTGGCTAGCGCTGCGCCCGGACAGTCGGCGCACGACCTGATTCAGGACACCACGAACCGGATGCTGGCCGACTTGTCGGCCAATAAAGAGAAGTACAAGAAGGATCCGCAGGACTTCTACACGGCGCTGAACACCATCGTCGGACCTGTGGTGGATGCCGAAGGCATTTCCAAGAGCATCATGACGGTCAAGTATTCGCGCAAGGCCACGCCGGCGCAGATGCAGACCTTCCAGGAAAACTTCAAGCGCGGCCTGTTCCAGTTCTATGGCAACGCTTTGCTCGAGTACAACAACCAGGGCATCACCGTTGATCCGGCCAAGGATGAGTCCGGCGATCGCACCAGCGTCGGCATGACCGTCAAGGGCAACAACGGCGCGATCTACCCTGTGCAGTACACGCTGGAGAAGATCAATGGCGAGTGGAAACTGCGCAATGTGATCATCAACGGCATCAACATCGGCAAGCTGTTCCGTGATCAGTTCGCCGACGCGATGCAGCGCAATGGCAACGATCTGGACAAGACCATCAACAATTGGGCTGGCGAAGTGGCCAAGGCCAAGGAAACCACCGAGAAAGCTGCCGAGAAGCCAGCGCAATGAATGAGGCGGCAGTTCGTATGAGTGACGTCGACGAGCTATTGCTCAGTGGAGTACTGGATTACCGCACAGGTCCCGACCTGCGCAAGGAAGGCCAGGCGCTGATCAAGTCCAGCAAGGCGGCATCGCTGGTCATCGATTGCTCGGCAGTGAAGAAGTCCAGCAGCGTCGGCTTGTCCTTGCTGCTGTGCTTCATGCGCGATGCCCAGGCGGCCGGCAAGGCCGTCAGCATCCGTGCGATGCCGGAAGACATGCGCGAAATCGCTCAGGTCAGTGAACTGACCGAGTTGCTGGCGCACCCCTGAACCCGCATCGATAAACAAGCCCCCCGTCAGAGTCCTGCCAATGCGGGGTTCGCAGGCGCGGGGCTTTTTTGTATGATGTCCGACCCGTGCGCACAGGGCGCCGATTGAGGTTGAGCATGCAGGCCGTAGAAGTGAAGAGCTTCCTTGAAGGGAAGCTGCCAGGAACGCAGGTGGAAGTTGAAGGCGAAGGCTGCAACTTTCAGCTGAACGTGATTAGCGATGAACTGGCGGCGTTAAGCCCGGTCAAGCGTCAGCAGAGCATCTATGCCCATTTGAACCCGTGGATCGCCGATGGCAGCATCCATGCGGTCACTATGAAATTTTTCAGCCGCGCGGCCTGGGCCGAGCGCACCTGAGCCCAAGGGCGTCGAGATTCTTATGGATAAATTGATTATTACCGGTGGCGTTCGTCTTGATGGCGAAATCCGTATCTCCGGGGCGAAGAACTCCGCCCTGCCGATTCTGGCTGCCACCCTGCTGTGCGATGGCCCGGTGACCGTTGGCAACCTGCCGCACCTGCACGACATCACCACCATGATCGAGCTGTTCGGTCGCATGGGCATCGAGCCGGTGATCGACGAGAAACTCAGCGTCGAAATCGACCCACGCACCATCAAGACCCTGATCGCGCCGTACGAACTGGTGAAAACCATGCGTGCCTCGATCCTGGTATTGGGCCCGATGGTTGCGCGTTTCGGTGAAGCCGAAGTCGCCCTGCCTGGCGGTTGCGCCATCGGTTCGCGTCCGGTTGACCTGCACATCCGTGGCCTCGAAGCCATGGGCGCGGTGATCGACGTCGAAGGCGGCTACATCAAGGCCAAGGCGCCTGAAGGCGGCCTGCGCGGCGCCAGCTTCTTCTTCGATACCGTCAGTGTGACCGGTACCGAAAACATCATGATGGCAGCTGCCCTGGCCAAGGGCCGCAGCGTCCTGCAGAACGCCGCGCGCGAGCCGGAAGTGGTTGACCTGGCGAACTTCCTCAACGCCATGGGCGCCAAGGTTTCCGGCGCCGGCACCGACACCATCACCATCGATGGCGTCGAGCGTCTGGGTTCGTGCTTCTACAAGGTCATGCCTGACCGTATCGAAACCGGCACCTACCTGGTGGCCGCTGCGGTCACCGGTGGCCGCGTGAAGGTCAAGGACACCGATCCGACCATCCTCGAAGCCGTTCTGGAAAAGCTCCGTGAAGCCGGCGCTGAAGTAACCAGCGGTGAAGACTGGATCGAGCTGAACATGCACGGCAAGCGCCCGAAAGCGGTCAACGTGCGCACCGCGCCGTACCCGGCGTTCCCGACCGACATGCAGGCCCAGTTCATCTCGCTCAACGCCATTGCCGAAGGCACAGGCGCAGTGATCGAGACGATCTTCGAAAACCGTTTCATGCACGTTTACGAACTGCACCGCATGGGCGCCAAGATCCAGGTCGAAGGCAACACCGCGATCGTCACCGGTACTGAAGTCCTGAAGGGCGCGCCAGTGATGGCCACTGACCTGCGTGCTTCGGCCAGCCTGGTGATCTCGGCACTGGTTGCCGAAGGCGACACCCTGATCGATCGCATCTACCACATAGACCGTGGTTACGAGTGCATCGAAGAAAAACTGCAGATGCTGGGCGCCAAGATCCGTCGCGTTCCGGGCTGATTGCTGCATGCGGACACAGGGACGTGTCCACTGAATTTGTTTCGAGTCGAGCCGGTATCCGGCTCGATGTGTGTCCGGCGCCGATTGCGACCGGGCATGAGTACCTTGATAAGGACTGACGTTTCCCATGTTGACCATCGCACTGTCCAAGGGCCGCATCCTTGACGACACCCTGCCGCTTCTCGCTGAAGCGGGCATCGTGCCGACCGAGAATCCGGACAAGAGCCGCAAGCTGATCATCCCCACCACTCAGGATGACGTACGTCTGTTGATCGTGCGTGCCACCGACGTGCCGACCTATGTCGAGCATGGCGCGGCCGACCTCGGCGTCGCCGGTAAAGACGTGCTGATGGAATACACCGGTCAGGGCCTTTACGAGCCGCTGGATCTGCAGATTGCCCAGTGCAAGCTGATGACCGCCGGCAAGATCGGCGCGGCCGAGCCCAAGGGCCGTCTGCGCGTGGCGACCAAG
Organism: Pseudomonas sp. G3-19; assembly: GCF_054855875.1. Taxonomy (NCBI): domain Bacteria; kingdom Pseudomonadati; phylum Pseudomonadota; class Gammaproteobacteria; order Pseudomonadales; family Pseudomonadaceae; genus Pseudomonas; species Pseudomonas sp. G3-19. The sequence goes on from NZ_JBMPIQ010000003.1 coordinate 5,236,592, forward strand.
TTCGTCAACGTCGCCAAGCGTTACTACGCCGAACAGGGGCGTCAGGTCGACATCATCAAGCTCTACGGTTCGATGGAGCTGGCGCCGCTGATCGGTCTGGCCGACAAGATCATCGACGTGGTCGACACCGGCAACACCCTGCGCGCCAATGGCCTGGAACCTCAGGAACTGATCGCCACGATCAGCTCGCGCCTGGTGGTCAACAAGGCTTCGATGAAGATGCAACACGCCCGAATCCAGGCGTTGATCGATACCCTGCGCAACGCAGTGGAATCGCGACACCGCGGCTGATGTACCTGCGCGACCCCTGGTCGCGCCGTCTATCCGCCTCATAGCCAGAATTCTCAGGTGCCCAAGCGGATCGAATGATAGTTTCGGGCGCCTGAGTTTTTCGCCATTCCTATGAGGCTCTCGCTATGACCGCACCGACTGCAATTCGCCGACTCAACGCTGCTGACCCGGATTTCGCGCATCATCTGGATCATCTGCTGAGCTGGGAAAGTGTGTCTGACGACTCGGTCAATCAGCGCGTGCTGGACATCATCAAGGCTGTGCGCGAGCGCGGTGACGCGGCGCTGGTCGAATTCACCCAGAAGTTCGACGGCCTCGAAGTGGCGTCGATGGCTGACCTGATTCTGCCGCGCGAGCGCCTGGAGCTGGCCCTGACTCGCATCACTGTGGCGCAGCGCGAAGCGCTGGAAAAAGCCGCGGCGCGGGTGCGCAGCTACCACGAAAAACAGAAACAGGACTCCTGGAGCTACACCGAGGCCGACGGCACCGTGCTCGGGCAGAAGGTCACACCATTGGATCGCGCCGGCCTGTACGTGCCGGGCGGCAAGGCGTCGTACCCGTCTTCGGTGTTGATGAACGCGATTCCGGCCAAGGTCGCCGGCGTGACCGAAGTGGTCATGGTCGTGCCGACCCCACGCGGTGAGCTCAATGAGCTAGTGCTGGCGGCGGCGTGCATTGCCGGCGTTGACCGGGTGTTCACCATCGGCGGCGCACAAGCGGTTGCCGCGCTGGCTTACGGCACCGAAAGCGTGCCACAGGTGGACAAGGTGGTCGGCCCGGGCAACATCTATGTGGCCACCGCCAAGCGTCACGTGTTCGGTCAGGTCGGCATCGACATGATCGCCGGCCCGTCGGAAATCCTTGTGGTGTGCGACGGCCAGACCGATCCGGACTGGATCGCCATGGACCTGTTCTCCCAGGCCGAGCACGACGAAGACGCGCAGGCAATTCTAGTCAGCCCGGACGCCGAATTCCTCGACAAGGTCGCTGCGAGCATCGACAAACTGCTGCCGACCATGGACCGCGCAACCATCATCGAAACCTCGATCAATGGTCGCGGTGCACTGATTCATGTGCGCGACATGGCGCAAGCCATCGAAGTCGCCAACCGTATCGCCCCGGAACACTTGGAGCTGTCGGTCGCTGATCCACAAGCGTGGTTGCCGCAGATCCGTCACGCCGGCGCGATCTTCATGGGCCGCCACACCTCCGAAGCGCTGGGCGACTACTGCGCTGGCCCGAACCACGTGCTGCCGACCTCCGGCACTGCGCGGTTCTCCTCGCCGCTGGGTGTGTACGACTTCCAGAAACGTTCGTCGATCATCTTCTGCTCCGAGGCCGGTGCTTCCGAGCTGGGCAAGACCGCTTCGGTGCTGGCCCGTGGCGAATCCCTGAGTGCGCACGCACGCAGCGCCGAATACCGCATCAAAGCTGAGCAGAAGGGGAACTGATCATGAGTAAATTCTGGAGTCCGTTCGTCAAGGATCTGGTGCCGTATGTGCCGGGCGAACAGCCAAAGCTGACCAAACTGGTCAAGCTCAACACCAACGAAAACCCCTATGGCCCGTCGCCAAAAGCCCTGGCGGCGATGCAGACCGAACTGAACGACAACCTGCGTCTGTACCCGGACCCGAACAGCGATCTGCTGAAAAACGCCGTCGCTAACTACTACGGCGTGCAGAGCAATCAAGTGTTCCTCGGCAACGGTTCGGACGAAGTGCTGGCGCACATCTTTCACGGTCTGCTGCAACACGAGCAGCCGCTGCTGTTCCCGGACATCAGCTACAGCTTCTATCCGGTGTATTGCGGTCTGTACGGCATCCAGTTCGATGCCGTGCCGCTGGACGCGCAGTTCCAGATCAACCCGGCGGACTACGCCAAGCGGAATGGCGGGATCATCTTCCCCAACCCGAATGCACCGACCGGTTGCCTTTTGGCGCTGGAGGCGGTCGAGCAGATCCTCAAGGCCAGCCCGGATTCGGTGGTTGTGGTGGACGAGGCTTATATCGACTTCGGCGGCGAAACCGCGATCAGTCTGGTGGATCGTTATCCGAACCTGCTGGTGACCCAGACCCTGTCCAAGTCGCGCTCGCTGGCCGGGCTGCGCGTTGGTCTGGCGGTGGGTCATCCGGATCTGATCGAAGCGCTGGAGCGGATCAAGAACAGCTTCAACTCCTATCCGCTGGATCGCCTGGCGATTGTCGGGGCGGCGGCAGCGTTCGAGGATCGCGAGTATTTCGACAAGACCTGCCGTCTGGTGATCGAGAGCCGTGAATGGGTGATCGCGCAATTGCAGGCCAAGGGCTTTGAGGTGCTGCCGTCGGCGGCGAACTTCATCTTCGCCCGGCACCCGCAACACGATGCAGCGGGGCTGGCGGCCAAGCTGCGCGAGCAGGGTGTGATCGTGCGTCACTTCAAGCAGGAGCGGATTGCCCAGTTCCTGCGGATTTCGATCGGTACGCCGGAGCAGAACCAGGCGCTGATCGACGGCCTCGGCGACCTCTAAAAGCCAAAGCCCCTCACCCTAGCCCTCTCCCAGAGGGAGAGGGGACTGATTGGGGGATATTGCAGAGTTTCGCCGACGTGAGAGTGCTGTACTGAATCCATAATCGACTCGGATTTTCAGGTCGATGTACTTCGCAAGACAGCTCGGTCTGCTCCCTCTCCCTCAGGGAGAGGGCTGGGGTGAGGGTGCGCTTTTACTCGTGATGCGGTTCGCCAAGGAACGTCAGCGAACTGAATAGCCCGCGACTGTTCACATCAGCGCTGTCCTTCACCGGCACTTCCACCTGCGCCGCAATCACATTCAATCCTTCATTACGCACCAGCACTTGCGCGCGTCCGTCCTTGTCCGTTTCAGTGCTCAGGGTGTTCGGTGCATTGCGATAGTCGCCAATCAGCTTCACGCCCGCTGCCGGCTTGCCATCGAGCAACACCCGTACCGGCAATGATTTGCCCGGGCCGACGGTCAGCTGGTCGACCTCCGGCAAAATCAGCAACTTGATCTGCTCAAGCCTGGGCAACTTTGCTCCTGGCTGATAAATCGCCAGGCTGTACTTGAACGTCTCGGTGGCTTCGACAGCGCCCGGCACTTTGCTGCGGCCTTCGTTGATCCATTTTCTGTCGGCGGTTTGCGACCACATGCCGTTGTTCAGTGCGACGGCCATGACCGCCGGTGTTTTTAGCGGCTTCAGGCGCGCGTGATCGGGCAGGCGTTCGACGCTGACCGGGATCATTTTGCCGCTTGTGTCATAGGCCCAGGCGCCGCTGATTTTCTGCGCCTTGAAGGCATTGTCTTCGGCGCCATGGCCGTAGATCACTTCGATATTGCCGCGCCGTTGTTCGGTCCACAGGCCGTGGGCCGAGGCCTGAGTGGCGAACAGGGCGGCGATGATCAGCAGGGTTTTGCGGCATTGCATAGTGACGTCCTTTTACAGGTTGAGTGTCAGGCTGACGGTGAAATTGCGCGGCTCGCCGGGGTTGACCCAGTAATTGCTGTAGGAGCGCTCGTAGTATTTTTCGTCGAAGAGGTTGTTGAGGTTCAGGCCAACCGTGACGTTGTCGCTGGCCTTGTAATGGGCCAGCAGATCGACGGTGTGATAGGCCGGCATTTCAAAATCACCGCCGGCTTCACCGGAGCGATCGCCGACATAGGTGAACGCCGCGCCGACGTCCGAGCCGCGCAAATGGCCGTCCTGAAATTCGTACACACCGAGCAGGCTGCCACTGCGCTTGGCCACGCCGAGGATGCGGCTGCCGGTCGGGATTGCTGCGTCGCCCTTGGTCACTTCAGCGTCGATGTAAGCGAAGGCACCCATCACCCGCACGGCATCGGTCACTTGCCCGGTCACTTGCCAGTCGAAACCGCGACTGCGCGCCTTGCCCATCGCGCGGCTGGTATCGGTGTTCGGATCTAGGGCGAGGACGTTTTCCTTGTCGATGTGGAAGAAGGCGAGGGTGCTGCTCAGGCGCTCGTCGAACAGTTCGTTCTTGATGCCGATTTCGTAACCGATGCCCTCTTCGGGATCGAAGGATTTGCCGGAGGCGTCGAGGCCGTTATTCGGTTTGAACGAGGTCGAGGTGTTGGCGAACAGGCCGGTGTTCGGCGTCAACTGATAGAGCAGGCCGGCGCGTTGGGTGAGGGCGTCGTGAGTCTGCTGGCTTTTGGCATCGCGGGTGTGATCGTCGATGCGTTGATCAAAGTGTTCGAAGCGTGCGCCGATCATCCCGCGCAGTTTGTCGGTGAAGATGATTTGATCCTGCAGGTTCAGTGCGTGGCTTTCGACGTGTTCGAAGAAGTCAGTACCCGAGCGTGGGCCGTTGGGTTTCGGTTGGCCGTAGATCGGCTTGTAGATGTCGATGGCGTAGGGACCGCCAGCGATGGTAGTGACGCGTTCGTTCTTGCGGAAGTTCTCGTATTCGGTGCCGATCAGCAGTTCGTGCTGCCATGGGCCGAGGTCGAACAGACCGCGCAGCTCCAATTGGGTGATGCTGTCGTGCCAGTTAGTGTCCCGTTCGCGGTAGCGTCGGTTGATCGTGTGACCATCGGCGTTCAGCGCACGACTTTCAGACGCGTCGCCCCACAGTTTGCCTTCCTTGTAGTGGCTGGCCAGACGCAGTTTCCAGCTGTCGTTGAGGTGATGTTCGAGGGTGGCCTGGAGCAGGTTGTTGTGGTTGTCGATGTTGCCGTCGTTCGGTTCACCGAGGAAGGTCGAGCGCGAAACGCCGCTCCATTTGTTGTTCGGCGCGACGATTCCTCGGTCGAACGTGGAGTTGTGCCGGACGATTTCGCTTTCCACCAACAACGAAGTGTCCGGGCTCAGTTGCCAACTGATCGAAGGTGCGACGAAGACCCGCTGGCTGTCGACGTGATCACGGAAGCTGTGGTTGTCTTCGACCGCGAGGTTGATCCGCGAGAGCACGTCCCCCTGCTCGTCGAGCGGCGTATTGACGTCCAGTGCCGTGCGATAACGATCCCAGCTGCCAGCGCTGGTCTGCAGGGTGGTGAACGCTTCGGGCTGCGGCTTTTTGGTGACGATGTTCACCGTGCCGCCAGGATCTCCACGGCCATACAGGCTCGCGGCCGGACCTTTGAGGACTTCGATGCGCTCCACATTGGCCGCGTCCGGCGTGCTCGGGTAGCCGCGATTGGCGCTGAAACCATCCTTGTAGAACTCTGAGGTGGTGAAGCCGCGTACGCTGTATTCGTACAGCGTCAGGCCGCCAAAATTGTTCTGCTTCGACACGCCGCCGGCAAATTCCAGTGCGCGTTCGACATTGTGGCTGCCCAGATCCTTGAGCACGCTGGCCGGCACCACGCTGATCGCTTGGGGAATGTCGCGGATGGCGGTGTCGGTTTTGGTTGCACTGGCGGAGCGCGTCGCGCGGTAGCCGCTGACCGGCCCGCTGGGGGATTCATAATCGGAAGTGACGCTGATGGCGTCGAGTTCGAGGGGTTGCGGATCTTCGGCGAAGACCGGATCGCCCAGCAGGCCCAGGGTCAGGCCAAGCAGTGAAGCCTTTTTTCGAGACGACATGTTATGTTGTTCCAATTGTTAAATTGAAACAATATAACATGCCTGTTGAGAGTGTCTTTCATTCGCGCACTCGGCGCGAATAAAGTTTTATTCTTCTTCTTTCACCGGTGCAGGCGGCGGACGCAGGCCGATTTCAGCGGTGAGCTTCAGTTCTTTGCCGTTGCGCATGACCTGAATGGTCACTTTGTCAGTCGGCTTGATCCGCGCCACCTGGTTCATGGACTTGCGGCCATCACCGGCCGGTTCGCCGTCGATACTCAGAATCACGTCACCCAGTTGCAGGCCGGCCTTCTGTGCCGGGCCATCGCGGAAGATCCCCGCCACGACAATCCCCGGACGCCCGGACAGGCCAAACGACTCGGCCAGTTCCTGGGTCAGCGGCTGCACTTCAATACCGAGCCAGCCACGAATCACCTGACCGTGCTCGATGATCGACTTCATTACCTCCATCGCCAGTTTCACCGGGATCGCAAAACCGATGCCCTGCGAGCCGCCGGACTTGGAGAAGATCGCCGTGTTGATGCCGGTGAGGTTGCCGTTGGCATCGACCAGCGCGCCGCCGGAGTTGCCCGGGTTGATCGCCGCGTCGGTCTGGATGAAGTCTTCGTAGTTGTTCAGGCCCAACTGGTTACGCCCGGTGGCACTGATGATGCCCATGGTCACGGTCTGGCCGACGCCGAACGGGTTGCCGATGGCCAGCGCGACATCGCCGATGCGGATGCTGTCGGAGCGGCCGACGGTGATCGCCGGCAGGTTTTTCAGGTCGATCTTCAGCACCGCGAGGTCGGTTTCCGGATCGCTGCCGATCACCCGGGCGAGGGTTTCGCGACCGTCCTTGAGCGCCACCACGATCTGGTCGGCGCCGGTGGTCACGTGGTTATTGGTCAGAATGTAGCCTTCCGGGCTCATGATCACCCCGGAACCGAGGCTCGATTCCATGCGTTTCTGCTTCGGCGAGTTGTCACCGAAGAAGCGCCGGAACTGCGGGTCTTCAAACAGCGGGTGCGCCGGTTTGTTGATGACCTTGGTGGTGTAAAGGTTGACCACCGACGGTGCGGCGATGGTCACCGCGTCGGCATAGGACACCGGCCCCTGCTGCACGCTGGTGGTTTGCGGGGCCTGTTGCAGGTTGACGTCGAGGCTCGGCAGCCCGACCCACTGCGGGTAACGCTGAATAATCAACAGAGCGATAAGCACACCGGCCAACAGCGGCCAGCCGAAAAAACGCAGCGCCTTGAGCATTAAGCACGTCCTGGAAAAGTTGCAGGCGGGGTCAGACCGCCCATAATGTCGCGCATTATACGAGGCCGCGCGCGCCTCTGAACGGGATTTTCAGGAGTCTTTCATGGCCGTCGCCCTCAGCACCCTCGTCGAAGAAGCCGACCGTTACCTTGGCAGTGCAAAAATCGCTGATTATTGCCCCAACGGCCTGCAGGTCGAAGGCCGTCCGCAAGTGATGCGCATCGTCAGTGGCGTCACCGCCAGTCAGGCGCTGCTTGACGCGGCGGTGGAGGCCGAGGCCGATCTGATACTGGTGCATCACGGCTATTTCTGGAAAGGCGAGAACCCGTGCATCACCGGCATGAAGCAGCGGCGCTTGAAGACTTTGCTCAAGCACGACATCAGTCTGCTCGCCTATCACTTGCCGCTGGATCTGCATCCGGAGGTCGGCAACAACGTGCAACTGGCGCGTCAGCTGGACATTACCGTTGAAGGGCCACTGGATCCGGACAACCTTAAAATTGTCGGACTGGTCGGGTCGTTGAATGAGCCGATGACTGCGCGTGATTTCGCCCGCAAGGTTAAAGACGTCATGGGCCGCGAGCCGCTGCTGGTCGAGGGCAGTGGGATGATTCGTCGGGTCGGCTGGTGCACCGGTGGCGGGCAGGGCTATATCGATCAGGGCGTGGCGGCGGGTGTCGATCTGTTCCTCAGTGGTGAAGCCTCCGAGCAGACCTTCCACAGCGCGCGGGAAAACGACATCAGCTTCATCGCCGCCGGCCACCACGCCACCGAGCGCTATGGCGTGCAGGCGTTGGGTGACTACCTGGCAAAACGTTTCGCCCTCGAACACATCTTCATCGATTGCCCGAACCCGATCTGAATCCACCGCATTTCGCCTGTAGGAGTGAGCCTGCTCGCGATAGCTTTGTCACATTCAACATAGCGGCGACTGATACACCGCTATCGCGAGCAGGCTCACTCCTACAAGGGGTGGGTGCCCAAACGGGTGGGCATATTCATATGCCCTTTCGATCTAGTAGGCGTCCTGATTAGAAGAGGTCGCTGTGCTAGGATTCCCCGCTCGAACACGGCCCGCTGGCCGTTCATAAGAAAGCTTTCGTGAGTAGCCATGGTCGACAAACTGACGCATCTGAAACAGCTGGAGGCGGAAAGCATCCACATCATCCGCGAGGTGGCCGCTGAGTTCGACAACCCGGTGATGCTGTACTCCATCGGTAAAGACTCCGCCGTGATGCTGCATCTGGCACGCAAGGCGTTCTTCCCGGGCAAACTGCCGTTTCCGGTGATGCACGTCGACACTCGCTGGAAATTCCAGGAGATGTACAAGTTCCGCGACAAGATGGTCGAAGAGCTGGGCCTGGACCTGATCACCCACATCAACCCCGATGGCGTGGCGCAGAACATCAACCCGTTCACCCACGGCAGCGCCAAACACACCGACATCATGAAGACCGAGGGCCTGAAACAGGCGCTCGACAAGCATGGTTTCGACGCCGCGTTCGGCGGTGCCCGTCGCGATGAAGAGAAGTCCCGTGCCAAAGAGCGCGTGTACTCGTTCCGCGACAGCAAGCACCGCTGGGACCCGAAAAACCAGCGCCCTGAGCTGTGGAACGTCTACAACGGCAAGGTCAACAAGGGCGAATCCATCCGCGTGTTCCCGTTGTCGAACTGGACCGAGCTGGACATCTGGCAATACATCTACCTCGAAGGCATCCCGATCGTGCCGCTGTACTTCGCCGCCGAGCGCGAAGTGATCGAGAAGAACGGCACGCTGATCATGATCGACGACGACCGTATCCTCGAACACCTGTCCGACGAGGACAAGGCACGCATCGTCAAAAAGAAAGTGCGTTTCCGTACCCTTGGCTGCTACCCGTTGACGGGCGCGGTGGAGTCCGAGGCCGAAAGCCTCACGGACATCATTCAGGAAATGCTCCTGACGCGAACTTCCGAGCGCCAGGGCCGGGTCATCGACCACGATGGCGCAGGCTCGATGGAAGACAAGAAACGTCAGGGTTATTTCTAAGGGGTTGTCATGTCGCACGCATCTGATTTGATCAGCGAGGACATCCTCGCCTACCTGGGCCAGCACGAACGTAAAGAGCTGCTGCGCTTTTTGACCTGCGGTAACGTCGATGACGGCAAGAGCACCCTGATCGGGCGCCTGCTGCACGACTCCAAGATGATCTACGAAGATCACCTGGAAGCTATCACTCGCGATTCGAAGAAAGTCGGCACCACCGGTGACGACATCGACCTGGCGTTGCTGGTGGACGGCCTGCAGGCCGAGCGTGAGCAGGGCATCACCATCGATGTCGCCTACCGCTATTTCTCCACCGCCAAACGCAAATTCATCATCGCCGACACCCCTGGCCATGAGCAGTACACCCGCAACATGGCCACCGGTGCGTCCACCTGTGACCTGGCGATCATCCTGGTCGACGCCCGTTACGGGGTGCAGACCCAGACCCGTCGCCACAGCTTCATCGCCTCGTTGCTGGGCATCAAGCACATCGTCGTTGCTATCAACAAGATGGACCTGAAAGACTTCGATGAAGGCGTGTTCGAGTCGATCAAGGCCGACTACCTGAAGTTCGCCGAAGGCTTGAAGATGAAGCCTACCAGCATGCACTTCGTGCCGATGTCTGCCCTCAAGGGCGACAACGTGGTGAACAAGTCCGAGCGCTCGCCTTGGTACAAAGGCCAGTCGCTGATGGAAATCCTCGAGACCGTGGAAGTGGCGGGCGACCGCAACTTCACCGATTTGCGTTTCCCGGTGCAGTACGTCAACCGTCCGAACCTGAACTTCCGTGGTTTCGCTGGCACCCTCGCCAGCGGCATCGTGCACAAGGGCGACGAAGTGGTGGTTCTGCCGTCGGGCAAGAGCAGCCGCGTCAAATCCATCGTCACCTTCGAAGGTGAGCTGGAGCAGGCCGGCCCGGGTCAAGCGGTGACGCTGACCATGGAAGACGAAATCGACATCTCCCGTGGCGACCTGCTGGTGCATGCCGACAACGTGCCGCCGGTCACCGACAGCTTCGAAGCGATGCTGGTGTGGATGGCTGAAGAGCCGATGCTGCCGGGCAAGAAATACGACATCAAGCGCGCCACCAGTTACGTGCCGGGCTCGATTGCCAGCATCGTCAACAAGGTCGACGTCAACACCCTCGAAGAAGGCCCGGCGAGCGCGTTGCAGCTCAACGAAATCGGCAAGGTGAAGATCGCGCTCGACGCGCCGATCGCCCTCGACGGTTACGACAGCAACCGCACCACCGGCGCGTTCATCGTCATCGACCGTTTGACCAACGGCACCGTCGGCGCCGGCATGATCGTCGCTCAGCCAGTGGCTCACGGGACTGCCTCGCACCACGGCAAACTGGCTCACGTTGCCACTGAGGAACGTGCTCAGCGCTTTGGCCAGCAACCGGCTACTGTGTTGTTCAGCGGTCTGTCGGGCGCGGGCAAGAGCACGCTGGCCTACGCGGTCGAGCGCAAGCTGTTCGACATGGGCCGTGCGGTGTTTGTGCTGGATGGTCAGAATCTGCGTCACGACCTGAACAAAGGGCTGCCGCAGGATCGTGCCGGTCGTACCGAGAACTGGCGGCGTGCTGCGCACGTGGCGCGTCAATTCAACGAGGCCGGTCTGTTGACCCTGGCGGCGTTTGTTGCGCCGAGTGCTGAAGGTCGTGAGCAGGCCAAGGATCTGATCGGCAAGGAGCGTCTGCTCACGGTTTATGTGCAGGCTTCGCCGGCGGTGTGTGCCGAGCGTGATCCGCAAGGGCTGTATGCTGCGGGTGGCGATAATATTCCGGGTGAGTCGTTCCCGTATGACGTGCCGCTGAATGCTGATCTGGTGATCGACACGCAGTCGCTGTCGTTGGAAGAGAGCGTCAAGCAGGTGTTGGATCTGCTGCGCAAGCGTGGCGCGATTTAAGCTTTAGCCGGAAATGAAAGGCCCGCGGATGAGTGATCATCGGCGGGTTTTTTATTGGGGGGCATTTGGTTTTCGGCGGTGGCGGCTTTTGGGCTGACCATGCTCTTGGGGTTTTGGGGGTATATCCGTTGCTGCGGTAACGGCTGATTATGGTTCCGCCCTTACGGCGGGTCACTTTTTACAAACGCCTAAAAAGTAACCCAAAACGCTTGCTCCTGCGTTCGGCCCGCTCGCTGGGGCTCGGGGTCCCTTCGCTGCGGGATTGATCCGGGGGGCAGCGCCTACGGTTTGCTTCGCTGCACCTCCTCTCGCTGTGTTTGGCTTCGCCAAACGGTCGCTGCGCTCCCACCCCCGGATCAATCCCTACGCTCAGCCTTCCGACGTCGCCCGTGGATCAAGATCAAGAGCTTTCGGCGAGCTGATACTCGGCCATTTGAGTGGTGAAAAGCGTGCGCCTGGCTTTAGCTTTTCCTGTGGGAGCTGGCTTGCCAGCGATGGCGGCCTGACAGCCGACCAATCTCTACCTGAATACACCGGTTTCAAACTGTGGGAGCGAGCTTGCTCGCGAAGGTGGTCTGACAGCCGACTAATCTCTACCTGAATACACCGTGTGCAAACTGTGGGAGCGGGCTTGCTCGCGAAGGCGGCCTCACAGCCGACCAAGCTCTAACTGAATGCACTCCATCCAACTGTAGGAGTGAGCCTGCTCGCGATAGCGGTATGTCGTTCAACATTGGGAGTGGCTGTTCCACCGCTATCGCGAGCAGGCTTGCTCCTACAGGGGATTAGCGTTTGTCTGCGAATTCGCGGTGCATCTGTTCCAGCAGCGCATCCTTGTCCTGCCACAGCTGGTTGATCCAGCCCTGGAATTGCAGGCGATATTCGCCGTCCTGGTCGTAGTTCTTGCCGATGAAGGCCGGCGGGATTTTCAGTTCTTCAAAGTGCACCACCACGTCTTTCACGTTGCCGCACAGCAGATCCCAGAAACCCGGACGCCCGCCCGGATAGTGGATGGTCACGTTGACGATCGACTCCAGTTGCTCACCCATCGCGTCCAGCACGAAGGCGATGCCGCCAGCCTTGGGTTTGAGCAGGTATTTGAACGGGGACTGCTGTTGCGCATGTTTGCCTTCGGTGAAGCGCGTGCCTTCGACGAAGTTGAAAATCCCCACCGGGTTGTTGCGGAATTTCGCGCAGGTCTTGCGCGTGGTTTCCAGGTCTTTGCCTTTCTTCTCTGGATGCTTTTCCAGGTACGCCTTGGAGTAGCGCTTCATGAACGGGAAGCCCAGCGCCCACCAGGCCAGACCGATCACCGGAACCCAGATCAGCTCCTGCTTGAGGAAGAATTTCAGCGGCTGGATGCGCCGGTTGAGTACGTATTGCAGCACCAGGATGTCGACCCAGCTCTGGTGGTTGCTGGTGATCAGGTATGAGTGTTGGTAGTCCAGACCTTGCAGGCCGCTGATGTGCCAGCGGGTGCGGCGCACCAGGTTCATCCAGCCTTTGTTGTTGCTGATCCAGGCTTCGTGGGTGTGGCTCATCAGCCACAGTGAGGCGCGGCGGGCGAGGTCGAAGGGCAGCACTTTGATCAGCGCCACGCAGAACAGGAACGAGCACAGCAGAATCGTATTGAGTGCCAACAGCAGCGCGGCGATCACGCCGCGAATCGGGGCGGGCAGGAAGTCCAGCATTTACACATCCATAGGTCGGTTGGCGGCTTGAATCGCGGTCAGGGCGATGGTGTAGACGATGTCGTCGACCTGCGCGCCGCGCGGCAGATCGTTCACCGGTTTGCGCAGGCCTTGCAGCATCGGGCCGAGGCTGACGCAGTCGGCGCTGCGCTGCACGGCTTTGTGGGTGGTGTTGCCGGTGTTCAGGTCGGGGAACACGAACACCGTGGCGCGACCGGCCACCTGGCTGTTCGGCGCCAGTTGCCGGGCAACGTCTGCGTTGGCAGCGGCGTCGTATTGCAGCGGGCCGTCGATCAGCAGCGAGTGCTGTTGCTCGTGGGCGAGCAGGGTGGCTTCGCGGACTTTCTCGACTTCTTCACCGCTGGCCGATTCGCCGCTGGAGTAACTGATCATCGCCACGCGCGGGGTGATGCCGAAGGCTGCGGCCGAATCAGCGCTTTGCAGGGCGATCTCCGCCAGTTCGGCGGCGCTCGGGTGTGGGTTCATCACGCAGTCGCCATAGACCAGCACTTCTTCGGGGAACAGCATGAAGAACACCGACGACACCAGCGTGCAGCCCGGTGCGGTCTTGATCAGTTGCAGGGCCGGGCGGATGGTGTTGGCGGTGGTGTTGATCACACCGGAGACCAGGCCGTCGACCTCATCCAGCGCGAGCATCATGGTGCCGATCACCACGGTGTCTTCCAGTTGCTGTTCGGCCATCGGCGCGTTGAGGCTTTTGCTTTTGCGCAGGGCGACCATCGGCTCGATGTAGCGCTCGCGGATCAGATCCGGATCGAGGATCTCCAGCCCCGGCGGCAACTCGATACCTTGCGCACGGGCCACGGCTTCGACGTCTTCGGGTTTGGCCAGCAACACGCAACGGGCGATGCCGCGCTCCTGGCAGATTGCTGCCGCTTGCACGGTGAGCGGCTCGCTGCCTTCGGGCAGGACGATACGTTTGTTCGCCGACTGCGCCCGTTGAATCAGTTGATAGCGGAATACCGCGGGTGACAGGCGCATTTCCCGCGGCGTGCCGCAGCGTTGATGCAGCCATTTCGCGTCGAGATGGCTGGCGACGAAGTCAGTGATGATCTCCGCACGCTCGCGGTCATCGATGGGGATTTCCTTGTTCAGGCCATTGAGCAGGTTGGCGGTGTCGTAGGAGCCAGTGCTCACCGACAGCACCGGCAGACCGGCCTGCAACGCGCCACGGCATAGGTCCATGATGCGTGGATCGGGCAGGGTGTCGCTGGTCAGCAACAGCCCGGCCAGCGGTACGCCATTGAGTGCCGCGAGGCTGACCGCGAGGATGATGTCGTCGCGATCACCCGGGGTCACCACCAGTACGCCGGGCTTGAGCAGCTCCACGGTGTTGCGCATGGTCCGTGCACAGATGATGATTTTGGTCATGCGCCGGGTTTCGTAATCGCCGGCGTTGAGCACCTGCGCGCCCATCAGGTCGGCGACGTCACGGGTGCGCGGTGCGTTGAGTTCGGGCTGGAACGGAATGCAACCGAGCAGGCGGAAATCACCGCTGCGCAACAACGGCGAATGCTCTTTGAGGCGCGTGGCGAAGGCGTCCATGCTCTCCTCGGTCTTGACCTTGTTGAGGATTACGCCGAGGACTTTTGGATCTTTCGGGCCGCCGAACAATTGCGCCTGCAATTCCACGCGACCGGAGAGTTCGGCAAGCACTTCGTTTTCCGGGGCCGAGACCAGAATCACCTCGGCATCCAGGCTTTTCGCCAAGTGCAAATTGACCCGCGCGGCGTAGCTGGCGCTGCGGGTCGGCACCATGCCTTCGACTACCAGCACATCTTTGCCGATAGCAGCTTGCTGATAGAGGGCGATGATTTCTTCGAGCAACTCATCGAGCTGACCGTCGCCGAGCATCCGCTCGACATGGGCCAGGCCCAGTGGCTGCGGCGGTTTCAGGCCGTGGGTGCGCGCCACCAGTTCGGTGGAGCGCTCAGGGCCGGTGTCGCCCGGATGCGGCTGGGCAATCGGTTTGAAGAAGCCGACTTTCAGTCCGGCCCGCTCCAGGGTACGCACCAGCCCGAGGCTGATGGAGGTCAGACCCACGCCAAAATCGGTGGGCGCGATAAAAAAAGTTTGCATGCGGATTCTCTAAAGGTGCATGGCAATGGTGGCGATCTATACGTGACCGCCTACCGCAATTCAGTCGCCAAGGTTATCGCTAACCGAGCCTTGTGCGCACCAACCGCAGTCAAAGGGTTGGCCTATTTTTTCAATACGTTGCGCCGGGTCCAGGACCCATGGCCGCGATTGCCACGGCGGCTGGTGACGCAGGTGCTGGGTGTGGCCACAGGAAAGCTCGGCCACCCAGTGACCGTCTTCATCCTGATGGAAGCCGGTGATCGTCGAATCCCGTTTGTCCGGGTTGTGTTCGCTTTCGCGCGATTGCTTCGCTAAACTTGGCCTTTCTATATTCTTCTGCAAAAGGTCTCGCCCCATGCTGATCGCCGCCAATAAGGCTGTCTCCATCGACTATACCCTGACCAACGACGCTGGTGAGGTCATCGACAGCTCCGCCGGCGGCGCTCCGCTGGTCTACCTGCAAGGCGCAGGCAACATCATCCCGGGCCTGGAAAAAGCTCTGGAAGGCAAAGCTGTTGGTGACGAGCTGGAAGTGTCCGTTGAGCCGGAAGACGCTTACGGCGAATATGCTGCCGAGCTGGTCAGCACCCTGAGCCGCAGCATGTTCGAAGGCGTTGACGAGCTGGAAGTCGGCATGCAGTTCCACGCTTCGGCGCCGGATGGCCAGATGCAGATCGTGACCATCCGTGACCTGGACGGCGACGACGTCACCGTCGACGGCAACCACCCACTGGCCGGTCAGCGCCTGAACTTCAAAGTGAAGGTCGTTGCTATCCGTGACGCCAGCCAGGAAGAAGTCGCTCATGGCCACGTCCATGGCGAAGGTGGCCATCACCACTGATTTTCTGCGCTAAGCTTCGAGTACTGGAGAGGCGCCTGCGGGCGCCTTTTTAGTCCGCGGCTGTCCTTGGTGCTCTCGCCAAGTGGCTGTTTCGAGTAGAACACGGGAATCTGGAGTCCGTCATGAGTGCTTTTCACGACCTTAAGTTGACAGCCCTGGATGGTCAGGAGCTACCGCTGGCGCCTTTCAAAGGCCAAGTCGTGCTGGTGGTCAACGTCGCCTCCAAATGCGGCTTGACCCCACAGTACGCGGCGCTGGAAAACCTCTACCAGCAATTCAAGGGCAAGGGCTTCAGTGTGCTGGGCCTGCCGTGCAACCAGTTTGCCGGTCAGGAGCCAGGTACCGAACAGCAAATCCAGGAGTTCTGCAGCCTGAACTATGGCGTGACGTTCCCGTTGTCGAGCAAGCTTGAAGTCAACGGCCATGATCGTCATCAGCTATACCGCTTGCTGGCGGGCGAGGGCGCGGAGTTTCCGGGGGATATCACCTGGAACTTCGAGAAATTCCTGCTCGGCAAGGATGGCCGGGTATTGGCGCGATTCTCGCCGCGCACGCCGCCGGATGATCCGACCATTGTCCACGCGATTGAAAAAGCGCTGGGCTGAAACACAAAAATCGCAGCCATCGAGCTGCGATTTTTTTTGCCTGACTTTTGACCCTTAATCATTCAAATCAATAGTGCTGTTAAAAGGCGCTGACTGTTCATATTATCGCCGTCATAAAGTCATTCCCTGTGGAGCCTTCCAATGCCGGTGCAAGCCCTGTTCAAACCGTTCCACCTCGGTGCCCTCGAACTGCCGACCCGCGTGGTGATGGCGCCGATGACCCGCTCGTTTTCCCCGGGTGGCGTACCCAATTCCAAAGTGATCGAGTACTACCGTCGCCGCGCTGCGGCCGGTGTTGGCCTGATCATCACCGAAGGCACCACTGTCGGTCACAAGGCTTCCAACGGTTACCCGAATGTGCCGCAGTTCTTCGGCGAAGCGCCACTGGCCGGCTGGAAAAAAGTCGTCGACGCGGTGCATGCCGAGGGCGGCAAGATTGTTCCGCAACTGTGGCATGTCGGCAGCGTGCGCCGCATCGGCACCGAGCCGGACGCCAGCGTCCCGGCTTACGGCCCGACGGAAAAACTCAAGGATGGCCAGGTCGTGGTGCACGGCATGACCAAACAGGACATTCAAGACGTGATCGGTGCTTTCGCCCAAGCGGCGAAGGATGCGCAAGGCATCGGCATGGACGGCGTGGAAATCCACGGCGCCCACGGCTATCTGATCGACCAGTTCTTCTGGGAAGGCAGCAACCAGCGTACCGACGAATACGGCGGCAGCCTGGCCAACCGTTCGCGCTTCGCCATCGAGCTGATTCAAGCGGTGCGTGCGGCAGTCGGTGAAGGCTTCCCGATCATCTTCCGTTTTTCGCAGTGGAAGCAGCAGGATTACACCGCGCGTCTGGTGCAGACCCCGGAGGCGCTGGGCGAATTCCTCAAGCCGTTGGCCGACGCCGGGGTGGACATTTTCCACTGCTCGACGCGGCGTTTCTGGGAGCCTGAATTTGACGGTTCCGAGCTGAACCTGGCCGGCTGGACGCGCAAACTGACCGGCAAACCGACCATCACCGTAGGCAGCGTCGGCCTGGACGGCGAGTTCCTGCAGTTCATGGTCAACACCGACAAGGTCGCACAACCGGCAAGCCTGGAGAAACTGCTGGAGCGTCTGAACAACGACGAGTTCGATCTGGTGGCAGTGGGCCGTGCGCTGCTGGTGGATCCGGACTGGGCGCTGAAAGTCCGTGAAGGGCGTGAGCAGGACATTCTTCCGTTCAGCCGTGAGGCGTTGATGACGCTGGTTTAAACTTCGCCTTTAACGCCCTCTTCGCGAGCAAGCTCGCTCCCACATTTTGAAATGCATTCCAAATGTGGGAGCGAGCTTGCTCGCGAAGAGGGCATCAGAGTCGACGATGATCTAAGGCAATGTCTGCGCATTCGGCAACACCTGCTCCCGTACACACGCCCCACGCAAATGCTTTTCAAATTGCTCGATGATCGCCGCCCACCCCTGACGACTGGCATGCTGGCGCGCATTCAGGCGCACGCAACGCAAGGTCTCCTCCTCCTCCAGCAACCACGCCGCCGCATCGCAGAACGCTTGTTCATCACCGGGCATCGCCAACACGCCGTTGTAACCGTGGCGAATGTGCTGCGCTGCCGCAGCCTGATCGTACGCCACCACCCCCAGCCCTGACGCCAGTGCTTCCAGCACCACATTGCCGAAGGTTTCGGTCATGCTCGGGAACAGGAAGATATCGCCGGACGCATAGTGCGCCGCCAGTGCTTCGCCGCGTTGTGAACCACAGAAGATCGCCTCGGGCAGCTCCTTTTCCAGCGCAGGCCGTTGCGGCCCGTCGCCGACCACGATCAGCTTCAGCTTGCGCTGTGGATAAGTGCCGCACAGGGTGTCGAAGCAGCGCTTGAGCAGGCCGAGGTTCTTCTCCGGGGCCAGACGTCCGACGTGAATCACCGCGATGTCCTGCTCGGACAAACCCCATTGTTCACGCAAGCCGTTCAGGCGCTTGGCCGGGTGAAACAACTGGCTGTCCACGCCGCGAGAGAGCAGGGCGAGGCGGTCGAAATGCCGACGCTCCAGTTCCAGGCGCTGACTGACGCTCGGCACCAGGGTCATTGCCGAGCGATTGTGAAACCAGCGCAGATAATGGGTCAGCAAGCGCGTCAGCAAACTCAGTCCGTACTGGTGGGTGTATTGCTGGAAATTGGTGTGAAAACCGCTGACCACCGAGATCCCCAGGCGTCGCGCCGCACGCAACGCCGACAAACCGAGCGGGCCTTCGGTGGCGATGTACAAAACGTCCGGGCGATGACGCTTCCAGCGCCGCAGCAGCTTGTGCATCGACGACTGTCCCCATTGCAGCCCGGGATAACCCGGCAACGGCCAGCCTCGACACAACAGCAAGGCATCGTCCTCGACGCGCTGCGGATCGCCCGCCTGGCGCGGTCGCACCAGTTCCACCTGATGCCCACGCGCGCGCAAGCCATCGCACAAGCGACCAAGGGTATTGGCCACCCCGTTGATTTCCGGTGGGAAGGTTTCGCTGATCAGGGTGATATGCAGAGCTGTCGTCATGACCTCAGTGTCGATTGAGGCGATGTCGTCATTGTGTCGAGTTGATGATCGATTGATGACAGCTGCTTACCGTGTGCCTAAACCTTTTGCCTGCCCGGTCGTTAGCCTTGACTTGAACTCTTTCCAGGAAATATGGCTGTGTCCGAGAATGCTTATGCACCGCCTGAGGCGGAACTGTTGGTTGCGGATGAACAAACACCAGAGTTTTATGTTGTTGCACGGTGGAAGTTCATTCTGCTGGCGATCCTCAGTTTTGGCCTGTATTTCTACTTCTGGATTTACAAAAACTGGAGTCAGTACAAGCGCAGTACTCGACAGGAGCTATGGCCGTGGGCGCGAGCGTTTTTCTATTTGTTTTTCGTGCATCAGCTTTATCGGCAGGCCAAAAAACGAATCCATGACAGAGGTGGAAAGTCCGATTGGGATCTTGAGCAATGGGCAACAGTCTTTGTTGTACTGACCGTAGTCGCGCACATATTCGAAAAGCTTCCCAGGCAGATTCCAGAGCTGAGTTTTCTTGGCCTTGTCGCCTTGATCATGCTGCCGATAAGAGTTTATGTCGCAAGCCAAGGGCAACAACTGATCAATTTGGCCGCCAGCGATCCTCAAGGCCTGAGTAACAATCGCCTCAACGCCTGGAACTTGCTGATTATCTTGCCAGGCGCTGCGGCGTGGGTATTGGTAGGGCTGCTTCTAGGCGGCGTTTACCCCTGAGTTGCCAGAAGGATTGATGCCTGGAGGCTCAGACTTTTTCCTGAGCCAGCATCTCGGCACCGCGCTCACGCACCCAGAACAACGTCGCTCCCGCTACCGCCGCCGGCATCATCAGAATGTTCACCACCGGAATCAGCAGCGCCAGATAGACGATCCCGCCAAAACTCATGCTCTGCCAGCGTTTCTGCCGCAGCCAGGCGAGCATCTCGTTCCAGCCCAATTTGTGGTTGTCTGCCGGGTAGTCGATGTACTGGATCGCCATCATCCACACGCCGAACAGCAGCCATAGCGGGGCGGCGACGATGTTCACCACCGGGATGAACGAGAGGATGAACAGGCCGATCGCCCGCGGCAGGAAATAGCCGAGTTTGCGCATTTCCCGGGCTAGGGTGCGCGGGATCATCGCAATCAGTTCGCCCCAGCTGAAGGCCGGGAAATCATCGGTGCCGCGTACCACCACTTCGACTTTTTCCGCGAGGAAGCCGTTGAACGGCGCAGCGATCACGTTGGCGAGCATGGTGAAGGTGAAGAACAC
Source organism: Pseudomonas sp. G3-19 (assembly GCF_054855875.1). Taxonomy (NCBI): domain Bacteria; kingdom Pseudomonadati; phylum Pseudomonadota; class Gammaproteobacteria; order Pseudomonadales; family Pseudomonadaceae; genus Pseudomonas; species Pseudomonas sp. G3-19. The sequence goes on from NZ_JBMPIQ010000003.1 coordinate 5,256,617, forward strand.
CATCAACGCCACCAGCACCACGAACAGCGGCCAGAGGATGTAGCTGAGGAAACTCAGCCAGTCGGGCAGCGACGGCATCAGGCTGTCGACCCACAGGCTGAACTGATGGCCGGCCAGATAGATCAATCCGACGAACAGCACCAGGTTGATCGCCAGCGGCAGCAACACGAACAGGCGCAGGCCCGGGCTGAGAACCAGTTTGAGGCCTTCGCGCAGGTATTGCGGGCCGGACAGAACAGGGGCGGGCATAAGGTGCTCCGAGCAAGGGAAAACGCGCCGACCTTACCGACTTTGCAACAGGTGCGAAAGCGCGGCAGAGCGATCGACATTCACTGTAACAAAGACGTCGATCTGGTCGGAGTCTGCGTATAGAGACCACCTATGAGCTGGATTGTTAATCCGTATTTCCTTAATCTTGCCCCCCTCGATACGCTGCACCCAACTTTTTACAGGACTGTCGAGCTCATGCCTTCCCCAAGGTTATCCACAGTCCTTTTTTATTCCCGCCGGCAGTCCGGCGTTCCGCGCCAGTGTTTCGGCCCGGTCAACAGGAGCAGGTCATGTCTGAAGTCCGTCATTCGCGAGTGATTATTCTCGGTTCCGGCCCTGCCGGTTACAGCGCTGCGGTCTACGCCGCCCGTGCCAACCTCAAGCCACTGCTGATCACCGGCATGCAGGCCGGCGGTCAATTGACCACCACCACCGAAGTCGACAACTGGCCGGGCGACGTGCACGGCCTGACCGGTCCGGCCCTGATGGAGCGGATGCGCGAGCACGCCGAGCGTTTTGAAACCGAGATCGTTTTCGATCACATCAACGCCGTGGACTTCGCTGCCAAGCCGTACACCCTGACCGGCGACAGCGCGACTTACACCTGCGACGCCCTGATCATCGCTACCGGTGCCAGCGCTCGCTACCTGGGCCTGCCGTCGGAAGAAGCGTTCATGGGCAAAGGCGTTTCGGCCTGCGCGACCTGCGACGGTTTCTTCTACCGCAACAAGCCAGTGGCGGTGGTCGGTGGCGGCAACACCGCTGTTGAAGAGGCACTGTACCTGGCCAACATCGCCAGCACCGTGACTCTGATCCACCGTCGCGAAACCTTCCGCGCCGAGAAGATCCTGATCGACAAGCTCAACGCCCGCGTGGCCGAAGGCAAGATCATCCTCAAGTTGAACGCCAACCTCGACGAAGTGCTGGGCGACAACATGGGTGTGACCGGTGCGCGTCTGAAGAACAACGACGGCAGCTTCGACGAGATCAAAGTCGACGGCGTGTTCATCGCCATTGGCCACACCCCGAACACTTCGCTGTTCGAAGGCCAGTTGACCCTGAAAGACGGTTATCTGGTAGTGCAGGGCGGCCGTGACGGCAACGCCACTGCCACCAGCGTCGAAGGTATCTTCGCTGCCGGCGACGTGGCTGACCATGTTTACCGTCAGGCCATCACCTCGGCCGGCGCCGGCTGCATGGCGGCACTGGACACCGAGCGTTACCTGGACGGTCTGCAGAACGCTTCGTTCTAAATCGCAGACACAAAAAAACCGGCTTCGGCCGGTTTTTTTATGCCCGTATTTCCGCTACATCGCATAACCCTGTGGGAGCGGGCTTGCTCGCGAAAGCGGTGTGTCAGACAAAGAAAAGTCGCCTGGCACGGCGCCTTCGCGAGCAAGCCCGCTCCCACAGGGAATGGGGTTGGCTATGGAAATCAGCGACGGGTCAGGGGCTGCGTTTCGAACTTCACACCCGCCAGCCCGTGCTTGATCAGCGCGCGGATATTGCCGTGGTCGCTGCCCTCAGGCGTCGCCACCACCGAGCGGTAATGCTCGCCGAATGCCAGCAGCGCTTCTTCATCGCTCAAGCCTTCCAGTAGCGCCAGACCCAGGGTCTTGCACGAACCTTCGTTCTGCCCGGCGGCGTTTTCCACGCCACCGTTGTTGAACGCCTGAGGCTGGTAGTCGTAACCGGCGGCGATGAAAGCCAGGGTGTCGGCGAAAGCGTGTTCGCCGCTCTTGAGGCTGGCGCGCAGGGTGTTCAGATCACTCATTGGGTTTTCCTTTGGCGAACGCCGCCTGTTGTTCGGCGCTGGCTTCTTGCTGGTATTGGGCTTTCCACTCGGCGTAAGGCATGCCGTAAACCACTTCACGGGCGTCGTCGAGGCTGACCTCGATCTGCTGTTCATCGGCGGCAGCCTTGTACCATTTGGACAGGCAGTTGCGGCAGAATCCGGCGAGGTTCATCAGGTCGATGTTCTGCACGTCCTTACGGCTGTCCAGGTGGGCGACCAGCCGGCGGAAGGCGGCGGCTTCGAGTTCGAGGCGTTGTTGCTCGGTCATGGGAGTCTCTGCGAGACAGCTTCAAGCGACGAGCTTCAAGCTGCAAGATGGGTGGCGTTGATACGAAGTTTACAACTTGCCGCTTGAAGCTTGAAGCTAGCGGCTCGCTGCAAGCGTTATTGACACCGACTCGGCAAAACGCAGCGCATGCGGCTTGTCGACTTCGACTTCGGCGTACAGCACTGCAGCATGAGTCATCACCAGATCCAGCAGTTCCTGGGTCAGGCGTTCGAGCAGCGCAAACCGATTGCCCTCGACGTGGGCGATGATCGCCTTGGTGATGGTGCGGTAATTCAGCGCGTGATCGATGTCGTTGTCGCGCACCGCTTCCTGCGCCGCGTACAGGATCGTGAGATTGATCAGCACATCCTGCTTGTTGAGGATCTCGTCCTCGTTGATCCCGATAAAGGTGCGCAAGCGCAGATCCTTGACCCGGATGCGCGCCATTCCCGGTTGAAGTTGTGACATTTACTTGCTCCGTCCAATCAATTGCAGGAACTCCTGGCGGGTGTTGCTCGAGTCGCGAAAGGCGCCAAGCATGACCGAGGTGTTCATGGTCGAATTCTGTTTCTCGACACCGCGCATCATCATGCACATGTGCCGGGCCTCGATGACCACCGCGACGCCGGCGGCATCAGTGACTTGCTGCACCGCATCGGCAATCTGCCGGGTGAGGTTCTCCTGAATCTGCAGGCGCCGGGCGAACATGTCCACCAGCCGCGCGATCTTCGACAGGCCCAGCACCTTGCCTGTCGGAATATAAGCCACATGGGCCTTGCCGATGAAGGGCAGCAGGTGATGTTCGCACAACGAGTAGAGCTCGATGTCGGCGACGATGATCATCTCGTCGCTGTCGGAGGCAAACAGCGCGCCGTTGACGATCTGATCCACACTCTGTTCATAGCCGTGACACAGGTATTGCATGGCCTTGGCCGCGCGCACCGGGGTATCGAGCAGACCTTCGCGGTCGGGGTCTTCGCCGAGGCCGATGAGGATCTCGCGGTAATTCTCGGGCAGGGAACGGGTCATGGGAGATCCTCGCGCAGCAGCTTATTTGACGTGCCGTCCGCCGTTGACGGTCAGGGTTGTGCCGGTGACATAGGGGTTGTCGAGCAGATAGCGCAGGCTCTGGTAGATCACTTCGCTGCCGGGCTCGATGCCCAGCGCGGATTTGGCCAGCGCCCTGGCGCGGTACGCCGCGTCGTCGTCGGGATTGAACAATAGCAGGGCCGGCGCGATGCCGTTGACTTTGATTGCCGGCGCGTAGCGCGCGGCGAAGGACAGGGTCAGGCTGTCGAGCCCGGCTTTGCTGGCGCAATAACCGATGTGTTTGCTGCTGCCCTTGCGCGTGACGTCGTCGCTGATGTGGATGATGTCGGCCGGGGTCGAGCCTTTGAGCAGGTCGGCGCAGTGCAGGTTGATTAGATACGGCGCGAGCATGTGCACGTTGAGCATGCGCGAGAAGGCCTCGGCTTCACTGCCCGGGGTTTCCGCCAGCCATTCGGAGGCGTTGTGGACGATGGCGCGCAGGCAGTCGGTGTGGGTTTTCAGTTCATCGATGAAGGCGAGGATGGCGGCTTCGCTGGAGAAGTCCGCGAACACCGCGACAGCGCCCAGATCACGCAGGGCTTGTACGCCCGGACGTTCGCTACGGTAGGTGAAGATGACCCGATGGCCGTCTTCAAGCAAACGCTGTGCGCAGTGCAGACCGACACGCTGGCCGGCACCGGTGATGAGGATCGGGGCGGAGGATTTGGACATGAACGGCTCGCGTCGCGGTGGGAGTAAAAACTATAACAGTGACGCGGGGTGCCCACCTATCGCAAGACGGGTGCTGTGCTTTTGTGGGAGCCGGGCTTGCTCGCGAAGGCGGTGTGCCAGGCACGGATGCATCAACTGACATGACGCTTTCGCGAGCAAGCCCGCTCCCACATGGGCTCTCAACGGTTTTGAGTCACCGGTTCAACAGGCAGTCGAGGTGCCGGGACGCTGTTCAGCCAACCCGCCAGCAACCGCGTCGACAGTGGAATAAAGAAATACACCATCAAGGGCGTCAGGCACGCCGTACTGACCAATACCCGTGGCAGCAGGCTCATCTCGCCGAGCAGCGGTCCGAGGACAAAGTTGAACAGCAGCGACACCGGGAAGAACGCCAGCCAGATCGCCACGGCCTGTTTCCAGCGTGGTGGCCGTTGACCGGCAGCGCCGAACCAGCCTTCGATGCCGCTGACCCGATGCTCCTTGGGATGCTCGAACAGATGGCTGCCCCGCGCCAGCCACGCGGTACGCGAGACCGAGTGCTCCCAGGCGTGCAGGGTCTGCTCGTCGACGAAGCGGAAAATGATCTGGAATTCGTTGTCACCGGGTGGCGGAGCGAGCACGCCGGAACCCAGGTAACCGGGAAAGTCAGTGGCCAGTTGTTCGCCTTCGCGCAGCCAGGCAATCAGGTCCTGATAGCGGCCGTCGGCGACGCGACGCGCAACCATCAGCGTGACGGGGGAAGTAGACATTGTGTATCTCCATATTTCGAGTGCGGCGCTCCGGGTAGGAGGTTTCGCATTGCGCAAACCGGGGTAGGGGTCTGCGCTTTTCAACAAGCAAGGATTATTCCCGATTTTGATGACAGTTTCAGAGACTTTCGTCTCTGTTTATTGGGTTGAACCGACAGAGGGCATCGGATGTAGAATGGGATCCAAATTTACCGAGCGGACACATCAGCACCATGGCTGTTATCACGGACGCTAACCCTGCCTCGCAGGCCTCTGTCGCACTTGAGCGCGAAGAGTTGTTCCCTATTCGGGAGGTGTCGCGGCTGACCGGCGTCAACCCGGTAACGCTGCGTGCATGGGAGCGCCGCTACGGTCTGATCCAGCCGACGCGCACCGAAAGCGGGCACCGGTTGTATTCGATGACCGAAATCGAGCGCGTGCGCAGCATTGTCGACTGGATTGATCGCGGCGTTGCCGTGAGCAAGGTCGGCAAGATCCTGGCGAGGACCGAGCCGCTGAAAGCCTTGGCCCATATCATCCCCGATGATCTGGTCCAGGCCGATTACGCGCAATGGCAGCAGCAGGTGCAATTGGCCGTCAGTTCGTTCGACGACCGCGCGCTGGATCAGGTTTACAACCAGATCTTCTCGTCCTACTCGCTGCCGGTAGTGTTTCAGAACATTCTCATGCCTTTGTGGCTGCAGATGTTGCAGCGCCAGGATGCCTTCGGGCAGACCAGCGAGTGGCTGTTTTTCGACGGGTTCCTGCGGGCGCGGGTGTTGCAGCGGATCGTCGCGCTGCGCGGCACCCAGCCGCGCAAAGTGATTGTCAGTGCGCTCGCCGGTCAGTGTCGTGAACTCGAGCTACTGGTTGCCGCGTTGTTTCTCAGTGGCAATGATGCGGGCGTGCGGGTGCTGACCACCGGCCAGCCATTCGATGAGTTGGCGCTGGTGTGCGAGCGGATCAAGCCGCAGGCGCTGGTGCTGTTTTCCAACCACGCCCCCACCGCGGATTTGCCGCGCCGTCTGAATCGACTGGCCTTGAGTCTCGACTGTCAGGTAATGCTCGCCGGCGACGCTGCCGATCTGGCACAGGACAGTCTGGCCGGATCGTCGATCGGTTGTCTGGGCAATGAAGGAGCGACGATGCGTCAGCGCATGACGCAATTTCTCGCAGGTACGCTGGATACCTGAATATCAGGTGTGCAGGGCGGGATGGGTCAGGCGATGTTGTTGCAGGATGAACTGGCGCAGCCGTTCGGTTTCATCGGCGTCGGTCTGGCTCAGCTCGTAGGCGTAGAAGCCGTGCTCGGTTTCGCGCTCGAAGTTGCCGCGCAGGGAAATCCGCTCGTAACCTGAAGGGCTGAACCACAGCGCGAAATGCTTGGGCGGTTTGGTCTTGTTGCGCATTTCCAGCAGCACGCCTTTGTGCGACACCTCGTGCACCCACATCATGCCCGGTTGGCCTTTGGCATTTTCCAGCGCGACCGGCTCTTCGAGAGTCAGGCGCCATGGGCGAATCATCGGCCCGTCTTCGTAAATGCTCGGCACGCCCAGGCGCAGGTGCAACGCGTGGAATTCGTCTTCCACCAGGTGCAGCGGAAAGGTCATTTGCTGATTTTCGAAATTGGCCTGAATGGTCACTTGCTCGTGAGCCGCCAGGCGCGTGAGCAGGTCACGGATCTGCGAACCTCCATTGACCAACAGGCTCGACGTCGCATCCCGCACATTGAGCTGCGGGTTGTGCTGCATGGTCTGGATGAAATCCAGCTCATCCTGGGTCAGGAGTGCGTCGCGTTGCATGGCCTGGCTCGAAAGAAATAGTTACAAAGTCATTGGTGATTGTAGTTACTGACACTTAGTTCGCAGTTTTGTTTACGCCGTTCGTCGCTTTCAACGCTGCCAGTTCCGCTTTCAGCGCTGCGACCTCAGCCTCGAGCTGAATTACGCGTTGCTGCGCCTTGACCTGAACCGTGACATCTTTCTGCACACCGACGAAATAAGTCTGGCCGTCATCAGCGTTTTTCACCGTCGAAAGCGACAGTTCGTTCCAGAACGGGGTGCCATCCTTGCGGTAGTTGCGCAGGATTTCCCGGCACGCCCCGCCGTTGTGCAAGGTGTCGCGAATCAGCGACAGACCGGCTTGATCGCGGTCTCCTGACTGCAGAAAGCGGCAGTCCTGATAAAGTATCTCTTCGCTGCTGTAACCGGTCAGGCGTTCGAAGGCCGGGTTCACGTAAATCAGGATGTTGTCCTGCTCGCCTTCCTTTTCGGCCACCACGATTCCATCGTTCGACGCGTTGATCACCATTTGCAGCAGACTGGCGTTGATCATCAATGAATCCTTTCAGTGTCGATAATGGCTGGCATTCTAGAAGTTCCAACGCCGCTGTCTACTGGCTATCACGGCGAATCGGGGCTGGATCGCGGCTTTTGCGTCGGACTGCTACTATCGCCGCTCTTTTTTTCAGCTTCAGGATCAGATTGATGAAAGTCGCCATCCTCTCCGGCTCGGTTTACGGCACGGCCGAAGAAGTCGCCCGTCACGCGCAGAACCTGCTGAAAGACGCCGGTTTTGAAACCTTCTACAACCCGCGCGCCAGCCTGGCGGATATCCAGGCGTTCGCACCTGACGCGTTTCTCGCGGTGACGTCTACCACTGGTATGGGCGAGTTGCCGGATAACCTGCAGCCGTTGTATTCGGCGATTCGCGACCAGTTGCCAGCCGCGTGGCGCGGTTTGCCGGGCGCGGTGATCGGCTTGGGTGATGCCAGTTACGGCGACACGTTCTGTGGCGGCGGCGAACTGATGCGTGAATTGTTCGCCGAACTGAGCGTGCGCGAAGTGCAGGAGATGCTGCGTCTGGACGCCAGCGAAAGTGTGACCCCGGAAACCGACGCCGAGCCATGGCTGGCGCAATTGATCGACACGCTCAAGGGCTGATCGCGCGCTCACGCAGCAGAGCCAGCCAGGCCTGCGCGGCTTTCGACAGATAGGCGCCCTGACGCCAGATGAAGGCGATGTCCCAGCGCAAATAATCTGGCGCGCGCAAGGTCAGGCGCACCACGCCCGGACGCTCCAGTGCCCGGGCCACCACGCTGGGCAGCAGCACCACGCCTTGCCCGGCGGCCACCAGTGCCACGAGAAAATCCGCCTGCCCGCTGCGCCCGCCTTCTTTCGGGGTAAAGCCCAGTTGCTGGCAGGCCTGCAGTAAACGGTCATTGAGCACGAAGCTGCGCTGATACAACAGGAACGGCGTGTCGGCCAATTCCTCAAGGCCAATCTCGCCGCGCCCCGCCAACGGATGATCCACCGGCAATAACGCATCGAGTTTCTCATCGCAGAACGGCTGGAAATCGAACTGCGGATCTTTCGGCAGCAGGCTCCCGCCTAACTCCAGTTCGCCGCTGAGCACCGCTTGCTCGACATTGCGGCTGCCACCCTCAAGCAATTGAATGCTGATGTTCGGATAGCGCCGGCGATACTCGGCGAACAACCCGGCGAACAGCGCATCACTACCCAACAGCGGCAGACCGAGGCGCAATTCGCCGCGCGCCAGTTGGCTCAGATCATCCAGTTCGCTGAGCAATTCATTGCGCAGGCGCAACATGCCCTCGGCGCGCTGCAGCACCACGCTGCCCGCGGCGGTCAGGCGCAATTGCGAGCCGAGTCGTTCGAGCAACGGCGTGCCGAGGCTCTGCTCCAGTTGCGCGACTTGCTTGCTCACTGCCGATTGGCTGATGTGCAGGGTTTTCGCCGCTTGGGTGAAGCCGCCCTGATGCATGACTTCGACAAAACTGCGCAGCTGTTTGAATTCCATCATCCGATTCCATTGTGGAATAGGGCTGAGTCTAACAATTCGCTTCTGGGATGACAGGCCGCTTCGTAAAATAAGCCAGTAAGGAGCCCATCATGAACGCCGCATCCCTCAAATACCTGTCCCGTCTATTCGCAGAACTGGCCGTGTTGCTCGGTCTCTACCTGCTCGGCTGCCAGATCGCCGCGTGGCTGGCCTGGCCGATTCCCGGCGGCGTGATCGGCATGGCCCTGTTGCTGCTGGCATTCGCGTTTGGCTGGGTCAAACCGGCGGCGCTGCAACTGGGGGCCGGATTGCTGATGGCCGAGATGCTGCTGTTCTTTATTCCGGCGCTGATGAGTCTGCTCGACTACGGCGCGCTGTTGCGCGATGACGGCTGGCGGATTTTGCTGGTGATCGGCGCCAGCACCCTGATGGTGATGCTGGTGACAGCCTTCACCGTGGAGCTGGCCGTGCGCCTGAGGCGGTCCCATGAAGCTTGAATGGATGCCGATGTTCTGGCTCGCCTTTACGCTGTTGGCGTACCTGTTCAGTCGCTGGATTTACCGGCGCACCGGGCGTTATTTGCTGTCGCCGTTGATCCTGGTGCCGGCGCTGTTGCTTGCGCTCGCGGTGCCGTTGCACACCGCCTATGCCGAATACGCCAGCAATACCCATTGGTTGATGCTGGTGCTCGGGCCGGTGACGGTGGCCTTCGCCGTACCGATCTGGCAGCAGCGGCGTCTGCTGGTGCGGCACTGGTCAGCGCTGTTGCTGGGCATGCTTGCCGGCAGCGCGGCGTCGATCGCTACGTCGTTCGGCCTGGCCAGAGCGCTGGCGCTGGATAGCTCGGTGACGATGTCGCTGGTGCCGCGTTCGATCACCACGCCATTCGCCATGCCGCTGGCGCAGGATCTCGGTGGCGTGCCGGAACTGACTGCCGTGTTCGTGATGTTTACCGGCGTGTTCGGCGCGATGCTCGGCGGCGTATTGCTCAAGTGGCTGCCGTTGCGCAGTGCGTTGGCGCGCGGCGCGTTGTTCGGGGTTGGCGCGCACGGCGCAGGCGTCAGTCGGGCGCATGAAGTGGGGGGTGAGGAAGGCTCGGTGGCGGGGCTGGTGATGGTGCTGACCGGGCTGCTCAATCTGTTCGCCGCGCCTTTGTTGGCGTCGTTGCTTTGACATGGATCCAAGGAGTTTGCCTGGCTGACCCGCTCAGTCATCAAGCTGGCTGGCAATGCAACTACGCGATCCTCTGCGCCTGACTAGACTGCTCGTACGTGCAGAACAATAAGAACGCAGAGGTGCATACAGTGAGCGTAGCCCCCGTCCAATTGTCCCTTGATGTCAAAGACCAGGTCAGTGCCGCGGAATGGCAGACCCGGGTCGATCTCGCCGCCTGTTATCGGCTGGTTGCGCTACATGGCTGGGATGACCTGATCTTCACCCACATCTCGGCCAAGGTCCCGGGCACCGAAGACTTCCTGATCAACCCGTTCGGGTTGATGTTCCATGAGATCACCGCGTCGAGCCTGGTCAAAGTCGATCAGGCCGGCCACAAGCTCATGGACAGTCCCTACGAAATCAATCCCGCCGGTTACACCATCCACAGCGCCGTGCACGAGGTAAGGCACGATGTGGTTTGTGTGCTGCATACCCACACCGCGTCCGGTGTAGCCGTTTCAGCGCAAAGACAGGGTGTGTTGCCGATCAGCCAGCAATCGCTGTTCGTGCTGTCGAGCCTGGCCTATCACGCCTACGAAGGTGTGGCGCTGAATCACGAAGAGAAGGCGCGCTTGCAGGCCGACCTGGGCGAGAACAATTTCCTGATGCTGCACAACCACGGTCTGTTGACCTGTGGCGGCACCATCGCCGACACCTTTCTGATGATGTTCACCTTCCAGCGCGCCTGCGATATTCAGGTCATGGCGCAAACCGGCGCTGCTGAACTGATTGCCATCGAACCGCAGATCCTGGCGGGCGCCAAAGCGATGATCGCCGGCGTCACCAAAAGTGCTCAAGGCATGGGCGGCGCGCTGGCCTGGCCGGCGTTGCTGCGCAAACTCGATAAACAAGACCCCGGATATAAACTCTGATGCCTCTTGCCGAGATTCCTCTGTGTGTCTGGCGCAAACGCAGCCGGACGTTTGTCTTCCGCGGCCAGTCGATCCGTTACTGGACGGCGGGGCAGGGTGAGCCGCTGCTGCTGATCCACGGTTTCCCGACGGCCAGTTGGGACTGGCACTACCTGTGGCAGCCTCTGGCCCAGCGCTACCGGGTGATCGCCTGTGACATGCTCGGTTTCGGTGACTCGGCCAAACCGTTGAACCACCGCTACAGCCTGCTGGAACAGGCCGACTTGCAACAGGCGCTGCTGGCGCATCTTCAGGTCGAGCAGGCGGTGCATGTGCTGGCCCACGATTACGGCGACAGCGTTGCCCAGGAATTGCTCGCCCGGCATTACGAAAACCGGATCGAGGTCGCCAGTTGCGTCTTTCTCAATGGCGGGCTGTTCCCCGAAACCCATCGTCCGGTGCTGATGCAAAAGCTGCTGCTCAGCCCGCTGGGCTGGATGATCGGGCGTGCGTTCAGCCGTGATGCACTGGTAAAAAGTTTCCGCCAGATCTTCGGTCCGCAGACCGGCCCCAGCGAAAGTGAACTGGATGATTTCTGGAGCCTGATCGAGACCCATCGCGGCCCGCGTATCCTGCACAAACTGATCGGCTACATCCCCGAGCGCCGTGTGCAGCGCGACCGCTGGGTGGCGGCCATGCAGCGTGATGAAATCCCGCTACGGGTGATTGATGGCGAAGTTGACCCGGTTTCCGGTGCGCACATGGTCGAACGTTACCGCGAGCTGATTGCCGACGCCGATACGGTGCTGTTGCCGGGCATCGGCCATTACCCACAAATTGAAGCGCCAGTGCAGGTGCTCAAGCATTACCTGGCGTTTCGTGAGCGCCTGGAGTTGCCGCCGCGCAAGGTCGCGTGCTCCTGAAAGATCAAAAGATCGCAGCCTGCGGCAGCTCCTACACCGATCTTCTGTAGGAGCTGCCGCAGGCTGCGATCTTTTGATCTTTTGACGCCCTCATCATCCCTCACCCTTATCGCGCACCATTCAGCCTCAGCCGTATTCGTTGTGACCCAAAGCCCTGTGCCTGACACTCGGACTCAATACTGGCCTGCTGGAGTTCCTGCGATGAATGAATCCGTACGTTTCGAAGATAAAGTCGTGATCGTCACCGGTGCCGGTGGTGGCTTGGGTCGGGCGCACGCGTTGCTGTTCGCCCGGCACGGCGCCAAAGTGCTGGTCAACGACCTCGGCGGCTCGACCCAGGGCGAAGGGGCCAACGCTTCCGCCGCCGACCGTGTGGTGGCGGAAATTCGCGAAGCCGGCGGCATCGCCGAGGCCAACCACGACTCGGTCACCGACGGCGACAAACTGGTGCAGAACGCCCTCGACGCCTTCGGCCGTGTCGATGTGGTGGTGAACAACGCCGGGATTCTGCGCGACAAGACCTTTCACAAGATGGACGACGCCGACTGGGATCTTGTCTATCGCGTCCACGTCGAAGGCGCCTACAAAGTGACCCGCGCCGCGTGGCCGCACTTGCGCGAGCAAAACTACGGAAGGGTGATCTTCACCGCCTCGACCTCGGGCATCTACGGCAACTTCGGCCAGTCCAACTACGGCATGGCCAAACTCGGCCTCTACGGCCTGACCCGTACCCTGGCCATCGAAGGTCGCAAGAACAATATTCTGGTCAATGCCATCGCGCCTACCGGCGGCACGCGCATGACCGAAGGCCTGATCCCGCCGCAAGTGTTCGAACAGCTCAAACCGGAGCTGGTCAGCCCGCTGGTGGTGTACCTGGCCAGTGAACAGTGCCAGGAAACGTCCGGCCTGTTTGAAGTCGGTGGCGGCTGGATGGGCAAGGTGCGCTGGGAACGCAGCCTCGGTGCTGGCTTCGATCCCCGCAGCGGCTTCTCCCCGGAAGATGTCGCGGCGCACTGGCAGCAGATCGGCGATTTCGAAGGCGCGGCGCATCCGAAGGACAACATTGAAGCGCTGAAGGAAATGATGGCGAATTTGCAGAAGTATTCGCTGTAACGTTTGCCACGCCCCCGCAAATACCGATCCCGTCGGTAATGCCTTCGCCCATAAAAAAGGCCGCTGCAAACGCAGCGGCCAAGGTAAGACGTTGGATCAAGGAGCTACAAATCAACGTCAGTGAACACCGGGGCGATCAATCGAAGCATCGACTCATCTGAAATCGGTCAGCGCTGGCGCGAGTTGCTCAGCAGCCAAGGCTTGGTGCTTTGCGGCGTCTGCCTGAAAGCCCGCTCAGAATAAGCACTTGAACCCGAAGGAAAAATAGCGATTCCGGACATGCACTGTTACGGGGCGTGCAACAGTCTTGATCGCGCCACAGGATCCTGCACGGACTGCGCAAAGTGTTCGCGCCCGGAAATATATCGCTTCGCTGTCTATTCTGGATGGTTGAGTTAGTTACTTTGTATAAAGTTTTGTGCGGATTATTTGTTTGTGAATTTGTCATTTTTTACAGGTGGTTTTTTTGTTTCAGTTAATACCTTGTAATCTATATTTGTTGAAATGAACTGGCGCTTCTTGTTTGTTAAAAATAAAACTATCTTTCGCTATCGCAGTGATGCGGGGTTGCGTTCACTGAACTTGAAAGATAGGACTTGAATATGGATAAGTTATACAAAAGCTTGATGCGAGGTTCTGAAGGTGCAGAAGTAACCTGGAGGGCTGAGTGGGTAAAGGCCGCTGCCGCGCAGAATGATTTGTTCGCTATTGTTGAGGCGATCCCGACAGTTCGGCAAATTGCTCGGCAGGCATTGCAGCAAGAATTGCAGCAGCGGCAGAAGAATATCGATATTGATAATGTTTATATCAATATCACCGATCAGTCTAATGAGATTGAACGTCGTCCTTCGGGGAAACTCTCTGAGGTATTGCTTCATTGTCTTGATAATAATGTGCTGCCGAGCTATCTGGCTGGCGGCGGGGACGGTGTCTTTCACCTGCCCGATACCGTTGGCGAACAGATGAGAGTCAAAGGCTTCAGTATTATCGAGGCTGAGGAGGCTATTACTTATACGCTGCGAAATCTGGAAAGCAGCCTGCGTTCGGAGATGACCAAGTATTGGGCGGCTCCCGTAAAAGTCGCAACAACTGAAAAGACCGGGCTGACAAATAAACAGGCCTTGCAGCAGGCTTATAACGTTGTGCTGACAGCGGAGCTTTCTTTAAAAGCCATGGCGGGATTTCTGGATCACGGCATGGCGACGCGCTATTGCTATTTGTTGAACCTGGAAAACGGCGCCGGCGCTTATAACGTTGTGGTGAGTCCTGAATCCGACTCTCGCACTTCGCTTATTCCGGGGTTTGTCCTCGATAATGCGATGCGGGCGGATCCGCAAATGAAACTGCTCAATGAGCCCACCGGTTATGTCATTCACACGCCAGGCAACGGCTTTGAATACTTCGCCAGGAATCTCGAGGTGCATGCAACGCTGCTGGCGCGTGTATCGGCGTCCGGTAGCAAAATCGCTTTCCCTAAAGCCACGCAAAGTGTGTCCGCTCATTGTGTCGACGCTTACTTGAAGGGACAACTTGAGACGCTTGCAAGTCTGATGCGCGATCGCAAGGGCCAGACTCGAGCGTTCAGCCGGGTATTGCAGGACAATCAGATGTTGTCGGTGATGCGTGCTGACATCGGTCGTCGATTCGATCAAGTGCAGGCAGAACTCAAGCGGACCGAATGGCCACTCTGGCTGAAGAACGGTGGTAACACTCTTCAGCAGCGTTACGTCGAGCTTGAGCACTCGATGGAGAAATATCACTCTGACTACCAGGTGGTTTTCGACAGGTGTTTCTCGTTTAAAGATTATGTCTTGCGTTGTTTTTCCGAGTGGGCGATGAGCGCGTTGGGTGAGCAACTGGAAGCCGAGACGATAAAGGTGCGCAGCGTCCACAAGATGCAACTGGGGGGCCGCACCCTAGAGCAGGTCGATAACCGGACCCTGACGGAATTCATCATCTTCGGTCTGCATGACGAGGGGTATAAAGCCGAAATCAGCCTCACCGGGATGCCGCCCGGCAGCAAGCTGTCCGCTGCTGCACTTGAGCAATGGTTGAACAACATCAACGTGCGCTCGCAGTTTGTATCCAGTCTTCCGGCTGATCCATCGCCGGAGTTTGCACAGGCGTATCGCGACCACTTGCACAGCAACATCGAGTTCGCGCTTTTCGTTGCGCGCCATTCGGGCGTCTTCAGTGAAACCGAAGCGAAGGTAATCGAAAGGGCGCTGGCAGGTGACTCGTCGGTGTCTATCCGCGGATTGAAACTGAGCCTGCAGATCCCGGGGCCCGCCTTGAAAGGTGTGATGGTTTTTCAGGCACCGGAGACTCGGAACTATCTTGTTTATCTGATAACACCTGCAGGCAAGTCTGTTTTCATGACGTTTGCGGATGCATTCGCTCTGAACAAATGGTTTGAATCGGCCATGACCGCTGATCGTCAATACGCGGCGTCATTGATTCATCCGGACTATTTGCACGATGCCGGATCGTTGCGCGGTGCCAGCCGTCACTCCACCCATTATCTATATAAGCTGGATACCCAATACCCGGACCTTTTCCCCAATGGCACAGCGCCGTTGCTCAATGACGTCAAAGTCGCTTATCAGTCTGAACTGGCGTTACACAAGACCATTGCGCCTGCGCCTTACCGCTACCTCGGGATTGAGCCGCGCAAACGTTACGCTCGATTGAATACCGAACTGAAAGCGCTCTCCACCGTAGAGGCAAGGGACAATGCGTTCCCTTCTTTCGAACGCTTTACCCATGATGCGGTAAAGCAGAACCTTGAAAGCCTGTTGCGTTCGCGAGGACGAAATGTCGAGATCAGTCCGGATCAGATTATTGTCCAGACTGACGATTTTCAGAAAAGCGTAACGGATCTGCTCATCGAAGGGCTGTCGTTTGAAGCTGCCAATCCGGCATATCCGAGCAAGTATGACCCGAGGTATTTTTTGACGGGTGGCCATCCGGCAGTCGATCAGCTGGATATTCGCGATCTGTCCTCGTTATCGAAAACATTCCGTCCTGGCGACAGGTATACGGAAATGCTCAATACCGACTATCTGGACGGGAAGCATCCTGGCTATGCATTCAAGCGCGCCGTTCACGCAAAAAAAATTCGCTGTCAGATGCATTACGATCTGCTCTCCAACTACATCGATGGCAGGTTTGGGTCTGACATTTTTTTAGCGCTACAACGGGTTGTCGGGAATTTGAAAGAGGATGTCTATCACTACCCGATCAATGATTCGTCCGCAGAAGGTGATGAAGGTCTTTACGAATTCAATATCGGGAAAACAGGCTTGACCAAGTCGAGGGATCGTACGGTTGCGGGTGTCTACATCCTGCGGATGAACATTCTCGGCCAGTTCCACGACTGGTTATATACGCCCGATGCGCCGGATGGCGTTGCCTATCGACCCATCAACGATTTCATTCCATCGATTCGTTTCCAATATGGACCGATGCGCGATTACTACTTTGACCGGGTTGCAATCGTCGATCAAAAAGTAATCAATGATTATTTTGACGATCTTGCCGCAAGCGGGAAACCCCTGCCTCCGGTCAAGACGCAAGAACGCGCCAAGTTGAACAACCTCTTCACGTTCCATGATCGGAGAGTGCGTCGCGCATTGAGCGATATCGATGAGCGAACCACCAGTCTGAAGGAGGTTATCGCGGGACTGGTTTACGATGGCCTGATCAAAGTGGTGAATGTCATCAGTCTCGCCGTGCCGCCTATTGGCTCCGTGGCCGTTGCGGTGCAGATGATGAAAAGTGTCTACGACGGAGCACAGGCGCAACGGCGCGGTGACTACTCGGCGGCACTGGGATACGGCGCGGACGCGTTGATCGGACTATTTACGCTCGGCCAGGCGGCCACAGCCGGTGCGAGCGCAGAGGTGATCAAGCAGGTGACCAACGTTCAACGATCGTTTCTCGGTCTGGTCGATGATGCACGGTCGGCGGCGCAATTCGTCGCCGAGGCGGCGGGTCATAAAGCGGCAGATCAACAGTTGATCGATTTCTTCACTGAATTGATGAAGGATCGGGCAACCAGCATCAGCCAGACCATCGTGCGCTGATCCCCGGGCTGGCGCCTGGAGATCGCCTGACTCAACCGGCTTGCTCATACCCCATTCGCCAGCTCACGGCCCGCGACGCCGCCAGTAACCGCTGCGCCGCCGGGCCGTCTTCATCAGCGTGGAACAGTGAAGTCGGGCCGACGATGGTCAGCACTGCCGCTATCTGCCCGACTGCGTTGAACACCGGGGCTGACAACGCGTCCACACCTGGCATCAACAAGCCGTGCACATGATGCAGACCGCGTTCGCGGATCTGCTCGCACAAACCGCTGTAGGCATTTTGATCGGCCAGTGGATGGCCGGCGACGGCGATTTCCTGCGCGCGCAACTCATCGGTTTCCCGATGCGGCAGAAAGGCACTGAACACCAGCCCGGTGGACGAGCTGAGTAACGGCAACACCGAACCCAGTTGCGTCACCACCGTCACCGCGCGCACCGCCGGTTCGATGTGCACCACGGTCGCGCCCTGATTGCCCCACACCGCCAGAAAGCAGGTTTCATTCAATTCATCGCGCAACTCGGACAGGGGCAGGGCGGCGACTTTCAGCACGTCCATACTGTTCAGGGCTGCCAAGCCTACACGCAACGCTTCACGGCCGAGGCCGTAGTGGTTGGTGGCGGCATTCTGCTCGGCAAAACCGCTGGCGATCAGTGCCTGAAGATAACGGTGCACCTTGCTCGCGGGCATCTGCACATGTTCGGCCAGACGCGACAGTGAGGTAGAGGGCGACAACTCGGCCAACGCCTTGAGGATGTCGGTGCCGACCTCGGCGGAGCGGACTTTCTGTTTGCCGTTGCTGTCGCTGGTTTTTTCCATGGTGCGGCCGGGATCCGAAAACGAATGGGCGTCTTTATAGCTTGACGCTGGATAGCGAGCAAATTACGTTATGCGTAATCGAATTACGATAATAACAACCCCGGCGTGCGCAAAGCTCTGAGCCAGAGCGATGGGCCACTGCCGACTCCCTGTTCAGGAGGCTCCATGAACCTCGATTCAAACGCGTCGGAGCTGACGTACCAGTCCGGTTTCGGCAACGAATTCAGCAGTGAAGCGTTGCCCGGCGCCTTGCCCATCGGCCAGAACTCCCCGCAAAAAGCCCCGTACGGCCTCTATACCGAATTGCTCTCCGGCACTGCGTTTACCATGACCCGCAGTGAAGCCCGGCGTACCTGGATGTACCGGATTCAGCCGTCGGCCAATCACCCGGCGTTCGTCAAACTGGAGCGGCAACTGGCCGGCGGCCCGTTGGGTGAAGTGACGCCCAATCGCCTGCGCTGGAATCCTCTGGATATCCCGGCCGAGCCGACCGATTTCATCGACGGTCTGGTCGGCATGGTGGCCAATTCGGCGGCGGAAAAACCAGCCGGCATCAGCATCTATAACTATTGCGCGAATCGCTCGATGGAGCGGGTGTTCTACAACGCCGACGGCGAACTGCTGCTGGTGCCGCAACTGGGGCGGCTGCGAATTGTCACTGAACTCGGCGTGCTCGAAGTCGCGCCGCTGGAAATTGCTGTGCTGCCGCGTGGCCTGAAATTCCGCGTCGAGCTGCTTGATCCGCAGGCGCGCGGTTACGTTGCCGAGAACCACGGCGCGCCGCTGCGCCTGCCGGATCTGGGGCCGATCGGCAGCAACGGTCTGGCCAATCCGCGGGACTTCCTCGCCCCGGTCGCCGCCTACGAAAACCTGCAGCAGCCGACGACGCTGGTGCAGAAATTCCTCGGCCAGTTGTGGGGCACCGAGCTCGATCATTCGCCGCTGAACGTGGTCGCCTGGCACGGCAACAACGTGCCGTACAAATATGATCTGCGCCGTTTCAACACCATCGGCACCGTGAGCTTCGATCACCCGGATCCGTCGATCTTCACCGTGCTGACCTCGCCGACCAGCGTGCACGGTCTGGCCAACCTCGACTTCGTGATCTTCCCGCCACGCTGGATGGTCGCCGAGAACACCTTCCGTCCGCCGTGGTTCCATCGCAACCTGATGAACGAATTCATGGGCCTGATCCAGGGCGAATACGACGCCAAGGCAGAAGGCTTCGTGCCCGGCGGTGCCTCGTTGCACAGCTGCATGAGCGCCCACGGCCCGGATGGCGAAACCTGCACCAAAGCGATCAACGCGGAACTCAAACCGGCGAAGATCGACAACACCATGGCCTTCATGTTCGAGACCAGTCAGGTACTGCGCCCAAGCCGCTTCGCCCTCGACTGCCCGCAACTGCAATCCACTTACGACGCCTGCTGGGCCACGCTGCCCGCCACGTTCGACCCGACCCGGAGATAACCCATGACTCAGACTTCCATCACCCGCAGCTGGGTTGCTTCGGCCAATGGCCACGCGGATTTCCCGCTGCAGAACCTGCCGCTGGGCGTGTTCAGCACTGGCGGCTCGGCGCCGCGCGCGGGCGTGGCGATCGGTGAACATATTTTCGATCTGCAGGTGGCGCTTGAAGCCGGCCTGTTCGACGGCCCGGCACGCAGCGCGGTCGAAGCCATGCACGGCGGTCTGCTGAACGCCTTCTTCGACCTCGGTCGTGAAGCCCGCGTAGCCTTGCGCAGCCGCTTGCTGGAATTGTTCGGCGAGGGCAGCACTCATCGCGGCGCCATCGAAGCCCAAGGCGCAAAACTGCTGCCACTGGCTGCCGATTGTCAAATGCACCTGCCGGCGCGCATCAGCGATTACACCGACTTCTACGTGGGCATCGAGCACGCGCAGAACGTCGGCAAACTGTTCCGTCCGGACAACCCGCTGCTGCCCAACTACAAGCACGTGCCGATCGGTTATCACGGTCGCGCCTCCACCGTGCGCGCTTCTGGTACCGACGTGCGCCGCCCGAAAGGCCAGACCCTGCCGGCCGGTGCGAGCGAGCCGACCTTCGGCCCGTGCGCACGACTGGACTACGAGCTGGAACTGGGCATCTGGATCGGTCAGGGCAACGACATGGGCGAGCCGATTGCCATTGGTGACGCCGCCGAACACATCGCCGGTTTCTGTCTGCTCAACGACTGGTCGGCCCGCGATATCCAGGCCTGGGAATACCAGCCGCTCGGCCCGTTCCTCTCCAAGAGTTTTATCACCAGTGTTTCGCCATGGGTGGTGACCGCCGAAGCGCTGGAGCCATTCCGCATGGCGCAACCTGCGCGCCCGGAAGGTGATCCGCAGCCGCTGCCATACCTGTTCGACAAACGTGATCAAGATGGCGGCGCCTTCGACATCGAGCTGGAAGTGCTGCTGCTCACCGAAGCCATGCGCGAACAGAATCTGCCAGCCCATCGCCTGACCCTGAGCAACACTCGCTACATGTACTGGACCGTCGCACAAATGGTCGCGCACCACAGCGTCAACGGCTGCCAGTTGCAGGCCGGTGACCTGTTCGGTTCGGGGACTTTGTCCGGCCCGCAAAGCGGTCAGTTCGGCAGCCTGCTGGAAATCACCGAGGGCGGTAAAAAGCCGATCGAACTGGCCTCCGGCGAAGTGCGCAAATTCCTCGAAGACGGCGACGAAATCATTCTGCGTGCGCGCTGCGCCCGTGACGGTTTTGCCTCGATCGGCTTCGGCGAATGCCGCGGCAAAGTGCTGGCGGCGCGCTGACAGGAGCGGATCATGGATCTCTACACCTATTACCGCTCGACCTCGTCTTATCGGGTGCGTATCGCGTTGGCGCTGAAAGGGCTCGACTACACCGCGTTGCCGGTCAATCTGATCGCGCCGTCGGGAGGTGAGCATCGCCAGCCGGCGTATCTGGCGATCAATCCGCAGGGCCGGGTGCCGGCCCTGCGCACCGATGACGGCGAGCTGCTGATTCAGTCGCCGGCGATCATCGAGTACCTGGAAGAGCGTTATCCACAGCTGCCATTGCTGCCCGAAGACCTCGCTGCCCGTGCTCATGTGCGCGGTGTGGCGGCGGTGATCGGCTGCGATGTGCATCCGCTGCATAACGTCAGCGTGCTCAATCGCCTGCGCCAGTTGGGCCACGAAGAGCCGCAGGTGGTGGAGTGGATCGCGCACTGGATCAGTCAGGGGCTGGCGGCCGTCGAGCAATTGATCGGTGACAGCGGTTTCTGTTTCGGCGAGTGGCCGTGTGTGGCGGATGTTTATCTGATTCCGCAGTTGTATGCGGCCGAGCGCTTCGGTGTTTCGCTGCAGGCTTATCCGCGGATTTGTCGGGTGGCGGCGTTGGCGGCTGAGCATTCGGCGTTCATCAAGGCGCATCCGGCCAATCAGCCGGATACCCCTTAAAGCTTCACCTTGCCCCAATGTGGGAGCGGGCTTGCTCGCGAAAGCGGAGTGTCAGGTACCGGGATGCTGACTGATACACCGCTTTCGCGAGCAAGCCCCTCCCACAGGGGAGATTCGGCGCCCGCCAAAAAAATCATAAAAACAAAACAGGTACCTTGCGATGCATAACCAGATTGCCAGCTTTCGCGCGGCACTCGACGCCCGTCCTGTGTCCCGCTATCAGTGGTTATTGCTGATCCTGCTCGCCTTGCTGCTGGTCACCGACGGCTATGACGCCCAGGTGCTCGGTTACGTGGTGCCGGCCCTGGCTCAGGACTGGGGGCTGGAGAAAGCCGCGTTCGGGCCGGTTTTCAGCGCCAACCTGTTGGGCCTCACGCTCGGCTCGCTCGCGGTGACGCCGCTGGCCGATCGCTTCGGCGTGCGGCGAATCCTGCTCGCCTGCGTGCTGATCTACGCCAGCCTGACGGTGTTGATGGTGTTCGCCGATTCTCTGAACACCTTGATGATCGCGCGCTTCATCTGCGGCATCGGCATGGGCGGTGCGATGCCCAGTGCCATGGCCTTGATGTCGGAATATTCACCGCCGCGTCTGCGCACCTTGATGGTGACACTGGCCGCTTGTGGGTTTTCGTTTGGCGGTGCGGCGGGTGGTTTTGTCGCCGCTGGCTTCATCGACCGCTTTGGCTGGCAAGCGGTGTTCCTTGCCGGTGGTGTCACGCCGTTGCTGCTGTTCCCGTTCCTGTGGTGGATGCTGCCAGAATCGCTGCCGCGTCTGCTGCGCGATGCACCGCCCTATGCGCGTCTGCGCAAAGTCACCGCGCGAATGCTGCCGGACTGGCAACCGCCGGCCGCGACCGTCGAACAGAACGAGCGCGAGCAGGGCAGCAAGCTGACCGTGGTCGAGCTGTTCCGCAACGGTTATGCGCGCCCGACCCTGCTGATCTGGGCGACGTTTTTTGTCAGCCTGATTCTGCTGTATTTCATGATCAGCTGGCTGCCGACGCTGTTGCTGGAAAGCGGTCTGAAACTCAATGAAGCGAATCTGGTGACCTCGATGTTCCTGTTCGCCGGTACCTTGGGCGCGGTGTGCATGGCCTGGTTCGCCGACCGTTTGAAACGCAAGGTGCGGCTGCTCTGCGCGGTGCTGACAGGGGCGGCGCTGTGCACAATTCTGCTGGGCTTGAACCACGACAACCCGCGCTATCTGGTGGCCTGCGTGTTTGCCGCCGGTTTCTGCATCATCGGTGGGCAACTGACGCTGAACGCCTTCGCCAGCAACTTCTACCCGGCGCATGTACGCGCCACGGGCACTGGCTGGGCGTTGGGGGTCGGGCGCTTCGGTTCGATCCTCGGGCCGCTGTTCGGCAGTATGCTGCTGGCGATGCACATTCCGGTGACGCAGATTTTCTTCTTCTGCGCGATACCGGCGGTTATTGCGGCGCTGCTGATCATCCAGGTGCGTTCGCCTTCAGATATCCCGCAATCCAATGTGGGAGCGAGCTTGCTCGCGAAGAACGATAACGCGGTCTGACAGGAAAATCGGTGGCGCCTGCTTCGCGGGCAAGCCACGCTCCCACAAGGGATCGTTGTGATGCAGAAGAATGGGTTCACGCTGAACCCTGTGGGAGCGGGCTTGCTCGCGAAGGCGATTCACGCTTCGATGCATTCATCGCTGACACCACGCTTTGCGAGCAAGCTCGCTCCCACACAGGGATTAGTGGACGACTGAATTCGGCGGCAGGTGCCCAAGCCGCTCAGTCAGGCGCAGGCGCTGGATCGGATCATCACTGAGCAGCAGCGCATGCTCCAGATCGAAGCGCTCCGCGTTCGGGCAATCGAGCCGTTGATACAGGCTGGCGCGAGCCAGATAGTCGGCGGCGCTGGCACCGCCCAGTTCCAGCACGCGTTCGGCATCGATCAGCGCGGCAATGTAATCCTCATGCGCCAGATGCAACTGCCGCAGGTTGCGTGACAGGCGCTGGAGCATCTGCTCTGGGCTGGCGGTGGCCAGATGGTCAGCGTTGAGTTTGAGGTGCGCGCCGTACTGACGTTGCAACAACTCGCAACAGTCATTGGGGTACAGCCGCCGACCGCCGCAGGGATCCAGCAGGTGATCAGCACCGGGTACCCGCAGCAGGAAATGCCCGGGGAAGTTCACCCCGACCAGCGGAATCTCCAGACCACGGGCCAGTTCCAGAGCAATCAGGGACAGGGTCAGCGGCTGGCCGCGGCGGGTCTGCAACACTTTGTGCAACAACGCGACCTGTGGGCGTAGCGGCAGAAAATCGTCCTGAGAGAAGCCCAGATCATTCAACCGCCGCAGCAACGGTTGCGCCAGTTCGCTGACTGGCAGCATCGGCAAGCCGTAGCTGACGCGCTGTTGCAGCTCCTTGAAGTCCTGTTGCAGCGCTTCGACATCGAGGCCTTTTTCGTGCTCGGCAGCCATCCACAGCGCCGCTTCGAACAGCGCGGGCGGTGAACGGTGCAGACACTCGAAAAAGCGTTGGCGCGGACTCATCGAAATCTCCGGGGAATGCCTCGTTTTAGCCCCGTCCGCGCCATTCGTCCAGTACCGGCCAGGTTATGCCGCAAAGTCGCCGTCGAAGCGGGCGCTTATTCCGGTGCGCTTCAGCAATTTTTGGGCGCAAGCCTATACTGGCGTCTACCAGAAGTGATTCGGGAGCCTGCCGATGTTCGCTCTCATGCAAAGCACTCGCCTGGAATCGCTGCACCTCAGCGTTGACCCGGTCACCGGGTTGAAGGCGGTCATTGCCATTCATAACAGTCGCCTCGGGCCTGCCCTGGGCGGTTGCCGTTATCTTGCCTATCCCAACGACGAATCCGCAGTCGAGGACGCCATTCGCCTGGCCCAGGGCATGAGCTACAAGGCGGCACTGGCCGGGCTCGATCAGGGCGGCGGGGTGGCGGTGATTGTGCGCCCGGCGCATGTGGAAAACCGCGCTGCGTTGTTCGAAGCGTTTGGCCGCTGCATCGAGCAGCTCGACGGTCGCTACATCACCGCCATCGACAGCGGCACTTCGGTAGCGGACATGGATTGCATCGCCCAGCAGACCCAGCACGTCACCAGCACCACCTCGGCCGGCGACCCGGCGCCGCATGCGGCGATGGGCGTGTTCACAGGGATTCGCGCCACCGCCATGGCGCGGCTGGGCAGCGACAATCTTGAAGGCTTGCGCGTGGCGATTCAGGGCTTGGGCAACGTCGGTTATGCACTGGCCGAGCAGCTACACGCGGCAGGCGCCGAATTGCTGGTCAGCGACATCGACCACGGCAAGGTGCAACTGGCGATGGAACAGCTCAACGCGCATCCGATCGCCAACGACGCCTTGCTCAGCACACCCTGCGACATCCTTGCGCCGTGCGGTCTCGGCGGGGTGCTCAACAGTCACACGGTGACGCAATTGCGCTGCTCGGCGGTGGCCGGTTCGGCGAACAATCAACTGACGCATCTGGACGTGGCCGATCAACTGGAGCGGCGCGGGATTCTGTATGCGCCGGATTATGTGATCAACGCGGGCGGGTTGATTTATGTCTCGCTCAAGCATCGCGGCGAAGAGCTGGGGACAATTACTGCGCACCTGTCGAAGATCAGTTCGCGGCTGACCGAAGTGTTTGCCCATGCGCAGGCCGAGAAGCGTTCGCCAGCGCGGGTAGCGGATGAGTTGGCAGAGAAAGTCCTATATCGCTGAAAAGCAAAAGATCGCAGCCTGCGCCAGCTCCTACATATGGAATGCGTATTCCCTGTAGGAGCTGCCGCAGGCTGCGATCTTTTCGATTCAAACGTGGTTACTTGGCAGCTTTCGCCGCTTTAACCGGCTTCACTGGAGCTTCTTCCGGCTCAGCCGCTGCGTCTTTTTCGACTACTTCTGCCGGTGCATTGATCAGCTCCGACAGCGCATCAGGCTGGCTCTTGAAGGCCTTGGCGAACACATCGCGGTTCTTCGCCATGTAGATCCCGACTTCTTCAACCTGTTGCTCGTTCAGCGACGGCACGGCTTTTTGCAACACTTCGGACAGCATCTCGGCCAGTTCGAGCATTTTGTCATGACGGTCAGCTTCGGCTTTATCCATGAACAAGCGCTCCAGATCTCGGCTGCTGCGGTATACCACTTCGACGGCCATTCACCACCTCACATGCCTTCACATTTAGTTGTCTTAGCGACTACTGTATTTATATACAGCGAAAGGATAAGCGAATCCCTGCGCTTTGGGTAGTGGCTTTTCAATGTAGACCGGATTCGGGGTTTTTCCTGATTCACGCGCCTCAAACCAAACGACCCGCACACGGCGGGTCGTTTGGTTTATTTGGTTTCAGAACTTACCGCTGGCGTAACCGCCATCGATGGGCATGATCACACCCGTGACGTAAGCAGATTGATCGCTGAGCAGCCAGAGCACCGCGTTGGCCACTTCGTCCGCCGTGCCGAAGCGCTTCATCGACGTCACGTTGATTTTACGCTGAGTGTTTTCCGGTGCGGCTTTCAGGCGTGCCTCGCTGTTCATGCCGCCGAGGATCGGCCCCGGGGCGACCGCATTGACGCGAATGCAGCCGCCGTCTTCCAGCCGCGCATTCTCGATCGACGCCACCTGGGTCATGCCGTTGATCGCCTGCTTGCTGGCGACATAGGCGACCTGGCCGCCAATCGGTACCACGCCGGCGCAGGACGAGGTATTGACGATGGCCCCGGTGCCGCGGGTGAGCATCAGTTGCAGTTCATGGCGCATGCAGTGGTAGGTGCCGTTGACGTTGATGTTCATCACCTTCATCCAGTCCTCCGGGCACGATTGCGCGAGCGCTCCGTATTTGGCAGTCACGCCGGCATTGTTGAACGCGCAATCGAGGCGGCCGTAGGCCGAACGAATGGTCGCGAACGCCTGCTCGACCTGCTCCGGATCACCGACATCGCAGGCGATAAAGCGGCAGTGTTCACCCAGCCGATCGGCCAGCGCCGCGCCTTTTTCCTCGTCCCGGCCGAACACGATCACATCGGCGCCAGCCTTGATCAGGCGTTCGCTGACGGTTTCGCCAATGCCACTGGTGCCGCCGGTGACCAGGCAGACTTTTCCCAGAAAATCGTACATATGTCGCATCTCCTTATGCCAACGCGGGGCGTAAATATTTCGGGTTTACGCAGCAATACACCCGATCCAGTCGCGGATTGCTTTTGTCACTGAAGCACTGGCTGTCCCATCGACATTTGTGGATGTCGGCGGAGCGGCCCTGCAGGGTTTTATTGATCAGGTCGTTGTCGGCAAACAGCGCCCGCGACATCCCCACCCAATCGCATACGCCGTCGGCGAGCAACTGCTCGGCCTTGTCCAGACCGTCGATGAAACCGGCGTAACCCACCGGTACTGTCGACACCGACTTGATCGCCCGCACGCCGGCTTGCAGGTAGTGGTCCATGGTCTCCGAATGCACGATCAACTGGCCGAAGGTCGCGCCCATGCACATCGAACATTCCAGCGCGGCAACGCCGGCCTGACAGAGCGCCTGCACGGTTTCCTTGAGGTCCGGATATTGCAGCCCTTCAGCGCCCAGACGGTCGTCGATGCCCAGACGAATAGTGACGATCAGTTGGCCCTGGGTGCGCTCGCGGATGGCCTTGACCACGTCGAGCAACAGTCGCGCACGGTTCTCTTCGCTGCCGCCATATCGGTCAGTGCGCTTGTTGGTGTGCGGCGAGAGAAAACTGCTCAGCAGGTAGCCGTTGGACGCCTGCAATTGCACCAGACGCGCGCCGTTGGTCCAGGCCAGCCAGGCGGAATGGGCGAACTGCTCGATCACCAGGGCGATGTCGCTTTCGTCCATGATCCGCACGCGATAATCCGGATCAAGTTTCGACACGCGCGGGCAGGGCACGCCGCTCGGGGTCAGCACGGCAACGCCGGTGTGGGTGGTGGTGCCCTGACCGCCGTAATGCTGCAGTTGCACACCCACCGGCGTGTTGACCTGCTCGGCCATGGCGAACATCGCCCTGAGCGATTCGCCCTGCTGCTGTTCGAACAGGCCGAGCCCGGTGCTCTGTAAACGCGATTGCGGCGAGACCGTGGCGTTGCACAGAAACGCCATGGAGCAACCGCCCTCCATGATGCCCTGATAGAACTCGATCATGGCGGGCGTCACACACCCGCTGTGATCGGCCAGGTCCACGCCCATCGACGCGAAGAACAGCCGATTGCGCAACTCCAACCCGCCGGCCAGCCGCAGGGGCTCCAGCACGTGGGGATAGCGCGGCATCATGCTTCCTTCCTTTGTTCGGGCATCGCCGAAGCTTGGTCGAAGGTCATCCACAACGGTTGGCCGAGGACGGGCGCCGGAACCGGGGCGGTTTCTTCGTGGGAGAAGTAAGCGAACTGTTTGAGCACTTCGCGCCACTTGAAACGCAACGGCGAATCCAGCTCTGCCAGGTGCAGTTTGAGCGTGCCGGCCTTTGTCGCGTCGCTGGCGTGCAGCGATTGCAACGGCAGGCTGATCATCCCTTCGTTTTCCAGGTACAGGTAGACGTGTCCGCGCTCGGAGGCCTCAAGCGGACTGTCGCATTGCACTTGCAGGCCGGCCATCGACAGCAGCTCCAGACGGGCGGAGAGGTGACGACCTGAATCCAGGCGCACCAGCACTTCATGGCGGATGCCCTTGAGCGGACGGAACCAGCAGGCGGGGTCGATGTTGATATTGCGCATGCGCTTGAACACCGGCATCTTGATCACTTCACCGTGCAGGCGAATGTCGGCCACCAGCTCGCCCCGCTGGAAGAATCGCGCACGCTTGTCGACCTTGCGCGCCCGCGGCTGGGCCATGCCTTCGTAGTCGCCAACCAGCACATCCACCTGAAACGAAGACTCGGTGTAACGGGGAAAACTCGACAGCAGATCAACGATGGAAATCGACACCTCACCGCGGGCATAACCGCTGTGCTCGTAGAACTGCGCGTACATCGCCTGGCGTGCCGCTTCGATCAGCATCAGGCCGGGCACGTGCTCGTGGTGCTTGCGGTAGAAAAAGTAATTGGCGGTGTCGTTGAACAGGGTGAAATAGAGCAGACCCTGCTGCGGGCAGCCGTCCAGGTTTTTCAGGACATCATGTACCTGCCGGCGCTGATCGAGGCTCAGGCCGTTGCCGCAACCGGGCAGTCGAGCCAGTTTGGCCTCGGTGCTTTCCAGCACCCAGATGCCGCTGAGGATCAGGTGGTCGGTGGCCTTTTCGTAATTCGTCAGCAGTTCCGGCAGACAGTCCGACAGGCCTGCCTGTTCGAGCTCTTCCAGGTCAATGATGGTTGGCAGCGAGCGCAGCACCAGACGTTCGCTGTCCAGCCGATAGGCCTGATTGACGATCTCCAGATCCATTGGATCAAGGTTCGCCCGTTGCACGACGGCGGCCGGCAGCCAGGCCGGCAGCAAGTGGTGAGCGTCGTAAATCAGCACGTCGTCATCGTGGCCCTTGTGGACGATGTCTTTGGCAACTTTCCTGTGCATGTCGATCATGATCATCCCTCTGTGTTGAACGTTGGTTGTAAGGCAGTTGCTATCCATGGCGTGAAATCGACCCACACCGAAAGGTGCTGCTCGACGCGTGTCAGCAGCTTCAGTTGATGTGTTTTCTTGTTTTCTTGTTTTCTTGTTATCGAGTGTCGGGCAGGGTTACTGCACCGTGATGTAGCAGGCGCCCAGGGTTCGGTTGTCCAGAACCTGCAGCGGCGCCAGCCATTTGTAGTCGATGCCGCCACGTCTGAGCAGGCGTCCGATGGCAACCGGGGACACTGACACCAGATGTGAAACGCCGCAGGTTCGGGCGTACTCCAGCGTGGCCATGAACAGGCCGACGGTGTTTTCGTCGGACATCATCTGTTCGTTTTTGCCGCCCTCGGCATCGAGGTCCAGTGAGGTGAAGCGCGACAGCTCCCAGATGTCATCGCCGCACGGGGCAGGCTTGTCGCCGAGCAACGAAGTGAATACTTCACTCAGCAGATACGGCTGGGTGGTGGGCAGCAGGCGGGCGCATCCCTTGATGTTGCCGTCGTGTTCTTCGGCGACGATGTAGTGAGTGCCGCTGTGATCAAATTGGTCGAACTCGAAATCGTCCGGCGTGGATAATTGCCAGCCGAGGCGTTCGACGAACACCTGATAGCGATATTGAGCCAAGCGTTGACGCTTTAGTGTCGTCAACTCGTCATAACGTCCTGACAAGTAATCCATCACAGATTCCGTTTAGTGATTGGTTGGGTGGCGATTAAAGTGCACACTGCGCTCGCATACTACCTGTCACCCTTGACAGCTAGCGGAAACATTTGGAAATATGCTAGGCATGTTGGCAAGAGGCCGACAGCATTAACTGCGGGAAAGGAATCTCTATGTCATATTGGCAGGCTGAACTGTTGGAAAACGCCATGTCTGCAACGGATGTCGAGTTGTTGTTCGACAGTATCAAGACCGTCGCCAGGCAGTTGGAGTTTGATTATGTGGCTTACGGGTCACGCCGACTTTTCCCCATCACCAAACCTTGTCTTTTTCTCGCCAATAATTATTCGCCCGCCTGGCAAGCTGCCTATTCCGCCAATCGTTACCTGGACATCGATCCTTACGTCCAGCGCGCAATGCGCAGCGTGAAACCGGTGCTGTGGGACGCTGAACTCAAGGCTCAGATGCCCGAATTCTGGCAGGATGCGCAGGCTCACGGGCTCTCGGAGGGCTGGGGGCAGACGCTGCTCAACAGCGAAACTCAAGGGCTGGTGACCTTTGCCCGGGGCAGCGGGACGATCACCGCGCAGGAACTCGAAACCAAACAGGCGCAGCTGTCCTGGCTGGCCCAGATTACTCACCTGGGGCTGACGCGCCTGCAGATGCGCGGCGCCGATTCGGTGCTCCCGGTGCCGATAGAACTGTCGCAGAGAGAAAAGGAAATCCTGCAATGGACCGCTGACGGAAAGTCATCGGACGATGTTTCGGTGATCCTCGGTATCAGCAAAAGGACAGTAAACTTCCATATTAACCATTGCCTGAAAAAACTCGGTTGCCAAAACAAGATCGCCGCTGCAGTTAAAGCTTCGCTGATGGGCCTGCTGTGGAAATAATTACCCTGATAATTTATTGGATAACTAACTGGTGAATAACCGGAGTGTTTGTGCGCGAGTTCACAGATTTTCCCGATTAATAATATTTCATTTATAAGCTAATGCCTTTTCAAGCGTAACGAATTCATCAAGAAACTTCAGTTATAGCGTCACAAACATTCCTGGCGACGGTGCCTGTTCAACGGTGCGACCAAACGCCACGGCGCAGGTTTCATGCCGGCTCGCCATGATGCGTGGCCTCGTTTCTGCATGGCGCATAGCGCATACAGAAAACCGTCACGTCCAACCGGCATCATCCGCTCGCATCGGGCTAAGGAACATCATCGTGAAAATCAACTGGGCCGAGAAACTGCGGCAAAACGTGCATCAACTGGCCGAGTCCCTGGGCAACCTGTTCGTCGAGACCTTCCACTACCTGGCGCTGTTCGCCATTGGTGCGGTGACCGCATGGGCGGCGGTGATGGAATTTCTCGGCATGCTCGAAGAAGGCCACATCAAGATCGATGACATTCTGTTGCTGTTCATCTATCTGGAACTGGGGGCGATGGTCGGGATTTACTTCAAGACCAACCACATGCCGGTGCGCTTCCTGATCTACGTGGCGATCACTGCGCTGACCCGCCTGCTGATCTCCAACGTCTCGCACCACAACCCGCCGGACATGGGCATCATCTACCTGTGCGGCGGCATTCTGCTGCTGGCGTTCTCGATCCTGGTGGTGCGTTACGCCTCGTCGCAATTTCCGTCGGTGAAGATCGAAAAGCCGCAACGCAAGCTCGGTGCCGGCTCCGGTGAACACCCCGAGATCGAGAAGGGCGAGCTTTAAAGCCCCATCGACGGCCGAGGCTGGCCGTTGCTCTGCTGCGGTGGCGGAGGCAGCCCGTCACCGCTGGTCATCGCTTCAAGGATCGCCATGGCGCTGTGGCCCTGTTCGATGGCGATGCCGAACTGAATGCTTTGCACCAGCCGCTTGAGCCGTACCGGATCGTTGCGCTGTTCGGCGCTGATCATCCGTTTGGCGACGATTCGGCCGCTGTTCGACAGGGTCAGCATGATGCTGCCGTCCAGCCCCTGAATGCTCAGGTTGATCTGATAGTCCGGCGCGAAGGCATCGGTAATGATCTGAAAAGGGTTGTCCATGATGCGTCACCGCCTGATTGAACGTGCAGTTGTTGACCGGCCGTGATCGGGTTGGTTCGCAATACCTGATCATCGGCGATTCCGTGGCCTGTGTTGTTGCGTTTTGTAGGAGCTGCCGAAGGCTGCGATCTTTTGATCTGCGCTGTTTTGACTTCGGTCATGAAGATCAAAAGATCGCAGCCTCGTTGCACTCGACAGCTCCTACACAGCTCCTGCACAGGTCATAGCAAGGGCTGTGCCGGGAAAATTGTTGGACAATGGATACGGCATAAAAAAGGCGAGCCCATGGCTCGCCTTTGTCATTTGTGGCCCGTTTCAGGGCAGAACCGAGTAGATGATCGCCGACAGTGCAATCAGGCCGATCAGCACCACGAACACGTTGGACGCCTGTCCCGAGTACTGGCGCAAGGCTGGCACACGGCGGATGGCGTACATCGGCATCAGGAACAACAGGCAGGCAATCACTGGCCCGCCGAGGGTTTCGATCATGCCGAGGATGCTCGGGTTGAACGTCGCCACGGCCCAGCAGCTGAGGATCATGAACAGCGCGGTCGCACGGTTCAGCCAGCTCGCCGACATCACCTTGCCACGGCCGCGCAGGCTCTTGACGATCATGCCCTGAAAGCCTTCGCTGGCGCCGATGTAGTGGCCGAGGAAGGATTTGGTGATCGCCACCAGCGCGATCAGCGGCGCGGCGTAAGCGATGACCGGGGTCTGGAAGTGGTTGGCGAGGTACGACAGGATCGAAATGTTCTGCGCCTTCGCTGCTGCCAGATCGGCCGGCGACAGCGCCAGTACGCAGCTGAAGCAGAAGAACATCACCGTCACCACCATCATCCCGTGGGCCATGGCGAGGATGCCGCTGCTCTTGCGTTCGGCCTCGGCGCCGTAGCGCTGCTTCTGGTCAACCGCGAAGGCGGAGATGATCGGCGAGTGGTTGAACGAGAACACCATCACCGGGATCGCCAGCCACAGGGTCTTGAGGAACGTCGACAGCGGCATCGCTTCCTTGGCGCTGGCGAAGAACGCGCCGTTCCAGTTGGGGATAAGGCTCAGGCCGAGCAACAGCAGCGCGGCGACGAACGGATAGACCAGCACGCTCATGGCTTTGACGATCACGTTCTGCCCGCAGCGCACGATCGCCATCAGGCCGAGGATCAGCACCAGCGACAGGATTGCCCGAGGTGGCGGCGCGATGTGCAATTGATGTTCGAGAAAACTGCTCAGGGTGTTGGTCAGTGCAACGCTGTACACCAGCAGGATCGGGAAGATCGCGAAGAAGTACAGCAGGGTGATCAGCTTGCCGGCACCGATGCCGAAGTGTTCTTCAACGACTTCGGTGATGTCGCCCGAACGCCCGGACAAGACGAAGCGGGTCAGGCCCCGGTGGGCGAAAAAGGTCATCGGGAACGCCAGCAACGCCAGAATCAACAATGGCCAGAAGCCGCCGACACCGGCGTTGATCGGCAGAAACAAAGTGCCGGCACCGATGGCGGTGCCATACAGACCGAGCATCCAGGTGGTGTCGGATTTGCTCCAGCCCTTGTGGGCTATTTCGGTGTTGCGTGTGCGATCTACAGCGGGATTTTCGGCAGCAGGTGTACGTACATCGGTCATCGTTTTTGCCTCGTTATTATTTTTGCTCGGGCTCACGGTTGGCGGGCCGCAAGTTGCGGCCCGCCGGGGCGGTCAGGGAACGCGCGTCAGCATTCCACCCAGTTCACGGCCAGGCCGCCCCGTGAAGTCTCTTTGTATTTGTCGTGCATGTCGGCGCCGGTATCGCGCATGGTGCGGATTACCCGGTCGAGGGAAATGAAGTGTTTGCCGTCGCCGCGCAGGGCCATTTGCGTGGCGTTGATCGCCTTCACGGCGGCGATGGCGTTGCGTTCGATACACGGCACCTGCACCAGGCCGCCGACCGGGTCGCAGGTCAGGCCGAGGTTGTGTTCCAGGCCGATTTCAGCGGCGTTTTCCAGTTGCTCCGGGGTTGCGCCGAGCACTTCAGCGAGGCCCGCCGCGGCCATGGCGCAGGCCGAACCGACTTCGCCCTGGCAGCCGACTTCGGCGCCGGAGATCGAGGCATTTTTCTTACACAGAATGCCGACGGCGGCGGCGCCCATGAAAAAAGCGACGACGTCATCGTCAGACGCGTCCGGATTGAATTTCATGTAGTAGTGCAGAACGGCCGGAATGATCCCGGCCGCGCCGTTGGTCGGCGCGGTGACCATGCGCCCGCCAGCAGCGTTCTCTTCGTTGACGGCGAGGGCGAACAGGTTGACCCACTCCATCGCCGACAGCGTCGAACTGATCACGTTCGGCTTGCCGATTTCCAGCAGGCTGCGGTGCAATTTCGCCGCGCGGCGCGGCACGTTCAGCCCACCGGGCAGGATGCCTTCGTGACGCAGGCCTTGCTCGACACACTCGCGCATCACCGACCAGATGTGCAGCAAGCCGTTACGGATCTCAGCGTCGCTGCGCCAGGCCCGTTCGTTGGCCATCATCAGCTCCGACACGCGCAAGTTGTGCTGCTTGCACAGGCTCAGCAGTTCGGCGGCGCTGGAAAAATCGTACGGCAACACCACGTCGCCGGCCGGCGCCACACCGGACTCGGCTTCCGCCGCTTCGATGATGAAGCCGCCGCCAATCGAGTAGTACGTTTGCGTGAACAGCTCGGCGCTTTCGCCAAAGGCTGTCAGCGACATGGCGTTGGGGTGGTAGGGCAGGCTTTCGTCCAGCAGCAGGAGATCGTGCTGCCAGTTGAAGGAAATTTCTCTCTGGCCGGCCAGCAGCAACACGCCGCTTTCGCGCAGTTGCTGGATGCGTGGATCGATGGTCGCCGGATCGATGCTGTCCGGCCATTCGCCCATCAGGCCCATGACCGTCGCGCGGTCGGTGGCGTGGCCGACACCGGTGGCCGACAGCGAACCGTACAAACGGATTTCCACGCGACGCACATCGTTGAGCAAGCGTTGCTCGATCAGCGTCTGGGCGAAGGTCGCGGCGGCGCGCATCGGGCCGACGGTGTGGGAACTGGACGGACCGATGCCGACTTTGAATAGATCGAAAACACTGATAGCCATGCTAAACCCTTACAAGCAATGGAGTAGGAATCGCTGCCATTTTTTGTAGGACAAGCGCAATGTCGGCGATACTGCCTACCTCGGTCCTACGTGACCAACGAAACTTCCTAAGAAAGCCTTTAGCAGGACTAAACGATGAGTCGTCAATTGCATGCCCAGACCTACGTCTGGCTGCAGGTGTTTTCCTGTGCCGCGCGGCACCTGTCGTTCACCCGTTGCGCTGAAGAGCTGCACATCACTCCGGGGGCGGTCAGCCAGCAGATTCGCCAGCTGGAAGAGCGCCTCGGTTTTCGCCTGTTCCACCGACGGGCGCGGGGCGTGGAGTTGAGTGCGGAAGGCCAGCGGTTAGCGATTACCGTCAACGAGGCCTACGGCAGCATCGATGCGGAATTGCGTCGACTGGATGCGGGGATGATCAGCGGGATTCTGCGGGTGCGTTCGATTCCATCGTTCCTCAGCAAATGGCTGACCCCGCGTTTGCCGCGTTTGCAACAGCGTTATCCGGACATCCAGTTACGGCTGGTGGCAGAGGACAGCAGCGTGCCGTTGCATGAGGGCGATTTTGATCTGGCGATTGACCTGAATGACGGCAGCTATCCGGGGCTGTTATCCACAGCCTTGCTTGACGAACAGATTTTCCCGGTGTGCGCGCCGAGCCTGTTGCGTGGACGTCCGCCGCTGCATGGGCCGGTGGACCTGGTGCATTTCCCGTTGTTGCACGACATCACCGCCTGGCGCGGCAGTTATGAATATGCGGAATGGGAGTTTTATCTGAACGCGATTGGCTTTGAAGGTGCCGACGTACGGCGTGGGCACACGTTCAATCGCAATCACCTGACCATCGAAGCGGCGATCGCCGGTATGGGCGTGGCGATTGCCCGGCGCACGTTGCTCAACGATGAACTGGAGCGCGGGACGTTGATTGTGCCGTTCGGCCTGTCGGTGCCTAACCACAAACGCTACGTGCTGCTGTATGCGCCGGGGGCCTTGAGCCATCCGGGCGTGCGCGCGGTGCATGACTGGCTGGTGGAGGAAGCGGCGATTTTCCGCAGCTTGCACCCGTTGAACGACGGGCAATGGTGAGCAGATTTTGCAGGGTTGCGTGGCGACCCAACTCCCGACCTTACCAGTGACTTGCCCGGTTGTCCGGCTTTTTTTGCGAATGAATATTTATCTTTTTTCAGGGGTTGAAATGTTCGTCGGTCGGGCCGATTGTTGTAACCAGGAGGTCAGGAAATCCAATTCAAGGCCTCTGGCGAGCTAGCTGAAATAAGGGATGAACTATGCAAATCCAAGTCAACAGCGATAACCATATTCAAAGCAGTAAGCGACTGGAGGAGTGGGTACGTACAACTATTGAGAGCACGCTCGAACGTTATGAAGAAGACCTGACCCGTGTCGAAGTCCACCTGAGCGACGAGAACGGCGACAAACCAGGTCCCCATGACTTGCGCTGCCAACTGGAAGCGCGGCCAAAAGGCCATCAACCGATTTCCGTCACCCACAAAGCCGATTCGCTGGAACAGGCGATCGACGGTGCAGCCGAAAAACTGGAACACGCGCTGGAGCACCTGTTTGGCAAACTGCGAGGCAAACCTCGCGCCGCCATCGTGCCATTCAGCAAGGCGAATGATGCACTGCTGGAGGAAGAATTTCTCGAGAACGAACAGGCAGCGATCAACAGTTGATACGCTGATTTTTCAAGCCACCCAATGAGAACGGGCCTGCGCAAGCAGGCCCGTTTTTGTTTGTGGCGTTTTTTGCGCAAGGCATCAGAAAGCGGCCCCTCACCCCAGCCCTCTCCCTCCGGGAGAGGGGGCCGACCGAGGTGTCTGACGTGAAACATCGACCTGAAAGACCGACTCGACTATGGATTCGGCAAAGCAGAATCAGGTCGGCGTACTTCGCAAGCATCCCGCAATCAGTCCCCTCTTCCTTGGGAGAGGGTTAGGGTGAGGGGTTTTTCAATCTCAGAACGCGAGGGAGGTTTGCACATACACCGTGCGCGGCTCACCCACGTACTTGCCCTTGTTGTTGTCATCGAACGAGCGGGTGAAATACTGGGTGTTGAAAATGTTCTTCACCCCCACCGCCACGTTCAGATCCGACAATTGCGGGCCGAAGTCATAACCGGCGCGGCTGCTGAACAGCATGTAGCCGGGGATCTTGCCGGTGCTGCCGTCGGCGCTTTCCTTGGAGGTGTTGGCATTGTCGGCGAACTGGTCGCTCTGGAAGCTGCTGTCGAAATTGAGTTTCCACGGGCCTTCGGTGTAACCGACGCCAATCGTGCCTTTATGTTTCGACGAGAACGGCACGCGATTGCCCTTGTTCGGCCCGTCTTCGCGGATGGTCGCGTCAACATAGGCATAAGTGGCGTACACATCGAAACCGGCGAGTGCCGGGCTCAAGTCATCCAGCGCGTAGTTGACGCTGGTCTCGATGCCCTGATGGCGGGTCTCGCCACGGGCGATCACCGAATCGTTGGTCTGGTTGCTTTCGTACTGGTTGTCGAAGTTGATCAGGAACGCACCGATTTCTGCGCGCAGGGCGCCGTTGTCATAACGGGTACCGAGTTCCCAGGTGCGGGCCTTCTCCGGTTTGACTTCGCCGCTGCTCACACGGTTGGGCATCTGACTGTATTGCACGCTGCCGAACGAACCTTCGGTGTTGGCGTACAGATTCCAGCTGTCGCTCAGGTGATACAGCACGTTCAGCGCCGGCAGCGCGGTGTTGTAGTCGCCCTTGTATTTGACGTCGGTCAGGTTGTTGGTCTGCTGCGACTCGATCATCTCGTAGCGCACGCCCGGAGTGATGGTCCATTTGCCGATGTCGATGCGATCGTCGACGAACAACGCATTGGCTTCGGTTCCACCGCGGGTGTCGCGGTCGTTGCGGCTGTCGGTAGTCGGGTATTGGTTGCTGCTGATCGGCGTGCGATAGCGCAACTCGTGGCCGGCCTCGTTGATGAAGCGGTAACCGACGCCGACTTCATGGCTGGTCGGGCCGAGGTCGAAGCCTTGGGCGAAACGCGTTTCGAAACCGCGTACCCAATATTCGCGCGGTGACAGCGAGAGGAAACTGCCCTGATCCAGATAGCCGCTGCGCAGGGTCTTGGTGAAGAAGGTGTTGGCGGTGAATTCGCGGCGATCTTCCTGATAGCGATAGCCGAAGTTGAACATTGTGCGGCGACCCCAGAACTGGTCTTTCAGGCGCGTCGACTGATACGGATCGGCGTCGTAATCGGCAACGCTGAGGCCGCCGGGCATGTCGGCCTTGCCTTCGTAATACTGGGCCATGGCGTTGAAGCTGTTGGCCTCGTCGAGCTGGTATTTACCCTTGAGGATCAGGTCGTCGATTTCGCTGTCGCTGTGTTCACGCCAGTCACCGCCACGGGTGCCGGAGTACAGCAGCGCGCCGCCCAGACCATTTTCGTTGGTGCCGCCGGCCAGCAGGTTGGCGTTGGTCTTGAAGCCGTCATGGCTCGACGACGGACTGGTCTCAGTCTGGAAACCACCCTTGACCGTCGGCGCGTCGGGAATGGCGCGGGTCACGAAGTTGACCACGCCACCGACGTTCTGCGGGCCGTAACGCACGGCGCCGCCGCCACGCACCACGTCCACGGCATCCATGTTGCCCATGCTGATCGGCGCGAACGACAACTGCGGTTGGCCGTACGGTGCGAACGGCACGGGAATGCCGTCCATCAGTACGGTCGAGCGCGCGGCCAGGCGCGGATTGAGGCCGCGAATGCCGAAGTTCAGCGCCATGTCATGGCTGCCGGTGCCGTTGTTTTCCGGGGCGTTGACCCCGGGGATGCGGTTGAGCACATCGCGCGCCTGAGTCGCACCCTGACGTTCGAAGTCTTCGCGGCGGATCACATCGCGGGCGCCGGGGTGTTCGAACACGTTGACCTGCGCCGCTTCACCGAGCCAGTCACCGACGACTTTCGAGGTGTCCAGCTCCAGCGCCGTGTCGCCGACCGGTTGCAGGCTGAAGGCATTGTTGCCCTCGGCGCGAGCTTGCAGGCCGGTGCCTTCGAGCAGCGCATCGAGACCTTGTGCAGCGCTGTAGCTGCCTTCGAGGCCACGGCTTTGCACACCGCTGGTGACTTGCGAGCCAAAGGAAATCAGCACGCCGGCTTCACGACCAAACTGGTTGAGGGCGTTTTCCAGCGATGCCGGAGCGATGTGGTAAACCTTGGTTTCGGCAGCCATGACCGGCAGGGCGCTGAAGCTCAGGCTGGCGCCCAGTATGAGGTTGCGCAGGCGACGGGCCAGTGGCGTGAGGCGGGTGGGGTGCATGAAGGGTGATCCTGAGAAGGTTGAATCAAAGGGGCTTTCCTTCTCTGTCACGCCAGATCTGAAAAACGGCTCACGGTTTACGAATATTTTTTGCATGACTGATTTTGTGGCGAGGGAGCTTGCTCCCCGTTGGGGCGCAAAGCGGCCCCTGTATTGAGGGCCTGCTGCGCAGGCCAGCGGGAGCAAGCTCCCTCGCCACAGTTTTGTTTTAAACCCGGGCCTCGACGCTGACCCAATAGCGGGTAAAGCGCCGCACTTTCACCGGCAGACTGATTTGCAGCAGATCAAGAATCCGCTCGCTGTCGTCCAGTGGATAGGTCCCGGAGATCAGCAGGTCAGCCACTTTCGCATCGCAATGCAACTGGCCGCGACGGTAGCGGCTGAGCTCTTCAAGAAAATCGCCCAGGCGCATGTGCGCGGCGATCAACATGCCGTCGGCCCAGGCGCCGCTGTTGGCGTCCAGTGGCTTGGCTTCGCTGACCGAAGTGGCGCTGAAACTCAGCT
Organism: Pseudomonas sp. G3-19; assembly: GCF_054855875.1. Taxonomy (NCBI): domain Bacteria; kingdom Pseudomonadati; phylum Pseudomonadota; class Gammaproteobacteria; order Pseudomonadales; family Pseudomonadaceae; genus Pseudomonas; species Pseudomonas sp. G3-19. The sequence continues at coordinate 5,295,787 of NZ_JBMPIQ010000003.1, forward strand.
GACGGGCGACGGGCAGCCACATCGGTGCGTGCTCGTGGCGGGTCAATTCGACCTGGCCTTCAAACAGCGCCACCTGCGTACGATCGGCAAATTGCCGGACGTTGAGCCGGGCAGCAGCGGTTCTCAACAGCCCTTGTGCCGTGCGCACTTCGAACGCTTGGGCGGTGCTTAGGAGGATCTCGCCTTCCAGCAAACGGATCAGCCGTTGCGTGCTGTCCACGTCCGCTGCGCTCGCGGTGTTGAGCTGCAACTGGCTGCCCGCACCCAGCGTAACCTTGCGGCGCTCCCCCAGCGGACTGCGGTAATCGGCGAGCAGCGTCGGCAGCGGATTGTGCTCGCGCATGCCCCAGGTGACGGCAGAACCGGCACCCAGAAGCAGCAGCAACTTGAGGGTCTGGCGTCGACTGGAAGACTTCGACCCGTTCAACGCGGCGTGGGCCAATGGCGACGCCACGCCGCGCAAGCGCTGGTTGACTCGCTGCATGTGCTCCCACGCGCGACGATGTTCGCTGTGGGCGTCCAGCCATTGTTGCCAGGCTTGTTGCTGACGGGGGGAGAGCGACCCTTGCTGCATTTCCACCAGCCAGTGCACGGCCTGTTCGGCCACTTGCGCGGAGAAATCCGGAGCGCGGTTCATAGGGCGAAATAGCAGCGCAGGGCGGCTTTGTGCAGATGGCGTTTGACCGTGGCTACGGAGATGCCCAGCTCGGCGGCGATTTGCGGATAAGTCAGGCCATCGACCTGCGCCAGCAAAAAGGCGCGCTTGACCAGACGTGGTAAGCCATCGAGCAGTTGGTCCAGCTCGATCAGGGTTTGCAGGATGATCGCTTTGTCTTCTTCCGATGGCGCAACCATTTCCGGCATCTGCGCCAGGGTGTCGAGGTAGGCGCGTTCCAGGTCCTGGCGGCGGTAGTGATTGAACAGCACACGTTTGGCGAGGGTGGTGAGAAACGCGCGCGGCTCGACAATTACCGATTGTTCACGTGCAGTGAGCACGCGGATGAAGGTGTCCTGAGCCAGATCCGCCGCGCTGTCCGGGCAGCCGAGTCTGCGCCGCAACCAGCCGGTGAGCCAGCTGTGGTGGTCGTGGTAGAGCGATTCGACGGGATGGGCGGACGGCAAGGGTATTACTCCGGGCGCACGTTGGATGCGTTAGAGAACAAGAACTGTTCGCATTGTAGGGGCGGGCGAGGGTGTCCGGCAATCAGATGCTTTTGCGTATGAGAATATTTATCATTAATATTGCTCGCCTGTTGGTTCGGCTTGTCGGCCGGACGTTTTTTCGTTTCAGGGTCGAAACATGAAAGGCAAACTCGCCTCACTTCCCATGTCCTATCGTCTGGCTGTCACTTCGCGGGTGCTGGCGGCGGTGTTCGGCGGCTATCTGGTCGCGGCGCTGGCCAGTGTCGCGTTGACGATGTGGCTGCCGTTGAGCCGCGCCGAAGCGGTGGTGACCGGTATGACCATTTCCTTTCTGGTCTATCTGGTCGCGGTGCTGTGGTGCTTCGCTTGCCGCACGGCGTGGTCGGCGTGGGTCGGTTTGCTGGTGCCCAGCGTGATTCTGGCAACGGTGTCGGGTGCCGCGCGGGGCTTGGGTTACGCATGAAAGAGGGCTTTCGTCAGTCGATGGCCTGGCTGCACACGTGGACGGGGCTGGTGTTCGGCTGGCTGCTGTTTGCGATTTTCCTCACCGGAACGCTGGCCTATTTCAAGGATGAGATCAGCCACTGGATGCAGCCGGAAATTCCCGCACGACCCATCAATGCCGAAGCGAGCCTGACCCTGGCGCAAAGTTACCTGCAGCAACACGCCGCCGGCGCCTCGCGCTGGCTGATCGACTTGCCCGACGCCCGTGACCCGGGCCTAACGGTGCGCTGGCAGCAGGCGCCGAACACACCGGGCGAGCGCGGCAAGTTCGAATCCAGAACACTCGACGCGCAGACCGGCAGTGAAGTCCAGGCCCGCGAAAGCCTGGGCGGCGAGTTCTTCTACCGCTTCCATTTCCAGCTGCAAATGCCTTATCCATGGGGCCGCTGGCTGGCGACGATGGCGGCGATGGTGATGTTCGTCGGGCTGATCACCGGCATCATCACCCACAAGAAAATCTTCAAGGACTTCTTCACCTTTCGCCCGCGCAAAGGCCAGCGTTCATGGCTCGACGGGCATAACGCGGTCGGCGTGCTGGTGCTGCCGTTTCACTTGATGATCACCTACAGCAGCCTGGTGATTTTCATGGCGATGGTCATGCCGGCGAGCATTCTGGCGTCCTATAACGGCGACGTGCGCGCCTTTTACGACGAAGTTTTTCCGGCATCGAAGACCCCTGAGCCAGCCAACCGGGCGGCGCCGCTGAGCCCGATGGCTCCACTTCTGGCCAAGGCCAGCGAGCAGTGGGCGGGAGGCAGCACCGCGCGGCTGACAGTGAACAACCCGGGGGACGCGAATGCCTCGGTGGTGCTGTCGCGCCGTGGCGACCGCGTCGTCCACGATTTCGGTCGCGCGGTGACGTTCAACGGCGTCACCGGCGAGCGCCTCGGCAGCACCCCGGAGCAGCCAGTGGCGATGGCCGTCGGCGGCACGTTCTACGGTTTGCACATGGGCCACTTCGCCGGGGCGACGTTGCGCTGGCTGTATTTCATCTGCGGTCTGGCGAGTACCGCGATGATCGGCACCGGGCTGGTGATCTGGCTTGGCAAGCGCCAGCTCAAACACGCCAAGAGCGGCGTGATGCCGTTCGAATTGCGTCTGGTGGAAGTGCTGAACATCGCCAGCATGGCCGGGCTGGTGTTGGCGGTGGCGGTGTTCTTTTTGGCCAATCGCCTGTTGCCGACAGATCTGCTCGGGCGCGCCGATCAGGAAGTGAATGCGTTTTTTATCGCCTGGGCTTTGAGTGTGGTGCATGCGTTGCTGCGCAAAGGGCGCAAGGCCTGGGTCGAACAGCTCGCGCTGGCTGCCGTGCTGTTTATCGCGGCGCCGCTGATCAATCTGACCACACCGTGGAATCTCGGGGTAACGCTGGCGCAAGGTGACTGGACGCTGGCGGGTTTCGATCTGACTTGCCTGGGCGCAGGTCTGTTCCTCGGCTGGGCCGCATGGAAAATGCAGCGTGCCGGCGGCGCCGTCAGCGTGAAAAAAACATCCCGCGAAAAGCCGCGACCGATCGCGCTTGAGCAGGAGGTCAGCTGATGTTGCTGGCGCTGTTGCTGTGCTACGCCGGGTTCAGCGCGTTGTGTCTGTCGATGCCTCGGCACCACGATGAGCTGCTCGGCAACAAACTCTCGGCGCGACGCGCACGGGTTTTGAAACTCGCCGGTTGGCTGTTGCTCGGGCTGTCGCTTTGGGCGGCAGTCGCTGCACACGGCTGGAGTTTCGGTCTGGTCGACTGGTTCGCGGTGCTCATGCTCAGCGCCTTGGCGTTGGTGCTGTTGCTGCCGTATCGCCCACGTCTGGCCCTCGCACTGGCCGGGTTGAGTCTGCTGGCCAGCCCGGTCGCTGCCTGGGCGCAGGTCTGACATGCTGATCGGTCATCCCCCGGAATCCCGCGACGACGAACCGCACGGCGCGCGTGCGCATTTTCTTCAGGTGTTCCTGTCGCAGCGGTCGCAGATGGAAGCGCTGGTCAACCGGCGCGTCGGCTGCCGGGCCACGGCGGCGGATCTGGTGCAGGATCTGTTCCTGCGTTTCTGGCGGCGGCCGCTGGTGCAGGTCGAAGAACTCAGCACCTATCTTTTGCGCTGCGCCGGCAACATCGCCATCGATCACTTGCGCAGCGAAGGCACGCGTGTGCGGGTCAATGAGGGCTGGCAACCGGATGCGCCGGACAGTCACGGCAGCGAACCGCAAGCCGCGCTCGAAGCGGGCAATGATCTGCGCCATGTCGAGGCGGCGTTGCGTGCCTTGCCCGAGCGCACTCGGCAGATCTTTTTGCTCAATCGCATCCACGGCCGCAAATACGCAGACATCGCCAAAGCCATGGGCCTGTCCCAAAGCGCCGTGGAAAAACATATGATGCGCGCCCTCGAGGCCTGCAAGGCCAGCCTGCGCGAACCCGCGCCACGCCTGCCAGGGAAAGCACCGTGAAAGTCACCGACCGCGTCACCCCGACGCCTGCTCAGGAGAAGGCCGCGCTCGCCTGGCTGAGCCTGCTGCACGACCGCCCGAGCACCGGCGATCAACTGACCTTCAGCCAATGGCTGCGCGCCGACCCGGCCCACGCCGAGGCCTACGCCCAGGCGCAAGTGCTCTGGGAGTTGAGCGAAAGTCCGGCGCGTACCTTGGCCGATGAAGAGGCGTTGGCGTTGCAGGGCTACCTCAATGCGATGGATCGTCCGCGTCGTTCAACGCTGCTGCGCTGGTCGGGCGCGCTGGCGATGGCCGCGTGTCTGATGCTGATGATCAGCCTTGGCACGGGTTGGCAGCCGCAGCGCTGGATCGATGATCTGGGTGCCGATTACGTTTCGGCACCGGGCGAGATCCGCACCGTGACCCTGGCCGATCAATCGCAAGTCACGCTGGATGCCGACAGTGCCATCGCGGTGGATTTCAGTCAGGGCGAGCGGCATGTGCAATTGCGTCGCGGTGCCGGATTTTTCAGTGTCGCGCATACGGGGGATCCGTTTGTGGTCGCGGCGGAGAAGGGCGAGGCGCGGGTGCTCGGCACGCAGTTCGAAGTGCGTCTGCAGCCCGGTGGTGCGCAAGTCACGGTGCTGTCCGGGCGTGTTGGCGTGACGGCGGATCGCAACGCGCAACAGCAGATTCTGACCGCCGGCCAGCAAGTGGCTTACGGGCAGGGCAGTGCAGAAAAACTGCACGCGGTGGACAGCGAGGCGCAACTGGCTTGGCGTCAAGGCTGGCTGAATTACTACAAGGCGTCGCTGGCCGATGTGGTGGAGGATCTGCGGCGCTATTACCCGGGACGGATTGTTGTGCTCAATGATGAGTTGGCTGCGCGCAAGGTCAGCGGCAGTTTTCCGAGCAAGGATCCGCAGGCGGTGCTCAGTTCCCTGCAAGGGGTGCTGGGGTTTGAGCAGCATCAGGTGCTGGGGCATCTGATTATTTTGCGCTAGGTCTACTGGCCTCTTCGCGAGCAAGCCCGCTCCCACAGGGGAATGCATTCCAGAATGTGGGAGCGGGCTTGCTCGCGAAGGCGTCAGAACTACCGACACTGCTCCCGAAAAATATTTTCAAATTTGTGGTGAGGTAAACCGCAGCCCCATCCGTGTAGTGACTGAAACTGCGAGTCATTCGCATCCGTTGCGGTTCTACACAGGTCATTGAGCAATGAAGTCCAGGGCAAAATCGGGTTCGGTCAAACAGTGGTTGGGTGTTTCGGCATTGAGTTTTTCGGCGTTGGCGCTGTTGCCGCTGAGTGTGGCGCTGGCCGCTGAAACCGTCAGCAGCCCGACACAGAAACAGTTCAGTTTCTCCCTGAGCGCCAAACCACTGCCCCAGGCTCTGAGCGACTTCAGCCGCGTCACCGGGCAAAGTGTGGTCTACACCGATGAAGCGCCGTACGGCCTCAACGCCCCGGCCGTCAGCGGCCAGATGAGCGCCGAACAGGCGCTGCAACGCCTGCTCAGTGGTTCCGGCATGACCTTTCGCCGTACCGACAGCCACACCCTGGCGCTGGAACCGCAACCCACCGCAGGCGCACTCAATCTTGGCGCGACCACCATCACGTCGATGCGTGACGAGTCGATGAGCTATCAGCCGCCGCAGACCAGTTCGGTGATGCGCTCCTCGGCTTCGCTGCAGGAAATTCCGCAGACCGTCAACGTGATTCCGGCCCAGGTGATCCGTGATCAGGCCCCGCGCAATCTCGACGATGCGTTGGCCAACGTCAGCGGCATCACCCAGGGCAACACCTTGGGCAGCACGCAAGACTCGGTGATGACCCGCGGTTTCGGCGACAACCGCAATGGCTCGATCATGCGCGACGGCATGCCGATCGTGCAGGGCCGTGGCATGAACGCGACGGTCGATCGGGTCGAAGTGCTCAAGGGCCCGGCCTCGTTGCTCTACGGCATTCAGGATCCGGGCGGCGTGGTCAACCTGGTCAGCAAGAAGCCGGAACTGACTCAATACAACGCCCTGACCCTGCGCGGTTCCACCTACGGCGACGGCAAAAATGGCAGCGGTGGCACCTTCGACAGCACTGGTGCGCTGGGTGAATCAGGGCTCGCCTATCGGCTGGTGCTGGACCATGAAGACGAAGATTATTGGCGCAACTACGGCACTCACCGCGAGACGCTGATCGCGCCGTCGCTGGCCTGGTTCGGCGAGCGTACCCAGCTGTCGTTCGGCTATGAACACCGCGAGTTTCTCACCCCGTTCGACCGGGGCACGGTAATCGATCCGCGCACCAACCATCCGCTGGACATCTCGCGCAACGAGCGTCTGGACGAGCCGTTCAACGACATGGAAGGCCGTTCCGACCTGTACCACTTCGAAGCCGACCACGAACTCAACGACGACTGGAAAGCCCATTTTGGCTACAGCTGGAACCGCGAAACCTACGACGCCAGCCAGGTACGCGTGACCGCCATCGACACCAAAAAAGGCACGCTGACCCGCAGCATGGACGGCACGCAAGGCGCGATCAGCACTGACCGTTTCACCACCGCCAGCCTCGAAGGCAAAGTCAACCTGCTGGGCATGCAACATGATCTGGTGTTCGGCGTTGACGATGAGTACCGCAAGATCTACCGCGCTGACCTGATCCGCCAGAAAAGCCTGAGCACCTTCAGCTATGTCAATCCGGTGTATGGCCGTGAAGTCGAAGGCACCACGGTCAGCCCGGCGGACAGCGCGCAGACCGATCTGCTGCGCAGCGATTCGGTGTTTCTGCAGGACTCGATACACCTCAACGACCAGTGGATTCTGGTCGCCGGCGGACGCTTCCAGGAGTACGACCAGTACGCCGGCAAAGGCGTGCCGTTCAAGGCCAACACCGACAGCAACGGGCAGAAATTCGTACCGCGCGCCGGTCTGGTGTATCGCTACACCGACGAATTATCGTTCTACGGCAGCTACACCGAATCGTTCAAACCCAACTCGACCATCGCCCCGCTCAGCGGCAGCAGCACCGTGCTCGACGGCAGCATTGCGCCGGAAGAGGCCAAGTCGTGGGAACTGGGTGCGCGTCTGGATATGCCGGGGCGCATCACCGGCAATATCGCGCTGTTCGACATCAAGAAGCGCAACGTGCTGGTCTCCAATTCTGAAGGCCCGACCACCATTTACAGCGCGGCTGGCGAAGTGCGTTCCCGGGGTCTGGAACTGGACCTGACCGGGCAGTTGACCGATCGCTGGAGCCTGATCGGCGCCTATGCCTACACCGATGCCGAGGTCACCGACGACCCGGACTACAAAGGCAATCGCTTGCAAAACGTGGCGAAGAACAGCGGTTCATTGTCGGCGGTGTATGACTTCGGCAGCGTGATGGGTGGCGACCAACTGCGGGTCGGTGCCGGGGCGCGGTATGTCGGCGAACGCGCGGGCAATGCGGTGAATGATTTCGACCTGCCGAGCTACACCGTGGCCGATGCGTTTGCCACTTACGACACCAGACTCGAAGGGCAGAAGGTCAAGTTCCAGCTCAACGTGAAGAACCTGTTCGACCGCACCTACTACACCTCCGCGGCGAGCCGGTTCTTTGTGTCGATGGGCGATTCGCGGCAGATTTCGCTCTCCAGTACGCTGGAGTTCTGATTCAGGACCGCGTCATCGTTCTTCGCGAGCAAGCCCGCTCCCACAGGTTCCCCGGTCGGACATAAACGTCTTGAACGGCCGCAGACCTTGTGGGAGCGGGCTTGCTCGCGAAGAGGCCCGAACAGGCAATAAAAATCCCGCCTCTAACGCAAAAATGCCTGCCGATATTCCCCAGGCGTCCCACCCAACACCTGCCGAAACCGGTTGGTGAAATGACTGGCACTGGCAAACCCGCACGCCAGTGCAATCTCCCCCAGCGGCAACGCCGTGCCGCGCAACAATTCCCGCGCCCGGTTCAAGCGCCGCGCCAGCACGTACTGATGCGGCGGCAGGCCGAAGCTCACGCGAAACATCCGCGCAAAGTGGTATTCCGACAGCGCACACAATCCGGCCAGTTGCCCGAGGCTGATCGGCTCGGCCAACTGATTGTCGATGAACTCGACCAGTTGCCGCCGCTGATGGGGCGCCAGTCCGCCCTTGAGGCGCACACCCTGCCGGGCGCCGACCTGGCTGAGCAGGGTATGGCTGATCAATTCATGCGCAATGCTGCTGGTCAGCAGGCGTTCGGCCGGTTCGTCCCAATTCAGTGTCAGTAACTGACGAAAGCGTCGGGCCTGCTGCGGATCTTCCAGAAAGGTCTGCTCGCGCAACTGCATCTCTCGCGGCTCGCGATCCAGCAGCGTGACGCAACCCAAGGCAAATTGTTCGGCGCTGAAATACAGATGAGCGAGACGCAGATCGCCGTTGATCACCCAGCCCGATTGGTGATCGGCGGGCAGGATGCACAACTTGTCCGGTCCGCCCTTGCGCCCCGGTTGGCCACGGCGAAAGGTGCCCGTGCCCCCGGCGATGTAGCAGGAAAGCGTGTGGTGGCTCGGCGTTTCGTATTCCTGGGCATCGTGGTGGTTGGTCCACAGGGCCGCAGACAAGCCGTCACCGAGATCGGCGCTGTGCAACAGGCGTGCATTCGGCGAGCGGTTGAGGGCTTGGAAGACTTGCAGGGTATCGATAGCGGCCATATTCGGTTCTCTCCAACGCCTTGCATCCTACTCCGTAGCTTTCGCGCTGCCAGCCTGTCGAGCGACAAAAGCGCAAGAATCTGCAAGCGCCCCGATCGTTGCTGTCGCACCCTGAACCTCCATACAACACAACCCTGTGGCGAGGGAGCTTGCTCCCGCCGCGCTGCGCAGCGGACCCATCAGTGAGTGCTGCGCACTCAAGCGCGAGCAAGCTCGCTTGCCACAGAGTGCCCGGTGTTCTCAGGAGTTTCGTCATGAACCTTTCGCTGTATCTGCTGACCGTGCTGATCTGGGGCACCACCTGGATTGCCCTGAAATGGCAACTGGGCGTGGTGGCGATTCCGGTGTCGATCGTTTATCGCTTCGGTCTCGCCGCGCTGGTGCTGTTCGTGCTGTTGCTGCTCAGTCGGCGGCTGCAACCGATGAATCGGCGTGGCCATTTGATCTGTGTGGCGCAGGGGTTGTGCCTGTTCTGCGTCAACTTCATGTGCTTTCTGACCGCCAGCCAGTGGATTCCCAGCGGGCTGGTGGCGGTGGTGTTTTCCACGGCCACTTTGTGGAATGCGCTCAATGCACGCGTATTCTTCGGTCAGCGCATCGCGCGCAATGTTTTGATGGGCGGGGCGCTCGGCCTGTTTGGTCTGGGAATGCTGTTCTGGCCGGAACTGGCCGGCCATCACGCCAGCCCCGAAACGTTGCTTGGTCTTGGCCTGGCGCTGTGTGGCACCTTGTGTTTTTCGGCGGGCAATATGTTGTCGAGTCTGCAGCAGAAGGCAGGCTTGAAACCCTTGACCACCAATGCCTGGGGCATGGCCTACGGGGCGGCGATGTTGTCGGTGTGGTGTCTGGTCAATGGCATTGCGTTCGACATGGAGTGGTCGCCACGTTACGTCGGGGCGTTACTGTATCTGGTGATCCCCGGTTCGGTGATCGGCTTCACCGCGTACCTGACGTTGGTCGGACGTATGGGGCCGGAGCGTGCGGCGTATTGCACCGTGCTGTTCCCGGTGGTGGCACTGAACGTGTCAGCGTTTGTTGAAGGTTATCAGTGGACGGCACCGGCGTTGTTCGGGCTGGTGTTGGTGATGCTGGGTAATGTCTTGGTGTTTCGTAAGCCGAAAACGCTGGTGGCGCCGGTGCAGGGGAAGTTGGTATGAAACAAACGATCACTGAACATCAGCGCTCGACTTTCAAGGTGATGTAAATCATCACCGGGAATATGAAGTCAATGATATGCCGGGCCCAGTCCTTGGCATTCCATGATTGTGAGGTGTCCATGTCAAACCATTCCACCCCCACGGTTTGCAGGCACACGTAATAAATGAAAATTGCCGCCAGTATGCCCATGATCGAGAACTTTTTTGCCTCATGGAATACCTCTGCAGGCGCATTGATGTGCCGATAGAGTTGATAGGTGCCTATCAGGCATAACGTCGTATACGTTACTTCCATCGTGATGATGAACCAGTAGATCCGGTGATGAATCATCGGTGAATCGATGGCTCGGTATTTTATGGACTCATTGGCGGTGGTAGTGTCCATGCTCAGGATATGAGCCACGTACGTGTAGTTCGAGTCATAGTCGGTAAAGTTGTGAATCATCACCAATACACCAAAGAAGCTGATGTAAGCCATCAATATAACTTTGCTGTAGCGAATAACTTTATCGGTTGTCAGGTTGTTCACGGGATTAGCTCTCCATAGCAGTGGTCGATCATTCGATTGCCAGGCAGAGCTTATAATGCTGTTGTTAAATTGGCTTTGTTGTTCAATTTCAAGTTGTGTAGGGCGGCAACTAACGGGCAAGTGCGGTTCTGCACTTGCCCGTCATTTTTTATCCGCGCCAGACTTGCGGATTGACCAGGTCCTGCGGGCGTTCGCCGAGCAGCGCGCTGCGCAGATTGGCCAGTGCACGATCGGCCATGGCTTCGCGCGTTTCATTCGTGGCGGAGCCGATGTGCGGCAATGTCACAGCATTTTTCAACTGGAACAGCGGCGACTCGGCCAGCGGTTCTTTCTCGTAGACGTCCAGTCCGGCGCCACGGATGCGATTGTTTTGCAGGGCTTCGATCAGCGCCGGCTCGTCGACCACCGGGCCACGGGAGATGTTGACCAAAATCGCCCCCGGCTTCATCAACGCCAATTCGCGATGGCTGATCAGGTGGCGGGTCTTGTCGCTGAGCGGCACCACCAGGCAGACGAAGTCGGCTTCGGCGAGCAACTGGTCGAGGCTGCGAAACTCTGCGCCGAGTTGCTGTTCCAGTTCGGTCTTGCGGCTGTTGCCGCTGTAGATAATCGGCATGTTGAAGCCGAAATGGCCACGGCGGGCGACGGCGGCGCCGATGTTGCCCATGCCGACGATGCCCAGGGTTTTACCGTGGACGTCACAGCCGAACAACGGTGCGCCGACGCTGGCCTGCCATTGGCCGGCCTTGGTCCAGGCGTCGAGTTCGGCGACGCGGCGGGCGCTGCTCATGATCAGGGCGAAGGCGAGGTCGGCGGTGCTTTCGGTGAGCACGTCCGGGGTGTTGGTGAGCATGATCCCGCGTTCATTGAAGTAGTCGAGGTCGTAGTTGTCGTAGCCGACGGAGACGCTGGAGACTACTTCGAGTTTTGTGGCGGTTTCGAGTTGGGCTTTGCCGAGTTTGCGGCCGACGCCGATCAGGCCTTGGGCGTGGGGGAGGGCTTCGTTGAATTGGGCGTTGATGTCGCCGTTCTTTGGGTTGGGGACGATGACGTCGAACTCTTGTTGCAGGCGTTCGATCATGGGTGGGGTGATGCGGCTGAAGGCCAGGACTGTTTTTTTCATTGGGCTTGGGCTCGGCTTCTGGGCTTTATTGCCAAGCAAGCTAACATTTCTGTTTTGGGTTGTCTTGGCGGCCTCTGGGCCGACCATGCTTTGGGTTGATGGGGGACATATCCGTTGCTTCGGGTGCTGCTGCTGGCGGTTTCGCTCTTACAGCGACTCCCTTTGGCAAACGCCCCAAAGGAAGCAAAGGTCTTGGCCCCTGCGTTCGGCCCTCGCTTAGGCTCGGGTTCCTTCGTTGCGGGGTTCATCCGGGGGCATCGCCTCCGGTTTGCTTCGCTGCACCTCCTCTCGATGTATGCGGCTTCGCCGCATGGCGCTGCGCGCCTCCCCCCGGATAAACCCCTCCACTGAGCCTGCCGATGGGGCCGGCACGGCAAGATCAAGAGCTTTCGGCGAGCTGACACTCGGCCATTTGAGTGGTGAAGAGCATGCGGTCTGTCTGGACTGCTTTGCTTTTCTGTAGGAGTGCGCCTGCTCGCGATGGCGGCCTGACAGCCGACCAGTTTCCAACTGACTGACCCAATCCCACTGTGGGAGCGGGCTTGCCAGCGAAGGCGGCCTGACAGCCGACCACTCTCTAACTGACTCACCCAATCCCTGTGGAAGCTGGCTTGCCAGCGATGGCGGCCTGACAGCCGACCAGTCTCTAACTGACTCACCCAATCCCCCTGTGGGAGCGGGCTTGCTCGCGAAAGCGGTGTGTCAGTCACCGAAAGTGTTGGATGTGCTGACGCCTTCGCGAGCAAGCCCGCTCCCACAATGGCTCAGCTGTGTGCTGCAGGTTGGCTGATTTCCACGTTGTCCAGCACCCGATTCACCGCCAGCTCGGCCAGCATGATGATTTGCTGGATCGCCAGTATCGTCTGTCGCTGCGGGCTTTCGACATAGGCCGCAATGTCGCTGGTCATGATGCTTGCCGAGGCCAGTGATTCGCAGGCGTGAACCAGCAGGCTTTCGTCGTCCATGTCGGGGACGACCTGGAACATGCTGCTGGGTTTGTGGAATCTCACAGCGGCGGCGGAAGGTTTCAGGTAATGGTCGAGTGCACGCTCGGCGGCGTCGTGGAGCTTTTTTGAATCGAGGGATTCGTAGGGGGAGGTGCTTTCGGCTTGGGGCGGATTGGGTGTGGGTTTGATCATGGTGGAACTCCATTCGGGATGTGGAGTTCGCCACGTACTGCGACCAAGCAATAGGGTGGCGAACCGTACGCAGGTTGGTCGACCAGGGAATGGAAACCCGGCAGGGCCAAGGCCCTCCCACGCACAGCTCGCCATTAAGCAAGCTTAAAAAGTGCGCCATTCTAAACCCGGACGACCAAGTCCGGTCGTTGATTCGTCAACGACCCCCTGAGCCTATCCACCCCACTTCCGAGTCACAACCGTCAAAACCTGTCGGAAAACTCCCTTCAAATCACCGCTTCTGTAGGAGCTGCCGTAGGCTGCGATCTTTTGATTTTTAAACATCAAGAGCAAAAGATCACAGCCTGCGGCAGCTCCTACAGTGAACACCGTATGTTGAAAATCAGTTGGCGACGCGGGCTCCGGCGAGGCTCCCACTCAACTCATACGCCGCCAGTTCCGCCTGATGCGCCGCCAATATCTCCGGCAGTGACCCGCGCAAATACTCGACCCAGGTCTTGATCTTCGCATCCAGGTACTGCCGCGACGGGTAGATCGCGTACAGGTTGAGTTCCTGCGAGCGGTAGTTGGGCATCATCCGCACCAGCGTGCCGTTGCGCAGGCCTTCGATGGCGGCGTAGACCGGCAGGACGCCGACGCCCATGCCGCTGATGATCGCGGCTTTCATCGCATCGGCGGAGTTCACCAGGAACGGCGAGCTGTTGATGGTGACCATTTCCTGGCCGTCCGGGCCGTTGAAGGCCCATTTTTCCAGGGGGATCACCGGGCTGACGAGGCGCAGGCAGGCGTGGTTCAGCAGGTCTGCGGGTTTTTGCGCGCAGCCGTTGACTTTCACGTAGGCCGGGGAGGCGCAGACGATGCTGTAGGTGATGCCCAGGCGTTGCGAGACGAAGCCCGAGTCCGGCAGTTCGCTGGCGAGCACGATGGACACGTCGTAGCCCTCGTCGAGCAGGTCCGGCACGCGGTTGGCCATGGTCAGGTCGAAGGTCACGTCCGGGTGGGTCTTGCGGTAGCGGGCGATGGCGTCGATCACGAAGTGCTGGCCGATGCCGGTCATGGTGTGCACTTTCAACTGGCCGGCGGGGCGGGCGTGGGCCTGGCTGGCCTCGGCTTCGGCTTCTTCGACATAGGCCAGGATCTGTTCGCAGCGCAGCAGGTAGCGCTTGCCGGCCTCGGTCAGGGCGATGCGCCGGGTCGTGCGATTGAGCAGGCGGGTTTGCAGGTGGGCTTCCAGGTTGGAGACCGCGCGCGAGACGTTGGCCGTGGTGGTGTCGAGTTGCACGGCGGCGGCGGTGAAGCTGCCGGCTTCGGCCACACAACTGAAGGCGCGCATGTTTTGCAATGTGTCCATGGGGTGCTCTCAAGGGAGATGGCAAATTGTGACACGAAGTTTCAGGGGCTGAGACCCCCGACCAACGGATTATCTCGTTAACGGTAACAAAGATTCACAGGAATCCCAGCTTATCGCCACCAAGGCGCCCACCTAGAATTGCGCCGCTCCCTGTAGGAGCTGCCGCAGGCTGCGATCTTTTGATTTTGTTTTAAGGGAATCAAGATCAAAAGATCGCAGCCTGCGGCAACCCCTGCACAAATCCCCGCCTTATCCTCTTTCAGGAATTCGCAGCTGTGCCGCGTCGCATCATCAGAGCGCTTTTGCCGCTCAGTGTTCTGGCTTTTACCCTGGGTCTCAGCGGCTGCATCTCAACGCAAGGAATTGCCCCGCATAGCACGGCATTGGAAGCCGACGCACTGGCCACTGACGACGCCATCGCCCACGCCGCCCGTGACGCCAACTGGCCCACCGCACAATGGTGGCAAGCCTACGGCGACCCGCAACTCAATCACTGGATCGACCTCGCCGTGCAGGGCAGTCCGAGCATGGCCATGGCCGCTGCTCGGGTGCGGCAGGCCAAGGCGCTGGCCGGTGTCGCCGAAGCGGCCGAGTCGTTGCAGATCAATGGCGAGTCGACACTCAAACGCCACAACTGGCCGACCGACCAGTTCTACGGCCCGGGCGAGCTGGCCAACACCACCACCTGGGACAACAACGCCGCGCTGGGTTTCAGCTACGCCCTCGACCTCTGGGGGCGGGAAAGCAATGCCAGCGAACGCGCGGTGGATCTGGCGCACATGAGCGCCGCCGAAGCGCGGCTGGCGCAGCTGGAATTGCAGAACAATATCGTGCGCGCCTACATCGAGCTGTCGCTGCATTACGCCCAGCGCGATATCGTCGCCGCGACGCTAAAACAGCAACAGCAGATTCTCGACCTGGCGCAGAAGCGTCTGGACGGCGGCATCGGCACGCACTTTGAAGTCAGTCAGGCCGAAACGCCGTTGCCGGAGACCCATCGGCAACTGGATGCGCTGGACGAAGAAATCGCCCTGAGCCGCAACCAGATCGCCGCGCTGGCCGGCAAAGGCCCGGGCGACGGTGCGCAGTTGCAGCGGCCGACGCTGGCGCTGGGTGCTGCGCTGAAACTGCCATCGGCATTGCCCGCCGAGTTGCTCGGTCAGCGCCCGGACGTGGTCGCCAGTCGCTGGCAAGTGGCGGCGCAGGCACGCGGCATCGATGTCGCGCATGCCGGGTTTTATCCCAACGTCGATCTGGTCGGCAGCCTCGGCTACATGGCCACCGGCGGCGGGGCGCTGGAGTTTTTGACTGGCAAGAAACTCAATTACAACGTCGGCCCGGCAATCTCGCTGCCGATCTTCGACGGTGGGCGTTTGCGCAGTGAATTGGGCGAAGCGTCCGCCGGGTATGACATTGCCGTGGCGCATTACAACCAGACGCTGGTCAATGCGCTGAAGAACATCTCCGACCAGTTGATCCGTCGCGAGTCGATGGACAAGCAGCAAGCCTTCGCCGCCGAGTCGGTGGCTACCGCGCAGAAGACCTACGACATCGCGATGATCGCCTATCAGCGTGGCCTCACCGATTACCTCAACGTGCTGAATGCGCAGACCTTGCTGTTCAAGCAACAGCAAGTGCAGCAGCAGGTGCAGGCGGCGCGCTTGAGTGCGCATGCCGAGTTGGTGACGGCGTTGGGTGGCGGCCTCGGGGCTGGCAATGATGTGCCCACAGCCGAGCAAACCCAGGCCCCGAAAACCCCGACCCTCCTGCGGTGAACACACGATCTCTTTGGCAATTTAATACCTGTGGTGAGGGGATTTATCCCCGATGGGCTGCGAAGCAGACCCAAGACGAGCGTGTGCAATCTGACTGTGAGAACTCAATTGCCTTGTTTAGGGTTGCTGTGCAACCCGTCGGGGATAAATCCCCTCACCACAGAGTTTGTGTTCACCACAAAAATTGATGTTTGCCACAGATGACTCTTCAGTCCTCAATTATTGAGCAAGACCAAATGACTCCCTTGCCCGCACCTCTACGCTGGCTCTACTCCCTGGAATGGCGCCGGGGTTTGTTTGACTGGGCGCGCAGCGATGGCGTGACCTGGGTGTATATCTTCAAGGTATTGCTCGCCGCGTTCCTCACGCTGTGGCTGGCGATGCGCCTGGAGTTGCCGCAGCCGCGTACGGCGATGATCACCGTGTTCATCGTCATGCAGCCGCAGAGCGGCCATGTGTTCGCCAAGAGTTTCTATCGCTTCCTTGGCACCCTGGCCGGGTCGGCGATGATGGTCACGCTGATCGCGCTGTTCGCGCAGAACACCGAGTTGTTCCTCGGTTCGCTAGCGATCTGGGTCGGCATCTGCTCGGCCGGTGCGGCGCGTTGCCGTAACTTCCGCGCCTACGGTTTTGTCCTCGCCGGCTACACCGCCGCGATGGTCGGCCTGCCGGCGCTGGCGCATCCGGACGGTGCGTTCATGGCCGCCGTCTGGCGGGTGCTGGAGATCTCGCTGGGGATTCTCTGCTCGACGGTGGTCAGCGCCGCGATCCTGCCGCAAACAGCCAGCGCGGCGATGCGCAACGCGCTGTATCAGCGCTTCGGCGTGTTCGCGTTGTTCGTCACCGATGGCTTGCGCGGACGCAGCAAAGCCGAATCGTTCGAAGCGAGCAACGTGCGTTTTATCGCCGAAGCCGTGGGCCTGGAAGGGCTGCGCAGCGTCACCGTATTCGAAGACCCGCACATGCGTCGGCGCAACGGTCGCCTCAGCCGTTTGAACAGCGAGTTCATGGGCATTACCACGCGCTTCAACGCGCTGCATCAGTTGCTGGAACGCTTGCGCGTGAATGACGAAGAACACGTGGTGGCCGCGATCAGGCCGGGCCTGCAGGATCTGGCGGAAGTACTCGACGGCTTCAGTGGCCGCGCCTTGACCAGCCCGGACGCGGCACGTTTGGCGACGGCATTGGCCACTTACAAGGAAGGCCTGCCGACGCGCGTGCGAACCTTGCGCGGCATTTTCCAGGAAACCGGTCCGAGTGAAGCCGAACAACTGGATTTCCACACTGCATACGAGCTGCTCTATCGCTTCGTCGACGACCTGCACAGTTATGCACAGACCCACGCCTCGCTGGCCGATCACCGCCACGAACGTGAGCGCTGGGATGAGCCGTTCACCCCGCAAACCAACTGGTGGGCCGCCGCGGCTTCGGGGATTCGCGCCTCGTTCATCCTGATTGTGCTGGGCAGCTATTGGGTCGCCACCGCGTGGCCGAGCGGCGCGACCATGACCCTGATTGCCGCCGCGACGGTGGGCCTGTCTGCCGCCACGCCGAACCCGAAACGCATGGCGTTTCAGATGGCCTGCGGGACTTTCCTCGGAGCGGTGATCGGCTTCGTCGAGATGTTTTTCATCTTCCCGTGGATCGACGGATTTCCGCTGTTGTGCGTGATGCTTGCGCCAGTGATCGTGCTCGGCTCGTTCCTCGCTTCGCGACCGCAATACGCCGGTGTCGGTCTCGGTTTGTTGATCTTCTTCAGCACCGGTTCGGTGCCGGACAACCTGACCATTTACAACCCTTACACCTTCATCAACGACTACATCGCCATGGTCATGGGCATGCTGGTCTGCGCTGCTGCAGGCGCAATCATTCTGCCGCCCAACAGCCGCTGGTTGTGGAAGCGCCTGGAGCAGGATCTGCGTGGCCAGGTGGTGTACGCGATCAGCGGCAAACTCAAGGGCCTGGCGTCGAGTTTCGAGAGTCGTACTCGTGACCTGCTGCATCAGGCTTATGGTCTCGCCGCCGGGCAGCCGACCGTGCAGAAGAACCTGCTGCGCTGGATGTTCGTGGTGCTCGAAGTCGGCCACGCGATCATCGAATTGCGCAAGGAACAGGCGATCCTCCCAGTGCATCCGGCGTATGCAGAATCGCAGCCGTGGCGTCAGGCGATCCGCGTCATGGGCCGGGCGCTGGTGCGGCTGTTTCTGCAACCGAACCCGAGCAATCTGGAGCGCGCACTGGTGGCGGTCGATCACGCGATCAGTCGGGTCGCCGCGACCGACGAGCCGTTTGCGCCGCACTTCGACACGTCCGCGTTACGCCGGGTGAAGAGCTATCTGCACTTCATCCGCACCTCGTTGCTCGACCCGCAATCACCACTCGCTGCCTATGCCGTCGCCAAGCCCGAAGGACTTGCCCATGCCTCGTGAAATCGCCTTCCACGGCGTGTACATGCCGACCATGACCCTGATGTTCTTTGTCGCTGCGGCGCTGGCCTGGGCGCTGGACCGGTTCCTGTCGGGGTTCGACCTGTACCGTTTTTTCTGGCACCCGGCGCTTTTGCGTCTGAGTCTGTTTACCTGTCTGTTCGGCGCCATGGCGCTGACTGTCTACCGTTGAGAACGTTCTGATGAAAAAGTTTTTCAGCCTGCTCGCGACCCTGCTGGTGCTGGCCCTGGCACTGTGGATCGGCCGGACCCTGTGGGAGCACTACATGAACACCCCGTGGACCCGCGACGGCCGGGTGCGGGCGGACATCATCAACGTCGCGGCCGACGTCACCGGGGAAGTGGTCGACGTGCCGGTGCGCGACAACCAGTTGGTGAAGAAGGGCGATTTGCTGATGCAGATCGATCCCGAGCACTACCGCATCGCGGTCAAGCAGGCGCAGTCGCTGGTCGCTTCGCGCAAGTCGACCTGGGAGATGCGCAAGGTCAACGCGCATCGTCGCGCCGACCTCGACAACCTAGTGATCTCCAAGGAAAACCGCGACGACGCCAGCAACATCGCCGACGCCGCGCTCGCCGATTACCAACACGCACAAGCACAACTGGAAGCCGCCGAACTCAACCTCAAACGCACTGAAGTGCGCGCGGCGGTGGACGGCTACGTGACCAACCTCAACGTGCATCGCGGTGACTACGCGCGCATCGGCGAAGCGAAAATGGCCGTGGTCGACATGAACTCGTTCTGGGTCTACGGCTTCTTCGAAGAGACCAAACTGCCGCACGTACGCGTAGGCGACAAGGCCGACATGCAACTGATGAGCGGCGAAGTGTTGAAGGGCCACGTGGAGAGCATTTCCCGCGGCATCTACGACCGCGACAACCCGGAAAGCCGCGAGCTGATCGCCGACGTGAACCCGACGTTCAACTGGGTGCGTCTGGCGCAGCGGGTGCCGGTGCGCATTCACATCGACGAAGTGCCGGAGGGTGTGTTGTTGGCGGCGGGGATTACTTGCACGGTGGTGGTGAAGCAAGAGTCTGTGGATAACTGACAGACCGCGCCGACTGAATCGCGAGCAGGCTCACTCCTACACTGGATCTCTGCCACACCGAAGATTCCTTGTAGGAGTGAGCCTGCTCGCGATAAGGACAACCCGGTCTTTCAGACCAAAACCGAGTAATCACTCAGCGCAAAACGTCTCCTGCAAATGCCGCCACAGCACCCGCCCGGCCTCGGTCTTTTCAAACACCACCGTCGACCGGCGATCGGTGCGCAACCCGCTCGCATCGCTCTGCTGCTCGCGATAACTCAGGGTCGCGCCATGCGCATGCAGCGCAATCCCGCGCAGCTCACTGAGCTCGATCCTGAACCCGGGCTTCTTCCCGCCTGCCGCGTGAAACAGCGCACGCAAGGCTTCGATATCCAGCGCCCGGCCCAGCGGCGTGACCATGGAAAAATCCGCCGAGAATCGGCTCAGCAAGCGCTCCATTTCGGCTGAATCCTGCTCCACGGCAAACCAGCGTTCGATCACCAGGTGGGCCTGGATCACTTCATCAAAATATTCGTTGTAGTCAGTCATGTGGATTTTTCCTGAAGGGGAGGTGGGCTCAGCAGGGCGAGCACTGTGGAGGCGTCGAAACGCAGCACGGCGATCATGGGCAACAAGGTGAGCAAGGCCGCCGCGACAAAGCAGTATTTGAATCCGTTGCCGCCCAGTGCACCCAACAGCGAACTGAGCAGCGCGGCGCCAAGACAGAAACCGAGCTGGCGATTGATGTTCCACAGAGCGCTGGAGTGGCCCATTTTTTCCGGCGCGATGCCGACAAACGCCAGGCTCTGCGCGGTGACGCTGCACAGGCTGCCGCCCAGTCCCATCAAGGCATAGGCAATGATCAACGGCGCGGCGGCGGGTTGTTCGATGCGCATCAGCAGGACAATCCCCAGGCACTGCAAAAGCATCCCGGTGATCAGCAGCGGTTTGGGGCCAATGCGGTTGAAACTGCGTTTGCCGAGCATGATCGCCACCCCCGATGCGGCCGCCCAGGACAGCATCAGCGCACCGGTCTGCGCGGCGCCGAAACCGAGGTCGTGCAGGTACAACACGGCAATCATGTTGGTGCCGGTAAACACCCCAGGCACAAACAGGTAGATCAGCATCGCCAGGCGCAACGACGGACTCTTTAGCAGTTGCAGGTCGAGCACCGCGTCGGGTTTGTGCCAGCCATCACGCAGGTACAACCATAAGGTCAGGACGCCGAGCAGCAGAACGCCGCTGGCGAGGTGTCGGGTAGCGGCGGCGCTCGCCAGGCTCACGGCAATCAACAACAGTGTCAGGGCTGCCACCGCCAGCAGCAGGCCGCGCAGATCCAGTGTCGGGCGTTCCGTGCCGGGTTGATCCGCTTGCAACCACAGCAGACCCAGGCCGAACGCGAGCAGCGCCAGCGGCATGTTCAGGTAGAAAATCCAGCGCCATGACAACGCCTCGACGATCAGGCCGCCCGCCGCCGGCGACAGGGCTGGCACCATCAGCGCGACCATCAGCACTACGCCGGTAAGGTGCGCGCGTTGCGTCGCTGGATACTGCCGATAAGCCAGGGCCTGACCGATCGGCAGCAACAAGCCGCCACCGAGGCCTTGCAGCAAACGCCAGCCGATCAGGCTTTCAATCGACCCGGCCTGGGCCACCAGACCGGAAGCGATACCGAACAGCAGCAACGAGCCGAGAATCAGCCGCCGTTCGCCCAGCCGTGCCGCCAGCCACACGCTCAGCGGAATGATCAGTGTCAGCCCGAGCATGTAGGCGTTGGTGATCCACGCCAATTGCGTCACCGAGGCCTGTAATTCCCGGGCGATGTCCGGGTAGGCGATGCTCGCGGCGAACATGTTCAGCAGGTCGAGGGCGAACCCGAACAGATACACCAGCGCGACTTTCGAGCGATAGGCCATGGCAGCTTCCCTGTGATGAGACGCGCAGGGTAGTGCGCTTCAGGCGTTAGGAAAACGCTGGTTTGCCTGCTAGTTTGTCAAAATAATTTTGACAGGGAGTGCGCTGGATATGGTCAGTCTGGACCGTTTTGACACTTTCAAAGCCGTGGTCGAGGCCGGGTCGTTGACGGCTGCCGCCGATACCATGGGCCAGACCCGTGCGGTGGTGAGCTTCAATCTCAAGCGCCTGGAAGAAGAACTGGGCGTCACTTTGCTCACACGCAACACCCGGCAACTGGCCCTGACCGATGCCGGCGAGCGCTTCTATCGGCGCTGCCTGCGCACCCTCGACGAAGCGCGACTGGCGATCGAGGAAGCGCGCTCTGAGCATTCGCAACTCAAGGGCACGTTGCGCATCACCACCACCGTGGAGTTTGCCCTGGCCCAAGTGGTGCCGGCGCTGGAGGTGTTTCGCCAGCAACAGCCGCAACTGAACATTCACTTGTCGACATCCTCGACCCACGCCGATCTGATCTCCGAGCGCTTCGACATGGCGATCCGTCTGGGACGCATGCACGACTCCAATCTGCGCGCGGTGCAGTTGTCGAGGTTCGAAGTGTTTGCGGTGGCGGCGCCGCAACTGGTCGAGCGCTTCGCGCCGGTTGCCACGCTGGCAACGCTGGAGTCGATGCCGACGCTGGGCCATGGCCGCGTCCCGGAAATGACCGTGACCGACCCGGCCGGCAGCGAGCATGTCTACCAGCCAAAACCGGGGACCACCGCCATCGTCGCCGACAACTCGGCGACGCTCAGGGCGTTTGCGCTGACTGGCCAAGGCGTGGCGATTTTGCCGCAGTGGCTGATTCAGGAGGATCTGCAGGCGGGGCGATTGGTGCGGTTGCTGGCCGATTATCGCTTTGCCCAGCAGGGTGTTTATGCGCTGTACCCGGATACCCGGCATCTGCCGCTGAAGGTACGGGCGTTTATTGATTTCATGAAGGGCTGGGGCTGAATGCTGGCTGATCTGGCCCCTTCGCGAGCAAGCCCGCTCCCACATTTGGAATGCATTCTCTTGTGGGAGCGGGCTTGCTCGCGAAAGCGTCAACCCGGTCTCAGAGCTTCCCACGCAAGCCGAACCGCTTCATCAACGTCGACTCCAGCAATCCCTTGGGCAATAACGTCGCCAGCAACGGCAACGCGCGGCTGCCATTACCAATGCGGATCAAGCGTGGCGGCGTGCTCTGCTGCACAGCCTTGAGCAACTCAGCCGCAAACTCACTGGCCGGCGTCGATTTCTCCTCCCACATTTGGAATGCATTCTCCTGTGGGAGCGGGCTTGCTCGCGAAAGCGTCAACCCGGTCTCAGAGCTTCCCACGCAAGCCGAACCGCTTCATCAACGTCGACTCCAGCAATCCCTTGGGCAATAACGTCGCCAGCAATGGCAACGCGCGGCTGCCATTACCAATGCGGATCAAGCGTGGCGGCGTGTTCTGCTGCACCGCTTTGAGCAACTCAGCCGCAAACTCACTGGCCGGCGTCGGCTTGTCCTGCGATGCCTTGGCCCGCGCACGAATCCCCTCGCGCAACGGAAACCACGGTGATTGCTCGTTGATCAGTTGCTCGGCTTCGTGCCCGGCATTCTTGGCAAAGCTCGACTGGATCGCCCCAGGCTGGACCTCCATCACGCGGATACCGAACGGCGCCAGCTCCATGCGCAGCGCATCGCTCAGCGCATGCACCGCGGCCTTCGAGGCGCAGTAGGCGCCGGCGAACGGCGTGACCAGTACCCCTGAGACACTGCCGATGTTCACCACCAGCCCCTTGGCCCGGCGCAGCACCGGGAACAGTGCGCGAGTGACGCCGACAATCGAGAACACGTTGGTCTCGAACTGGCGCTGCATGGCCGGCACGCCGCCATCGAGCAGCGGCCCCATCGCGCCATAACCGGCGTTGTTGATCAGCACGTCGAGGCCGCCGTGTTGCTGGTTGATGCGCTCAGCGAGTTGTTCCAGCGCCACACTGTCATTGACGTCCAGCGCGATTGCGCTGAACCCGGCAGCGGCGAGGGCCGCGACGTCTTCAGCCTTGCGCGCACTGGCCCAGACCTCGTAACCGGCGGCTTTGAACGCGTCAGCGAGGGCGCGGCCAATGCCGCTGGAGCAACCGGTAATCAACGCAACGGGCATGGCGCATTCCTTGTGCAAAAAATGGGAGGAGGGGGATCAGTCGGAGAAACTGCCCTGCAAGCGCTCGGCACGAAACTCCAGGGTTTGTGGGCGATAACCGGGGCGCAGTGGAGGCATCGGCAGGCAGTCTTCCCAGTCGCCACCGGCCTGCAGTTCGCCGGGGCCGCGATAGCGCGGGGCGGTGTATTGGTTGTCGGCCAGATTGACCGTGTCGCCCGGCGCGTAAGCTGCAATGCGCCAGCGCAGTTCAGTCAGCGGCACGTCGTTGCCGTTTTTCATTTTCAATTGCAGCGGCCGATCTGCCGGGCATTGCTCCGGTGCATAGCTGATGCGCATCTCAAGGCGCGCCAGTTGCTTGAGCTCGCGGTTGTCCAGCCACACCACCCACATGGCCACCAGGCCCAGACCGACAGCCGCGGCCACGGAGACCGGCACAGCCTTGGCGGGATAGCGCAGCAGCAGAATCAACCAGGTGATGATCAGCAGGATGCCGATGAACATGAGGGAACGCTCCTTGGTTCGTGAGTACCATCCTACCGGAGGGCCGGCGCAATGGACATTCGCGCGTATTCCGAATGTACCGTCAGTCGGTACTGTAATTTCTGACAGTTGAAAATCGTAAAGCGCGGATGCTCTGATGCCCTGAAGCATGGATAACGCTAGTGCCGGGAGCAAGCTGATGAACAAGCATGGCAAAACACCGACGCTTTCAGTAAGCGACCCGCGCGGACTGCAGGTTCGGACGGTTGGTTATTGGCGTGCCGACGACCTTTGCCCAGCTCAAACCCGCGTCAATCGCACGGCGCGCGACGCTGCCGGAAGGGTTGTGGAACAGTGGGATCCGCGCCTGTGGGCACTGCAAACGACCGAGCCGCTGACGCCAGCGAATCTGCGCACCCTTTATTCGTTGATCGGGCAAACGCTGCGTTCCGACAGCGTCGATGCCGGCACGCAGCTGGCGTTGTACGGGCTGGGTGCCGAGACGCTGTACGACTGGGACAGTCGAGAAACCTGGCGCGAGGTGCAACACGACCCGTTGCTGCGTCCGATTGCCGTGTTCGAAGAAGGCGCATCCGAGCCTAGGCGGTGCGTCGAACGTCTCACTTACGGTCAGCCCGGCGCGGGTGATCCCTCCCGGAATCAGCTGGGCCAGTTGATTCGGCACGATGATCCGGCGGGTAGTGTGTGCTCGCAAAGCTTTGCAATCAGTGGGCAATGCATTGAAAGCACGCGGCACTTCACCCTCGACCCCAGCGTCCCCGATTGGCCGCAAAACGTTGATGACCGCCAGCGCTTGCTGGAGCCCGGTGACGGTGCAACGACCCGCTGGCGCTTCGGGCCGCTGGGGCAGGTACTCGAACAAATCGATGCACGTGATAATCGACAGGATCGCGAGTTGACGCTGGACGGTCAGTTGCGCGCCTGCCATCTGCAATTGCGGCACCAGACCAAAGCGCAAACGCTGGTGAGCGACATTCGTTACAACGCTGATGGGCAAGTCACTCAGGAACTGGCGGGCAATGGTGTGCTGACGACGCTGACCTATCAGCCCGAGGATGGTCTTCTGCTAACCCGCCATGCGAGGAAAGCAGGGGGCGAGGTATTGCAACATCTGATCTACGACTATGACCCGATGGGCAACTTGCTGAGCATCGAGGACAAGGCACTGCCGATCCGGTATTTCGCCAACCAGCGTATCGATCCTGCCAGTCGTTTCGACTATGACAGCTTCTACCAGTTGCATGTGGCCACCGGTTGGGAAGCAGGTGCTGCTACTCAAGGTCCGGCGTCCATCGGACGTGACGATCCGGTAGCAGTGAGCAATTATCGACAGACCTTCGACTACGATGAATCCGGCAATCTGCTGCTGCTGACGCATGTTGGCGTGCGCAATGGCCGTGAGCTCAAAGCTGCGCGATCAAGTAATCGCTGTTTGCCTTACCGTAATGGCGTGCCACCGACGGAAGAGGAGATTGCCGCGGCGTTCGATCCCCGTGGCAATTTGCGAGCGCTGTACGCGGGGAGTTCATTGACGTGGAATCTGCGTAATCAGTTGCAATCGGTCACGCCGGTCGAACGTGCCAGCGGCCCCAATGACCGTGAACACTATTGCTACGACGGTGCCGGCCAACGTGTGCGCAAGATTCGCTCACTCCAGACGAATGCCCGCGGCGTCACGGCCCAGGTGCGCTATTTGCCTGGACTGGAGCTACGCACCGACACGGCCACCGGTGAGCAATTGCAAGTGATCTGCGTCGAGGGCCACATCAGCCGTGTACACGTGCTGCACTGGGAAAGTGCTCCGCCCACCGGTTCCAATGACCATTATCGGTACACGCTGACGGATCATCTCGGATCGACCTGCCTGGAACTGGGCGAGGATGCCCGGCTCATCAGTCAAGAAACATTCTTCCCGTTCGGTGAAACGGCGTGGAGCAAGGACACCGAGGCCAGTTACAAAACCCTGCGTTATTCGGGCAAGGAGCGCGATGCAACAGGTCTCTATTATTATGGCTATCGCTATTACATGCCGTGGTTGCAGCGCTGGTTGAATCCTGACCCGAAAGGCTTTATCGACGGGCCGAACCTGTATCAGATGGTGGGTAACTCGCCCATGAACCATGTCGACACCGATGGGGGCGGGAAGACCGCCACATCTGAGTTGGCTGACAGTGTGCAAAAGCAGCAGGCATTAATGAGCACGATGACCTCGGCGGCAGCGGACGTCAGAAACTCATTGCTCAACCACACTCAGGCGCGACACCGGTTTCAGGCCCTGGTCAGGCGCGTCGGCACGCAACTGGCCAGCAGCATGTTCAGCGCAGGCGCTCAAGCCGCAGGGGGCACGATTGGCACTGCAATGGGCACCGTGTTCGGACCGGTAGCCGGTTCGCTTGGGGGCAAGATTGGCACGAAGGTCGGCGATAAGTTGGCGGGTGCAGCCATCGACAAGGTGGTGGACACCTATCAGTTGAACCGACCCATCCATTTCAAGGGCAGCGAATTGAATCCCAAGGCTCTGGTTGAAAGCGTCGAGCCGAAAAAGAAGCTGAGTCTTGCCACAGTGAAACTGCAATTGGCAGCGCATGATCCGCGCACAGCCGACGGTCGATCACGATTGACCGAAATGGCGCGCGCCAAGGTCGAGGGCAAAGTGATCGAGGCAGTCTCTGAAAAACTGGGACCAGAAACTCGGGGGCTGTTCCAGACGGGGCGGGAATTCATCCATGCAGCGCAGGGACTGAATGCTGAGGCGTTAAGCAACACTCATGAACATCTTTCGGCAAACATCGACATGGTCGAGTTCAGGACGCAGGCCATCCTTACCGAGCTGGCAACCACCGGCAGCGCGGATCCGGGGCTTTTCGAAGCGGTCTCCGACTTGTCGATGCAAACGTCCAGTACGCTGCAGAGCCTCCAGCGGACCCAGGACTTTATCGGACTGCTCGCACCGGCTCCTTACGCGGGAAGGCAGCAATCGCTGGGGGGATATTCCCGGCCAAGGCTGACTCGACAACATTCGTTGAGTTGAAAAAAAGCCCCCGCCCAACCCACTGCGGATAGGGGACGCAGCGGGCTGGACGGGGGCTTCTCATTGCCGGGTGATCACTGCGCGATGGTTTTCACCGACACGCCACGTTCGATCGGGGTGGAGCGACCGTAGATATCTTCGAAGCGTTCGATATCGTCTTCACCGAGATAGCTGCCCGATTGCACTTCGATGATTTCCAGCGGGATCTTGCCCGGGTTGCGCAGGCGGTGCACCGAGGCGATCGGGATGTAGGTCGACTGGTTTTCAGTGAGCAGAAAGACGTTCTCGTCGCAGGTCACTTCAGCAGTGCCGCTGACCACGATCCAGTGTTCGGCGCGGTGGTGGTGCATCTGCAGCGACAGGCACGCACCCGGTTTGACCGAGATGTGCTTGACCTGGAAGCGCCCGCCCATGTCCACCGAGTCGTAGGACCCCCACGGACGGTAAACCTCGCAGTGGTTCTGGGTTTCGCTGCGGCCCTGCTCGTTGAGGGTGTTTACCATTTGCTTGACGCCCTGAACCTTATCCTTGTGCGCGATCATCATCGCGTCCTTGGTTTCGACCACGACGATGTTTTCCAGCCCGATCACCGACACCAGTTTGCCGTTGCCGTGGATCATGCAGTTCTTGCTGTCCTGGATTACCACGTCGCCTTTGCTGACGTTACCGTTGGCGTCTTTTTCGTTGACTTCCCACAGCGACGACCAGCAGCCGACATCGCTCCAGCCAGCGGTCAGCGGCACCACGCAGGCGCGCTGGGTCTTTTCCATCACCGAGTAGTCGATGGAGTTGTCCGGGCAGCAGGCGAAGGTAGCTTCGTCCAGTGTGACGGTGTCGGCATCCTGCTGGCTGCGCTCGAGGGTCAGCAGGCAGGTGTCGTAGATGTCCGGATCGTGCTTTTTCAGCTCTTCGAGGAAGCGGCTGGCGCGGAACAGGAACATGCCGCTGTTCCAGTAGTAGCCGCCGGATTCAACGTACTCGGTGGCACGTTTGACGTCGGGTTTCTCGACGAAGTGCGAGACGCGGCTGACGCCCTCGGGCAGCAGCGAGTCGCCGGTGGATTTGATGTAGCCATAGCCGGTTTCCGGTTTGGTCGCCGGCACGCCGAACAGCACCATCTCGCCGTTTTCGGCGGCGACGGTGGCCAGGGCGAGGGCGCGTTGCAGGGCTTTCTGGTCTTCCAGCACGTGGTCGGCCGGCAGCACCAGCATCAGTTCGTCACGGCCTTCGTTGACCAGCATCATCGCAGTCAGCGCTACCGCTGGTGCTGTGTTGCGGCCGAACGGTTCCATCAGGATGCGCTGGCATTCGAGGTTACGGTTGGCTAACTGCTCGTTGACGATGAAGCGGTGATCCTTGTTGCAGACCACGATCGGCGTGTCCATGCCTTCGAACACCAGACGTTCCAGAGTTTGCTGGAACAGCGTGTGTTCACCGGTCAGGGCGAGGAATTGTTTAGGGAATTGCTTGCGCGAAAGCGGCCAAAGACGTGAACCGCTACCACCTGACAAGATCACCGGAATCATATTGTTTACTCCATAAAAATCGATTGGTTAGAGGCACGAACGTTGTGTCGTTTCACTCTTGTTTTTGTCTCGTATCCGAACTGACAACCCGATCAAGGGTGGGAGGGGGCTTGCTCCCGAAGGCGGTTTATCAGTCGACATATCGGTTGAATGTCAGACCGCTTTCGCGAGCAAGCCCCCTCCCACAGTGGGGACGGGGTCAGTCAGGAAAAATGATTAGCGAGTCGACACCGGGCGTTTCACCCAGACTGGCGACAGGCTGCTGCCGGAACCGGTGACGTACAGCACCGCTGCTTCACCGCGCTCAAGGGCGACCGGTTTCACGTCGCCGACTTTCTTGTCGCCTTCGTACAGCGCCAGGCTGACTTTCACCGGGTTGATTTCACGTTCGCCACGGCCCTTGGCCGCCACGTTCGGCACCACGTCGGTCTTGCCGTCGGCGGTCTTCAGGGTCAGCGGCTTGTCGCTGAGGTTCTGCACGCGCACCAGGGATTTCTGCTTGTTCTTGAACGGCGGCTCTTCGATCAGCTGCGGCGCGCCGGACGCGTTGTTGACCAGGGTGTAGTAGTGGTCGCCGGCGAGTTTGACCGGCAGGGTCTGGCTGCCGACCTTGGCGCTGTAGTCACCGCCCGGCATGAAGCTGAAGTCGCTGCTGGCCAGTGGTGCAACGTCGCTCAGGTTGGTGCTGCCGACGGTGGCGCTGACTTCGGCGTTGCTGGCGTTGTAGACCCGCACGAAGGTCGAACCTTTCGGTGCGGTCGGGCCGTACAGCGCGGCGTCGCCACCGGCGAAAGCCTGGACGGAAAGCACGCTGAGGCCTGCAACCAGTGCGAAGCGTTTTGCGAGACGACGAGGAGTAGTTGTGAAAGTCATGGTGTTACCTCTCTTTCAGTTTTGCGCCCGATCGGGCGTCTCGGATTTGGAGTTGATGGCTACGTTTTGTTGGCGAGCACCGGCTTGTTTGAGCTCTGCGACCCACTGTGGGTCGGCGTCGCCGATTTCGTTGTTCACAGGCAGATATCGTTCAGGAAACTCCCAGATCAGCACCTGTGGCGGGCTGTTCTTGAAGTCATCGCTTTTCAGGTAGCTGAGCATCGGCAGGATCGGGCCGTGGCCGTCTTCGGCGTAATTGACCACGTCACTGTGCAGCGCTTGTTTCAGCGCACCGACGAAGTTCCAGTTGGGGTTGGCGCTGTAGCTGGTACCGATCAGCGCGACCGGTACTTCGCTGCTGGCGAACAGCGCGTCGTCACCGGCAGGCTGCTCGGCGGCCACGGTGTTGCGCTTCTGCAGCGGCTCTTGTGCCGGCATCAGGTTTTCGAACAGCGGATCCAGCGGCAGGAACAGACGCAGGTCGCCCTTGTGCGTGACCTTTTCCGCTGGCGTGGTGACAAAGCGCTGCGGCTCGCCGCTGAGCGGGAACTTGTCGGCGATGGTTTTCGCCAGGGTGTTGGCGGCGACTTCAGCGCCTTCCGGGGTCCAGTGGGTGTCGGTGCGCAGGAACACTTGCTGACCGTTCTGCTTGGCCTGTTGCAGCGGGCCGAGCAGATCCGGGGCGAGGATCTTGTCTGCCGCGACACGGGCGTGGAAGTCCTGATAGAGGTTGGCGTGGATGCTCGCCGGCTTCACTTCACCCAGGTGTTCCGGGTACAGGCGCACCTTGGCCGGCACGATCGCCATCACCAGTTTCACGCCTTTCTCTTTCAGAGTCTGGCGCACGCCTTCGACCAGCGCGTAGTTGCCTTGCAGGTTCAGCTCTTCGTTGACGATCGGGTTGAATTCCTCGTCGCTGTACAGCCACTGATCGCGACCGAGCACTACGCCTGGACGACCTTCGTTGAACAGTTTGAAATCCAGCGCCGCCCAGAGGTTGGTGCCCAGACGCTTGATCGGAAACTGATCGTCGTAGTGGGTTTCCACGGCTTTGGTCCAGCGACCGTTAAGCACGGTCGCATCGGCGTTGGTGCTGAAGCCGAAGAAGCTGCGCACCGACCACAGACCGAGCACCAGCAGGGTCACCAGAAACAGCGCGATGTAGAAGATGCGTAATGAGCGGGTCATGTCAGATCCCTCAGAACTGGAAATAAAGGAACGGCGAGAAGCTTTGCGCCGAGAGTTTGAGAATCGAGGCGATGAACAGCAGCAGGATCAGCCCGCGCATCACGTAGCGCGACCAGTCCGCCGTCCAGTAGGCCGGTTGCACCTGGGCTTCGACGCCGACGGTGTAGCCAGGCTCGTGGATGCTCGCCGGGTTTTCGCCAGGCGCGGCTTTGATCATGCCCGGGGTCGCGGTGGCAGGGCCGTTGGCTTCGACGTTGACTTCAGGTTTGCTCTTCACCGGAGGCTGGTTGGTGTACAGATCACGCAGGCCGAAGAACGCCAGGGTTGCGTACGCCACCACCAGGGTCGCCACTTGCAGACCGGTGAGGCTGGCGCGGTTGAGTTCCGACAGCGACCAGTCGCTGAAGCTGAACATCGCGCCGTACATGCGCCCGGCGACGTGCAGGTTTTCGGCACGGAAGATCACCCAGCCCATCACCACCAGCAGGAAGGTCAGCGCCCAGCGGATCGGGTTCAGGCTGCGCGGCGAGGTGTTGATGCCGAGCATTTTTTCGATCGCCAGCCACATGCCGTGCCAGGCGCCCCAGACGATGTAAGTGATGTTCGCGCCGTGCCACAGACCACCCAGCAGCATGGTCAGGAACAGGTTGCGATAGGTCATCAGCGTGCCTTTACGGTTACCGCCGAGGGTGATGTACAGGTAGTCACGCAGCCAGGTCGACAGGCTGATGTGCCAGCGGCGCCAGAACTCGGTGATCGACTGGCTGATGTAAGGCTGCTTGAAGTTTTCCATGAAGCGGAAACCCATCATCAGGCCCAGACCGATGGCCATGTCGCTGTAACCGGAGAAGTCGAAATACAGCTGCGCGGTGTACGCCAGTGCGCCAAGCCAGGCATCCCCGGTGGTCGGGTTTTGCAGGGCGAAGCAGTGGTCGGCGACCACCGCGAGGGTGTCAGCGATGAAGACCTTCTTGATGAAACCCTGCATGAACCGCGTGCAGCCCTCGGAGAACTTGTCGAGGGTGTGGGTGCGGTTGTTGAACTGGTCGGCGAGGTCGCGGAAACGCAGAACCGGGCCGGCAATCAGGTGCGGGAAAATCGCCACGAACGCCGCGAAGTCGATCAGGTTGCGCGTGGCCGGGGTGTCGCCGCGATACACGTCGATGATGTAGCTGATCGACTCGAAGATGTAGAACGAGATACCGATCGGCAGCAGCACGTGGGTCAGGATGAACGGCTCCAGACCGAACGAGCTCATGATCGCGTTGATGCTGTCCACGCCGAAATTGGCGTATTTGAAGTAGCCGAGGATGCACAGGTCGACCGCGACGCCGAGCAGCAGCCAGCGCTGTGCCGGTTTGGTACGCACGCCGGCAGCACCGACTTTCAGGCCGATCCAGTAATTCCACAGGGTGACGCCGGCGAACAGCGCCAGGAAGTCCACCCGCCACCACGCGTAGAACACGTAGCTGGCGATCAGCAGCAACAGGTTGCGATAGCGTTGCCCGCTCAGGTAGTACAAGCCGAGAAAGATCGGCAAGAACAGAAACAGGAACACGTTGGATGAAAATACCATCCCGATCTCTCCATGTTTGAACCAACAGTCAAGGGCCAAAGCCCCCCCAAACCCCCCGTGCTATTGGAGGGGTGATGCGTGTTTCTTTCAGGGTTGCGGAGGGACTTGAAATCTTTCCCTCACCCCCGCCCTCTCCCGGAGGGAGAGGGAGCCTGATCTCTGGCGCTGCCAATATCGAGATCGACTCGGTATTTCTGTGCAGCCTGATCTCGATTGTTTTTCAACACCTGAGATCGACTGGATGTATCAGGTCGGCGGATTTCTCAAAAACACCTCGGTCAGTCCCCTCTCCCTCCGGGAGAGGGTTAGGGTGAGGGGCTTTTAGCCCTTCTCGTGGGACGGGTCGTAGACCTTGGTCAGGTCGCCGCCGAGGCGGAAGGTCTTGAACGGCTGCATGCCGTGCTTCTTCTCGATCACATCCGCCGGGCAGGTGTAGAGGGTGCAGAACGGTTCGAGCCAGGCGAATTTCATGTCCTCTTTCAGGTCGGTCATGTCCTGCTCTTTGCCGTTCTTCTTCTCGAACTGATCCGGGTCTTTTACCCCGGCCAGCACCCGGTCACCCAGACGCTTGAGCGCGCTGTTGTTTTCCTGACGCAGATCGACACCGTTGACCTGGGCGAAACTGGCGATCATCGCCAGTGGCGGCAGGGCGTAGTTGTGATAGGCGAGGGCGCGTTGCTGGCGCTTGAGTTCGTTGGGCAGGAAGCCGTCGGCGTCGATTTGATTGACCCCGACCTTGTATTCCTTCACCGCCCAATCAAACAGGTCGCGACGGTTGGTGGCGATCGAGGTCGCCATCACCGACCACGCGGCCCAGTACGAGTGGTTGTTGGTTTTTTCCAGCGGCAGGTTGTCCCAGTCGCTGACCACCTGATCGGCCATCTTGCTGAACCACGCCTCGATCTGCTGCGCTTCTTGCTGATGCGTGGCCAACGGATGCGAGTCGGAGAACTTCAGGCGAATGTACGAAGAGGCCATGCTGCCCAGCGCCCATTTGCGCATCGATTTGCCGGTGTGGTTGAAGTCTTTCGACATCAACGCATCGGCCTTGGCCCACGCGGTCAGCCAGTTCAGCGTGCAGTCGAGCTGCTCCGGACGACCGTCGCGCATGAACTGCATCACTCGTTTGGCGGTGCCGCGCTCCAGCGTGGTGATGTCCTTGGTGGTGTCGCGGAAGGCTTTTTCCGACTGCACGTTCAGGGTCGCGCGGGCCTTGTCCGAGCCTTCGTACTTGCTGCGAAATTGCAGCGGCCCGGTGTACGGCGCGGGCATCGCATCGCAGCCTTCGCTGTTGTCGCCGCTCTTGAATTTATCCACAGGAGCAAAGTAGCCCTGCGGCGGACGCAGTGGCGCGGCGGCCTGAGTGGCCCCGGCGAACATCGCCAGGGTCAGCAGGGATGGCGCAAGCAAGTGTTTGATCGTTCGATTTCGCATAGCAGACCTCATTGCCCGAGCTGAGCGGTTTGTGGCCCAGCGCCCGGGAATACGTTGCGTTTGCAGATTTTCGCTTCGACTTTTTGCGGCGCGGTACCCGCTTCCGGGCCCTGGACTTCGACAGCCAGCAGATTTTGCGAGGCCCAGTCTTCGTCCGTGCGCAGCTCAAAGGCGAAACGACCGTCGGTGTCGGAGGTTTCCGGTTTCTCGATCTTGATGTCCTCGTGGCGACCGTTCATGTACCAGAGGGTGGCTTGCAGGGTTTTCACCGAGGGGTCGGCGAAGCGGATGTCGACCTGATGGCTGCTGTTCTGCAGGTTCAGGTTTTTGCTGTTGACCAGCAGTTCCTGTTTGCCGCCAGGCTTGAGCGTGGTGCTGGCGGACATTTGCGCGTCTTTGCCTTCGCAACCGTTGTCGAGAAGAGACATCATCTGGCGATAGATGGTTTCCTGGTCGAGGCGGTACAGCGGCGAGAATTCCCAGATCAGAATCTTCGGCGGAGTCTTCTGGAATTCGTCGCTACCGAGGTACTGCAGCATCGAACCTTCGAGACCACCGCCGGGGAAGGCGACGTTGAGAATGTCGGCGCCAATGGCCTCTTCGAGGAAGCCGGCGAAGTTGTAGTTCTTGCCGCTGTGCGAGGTGCCCACGAGGGTGATTTGCGGGTTGCCGGAATCACCGAACAGGTCGCCGTCACCGGCCTCGCCTTTCGGCTCGGTGGTGAACTGGTCCATGTACTGGATCGCGTAACTGGTGCCGCACAGTTGCCCGGCCATGTTGTGCAGGGTGCCGGTCTTGCCCATGCGTCCGGTGCGTTTGGTTTCGAATTCACGCTTGGGAATGTCGGCGAAGGCCGGGATCTGCTTGACCTTCTCGGCGACGATTTTCGCTGTGCGCTGGGCACCGTATGGGGTCCAGTGCTGGTCGCCGCGGAAGTAGAAATCGTGGGCGGGCAGGGTGTCCGGCAGCGATTCGTTGGTCAGCGGCGAGAGGTCCGGCACCACGTAACCCATCTGCGCGAAACGGCCGAGCATGGTCTTGTAGTTGCCCAGCGCTTTCTCGTAATCGAACGCGGCTTTTTCCTGCGGGTTGAGCTTGTTGCGGTTCACCAGGCCACGGGTCGGCTGATAGACGATCACCAGTTCGACGCCTTTGGCCTTGAACGCATCGTGCAGCTGTTGCAGGCGTTTGTAGCCGGCCGGGGTGGTGTTGAACTCGGTGCGCAAATCTTCCTGGGTACGGAACAGCCAGTCGCCCTGCGCCTGCACCAGGGTGGTGAAGTTCTGCTGATAACGCGTGGTGTAGTTCTTCGCGTCATGGGCGGCCGGGCACAGGTTGCAGCACGGTTCGGCGCTGAACTTTGGCGGGGTGGCGCCCGCCGCGTCATCGGCGCGGGCAGCATTGCTGGCCGCCATAATGCCCACGGTCAGGGCCGACAGGCTGAGTAATTTGATCAAGTGTGGGTGCATAAAATTATCCTCAGTCCCGCATTTCGGTCTGGCGTTCGACAGGGTCGATCAGTACGGCTTTCTGCTGGCGCACCAGCAGGTCGAGAATTTCATCCTGGCGCTCGCCAAGGATGCCGTTGAAGCTGATGCCGCTGGATTTGGTCGGCGCCAGCATCGATACGCGATACAGCTCGACGCTCAACGGCGAGTCGATGGCCATCGGCCCGCTGCCGTTGGCCGCCAGTTCACCGCCGACCACGATCAGCGAGACTTGCGCATCGAACGGGTCGAGCTTGATGTCACGGTCGGTGTCGGTCAGGTCCTTGATGTGGCCGTAGACGCCGGTCAGACCGTTGGCCATGGCGACGTTTTCGTAGAGGCGGATGTTCACGCTGTTACGAATGCGGATGCCGTGGCGCTTGTTGCTGATGACCTTGTTGCCCCACAGCAGGTTGTCGGCGGACTCGTAGAGGGTGATGCCGTCGGTGTGGTTCTTGTAGATCTCGTTGTAGGCGATGATGTTGTTGACGCTGTTACGGTCGATCACCAGGCCCGAGAGGTGGTTGTCGTAGCTCTTGTTGTTGAAGATGAAGCTGTCGTTCACTTCTCGGGAAATGATGATGCCGTGCTTCTTCTTCGTACCGTGGACGGTGTTCTCGGCAATGATCAGACCGTGGGAACGGTCGTGCGGGTCGATGCCGTAGACGATGTTGTCCTTGTAGGTGTTGCCCTTGACCACGAAGTCGCGGGTCTCGTAGCAGTAGAAGCCGTACCACATGTCGGAGAACTCGGAGCCGACGATCCAGCCGGTCGGTTCAGGGCGCTTGAGCACCTTGGCCATGTTCGGCGTGTACTGGGAAATACTCACCCCGTACGACTTACTGTTGGCGTAGCCGAAACTGGCCATCTTGCTGTTGACGATGTAGGTCTCGGTGCCGCCCCAGGCCAGCAGAAACGGCCGGAATTCCTTCGGCGAACGGAAGGTGGCCGGGCCGTTGTCCTTCTCGCGCCAGCCGGTGACTTTGGTGTCACGCACGAACAGCTGACCGTCGTTGACCAGGAACGAGCCGGCCTCTTGCGACAGACGCAACTCCTGGGTCTGGCCGTCGATTTCGAGGATGCCTTTACGGCCTACCACGATTGGCAGCTTCGCCAGGTACACGCCCGGCGAGGTCTCGCTGAAGTACTGCTTGGGCAGCTTCTGCGCCAGATCCTTGAGGTTCAGGTAACCGTCGTCGACGAAGATCGCCTGCGGGATGCCGTGCTGACGCACCACCCATTCGGCCATCTTGTTGTCGCCGCCGATGAAGTCCTTCAGCGCGTCTTCCTGCATCATCCGGCGCACGCTGATCTTGCCCGGTTTGCTGCGATTGATCTTCGCGGCAGCGGCCTCGGCGGTGAAGCCGGACAGGTCGGGCAGTTTCGGCTTGGCCAGTTCCAGCGCCTCGGTCGGCGCGCTGCTGACGGTGTAGGTCTTGGCTTGTTGCAGCTCTTTGGCGGTGGTCACAGGCTTGGCCGGTTCCACCGTGGCGAACGCGCCAGCGGAGGCCAGCAGCATGGCGCCGGCCAACAGGCTGAGCGAGCCTTTCCTTGCATGGTGCATGTCGGGCACTCCCTTGGCGGTTTGCATCAGAAGCGCCAGATCACGTCGATGAACGCGCGGTGCATGTACGAATCGACCTGGCTGCCATAGGCATCACCCGGCTTGAACACGCCGCCACGGAAACGCACCAGCGCCGACGGTTCGTCGATCGACTGGCTCAACGCCGCCGGCAACAGGCCTTGCTTGAAGTACTTGGTCACCACCAGATCCATTTCCTGGCCCAGGTCCTTGTTGCCATCCTGCAGCGGCAGCGAGGTGCTGGAGAGGATCGCGCCAGTGACGTCGTCGGTGTTGTTTTCCACGGCGTTGATGCCGTTGCTGCCCACCGGCTTGTTGCCGTCCACGCGCCAGAACTTGTGGTAGATCACGCTGGCGTCGTACTGGTCGTTGAGCATCCACGAACCGAACAGGGTGGCAGTCTGCATGTTGTTCATTTCGCCACGGAACGCTTCGCCGAAACGGTGCACGCGCGAGCGGGTACCGGTGTAGTTGGAGCGGTTGCTCTCCAGACCGTTCTGCTGGTAATCGGCGCTGGCGCGGGCGTAGGCCGCACCGACCTGCCACTGCGGATCAAGGCGCAGACGCACGCCCAGGTCGGTGGCCCAGCCGTTGATGTCATCACTGCGCTTGGCTTGGGCCGGACGGCTGCCATCGGCGTTCAGCGGGTTGACCGAATCAAGGTCGCCGCTCATGCCGGTGATGCTGCCCCAGTAGTTGACGGTGTTGGTGTTGCGCCAGTTGTAGGCGTCGCTGTCGGCGGTCAGACCGAGCCAGCTGATGTCGCCGTTCTGGGTTTTGTCGAGGGTGTCGCGGGGCACGCCCGGTTCGGCGTAATCGAGCTTGCCGTTGTCGTGGGTGTGATGACCGCGAATGCCGACCCAGTTACCCGGCGTCCACTGGTAGGCGGCATCGGCGTAGGCGTGCAGGCGATCCTTGTCTTTCGGCGCGAGCTCTTTGAGGTCGGTGCGGTATTCGCTGAAGCGTTCGGCGACACCGACGTTGGCGCGCAACAGGGTGGTGTCGAAGGTCCAGTTCAGCGCTTCGATGTTGGTGTCGCGCCATTGCCCGTCGTCATTGCGCAGGCGCTGGCGACCGAGCTTGAGCATCTCGCCGGGGTACGGCGTCAGGCCGCTGTAGCCGACCCAGAACTCGCGCATCGCCAAGTAGTTTTTCTTGGTTTTGCGGTCGCTGTTGTCGGTGGTTTGCTCACCGTCCGACTGCTGCAAGGTGTCGGTCTCGATGATGTCGGTCGAGGTCACGGCCTGACCCATGGCGTAGGCACTCCACGCGCCGCTTTCGCCGTAGATCCAAGGACGCAGGTCGAGGCCCACACCGTTGACGTCGCCACCGCTGGCGGTGCCGAGGTCGCGGTCGTCTTCGGACTGGCCGGTGATTTTTACTTCCAGACCGAAGTTCTTGGTTTCAGTGATCGCGGCCAGTGTCGGGCAAGACCAGATCAGCGCGAACGTGAGGCCAATGCCGGCCTTCACAAAGGGATTCAACTTCATAGGGATTCCTCGCCGTCTTCTTCTTGCAGGGCGTGCAGTTGCAGCGTGTTCTGGTTCAGGGCGCCACGGCTGGCCTGTTCCTGTTGCAGCAGGCGCTGGGCTTCGGCCAGACGCTCGGGCGGCAATTGTGCTGCCAGGGTGGTCGCCAGTTCATCGGCTTGCGGGGTGTTCTGCGCCTTGGCCAATTGGCTGAATACGTAGGCGTTGAGCGGGTCGGGCTTGGTGCCCTTGCCTTGGGAAAACAGTTGGGCGATGGCGAAATCGGCGCTGTTCTGGCCATTGCGCGCAGCGGTCAGCAGGTGGTCGAGGGCCTTCTGCGGGTAGACCTTGCCCAGGTAACCACGGCGATAGATCTGGCCGAGGTAATAGTCGGCGGCGACTTCGCGGCCGACGGCTTTCTGGAAGTGTTCTTCGGCGACTTTCGCGTCGGCCGGCACCAGTTTGCCTTCGTAGTAGAGCTTGCCCAGCAACAGTTCGGCGCGCGGCTGGTCGGCGGCGCGGCCGTTGTCCAGGTACTTCATCATCTGATCGACGTCGCCCAGTTCCGGGAAGTCGTAGAGCAGTTGCGCGAGGGTCACCCACGATGCCGGGTAGCCCGGTGCGACCGGTTCGAGCAGCGACTGCGCGGTCTTCTCGTCGGTCTTGCCCAGGGTCGAATCGGCCAGCACGCGGGCCACCGAATCGACGCGCTGCGCGCTGACCGTGCCACGGCTGTAACCGGCCTGCATCTGCTTGATCAGCTCGGCCTGTTGCTCCGGCTGGGCGCGTTTCTGATAGACCGTGGCCAGTTCGACGTAGCAGATGTCGGTGGTGTTGAGCGCGGCCTTGCAGATCTTTTCCACGTCATCCAGATGCTGGTCGTAAGTGCCTTGGGTGCGATACAGCAGCACCTGCGCCAGACCGGCTTCCGGGTAACCGGATTTGCGCCACTGATCGATCTGCTGCTGAGCGTTGATGTTCGGGAAGCTGTGCGGGTATTGCAGGTACAGCATCGCCAGCGGGATCAACGTGTTGCCTTCGCCATTGGCGGCGGCTTTTTTCAACAGGCTTTCGGCTTCGTGGTGCTCGGCTTCGGTGGAACCCGGCTTGGCTACCAGCAGGCGCCCGAGACGGGCCTGAGCCCGTGGCGACACGTCGGCGGCGGCACGGTAAGTCGCCTCGGCCTGTTTGATCTGCTCGGGGTCGCGGCTGTCGACCTGGATATCGGCGAGACCGACTTGCGCCTCGCTGTAGCCCAGGTCTGCCAGTGCGCGGTAGTTCTGCGCGGCGGTGGCGGTGTCGCCACGCTTGAACGCTTCGTTGGCCAGGCGTTGGTCGGGCAGGCCGGCGCAACCGGCCAGACTTACCGCCAGTGCGACTGCACACAGCGGACCCATGTGGGAGCGGGCTTGCTCGCGAAGGCGGTGTGTCAGCCCAAACTGATTTTGAATGTTGAACCGCATTCGCGAGCAAGCCCGCTCCCACAAGGGCTGCGGCGTGTTCAAAAGAGTAGGAATCGTCACAGGCATGTCCTCGACTTAAAGACCGGCAGCCATGGCTTTGTCGATCAGCCAGTTCAGGTTCGGGCCACGGTCGCTGTTCACTTCCACCGGGCGGCCGGCGAAGCTGCTGTCCAGCGGTTCGTCCGGCTGGATCTGCACGCGGATGTCGGAGGATAGGTCGGCGCTTTTCAGGCTGGTGCTGCTGACGATCTTGCCGGTGCGGGTCTGGTCTTCGCCGGCGATCTGGAAGCTCACTGGCGTCCCCGGACGCACGTCGCCGAACTGGCGATAGGAGAAGCGTGCATCGACGGTGGCCTGTGTATTGCGCGGTACCAGAGTGAAGATCACGTCGCCCTTGCTCGCGTACTGACCGTCAGCCACCAGTTGCTGGGCCACGGTGCAATCGCACGGCGAGGTCAGGGTGCCGGTCATTTGCTTGCCGAACAGTTCTTCAACCTTGGCCGGTTGCAACTGGTCTTCGTCCAGATGGCCCTTGAGCACGTCGAGCATGCTGGTGCTGAAGGTCGCCAGCGGGGCGCCTTTGGCGGCCACGCCGTCAGACTTGACCAGGCTCTGCACGGTGCCGTCACGCGGCATGGTGATGTTCATCCCCGGCACGCTGACCAGACCTGCTTGCGCGTGGCTGACGAAGTACATGCCGTACACCGACTTGAAGACGAAACCGAACGCGACCAGACCGATGGCGAAAATGCCGGCGCTGAAAGTCACGGCTTTCAGACGCCCGAACGGGGTCATGCCGCTGCCGCCGTCCTTGACCTTGCGCGCCTTGGTGAAGTTGTCGCGCTGCAGGGTCGCCAGCACTTCACCCATGCTGACGATGTCGCCGGCCAGGTGCGAAGTGATCAGGTGGCGCAGCGTGGAAATATCCTGCGGTTCCAGGTTCTGGAACTGGCAACCGGCGCGGCCGCTCTGGCGATCGTAGGAGCGCACTTGAAGTTCGACGTCCATGGCCAGACCGAGGTTGTCGATGACGAATTGCAGGCGTGCCTTGTACACCTCGCCGAGGGTCAGCGGCAGTTGCCCGGCGTTGAACGCCAGACCACCGGCGGACAGGTCGAGGACCCGCGCTTCGACCGGCGTCCGGTCGGGGCCGAAGAAACGCAGTTTGGCCGGGATTTTCACTCGGGCGTGCTGACGCTGGGCTTCGGATTCATGCACTACGTTGGCGTTGACGGCGGTATTCATGGGGGCGATTTCCTTGTTAATTCAATAGGGGCAGGTCAGACCATCATCAGCAGCACGGCGACGAAAATGCTGCCGGCGGAGAAGGTCATGGTCCGAGACGACCAGGTGTTGAACCAACGTTGAAAGCTGGCGAGATCACGGGTCAGGGAAGTGGGTTGGCGCGTCCAGGATTGCTGGTCGAGGCGGAAGAACACGTAGATCTTCACCAGCGCACCGACGATCTGGTTGTAATACAGAATCACGGGATAGGCCGGGCCGATCCGGTGACCGGAGCACGACAGCAGCAGGGTCAGAATCAGGCGGGTGATACCGATCCACAGCAGGTAGGCGAGGATGAACGCGCCGCCGTACTTGAAGCTGGCGATGATCGCCACGGTCAGGCCCAGCAACGACGTCCACATCGATACGCGCTGATCGAACAGCACCACCGAGGTGAAGGCGCCGAGGCGTTTCACACCCAGGCCCAGTGCTCGCGAGTTCTGGCGCAGGTTGTTGCCGTACCAGCGGAACATCAGCTTGCGGCTGGCCTTGATGAAGCTTTTTTCCGGCGGATGCTCAACGGTGTTGATCGCGGCGTCCGGCACGTAAAAGGTGTCGTAACCCAGGCGCATCAGGCTGAACCAGCTCGACTTGTCGTCGCCGGTGAGAAACTTGAAACGGCCCAGGCGCCAGTGTTGCAGCGAGTCGCTTTCGACGTCGGCGATGAATTCCGGATCGGTCACCACGGTGGCGCGGAATACCGACATGCGCCCGGTCATGGTCAGCACGCGCTTGGACAGGGCCATCGAGCACATGTTGATGTGACGCTGGGCGAAACGCAGCTTGTGCCATTCGCTCATGATGTAGCCGCCGCGCACTTCGCAGAACTCGTTGGTGGTCAGGCCGCCGACGTTGCCGAACAGCTGGAACCACGGCACGGTCTTGCGCACGGTGCCTTCGCCGAGCACGGTGTCGCCGTCGATCACGGCCACTACAGCGCGGTCGTCTGGCAGGTGACGGGAGATCGCGCGGAAACCGTAGGCCAGGCCATCGCGCTTGCCGGTGCCAGGAATGCGCACGAAGTCGAGCTTCACGCGGTCTGGCGGATTCATCCGCGCCCACAGCGCTTTCACCAGCAGCTCATCGGACATTTCGACGATCGAGCAGACCACGGTGGTCGGCAGGTCGCAGTCGATGGCTTCGCGGATCACCGAGCTGTAGACCTGCGCGGTGGTCAGCGCGTCGATACGGAAACTGGTGACCATCAGAAACACATGCGACGGATCCGCCGCCTTACCCAGCTTGCGCACTTTGCGGCGCAGGTGCGGGTAAACGATGTAGAGAAAAATCATGCCGCGCACAAAGTGCGTTGCACCCATCGAGTAGCGCCAGATACCCACGGCGCCAATCAGGAAAATAAAGTCCTTCGACTCGGAGTCGAACGTGGACGTGGGCAGCATCAAGGCCAGGCCCAACAACAAACTGAGGTAAAACAGCCAACCGGCGGCCTGAAGTAGGCCGTGCTTTAGCCTGTGCATAATCTGCATCCGTCTCTATCTCGGGCGAGCCTGTCGGGTGGCCCGATGGGGTTAAGGCAGGCGAAGAACCGGCCGAGGGTTCAAACCCCCCGGCCGGAAGGCTGACTTACCAGCAGATACCTTCAGTGCGAGTACCCGGATTGGTGGCTTTGGCCATGAAGCCGACCAGGTCGATGACCTGTTTGCCTTGCGGTGCTTCCTGGGCCAGCGAGCGGAATTTCTCGTCGCGGTTGCCGAGGATGATCACGTCGGAGTTGTCGATCACCGAATCGAAGTCCGAGTTGAGCAGGGACGACACGTGCGGGATCTTCGACTCGATGTAGTCCTTGTTCGCGCCGTGAACACGGGCGTACTCGACGTTGCTGTCGTAGATGCTCAGGTCGTAGCCCTTGCCGATCAGCATTTCGGCCAGTTCCACCAGCGGACTTTCGCGCAGGTCATCGGTACCGGCCTTGAAGCTCAGACCGAGCAGGGCGACTTTGCGTTTGTCGTGGCTTTCAACGATGTCGAAGGCGTTCTGCACTTGCGATTCGTTACTGCGCATCAGCGAGTTGAGCAGCGGCGCTTCGACGTCCAGCGAACCTGCGCGGTAGGTCAGGGCGCGCACGTCTTTGGGCAGGCACGAACCACCGAAGGCGAAGCCCGGACGCATGTAGTACTGGGACAGGTTGAGGGTCTTGTCCTGGCAGACCACGTCCATCACTTCACGGCCATCGACGCCGACCGCTTTGGCGATGTTGCCGATCTCGTTGGCGAAGGTCACTTTGGTCGCGTGCCAGACGTTGCAGGTGTACTTGATCATCTCGGCGACCGCGATGTCCTTGCGGATGATCGGCGCGTCGAGTTCTTCGTACAGCGATTGCAGAACGTCACCCGAGGCTTTGTCGAACTCGCCGATGACGGTCATCGGTGGCAGGTCGTAGTCCTTGATCGCGGTGGATTCACGCAGGAATTCCGGGTTGACTGCGACGCCGAAATCGACACCGGCCTTCTTGCCCGAGCAGTCTTCGAGGATCGGGATCACCACGTTGGCAACGGTGCCCGGCAGCACGGTGCTGCGCACTACGATGGTGTGGCGGGTGGATTTTTCACGCAGCACGAAACCGATCTCGCGGCACACTGCCTCGATGTAGTTCAGTTCCAGGTCGCCATTCTTCTTGCTCGGCGTACCGACGCAGATCATCGACAGGTCGGTGTCACGAATCGCCTCGGCGAAGTTGGTCGTACCGCGCAGACGACCGGTCTCGATACCCTGAGCCAGAAGTTCGCCCAGACCCGGTTCAACAATCGGCGACTTGCCGGCGTTGATCATGTCGATCTTGTCTTTGGCAACATCGACGCCAACCACGTCATGGCCCCGTGCAGACAGGCAACCGGCACACACTGCGCCAACGTAACCCAAACCAAATATGCTGATGCGCATCGCAATTACCTCTGTGTTTTATCAAGCCATTAGATGGCCGGAGTTAATGGTGTTCAGCGGTCATAGTGCACTCGAAAGTGCGGCATACAGGCGCCACAATGCCGTGTGCAGGCATACTAAGTTCCGAGTGTCTAAATAAGTGCACTCAAGATGTGCGCAACTAGGCCTTAGTTGTTATGACTTGCCCTGTTATGCAGCGGATCTTCTTGCTGGAAGACGCTTGTGCATGTGTTCAGTCCACCTGATGTCGGACGAAAGGCCCGTAGATCAAGCGGTTGGGTGCTCAGGCGAGCACAATTACAGGGGCGCAGCCTTGGCCTTGTAGAGGATGTTTATGGTGCGTATCACCTATCCATCGTTAGTTGATCAGATGAGTGAACCATCTAGGCAAGTTGCTGTGACAACTTGGTTACATGGTTCTCCGCTCTGCGTAAGTTATCTCGTACAAACTCGGCGAGAATCGTTACCGGTGGTATGAGCTATGCATTTGGACATAGTTCCTACCCGCTCATCGCGAAATCTGAAATTTTTTGAAATATTGCCAAAGATGGCACTGGTCTCAATTTGATAGCACTTTCGATTTGGGCCTTTGTTAATCGGTGCGTAATCGAGCTAGATAGTTTTGTGCCACTACCGTAAAAAAATTTACGTGCCACTACTGAAAAAAAGTGCGGCTGTCGAGTGAAACTAAAATTAGAATTGGGCAGGACGATTTTATGGCGCCAATAAAACGGCGAAATGTTGCGAGGGATTTTTGACGTCGTGCGAGCTGCACGACTCTTTATAGAAAGAGTCGTGCAATGGGCATGC
Source organism: Pseudomonas sp. G3-19 (assembly GCF_054855875.1). Classification (NCBI taxonomy): domain Bacteria; kingdom Pseudomonadati; phylum Pseudomonadota; class Gammaproteobacteria; order Pseudomonadales; family Pseudomonadaceae; genus Pseudomonas; species Pseudomonas sp. G3-19. The sequence continues at coordinate 5,340,272 of NZ_JBMPIQ010000003.1, forward strand.
TTTATTCCGGGGCGTGGTCGCGCAGAAACACCAGATTGTCCGGTTTCGATTGCTCGGCGCTGTAGCGATAACCCTGCACATCGAACTGCTTGAGCAGGGCAGGATCGTTGATTTTTTCCTGAATCACGAAACGGCTCATCAGGCCGCGGGCCTTCTTCGCGTAGAAGCTGATGATCTTGTACTGGCCGTTCTTCAGGTCCTTGAAATCGGTGTTGATGATCCGCGCGTTCAGGGCGCTGCGTTTGACCGCCGAAAAGTACTCGTTGGAGGCCAGGTTCAGCAGCACATCGTCGCCCTGATCGGCCAGCGCTTCGTTGAGCCATTCGCTGATGCGGGTGCCCCAGAACGCGTACAGATCCTTGCCACGGGCGTTGGCCAGTTTGGTGCCCATTTCCAGACGATACGGTTGCATCAGGTCCAGCGGACGCAGCAGGCCATAGAGACCGGAGAGCATGCGCAAGTGCTTTTGCGCATAGTCGAACTGAGCTTCGCTGAACGATTGCGCGTCGAGGCCGGTGTACACGTCGCCCTTGAACGCGAGCAGCGCCTGCTTGGCGTTTTCCGGGGTGAAGGCGGGCGTCCAGCTACCGAAACGCGCGGCATTCAGGCCGCCGATCTTGTCGGACACGTGCATCAGTTCGCTGATCTGTGCCGGGCTCAGTTCGCGCAGCTGCTGGATCAGCTCCTGAGAGTGATCGAGGTATTGCGGCTGGGTAAAGCGCTGGGTCGCCGGCGGTGTTTCGTAATCGAGGGTCTTGGCGGGGGAAATCACCATCAGCATGAAGTCGTCTCCTTTAATCGTGGGGGCGATTCTAGGGGGTTGGCCGAGTGGACTCCAGCTATGAGGGTAATAGGTATCAGGAAGCTCGGGCTTTTGCGACGGCTGGTGGATTTTCCCCTCACCCCAGCCCGCTCCCGGAGGGAGAGGGAGCTGACCGTGTTGTTCTAGAGTCATACATCGACCTGAAATATCCAGTCGAACTCAGGTTTGAAAACATGAAGATCGGCTCCCTCTCCCTCCGGGAGAGGGCTGGGGTGAGGGCAGCGTCCTTGAAGCTTGCACATCAGCTATAGTGCCGCGCGGGTTTGGTTATGGAGACACCCCTTTGCGCATTGTTCTTTTATTCACCGCGTGGCTGTTGAGCTTCGGGGCCATGGCGGCGCCGGGCGATGTGGCGACGCTGGATCGCAGCACCTGGCCGGAGCAACTGAGCAGCCCGACGCTGTTCGACGTCGCCTCGCGCGCGGAAATCCTCATGTTCGCCCGGGGCCTGCTCGGCACCGAGGCGCTGGACGAGGCCGCGCTGGCCCAGCGCCTTGGGCTGCGCACGGTCAACGTCGACGCGATCAGCCACCTGCGTCAGCGGCTTTGGGAACGTCTGTTGGCCAACTACAACTTCGCCCAGCAGAGCTGCGATCAGGATGCCTCGTTCTGCTTCCTCGTCGAAGACCTGCCTACCCTGCGCGAGCAGGCCGCCAAGTTCGTGGTCAGCGACGACAGCTATTACACCAAGTGGGCCGAGCCGAGCCGGTTGTTTCATCTGCAGTATCTGGACGAGCTGATGCGCAAGGCCGCGCTGTCACCGCAAACCAGCAGCGAAGTCGATCAATTCGGCGACTACGAGCGCAATGGCGACGAGATGCACGATCGACTGTTTCTGCTGAGCTTCGACAGCGCCGCCAATCTGCAGCCGGACAACACCGACTGGATTGCCGACTACCTGCGCAAATCCAATCTCAGCGGCACGTTCTTCCTGTTGGGCAAGGATGTGCAGGCGCGGCTGGCTGATCGCTCGGTGAGCAACCTGCAATCGGAGTTCTCGAAACAGTGTGTGGGCGTGCAGGGTTGGGAGTTCCGTTCCCACAGCTATTGGCAGGACTGGCAGGACTCGGTGCGCCGCAGCGCCGATCTGGTGAAGAACAAGTTGCCGGAGAACTATGTGCCACTGTTCCGTCCGCCGGAGGGGCAGCGCCGCAGTGATGCTGGCAGCTTCTTCCGCAATCAGGGCCTGCAAGTGGCGCTGTGGGACATCGATGCCCAGGACGGCGCCGGCAAGCTCAAGGGCGCACAGAGTGCGCAGCGGGTGCTGACCCTGATGCTGCTGTGGCGTCACGGGGTGATCAATTTCAACATGAAACAGGATGCGGTGAAGACCGCGTTGCCGTGGCTGATCACGCAAACTGCACAAAGCGGCATCGGCTTTGAAGACTGTCAGGACGGGTTTCGCTGACAAGCGCAAAAAAGCCCGGAAACATTGGGCTTGGGGCGATTTTTCCAGAGAATTCGATGCAGGCGGACTTCCGACTTTAGCGGGGTCTGGACGGTCCGCCAAGGGCTTTTCGTCACTCTGCAAAATAAACTTAAAAAAACCGTCAAAGTGCTTTTTTATGTCATGGGTTTTGGAGTATTACGAAGACAGACCGCCGAAACCTGCAACACAGGTGGCGTCTTCCAAGACTCCTTTTGTGTGCAGTTCATCCAGGCCCTCGTGGATGAATTCGGCAGTCACTTCGAGGCGCAGCACCGCCCAGGTATTGCGTCGAATGGCTCCCACAAAGGTGACCGAGTATGGATGATCACGGACGTAGCCCTTCTTCCAACCAGCCAATCCTTTATGTACTCGATACCAACGTATTGATTCACGATCCAAATGCCCTGCTGAATTTCGAAGAACACCACGTCGCGATCCCGATGACCGTGCTCGAAGAGCTGGACAAGCTCAAGAGCGGCCATCACAGCGTTGCTGCCGAATGCCGCCAGGCAATCCGCCTGATCGACAAGACCCTGGGCGATGCCTCCCCCGAGGACGTCGAGCTGGGTGTGCCGATTCAGCGCGGCAAGGGCGGGCCGAAGGGCTTGCTGTCAATTCTGATGAGCAAACAGGCCGAGTCGAACCTGATTCTGCCCGAGCATCTGAACGACAACAAAATCATCAACCAGTTGATCGACCTGCACACCCGTGATCCGAAGAAGGCCGTGGTGCTGGTCACCAAAGACATCAACATGCGCCTCAAGGCGCGCGCCTGCGGGATCGCGGCCGAGGATTACAGCACCGACCAGTTGGTCGATGACGTGTCCCTGCTGCCCAACGGCTACCACAACATGACCGGCTCCTTCTGGGACCGCGTGAGCAAGGTCGAAACCCGTCAGGATCACGGCCGCACCTGGCATCAGGTGCAGTTGATCGACAACCTGCCGGCGGTGCACATCAACGAGTTCATCATTGACGAACAAGGCTTTGTCGGCTGGATCAAGGAAATTCAGGAAGACAAGCTGCTGATCCTCGACCTGCATCAGGAACCGTTGCTGCATCAGGAAGCCTGGGGCCTCAAACCGCGCGACATCTACCAGAGCCTGGCGCTGTATGCGCTGCTGGATCCGGATATCCACCTGGTCAACCTGTCGGGTGCCGCCGGTTCCGGCAAAACCATTCTGGCACTGGCCGCGGCGATCGAGCAGACCATGGTCAGCAAACGCTATCGCCGGATCATCGCGACCCGCAGCGTGCAGGGCCTGGACCAGGAAATCGGCTTCCTGCCGGGTACTGAAGCGGAAAAAATGGAGCCTTGGCTGGGCGCCATCACCGACAACCTCGAAGCCTTGCACATGGATGACGAAAACACCCATGGCAGCGTCGATTACATCCTCAGCAAAGTGCCGTTGCAGTTCAAATCGCTCAACTACATTCGTGGTCGCAGCTTCCAGCAGAGCCTGATCCTGATCGACGAATGCCAGAACCTCACGCCGCACCAGATGAAAACCATCATCACCCGGGCCGGCGCCGGTTCTAAAGTGGTGTGCCTGGGCAACCTGGCACAGATCGACACCCCTTACCTGTCCGCGACCAGTTCCGGGCTGACCTACCTGACCGAACGCTTCAAGGATTTCCCCAACGGGGTGCACATCACCCTGCAAGGGGTGCCACGCTCGATTCTGGCCGAATACGCCGAATCGCATTTGTAACCCTCCACCAGAAAACGGGCGGCCTGACAGCCGCCCGTTTTTTATGGATGAACACATCACCCAATGTGGGAGCGGGCTTGCTCGCGAAAGCGGTGTGTCAGCCACCAAATGTGTGCCTGATACACCGCTTTCGCGAGCAAGCCCGCTCCCACAGGGGATAGTGGTGAATTCATAATCAGTGATGCGGAAATTTGACCCACAGGTTTACAATCCCTGCTCCTGATCAGGAGTAATCCCGTGCTGACTCATCTCGATTCCCAAGGTCGCGCCAACATGGTCGACGTCACCGAAAAAGCCGTGACGTTCCGTGAGGCGACGGCCCAAGCGCTGGTGCGCATGCTCCCCGAAACCCTGCAGATGATCGTCAGCGGCGGCCATCCCAAGGGCGACGTGTTTGCCGTGGCGCGCATTGCCGGCATTCAGGCGGCGAAGAAAACCAGCGATCTGATCCCGCTGTGCCATCCGCTGATGCTCACCGGGGTCAAGGTTGAACTCAGCGCTGAAGGTGACGACAGCGTGCGCATCGTCGCCCGCTGCAAGCTGTCGGGGCAGACCGGCGTCGAGATGGAAGCACTGACCGCTGCCAGCGTCGCCGCACTGACCATCTATGACATGTGCAAAGCGGTGGATCGCGGCATGATCATCGAAAGCGTGCGTCTGCTGGAGAAGGTCGGCGGCAAGAGCGGGCATTTTCAGGCGGAGCAGCCATGAAGCTGACGGTTAAATTCTTTGCCCGTTATCGTGAAGCGCTGGGCGTGGACTCGGTGGAGGTCGAAGGCGATTTCGCCACGGTCGACGCTGTGCGTGCGCTGCTCGCGCAACGCGAGGGCGCCGAAGTGCTGAGCGAACAGAACCTGATGTGCGCACGCAACGAAGACCTGTGCCCGCTCGACGAGCCGGTGAGCGATGGCGACGAAGTGGCGTTTTTCCCCACCGTGACCGGAGGCTGAGGCATGGCGATTCGGGTGCAGTCCATGGCGTTCGATCCCGGCGCTGAAGTCAACGCGATGCACGCGGCGAATGTCGGTGTCGGCGCGGTGGTGAGCTTTGTCGGCTACGTGCGCGACTTCAATGACGGGCTGGATGTGGCGGGTATGTTCCTCGAGCATTATCCGGGCATGACCGAAAAAGCCCTTGGCAAGATCGCCGTCGAGGCCGAGCAGCGCTGGCCGTTGCTGAAGCTGGAAGTGCTGCACCGCATCGGCGCGCTGGAGCCTGGCGAGCCGATCGTGTTTGTCGGTGCGGCCAGCGCCCATCGCCAGGCGGCGTTCGACGCCTGCGCCTTCGTCATGGACTACCTGAAAACCCGCGCGCCGTTCTGGAAAAAAGAAACCACCAGCGACGGCCCGCGCTGGGTCGAGGGGCGTGACAGTGATCATGCCGCTGCGGATCGCTGGAAGAAGTAATTACTGCATCGCCCTCTAGTCAGCCATCGCTGGCAAGCCAGCTCCCACATTGGATCTGTGTCGTTCCCAAATCCAATGTGGGAGCGAGCTTGCTCGCGAAGGGGCCATCTGTAACACCAAAAACCTCGCAGACACACTCTCTTCCCTAATTGACGGCTTGTACCTATAAGTCCAATATGGATTTCCAAGTACAAAAAAAGCTTCAATCTTGCCGCTCGTAGCTCCCTGCTCCCAGCTGCTCTTCTTCGTCTTGCCAAACCAACAACAACCCGCGAGAGAACGAACATGAAGAAACTCCCCCTGATCACCGGTCTGGCCCTGAGCCTGTTGGCGTGCACCAGCTCGTTTGCCGCCGAGAAAACCCTGCGCATCGGCATTGAGGCCGCTTATCCACCGTTCGCCTCGAAAACCGACAAGGGTGAGATCGTCGGTTTCGACTACGACATCGGCAACGCCCTGTGCGCGCAGATGAAGGTCAAGTGTGTGTGGGTCGAGGGTGAGTTCGATGGCCTGATTCCTTCGTTGAAAGTGAAGAAAATCGACATGGCTTTGTCGTCGATGACCATCAACGAAGACCGCAAGAAGTCGGTGGATTTCACCCACAAGTACTACTTCACTTCGTCACGGCTGGTGATGAAGGAAGGCGCCACGGTCGATGACCAATACGCCAGCCTCAAGGGCAAGACCGTCGGCGTGCAGCGCGCCACCACCACCGATCGTTATGCTACCGAGGTGTTCGAACCGAAGGGCATCAACGTCAAGCGCTACGGCAATAACGAAGAAATCTACATGGACCTGGCGGCCGGGCGGCTCGATGCGATTTTCGCCGACACCATCCCGCTGAACGATTTCCTGTCGATGCCACGCGGCAAGGGCTATGCGTTTGTCGGGCCGGAGCTGAAGGATCCGAAGTACGTGGGCGAGGGCGCGGGGATCGCGGTGCGCAAGGGCAATACCGAGCTGGTCAGTGAGTTGAACACGGCCATCGACGGGATTCGGGCGAGTGGCGAGTATCAGAAGATTTCCCAGAAGTATTTCAAGTCCGACATCTACGGCGACTGATAGTCCGCTATCGCGAGCAGGCTCACTCCTACAGGGGAACGCATTCCAACTGTAAGAGTGAGCCTGCTCGCGATGGGGCCGGAACTGCCAATGCAGATCTTCAGCCCTTCAATTCCTTCAAATGCTTATACACCGTCGCCCGCCCCATGTTCAGCACATTGGCCACATAGTTCGAGGCGCTCTTGCCCTTGAACGCGCCTTCGGCGTGCAGGGCCAATACCAGTTCGCGCTTGTGATCGCGGGTCAGCAGATTCAGGCTCAGCTGCCGCTCGCGCAGCCAGGCGTGGAGGAAGGTGTTGATGCGTTCCTGCCAGTCATCGCGAAACAGTGAATCCGGCTGCGGGATCAGTTTGCTCGGCGACAGGAACAGATCCAGCGCGGCCTTGGCATTCTCGAACAGCGAAATATTCAGGTTGATGCACAGCACCGCCAGCGGCCGCTCATCGTGGTCGCGCAGCACGGTGCTCAGGCTGCGGATTTTCTGGCCGTCCCAATTGAGCTTTTCGTACGGGCCGATGTTGCGCTCGCTGACCTCCTCGCTGAGCATGTCTTCAAGCGATGAATCGTCGCCGATCTCGCGCTTGGACAGGTTGTTGGCGATGTAGTCGACCTTCTGCGTGCGCAGGTCGTGCAGCACCACTTCGGCGTGGGGAAAGAACAGCGTGGCGATGGCGTCGGCGATGGCACGGAAGTTATCCAGTGCCGGATCGAATTCGGGGGCGGTCATGATTGTGGAGCTCCAGGCGGCGTCAGCGCCCCCGTGCACGGGGGCGCTGCGAGTGTGCCGCAATCCGTTGGGCGCGTCATCCGCAGGGGGCATCAGCGCAGTCGTGAAGGGGAGAGCATGGCGCTGCTCAGGCCGAACTGCTGCAACGACTCAGGCAACGGCTGACCACGCACCAATGCCGCGCTGGCCTGGCCCATGGCCGGTGAAGTCTGAATACCGTAACCGCCCTGGGCCGCGACCCAGAACAGCCCCGGCACCTGCGGATCGAAACCGCTGAGCAGATCACCGTCGGCGACGAAGCTGCGCAGTCCGGCCCAGGTGCGGGTCGGGCGGCGGATAGTCAGGGTCGTAGCCTCTTCGATCTGATAGATGCCCATGGCGATGTCCAGCTCTTCCGGTTGCACGTCATGCGGTTCGACCGGGTCGGCGTTGGCCGGCGAGCCGAGGAACATCCCGGCGTCGGGCTTCATGTAGAACGATTCGTCGAGGCTGACCAGCATCGGCCAGTGATGAATGTCCACGCCCTCGGGGCCGGCGAAAATGAACGCCGCACGGCGTTTCGGTTGCAGGCCCAGCGCCTGGGCGCCAGCCAGCGCGCCGATCTGGTCAGCCCAGGCGCCGGCGGCGTTGATGATGACCGGCGCGCGGAAGGTCTGACCGTTGGTTTGCACCTGCCAGAGGCCAGCGGCGTCGCGCGTCAGGCCCAGCACTTCGCAATCGGTGTGCACCTCGCCGTTGTTGCGGCGGATACCGCGCAGGTAGCCCTGATGCAGGGCGTCGGTGTCGATGTCACTGGCGGTCGGATCGTAGATCGCGCCGTGGACTTTTTCCCGACGCAGGATCGGCAGACGGGCGCAGGCTTCGTCGGCGCTGAGCAGCTGCATTTCTGGCACTGTGGCTTTGGCGCTGAGGTACTGGTTGTTCAGCTCGGCGGCGTCACCGCTGAAGTCCACGGTCATTTCGCCGCGCGGTGTCAGCAATGGGTGCTCACAGAAACCGCTCGGCGGATGGTCGAAAAACTCACGGCTGGCCAGTGTCAGCGCCCGCACCTGCGGCGTACCGTAGGCGGCGGTGTACAGCGCGGCAGAACGCCCGGTGGAGTGATAGGCCGGGTGCGATTCACGTTCGAGCACGATCACTTTGGCGTGGGGCGACAGCCAGAAACCGGTGGAAGCGCCGGCAATCCCGCCGCCGATGATGATGAAATCTGCCTGGCTCATGAAAGTCTCCAGTTGCTCGCAATATTGGAAAATTCGCTGATCCCCTGTGGGAGCGGGCTTGCTCGCGAAGGCGGTATGTCATTCGGCAAATGCGTTGCCTGATACGGCCTCTTCGCGAGCAAGCCCGCTCCCACAATGGGATTTGTGGTGTTAGTGGGTTAAGAGATAAACCGCATTCGCCAGCGCAATGTCTTCCAGGCCCAGGCCAATTGAACGGAAAAATACGTGACGGTCGTAACCGGGGCGCGGCACTTTCTCGCTGAGCAGGTCGGCGAGGTCACCGACAATCGCAGACTTGTCCCAGCCATGCTGCTCGGTCGCGATCAACATCTCACCGGCCGAGCCCGGCGTGGTCAGCCGATAGTCACAGAACACTTGCATGTCGCTCAGGCTCTGCGGCGGCACCTCATGGGCGCGTGGCGCGTTGGTGCTGATCGAGGTGATCAGCGCCGGTTTGCTCAAGCTGGCCGGGTCGATCACTGGGCCGGCGGACGAGGTGCATAGCATGATCACGTCCGCGTCTATGTGGGCGACATCGCGGCTGTCGGCAATCTTCACCCCCGGGTAGATCTCTTTCAGCAGCGCCCGGGTTTCAGCGTCTTCCGACAGGCTCGGCGAATACACGCTGATGTTCTGCCAGTCGCGCAGACCTTTCACGTAATGCAAATGAGCCTGGGCAACCTTGCCGCTGCCGATGAGCGCCAGTCGTTGGGCATTCAGCGGGGCGAGGGCATCGACTGCAACGGCGGTGGTCGCTGCAGTACGCGCGGTGGTCAGTTCACCGGCATCGCAAAGCAGCAGCGGTTGGCCGGTTTTCATCGACATTAATAGGGTCCACGCTGTCACCAGTGGCCCTTGCTCGCGGACGATGTAGGGCGAGGTCTTGACCCCGTACACGCCGTCCTCGGCCAGCACCCCCAGATAATTGATGAAGTCGCCGGCGCCCTGCGGAAACTCCACCAACTGCTGCGCCGGTTGCACGGCGTGGCCGGCGGCGAGGTCGCGGAACAGTTTTCGCAGGATCTGCGGCACGTCGATGCGCGCCAGCAGCTCGCGGGCCTGGGTATGGTCGATCACGTAGGGTGTACTGGACATATCAGGCTCCACGGTCTGGATGTAAACTAATTTGTCCATTATGGACTTTTAGTTATCTACCGCAAGCGCCTGTTGAAAACGCCGGGCAAAAAAAAGCGCAGTCCGTTGCCGGCTGCGCTTTTTGCGTTACAGATCGCTTACTGCGGCTGCGGACGCTTGCGTTCAACAGCGCGCAACAGGTGCGTCGGTGGTGTTTCGCAGCTGATCTTGCGACCGAGTTTTTCTTCGATCGACGGCAACTGGTAGGAGTCGTCCTCGCCGGCGAAGCTGATCGATACACCGTCGGCGCCCGCGCGACCGGTACGGCCGATGCGGTGCACGTAGTCGTCCGGCACTTCCGGCAGGGTGAAGTTGATCACGTGGCTGATGCCGTCGATGTGGATGCCGCGACCGGCGACATCGGTGGCCACCAGCACGCGGATCTTGCCTTCGCGGAAGCCTTCCAGGGTCTTGATGCGCTTGTGCTGCGGCACGTCGCCGGACAGTTGCGCGGCGTTGATGCCGTCCCGCACCAGGCGTTCTTCGATACGGCGCACTTCGTCCTTGCGGTTGGCGAAGACGATCACGCGCTCCCAGCCGTTATCGTTGACCAGGTTGTAGAGCAGTTTGTATTTGTCAGCCGCGGCCACCGCATAGATGTGCTGCTCGACGTTTTCGTTGGCCACGTTGGTGATTTCGATTTCGACGATTGCCGGATCGGTGGTCCATTGCTTGGCCAGGTTCATCACGTCTTCGGTGAAGGTCGCGGAGAACAGCAGGGTCTGACGCTCGGACTTCGGCGGGGTCTGGCGAATGATCTGCCGCACTTGCGGGATGAAGCCCATGTCGAGCATGCGGTCGGCTTCGTCCAGCACCATCACTTCGACCATGTCCAGGTGCACGTCGCCGCGCTGGTTGAAGTCGAGCAGACGGCCCGGGGTGGCGACGAGGATGTCGCAGTGGCGCGCTTCGAGGTGCTTGAGCTGCTTGTCGAAGTCCATGCCGCCAACGAACGTCATGACGTTGAGGCCGGTGTACTTGGTCAGGTCGGCAGCATCCTTGGCGATCTGCACCACCAGCTCACGGGTCGGCGCGATGATCAGTGCACGGGGTTCACCCATGTAGCGTTCTTTCGGCGGCGGCGTCTGCAGCAACTGAGTGATGATCGAGATCAGGAACGCGGCGGTCTTGCCGGTACCGGTCTGCGCGCGGCCGATGGCGTCTTTGCCGGCGAGGGTGAAACCCAGCACCTGCGCCTGGATCGGCGTGCAGTACGGGAAGCCCAGGTCCTGGATGGCGTGCATCAGTTCCGGAGCGAGCTTGAAATCGTGAAAGCGGGTTTTGCCTTCCTGGGGTTCGACAACGAAATCTTCGAGTTTCCAGGGAATGACCGGTGCCTTGGGCTTCGGTTCGCGGCGCGGCCGGGGTGGTTTCGGCGCTTCGGCGCGGACCGGTTCGGTAGCGACGGCAGGTTGCGGCTCAGGCTGGGGTGTCGCTACCGGAGCCGGACGTTCAGCCTTGGGCACATCGCTGCGAGGGCCGGGGGCGTGCGACGGCGCACTGGGGACTGGCGCGAGCTGCTCAGCCTCGCTTTTACCGAACATTTTCTTGAGTGCTTTGAGCACGGTCATCTCATCAATTGGTTAAGGAATGTACGCCGGCCAGTGTAATGCAAGAAACGGGCGCGGCGTAGTGGGATGATCAAAGGGGCGATGCAGCTGAAACGATCAACGCAGGCGTTCGCCCAGCCAGACGCCGATATCACGAATTTCTTCGGGTAACACTTCGTGCTCCATTGGGTATTCCTGCCATGTCACGGTGACACCATGCTTCACCAAATGCTCATAGGCGCTGCGCCCCATCGAGTTCTGCACCACGCCGTCGAACTGGCCGTGCAGGCACAGCGCAGGAATACGCTGCTGACTGGCTGAAAGCTCCATCTCGTCAGTGAAGGTCGGGGCATAGGTGGAGAGGGCAAGTACGCCACCCAAAGGACCTTGCCACTTTATATAAGCGGTGTGCAGAACGACGGCGCCCCCCTGGGAAAACCCGGCGAGAAAAATCCGCGAAGCGTCTATTCCGCTGGCGCGCTCCTTTTCGATCAATTCAATGATGCGATCCGCCGACGCTTCCAACTGCTCACGGTCAATCGACCGCGCCGGGCTCATGGCCTTTATGTCGTACCAGCTCGGCATCTCGTAACCACCATTGATGGTGACGGGCAGGGTAGGCGCTTGCGGCAATACAAAGCGGGTAGTCAGCAGGCTTTCCTGCAGCGCTTCGGCGACCGGCAAGAAGTCATAGCGGTCCGCGCCGAGGCCGTGCAGCCAGATCACGCAGGCGTCTGCGGGCTTTACGGGTTCAAGAATCAGGGGCTCGGTCATGGCTGCTCCAAAAATGTGCGGGCGCTCTCAATAAGTGCGTGATTGAGGTGCGCGTCCGGTCGATCCGTTAAGAAGATGTCGCAAGGCTACAAGTTTTGCTATTGACCTGTCGCGCAATCGCTTCAGCAAGCGGTGTGGTACGGGCTTTGCTATGGAGGATTCTGTACGAAGCGTCCTACGCCTTGCGGTAACACTATCAGTGTACGTCTTGCGACGGGATTGCAAAGAATCCGGTGATGGATGTTCGCCAATGGCCGCTACGGGCAAAGCGAACGTGAAAGGGCTACAGCCCGTTCGGCCGATTGGTGAGAAGTGAGTTGTCCATGATGTGGATTTTCTCCTACTAGACTCATAGCGAAGGTCTTACGTCGGTTGACCCCAAAAAAAGCCAACACGGGTCAACAACGCCTCAAAAGGGTGCGACTGGACTCAAGCTCCGACACAACAAGAGCAAAACTGGAGGTTTGAATGAAGATGTTGAAATCCACTCTGGCGGTCGTGACTGCAGCAGCAGTACTCGGCGTCAGCGGGTTCGCTCAGGCGGGTGCAACCCTGGATGCCGTGCAGAAGAAAGGTTTCGTGCAGTGTGGCGTGAGCGACGGTCTGCCGGGTTTCTCCGTGCCGGACGCTTCGGGCAAGATCCTCGGGATCGACGCTGACGTCTGCCGCGCTGTGGCCGCTGCCGTATTCGGCGACGCCAACAAGGTCAAGTTCAGCCAGTTGAACGCCAAGGAGCGCTTCACCGCGCTGCAGTCCGGCGAAATCGACCTGCTCTCGCGCAACACCACCATGACCAGCTCGCGTGACGCCGGCATGGGCCTGAAATTCCCGGGCTTCATCACTTACTACGACGGCGTGGGCTTCCTGGCCAACAACAAGCTGGGCGTGAAAAGTGCCAAGGAACTGGACGGTGCAACCATCTGTATCCAGGCCGGTACCACCACCGAACTTAACGTCTCCGACTACTTCCGCGCCAACGGCCTGAAGTACACCCCGATCACTTTCGACACCTCCGATGAAAGCGCCAAGTCGCTGGAATCCGGTCGTTGCGACGTGCTGACCTCCGACAAGTCGCAGCTGTACGCACAGCGCAGCAAACTGGCTTCGCCAAAAGACTACGTGGTGCTGCCGGAAACCATCTCCAAAGAACCGCTGGGCCCGGTCGTGCGTAACGGCGACGACGAGTGGCTGGCGATCGTTCGCTGGGTTGGCTACGCGCTGCTGAACACTGAAGAAGCCGGCGTGACGTCGAAAAACGTGTTGGAAGAAGCCAAATCCACCAAGAACCCGGACGTCGCTCGTCTGCTGGGTGCTGACGGTGAATACGGCAAGGACCTGAAACTGCCGAAGGACTGGGTTGTGAAAATCGTTTCGCAGGTCGGTAACTACGGTGAAATCTTCGAGAAAAACCTCGGCAAGAGCACTCCGCTGGAAATCGACCGTGGCCTGAACGCGCTGTGGACCAACGGCGGCATTCAGTACGCACCACCAGTGCGCTAATGGTTCTATCACCCGGCGGGCCAACCGCCGGGTGATGTTCTGTTCCATTTCTTCCGGGGCACTTCATGCAAAATTCAATCGGCGCACCAAAGCAGAGGCTCAGCCTCAGCGATCCGCGAGTGCGTGCGTGGCTGTTTCAGATCATCACCGTCGTGGCGGTGGTCGCCATGGGCTGGTATCTGTTCGACAACACCCAGACCAACCTTCAGCACCGGGGCATCACTTCCGGTTTCAGCTTTCTGGAGCGCAGTGCCGGGTTCGGCATCGCTCAGCACCTGATCTCCTACACCGAAGCGGACAGTTACGCTCGGGTGTTCGTGATCGGCTTGCTCAACACCCTGTTGGTGACCTTCATCGGCGTGATCCTGGCGACCCTGCTGGGCTTCATCATCGGTGTGGCGCGGCTGTCGCCGAACTGGATCATCAGCAAACTGGCGACCGTGTACGTGGAAGTGTTCCGCAACATTCCGCCGCTGCTGCAGATCCTGTTCTGGTACTTCGCGGTATTCCTGACCATGCCGGGACCGCGCAACAGCCACAACTTCGGCGACACCTTCTTCGTCAGCAGCCGGGGCCTGAACATGCCGGCCGCGCAAATGGCTGACGGCTTCTGGGCGTTCTTCATCAGTGTGGTGCTGGCCATCGTCGCCATCGTGCTGATGTGCCGCTGGGCCAACAAGCGTTTCGAAGACACCGGCGTACCGTTTCACAAGTTCTGGACCGGCCTGGCGATCCTGCTGGTGATCCCGACCTTGTGCGCGCTGATCTTCGGTGCACCCCTGCACTGGGAAATGCCGCAACTCAAGGGTTTCAACTTCGTCGGCGGCTGGGTGCTGATCCCGGAACTGCTCGCGTTGACCCTGGCGCTGACCGTGTACACCGCCGCGTTTATCGCGGAAATCGTCCGTTCGGGGATCAAGTCGGTCAGCCATGGCCAGACCGAAGCGGCGCGTTCGCTCGGCCTGCGCAACGGCCCGACCCTGCGCAAGGTGATCATTCCGCAAGCCTTGCGAGTGATCATTCCGCCGCTGACCAGCCAATACCTGAACCTGGCGAAGAACTCGTCGCTGGCCGCCGGTATCGGTTATCCGGAAATGGTTTCGCTGTTCGCCGGCACCGTGCTCAACCAGACCGGTCAGGCCATCGAAGTCATTGCCATCACCATGAGCGTGTACCTGGCGATCAGTATCAGCATTTCCCTGCTGATGAACTGGTACAACAAGCGCATTGCGCTGATCGAGCGGTGAGGAAACGCGCATGACAACCCATACTTTCAAACCCGACATGCCACCGCCGGCCAAGGTCTTCGGCCCGATGGCATGGATACGCGCGAACATGTTTTCCAGCTGGCTCAACACCCTGCTGACCCTGTTTGCGTTTTACCTGATCTATCTGGTGGTACCACCGATCCTCAGTTGGGCGATTCTCGATGCCAACTGGGTCGGCACCACCCGCGCCGACTGCACCAAGGACGGCGCCTGCTGGGTGTTCATTCAGCAGCGTTTCGGCCAGTTCATGTACGGCTACTACCCGACCGGCCTGCGCTGGCGCGTCGACCTGACCGTGTGGCTGGCGGTGATCGGTGTGGCGCCGCTGTTCATCTCGCGCTTCCCGCGTAAAGCGGTGTACGGTCTGAGCTTCCTGGTGATCTACCCGATTGTCGCCTGGTGCCTGCTGCACGGTGGCGTGTTCGGCCTCGACGCCGTGGCGACCAGCCAGTGGGGCGGTCTGATGCTGACCCTGGTCATCGCCACCGTGGGTATCGCCGGCGCCTTGCCGCTGGGGATCATTCTGGCACTGGGCCGGCGCTCGAACATGCCGGCGATTCGTGTGGTCTGCGTGACCTTCATCGAGTTCTGGCGCGGCGTGCCGTTGATCACGGTGCTGTTCATGTCCTCGGTGATGCTGCCGCTGTTCCTGCCCGAAGGCATGAACTTCGACAAGCTGCTGCGGGCGCTGATCGGGGTGATCCTGTTCCAGTCGGCCTACGTTGCCGAAGTGGTGCGCGGCGGTCTGCAAGCGATCCCCAAAGGTCAGTACGAAGCGGCAGCGGCGATGGGCCTCGGTTACTGGCGCGCCATGGGCCTGGTGATTCTGCCGCAAGCCTTGAAGCTGGTAATCCCCGGCATCGTCAACACCTTCATTGCGCTGTTCAAGGACACCAGCCTGGTGATCATCATCGGCCTGTTCGACCTGCTCAACAGCGTCAAGCAAGCCGCTGCCGACCCGAAATGGCTGGGCATGGCCACCGAAGGCTACGTGTTCGCCGCCCTGGTGTTCTGGATTTTCTGTTTTGGTATGTCGCGCTATTCCATGCATCTGGAACGCAAGCTCGACACTGGCCACAAGCGTTAGGAGTTCTCTGTAAATGAGCGAAGCAATCAAAAAGCCTGTCGGCCCTGAAGGCATTATCCAGATGCAGGGCGTGAACAAGTGGTACGGCCAGTTCCACGTGCTGAAAGACATCAACCTCAACGTCAAGCAGGGCGAGCGTATCGTCTTGTGCGGCCCGTCGGGTTCCGGCAAATCGACCACCATCCGCTGCCTCAACCGTCTGGAAGAGCACCAGCAGGGCCGCATCGTTGTCGACGGCGTGGAGCTGACCAACGACCTCAAGCAGATCGAAGCGATCCGCCGCGAAGTCGGCATGGTGTTCCAGCACTTCAACCTGTTCCCGCACCTGACCATCCTGCAAAACTGTACGCTGGCGCCGATGTGGGTGCGCAAGATGCCCAAGCGCAAGGCCGAGGAAATCGCCATGCATTATCTGGAGCGCGTACGCATTCCGGAGCAGGCGCACAAGTTTCCGGGGCAACTGTCCGGCGGTCAGCAACAGCGTGTGGCGATTGCCCGTGCGCTGTGCATGAAACCGAAAATCATGCTGTTCGACGAACCGACCTCGGCCCTCGACCCGGAGATGGTCAAAGAGGTGCTGGACACCATGATCGGCCTCGCCGAAGACGGCATGACCATGCTCTGCGTGACCCACGAAATGGGCTTCGCCCGCACCGTGGCCAACCGGGTGATCTTCATGGACAAGGGCGAAATCGTCGAACAGGCGGCGCCGAACGACTTCTTTGACAACCCGCAGAATGACCGCACCAAACTGTTCCTGAGCCAGATCCTGCATTGATTGCCTGAGAAGCTCGCCTGACAAAAAGCCCTGCCGGTATGCCGACAGGGCTTTTTTCATGGGGGCGAATCAGCCCGCATTTGTTTTGCGTTCCAGTGCCAGGTGCACGGCACGCAGCGCGTTGAGTCGGCCGTGCCCGTAGTAGTGACTGTGGCCGTTTTCGTCGTACTGGCCGCGCGGCCCGTCATCGGGGTGGCCGATCTTGTCGCAGCAATCGGCAAGTATCTGGCGTACCGCAGAGCGATCAAGCTCGGGATTGACTCCGAGCACCAGCGCAGCGATGCCCGCGGCGCCGGGGCAGGCGCTGGAGGTACCGCTGAAGGTGTCGGTGTAGGCCGGCAATGTGGCGGCGGCAAATTTTGCGCTCAAATCAGTGGTACGGATACCCCGGGTCTGCGGGATCGAAGTCGCAGGCTTGAACTTCGGATCGGGGTGTTGCTGATCTCCGCTGGGAAAGCAGCACCAGAGCGACTTGCCATAGTCACTGTAGGCACTGCGCCGGTTCTGATCGTTGCAGGCACCTACCGCAATGACGTGGGGGTGGCTGGAATAGCCATCGTTATCGGCGCACTCGTTACCGTTTCCCGCGCCAAAAAAGATCACACAGCCTTTGCCATTGCGGCCCTTGGTGGCGGCGTATTCGATTGCCAGCCGCGTGCTGGCGGCCAGGGGAAACACTTGCGTGTGACGCGGGTCCGCCGGGTCGGCCCAATGCCCTTCAGCCGGCCCCCAGCTGCAGGAAATGACGTCGGCTCCCTGATCGGCCGCCCAGAAAAAGGCGTCGGCCTCCGCGCGGGCTCCCAAGGGTTTGGTGAGTTTCAATGGCATCAGGCTGGCTTTGGGGGCGACACCGCTGGCGCCGTCCTCGCCATTGGCGCAAGCCACCCCGGCAGCGGCCGTACCGTGGCGTTCCAGGGCGTTCAGTGGGCGCGGCCCGCCTTTGGCGTTACGTCGGTCAAAGTTCTTTGCACCGACCACTTTGCCTTCTCCGGAAAATTCGGGATGGTCAATATCAAACGCGTCATCGATGACTGCGATGACGATGCCTTCGCCCTGCGCGAGCTCATGTGCGGCTTCGACGTTGGCGCTGGCATCGATTTCAACCTGATAGGTCACGGTGGTTTTCTTCAGGTGCCACTGATTGGCATGGATCGCTCGGCGTTGACCCTGGCGCAGCAGCTCCGGGTGGCAGTACTCGATCTCGTCGCGTTCCAGCCATTCACTCGTGAGGGTGCAGATATCGATGCCATGGGTGGCGGGGTGATGCACAAAAAAGGCATTTTTTGCATACGGCACCTGTTGCTTGATCATCAGGCCCAGCGCTTGAAGTATGACCATGCACTCAGTGGCTTTCAGTGAGTCGATGAACTTCAAAAAGATATTTTCGGTATAGAGCACCGGCT
Source organism: Pseudomonas sp. G3-19 (assembly GCF_054855875.1). Lineage (NCBI taxonomy): Bacteria > Pseudomonadati > Pseudomonadota > Gammaproteobacteria > Pseudomonadales > Pseudomonadaceae > Pseudomonas > Pseudomonas sp. G3-19. The sequence goes on from NZ_JBMPIQ010000003.1 coordinate 5,358,145, forward strand.
CCTGAGTGATGGGATCCACCAGCACGCTGCCCGCGAAGCGCACGTCGGGCAATTTGCGTAGCAGCGCCTTGCGTTGCGATGCGTCCGAGTGTCCAGGCAGTTTGAAAATCTGCACATCAGCGTCCTCGACATGCAGCAACAGCTCGCAACCTTCCAGCGCTGCGTGAGCAGATTCGCAGCAAAGCGTTTGGGCCAACTGCGTTCCCGCGTGGCTGCGGACTGCCAGCAATTGGCGATTTTTCTGCAGAACAAAAGGGCGGTCGTGCTGCTTGCCGAAATTGACTTCTACCATGAGCGTGCTTCTTCCTTTGGATAATGACGGGGCAAAATGCCCCTGGATCAATGTCCAAAGTCTGCAGTCCAGCGTCTGCAAGTGATGTCGGCAGTATTCCTGCGGAATGTGGGAAATCACTTCGCCTGTCAGCGGTTTTTACAACTCGACATGTAGGATTGGTGTCCCGTTGTTCCTTCCTGCGTGGGGTTGTGTGGAGCACCGCAGCTGACTAAGATGTCAGAAAATTCATCCTATGATTGGATGAAAGGGCGAATTTCATGACAGACATCTCACCTTTGATCAAGCGATCCCTGGTCGATCAGGCCTTGGATCAGTTGCGCCAACGCATCAGCGATGGTGTGTGGCAGGTCGGCGAACGGCTGCCGACCGAGCCTGAGTTGTGCGCCGAACTGGGCATCAGCCGCAACACGGTGCGCGAAGCCATGCGCGTGCTGGCGTTTTCCGGGTTGATCGAAATCCGGCAGGGCGACGGCAGTTATCTGCGCGCAGTGGTCGATCCGATGGACACGCTCAAGGCGTTGTCCCGTTGCTCGCTGGAGCAGGCGCGCGAGACCCGGCACATTCTCGAAGTCGAGGCCATTGGCCTGGCCGCGCTGCGTCGCACCGATGAAGATCTCGCCGCATTGCGCGAAGCGCTCGGCACCAGCGGCAGCCACTACCACGGCGATCTCGACACTTACATTGCCTGCGATCTGGTGTTCCACCGCCGTCTGGTGGACGCCGCGCACAACCCCACCCTCAGCGAGTTGTATCGCTATTTCTCCAGCATCGTCGGCGCGCAATTGCGCCAGACGCTGAACATCGTCCCGCGCCGTCAGGAAGTGTTCGACCTGCACATCGAGTTGCTCGATGCCGTCGAACAACGCGACCCGGAACGGGCCAAAGCCATATCGAGGCAGTTGATCAATGAACCTTGAAAGCGAGAAAAACTTTTCAACCCCCAAGCGCACGGCGGAGCTCGAAGAGCTGCTGATCGACGCCGAGGCTGACGACGAACAAGTACAGCAAAGCCATCCGCTGGTGCGCCGGCCGTGGCTGTTGCTGCTGGGGCTGATTCTGGTGGCGCTGAACCTGCGCCCTGCGCTGTCGAGCATGGCGCCGCTGCTCAGCGAAGTGTCGAAAAGCCTTGGTCTGTCTGCGGCTCAGGCCGGTTTGCTGACCACGTTGCCGGTGTTGTGCTTAGGACTGTTCGCGCCGCTGGCGCCGATTCTGGCGCGGCGTTTCGGCGCTGAGCGGGTGGTGCTGGGGATTCTGCTGACCCTGGCCGCCGGGATTATTGTGCGCAGCAACTTCGGTGAGATCGGGCTGTTTGCAGGTAGCGTGCTTGGCGGTGCGAGCATCGGCATTATCGGCGTGCTGCTGCCGGGCATCGTCAAACGCGACTTCGCCAGACACGCCGGAACCATGACCGGCGTCTACACCATGGCCCTGTGCCTGGGCGCCGCGATGGCGGCGGGTTCGACCGTGCCGTTGAGCGAACACTTCGACCACAGCTGGGCGCTGGGCCTGGGCTTCTGGGTGATCCCGGCGCTGGTGGCGGCGTTGTTCTGGCTGCCGCAGGTCGGGCAGAAACACGGCGCGCACAACGTCGCCTATCGGGTGAAAGGTCTGCTGCGCGATCCGCTGGCGTGGCAAGTGACCTTGTATATGGGCCTGCAATCGTCGCTGGCGTACATCGTGTTCGGCTGGTTGCCGTCGATCCTGATCGGCCGCGGCTTGACTCCGACCCAGGCCGGCCTGGTGCTGTCCGGCTCGGTGATCATCCAGCTCGCCAGCTCCCTGGCTGCGCCGTGGCTGGCGACCCGTGGCAAGGACCAGCGCCTGGCGATCGTGGTGGTGATGGCGCTGACCCTCGGTGGTCTGTTCGGTTGCCTGTATGCGCCGATTGAAGGGCTCTGGGGCTGGGCGATTCTGCTGGGGCTGGGGCAGGGCGGTACGTTCAGCCTGGCGCTGACCCTGATCGTGCTGCGCTCGCGGGATTCGCATGTGGCGGCGAACCTGTCGAGCATGTCCCAGGGCTTCGGCTACACCCTGGCGTCGATGGGGCCGTTCGCGGTCGGCGTGGTGCATGACTGGACCGGCGGCTGGAATGCTGTGGGCTGGATCTTCGGCATCATTGGCACCGGTGCGATCATTGCCGGCCTTGGTGCCGGCCGTGCGCTGTACGTGCAAGTACAAAGCGAAAAGATCTGACACGGTTCAACTTGTAGGAGTGAGCCTGCTCGCGATAACGGTGTGTCGGTCAACATTGCGCTGACTGATACACCGCTATCGCGAGCAGGCTCACTCCTACAGTGGTTCTGTGTGCGGCTGATATTCGCTTTGCGAATGCCGATAGTGTTTCTGCGATTTGCAGCTTATCGTGCTGGCAATCTGTCCATTTCCGGAGTTTGCCCATGAGCGAAGCCCACGCCGCCCTGATCACTCGCTTCTACCAGGCCTTCCAGCGCCTCGACGCCGAGGCCATGGCCGCCTGCTATACCGACGATGTGGTGTTCAGCGATCCGGCTTTCGGTGAACTGCGCGGGCGCGATGCCGGCGACATGTGGCGCATGCTCACCACCCGCGCCAAGGACTTCTCCCTGACCTTCGACAATGTCCGCGCCGACGAGCGCAGCGGCGGTGCGCACTGGGTGGCGACTTACCTGTTCAGCCAGACCGGCAACGTGGTAATCAACGATATCCAGGCGCGCTTCGTCTTTCGCGACGGCAAGATCTGCGAGCACCACGACCACTTCGACCTGTGGCGCTGGTCGCGTCAGGCCTTGGGTTTCAAAGGCCTGCTGCTCGGCTGGACACCGCTGGTGCGCAACGCGGTCCGGGCGCAGGCGCTGAAAGGTCTGAAGGCATTTCAGGCTACTCGCTGATAAGATCGCGGCCTGTTTCCTACACGTCCAGATCCCGAAGTGACTAGCCTCAGCGAAAAACCGGTTGAAGTCGTCGAGCCAGCGAGCAAGGCCTGGTTCGTCTACCTCGTGCGCGCGGCCAACGGTTCGCTGTATTGCGGGATCAGCGACGACCCGGTGCGCCGCTTCGCCAAGCATCAAAGCGGCAAGGGCGCGCGCTTCTTCCTGTCCAGCCCGGCGATGGCGCTGGTCTACACCGAGCGTTGCCGCGACAAGAGCGACGCGTTGCGTCAGGAACGGCTGATCAAAAAACTGCGCAAGAGCGCCAAGGAATGCCTGGTCGCGTCTTATCAATCTGACTGATCGGTTCCCATCAGGCAGATCTGTAGGCTGCTAACCAAATGCACGCTAAGCTGCGGACTCACTTTCTGTGCGGCGGAGCCGAGCATGTCCGAGTTGATTCTGCATCATTACCCGACCTCTCCATTTGCCGAAAAGGCTCGTCTGCTGTTGGGCTTCAAAGGCTTATCCTGGCGCTCGGTGCACATTTCGCCGGTGATGCCCAAGCCGGATCTGACCGCGCTGACTGGCGGCTACCGCAAGACCCCGGTGTTGCAGATCGGCGCCGACATCTATTGCGACACATCGTTGATTGCCCGTCGTCTGGAGCAGGAAAAAGCCCTGCCGGCGTTTTTCCCGGAAGGCCAGGAAATGACCAGCGCCAGCTTCGCCGCTTGGGCCGATTCGGTGGTGTTCCAGCACGCGGTCAGCCTGGTGTTCCAGCCAGAATCGGTGGCGGTGCGTTTCGGCAAGTTGCCGCCGGAAGCGATCAAGGCCTTTATCGCTGACCGTGCCGGGCTGTTCAGTGGCGGCAGCGCCACGCGGCTGTCGGCCGAACAGGCCAAGCATCAGTGGCCAACGCTCATGGCGCGGCTTGAGCAGCAGTTGCAGCGCGAGCAGGGCGACTTCCTGTTCGGTGAACCGTCGATTGCCGACTTCGCCCTGGCGCATCCGCTGTGGTTCCTCAAGGCGACGCATGTCACTGCGCCGTTGGTCGATGAGTATCCGGCCGTGACTGCCTGGCTGGCGCGCGTGCTGGGTTTTGGTCATGGTGCCGCGAGTGAGATGACTGCCGAGGAGGCGCTGGAAGTCGCGCGCAGTTCGACGCCGGCGGCGTTGCCGGATGAGCAGTTTGTCGATCCGAACGGTTTCAAGGCCGGGCAGCAGGTGGCGATTGCCGCGACAGATTACGGGGTTGATCCGGTGGTGGGTGAGTTGCTGTTTGCTGGCCGCGAAGAGCTGATCCTGCGTCGCGAAGACCCGCGTGGCGGCGTGGTGCATGTGCACTTCCCGCGCTTTGGATTCCGCATCGAAGCCCGCTGATCTCGCAAGTCAGATACATAACCTGTGGGAGCGGGCTTGCTCGCGAATGCGGTGAATCAGTCGCGATCATTATTGACTGGCACACCGCTTTCGCGAGCAAGCCCGCTCCCACAGTTGTTATTTCAGGGCAGCGAGAATTTCGTCCGGGTCAAACCCGCGAATCAACGTGCCATTCACGTCGATCAGCGGAATCCCGCGCCCGCCCAGCGCCTCATACGCCTTGCGCGCCTCGGCGTCCTTCTCGATGTCGAATTCCTTGAAAGGAATCCCCTTGCTGTCGAGAAAGCGCCTGGTCTGCTTGCAGTAGCCGCACCAGTCGGTGGCATACAGCACGACACGGGCCTGCGCTCGCGTCTGCTCAGAGACCAACTGCGACGGGTTGAACACCCGCTCGATCTTGCCCCAGTTCTGATAGATCACCACCACCAGCAGAACCAGCGCGACCTTCTTCAGTACATTGCCGAGCATCAGTTGCGGCGCTTGAGCTGATCAGTGAGCGAGGTCGGCAGGCCCTTGATGATCAGGGTGCCAGCCTCTTCGTCGTACTCGATCTTCGAGCCCAGCAGGTGCGCTTCAAAGCTGATCGACAGGCCTTCGGCGCGGCCGGTGAAGCGGCGGAACTGGTTAAGGGTGCGTTTGTCCGCGGGAATCTCCGGCGACAGACCGTAGTCCTTGTTGCGGATGTGATCGTAGAAGGCTTTCGGGCGTTCTTCGTCGATCAGCTCCGACAGCTCTTCCAGGCCCATCGGCTCGCCGAGCTTGGCCTGGCTGCTGGCGTAATCGACCAGGGTCTTGGTTTTCTCGCGGGCGGAGTCTTCCGGCAAGTCTTCGCTCTCGACGAAGTCGCTGAAGGCCTTGAGCAGGGTGCGGGTCTCGCCCGGGCCATCGACGCCTTCCTGGCAGCCGATGAAGTCGCGGAAATACTCCGAAACCTTCTTGCCGTTCTTGCCCTTGATAAACGAGATGTACTGCTTGGATTGCTTGTTGTTCTGCCACTCGGAGACGTTGATCCGCGCCGCCAGATGCAGCTGGCCGAGGTCGAGGTGACGCGATGGGGTCACGTCCAGTTCATCGGTCACCGCCACGCCTTCGCTGTGGTGCAGCAGGGCAATCGCCAGGTAGTCAGTCATGCCTTGCTGATAGTGGGCGAACAGCACGTGGCCACCGACCGACAGGTTCGATTCTTCCATCAGCTTTTGCAGGTGCTCGACCGCGACTTTGCTGAACGCGGCGAAGTCCTTGCCACCGTCCATGTATTCCTTCAGCCAGCCGCTGAACGGGAACGCACCGGATTCCGGATGGAACAGGCCCCAGGCTTTGCCCTGTTTGGCGTTGTAGCTCTCGTTGAGGTCGGCGAGCATGTTCTCGATGGCCGCGGACTCAGCCAGTTCGGAGTCACGGGCGTGCAGAACTGCGGGCGTGCCGTCGGGTTTTTTGTCGATCAGGTGGACGATGCAATGACGGATCGGCATGGGCTTCTCGGCTGGTGGAAGGGAGGAGGGCAGGCTCCCCCGAAAAAGCGCCCAGTGTACCGCAACCACTGGTTTTGGCGCGGGGTGAAGGGCAAATCCAGGGCGGGTGGGTGCCCTTATGCAGTTTTTTACCGATTTAGAGCAATAAACCTGACCAAATGGGTAGCTAGAGGCGGATATTTCCCCGTCTCTGTGCTAGTTTTGCCCGGTCTTACGCGAAGTCACTGCGTTAAGCGTGCAATCAGCATTTGTCAGGTCGAACCAAACCCTGATTTCGGCATCTATAACCCGACTCGTCGTGGTTATCGCCGAGGGTGCCAGATCCAGAAGATCGGGCTCGATGGCTGACACTGCACTCTGCAATCCATATGAATTTGATAGGGAAGGAACACTACATGGCTCTTACTAAAGACCAACTGATCGCCGACATCGCTGAAGCTATCGACGCGCCGAAAACCACCGCGCGTAACGCTCTGGACCAACTGGGCCAAATCGTTGCCGATCAGCTGGAAAACGGCGGCGAAATCACCTTGCCAGGTATCGGCAAGCTGAAAGTGACCGAGCGTCCTGCCCGCACTGGCCGTAACCCTTCGACTGGCGCTGCCATCGAAATCCCTGCCAAGAAAGTGATCAAGCTGGTTGTGGCCAAAGGCCTGACCGACGCTGTGAACAAGTAAGACGCAGCGATAAAAAAACCGTGCACCGGAGCGATCCGGGCACGGTTTTTTTGTGTCTGCGATTTGGCGATGCACCTCGAACCTTTGTAGGAGTGAGCCTGCTCGCGATAGCGGTGTGTCAGTCACCTTGATGTCGGCTGATACACCGCTTTCGCGAGCAAGCCCGCTCCCACAAGTAGCTCAGTGTCAGCGAACCCAGCGCTCGCGACGCCAGATCTGCTGCTCGGACTTGGTCTGGAAGGTCCAGGCCACGAAGCGGCTCTGTTTCTGCCCTTGCGACATCTCCACCACCTGGCTTTCCAGTACGCCGGCCTTTTTCAGCGCGGTTTCGATGGCAGGCAGGTTCGAGGCTTTCGACACCAGGGTGCTGAACCACAGCACCTTGTGCTGGAAGTTCGCGCTTTCGGCGATCAGTTGGGTCACGAAACGTGCTTCGCCGCCTTCACACCACAGCTCGGCGGACTGGCCACCGAAGTTCAGTACCGGCAGTTTGCGTTTTGGATCGGCCTTTCCCAGTGCGCGCCATTTGCGCTCGCTGCCCTTGGTCGCTTCCTCCATCGAAGCGTGGAACGGCGGGTTGCACATGGTCAGGTCAAAGCGTTCACCCGGTTCCAGAAGGCCGATCAGGATGTGCTTGCGGTTTTCCTGCTGGCGCAGCTGGATCACCTTGTTCAGCCCGTTGGACTGGACGATGGCCTTCGCGGCAGCCACTGCGGTCGGATCGATTTCCGAACCGAGGAAGTGCCAGCGGTATTCGCTGTTACCAATCAGCGGATAAACGCAGTTGGCGCCCATGCCGATGTCCAGCACGTTGACGATCGCGCCGCGCGGCACTTTGCCGTCGTTCATGCTCGCCAGCAGGTCGGCGAGGAAATGCACGTAATCGGCACGGCCCGGGACCGGTGGGCACAGATAATCCGCCGGAATGTCCCAATGCTCGATGCCATAGAACGCCTTGAGCAGCGCCCGGTTGAACACGCGCACCGCGTCGGGGCTGGCGAAGTCGATGCTTTCCTTGCCGTACGGGTTGGTGATCACGAATTTCGCCAGTTCCGGCGTGGTCTTGATCAGCGCCGGGAAGTCGTAGCGACCCTGGTGGCGATTGCGCGGGTGCAGGCTGGCCTTTTCACGCGGCTCGACGGCTTTGGCCGGGGTCGCGGCATCAGGCTTCTTGCGCGCAGGTTTGGGTGTGCGGGGGGCGTTCATGGGTGTGATCGATTCGGGTATGGCTGAAAGTGGCGGGTATTGTCCCACATCTAAAGGCAACACCGTTCAAACTGTGGGAGCGGGCTTGCTCGCGAAAGTGGTGTGTCCGCCAACACATAGGTTGAATGACACACCGCATTCGCGAGCAGGCTCGCTCCCACAGGGGATTCGTGGCGATTCTTGAATAAAAAAGGGAGGCCTTTGCGGGCCTCCCTCTTTCATTGCGGCTTGCCGTTACAGGCTGGAAATCCGCGCGTGCTGCTCGGCCAGTTTGCCCAGGGCTTGTTCAGCCTCGGCCAGCTTGGCGCGTTCCTTCTCGATGACTTCGGCCGGGGCCTTGTCAACGAAACCGGCGTTCGACAGCTTGCCACCAACGCGCTGAACTTCGCCCTGCAGACGCAGGATTTCCTTGTCCAGACGTGCCAGTTCGGCGCCCTTGTCGATCAGGCCGGCCATCGGCACCAGCACTTCCATCTCGCCGACCAGCGCGGTGGCGGACAGTGGCGCTTCTTCGCCAGCGGCCAGAACGGTGATCGACTCCAGACGCGCCAGCTTCTTCAGCAGTGCTTCGTTCTCGGTCAGACGACGCTGATCTTCAGCGCTGACGTTCTTCAGATAGATCGGCAGCGGTTTGCCCGGGCCGATGTTCATCTCGCCACGGATGTTGCGCGTGCCGAGCATCAGACCCTTGAGCCATTCGATGTCGTCTTCGGCGGCCGGATCGATGCGCTCCTCGTTGGCCACCGGCCAAGGTTGCAGCATGATCGTCTTGCCCTGAATACCGGCCAGCGGCGCGATGCGCTGCCAGATTTCTTCAGTGATGAACGGCATGAACGGGTGCGCCAGACGCAGCGCCACTTCCAGGACGCGCACCAGGGTGCGACGGGTGCCGCGCTGACGCTCGACCGGGGCGTTCTCGTCCCACAGCACTGGCTTGGACAGTTCCAGGTACCAGTCGCAGTACTGGTTCCAGATGAACTCGTACAGCGCTTGCGCGGCGAGGTCGAAACGGAATTGATCCAGTTGACGGGTCACTTCGGCTTCGGTGCGCTGCAGTTGCGAGATGATCCAGCGATCCGCCAGCGACAGCTCGTAGGCTTCGCCGTTCTGGCCGCAGTCTTCGCCCTTGTCCAGAACATAACGCGCGGCGTTCCAGATCTTGTTGCAGAAGTTGCGATAGCCTTCGACGCGGCCCATGTCGAACTTGATGTCGCGACCGGTGGACGCCAGAGAGCAGAAGGTGAAACGCAGGGCGTCGGTGCCGTAGCTGGCGATGCCGTCGGCGAACTCGTCGCGGGTCTGCTTCTCGATCTTCTTCGCCAGTTTCGGCTGCATCATGCCGGAGGTGCGTTTCTGCACCAGGGCTTCCAGCTCGATACCGTCGATGATGTCCAGCGGGTCTAGGACGTTGCCCTTGGACTTGGACATCTTCTGGCCCTGGCCATCACGCACCAGGCCGTGCACATAAACGGTCTTGAACGGTACTTGCGGGGTGCCGTCCTCGTTCTTGATCAGGTGCATCGTCAGCATGATCATCCGGGCAACCCAGAAGAAAATGATGTCGAAACCGGTGACCAGCACGTCGGTGGAGTGGAATTTTTTCAGGAACTCGGTCTTTTCCGGCCAACCGAGGGTGGAGAACGTCCACAGCCCCGAACTGAACCAGGTGTCGAGCACGTCGTTGTCCTGCTGCAGCGCAACGTCCGGGCCGAGGTTGTGCTTGGCACGCACTTCGGCTTCGTCGCGACCGACGTAGACCTTGCCCGACTCGTCGTACCAGGCCGGAATCCGGTGGCCCCACCACAACTGACGGCTGATGCACCAGTCCTGGATGTCGCGCATCCACGAGAAGTACATGTTTTCATACTGCTTCGGCACGAACTGGATACGGCCGTCTTCAACGGCAGCAATCGCCGGCTCGGCCAGCGGCTTGGTGGAAACGTACCACTGGTCGGTCAGCCACGGCTCGATGACGGTGCCGGAGCGGTCGCCTTTCGGCACTTTCAGGTTGTGATCGTCGACGCTGACCAGCAGGCCGGCGGCGTCGAATGCAGCGACGATCTGCTTGCGCGCTTCGAAACGCTCGAGACCGGCGTACTCGGTCGGGATCTTGCCGTCGATGCTGTCGTTCAACGTGCCGTCGAGGTTGAACACCTGGGCTGCTGGCAGCACGTTGGCGTTCTTGTCGAAGATGTTCAGCAGCGGCAGGTTGTGGCGCTTGCCGACTTCGTAGTCATTGAAATCGTGGGCCGGGGTGATTTTCACGCAGCCGGTGCCGAATTCAGGATCGCAGTAATCGTCGGCGATGATCGGGATGCGGCGGCCAACCAGTGGCAGCTCGACAAATTTGCCGATCAGGGCTTTGTAGCGCTCATCGTTCGGGTTAACCGCGACGGCGGAGTCGCCGAGCATGGTTTCCGGACGGGTGGTCGCGACGATCAGGAAATCGTTGCCTTCAGCGGTTTTCGCGCCGTCGGCCAGCGGGTACTTGAGGTTCCACAGGAACCCTTTCTCGTCGTGGTTTTCCACTTCGAGGTCGGAAATCGCCGTGTGCAACTTGGTGTCCCAGTTGACCAGACGCTTGCCGCGGTAGATCAGGCCGTCTTCGTGCAGGCGTACGAAGGCTTCTTTAACCGCTTCCGAGAGACCGTCGTCCATGGTGAAGCGCTCGCGGCTCCAGTCCACGGACGAGCCGAGGCGGCGGATCTGGCGGCTGATGTTGCCACCGGACTGATCTTTCCACTCCCAGACTTTCTCGAGGAATTTCTCGCGGCCCAGGTCGTGGCGGTTCTGGCCGGTGGCTTCCAGTTGACGCTCCACCAGCATCTGCGTGGCGATACCGGCGTGGTCGGTGCCCGGCTGCCACAGGGTGTTGCGACCCTGCATGCGGCGGAAACGGATCAGGGCGTCCATGATCGCGTTGTTGAAACCGTGACCCATGTGCAGGCTGCCGGTGACGTTCGGCGGCGGGATCATGATGGTGTAGGAATCGCCCGCGCCTTGCGGTGCGAAATAGTTCTCGGACTCCCAGGTGTTGTACCAGGAAGTTTCAATGGCGTGCGGCTGGTAGGTCTTATCCATGCGCGGCGGGACCCTATTGGCATTTATTCAGGAAAAGCCGGGAAGTATAGCGGGGCATGGGGCCGAGGGCGAGCGGGGGGGCGTCTGGGCGGACACTAATGTTGGAAGGAAACCTTTGTGGTGAGGGGATTTATCCCCGATGGGCCGCGCAGCAGCTCCAATATTTCATTCACGCTGCGTATTTGCAGGGTTCACGACTGCTGCGCAGCCGATCGGGGATAAATCCCCTCGCCACAAGGAGATCCATCCGGGTTATTCGTACTGGCTGAGGAGCCGCTCCATCCGCGCCTCGAGGCGGCGTTTGATTTCGGTTTCGATGTGCGGCGCGAAGTCGTCGATCACGTCCTGCATGATCAATTGCGCGGCGGCGCGCAGTTCGCTGTCCAGGTGCAGCAAGGCGTCCGGGCCTTTATCCACAGGTGCAACAGCAGGTGCCGGGGCCGGAGCGGGTGGTGGTTCGATGGCGGGCGGCGTGGCGTCGACGGCCTCGAACAACATCGGAATCTGTTCCTGTTCACCGTCATCGACCGTGTCGGTCAGCAGTGGCGGTTGCAGGTTGTCATCGCCGAGCAACTGGCGGATCGATTCGAGATCGTCCAGCAGGTGTGCAGGCTTTTGCAGCGGTTTTGGAGTGTCCATCGGCGTACTCAGAGTCGCTGTAAACGGTGATCTTGCAGAGGATAGCCCTGTTCGCGGTAGAAACGGAAACTCTCCCGTGCCGCCGCGCGAATCGCCGGATCTTCCACCACCACTTCCGCCACGCGGGCGAATTTACTGGCGAAAGCCGGGACTTTCAGGTCGAGGTTGACCAGCAAGTCCTGATGCTCGCCGCAGTCAGCGCCCGTTCCCAGCACGATCAAACCGTCCGGTTCGCTCTCGGCAGGGCCGTGCGGCACGAACGTTTCGCCCTTGAACGCCCACAGACGCGCATCGAGATCATCGCGCTGAGCAGCATCGCTGCAATGCAGGTAGATGCGATGGCCCATGCGCCAGGCTTTCTCGGTGAGCTTGCAGGCAAAGTCCAGGCGAGCCGAAGGATCGGCGCTGGGCAGGATATAGAAGTCGACTTTGGTCATTGCGGTTCCTGAGCCTTGAGCGGCGTCACCGCAAAGTGACGCCGCCCAGGTTCATCGGTTTCAGGCTTTGGCGCGGTCCAGCAGGTATTGGGTCAGCAGCGGAACCGGACGGCCGGTGGCGCCCTTGTCCTTGCCGCCGCTGGTCCACGCGGTGCCCGCGATGTCCAGGTGCGCCCAGTTGAGGTTCTTGGTGAAGCGCGACAGGAAGCACGCGGCGGTGATGGTGCCGGCCTTCGGCCCGCCAATGTTGGCGATGTCGGCGAACGGGCTGTCCAGTTGCTCCTGGTATTCGTCGAACAGCGGCAGTTGCCAGGCGCGGTCGTCAGCAGCTTTGCCGGCGCTGAGCAGTTGCTCGATCAGTTCGTCGTTGTTGCCCAGCAAGCCAGACGTGTGTGCACCGAGTGCAACCACGCAGGCACCGGTCAGGGTGGCGATGTCGATCACTGCTTGTGGCTTGAAGCGCTCGGAGTAGGTCAGGGCGTCGCACAGCACCAGACGGCCTTCGGCGTCGGTGTTGAGGATTTCCACGGTCTGGCCGCTCATGGTGGTGACGATGTCGCCCGGACGCGAAGCATTGCCGCTCGGCATGTTTTCGGCGCAGGCGAGGATGCACACCAGGTTGATCGGCAGTTTCAGTTCGAGCACGGCACGCAGGGTACCGAACACGGAGGCCGCGCCACCCATGTCGTACTTCATTTCGTCCATGCCGGCGCCCGGCTTGAGGCTGATGCCGCCGGTGTCGAAGGTGATGCCTTTACCGACCAGCGCGTAAGGCTTCTCGGACTTCTTGCCTCCGTTGTATTGCATGACGATCAGGCGCGGCGGCTGGGCGCTGCCCTGGCCGACGGCGTAGAACGAGCCCATGCCCAGGGATTTGATCTTCTTCTCGTCGAGGACTTCGACTTTCAGATCCTTGAACTCTTTGCCGAGGTTCTTCGCTTGCTCGCCGAGGAACGTCGGGTGGCAGATGTTCGGCGGCAGGTTGCCCAGATTACGGGTGAAGGCCATGCCGTTGGCGATCGCGGTGGCATGGTTCACGGCGCGCTGCACTTCGGCCTGCGCAGCCTTGATGGTCAGCAGGGTGATTTTCTTCAGGGCGCGCGGTTCGGCTTTCTGGCTCTTGAACTGGTCGAAGGTGTATTCGCCGTCCACTAGGGTTTCCGCCAGCAGACGGATCTTGCCGTAGCTGTCGCGGTTCTTGACGATGATTTCATCCAGGGCCAGCACGGCATCGCTGCCACCCAGACCTTTCAGGGTGTTGAGGATGCCAGCCACGATTTTACGGAACGGACGGTCGCCCAGTTCTTCATCCTTGCCCGCGCCGACCAGCAGCACGCGCTCGGCTTTCAGGTTCGGCAGGCTGTGCAGCAGCAGGCTCTGACCGACCTTGCCGGCCAGATCGCCACGCTTGAGCACGGCGCTGATCGCGCCACCGCTCAGCTCGTCGACCTGTCTGGCGGCGACGCCGAGTTTGCGGCCTTCGCCGACGGCAACCACCAGGGTGGCGGTTTTCAACGTTTCTGGGCTAACGCTTTTTACAACCAGTTCCATGTCCGGATCCCTGAATGAATGGTCAACACACAGGCGTTCGACGGTGTCCGCAGTCGCCTGCTTATAGATAGAAGAGGCGCAGGTCTGTGCCTGCGACGAAGGCGGCAGTTTGAACCTCGCTCACCGCGCCTGACAACCCTCGGTTGTGCGATCTTCAACGGAATCTACGCTTGGGTGAGTGTGCGCAGTGACAGGCGCCCTCAATCACAGGATAATGCCGCATCTTTTTTCGACGGCTCTGCCTTGCGGGTCGCTCGAAACGTTTGCTTGTTTGGCCGCCTTAGCCTGACAACCCTGGAGTGTCTGGTTTGATCGTCTTCCGTTATCTGTCCCGTGAAGTAATGTTGACCCTGAGCGCCGTCAGCGCCGTGCTGCTGGTCATCATCATGAGCGGTCGCTTCATCAAATACCTTGCCCAGGCCGCTGCGGGCCAACTCGATCCGGGATCGCTGTTCCTGATCATGGGTTACCGTCTGCCGGGTTTCATGCAACTGATCCTGCCGTTGGGTCTGTTTCTCGGGATCCTGCTGGCTTACGGCCGGTTGTACCTCGAAAGCGAAATGACCGTGCTCTCGGCCACCGGCATGAGTCAGCAGCGTCTGCTGCGCATGACCCTGTTCCCGGCGACGCTGGTGGCACTGGTGGTGGCGTGGCTGAGCCTGAGTCTGGCCCCGCAGGGCGCCAACCAGTTCCAGCTGCTGCTGAACAAGCAGGACGCCCTGACCGAATTCGATACCCTCGAACCTGGCCGTTTCCAGGCGTTGCGAGACGGCACTCGGGTGACCTACACCGAAAGCCTGACCGACGATCGCGTCAACCTCGGTGGCGTGTTCATCTCGCAGAAAAACCTCGGCTCCGATCAGAAGGACCGCGGGATTTCCGTGCTGGTGGCCGAAAAAGGCCGCCAGGAAGTTCACTCGGACGGCAACCGCTATCTGATCCTGCACAACGGCTATCGCTATGACGGCAGCCCGGGTCAGGCCGATTACCGCGCGATCAAATACGACACCTACGGCGTATTGCTGCCAAAACCTGATGCCAGTGACGAAGTCACCGACCGTGACGCGATCCCGACTTCGACCCTGCTGGGCGCCGACGACGAGCGTTCCAAGGCCGAACTGCAATGGCGGATTTCCCTGCCGTTGCTGGTGTTCATCGTGACCCTGATGGCGGTGCCGCTGTCGCGGGTCAATCCGCGTCAGGGCCGTTTCCTGAAGCTGCTGCCGGCGATTCTTCTTTATATGGCTTACCTGACCATCCTGATTGCCGCCCGCGGCGCCCTCGAAAAAGGCAAGATCCCGCCGGCCCTTGGCCTGTGGTGGGTGCACGGGATCTTCCTGGTCATCGGTCTCGGCCTGCTGTACTGGGAGCCGATGCGTCTGAAGCTGGCCAGCCGTCGCAGCGCTGCGCTGGAGGTGGCCCGTGGTTAAACTCGACCGCTACATCGGCAGCAGCGTATTCGTGGCGATCATCGCCGTGCTGGCGATCATTCTGGGTCTGGCGACCCTGTTTGCCTTCATCGACGAGATGAGCGACGTCAGCGATACCTACACGCTGACCGATGTGCTGAGCTTCGTCCTGC
Organism: Pseudomonas sp. G3-19; assembly: GCF_054855875.1. NCBI lineage: Bacteria > Pseudomonadati > Pseudomonadota > Gammaproteobacteria > Pseudomonadales > Pseudomonadaceae > Pseudomonas > Pseudomonas sp. G3-19. Next base: position 5,373,314 of record NZ_JBMPIQ010000003.1, read on the forward strand.
TCACCGCGCCGCGTCGCCTGTACGAAATGCTGCCGATGGCCGCGCTGATCGGCTGTCTGATCGGCCTCGGCAGTCTGGCCAGCAGCAGCGAACTGACGGTCATGCGTGCCGCGGGTGTGTCCATCGGGCGCATCGTCTGGGCCGTCATGAAGCCAATGCTGGTGTTGATGCTGGCCGGCGTACTTATCGGCGAATACGTGGCGCCGGCCACCGAAAGCATGGCCCAGGCCAATCGCTCGCTGGCGCAAGGCAGCGGCGACGCGCAGAGCGCCAAGCACGGCATGTGGCACCGTCAGGGTGAGGAATTCATCCATATCAACGCCGTGCAACCCGACGGCCTGTTGTATGGGGTGACCCGCTATCACTTCGACAAAGAGCGCCACCTGCTCAGCTCCAGCTTCGCCAAGCGTGCGGAGTTCGACGGCAAGCGCTGGCTGCTCAGCGACGTGACCACCACGGTGTTCCACGAGCGCAGCACCGAAGTGGTGAACGCGCCGAGCGAGGAGTGGGACGTGTCGCTGAGCCCGCAACTGCTCAATACGGTGGTGATGGCGCCTGAGTCGCTGTCGATTTCCGGTCTGTGGGGCTATATCCACTATCTGGCGGATCAAGGCCTGAGCAATGGCCGCTATTGGCTGGCATTTTGGGTCAAGGTGTTGCAGCCGCTGGTCACCGCCGCGCTGGTGCTGATGGCGATCTCCTTCATCTTCGGTCCGTTGCGCTCGGTCACCCTCGGTCAGCGAGTGTTCACCGGTGTGCTGGTGGGCTTCACCTTCCGCATCGTCCAGGATCTGCTTGGCCCTTCGAGCCTGGTGTTCGGTTTCTCGCCGCTGTTCGCGGTGCTGGTGCCAGCCACGGTCTGTGCGCTGGCGGGTGTGTGGTTGCTGCGACGGGCCGGCTGATGGCCGCGTTGTTGCCAACGCTTTAACCGCGAAAACGCCTCGGTCGACAGATCGGGGCGTTTTCGTATGCAATCGGGGTGACAGGCGAACGTGACGCTTGCGCCGTGTATCAGGTACAATTCCCGGCTATTTTTCGGCGGGCCAAGCCTGCAGCCTTTTTGAGTGTTGATCCGTGAGTGATTTGAGTCATATCCGCAATTTCTCCATCATCGCCCACATTGACCATGGCAAGTCGACGCTGGCTGACCGTTTCATCCAGATGTGCGGTGGCCTGGCCGAGCGTGAAATGGAAGCCCAGGTACTGGATTCCATGGATCTGGAGCGCGAACGCGGGATCACCATCAAGGCCCACAGCGTTACCCTCTATTACAAAGCCAAAGATGGCGTCACCTACCAGCTGAACTTCATTGACACCCCGGGTCACGTCGACTTCACCTACGAAGTCAGCCGTTCCCTGGCCGCGTGTGAAGGGGCGTTGCTGGTGGTCGATGCCGGTCAGGGTGTTGAAGCCCAGTCCGTGGCCAACTGCTACACCGCCATCGAGCAAGGCCTCGAGGTCATGCCGGTGCTGAACAAGATCGACCTGCCACAGGCTGAGCCGGACCGCGTCAAGGACGAGATCGAGAAGATCATCGGCATCGACGCCACCGACGCCGTCACCTGCAGCGCCAAGACCGGCCTGGGTGTCGACGAGGTGCTCGAGCGTCTGGTCGCGACCATTCCTGCGCCGACCGGCAACATCGAAGATCCGTTGCAAGCGCTGATCATCGACTCCTGGTTCGACAACTACCTGGGCGTTGTCTCCCTGGTGCGCGTGCGTCATGGCCGCGTGAAGAAGGGCGACAAGATCCTGGTGAAATCCACCGGCAAGATCCACCTGGTCGACAGCGTTGGTGTATTCAACCCGAAGCACACCGCTACCGCTGACCTCAAGGCTGGCGAAGTGGGCTTCATCATCGCCAGCATCAAGGACATTCACGGTGCACCGGTCGGTGACACCCTGACCCTGAGCTCGACTCCGGATGTACCGGTTCTGCCCGGTTTCAAACGCATTCAGCCACAGGTTTACGCCGGTCTGTTCCCGGTCAGCTCCGACGACTTCGAGGACTTCCGTGAAGCGCTGCAGAAACTGACCCTGAACGACTCGTCGCTGCAGTACACCCCGGAAAGCTCCGACGCACTGGGCTTCGGCTTCCGTTGCGGGTTCCTCGGCATGCTGCACATGGAGATCATCCAGGAGCGCCTCGAGCGCGAATACGACCTGGATCTGATCACCACCGCGCCAACGGTAATTTTCGAGCTGGTGCTGAAAACCGGTGAAACGATTTACGTCGACAACCCGTCCAAACTTCCGGATGTGTCGGCCATCGAAGACATGCGCGAGCCAATCGTGCGCGCCAACATCCTGGTTCCGCAGGAACACCTGGGAAACGTCATCACCCTGTGCATCGAGAAACGCGGTGTGCAGGTCGACATGCTGTTCCTCGGCAATCAGGTGCAGGTCACTTACGACCTGCCGATGAACGAAGTGGTCCTGGACTTCTTCGACCGTCTCAAATCCACCAGCCGCGGCTATGCTTCGCTGGATTACCATTTCGATCGTTACCAATCGGCTAATCTGGTGAAACTGGACGTGCTGATCAACGGTGACAAGGTCGACGCCCTGGCGTTGATCGTGCACCGTGACAATTCGCACTTCAAAGGTCGCCAGTTGACCGAGAAGATGAAAGAACTGATTCCTCGTCAGATGTTCGACGTGGCGATCCAGGCGGCCATTGGCGGTCAGATCGTTGCCCGGACAACCGTCAAGGCACTCAGAAAGAACGTATTGGCCAAATGCTACGGCGGTGACGTAAGCCGTAAGAAAAAGCTGCTTGAAAAGCAAAAGGCCGGTAAGAAACGCATGAAGCAGGTCGGCAACGTGGAAATTCCACAAGAAGCCTTCCTTGCCGTGCTCAGGTTGGAATAGTCAGGTCCTATGTCACTAAATTTCCCGCTGTTGCTGGTCATCGCCGTGTTGGTCTGCGGCCTGTTGGCGTTGCTCGATCTGCTGTTCCTGGCGCCGCGTCGGCGTGCTGCCATTGCCTCTTATCAAGGCAGTGTCAGCCAGCCCGAGCCCGTGGTGGTCGAGAAGCTGAACAAAGAGCCGTTGCTGGTTGAATACGGTAAGTCGTTCTTTCCGGTGCTGTTCATCGTGCTGGTGCTGCGTTCGTTCCTGGTGGAACCGTTCCAGATCCCGTCCGGCTCGATGAAACCGACTCTGGACGTGGGCGACTTCATTCTGGTGAACAAGTTTTCTTACGGGATCCGCCTGCCGGTGATCGACAAGAAAATCATCGAAGTCGGTGATCCGCAGCGTGGCGATGTGATGGTGTTCCGCTACCCGAGCGACCCGAACGTCAACTACATCAAGCGTGTAGTCGGTCTGCCGGGCGATACGGTGCGTTACACCGCCGACAAGCGTCTGTTGGTCAATGGCGAGTCGATTGCCGAGCAACTGGTCGGCTCCGAGCCGGGCACGCTGGGCAGCGCGGAACTCTACAAGGAAAAACTCGGCGCTGCCGAGCACCTGATCCGCAAGGAAATGAGCCGCTACCGCGCTACGCCGGACCATACCTGGACCGTGCCGGCCGGGCACTACTTCATGATGGGCGACAACCGCGACAACTCCAACGACAGTCGCTACTGGGATGACCCGAACATTCCCAAGGATCTGCTGGGCATGGTTCCCGACCAGAATATCGTCGGCAAAGCCTTCGCTGTCTGGATGAGCTGGCCGGAACCGAAACTCAGCCACCTGCCGAATTTCTCGCGGGTTGGCCTGATCAAGTAATCAATCACGGCGCTGTTGACCACAGCGCCGAATGCATTTCTGGAGTCGACACAAATCGGCACCAGGGCATGAAGCCACGATATTCAGGACGTCATTTTTGAACACAGCGTTAATTGTCCCAGGCCTGCGCCGTACCCCGGCGATGGCAGTGGAATCCAGCCACGAACTCAGCGTGGGTAAACCGTGAGCGTTTCTCTAAGCCGTCTCGAGCGCCAGCTCGGTTACACCTTCAAGGATCAGGAGCTGATGCTGCTGGCCCTCACGCACCGCAGCTTTGCCGGGCGTAACAACGAACGCCTGGAATTCCTCGGCGATGCCATCCTCAACTTCGTCGCTGGCGAGGCGCTGTTCGATCGCTTCCCGCTGGCCCGCGAAGGCCAGTTGTCGCGTTTGCGCGCACGTTTGGTGAAGGGTGAGACACTGGCGGTGCTGGCCCGTGGTTTCGACTTGGGCGACTACCTGCGTCTGGGCTCGGGCGAACTGAAAAGCGGTGGCTTCCGTCGCGAATCGATTCTGGCCGATGCCCTCGAAGCGCTGATCGGTGCGATCTACCTCGATGCCGGCATGGACGTCGCTCGCGAGCGCGTACTGGCCTGGCTGGCCGGTGAGTTCGAAGGCCTGACGCTGGTCGACACCAACAAGGATCCCAAGACCCGTCTGCAGGAACATCTGCAATCGCGCGGTTGCGAACTGCCACGCTACGAAGTGGTGGATATCCAGGGTGAGCCGCACTGCCGTACCTTCTTCGTCGAGTGCGAAGTGGTCTTATTGAATGAAAAAAGCCGAGGTCAGGGTGTGAGCCGTCGTATCGCCGAACAGGTAGCGGCCGCCGCAGCACTGATTGCCCTGGGCGTGGAGAATGGCAATGACTGATACAAACGCAACTCGCTGTGGCTACGTTGCCATCGTCGGCCGTCCCAACGTCGGCAAATCGACGTTGCTGAACCACATCCTCGGCCAGAAGCTCGCGATCACCTCGCGCAAGCCGCAGACCACCCGCCACAACATGCTCGGGATCAAGACCGAGGGTGACGTGCAGGCGATCTACGTCGACACCCCCGGCATGCACAAGGGTGGCGAAAAGGCCCTGAACCGCTACATGAACAAAACCGCTTCGGCGGCGTTGAAAGACGTCGACGTGGTGATCTTCGTGGTTGATCGCACCAAGTGGACCGAAGAGGACCAGATGGTGCTGGAGCGCGTGCAGTACGTGACCGGCCCGCTGATCGTCGCGCTGAACAAGACCGACCGCATCGAAGACAAGGCCGAGCTGATGCCGCACCTGTCGTGGTTGCAGGAACAGCTGCCGAACGCGCAGATCATCCCGATTTCCGCGCAGCACGGGCACAACCTCGACGCGCTGGAAAAGGTCATCGCCGATCACCTGCCGGAGAACGATCACTTCTTCCCGGAAGACCAGATCACCGACCGTAGCAGCCGTTTCCTCGCCGCCGAACTGGTGCGCGAGAAAATCATGCGTCAGATGGGCGCCGAGCTGCCGTACCAGATCACCGTCGAGATCGAAGAGTTCAAGCAGCAGGGCAAGACCCTGCACATCCACGCGCTGATCCTGGTCGAGCGTGACGGGCAGAAGAAGATCATCATTGGTGACAAGGGCGAGCGCATCAAACGCATCGGCACCGAAGCGCGCAAGGACATGGAGCTGCTGTTCGACTCCAAGATCATGCTCAACCTGTGGGTCAAGGTGAAGGGCGGCTGGTCCGACGACGAGCGTGCTTTGCGTTCGCTGGGTTACGGCGACCTGTAAATAGCGGTTTTCCGAAACACCGGAGAACCCCCTGTGGGAGCGGGCTTGCTCGCGAATGCGCAGTGTCAGTCGACCTATGCTTTGACTGATTCAGCGCTTTCGCGAGCAAGCCCGCTCCCACAGTAGTTTTGGGTTGTGAGTAAAACCGCGTTTCTTCATCGAGAACTCCATGTCGCAAACCCCACCTCCCGCCCAGCTCGCCTACGTCCTGCATTCGCGCGCCTACCGCGAAACCAGCGCGCTGGTCGACTTCCTCACGCCGCAAGGGCGGCTGCGGGCGGTGTTGCGCAGTGCGCGGGGCAAGGCCGGGACACTGGCGCGGCCATTCGTGCCGCTGGAAGTCGAGTTTCGTGGCAAGGGTGAATTGAAGAACGTCGGGCGCATGGAAAGTGCCGGCAACGCGACCTGGATGGTCGGTGAGGCGCTGTTCAGTGGCCTCTATCTCAATGAGCTGCTGATCCGCCTGCTGCCTGCCGAAGACCCGCACCCGGCGGTGTTCGACCATTACGCTGCAACACTGCTGGCCCTGGCCGAAGGTCGCCCGCTGGAGCCGTTGTTGCGCTCGTTCGAATGGCGCCTGTTGGACGATCTCGGTTACGGCTTCTCCCTGAATACCGATATCCACAGCGAACCGGTCGCGCCGGACGGTCTCTATCGTCTGCAAGTGGATGCCGGACTTGAACGGGTGTTTCTGTTGCAGCCGGGCCTGTTCAACGGCACCGAACTGCTGGCCATGGCCGAAGCCGACTGGACCGCGCCCGGCGCACTGTCGGCGGCCAAGCGTCTGATGCGTCAGGCACTGGCCGTGCACTTGGGCGGTCGCCCCCTCGTCAGCCGCGAGCTATTTCGCAAGCCCTGATATGCTGTGCGCCGAATCTTTCCCTTCAGGAGCGCATCCGTGACCACCAGCAATCGCATTCTTCTTGGCGTGAACATCGACCACGTCGCCACCCTGCGTCAGGCCCGTGGCACACGCTACCCGGATCCGGTCAAGGCAGCGCTGGACGCGGAAGAGGCGGGCGCCGACGGCATCACCGTGCACCTGCGTGAAGACCGCCGGCACATTCAGGAGCGCGACGTGCTGCTGCTCAAGGATGTGCTGCAGACCCGCATGAATTTCGAAATGGGCGTCACCGAAGAAATGATGGCGTTCGCCGAACGCATCCGTCCGGCGCACATCTGCCTCGTCCCGGAAACCCGTCAGGAGCTGACCACTGAAGGCGGTCTGGATGTAGCGGGGCAGGAAGAACGCATCAGGGCAGCGGTCGAGCGCCTGTCGAAGATCGGCAGCGAGGTGTCGCTGTTCATCGATGCTGACGAACGTCAGATCGCTGCGTCGAAGCGCGTTGGTGCGCCGGCCATCGAACTGCATACCGGGCGTTACGCTGATGCCGAAACTCCGAGCGAAGTCGCTGAAGAGCTGAAGCGTGTGGCCGACGGCGTGGCGTTTGGTCTGGCGCAGGGCCTGATCGTCAACGCCGGGCATGGCCTGCATTATCACAACGTCGAAGCCGTGGCGGCGATCAAGGGCATCAACGAATTGAACATCGGCCATGCGCTGGTGGCGCATGCGTTGTTCGTGGGCTTCAAGTCGGCAGTGTCCGAGATGAAAGCGCTGATTCTGGCTGCCGCCAAGCCCTAAGCAACACCCCAGAACCCAATGTGGGAGCGGGCTTGCTCGCGAAGGCGGTGTATCAGTCAAAGAATATGTCGACTGACACACCGCCTTCGCGAGCAAGCCCGCTCCCACATTGGATTTATGCTGTTGGTTAGAGCGGGGCAGGCTCTTGAGCCGGTTTTGACTTGTCGATACCGGGCACATGCAGATTGCCCTCGGCCACCTGATCGCCTTCAAGCTGCGGCTGGGTCACCCAGGTCAGGATGTCGTAGTAGCGACGGATGTTCGCCACGAAATGCACCGGCTCGCCGCCCCGGGCGTAGCCGTAGCGGGTCTTGCTGTACCACTGTTTCTGCGACAGGCGCGGCAGCATCTTCTTCACGTCCAGCCACTTGTCCGGGTTCAGGCCTTCGCGGGACGCCAGTTTGCGTGCGTCATCGAGGTGACCGCTGCCGACGTTGTACGCCGCCAGGGCAAACCAGGTGCGATCCGGCTCCTGAATCGATTCGTCGAGCTGATCCTTCATGTAGGCCAGGTACTTGGCGCCGCCCATGATGCTTTGCTTGGGATCGAGACGGTTCGACACGCCCATCGCCTGAGCGGTGTTCTGGGTCAGCATCATCAAACCGCGCACGCCGGTTTTCGAAGTGACTGCCGGTTGCCACAGCGATTCCTGATAACCGATGGCCGCCAGCAGGCGCCAGTCGACTTTCTCTTTCTTGGCGTAGGTTTTGAAGTGCTGTTCGTATTTGGGCAGGCGCTGCTGCAAGTGCTGGGCGAAGGTGGTGGCGCCCATGTAGCCGAGGACATCGACATGGCCGTAATAACGGTCTTTCAGGCGCTGCAGGGTGCCGTTCTTCTGCACCTTGTCGAGGTAGGCGTTGATCTCGTTGAGCAGGCTGTTGTCTTCGCCAGCAGCCACCGCCCAACTCTGGCTGCGCGCATCGCCGAGGTCGAAGGCCACGCGGATGTTGGTGAAGTACACCTGGTTCATCGCCACTTCGTTGGAGTCGACCAGCGTCAGGTCGATCTGGCCTTCATCGACCATGCGCAACAGGTCGACCACTTCAACGGCGTCGGATTCTTCGTATTCGATGCCCGGAAATTTCTTTTTCAGCTCCGCCAGTTGTTCGGCGTGGGTGCTGCCCTTGAGCACCATGATTTTCTTGCCGACCAGATCACCCGGGTCGGTAGGGCGCGACTGGCCGTTGCGATAGATGATCTGCGGAGTGACTTCGAGGTAGGAGTGGGAGAACCGCACCTGCTTCTTGCGATCCTCGCTGCTGACCAGACCTGCCGCCGCCAGCACCGGGCCGTTCGGCTTGCCGATCTGGTTGAACAGGTCATCAAGGTTGTCGGCGGTCTCGATCTTCAGTTCAACCCCCAAATCGTCGGCGAAGCGCTTCACCAGCTCGTATTCGAAGCCGGTTTCACCGCTGCGATCCTGAAAGTAGGTGGCGGGGCTGTTACGGGTAATCACCCGCAGCACACCATCCTCCTTTACGCGCTCGAGTGTGTTGGGTTTATCAACACAGCCACCGAGCATCAGGAAGAGTCCGGTTGCGATCAGCCATTTGGCGTACCGCGGACGCAAAGCCGTTGGGAAAAACATCTGCGCAGTATACGCAAACGGCTGCGGGCGCCATATCTCGACAGTGAGCGGCTTGTCTGCTAGAGATCACAAAACCGCACGAAACCCCGCAGGAATGGGGCTGAACGGCATTTTGTGACAGGAAAAATAAGCGCGGCTCGTGCACCCTCGGAATTTGACTTCAAAGGCAGAAACACAGATTGATATCCGAGTGCAACCGTGCGTAGCGTTTCGGGTGATGTTGAGGGCGGTTTAGGCTAGAATGCACGGCCTCAAAGCACACCCCTTCCCGAGGCTGTCCCGAAGATGTTGATCCTGCGCGGCGCTCCTGCCCTTTCTGCCTTTCGCCACAGCAAACTCCTTGAGCAACTGAGCCAGAAGGTTCCAGCTGTCAGTGGCCTGTATGCTGAATTCGCTCACTTCGCCGAAGTCACCGGCGTCCTGACCGGCGACGAACAGCAGGTGCTTGCGCGCCTTCTGAAGTACGGCCCAAGCGTTCCGGTACAAGAGCCGACCGGTCGTCTGTTTCTGGTGTTGCCGCGTTTCGGCACCATCTCGCCATGGTCGAGCAAGGCCAGCGACATCGCCCGCAACTGCGGCCTGAGCAAGATCCAGCGCCTGGAGCGCGGCATCGCGTTCTACGTGGCCGGCCAGTTCAGCGACACCGAAGCCCAGCAAATCGCCGACGTGCTGCATGACCGCATGACCCAGATCGTTCTGGGCAACCTGGAACAGGCCGCCGGTCTGTTCAGCCACGCCGAGCCGAAGCCGCTGACCGCGATCGACATCCTTGGCGGCGGTCGCGCCGCACTGGAAAAAGCCAACACCGAACTCGGTCTGGCCTTGGCCGAAGACGAGATCGACTATCTGGTCAACGCCTTCAACGGTCTCAAGCGCAACCCGCACGACATCGAACTGATGATGTTCGCCCAGGCCAACTCCGAGCACTGCCGCCACAAGATCTTCAACGCCAGTTGGGATATTGACGGCGAGAGCCAGGAAAAAAGCCTGTTCGGCATGATCAAGAACACCTATCAGATGCACAACGAAGGCGTGCTGTCCGCTTATAAGGACAACGCCTCGGTGATCGTCGGCAACGTCGCCGGCCGCTTCTTCCCGGATCCGGAAACCCGCCAGTACGGCGCGGTGCAGGAGCCGGTGCACATTCTGATGAAGGTCGAGACCCACAACCACCCGACCGCGATCGCCCCGTTCCCGGGCGCATCCACCGGTTCCGGTGGCGAGATTCGCGACGAAGGTGCAACCGGTCGTGGCGCCAAACCGAAGGCTGGTCTGACCGGTTTCACCGTATCCAACCTGCAGATCCCGGGCTTCGAACAGCCGTGGGAAGTGCCGTACGGCAAGCCTGAGCGCATCGTTACCGCGCTGGACATCATGATCGAAGGCCCGCTGGGCGGCGCCGCGTTCAACAACGAATTCGGGCGTCCGGCCCTGACTGGCTACTTCCGTACCTTCGAACAGTCGATCACCACCCCGCACGGTGACGAAGTTCGTGGCTACCACAAGCCGATCATGCTCGCCGGCGGCATGGGCAACATCCGTGAAGAACACGTCAAGAAAGGCGAGATTCTGGTCGGCTCCAAGCTGATCGTGCTTGGCGGCCCGGCCATGCTCATCGGTTTGGGCGGCGGTGCCGCTTCCTCGATGGCCACCGGTACCAGCTCGGCGGATCTCGACTTCGCTTCCGTACAGCGTGAAAACCCTGAGATGGAGCGTCGCTGCCAGGAAGTCATCGACCGTTGCTGGCAACTGGGCGACAAGAACCCGATCAGCTTCATCCACGACGTGGGCGCGGGCGGTCTGTCCAACGCCTTCCCGGAACTGGTCAACGACGGCGACCGCGGCGGCCGTTTCGAACTGCGCAACATTCCCAACGACGAGCCGGGCATGGCCCCGCACGAAATCTGGTCCAACGAATCGCAGGAACGTTACGTTCTGGCGGTCGGTCCGGCCGATTTCGAGCGCTTCAAGGCGATCTGCGAACGCGAGCGTTGCCCGTTCGCCGTGGTCGGCGAAGCCACTGCCGAGCCAAAACTGACCGTGACCGACAGCCACTTCGGCAACAACCCGGTGGACATGCCCCTGGAAGTGTTGCTGGGCAAGGCCCCGCGCATGCACCGTTCGGTGGTTCGCGAAGCCGAGCTGGGCGATGATTTCGATCCGTCGAACCTCGACATCAGCGAGTCCATCGAGCGCGTCCTGCATCACCCGGCCGTGGCGAGCAAAAGCTTCCTGATCACCATCGGCGACCGCACCATCACCGGCCTCGTGGCCCGTGACCAGATGGTTGGCCCATGGCAGGTTCCGGTGGCCGACGTCGCAGTTACCGCCACCAGTTTCGACGTCTACACCGGTGAAGCGATGGCGATGGGCGAGCGGACTCCGCTGGCGTTGCTGGACGCTCCGGCGTCGGGCCGCATGGCCATCGGCGAAACCCTGACCAACATTGCCGCCTCGCGCATCAACAAGATCTCCGACATCAAACTGTCGGCGAACTGGATGTCCGCCGCCGGCCATCCGGGCGAAGACGCGCGTCTGTACGACACCGTGAAAGCGGTCGGCATGGAACTGTGCCCTGAGCTGGGCATCACCATTCCGGTCGGCAAGGACTCGATGTCCATGGCCACCCGCTGGAACGACAACGGTGAAGAAAAAACCGTGACCTCGCCGATGTCGCTGATCGTGACCGGTTTCGCGCCAGTGGCTGACATCCGTCAGACCCTGACCCCGGAACTGCGCATGGACAAGGGGACCACCGACCTGATCCTGATCGACCTCGGTCGTGGTCAGAACCGTATGGGTGCTTCGATCCTTGCTCAGGTTCACGGCAAGCTCGGCAAGCAGGCTCCGGACGTCGATGACGCCGAAGACCTGAAAGCCTTTTTCGCGGTGATCCAGGGCCTCAACGCCGACGGTCACCTGCTGGCTTACCACGACCGTTCCGACGGTGGTCTGCTGACCTCCGTGGTGGAAATGGCGTTCGCCGGCCACTGCGGTCTGAGCCTGAACCTGGACAGCGTTGCCGAAAACTCGGCCGAAATCGCTGCGATCCTGTTCAACGAAGAACTGGGTGCAGTGATCCAGGTTCGTCAGGACGCCACCCCGGACATCCTCGCGCAGTTCAGCGCGGCCGGTCTGGGTGACTGCGTGTCGGTGATCGGTCAGCCGATCAACAATGGCCAGATCAACATCACCTTCAACGGTGACACCGTGTTCGAAGGCCAGCGTCGTCTGCTGCAACGTCAGTGGGCCGAGACCAGCTACCAGATCCAGCGTCTGCGCGACAACGCCGACTGCGCCGAGCAAGAGTTCGACGCGCTGCTGGAAGAAGACAACCCGGGCCTGAGCGTCAAGCTGAGCTACGACGTCAACCAGGACATCGCCGCGCCTTACATCAAGAAGGGTATCCGCCCACAGGTTGCCGTGCTGCGTGAGCAGGGCGTCAACGGTCAGGTGGAAATGGCGGCAGCGTTCGACCGCGCCGGTTTCAACGCGATCGACGTGCACATGAGCGACATTCTCGCTGGCCGCGTCGACCTGAACGAGTTCAAAGGTCTGGTGGCCTGCGGTGGCTTCTCCTACGGCGACGTACTCGGCGCCGGTGAAGGCTGGGCCAAGTCGGCGCTGTTCAACAGCCGTGCCCGCGATGCGTTCCAGGGCTTCTTCGAACGTAACGACAGCTTCACCCTCGGCGTGTGCAACGGTTGCCAGATGATGTCCAACCTGCACGAGCTGATCCCGGGTAGCGAGTTCTGGCCGCACTTCGTGCGCAACCGCTCCGAGCAGTTCGAAGCGCGCGTGGCGATGGTGCAGATCCAGGAGTCGAACTCGATCTTCCTGCAGGGCATGGCCGGTTCGCGTATGCCGATCGCCATCGCTCACGGTGAAGGCCATGCCGAGTTCTCCAGCGAAGAAGCGCTGCTGGAAGCCGATCTGTCCGGTTGCGTGGCGATGCGTTTCGTCGACAACCATGGCAAGGTCACCGAAGCCTACCCGGCCAACCCGAACGGCTCGCCGCGCGGGATTACCGGTCTCACCAGCCGCGACGGTCGTGTGACGATCATGATGCCGCACCCGGAGCGGGTGTTCCGCGCGGTGCAGAACTCGTGGCGTTCGGAGGACTGGACCGAGGATGCTCCTTGGATGCGCATGTTCCGTAACGCGCGCGTCTGGGTGAACTGAGGCCTGTGTACAAGCTCGGGTTTTTTGTTCCTGACAGTCATGTCGAGGTGGTCAAGGACGCTGTATTCGCTGCCGGTGGTGGGCGGATCGGGGACTATGACCACTGTGCTTGGCAGGTGCTTGGGTCTGGTCAGTTTCGGCCTTTGGACGGCAGTCAGCCGTTCATTGGTGAGGCGGGGCAGGTTGAGCGGGTCGAGGAATGGAAGGTTGAGCTTGTCGTTTGTGACGAGTTGATTCGTGATGTGGTGGCGGCTTTGAAGTTGAGTCACCCTTACGAGACGCCGGCTTATGAGGTGTGGCGGCTGGAGGATTTCTGATCTTTTTGCCGCTGGAACGGGAAACCCGCAGATGAGTGATTGTCTGCGGGTTTTTTGTTGGCTGCGATTTGCTTTTCTGTAGGAGTGAGCCTGCTCGCGATGGCGCCCTGACAGGCGACCATGCTCTGGCTGACTGTGTGAATATCCGTTTCTGCGGGTGCTGCGGCTGGCGGTTTCGCTCTTACAGCGAGTCACTTTTGACAAACGCCTCAAAAGTAACCAAAAAGTCTTGCTCCTACGTTCGGCCCGCTCGCTGGGGCTCGGGGTCCCTTCGCTCCGGGATTGATCCGGGCGCAGCGCCTCCGGTTTGCTTCGCTGCACCTCCTCTCGCTGTGTTTGGCTGCGCCAAACGGTCGCTGCGCTCCCACCCCCGGATCAATCCCTCCACTCAGCCTTCCGACGTCGCCCGTGGATCAAGATCAAGAGCTGCAGCCGAGCTTGCGCTCATCCTGTTGAGTGGTGAGGAGCACGGGTATTCGGCTTTGGGTTTGCGGTGCTCTCGCCCCTCATCGGAACGCCGCCCGCCCAGCCCTCTCCCGAGGGAGAGGGAGCCGATTTTTGGGCTTTTGAAAGTCTGAGTTCGACTCGGTATCGCATGTCGGCGTAGTTCTCCCAAACACCTCGGTCAGTCCCCTCTCCCTCTGGGAGAGGGTTAGGGTGAGGGTTGGCTTTTGGCTGTTTAAATCTGTGTCAAATAACCAGAACCTTCCCACAAGGTTTTCAGGTTGTCCCTCGGACGCTCGGTCTCTAGGCTTTGTCTGTCGCTGCCAATTCAGCGACCGGGCGTGAGATCCCCGGAATGCTTGCAACTAGCGCCAACACCACGATAATTGGCGCCAGCTCAATCTGCTGCCTGCTTTATGGCGGCTGTGTGCGGGCAGACTTCGGTCTGGCCGGTTGCCTGCTCCGGTGGATCTCACCCTGCACATAGCTGCCACCTCTTTGCCGCGTGAGATCCGGCGAACGATGGCATCTTCACACGCCATAGCAGGAGTTGAATTTTGGACAAACTGATCTCCGATCCACCCCACAAAACCACATCACCACCCGTAGAAGCCATCCGCGTCGAAGACCTGACGAAAGACCGTGAAGCCATCAAGCGCGCTGTCGATTTCTACTTCACCCCACAACCCGCTCAGGCGCATCAGCCCAGCACGATGTTCCTGGTCAACCCAAGCATCGACACCGAAACCCTGCTGGCCCACGCCTACGAATCGTTGGGCTGCGCCAGTGCCATGGCCAGCAACTTCGCCAGCGAACTCAGCGGCCTGCAACGCAGCACCGCACTGGCGATCCAGCAAATCGTCATGCTCGCCGAACTGGCGGTAAACCGCGCGCTGGATCGAGTCGATCCACAAACCTGACGAGCGCCCATCGTTCATCGCCAGCAGGCTGGTTCCCACATTTGAAATGCTTCACTGTGGAAGTGAGCTTGCTCGCGAAAGCATTTTCCTAGCTGTCGGAATACTTCCTGTACCTCATCAATTAGTAGATTTTTCCTACCGGGTTTTCAGGTTGTCCCTCGGAAGCAGCCTCTCTACCTTGGGTTGTCTCTGGCAAACAGCGAACTTGGCAATAGACCGAAAACGGGATGTTGCTCTTTTCACTGAGCCGTCGCTATGACTCTGAGGTTTAAAATGGAATTGCTTCCCGTCGTTACGCCCCGTATCAACACGAACACCGCGTTGGGGCGGGCGCTGGTATCGATGTTCAAGTCAGTCGAGGCGGAACTGATTCAAGAGAACGCTGCGCCGGGGGCGGTCAAGATCATCGTGTTTGGAGGATGCGCGGTTCACCTCTACACCAATCACCGCATATCGTTGGACGTCGACGCGGAAATCTATGAGGCTTGTATTCCGGCAGGATTCGACCTGCGTACGCTGCTTGCCGAGGTGCCGGAGCCGTTTGTCGATGAGCGTTCTGCGCGAAAGATGGAGTTGAACTACGACTTGCAATACAACACTAGCTTTGGCCCGATTCACGAAGATTATTGGTCTCGAAGTATTCCCATGCCAGAGTTTTCGCGGGTGTCCCCTCTCCGTGTACATATTGCTGCACCCGTCGACATAGCCATTACAAAACTGGGCAGGGCTACCGATCACGATATCGCCGACATCAATGCCCTTCTCAGGTTTGGATTCATACTGACCAGCGAGCTCCGGCGTCTGGCATTGCAGGCCATTGATGTATATGTTGGCAACAAAGAGCCACCAACTTCGGTTCTGACTAACATATTGCAAGACTATCTGGAGAAGGGAGATGACGAAGGTGAATGACGCGCACGTCCTCTCATCCGCGTTGGATACTCTCGTCAGGAGCCCTCTCAATCAGGCCGATGACGTCGCGCTGGTGAACGCTGCGAAAGAAGTGTGGTACTCGAATTCTAGTGTTGAAAGCGAGGTTAAGGCGTTTCTGAAAAATCACAGTGACGATATAGAACGCCGTCGCGCGGCTTACCTGTTGGAGCGGTTTACGCGCTTCTCTTGTGTGTCTGATAGTCGCGTGCTGGAAACGCTGCATGCGTTGCAGCTTTTCGCGCACTCGACGCCGAAGCAGGATGTTGCACCTCCAAAGATGGTTTCGTTACGCAATCGCAAGGATCAATTAGCCGTCTCTTGGGGGTTAGCAGAAAGCCTTGGATTGAAGGTTCAAACGCTGATGCCATTCCAGACTCGCCATTACCAGGCAGAACAGCATTTACCCTGAGCTGAACGTGTCAGCGATAAAAAAAACCGGCCTGAGCCGGTTTTTTTGTGTTGATTAAACCTTGACGCTGACCTCACTCCGATTAACCAACGCCTCAATCGCCCCACTCAAACTCGCCGCTTTCTCGCCAATCAACAAATGCCAGACCCCACCTTCCAACGGGCTGACACCCTGGCAACCCAGCTCTTTCAACTGAGCCTCGGACAACGCTTTACCATCGACCAATTGCAGGCGAATACGGGTCAGGGCGATGCAGTCCAGCTGCAGCACATTCTCGCTACCGCCCAACGCCGTCAGCCATTGCTGGGCTTCCGGTGCAGCGACCATTGCAGCTTTCGATTCCTCGACCACTACCGCAGGCGCAGCCACCAACGCACGCCCCAGCGTCGGCATGGCGAGGCGGATTTCGTCGGCGATGCTGTCGGCCAATGGCCCGACCACCACCTGCAAGCTGCCGCCCTTGCCCGGGCGTACCACGGCCATCGCACCCAGTGCCTTCAAGTCAGCATCGGATGCCTTGTTGCGATCGACCATTTCCAGGCGCAGACGAGTCGTGCAGGCGCCAACGGTGAGCAGGTTCTCGGCACCGCCCAAGGCCTTGATGTACGCAGCGGCACGTTCGTTTTCCGTAAGCACCGACTTCTCGGTGGCAGCCACGTCCTCGCGTCCCGGCGTCTTCAGGTTGAAACGACGAATACAGAAATCAAACACCGCGTAATACACCACGGCGTACGCCAGTCCGACCGGGATCACCAGCCAGCCATTGGTCGAGCGCCCCCAACCCAGCACCATGTCGATGAAGCCGCCGGAGAAGGTAAAACCGAGGTGGATGTTCAGCGCATTGGTGATCGCCATCGACAACCCGGTCAGCAGCGCATGCAGCAGATACAACAACGGCGCCAAAAACATGAAGGCGAATTCAATCGGTTCAGTCACCCCGGTCAAAAACGACGTCAGCGCCATCGACAGGAAAATCCCGCCCATGACCTTACGGCGCTCCGGCAACGCGTTGCGGTACATCGCCAGGCACGCAGCAGGCAGGCCGAAGATCATCATCGGGAACATGCCGGTCATGAACTGGCCGCCCTTTGGATCGCCGGCGAAGTAGCGTGACAGGTCGCCGGTGACCAGTGCGCCGGTGGTCGGGTCGGTGAAGTTGCCGAATACGAACCACGCCATGTTGTTGAGGATGTGGTGCAGGCCAGTGACGATCAGCAGGCGGTTGAACACGCCGAAGACGAAGGCGCCGAAGCTGCCGCTTTCCATCATCAAGGTGCCGAAGCTGTTGATGCCGTGCTGGATCGGCGGCCAGATGTAGCCGAACACCACGCCCAGCGCGACGGCGGCGAAACCGGTGACGATCGGCACGAAGCGCCGGCCGCCGAAGAATGCCAGGTACTCCGGCAGCTTGATGTCCTTGAAGCGGTTGTACAGCGCGCCGGCCATCAGGCCGCTGACAATCCCGGCGAGCATGCCCATGTTGATGCTCGGGTCGAGCACCTTGAGCGTGGAGATCATCACCAGGTAACCGATCACCCCGGCCAGGCCTGCGGTGCCGTTGTTGTCCTTGGCAAACCCGACAGCGATGCCGATGGCGAAGATCATTGCCAGGTTGGCGAAGATCACTTGCCCGGCATCGTGGATGATCGCGATGTTCAGCAGGTCGGTGTCACCCAGACGCAGCAGCAGGCCGGCAATCGGCAGGATCGCGATTGGCAGCATCAGCGCACGGCCGAGGCGTTGCAGGCCTTCGATGAAGAGTTGGTACATGGTGGTTCTCCCTGCTCTTTATAGAGAGCTTGTTGTTAGTGCAGAGGCCAATGCTGGTGGCAGGCGTGACGAACCGCAGCGGCGCTGTTCAGTTTCAACAGGTCGAGGCTGAGGCGTTGGCATTCGGCCTCGTGCAACTGGCGCACGCGATCCTTGATTTCACCGATCTGCACCGGGCTCACGGACAGCTCGGTCACGCCGAGGCCGATCAACACCGGTGTCGCCAGTGGGTCGGAGGCGAGGGCACCGCAGACGCCGACCCAGCGCTTGTGCACTGCCGCACCTGCGCAGGTCATGGCGATCAGTCGCAGCAGCGCCGGGTGCAGGGCATCGACCCGAGCGGCCAAACCTGCGTGGTCGCGGTCCATCGCCAGGGTGTATTGCGACAGATCGTTGGTGCCGATCGACAGGAAGTCGGCATGCTCGGCCAGTTGTTCGGCTTGCAACGCAGCGGCGGGGACTTCGATCATCACGCCGATTTCCGGGCGCTGATTGATGCCCAGTTCCAAGCACAGCGCATCGACCCGCTGGCGGATGTGCAGCAGTTCGTCGACTTCGGTGACCATCGGCAACAGGATCCGGAAACGGCGCAGCGGGCTGACTTGCAGCAGTGCGCGCAGTTGCTGATCGAGGATTTCCGGACGGGCCTGAGCCAGACGAATGCCGCGCAGGCCGAGCACCGGGTTGGCTTCGGCGGGCAGCGGCAGGTAGTCGAGTTGCTTGTCGCCGCCGACGTCGATGGTGCGGATGATCACCGAGTGCTCGCCCATGGCATCGAGCACGGCTTGATAGGCGGCACGCTGCTCTTCGATGTCCGGCGCGGTCTGCCGGTCGACGAACAGAAATTCGGTGCGCAGCAGGCCGACGCCATCGGCACCGTTGGCAAAGGCGTCTGCCGCTTCATGGCTGGAAGCGACATTGGCGACCACTTCGATCGCCACGCCATTGCGGGTTTCGGCGGGCAGATGCGCCTTGGCCTGTTGCGCATCGCGGCGTTGCTGACGCTCGATTTGCGCCTGTTGTACTTCGGCCAGGCGTTCGGCGTTCGGCGTCAGTTCGAGGCGACCGCCATCGGCATCCAGCACCACTGACTGACCTTGTGCTTGATCGAGTAATGCGGCGCCCAGTGCAACCAGGCACGGCAGACCTTTGCCGCGCGCCAGAATCGCCACGTGCGAAGTCGCGCCGCCCTCGGCCATGCACAACCCGGCGACACCTTGGGCGCTGAGTTGCAGCAGATCCGACGGCGTCAGTTCATGCGCAGCGACGATGGCGCCGGCCGGCACGTCGTAATGCCAGGCTTCGCCGAGCAGGGCGCGCAGGACACGTTGCTTGAGGTCGCGCAGGTCGTTGGCGCGTTCGGCCAGCAGCGCACTGCCGGTGTGTTGCAGCACTTCGCACTGCACGTCGATCGACTGGCTCCACGCGTGGGTCGCCGCCGTGCCTTGGTCGATGGAATGCTGCGCGGCGTCGAGCAGGGCCGGGTCTTCGAGCAGGGCCAGATGCGCGGCGAAGATCGCTTCTTCGTCGGTGCTCTTGTGCTTTTTCGCTTGGGCGAGGGTAGCGTTGATTTCGCCGCGAACCTGATTCAGCGCGGCTTCAAGTTTCTGCAGTTGCTCAAGCGGAGCATGATTGCCCGCATCTGCCGGCAGGCTGATCGCGTTCAGGCGAAACAGCGGCCCGCCGACCAGTCCCGGCGCGGCGCACACACCCTGCAGCACGCCAGCTTCGGCCGGGCGCTTGCGCGGTGCGGCGCTGACCGGTGCAGCGGCGTGATGATCGTCGGGCAGGGCAGTCGCCAACGCATTGAGCAAGGCCTGCAGCGCGGTTTCGGCGTCCGGTCCCTGACAGCTGACCTGCACCTCATCCTGCTCGCCGATGGCCAGTCCCATCAGGCCGATCAGGCTGTTGCACGGCGCCGATTTGCCGGCGAAGTGCAGCTGCGACTGGCTCTTGAAACCTTGTGCGGTCTGGCGAATCAGCGCGGCGGGGCGCGCATGCAAGCCGCCGCGATGCGCCACCAGCACCTGACCCTGAACCTCTGGCCCGCCAACCGCTTCGACGCTCGCCGCAGAGCTGTTGCGTGCAATGATGTGCAGCAACGGCTCGCCGACCTTCACCGCTCTGAGCGTGATCGGGCGCACCTGGAAATCCTGGCTGTTGGTCAGGATCAACAGGCTGACCAGGCTTTTGCACTGCTGGCCGACCTTGTCCAGGTCATAGCGCAACAACGGTTGGCCGTTGCTGACCCGCGCGCCTTCCTTGACCAGCATCGAGAAGCCTTCGCCGTTCAGTTCAACGGTGTCGAGGCCCAGGTGCAGGAGGATTTCTGCGCCGTTGTCGGCACGCACGGTCAGTGCGTGGCCGGTGCGGGCGACGTGGATGATCACCCCGGCGCAGGGCGAATACAGGGTGTCGTTCAGCGGATCGATGGCGATACCGTCGCCCATCGCGCCACTGGCGAACACCGCGTCCGGGACTTTGGCGAGCGTGAGCACCGGGCCGCTGAGCGGGGCGCTGAGGGTCAGCTCTTTATTGTTGTTGTGCATGGCTCGGTCTCATCAGGTGTGCAGTCATTCGGGCTTAGTGCGTACGGGTCACTTTGCTCAGGTGGCGCGGCTGATCCGGGTCCATGCCGCGGGCCACGGCTAAACCTGCGGCCATCACGTAGAAACTCTGGATCGCCAGGATCGGATCGAGGGCCGGGTGTTCGGCGCGGCTCAGGGTCAGGTCGCGCTCGAGGATGTCGTCCGGCGCCGCCAGCAGCACACGGGCGCCGCGTTGACGCATCTCTGCCGCAAGGCTGATCAGACCGGCCTGTTCGGCACCGCGCGGGGCGAACACCAGCAACGGGTAATGCTCGTCGATCAGCGCCATCGGGCCGTGACGGACTTCGGCGCTGCTGAAGGCTTCGGCCTGGATCGCCGAGGTTTCCTTGAATTTCAGCGCGGCTTCCTGAGCGATGGCGAAACCGGCACCACGGCCAATGACCATCAGGCGTTCACAGTCGCGCAAGGCGTCGATCGCGGTGCTCCAGTCCTGTTGCGCCGCGTCGCGCAGGCCTTCGGGTAGGGCGTTGTGCGCTTCCAGCAGTTCGCTGTCTTCTTTCCAGTGCGCGATCAGGCGGGCGCTGGCGCTCAGGGTGGCGATGAAGCTCTTGGTCGCGGCGACGCTGCTTTCGGTGCCGGCGAGCAACGGCAGGCTGAATTCACACGCCGCTTCCAGTGGCGAATCGGCGGCATTGACCATCGATACGCTCAGTGCGCCGCGCTTGCGTAGCAGACGCAGACTGTTGACCAGATCCGGGCTCTGACCTGATTGGGAGAACGCGAACGCCACCTGACCGCTGACCTTCAGCGGCGCCTGCTGCATGGTCACCACCGACATCGGCAACGACGCCACCGGTACGCCCAGTTGCTGCATGGTCAGGTAGGCGAAGTAGCTCGCTGCATGGTCGGAACTGCCACGCGCGACGGTCATCGCCACTTGTGGCGGCTGACGGCGCAGGCGCCCGGCGATTTCGATCATCTGCGGGTCGAGCTGTTGCAGTTGGGCTTGCACGGCCTCGAACGAGGACAGCGCCTCTTCAAGCATTTTTGAAGTCAATGTCTTCTCCTTCGACCATGACGGCGGTCAGTGTGAGTGAGCGATCCAGCCGCACGCAGTCGGCCCAGGCACCCGGTTCGAGGCGCCCGCGTTCGTTGATGCCGAGGTAGTCGGCGGGGAATTGCGAAAGACGTTGCGAGGCCTCGGCGATCGGCAATCCGATCTTCACCAGATTGCGCAGGGCCTGATCCATGGTCAGGGTGCTGCCGGCCAGCGTGCCGTCGGGCAGGCGCACGCCGCCCAGGCATTTGGTCACGGTGTGGCTGCCGAGCTTATATTCACCGTCGGGCATGCCGGCGGCCGCGGTCGAATCGGTGACGCAATACAGGCATGGGATCGAACGCAGGGCCACGCGGATCGCACCGGGATGCACGTGCAGCAAGTCCGGGATCAGTTCGGCGAATTTGGCGTGGGCCAGCGCGGCGCCGACGATCCCCGGTTCGCGGTGATGCAGCGGGCTCATGGCGTTGTACAAATGGGTGAAACTGGTCGCGCCAGCCTCCAGAGCGGCGACGCCTTCCTCGTAGCTGCCGAGGGTATGGCCGATCTGCATGCGGATGCCCCGGCTGCTCAGTTCACGAATCAACCCGTCGTGACCGGCGATTTCCGGGGCGATGGTGATCACCCGGATCGGCGCCAGCGCCAGATATTCCTCGACCTCGGCCATCAACGCGGTGTGGGCGAAATTCGGTTGCGCGCCGAGTTTGCCGGGGTTGATGTACGGGCCTTCGAGATGCACACCGAGTACCCGGGCGGCACCTTGCGGACGCTGTTCGCAGAACTCGCCGACCTCTTTCAGCACGCTGGAGATCTCGGCACTCGGCGCGGTCATGGTGGTGGCCAGCAGCGAAGTGGTGCCGAAGCGCACGTGGGTGCGGGTGATGGTCTCGAAGGCACTGGCACCTTCCATGATGTCTTTGCCGCCACCGCCGTGGACGTGCAGGTCGATGAAACCCGGCAGCAGGTACGGCAAGTCATTGTCGGCCGGATCGCAGGTCACGCCTTCGATCGACACGACTTTGCCGTGTTCGTGGATCAGCCGGCCGCGAACCCAGCCGCTGGCGGTGAGGATGTTGTCTTCGGACATTTCGGTTCTCTCGTTTGGCCTGGCTGCTGATCAGCGGCGAAGCTCTGCAACAAAGTCGTAGTAGTCGTTGCGGCAATAGGTGTCGGTGACTTCGATCGGCGTGTTGTCTTCCAGATAGCCGACCCGGGTCATCAGCAGCATGGCGGTGCCGGGGGCGATGCCGACCAGCGCGGCGAACTCGTCCGAGGCGTTGATCGCCTGGATGTGCTGCAGGGCGCGGACGATCGGTTTGCCGATGCCGTCGAGGTATTCGTAGAGTGAATCGCCGACCAGGTGCGGCTTGGGCATGATCGAGGCGGGCAGGGTGCTCATCTCGATGGCCATCACCGTGTCGTCAGCCTTGCGCAGGCGTTTCATGCGCGCGACCTTGTCGTTCGGCGACAGGCTCAGGCGGATCAGTTCTTCGTGAGTCGGCAGGGTGATTTCGCGTTCCAGCCACTGCGAGCTGGGGACGAAACCCTTGAGGCGGAGCATTTCGCTGAAGCCCGAGAGGCGTGACAGCGGTTGTTCCAGACGGGGTGTGATGAACGTGCCGGAACCTTGCAGGCGGCGGATCAGACCTTGATCGAGCAGCACTTCCAGCGCCTTGCGGGCGGTGACCCGGGAGATACCCAGTTGCTCGCTGAGGTTGCGCTCGGACGGCATCGCCTGCTCGGCCTTCCACTGCCCGGAATGGATCGCCGATTCCAGATTGCGCGCCAGCTGCAGGTACAGCGGCGTCGGCTGGGAGTCATCTGGGCGTAGGGCCTGGAGGTCGTTCATGTAGGTCATTTCCGACGCGAGTATAGGATTGTTGTTGCTCGCTTGTGGGGCGGAAATTAATACCACTTGAATACCATGTCAACGCAGGGAATTGGCGTGTAGCCCAATGAAATGGCGGTTTTCGAGGGTTGTGGTTTGAAGTGGTATTAGGGGTGGGCTTTAGAAAGCAGAAGATCGCAGCCTGCGACAGCTCCTACAGTGGGAAGTGGTATCAACCCTGTAGGCGCTGCCGCAGGCTGCGATCTTTTGATTTATTTTTTTCAGGTGACCAGTGGTCGCTGGTTAAGGACGGATCTCGATCATCGTGCCGTCCGGCACCAGACCCCAGACTTCACGCATGTCCATGTTGCGCATGGCGATGCAGCCGTCGGTCCAGTCCAGGGTGTGGAACAGGTCTTCGGGGGTTTCTTCCGAATCCGGGGTGCCGTGGATCATGATCATCCCGCCAGGCTCGACGCCTTCGCGGCGGGCGCGGGCCGAATCGCTGATGTTCGGGTAGGAGATGTGCATCGCCAGGTTGAATTTTTCACTGACCTTGCGCCAGTCGATCCAGTAGAAACCTTCGGGCGTGCGTTTGTCGCCTTCAATCAGTTTCGGTCCTTTTTTCGCGCCCTTGCCCAGGGAAATGCGATAGGTCTTGATCGGCTTGCCGTCGGCGATCAATTGCAGTTGATGAGCCGATTTGAGCACCAGGATTTTTTCGATCATCGGGGTATTCGATGGCGTCACGGTGGTCACGAATGACGCTTGGGATACGGTGACGAACGACAGGCAAAACAGGGCAAGCAACCAGCGCATTGAAACGATTCCCCAGGGAGTGACGCAGATATTTTATTTATAGAAGCTTTTAGGTGATGGCAGGCTGCGTCAACGGCGGAATCGATTCGGAGCGAACCGGGTAGCTTTCGGCGCGGCGATCAGCGAAGAAGCATTCTAAGGTACGCCCCACGGTGCGGAAAGCCAGCTCGTCCCACGGGATGTCGGCTTCGTCGAATAGTTGTACTTCGAGGCTTTCGGGCCCGGCAGCAAAGTCCAGATCGGCCAGTTCGGCACGGAAGAACACGTGCACCTGACTGATGTGTGGCACGTCGATCAGCGTGTAGATGCTCAGATTACGCACTCGGGCGCAGGCTTCCTCGGCGGTTTCGCGGATCGCGGCTTGCTCGATGGTTTCGCCGTTTTCCATGAAACCGGCGGGCAGCGTCCAGTAACCGAGGCGTGGCTCGATGGCGCGGCGGCAGAGCAGCACTTTACTGCCCCAGGTCGCGACGCAACCGGCGACGATATTGGGGTTTTGATAGTGAATGGTCTGACAGCTGTCACAGACAAATCGCAGCCGCGAATCGCCTTCGGGAATGCGCTGGGTCACCGGGTTGCCGCACTGGCTGCAAAATTTCATGCTGGGGTTCCTGAATGCTGCGCCTATCTTGGCGTGCAGCGGTGCCGGTCGGCAAGTTGTCGTTTCGCGACATGGCCCGGCGAGGGGCTTGGGCGGCTGCCATGATTGGTGCATGATGCAGGGTAAGGTACAGATCGAGAACACTCATGCTGGACGAGCTACTGCATAGGGTAAGCAACCACACACCGCGCACGCTGGAGACCGATAAACGTTTCCCCGAGGCCGCTGTTCTGGTGCCGATCACCCGCAGTGACGAACCCGAGCTGGTGCTGACCCTGCGCGCCAGCGGCCTCTCGACCCATGGCGGCGAGGTGGCCTTTCCCGGCGGGCGCCGCGACCCGGAAGACCCCGATCTGATCTTCACCGCTCTGCGCGAAGCCGAGGAAGAAATCGGCCTGCCACCGGGGCTGGTCGAGGTGATCGGTCCGCTCAGCCCGCTGATCTCCCTGCACGGCATCAAGGTCACGCCGTATGTCGGGGTGATCCCGGACTTCGTCGAATACCAGGCCAACGATGCCGAGATCGCCGCAGTATTCAATGTGCCGCTGGAGTTCTTCCGCAAAGACCCGCGCGAACACACGCACCGTATCGATTACCAGGGCCGCAGTTGGTATGTGCCGAGTTATCGCTACGGCGAATTCAAAATCTGGGGTTTGACCGCTATCATGATCGTCGAACTGATCAATCTGCTCTATGACGAACAGATCAGCCTGCATCATCCGCCCAAAAGCTATATCAACACCTGAAGCCATCGCTCGAATGGCCCGTCATCGTGAGCCCTGAGGAAAACAAGATGAAATACCGCCTGGGCGACGCCCGCGTCGAAACCCATCCACAGAGCTGGGTCGCGCCCAATGCCGTGCTGGTGGGCAAGGTCAGATTGGAGGAGGGCGCCAACGTGTGGTTCAACGCCGTATTGCGCGGCGACAACGAACTGATCCTGATCGGCAAGAACAGCAACGTCCAGGACGGCACGGTGATGCACACCGACATGGGCTATCCGCTGACCATCGGCACCGGCGTGACCATCGGTCATAACGCCATGCTGCATGGCTGCACCGTCGGCGATTACAGTCTGATCGGCATTAACGCGGTGATACTCAACGGCGCAAAGATCGGCAAGAACTGCATCATTGGCGCCAATTCGCTGATCGGCGAGGGCAAGGAAATTCCGGATGGTTCGCTGGTGATGGGCTCGCCGGGCAAGGTCGTGCGTGAACTCACCGAGCCGCAGAAAAAAATGCTCGAAGCCAGCGCCGCGCACTATGTGCACAACTCGCAGCGCTATGCGCGTGACCTGGTAGAGCAGGAAGAATGAACACGCCTGAAAGACCCGTTGCCTCGCCGTGCGTGAATATCTGCGCCCTGGATGAGGACGATATTTGCACCGGCTGCCAGCGCACGGTCGCTGAGATCACCCGCTGGGGACGCATGACCAATGACGAGCGGCGGGTGGTGCTGGGGTTGTGTCATGAGCGGGCGAAGGCGAGTGGGTTGGTGTGGATGGTTCCCGGAAAATCAGGCGCCTGACAGGCCGCCTTCGCGAGCAAGCCCGCTCCCACATTGGATTTGTGTTCACCTTCGATCAACTGTGGGAGCGGGCTTGCTCGCGAAGAGGCCAGAACAGCCGCTACTTCTTATTGGCCCAACTCAAAGCCTGAAGTAACCTGTGCGCCAATTTGACAGGTCGCCCCCATGATTTTCCTCATCGCCTACATCAGCAGCGTCGTGCTGATCAACTTCGCTTTCTCCACCGCGCCGCACCTGGACATCATCTGGTCGGCCTGGGGCGGGTTGGTGTTCGTGTTGCGCGACATGGTGCAAACCCGTTTCGGCCACGGTGCGCTCGTGGCGATGCTGGCGGCGCTGGTGTTGTCCTACGTCACTTCCGATCCATCCATCGCGTTGGCCAGCGCCACGGCGTTCGCGGTGTCGGAAATCATCGATTGGCTGGTGTTCAGCGTCACCAAACGGCCGTTGCGCGACCGCCTGTGGATCAGCTCGGCGCTGAGCATTCCCCTCGATACCTTCATCTTTTTCGGCATGATCGACCTGATGACGCCACCGGTGATCATCACCGCACTGGTCTCGAAGTTTGCCGGCGTCACTGCCGTCTGGCTGATCATGGCCTGGCGCGAGCGCAAACAGGCTGTCGCCAGCTGAGCCAAACCCTGCGGTTCATGTAAAATGCCGCGCTTTCTCCCCATGGAAAGCGCGTCTGGCGTTGCTTTCCTCGATGATCCGCTTCTTTGAGGACCTGAGATGACCCGTATCGGAACTCCATTGTCGCCGACCGCGACCCGCGTATTGCTGTGTGGCTGTGGTGAGTTGGGCAAGGAAGTGGTGATCGAGCTGCAACGCCTGGGCGTTGAAGTGATTGCCGTCGACCGTTACGCCAACGCGCCGGCCATGCAGGTGGCGCACCGCAGCCACGTGATCAACATGCTCGACGGCGCCGCGCTGCGTGCAGTCATCGAAGCCGAGAAACCGCACTTCATCGTGCCGGAAATCGAAGCCATCGCCACCGCCACGCTGGTCGAGTTGGAAGCCGAAGGCTTCACCGTGATCCCGACCGCCCGCGCCGCGCAACTGACCATGAACCGCGAAGGCATCCGCCGTCTGGCCGCTGAAGAGCTGGACCTGCCAACCTCGCCGTACCACTTTGCCGACACCTTCGAGGACTACAGCAAAGCCGTTCAGGATCTGGGCTTCCCGTGCGTGGTCAAGCCAGTCATGAGCTCGTCGGGTAAAGGCCAGAGCCTGCTGCGCAGCGCCGAGGATGTGCAGAAGGCCTGGGATTACGCGCAAGAGGGCGGTCGCGCCGGCAAAGGTCGGGTGATCATCGAAGGCTTCATCGATTTCGACTACGAAATCACCCTGCTGACCGTGCGCCACATCGGCGGCACCACGTTCTGCGCACCGGTCGGTCACCGTCAGGAGAAGGGCGACTATCAGGAATCCTGGCAGCCGCAGGCCATGAGCCCGATTGCTCTGGCTGAGTCCGAGCGCGTGGCCAAAGCCGTGACCGAGGCCTTGGGTGGTCGCGGGCTGTTCGGCGTCGAACTGTTCATCAAGGGCGATCAGGTGTGGTTCAGCGAAGTTTCGCCGCGCCCGCATGACACCGGTCTGGTGACCCTGATTTCTCAGGATCTGTCGCAGTTCGCCCTGCACGCGCGCGCCATTCTCGGTCTGCCGGTGCCGCTGATCCGTCAGTTCGGCCCTTCGGCTTCGGCAGTGATTCTGGTGGAAGGGCAGTCGACCCAGACCGCGTTCGCCAACCTGGGCGCAGCGCTGAGCGAGCCGGATACGGCGTTGCGTCTGTTCGGCAAGCCTGAAGTCAATGGTCAGCGCCGGATGGGCGTGGCGTTGGCGCGGGATGAGTCGATTGAGGCAGCGCGTGCCAAGGCGACCCGGGCTGCTCAGGCTGTTGTTGTAGAGCTGTAAACCGAGGCGCGGCATTCGCGAGCAAGCCCGCTCCCACATTGGATCTGTGGCGTACACAAAACCAATTGTGGGAGCGGGCTTGCTCGCGAAGCTTTTGATCTTCTGTCAGGCAACCTGATTCAGATCGTTATTGCGCGTTTCCTTCAGGCACAGCACAGCAATCAGGCTGAGCACCGCTGCCGCCGACACATAGCCGCCGACATAACTCAAACCACCCATTGCCACCAGTTTCTGCGCGAAGAACGGAGCCGCCGAGGCGCCGACGATCCCGCCGAGGTTGTAAGCGGCCGATGCGCCGGTATAGCGCACGTGGGTCGGAAACAGTTCCGGCAGCAGCGCGCCCATCGGGGCAAACGTCACGCCCATCAGGAACAGCTCGATGCACAGGAACAGCGCCACGCCCCAGGTCGAACCTTGCGTCAGCAGCGGCTCCATCAGGAATCCGGACAGAATCGCCAGTACACCGCCGACGATCAGCACCGGTTTGCGCCCGTAACGGTCGCTGGCCCAAGCGGACAACGGCGTTGCGGCGGCCATGAACAGCACGGCAAAACACAGCAGTCCAAGAAACGTTTCACGGCTATAGCCGAGGGTGGACACGCCGTAGCTCAGGGAAAACACCGTCGAGATATAAAACAGCGCATAGCACACCACCATGGCCGCTGCGCCAAGCAGGGTTGGCGCCCAGTATTGGCTGAACAGCTCGACCAGCGGCACTTTCACCCGTTCCTGACGAGCAATGGCGTTGGCGAATACTGGCGTTTCATGGAGCTTGAGGCGCACGTACAGGCCGACCATCACCAGTGCCGCGCTGAGCAGAAACGGAATCCGCCAGCCCCAACTGCGGAACTGCTCGTCGTCGAGGGTCATGGCCAGGGTCAGGAACAGGCCATTGGCTGCAAGAAAGCCGATTGACGGGCCAAGCTGCGGGAACATGCCGAACCACGCCCGTTTGCCCTTGGGCGCATTCTCCGTGGCCAGCAATGCCGCGCCACCCCATTCGCCACCCAATCCCAAACCCTGACCGAAACGCAGCACACACAACAAAATCGGTGCCCAGGCGCCAATGCTGGCGTAACCCGGCAGCACGCCGATCAGCGTGGTGCACACGCCCATCAGCAAGAGCGAGGCGACCAGTGTCGACTTGCGCCCGATACGGTCACCGAAGTGGCCGAACAAGGCCGAACCCAGCGGTCGGGCGAGGAAGGCGATGCCGAAGGTGAGAAACGCCGAAAGCATCTGCGCGG
Organism: Pseudomonas sp. G3-19; assembly: GCF_054855875.1. Taxonomy (NCBI): domain Bacteria; kingdom Pseudomonadati; phylum Pseudomonadota; class Gammaproteobacteria; order Pseudomonadales; family Pseudomonadaceae; genus Pseudomonas; species Pseudomonas sp. G3-19. The sequence goes on from NZ_JBMPIQ010000003.1 coordinate 5,402,567, forward strand.
TGCCGGACGTCTGCGGAAAGAACACCGGCCCGATCACCAGTGCAGCGGCGGTAGCGTAAACGTAGAAGTCGTAGAACTCGATGGCGGTGCCGATGAAACTCGCTGTCGCCACGCGGGTGGCGGAGTTGGTCGGCTGGGCAGGCGCGGTGGCGCTGTAAGCGGTACTGGTCGTCATGCGGTGATCCCTGACAGTCATGAGCTCCGTTGGAGCGAATTATTATGGTTGAACACCCAGGGATGTGGGATGAGACGCGAGCGCTGTTTCGAGTAGGAACAGTCGTCGGGGTGGTGCGGAAAATTACCGAAACCGTTGGCGTGCGGGGTAAGCACAGGGCTCGGCGGCGCTTGGGTAAGCGGCTCGATTATAGGAAGGGGGCTAACAATCAAACAAGAGCAAAAGATCGCAGCGGATTGACGTCGATTGATCTTCCTGTGGCGAGGGAGCTTGCTCCCGCTGGGTTGCGAAGCGACCCCAACACATTTACGGCCGTTGCGCGCCCGAGCGGGAGCAAGCTCCCTCGCCACAAAAGCGCCTAAACCTTGGCGGGCACCGCGCTCGTATGCCAGATCAGCACCTTGCTCACCCGGTTGTCCTCGGTCTCGAGAATCTCCAGCCGATAACGCCCGATCTTCAGACACACCGCGCTGTCCGGAATGGTCTCCAGCGCTTCGGTCACCAGACCGTTGAGGGTTTTCGGGCCGTCGCTCGGCAAATGCCAGCCCAGGCATTTGTTCAACTCGCGGATCGACGCAGTGCCGTCGATCACCATGCGCCCGTCGGGCTGCGGATGGATGTGCGGGTTGTCGAGGCTGTGCTCGCTTTCGAATTCGCCGACGATTTCTTCGAGAATGTCTTCCAGAGTGACGATGCCCAGCACTTCGCCGTACTCGTCCACCACCATGCCCAAGCGGCGCTGCTGCTTGTGGAAGTTCAGCAGTTGCAGTTGCAGCGGGGTGCTTTCCGGAACGAAGTACGGCTCGTAGCTGGCGGCCAGCAGCGCTTCGCGGGTCAGCTGGCCATCGTTGAGCAGATGGCGGATCTGCCGGGTGTTGAGCACCGCTTCGACCTGGTTGATGTCGCTGTGGAACACCGGCAGGCGCGTGCGCTTGTTGTGGCGCAGTTGTTCGATGATCTCTTCGATCGAGTCGTCGAGGTTGATGCCGTCGACATCGCTGCGTGGCACCAGAATGTCGTTGACCGTGATGTTGTCCAGCGCATGGATGCCTGAGACCGGGTGGGTGCGAGACGGGTGTTCCGGATCGTTATCAGGGTCGGCAGGTTCTTCGTCTTCACTTTGCTGCACCACCTGGGGTTTGCGCGCGAAGGGACGCAGCAGCAGACCGCTGATGCGGCTCAGCAGCCAGGCCAGCGGGTAAAGAATCTTCAGCGGAACGGCCAGCAGGGTATTGCCGAACGACAGCACTGCATCCGGATAGCGCTGGGCCACGCTGCGCGGAAAGTAGTCGGCAAACACCAGCAATACGGCACCCGCACCGAGGCAGGCGGCCCACGGGCCGTTCTCTTCGCAGAGGAAGATCGCCAGCAGCGTGGCAATGATTACCGCGAGGGCGCGGCACAGGGTGTTGCACAGGATCAGACTGTCGAGCGGGAAGCTCAGCTTCGCCAGCGGTTTATCGCTGGCGCGCGAGGCGGTGCGTTGCGCGAGCAAGTGCTGCTGCGCGATTTCGACGGCGGTAAACAGCCCCGACCATAAAATCAGCAGGACAAATACCGCGAGCATCGGCCCTATGGGCAAACCGTCCATTTATGCCGCCCGTCAGATGTGCAGGATGTATTCACGAACCAGTTTGCTGCCGAAATACGCCAACATCAGCAGGCAGAAACCGGCGAGGGTCCAGCGAATCGCCTTGTGGCCACGCCAGCCGAGGCGATTGCGGCCCCACAGCAGCACGCTGAACACGATCCAGGCCAGGCACGCCAGCAAGGTCTTGTGCACCAGATGCTGGGCGAACAGGTTCTCGACGAACAGCCAGCCGGAGATCAGCGACAGCGACAGCAGCGTCCAGCCGGCCCAGAGGAAGCCGAACAACAGGCTTTCCATGGTTTGCAGCGGCGGGAAGTTCTTGATCAGGCCCGACGGGTGCTTGTGCTTGAGCTGGTGATCCTGCACCAGCAGCAACAAGGCCTGGAACACCGCGATGGTGAACATGCCGTAGGCGAGGATCGACAGCAGGATGTGGGCGAGGATGCCCGGCTCTTCGTCGATGATCTGCACCGTGCCGGCCGGGGCGAACTGCGCCAGCAACACCGTGGCCGCGCCGAGCGGGAACAGCAGCACCAGCAGGTTTTCAACCGGGATCCGCGAGCAGGCCAGTAGCGTCAGGGCGATGACAGCCGCGGCGATCAGGCTGGCGGCGCTGAAGAAGTCCAGGCCCAGGCCGATCGGCGTCAGCAGGTGAGTGAGCAGGCTGGCGCTGTGGGCGAGCACGGCGAGGATGCCGAGCGTAACCAGCAGGCGCTTGTTCGCCTTGGCGCCGGAGGCCAGGCGGGTGCCCTGATAAAGGGTCGCAGCGGCATAAAGAAGCGCGGCGGCGATGGTAGTCAGCAAACTGGGTGACAAGGGGAGCATAAATCCTGTTAGGCAGGCCCGAAAGGCGCTGAGTTTGGCATAGAACCGCCACACCACGAAAGTGCGAGGTGTCCGCCCGACGCAGTCTTCGCTATAATCCGCGACCTGCCCACGCCGCAGGCTCGCCGAGCACATGTTGAATCCGGTCTGGGCCGCCATTATCCCGGTCTACACAGGGCCTGAAAGGATCGCGCAATGTTTGAAAACTTAACCGACCGTCTCTCGCAGACGCTGCGCCATGTCACCGGCAAGGCGAAGCTGACTGAAGACAATATCAAAGACACCCTGCGCGAAGTGCGCATGGCGTTGCTCGAAGCCGACGTCGCCCTGCCGGTGGTCAAGGACTTCGTCAATTCGGTCAAGGAGCGCGCTGTCGGCACCGAGGTGTCGCGCAGCCTGACGCCGGGCCAGGCGTTCGTGAAGATCGTCCAGGCCGAACTCGAAAGCCTGATGGGCGCGGCCAACGAAGACCTGAACCTGAGCGCCGTGCCGCCAGCGGTCATTCTGATGGCTGGTCTGCAGGGTGCCGGTAAAACCACCACGGCCGGCAAACTGGCGCGCTTCCTTAAAGAGCGCAAGAAGAAGTCGGTGATGGTCGTGTCGGCGGACGTTTACCGTCCTGCGGCTATTAAACAGCTGGAAACCCTGGCCAACGACATCGGCGTGACGTTCTTCCCGTCCGACCTGAGCCAGAAGCCGGTGGACATCGCCACCGCAGCTATTAAAGAAGCCAAACTGAAATTCATCGACGTGGTCATCGTCGACACCGCCGGTCGTCTGCACATCGACGAAGAGATGATGGGCGAGATCAAGGCGCTGCACGCCGCGATCAACCCGGTCGAAACGCTGTTCGTGGTCGACGCCATGACCGGTCAGGACGCCGCCAACACGGCCAAGGCCTTCGGTGATGCGCTGCCGCTGACCGGTGTGATCCTGACCAAGGTCGACGGTGATGCCCGTGGCGGTGCCGCGTTGTCGGTTCGCGCAATCACTGGCAAGCCGATCAAGTTCATCGGTATGGGCGAGAAGAGCGAAGCGCTCGATCCGTTCCACCCTGAGCGTATTGCTTCGCGGATCCTCGGCATGGGCGACGTGCTCAGCCTGATCGAACAGGCCGAAGCGACCCTCGACAAGGACAAGGCCGATAAACTGGCCAAGAAGCTGAAGAAGGGCAAGGGCTTCGACCTCGAAGACTTCCGCGATCAGCTGCAACAAATGAAGAACATGGGCGGCCTCGGCGGACTAATGGACAAACTGCCGAGCATCGGCGGTGTCAACCTGTCGCAAATGGGCAATGCCCAGAATGCTGCAGAGAAGCAGTTCAAACAGATGGAAGCCATCATCAACTCCATGACGCCGGCCGAGCGCCGCGACCCTGAGCTGATCAGCGGTTCGCGCAAGCGCCGGATCGCCATGGGTTCCGGCACTCAGGTGCAGGACATCGGTCGCTTGATCAAGCAGCACAAGCAGATGCAGAAGATGATGAAGAAATTCACCGCCAAAGGCGGCATGGCGAAAATGATGCGCGGCATGGGCGGTATGTTGCCCGGCGGCGGCATGCCGAAAATGTGATTCAGGACACCAAGACTTCGCCGGTCGTCGCACCGGCGCAGACCCTGCAAGGACGCAGGATCAACAGCAAACCCGCACTCGGCGGGAGCTGACTGGCCGTTTTCATCGACGGCTCTATATGCAAATCCGCACGGCATGCCATAGGCGCCGGAAAAAGTCATTTGCAAAAGTCCGGATATTCCTTAGAATATGCGGCCTTTCGGGCACCCATGCCCGCTGTGCATTTAGATTTGCAGCACCGACTACAGGAACGATGTTCACATGCTAACAATCCGTCTTGCCCTTGGCGGCTCCAAAAAGCGCCCGTTTTACCACCTGACCGTAACCGACTCGCGTAACCCGCGTGACGGCTCCCACAAAGAACAGGTTGGCTTCTTCAACCCTGTTGCCCGTGGTCAGGAAATCCGTCTGTCCGTGAACCAAGAGCGCGTAGCCTACTGGCTGAGCGTTGGTGCACAGCCATCTGAGCGTGTTGCTCAGTTGCTGAAGGAATCTGCCAAGGCTGCAGCCTGAGCAGTATGAGCGCGACGCCAGAAAAAGCTGATGACCTGATCGTTGTCGGCAAGATTTTTTCGGTTCACGGCGTTCGCGGCGAGGTGAAGGTCTTTTCCTTTACCGATCCGATTGAAAACCTGTTGGACTACCGCAACTGGACGCTTCGGCGCGAAGGCGTGGTGAAACAGGTCGAGCTGGTCAGCGGCCGATCCACTCAAAAGGATCTGGTTGCCAAGCTCAAAGGCCTCGACGATCGCGATGAAGCCCGTCTTCTGAGCGGTTATGAGATTTGCATCTCGCGAAGCCTTTTGCCCAACCTGACAGGCGACGAGTACTACTGGTACCAGTTGCAGGGTCTGAGCGTCATCAACCAGGACGAGCAATTGTTCGGCAAGGTTGATCACCTGTTGGAGACCGGCGCGAACGATGTATTGGTGGTCAAGCCCTGCGCGGGCAGCCTGGATGATCGCGAGCGGTTGTTGCCCTATACGGAGCAATGCGTGCTGGCAATCGACCTGGATGCAGGCGTGATGCGGGTGGAATGGGACGCGGACTTCTAAGCAATGGCCAGCCTGCGCGTAGACGTCATTACGCTGTTCCCCGAGATGTTCTCGGCCATCAGTGAGTACGGCATTACCAGTCGTGCGGTCAAACAGGGGCTGTTGCAGCTGACCTGTTGGAATCCGCGGGATTACACGACGGATCGGCATCACACTGTGGACGATCGCCCGTTTGGCGGTGGTCCGGGCATGGTGATGAAGATCAAGCCCCTGGAAGATGCTCTGGTTCAGGCCAAGGCAGCAGCCGGGGAGGCGGCGAAGGTGATTTACCTGTCCCCCCAAGGCCGTCAACTGACTCAGTCGGCGGTACGCGAGTTGGCAAAATCGGATGCATTGATCCTGATTGCCGGCCGCTATGAAGGCATTGACGAGCGCTTTATTGAGGCTCATGTCGATGAAGAGTGGTCGATTGGTGACTATGTACTGTCTGGCGGCGAGCTGCCGGCCATGGTCATGATCGATGCGGTTACACGACTGCTGCCCGGAGCTTTAGGGCATGCGGATTCCGCTGAGGAAGATTCCTTTACGGATGGTCTGCTGGATTGCCCGCACTACACCCGACCTGAGGTGTATGCGGATCAGCGTGTTCCCGACGTGTTGCTAAGTGGCAATCACGCGCATATCCGGCGTTGGCGTTTACAGCAGTCCCTTGGTAGGACCTATGAACGACGCGCCGATCTTCTGGAAAGCCGCTCGCTTTCTGGAGAAGAGAAGAAGCTGCTCGAGGAATACATCCGCGAGCGGGACGATAGTTAACAACGTATCGATGGTAGATCAGTTGATTTACCTTAGGAGCACAGCATGACCAACAAAATCATCCTTGCACTCGAAGCAGAGCAGATGACCAAAGAAATCCCTACCTTTGCCCCAGGCGACACCATTGTCGTTCAGGTGAAAGTGAAGGAAGGCGATCGTTCCCGTCTGCAAGCGTTCGAAGGCGTTGTCATCGCCAAGCGTAACCGCGGCGTGAACAGTGCGTTCACCGTTCGTAAAATCTCCAACGGTGTTGGCGTAGAACGTACTTTCCAGACCTACTCCCCGCAGATCGACAGCATGGCTGTTAAACGTCGCGGTGACGTACGTAAAGCCAAGCTGTACTACCTGCGCGACCTGTCGGGTAAAGCAGCTCGCATCAAGGAAAAACTGGCTTAAGTCCAGCTTCCGATGCAGAAAAAAGCAGCCTACGGGCTGCTTTTTTGTTGCCTGCAATTTATCCACAGCATTTTTGTTTCAGGCCAGAACCATGACCACCCGTGACCAGGAAATCGAACGCCGCACCGAACTCTCGGTGACCCGCGTGACCAAAGCCGTCTTCCCGCCGACCACCAACCACCACAACACCCTGTTCGGCGGCACCGCGCTGGCGTGGATGGATGAAGTGTCGTTCATCACCGCTACGCGTTTCTGCCGTTTGCCGCTGGTGACCGTGTCCACCGACCGCATCGACTTCAATCACGCGATCCCGGCCGGCTCCATCGTCGAACTGGTGGGCAGGGTGATCAAAGTGGGTAACACCAGCCTCAAGGTCGAGGTGGAAGTATTTGTTGAGAGCATGAGTTGCGATGGCCGCGAGAAGGCGATCCATGGGCAATTCAGCTTTGTGGCCATCGACGATGACAAGCGGCCGGTGCCGGTGCTGCCCGGATTTCTTGCCTGATCCGGAACCGAGTCGCGGCCTTCGCGAGCAAGCCCGCTCCCACAGGTTTTGTGTCGTCTACAACGTTTATGTACGACACGGACACTGTGGGAGCGGGCTTGCTCGCGAATTCGTCAGATCAGGCGCCGCTGCTCTCAGGCTGGATCAACGCCAGCAACGTCCACCCGGATCCCGGTTTCAAAGCAGTCTCCGGCGTCACCACATGCACCCAGCCACTGTCATCGCGCATGAACAGCAGCGTCGCCCGATTGCCATGCAATGCCTGGTAATCCTCCCAACCGAAACCGTCCGTCAGCGTCGTGCTGTACACCTCGGCGCCGTTGCTGATCAGGCTGGCCAGCTTGGCGTAGGTCAGCGCCTCGCTCCCCAGCTGATTGCCGCGATGTTCCAGGCTTGCCCGATGCTTGTCACTGCGACGACTTTCCTGACCACTGGCCAGACCAAACAGGCGTTGATGACCAAAGTCGTGTCGAAAACGCATCGCCGCCAGGGTGTTCAGTTCGCCCGACGGCGATAGCGCCAGCAGATGCCCCAGCCCGACCAGATCCAGATGCGCATCGGCATGCTGCGAAGCCGGGTTACCAAAGTACGTCGGCAAACCCTCCATGCGCGCCGCACGAATATTCTCCCAGCTCGAATCGGTCAACAGTACGCGGCTGCCCAGTTGCTGCAATGACTTGCCCAGCAACCGCGCCGGGCCGTTGGCGCCGACGATCAGGAAGCCGCTCGGCGCCGGTTCAGCGACGTTCAGCAAGCGTGCAAGTGGCCGAGCGGTTGCGCTTTGCAGCACCACGGTGCCGATGATCACCGCGAAAGTCAGCGGCACCAGCAGCAGCGCACCTTCGTGCCCGGCTTGATCCAGACGAATCGCGAAAATCGCCGACACCGCCGCCGCCACGATCCCGCGCGGGGCGATCCAGCACAGCAGGGCGCGTTCACGCCAGCTCAGGCTGGAGCCGGCAGTGCTCAACAGCACGTTCAGCGGGCGCGCGATCAGTTGAATCACCAGCAGCAGAATCAGCACCAACGGCCCGAGGCCGATCAAAGCATGCAGGTCCAGCCGCGCCGCCAGCAGAATGAACAACCCGGAAATCAGCAGCACGCTGAGGTTTTCCTTGAAGTGCAGGATGTGCCGCACATCCACGCCCTTCATGTTCGCCAGCCACATGCCCATCAGCGTCACCGCGAGCAGGCCGGACTCGTGCATCACCTGGTTGGATGCAATGAAGATCCCCAACACCGCCGCCAGCGAGGCGAGGTTATGCAGGTATTCCGGCAACCACTGGCGCCGGATGATGGTGCCCAGCACCCAGCCGCCGACGACCCCGAATACGCTGCCGCAGACAATCACCCCGCCGAAGGTCAACAGGCTCTGTTCGAGGCCGTTGCCCTCGGAGCGGGCGATGATGAAGCTGTAGACCACCACCGCGAGCAGGGCGCCGATCGGGTCGATGACGATGCCTTCCCAGCGCAGGATGTTGGCGATCGAGGCTTTCGGCCGCACCACCCGCAGCATCGGCACGATCACCGTCGGGCCGGTCACCAGCGTCAGGCTGCCGAACAGGATCGCCAGCAGCCAGTCGAAGCCGAGCAAAAAATGGGTGGCGACGGCAATCACCACCCAGGTCGTGAACGCGCCGATTGTCACCAGCCGATGCACGACGCTGCCGATCTCGCGCCATTCCGACAGGTGCAGGGTCAGACTGCCCTCAAACAGGATCAACGCTACCGCCAGCGACACCAGCGGCATCAGCAACGGGCCGAACATTTCCTGCGGGTCGAGCCAGCCCAGCACCGGCCCGGCGAGAATCCCGGTCAGCAACAGAAACAGAATCGCCGGCAGCTTCAGGCGCCACGCCAGCCACTGGCAACCCAACGCAGCGACGCCGATCCCGCCAAATGCCAAGAGAATTTGCTGCTCGTTCATTGAAGCTCCCTGTTCCTTGAAATTGCGGGCTATGAAAGACTAGCGGCCATTCCTACAGTTCACTCTACATTTGCGCACAGCCCCGGAGGTTGTGTGCCTTGAGCGCCCATGCCTGCCATCGACCATCCACTGATTGACCAATTCCTCGACGCCCTGTGGCTGGAAAAAGGCCTGTCCGACAACACCCGTGGCGCCTACCGCAGCGATCTGGCGCTGTTCAACGGCTGGCTGCAAGAGAAAAACCTCGAGCTGATCAATGCCGGTCGTGAGTTGATCCTCGATCACCTGTCCTGGCGCCTGGAGCAGAACTACAAGCCGCGTTCCACCGCCAGATTTCTTTCCGGTGTGCGTGGTTTTTATCGCTATCTGCTGCGAGAAAAGCTGATTACGGTCGATCCGACCTTGCGCGTCGACATGCCGCAACTCGGTCGGCCTTTACCCAAATCATTGTCGGAAGCCGACGTCGAAGCGCTGCTCAAGGCGCCGGATCTGAGCGAAGCCATCGGCCAGCGTGACCGCGCCATGCTTGAGGTGCTGTACGCCTGTGGTCTGCGCGTGACCGAACTGGTCAGCCTGACGCTGGAGCAGGTCAACCTGCGTCAGGGCGTGCTGCGGGTGATGGGCAAGGGCAGCAAGGAGCGCCTGGTGCCGATGGGCGAGGAGGCGATTGTCTGGGTCGAGCGCTATATGCGCGATGGTCGCAGCGAGCTGCTCGGCGGGCGCCCCAGCGATGTACTGTTCCCCAGCCAGCGCGGCGAGCAAATGACCCGTCAGACCTTCTGGCACCGGATCAAGCATTGGGCCAAGGTCGCCGGGATCGGCAAATCGCTGTCGCCGCACACCTTGCGTCACGCCTTCGCCACGCACCTGCTCAACCACGGCGCCGATCTGCGGGTGGTGCAGATGTTGCTCGGGCACAGTGATCTGTCGACCACGCAGATCTACACCCATGTGGCCCGCGCGCGCTTGCAGGACCTCCATGCCAAACACCACCCAAGAGGCTGATGCAACCTTCAATGTTGGAGTCATTACCTGTGGCGAGGGGATTCATCCCCGACGGGCTGCGCAGCAGCCCCAAAAACTTTGCGTTCAATAAAATTCCAAAGTATCCATTTACGACCGCAGCGCCTGCATCGGGGATAAATCCCCTCACCACAATAATGTGTGCCAGTCAGCCTTGAGTGTCTTGTGTCAGGCGCATTCGGCCATGCGAGCCTTATGTGGTAGGCTTTGCCGGTTTGCACGATGGACGGTTATGACCCGGTGTTCCGGCACGGGCGTTCTGACCGTTTCATTTGTCCGCCTTCAGGAGTTCTCATGCGTCTGACCCAGATTTTCGCCGCCGCAGCCATTGCGTTGGTCAGCACCTTTGCCGTCGCCGATGACGCGGCCGACAAAGCCATTCGTCAAAGCCTGGAAAAACTCGAACTCGAGGTTCCGGTAGAAAGCATCAGCGCCAGTCCGTTGCCGGGCATGTATGAAGTCAAGCTCAAGGGCAGCCGCGTGCTGTACGCCAGCGCCGACGGCCAGTACATCGTTCAGGGCTACCTGTTCCAGCTCAAGGACGGCAAACCGGTCAACCTGACCGAGAAGACCGAACGCCTGGGCATCTCCAAACTGATCAATGCCATTCCAGTGGCCGAAACCGTGGTGTATCCGGCGGTGGGTGAAACCAAATCGCACATCACCGTGTTCACCGACACCACCTGCCCGTACTGCCACAAGCTGCACGCCGAAGTGCCTGAGCTGAACAAGCGCGGCATCGAAGTGCGCTACGTGGCGTTCCCGCGTCAGGGCCTCGGCTCGCCGGGTGACGAGCAGTTGCAAGCCGTGTGGTGCTCGACCGACAAGAAAGCCGCCATGGACAAAATGGTCGATGGCAAGGAAATCAAGGCCGCCAAGTGCGCGAACCCGGTTTCCAAACAGTTCGCTTTGGGTCAGTCGATTGGCGTGAACGGCACACCGGCCATCGTTTTGGCTGACGGACAAGTCATTCCGGGCTACCAGCCGGCGCCACAAGTCGCCAAACTGGCGCTGGGCGCCAAGTAATTCGCATCGTCACGGTCCGCCGTTGACGATCATGGTCCGGCAGCAACATCGCCGGGCCATTAATAGAGAGCCGCGAACACGCGGTTGTTTTCCGGCCGACCTTGCGTCGGCCGTTTCATGGGGAGTTCACAGTGAATCCGGTCAAAGTAGGCATCTGTGGGTTAGGGACCGTCGGTGGCGGTACCTTCAACGTACTTCAGCGCAACGCCGAGGAAATTGCTCGTCGTGCCGGGCGTGGGATCGAAGTGGCACAAATTGCCATGCGCACGCCAAAGCCTCAGTTCCAGACGACCGGTATTGCGATTACCAACGATGTCTTCGAAGTGGCCACGAACCCTGAGATCGACATCGTCATAGAGCTGATGGGCGGCTACACCGTTGCCCGCGAGCTGGTACTCAAGGCCATCGAGAATGGCAAGCATGTGGTCACCGCGAACAAGGCACTGATCGCCGTTCACGGTAATGAGATTTTCGCCAAGGCACGCGAGAAAGGCGTGATCGTGGCATTCGAAGCGGCCGTGGCCGGTGGCATTCCGGTGATCAAGGCGATCCGTGAAGGCCTGTCCGCCAACCGCATCAACTGGGTCGCCGGGATCATCAACGGCACCGGTAACTTCATCCTCACCGAAATGCGCGAGAAGGGTCGCACCTTCGAAGACGTGCTGGCCGAAGCGCAAGCGCTGGGCTACGCCGAAGCCGATCCGACCTTCGACGTCGAAGGCATCGACGCCGCGCACAAACTGACGATTCTGGCCTCCATCGCGTTCGGCATTCCGCTGCAATTCGACAAGGCCTACACCGAAGGCATCACCAAGCTGACCACCGCCGACGTGAATTACGCCGAAGCGCTGGGCTACCGCATCAAGCACCTCGGTGTGGCGCGCAGCACCGCTGCCGGCATCGAGCTGCGCGTACACCCGACGCTGATCCCGGCCGATCGTCTGATCGCCAACGTCAACGGCGTGATGAACGCCGTGATGGTCAACGGTGACGCCGCCGGTTCGACCCTGTTCTACGGCGCCGGTGCCGGCATGGAGCCGACCGCTTCGTCGGTGATCGCCGACCTGGTGGACGTGGTTCGCGCCATGACGTCCGATCCGGAAAACCGCGTGCCGCACCTGGCCTTCCAGCCGGACTCGCTGTCGGCGCATCCGATCCTGCCGATCGAAGCCTGCGAAAGCGCCTACTACCTGCGCATCCAGGCCAAGGACCATCCGGGCGTACTGGCTCAGGTGGCGAGCATCCTCTCGGAGCGCGGCATCAACATCGAGTCGATCATGCAGAAGGAAGTCGAGGAACACGACGGTCTGGTACCGATGATCCTGCTGACCCACCGCGTGGTCGAGCAGCGTATCAACGATGCGATCGCCGCCCTCGAAGCCCTGGCCGGCGTGAATGGTCCGGTTGTACGGATCCGCGTCGAGCACCTGAACTAAGTCGTTGTCCTGCAATGGCCCCGTGAAAGGGGCCATTGTTGTGCACACTCTCCATTGGAGTCAGTCATGCGTTACATCAGTACCCGCGGCCAGGCACCGGCCCTGAATTTCGAAGACGTCCTGCTGGCCGGTCTGGCCACCGACGGCGGTCTGTACGTCCCGGAAAACCTGCCACGTTTCACCCAGGAAGAAATCGCTTCCTGGGCCGGTCTGCCTTATCACGAGCTGGCCTTCCGCGTGATGCGCCCGTTTGTCACCGGCAGCATTCCTGACGCCGATTTCAAGAAGATCCTCGAAGAAACCTACGGTGTGTTCTCGCACAGCGCCGTTGCGCCGCTGCGTCAGCTCAACGGTAACGAATGGGTGCTCGAGCTGTTCCACGGCCCGACCCTGGCGTTCAAGGACTTCGCCCTGCAACTGCTCGGTCGTCTGCTCGATTACGTGCTGGAAAAGCGCGGCGAGCGCGTGGTCATCGTCGGTGCCACCTCGGGTGACACCGGTTCGGCCGCCATCGAAGGCTGCAAGCACTGCGAAAACGTCGACATCTTCATCCTGCACCCGCACAACCGCGTGTCCGAAGTGCAGCGTCGGCAGATGACGACGATTGTCGGCGAGAACATCCACAACATCGCCATCGAAGGCAACTTCGATGACTGCCAGGAAATGGTCAAGAACAGCTTCGCCGACCAGAGCTTCCTCAAGGGCACGCGTCTGGTGGCGGTGAACTCGATCAACTGGGCGCGGATCATGGCCCAGATCGTCTACTACTTCCACGCAGCCCTGCAGCTGGGCGGCCCGGCGCGTTCGGTGGCGTTCTCGGTACCGACCGGCAACTTCGGCGACATCTTCGCCGGTTACCTGGCGCGCAACATGGGCCTGCCGATCAACCAGTTGATCGTCGCGACCAACCGCAACGACATCCTGCACCGCTTCATGAGCGGCAACCAGTACGTCAAGGAAACCCTGCACGCCACGCTGTCGCCGTCGATGGACATCATGGTTTCGTCGAACTTCGAACGCCTGCTGTTCGACCTGCACGGTCGCAACGGCGCGGCGATTGCCGGGCTGATGGATTCGTTCAAGCAGGGCGGTGGTTTCAGCGTCGAGCAAGAGCGCTGGACCGAAGCCCGCAAGCTGTTCGACTCGCTGGCCGTGGATGACGCGCAAACCTGCGAAACCATCGCCGAAGTCTACGCGCAATGCGGCGAAGTACTGGATCCGCACACCGCCATCGGCGTCAAGGCCGCGCGCGAATGTCGCCGCAGCCTGGACATCCCGATGGTGATCCTGGGTACCGCACATCCGGTGAAATTCCCGGATGCCGTGGAGAAAGCGGGTGTAGGAAAAGCTCTCGAACTGCCTGCACATCTTTCTGATTTGTTTGAGCGAAACGAGCGCTGCACCGTTCTGCCAAACGAGCTGAAAGCCGTACAGGCCTTTGTCAGCCAGCACGGCAACCGCGGCAAGCCGCTGTAAGCCGAAAAAGCTGTCACATTTTGAAGCCCGTCTCCTGACGGGCTTTTTTGTTTCTGCTGCCACACTGCTCGGGTTTTCGCCCATGAAGGACGGGTGAGTCGATCACGAAGGAAGTGGCAATGCTGTTTGAAAGAGGATGGAAACACGCCCTGAAGCGGGTTTTTCTGTTGTGCCTGTTGGTTGGCTGGCGCGTGGGCGTTGCGGCGCATCTGGCGCATGATGAAGAGCAGTTGAACATCGGCACCGTTGTGCTGAGTGAAGCCGAGCGGCAATGGGTTCGCGATAACCCGACGGTGATCGTGGCGGCGGAGCAGTACCCGTTGTACCTGTTTCTGGATGAGCATGGTCATTGGAGCGGCTTGAACAATGATGTGCTCAAACGCATCAGCGCCATGACCGGGTTGCAATTCGTTTACCGGGAGTCGTTTTCCACCGCGCAGATGCTCGAACGCCTGGAAACCGGTGCCGCAGACATGAGCACGACCCTGGCGATGAATGATGAGCGCCGGTTGAGCCTGGATTTCAGTCATGCCTTTGGCGGTGCCGGCTGGGTATTTGTCGGCCGCGCCGGCGAGCCTGGAGTGCAATCGCTGGAGCAGTTGGCCAAACGGGTGCTGGTGTTGCCGGGTCGGCATGCGCTGGAGGGGGTTATCCGACGCGATTATCCGTCCATCGAATTACGTTCGGTGAAAACCTATGCCGAGGCGCGGGCGCTGGTCGAAAGCGGTGAGGCCTATGCCACCATCGAAAACGAAATCGGTGCGCAGCTCTATCCCTCAGGCTTGCTGAAGGTTGGCGAATTGCTGGAGGGAAAATGGGAGGCGGATCTTCTGGCCGTGCGCAAGGGGCAGCCGCAATTGCTGAGCATCCTGAACAAGGCGCTTGAAGCGTTCCCGGCTTCCGAACTGCGGGCCATTCGCCTGAACTGGCTGGGCGGCATCGGGCCGAAACCAGCTGCTGCGGGCTGGCAACACTGGTCGCGTTTGGGCTACTGGGGTGTGTTTGTGGTGGGGGCTTTTTGTGGGTTGTCGCTGTTATGGCATCGGCGAATGGCGGCGCTGATCAAACAGCATCGAGACGTGCAAAGCCAGCTCGGTGATCAATTGGTCTTCCAGCGCGCGCTGATAGACGCCATGCCTGACCCGGTGTTCGTTCGCGACCTGGAAGGGCGTCTGATCCTCTGTAACAAAAGCTACGAAGAGGCGTTGTCGATCCGCTTTGAGCAGGTGCAGGGGTGTCGCTTGATCGACGTCGATGCCCTGCCGCGTGCCACCGCCGGCATGCTGCATGAGGAGTTCATGATTCAGCTGAGAACCCGCCGAACCCGCTTCAGCAGACGTCGCCTGCAATTCAAGCAGGGTAATCGCGACATCTATCAATGGACGGTGCCGTTTTACTGTGCCAGTGGGGAGTTGCGAGGCCTGCTCGGCGGGTGGTCGGATATCACCCGGCGTGATGCGGCAACGACGGGACATCCGCATTGATATAGGGAAATTTCCTATATCACGCGCTTCCTTTTCCGATGGGGGACTGAAGGAGGCTGCCCTAAAGTGGGCAGCAACTGCGGACGAGTCCGCGATTGCCGTTTCAGAGGTCGTCCATGCGCTCGCTCAAAGTACTGATTCTCGAACCCGATCCTTATCGAATGATGGCGTTGCACCAGATGCTCAATGCGGTCGGTATCTACGACGTGCTGACAGCGCCGTCGCTAGCGTCCGCAAAGTGCTCGCTGGAGCGCCGCACCCGGGTCGACATAGCGATTTGCGATCCGCAACTGCGCGGCGGAGAGGGCCTGGCGCTGATCCGTCATCTGGTGGCCGGGCGGGAAGCGCGGGCGCTTATCCTGCTGGGGCGTGTGACACCCGGCCTGCTGAGTGATCTCGAAAGCCTGCTGCACCAGCAGGAGCTGAAACTCCTGGGGCGTTTGCAAACGCCGGTCTCGGCGGTGCTGATGCGCGGGCTGCTGGACAGCTACCTGCAAGCGGCAGCCCATCCGGCGGGGGCTTGAGCCGATGGTTATGTTTCTGTCATCTTCACCGTGCATGCTCTGACAGACCGCTAACTGCTCCGGGAGCAGCGCGGTATTCAGAACTTTCTTCTCGGGCCGGTGGTCATTTATTGTGAACACGCCCCAGGCACAATGTTTTCGGACTATTGAGTGGAGATCGAGATGGAAAGTATCAGTCTATTGCTCGGTGAGGCTCTGAGCCCGTATCAGGTGACGTTGACTCCGTGTGGCGCCCATGGCGAATGCCTGGTGACGCTGAAGAACAGCAACGGCGCCCTCGTGGTGGAGCGCGAATTCAATCAGGCGCAGTTGACCGACAAACGCCTTCTGACAGATGTGGTTGACGGTTTGCACCGTGACGTCCTGATCGCCGAAGGGCGGCTGGAGCCCTGTGTGATCGCGGCCTTGCGCAATGCGGCGCTGGATAAGCGTGCGGCCCTGTAAAGATGAAATATTTTTTGTGGGAACCTTCCTGCATCCCCGTCAGTCAGACCCCATAACAGCAGGATCAAGCATTGTGCTCCGGTGCTTGTCGCTTGCTGCTACGGGTCTTTAAGCAGACCGCGTTTAACCCCGAGTTGTCTCCCCACTGCTCGGGGTTTCTTTTTGCCCGCAGGTTTTACTGCGTGGCCTGTTGCTCGAAAAAAATCCGCGCCTGTTGCAGATAATCCGTGCGCATTTCGGGGTCCAGCCAGTCGGCATACGACTGGTTCAGTTGCTCGTGGGGCAGGGTACGCAGCAGTTGGTTGATCTCACTGATCGCCTGACGGCCCTGAGGAGTATCGGAACACCCGACAAAGCCAGACAGATACTTGCCGGTGCCGCGAATCGGAAAGAACACCAGTTCGTCTTCGGCAATTTGCGCCTGCTGCGCCTGATAGCGGATCTCCGGCCAGTAACCCAGCACCACTTGCAGACGCCCCAGGCGCTGCATCGACAGCAGGCTGCTCAGGGCGTCGTTGCCATAATGCGGCGTCAACGCACCGCCGGGAGCCTGCTTGAGCAGACTGTCGAGATACTCGCCGTAACTGCGTTCCGCGACGACTCCGACCTTGATCTCGCCATTGGCCAGAAATGCCGGCAGATCGACTTCACCGTCGATCAGGTACGGCGCCAGTACGTCGCGATCTTTCTGACGCACCACCAGACCATTACTGACAGCGCGAAACGCCGGGATAGAGAAAGTGATCCATTGCGTGCGCTCCTTGCTCCAGATCAGCGACGGATCGCAGGTGAAGGACGGCTCGTGCAGCATCTGCATGCCGCGGGCGCGATTGACCCGCATCAGCGTGTGTTCGTATTGCGGCATGCCGGCGATCAGCATCGGCATCAGTTGATCGATGACGCCCTGGCCCTTTTTCGGGCCTTCGAAGATGGTCAGGGGCGGCAGGTCGCGCAGCAACCAGACCAGCGTGGGTTTCGCTTGCGCCCAGGCGGGCAGGGCGAGCAGAAACAACAGGCCGAACAGCCGCCACGTCCACCAGTGGTGGGCGCGGTTGGCGTCCGATGTCTGCCGATGTTTCAGCTTAGATAGCTCCGTCTGCGCGCAACCGGGCGATCTGCTGTTCGTCGTAGCCAAGATCGTGCAGTACCTGCGCATTGTGTTCACCGAGCTGCGGCCCGACCCATTCGGAAGTGCCCGGTGTCTCAGAGAGTTTCGGCACGATGCCCGGCATCTTGAAAGGCTTGCCGTCCGGCAGCTTCGCCTGCAGGAACATTTCCCGGGCGAGGTACTGCGGATCGCTGAACATGTCCTCGGCACTGAAGATCCGGCTAGCCGGCACTTCCGCCTGATTGAGCAGGTCGAGCACGCTTTGCAGCGGCAGCGAATTGACCCAGCGGTCGATCACGCCATACAACTCGTCGCGGCGACTGTCGCGACCGTCGTTGCTCGCCAGTGTCGGGTCGTTGGCCAGATCCTCGCGGCCGATGATCAGCATGAAGCGCTTGAAGATTGCGTCGCCATTGGCACCGATCTGCACATGCTTGCCGTCGGCGCTGGTATGGATCGATGACGGCGTGATGCCCGGCATGATGTTGCCGGTGCGCTCGCGGATGAAGCCGAACACGTCGAACTCCGGCACCATGCTTTCCATCATGGCGAAAATCGCCTCGTACAACGCGACATCGACTACCTGGCCGAGACCGCCGTTGACCTCACGATGACGCAGCGCCATCAGCGCGCCGATCACGCCCCACAACGCGGCAATCGAATCGCCGATGGAGATTCCGGTGCGCACCGGTGGCCGGTCTTCGAAGCCGGTGATGTAGCGCAAACCGCCCATGGACTCGCCGACCGCGCCGAAGCCCGGTTGATCCTTCATCGGCCCGGTCTGGCCGAAACCGGAGAGGCGCACCATCACCAGTTTCGGATTCAGCGCGTGCAGGGTTTCCCAGCTCAGCCCGAGTTTTTCCAGCACGCCGGGGCGAAAGTTTTCGATCAGGATGTCGGCTTCGCCCAGCAGTTTTTTCAGGATCGCCAGGCCCTCGGGGTGCTTGAGGTTCAGCGTCAGCGACTTCTTGTTGCGCGCCTGGACGAACCACCACAGCGAGGTGCCTTCATACAATTTGCGCCACTTGCGCAGCGGATCACCGCCGTCGGGCGATTCGATCTTGATCACTTCGGCGCCGAACTCGCCGCAAATGCGCGAGGCAAACGGCCCGGCAATCAACGTACCCAATTCAATGACTTTCACACCGCTGAGCGGTTTGTTGGCGAACGGCATACTGAATCCTGTAGGACAAGGCTGAGCGGATACAGCGTTTTAACATAGCCGGCTGTCAGACGCCGCAGGTTGATCGCCATCAATTCGATGATTGCCTACGGCATCGGTTAGACTTGCCGACTTTCCTCGTATCAAGAAGCCCGTTCATGGCCCAGCCGTCTACCACGTACAAATTCGAACTGAACCTCACCGACCTCGACCGTAGCGTCTACGAGAGCGTCAAGCAGACCATCGCCCGTCACCCTTCGGAAACCGAAGAGCGCATGACCGTGCGGCTGCTGGCCTACGCCCTCTGGTACAACGAACTGCTGTCGTTTGGCCGTGGTCTGTCGGACGTGGATGAACCAGCGCTGTGGGAAAAAAGCCTGGATGACCGCGTTCTGCACTGGATCGAAGTTGGCCAGCCGGACGCCGATCGTCTGACCTGGTGCTCGCGTCGCACCGAACGCACCAGTCTGCTGGCCTATGGCAGTCTGCGCGTGTGGGAAGGCAAAGTGGTGCCGGTGGCGAAGAACCTGAAAAACGTCAACATCGCCGCCGTGCCGCAGGAAGTACTGGAAACCCTGGCCAAGGACATGCCGCGCGTCATCAAGTGGGACGTGATGATCAGCGAAGGCACGATCTTCGTCACTGACGACCGTGGTCAGCACGAAGTCCAGCTGGAATGGCTGGCCGGTGAACGCGGCTGATCCTGCGCCGCTTACTGATTAATCCCACGTATTCAAGAGAAGTTTCCGTTAGCCCATGCGTATTGATCCTCGACCGTTGCCTGCCACGCTGCCGTTTCTCGGTGACCTGCCACCTTTGCTGACCCGTTTGTACGCGGCGCGGGGCGTGCAATCCGAGGCGGAGCTGGATAAAAGTCTGGCGCGGCTGATTCCGTTCCAGCAGCTCAAGGGCATCGAGGCAGCGGTGGATCTGCTGGTGACGGCGCTGGAGCAGCGTCAGCGGATTCTGATCGTCGGTGACTTCGACGCCGATGGCGCGACGGCCAGTACGGTCGGCGTGCTTGGCTTGCGTCTGCTGGGCGCGGCGCATGTCGATTATCTGGTGCCGAACCGCTTCGAATACGGCTATGGCCTGACCCCGGAAATCGTCGAAGTCGCCCTGACCCGCGAACCGCAGTTGCTGATCACCGTCGACAACGGCATCTCCAGCGTCGAAGGCGTGGCGGCGGCGAAGAAGGCCGGGCTCAAGGTGTTGATCACCGACCACCACTTGCCCGGCGATGAACTGCCGCTGGCCGATGCGTTGGTCAACCCGAACCAGCCCGGCTGCGAGTTTCCGAGCAAGGCGCTGGCCGGGGTCGGGGTGATTTTCTACGTGTTGATGGCCTTGCGTGCACGCCTGCGCAGTCTCGGCTGGTACGAGAGCAAGCCGCAGCCGAACATCGGCGAACTGCTGGATCTGGTGGCGCTGGGCAGCGTTGCCGACGTGGTGCCGCTGGATGCCAACAACCGGATTCTGGTGCATCAGGGGCTGGAGCGGATTCGCGCCGGGCGTGCACGACCGGGGATCAAGGCAATTCTTGAAGTGGCCAAGCGTGACGCGGCGCGGATTACCTCCACCGACCTGGGTTTTATCGTCGGCCCGCGTCTGAACGCGGCGGGGCGCCTGGATGACATGAGCCTCGGCATTGAATGCCTGCTCACCGCCGATGCCAATCTGGCGCGGGAAATGGCTGCGCAACTGGACGGCATGAATCAGGATCGCAAAACCATCGAGCAGGGCATGCAGCGCGAGGCGCTGGCCCAGCTCAAGGATTTGCCGGTGGAATCGATGCCGTTCGGCCTGTGCCTGTTCGATCCCGAGTGGCATCAGGGCGTGATCGGCATTCTCGCCTCGCGGATGAAAGAGCGTTATTTCCGCCCGACGATTGCCTTCGCCGATGCCGGTGACGGTTTACTCAAGGGCTCGGGGCGTTCGGTGCAGGGTTTCCACATTCGCGACGCCCTGAGCGTGGTGGCGGCGCAGCATCCGAACCTGATCGCCAAGTACGGTGGTCACGCGATGGCGGCCGGTCTGACTTTGCCGCAAGAGAATTTTCCGCTGTTCGCCGAAGCTTTCGATGCCGAAGTGCGTCGGCAACTTCGTGAGGAGGACCTGACCGGGCGCATGCTTTCGGATGGCACGCTGGCGGTCGAGGAATTCCATCTGGAACTGGCCCGCGCCCTGCGCCATGCCGGGCCTTGGGGCCAGCACTTCCCGGAGCCGCTGTTCCATGGCGTGTTTCAGTTGGTCGAGCAACGGGTGGTCGGCGAGCGGCACCTGAAAGTGGTGCTGAAAAGCGAGTGCGGGTCGGTGAAGCTGGATGGCATCGCTTTCGGCATCGACCGTGATGTCTGGCCGAACCCGACCATTCAGTGGGTCGAGCTGGCCTATAAGCTCGACGTCAACGAGTTCCGGGGCAACGAGACGGTGCAACTGATGATTGCCCACATCGAACCGCGCTGACGCCATTCGCGAGCAAGCCCGCTCCCACAGGCACGGTGTTGTCTTTGTGGGAGCGAGCCTGCTCGCGAAAGCACCCTTTCACACACTGAATCACTCTGAACCCTCCCTCATCCCCGGTTGTCGACTAGGCTCTAAGCACTGCTTGATTGGCCTTGTGACGTCTTGTCGATTTTTTGCCCGCGGGGGCGGGTGCTGCACTTTTCCTGTCACTCGTCGACTTTTCAAACAGAACCCTGGAGCCTGCCCACTGATTTGAGAGGTGCCCCATGAGTCTGCTGCTCGAACCCTTTACCCTTCGCCAACTGACCCTGCCCAACCGCATCGCCGTGTCGCCTATGTGCCAGTATTCCAGCGTCGACGGTCTGGCCAACGACTGGCATCTGGTGCACCTGGGCAGCCGCGCAGTGGGCGGTGCCGGCCTGATTTTCACCGAGGCCACGGCGGTCACCGCCGACGGGCGGATCACCGCCGAAGACCTCGGTTTGTGGAACGACGAACAGATCGAACCGCTGCAACGCATCACCCGTTTCATCACGGCTCAGGGTGCGGTTGCTGGCATTCAACTGGCCCATGCCGGGCGCAAGGCCAGCACCCATCGGCCATGGATCGGCAAACACGGCAGCGTCAAGCCGGAGGATGGCGGCTGGACCCCGGTCGGGCCGTCGCCGATTGCCTTCGACCCGCAGCACACGCAACCGAAGCAGCTGGATGAAGGGCAAATCGCCGAAGTCATCCAGGCCTTCGTCGCTGCGGCCAAACGTGCGTTGACCGCAGGTTTCAGCGTGGTCGAGGTGCATGCCGCCCACGGTTATCTGCTGCATCAGTTTCTGTCGCCATTGAGCAATCAGCGCCGCGATCAATACGGTGGTTCGTTCGAAAACCGTATTCGGCTGGTGTTGCAAGTCACCGAGGCCGTGCGCGAGGTCTGGCCACAAGAGTTGCCGGTGTTTGTCCGGGTTTCGGCCACCGACTGGGTCGAAGACGGCTGGAACCCGGATGAAACCGTGGAACTGGCGCGCCGCCTCAAGGCACTGGGAGCGGATCTGATCGACGTCTCTTCCGGTGGTACCGCCGCCAACGCCGAGATTCCGGTGGGGCCGGGTTATCAGACGCGCTTCGCCGAACGGGTGCGCAAGGAATCAGGCATCGCCACCGGCACCGTCGGCATGATTACCGAGCCGGCGCAGGCCGAGCACATTCTGCGCACCTGTCAGGCCGACATCATCTTCCTCGCTCGCGAGCTGCTGCGGGACCCGTACTGGCCGCTGCATGCCGACGATGATCTGGGTGGGCGCAAAGCGGTATGGCCGGCGCAGTATCAGCGCGCGACCCATCGTGATCAGCCGATTCACGAGTCTGATCTGCGCGATTGATTTCAGGTCTGGGTAACGTCTATAAAACCCGCCATTGAACCGGCGGGTTTTTTCTTGCCTGCCATTTGCCAAGGAAGTCGAGCATGTTGATCGAGCGAGAACTGACCGAACACGACTTGCCGTTGCTGGCGCAGATCGACCGCAGCGAGCTGGTTGAAGAATGTTATCGGCTGGAAAACGGTGAGCTGATTCTGTACCCGGTGCATTTCGACATGCGTGGCTGGCCGGAAGGCGAAGCTGAGGAAAACGCGCTGGCGCTGGAGAAGTGCTTGCGGCGCGGTGGCTGGTTGTACGGGGTTTTCGATGGGCAGGCGCTGATCGCGGCGGTGGTTGTGGATAACCGGGTTATTCACAATCAGGGGTTGAGCATGCGCCAGTTGAAGTTTCTGCACATCAGCCGGGATTACCGCGGGCAAGGGCTGGGGGCGAAGTTGTTTGCGCTGGCTTGTAAGCAGGGTCGGCGATTCGGTGCCCAGGCGTTGTATGTTTCAGCGACTGAATCGCGCAACACTGTGGAGTTTTATCAGAGACAGGGTTGCCGGTTGGTTGATCAGGCGGATCCGGAGTTGTTTGATCAAGAACCCAGAGACATTCATCTGTATTGCCCACTGACCTGACGCAGTTTCTTCAATAACCGATGTTGAATGTTCTGACGCATTCGCGAGCAAGCCCGCTCCCACCCTGGTTCTGTGTCGGTCGCAAACTGTGTGATCGACCGGGATCCAGTGTGGGAGCGGGCTTGCTCGCGAGGAGGCCCTTACAGGCGCCTCAAATCATCAAGGATACTTGCGCTTGTCCGGCGCCGGCGGGAAGTACTGGTACAACCAGGTCTCGCTCAATGTGCGGTCATTGGTGCGGATGAACAGGCGCAGTTCCACCGGGTCGACGCTGTCGCTGGTCGGGTACCAGTCGAACAGGATCCGGTAACCCTTGATGTCATCGAGCACCAGCACGCTGAAGTCCTGCACCTTGCCGTTGGAGCAGGTGACCACCGGTTCGATCCCGGTGCCCTGCGGCAGGCGATCGAGACCGCCACCGGTGAAGTCCACGGCAAAACGTCGGGCCCAGACCGGCGGGTAATGCTCGCCCGGTGCCCAGCCTTCGACGAAACCACCCATACCCGACCGGGTCGCATGCACTCGCGCTAGCGGCGTGCCGACCGGTGGCAGGGCGCTCCAGTAGAGCTTGTAGCCATAGTTCAGCGAGTCGCCGGCGGCCACTGGCTTCTTCGGGGTCCAGAACGCGACGATGTTATCGAGCGTTTCGCCGGTGGTAGGAATTTCCAGCAGATCGATGGAGCCTTCGCCCCACGCGGTGGTCGGTTCGACCCACAGGCTCGGGCGCTTGCTGTACCAGTCAACGGTGTCCTGATAGTTGGCGAACTCGTGGTCGGTCTGCACCAGGCCGAAGCCTTTCGGATCGGTATCGGCGAACGCGTTGAATTGCAGGGTCGCCGGGTTGTTCAGCGGGCGACAGATCCACTCGCCGTTGCCGCGCCACATCGCCAGGCGATCGGAGTCGTGGATCTGCGGGTGAATGGTGTCGCACATGCGCCGTTCGTGGGTACCGCAGCTGAACATGCTGGTCATCGGTGCGATGCCCAGTTGCTCGATGGCAGTACGCGCGTTGATGTGGGCGTCGATCTCCATCACCACGCGCTCGGCCTGGCAATCGATGTCGAAGCGGTAGGCACCGGTGGCGCTCGGCGAGTCGAGCAGCGCATAGACCACAAAACGCGTGGCGTTCTGATCCGGGGTCTCGAACCAGAATTTAGTGAAGTCCGGGAATTCTTCGCGCTTTTTCGCGTAGGTGTCGACGGCCAGGCCGCGAGCGGAGAGGCCATATTGGCCAGTCGCGTCCACCGCGCGGAAATAACTGGCGCCGAGGAACGACACCACGTCATGGCGATCCAGCTCCGGCGCCTTGAACAGCTTGAAGCCGGCAAACCCCAGGTCGCCCTTGAGCTGCTGGGTGTCGACTGAGGTGTTCTCGTAATTGAACAGCGTCGGGCGGAAATGCACCTCGCGCGCGGTGCGGGTCTTCGGATCGACGCTGTACATGCGCACCGGCTGGCGGAAACCCATGCCGACGTGGAAGAACTGCACGTCCAGCTGACCCTTGTTTTCTTTCCACAACGAATGATCGCCGTCGTAGCGGATCGCGTTGAAGTTCTGCGGGGTCATAGTCGCCAAAGTCGGCGGCAGCACCTGTTTGCTGTCCTGATAGGCCGTTCCGGCCAATTGCTTGGCTTGGCGCTTGAGCGCTTCGAAGTCGAAAGCCTGGGCCTCGCCATCGGCGGCGCCACCATTGGCTGCCCAGGCACGGGCGGCCAGCAGGCCGGAAGCCGAGAGACCGGTGTAAGCCGCAATGGCCATCGACGCTTTGAGCAAATTCCTGCGGTGCATAAATACAACCTGTCGTGAGCAATCCCGCGCCTTTCCTGGCACGTGCTGGATCAGAAATTACGGTTCGGACAAGCCTTCGGCCAAACGCAACGGACTATAAACAGATGCCGGCTAGCTTAAACGGTTCGCTCGCCGAGCAAAATTCGTTGATTCACAGTGACAGAGTGTCAATGAAACAAGACATGTCGGTTAAAAATCTGACAGGGCGTTCTGATTTATGCGGCATATCTGCTTTTTTCGACTAATTACTCTAAAAACCGCTTTTCAGCGCCGATTTAATTTCTATTCTATGGGCATGACCGGTGTTGACCGGTAGGGCACACGGCGCTGCTGTAAGGGGCAGGGCGATGTGGTGGTTTAGCAATTCTTTGAAGTATTGAAGGACATCGTCCATGGCAAAAATACAAGGTATCGCCGAAATGCTCGGCATCTTCCCCTGCCTCGGCAGCGGCCGTAGAAGGCGTCGTTTGAGTTCTGAAGAGCTGAAGCTGGTGGAGCGTTATCGCGAGTTGTCGGAGAGTGACCGGATAGCGATGCGGTATCTGGTGGATGCGATGCGGAGTGTTTCGCGGTTTTGAGTGGAAATAAAAAGGGGCGGACTGAAAGGTCCGCCCTTTTTTATTTGGATCAGCTACACGTTCCCAGGACTGGATACGGCCGCTGGCCGCGCATCAACTCCGGCACATCCCGCCATTTGACCCACGCCTGCTGTTGCCAGTGCAGCAGCGGTACGGTAACGCCTGCCCAATGCATTGAGCTCAAGCTCGGGTGGTTTTCCACAGGGCTTGATTGAGTTTCGCGCAGCATCGGGATGACTTCATGGCTCAGCCATTGGCGCAGGTGTCGGTTTTCCGGGACGAAGTGATGGACGAGCAGGGCGAACAAGCCGGACTCGCTGACCATCGCGCAATCGATGATTTCGCCGTCCCGACGCAGGAGGACATGGCGACGCTGGTCGGGATCGAGTTTCAGGGTGAGGCGTTCGTTCAGGGGGTAACCCATCAAGCGACCGAGATCTTGCACGCAGAACCAGGCTTCGTGGTCTTGCATGAAGGCGTGGAGGAAGCGGTTGTGGCGGGTGAAGGCGGTGGGGGTGAAGAAAGCGGAGCTTTCAGAAGGAATTTGTACATGGTTAGGCATTTTTCGACTCCAATATTGAGAATAGAGCCGCCACTCAAATGAGTGCGGTCACGCCGTTTTGATATTTATTCCGGCTCCGACACCGGGCCGCTGATTTCGCCGCCGAGAGAAAGCCTATCGGCTAGCAACCTACGACGCCAAGTCGGTTCTATCGATACCTTCTGTAGGAAAGAGGATTTATAGCTGAGGGTCGTATCTGTAGGAAATGCCTGTTTTTGCATTGGCGCCAGCGAGACCGCCCCTCACCAGTGTTTTTTCCGTTATTTGTTTGAATATTGCGCATCGTTGCAGATGCCGGCCCGTCGTTTCAGGGCTCAAAGGATTGTGACGAATAAAGGAGAATTCAATGAAGGTATCTCTCAAGCAGATCAACGGCCCTTGGGATCAGGGCTGGGTGCTGGACAAACACATGGTAAGTAGTACCTTTCTTGGCAACGATGATCGCGGACACCCATGCTTCGATAATCAGCGTACTGAGATTGGTGAGGCGACCTACCAGCTCAAATACCAGAAGGATTGGACTCAGGTCAGTCCACTTGCCCAGGCAGTAGCGACAAATGTGTTCCCAAAACTGAACCAGGTCGGGTTTGTAGTGCCTATGCCCGCTTCAAATATTCGTCAGCGACAACCGGTGACTGAAGTTGCCCTGGCGTTGGGACGAATTATCGGTCGGCCGGTTTTCACGGATTTGCTTCGAAAAGCGACCACGGGAAAGTCGCTCAAGGATTTACATTCCAAAGCCGACAAGGTTGCCGCGATTGGAGACAGTTTCACTGTCAATGATGAAATCACCACCGATGGATGCTGGAATGTTTTGGTTGTAGATGATTTGTTTGATAGCGGAGCGTCGATGGACGCGGCCTGCGCTGTTCTGCGTAAATATCCGAAAGTAGGGAAAATTTATGTCGCAGCGCTAACTTGGAAGTGAATTCAATGACCACTGTATTTATTGCTGGCTCTATCAACATCAAGAACCTTGATCCGAAGGTTAAAGAGCGCATCAATAATATCGTCGCGTCAGATTTTGAGGTGGTGGTTGGGGATGCAGGTGGCGCCGATACCTCCATTCAGGAGTACCTGCTGAGTCTCGAACGATCCAAAACCACGGTGTTCTGCAGCGGTTCTGCTCCTAGGAATAATCTTGGACAGTGGCCCGCCAGAACAGTCGACTCCAAGCATTCCAAGGGGTCGAGAGCCTTCTTCACCGAGAAAGACGTCGTCATGGCCGAAGCAGCTGACTACGGTTTGATGATCTGGGACGCAAAGAGCACCGGCACGCTCAGCAACGTCATTGAACTGTTGTCGAGAAAGAAGAAGTCGCTTGTCTTCGTCAACAAGGAAAAGGAATTCAAAGTGGTCGGAGACGTCAGTCAGCTCGAAGAGTTGATTGCATTCATGTCCGATCACGCCAAGCAAAAAGCCAATGAAAAAATCAGGTTGTTCGATCGTATTTCGTTACTGAAGCACGATCAGGCAGAGCTTTCTTTTTGATGACTTTTCTCGTCTTTGCTGAACCCCGACACTTTGTCGGTGCCGGGGTCAGAAGCGCTTAGCGACTCACCTTCCAAGCATCCCCAGCCGGCGCCTTCCCATGGTCATACGGCTTGCCAATCCACATGTAAACCAGCCCCAGCCCAATCACGATCACCGTGCTCAACACCATCGCATAGTTCACATACCAAGCCGCATCCGGCGTACGCGGCCAGGCCATGTTGATGATCGCGCCGACGCCATACACCAGCGCGCCGATGTTCACTGGCCAGCCCCAGGCGCCGAGGGTGAATTTGCCGCTGGGTTTCCAGCCTTTCATCCGCGCATACAAAGCAGCCAGTACGATCATCTGGAACGCGAGGTAGATGCCGATGGCGGCGAAGCTGACGATGGTGGCCACGGCGTCTTGCAGGAAGAAGCCGAGGGCGATGATCAGGGCGGGCAGGACGCCGGACACGAACAGCGCGGCAACGGGCACCTGAGTTTTAGGAGAAATCTTTTTCAACAGTCGGCTGCCGATGACCATTTCATCGCGAGCGTAGGAGTACAGCAGACGACTCGCCGCAGCCTGCAGGCTGATGACGCAGGAGATGAAGGAAATCATTACCACGCCCATCACTACTTTCGAGCCGATCGGGCCGAAGGCGTTGTTGAGGATGGTGGTGACCGGGTCCTTGTCGGTGCCGTTGATCACCGCTTGCATGTCCGGCACGGCGAGGATCAGCGCCAGGCAGGCGAACATCGCCGCGACGCCGCCGATGTAGATGGTCATGCGCATGGCCACCGGGATTTTTGCGCTGGGGTTCGGAGTTTCTTCGGCAACGTCGCCGCAGGCCTCGAAGCCGTAGTAGAGGAACATCCCGGCCAGCGAAGCGGTGAGGAACGCCGGCAGGTACGAGCCGTCGACGCGGATGTCGAAGGTGTTGAACAGCACGCTCAGAGGCTGGTGACGCTCGAAGATCAGCAGGTACACGCCGACGATTACCGCGCCGACCAGTTCGCAGAGGAAGCCGAACATGGCGATACGCGCCAGCACTTTGGTGCCGCTCAGATTGACCAGCGTGGCGAACAAGGTCAGCACCAGCGCGATGACGATGTTGGTGTTGTTGCTCGGCTCAAACCCGAGCATCGCCGCCAGATACGGGCCGGCACCGACGGCCACCGCCGCGATGGTCACGCACAGGGCGATGGAGTAGATCCAGCCGACCATCCACGCCCATTTCTTGCCGACCAGACGCCGCGCCCATGGATAAACGCCACCGGAAATCGGGAACTGCGAAACCACTTCGCCGAAGATCAGGCACACCAGCAACTGGCCGCAACCGACCAGTAGATAGGCCCAGAACATCGGTGGCCCACCGGCCGCGAGGCACAGGCCGAACAGGGTATAAACCCCCACGACCGGTGACAGATAGGTGAACCCTAAAGCGAAGTTTTCCCACAGGCTCATGCTGCGGTTGAAGTTCGAGGTGTAGCCGAGTTTGCGCAGTTGTTCGGCATCGCTGTCGGCAACGGCGGCCGAGAGTTCGGGTGAGGCACTCATGTGTTTTGCTCCGGGAAATCGGCAGATTTCGGATGGCCGAAGCCGTGGCGGGGCTTTGTGGGCGCCGCCCGGGTCGGTAGTTATTGTTTTGGAATCCTGGTGGTGCGTAATGCCGGTTTTCTTCCTGAAACCGAGGTGACGCCTTCGCGAGCAAGCCCGCTCCCACCTTGGAATGCGTCCCCCTGTGGGAGCGGGCTTGCTCGCGAAGCTTTTAAAGGCTTAGTGCTTGAACATCACATGCCGAACCGTGGTGTAGTCCTCCAGCCCATACATGGACATGTCCTTGCCGTAACCGGACAATTTCTGACCGCCATGGGGCATTTCGCTGACGAGCATGAAGTGTGTGTTGACCCAGGTGCAGCCGTACTGCAACCGCGCCGACAAGCGATGCGCGCGTCCGACATCCGCCGTCCACACCGAGGAGGCGAGGCCGTAGTCGGAGTCGTTGGCCCACTCCAGCGCCTGCGCTTCATCGGTGAACTTGGTTACTGACACCACCGGCCCGAACACTTCGCGGCGGACGATCTCGTCATCCTGTTGCGCGTCGGCCAGCACCGTCGGCTCGAAGAAGAAACCGTCGCCTTCCACAGCCTTGCCACCGGTGATCAAGCGAATGTGCGACTGTGCCACGGCGCGTTCGACGAACGCGGCGACGCGGTCGCGATGTTGCGCGGTGATCAGCGGCCCCAACTCGGTCGACGGATCATCCTGCAAGCCGTACTTGATGCTGCTGACCGCCGCGCCGAGCTTCTCGACAAACTTGTCGTAGATGCCCTGCTGCGCGTAGATCCGGCACGCGGCGGTGCAGTCCTGCCCGGCGTTGTAGAAACCGAAGGTGCGGATGCCTTCGACGGCGGCATCGATGTCGGCGTCGTCGAAGATGATCACCGGCGCCTTGCCACCCAGTTCCATGTGCATGCGTTTGACGCTGTCGGCGGTCCTGGAAATGATGTTCGAGCCAGTGGCGATGGAGCCAGTCAGCGAGACCATGCGCACTTTAGGATGCGTGACCAACGGGCTGCCGACGGTAGGACCGCGACCGAACACCAGATTGAGTACACCGGCCGGGAAGATTTCCGACGCCAGTTCGGCCAGACGCAACGCGGTCAGCGGGGTTTGTTCCGACGGCTTGAGCACCACGGTATTACCGGCAGCGAGGGCCGGGGCGATTTTCCAGGCGACCATCATCAACGGGTAGTTCCACGGCGCGATGGACGCGATCACTCCCACCGGGTCGCGGCGGATCATCGAGGTGTGGCCGGGCAGGTATTCGCCACCGGCCGAACCGCTCATGCAACGACTGGCGCCAGCGAAGAAACGGAACACGTCGGCAATCGCCGGGATCTCGTCGTTCAGTGCAGCGCTGTAGGGTTTGCCGCAGTTGTCGGATTCGAGTTTCGCCAGTTCCTCGCCGTGGGCTTCGATGGCGTCGGCGAGTTTGAGCAGCAGCAGTGAACGGTCTTTCGGTGTGGTTTGCGACCATTCGGCGAACGCGTTATCGGCGGCGCGCACGGCGGCATCGACCTGGGCCTCGGAGGCTTCGTTGATCTCCACCAGTATGCTGCCGAGCGCCGGGTTGAGCACCGGTTGGGCCGGGCCTTCGCCGTTGACCAGGTGGCCGTTGATCAAGAGTCTGGTTTGCATGTCTGTTGTCCTCTTCGAAGCAATTGTTATTTTTCTGAAGAAACCGGGATCCATTGTGGGAGCGGGCTTGCTCGCGAAAGCGGTGGGTCAGCCGACATCAATGCTGAATTTGATTGCCTCTTCGCGAGCAAGCCCGCTCCCACATTTCGATCCAGTTTCTTCAGTTATTCGGTTATTTCTCGCCACTGCCCGCGACACTCTCGCCACCCCGGGTCAGGTAATACGCGCCGAGAATCGGCAGCATGGTCACCATCATCACCAGCATGGCGACGACGTTGGTCACCGGCACATCCCGTGGGCGGCTGAGCTGGTTGAGCAGCCACAACGGCAACGTGCGCTCATGCCCGGCGGTGAACGTGGTGACGATGATTTCGTCGAACGACAGCGCAAAGGCGAGCATGCCGCCGGCCAACAGCGCCGAGCCGAGGTTCGGCAGGATGATGTAGCGGAAGGTCTGCCAAC
This sequence comes from Pseudomonas sp. G3-19, assembly GCF_054855875.1. Classification (NCBI taxonomy): domain Bacteria; kingdom Pseudomonadati; phylum Pseudomonadota; class Gammaproteobacteria; order Pseudomonadales; family Pseudomonadaceae; genus Pseudomonas; species Pseudomonas sp. G3-19. The sequence continues at coordinate 5,433,576 of NZ_JBMPIQ010000003.1, forward strand.
CATCGGCACCCAGATCCATCGAGGCTTCGATCAAACTGTGCGAAGTACGCCGCAGACGGGCGATGACGTTGTTGTAGACGATCACCACGCAGAACGTCGCGTGACCAACGATGATGGTGAACATCCCCGGCTCGATCCCCAGTGTCTTGAACGTCGCCAGCAGCGCGATCCCGGTGATGATCCCCGGCAGGGCGATCGGCAAAATCAGCATCAGCGAAATGCCCTGCTTGCCGAAGAAATCGCGGCGGTACAACGCTGCCGAAGCCAGCGTACCGAGCACCATCGCGATCAACGTGGCGATGGCGGCAATCTGCAGCGAGAGCTTGATCGCCTCCAGCACATCCGGCCGCGAAAACGCCACGCTGAACCAGTGCAGGGTGAAGCCCTTCGGCGGAAAGCTGAACGCCGCTTCCTCGGTGTTGAAGGCGTAAAGAAAGATGATCAGGATCGGGAAGTGCAGAAACACCAACCCGCCCCAGGCGGCAATGCGCAGGCCCAGTGAAGCGCGCTCAGAGTGCATCGAAGGCCCCCAGACGTTTGACGATGGACAGGTAAACCGCGATCAGCACAATCGGCACCAACGTGAACGCTGCGGCCATCGGCATGTTGCCGATCGCACCTTGCTGCGCGTAGACCATGCTGCCGACGAAGTAGCCCGGCGGGCCCACCAGTTGCGGCACGATGAAATCGCCCAGGGTCAGCGAAAACGTGAAGATCGAACCGGCAGCAATCCCCGGGATCGACAACGGCAAAATCACCTGCATGAAGGTCTGGCGCGGCCTGGCGCCGAGATCGGCAGACGCCTGCAACAGCGACGGCGGCAGACGTTCCAGCGACGCTTGAATCGGCAGGATCATGAACGGTAGCCAGATGTAGACGAACACCATGAACCGCCCCAGATGCGAGGTCGACAGGGTGCTGCCGCCGACGCCGGGAATCCCCAGAATGAACTGCAACACCGGCTCCAGCCCCAGGTGCTGGACGAACCACTGCGCGACACCACCCTTGGCCAGCAGCAACGTCCAGGCGTAGGCCTTGACGATGTAACTGGCCCACATCGGCAGCATCACCGCGATGTAGAAAAACGCCTTGGTCTTGCCCGTGGTGTAGCGCGCCATGTAATAGGCAATCGGGAACGCGACGATGGCGCTGGCGATCGACACGACGATGGCCATGCTCAGCGTGCGCAGGATGATGTCGAAGTTGGACGGCTGGAACAGCGCGGCAAAATTCGCCAGCGTGAGGTCAGGGGTGACCGCCATGGTGAAGTCGTCAAAGGTGTAGAACCCCTGCCACAACAGCACCAGCAACGAGCCGAGGTAGATCGCGCCGAACCACAGCAACGGCGGCACCAGCAGCAGCGACAGATAAAGATTCGGCTTGCGATAGAGCAGGTTGGAAAACCGCCGCAACGGCGGTGCCTGGGTCATTGCGAGCGTGCTCATTTCAGACCCCGCTCGCGACGGTGTCATGCAGCGGGATCATCGCTTCCCGCGCCCAGCGTGCGCTCAGGCGCTGGCCGGTCTGGTGCTGCGCGCTGCTATCGATCCACTGATTGTTGGCGTGGCTGATGCTCAGGGTCTGGCCATTTTCCAGCGTCAGTTCATAGCGCGTGGCGCTGCCCTGATACTGGATGTCGTGGAGCAGACCGCTGACTTCGATTTCATGGCTGGTGAGCGGGCCTTCGGCAAAACGCACGTGTTCCGGGCGAATCGAAAACGGCTGCGGATGGCCGCTGAGCTGGCGCGCCAGATCGCCACGAATCACGTTCGAAGTACCGACGAATTCGGCGACGAAGGTTGTAGTGGGTTTCATGTACAGATTGCGCGGGGTGTCGACCTGTTCAATGCGGCCCTTGTTGAACACCGCCACGCGGTCGGACATCGACAGTGCTTCGGTCTGATCGTGAGTGACGAAGATGAAAGTGATGCCGAGCTGGCGTTGCAGCTTCTTCAGTTCACTCTGCATCTGCTCGCGCAATTTCAGGTCGAGGGCGCCCAATGGCTCATCAAGCAACAGCACGCGCGGGCGATTGACCAAGGCGCGGGCGAGGGCGACACGCTGGCGCTGACCGCCGGACAACTGCACCGGTTTGCGTGCGCCGTAGCCACCGAGGGCGACCATGTCCAACGCCTCTTCGGCGCGCTTGTGGCGTTCGGTTTTGCTCACGCCTTTGACCTTCAAGCCATAGGCGACGTTGTCCAGCACGTTCATGTGCGGGAACAGTGCGTAATCCTGGAAGACGGTGTTCACATCACGTTGATAGGGCGGCAGACCGGCGGCTTCGGCGCCGTGAATGCGGATCGAGCCGGCGCTCGGTTGTTCGAATCCGGCGATCAGGCGCAGGCAGGTGGTTTTGCCCGAGCCGGAAGGGCCGAGCATGGAAAAGAACTCGCCGTCCTGGATATCGATGGAAACCCGGTCAACGGCTTTCACTTCGCCGAACTGCCGGGAAACGTTGGTGAACTGGACTGCAAGCGTCATGGTGCGGTGCTCCGGTAAAGCGGGCTTTCAAAGAATGATCGGGTGTTGCGTCGAAAAGATCGCAGCCTGCGGCAGCTCCTACAGGAAGTGTGTAGGGCGCTGAAATTGCTTTTAGCTCCCTCTCCCTCCGGGAGAGGGCGGGGGGTGAGGGTGGCTTTATTGGCCATTGCTCTGAAATCAAGGGCAAAGCCAAAAGCCACCCCCTCACCCCAGCCCTCTCCCCCAGGGGGGGAGAGGGGAAAGGGAGTTAGACCAAGTTGCTCTCGGGCTTACCTGCCGCCCATGATCGCAATGTAATCCTGAGTCCAGCGGCTATAAGGCACGAACTTGCCGCCCTCGGCCTGCGGGGTTTTCCAGAAGGCGATCTTGTCGAACTGGTCGAAGCCATTGGTCTTGCAACCCTCGGCGCCGAGCAGTTCGCTCTCCTTGCACGCCGCCGGCACGGCTGGCAGCGAACCAAACCACGCCGCCACGTCACCCTGGACTTTCGGCTGCAACGACCAGTCCATCCACTTGTACGCGCAGTTCGGGTGCTTGGCTTCGGCGTGCAGCATGGTGGTGTCGGCCCAGCCGGTGGCGCCTTCTTTCGGGATGGTCGAGGCGATCGGCTGTTTCTCGTTGATCAGGCCGTTGACCTGATACGGCCAGGCGCTCGACGCGACAACACCTTCGTTCTTGAAGTCGCTCATTTGTACCGTGGTGTCGTGCCAGTAGCGGTGAATCAATGGCTGCTGCGCGCGCAGCAGATCGAGCACGGCCTTGTACTGCGCTTCGGTGAGTTGATACGGATCCTTGATCCCAAGCTCAGGTTTGGCGGTCTTCAGGTACAGCGCCGCATCGGCGATGTAGATCGGGCCGTCATAAGCCTGCACGCGGCCCTTGTTCGGTTTGCCGTCGGGGAAATTCTGCGCGTCGAACAGGACGTTCCAGCTGGTCGGCGGCGTCTTGAACACGTTGGTGTTGTACATCAGCACGTTCGGCCCCCACTGATACGGGGTGCCGTAGGTCTGGTTGTTGACCACGTACCACGGCGCATCTTTCAGCCGTGGATCGAGGGTTTTCCAGTTCGGGATCAACGCGGTGTTGATCGGTTGTACGCGCTTGCCGACGATCAACCGCAGCGAGGCATCACCCGACGCGGTGACCAGGTCGTAACCGCCCTTGGCCATCAGGCTGACCATCTCGTCGGAGGTCGCGGCGGTCTTGACGTTGACCTTGCAGCCGGTTTCTTTCTCGAAACCGCTCACCCAGTCGTAAGCCTTATCGCTCTCGCCACGTTCGATGTAGCCCGGCCAGGCCACGATATCCAGCTGACCCTCGCCGGCGCCGACCGCCTTCAGCGGCTCGGCAGCTTGCAGGCTGGCGCTGGCCAGCAAGGCTGTGGTGATTGCACTGAGCAGTGCGGTCTTGTGCACGAACATGGTTGAACCCTCTTCTTTAAATTATGGTCGGGGCAGTTGTGAACGCGGTGCAGCATGCCGTTGGCGGCTTGTTATTAGCGTAGTCAGAGATGCTGGCCGTGGCGGGCCATGATGTGCCGCACCACGCTGTAGTCCTGCAGCGAGTCACTGGATAAGTCTTTGCCGTATCCCGAGCGTTTCAGCCCGCCGTGGGGCATTTCGCTGACCAGCATGAAATGGCTGTTGATCCACGTGCAGCCGTACTGCAAACGGGCGGCGACCTGCATTGCCTTGTCTAGATTCTGCGTCCACACCGACGAGGCGAGGCCGTATTCGGAGTCGTTGGCCCAGTCCACGGCTTGCGCGAGTTCGTCGAAGCGGGTCACGGTGACCACCGGGCCGAACACTTCGCGCTGGACGATTTCATCAGTCTGTTTGCAACCGGCCAGCAGCGTCGGCTGGTAGAAGAACCCAGCGCCGGAATGCACCGCCGCGCCGGTCACGCGCTCGATGTGCGGCTGGCCGAGGGCACGCTCGACGAAACTGGCGACGCGGTCGCGCTGGCGGGTGCTGATCAGCGGGCCGATCTCGTTGTCGGCATCGCGCTTGCCGGCGAAGCGCAGGCTGCTGACCGCTGCGCCGAGTTCGGCGACCAGTTTGTCGTGAATGCCTGTTTGCGCGTAGATCCGGCACGCGGCGGTGCAGTCCTGCCCGGCGTTGTAGTAACCGTAGGTGCGCACGCCGTCGACCACCGCTTGAATATCCGCGTCGTTGCAGACGATCACCGGGGCCTTGCCGCCGAGTTCCAGGTGTGTGCGTTTGAGGGTTTTCGCTGCAGCCTGGAGAATCTTCTGCCCGGTGACGATATCGCCGGTCAGCGAGACCATGCGCACCTTGGCGTGCCCGACCAGATGGCTGCCGACGCCTTCACCGCCGCCGCAGATGATGTTGATCACCCCGCGCGGCAGGATCTCGGCGAGTGCTGGCGCCAGTGCGAGGATCGACAGCGGTGTGTGTTCGGATGGCTTGAACACCAGCGTATTGCCGGCGGCGAGGGCCGGGGCGATTTTCCACGCGGCCATCATGATCGGGTAGTTCCACGGCGCAATCGACGCCACCACGCCAATCGGATCGCGACGCACCATGCTGGTGTAACCCGGCAGGTACTCGCCACTGAGCTGACCGGTCTGGCAGCGCACGGCACCAGCGAAGAAGCGGAACACGTCGACGGTGGCGGTCAGATCGTCCTGCCGCGCCAGGTGCAGCGGCTTGCCGCAGTTCAGCGCTTCGAGGCGAGCGAGGTAATCGGCGTGTTTTTCAACGGCGTTGGCGATGTCCAGCAGCAGGTTGGAACGTTGTTGCGGCGTGGTGCGCGACCATTCGCCAAAAGCGCGATGGGCGGCGAGGATCGCGGTTTCGACCTGCTCGGTGCTGGCCTCGGCGATGTGGGTGAGGATTTCACCGCTGGCCGGGTTGAGGATCGGTTCGACAAAACCCTGCCCGGCGACCAGTTCGCCGTCGATCAACAACGCGGTACACATCGGGGTCTGCACGCCAGCCATTTTCCGCGATCTCTTTTCTTGTGTGGTCATTGTGGCTCCCGTGCCCGGGAGCCGACCGTCTTATAGATGCAGCAAGACTAGTGCGCGGCTCCGAGGTCGACAAATTCTAAATACTGAAGGTGGCATTCGATTAAATAGATGGCTTGCGTCCGCCGTGCGGTTGTTCGCGGGCCACGGTCAAAAACGGGTCGACCAGAGCGGGACGTGCAGTACCGCGGCGCCAGGCCAGTCCGACGTCGAGGGTCTGGTTGAGGTCGGCGATCGGCCGCGCTTCAATGATGTCGCCTTCAAGTGACCATGGGCGGTAAGTCATGTCCGGCTGGATCGACACACCCAAACCCGCCGCCACCAGACTTCGCACGGCTTCGGTAGAGGCGGTGCGCAGAGTAATCTTCGGTTGCAGCCCGGCGCCGCGCCAAAGCCTTTGGGCGTTGCGATCCATTTCATCAACATTCAGTTGAATCAGCGGTTCGCGAGCGACGTCGGCGAGGTTGATGCTGTCGTGTTCCAGCAGCGGATGCTGGGCCGGCAGCCACAGACGATGCGGCGAGTGAGTCAGCACTTCGGTCTGCAGGGCGTGGCGGTCTTCGAGGTTGGAGAGAATCAGCACGCCGACATCGATCTCGCCGCTGACCAGCAAATGCTCGATGTACGGCCGCTCGTCCTCCATCACGCGAATCTCGACGTTGGGATAGGCACGCTGGAACCGGGTCAGTAAATCGGCGAGGTAATAACCGGCGACCAGGCTGGTTACGCCGACGATCAACTGTCCGGCGACCTGATCGGTGCTCTGTTGCAGGCTGCGCTTGGCGTTATCCACCGTGGCCAGAATCAGGTGCGCCTGCCGCAGGAACTGGTGGCCCTGGTGAGTCAGGGTCATGCCCTTGGCGTGGCGGCTGAACAGGCTGACGCCGATTTCCTCTTCCAGTTGCTGAATCGCCAGGGTCAGGGTCGATTGGGAAATGAACGCGGTTTGCGCGGCGGCGGAAATCGAGCCGGTCTCGGCCACCGCGATGAAGTGACGGATCTGACGCAGGGTCATCATGAGGGGGGGTACCCGGTGGGCGGTTTTTATAGATTGGCCTGAGTGTATATCTATTTTCGCGAAGGGCCTGCGCCTGCTGAGCAACATCTGGAAGCACACTTGCGGGCAGGGCCGGGGCACTTTCGAACTAGGCTGAGGGCCTGATAGATCCGGATAACCCCTGTTTTGGAGGCGGAATATGAACACCCGTGGATTGCTCGATCAACTACTCAAGTCTGGCCAGGATCTTTTGCAGAACAAGGCCGGTGGCGCGCAGAACAAACCCGCGGCTGGCGGGCTGGGCGGTTTGCTGGGTGGGTCTTCAGGCTCCGGTGCGCTGGGCGGCCTGCTCTCGGGGGCAGGCGGTGGTGCTCTGGCGGCCGGGGCCATGGGCCTGCTGCTCGGCAGCAAAAAGGCGCGAAAGGTCGGCGGCAAAGTTGCGGTCTACGGTGGCCTCGCTGCCCTTGGTGTGCTGGCCTATAAGGCTTACGGCAACTGGAACGCCCAGAAAGGCACCGCCCCACAAACTGAACCGCAAACCCTGGATCGTCTGCCACCGGCGCAAGCCGAGCAGCACAGCCAGGCGATTCTCAAGGCACTGGTCGCCGCCGCCAAGGCTGACGGCCACATTGATGACCGTGAGCGCCAGTTGATCGAAGGCGAGTTCACCAAACTCGACAACGATCAGGAACTGCAACACTGGCTGCACGCCGAACTTAACAAACCCCTCGACCCAAGCGACGTCGCCCGTGCTGCGAGCACACCGGAAATGGCGGCGGAGATGTACATCGCCAGTGTGATGCTGGTGGATGAGGAGAGCTTTATGGAGAAGAGCTACCTGGATGAACTGGCGAAGCAGTTGAAGCTGGAGCCGGGGTTGAAGGTTGAGTTGGAGAAGCAGGTGCGATAGTTGTGAATTGATACCTCATCCAGGCCGATGAACATCATCAAAATCATCGGCCTTCGGAGTAGCAACGATGCCTTTCGCTTCTTGAGCGCGGTAATACGCCTCAATCGTCAACAATGGATCGATACGCGCTTTGACAATGCAAGCTTCCTTTTGCCATGGATACTCATGTAACTGCTTGGACAGAGTCTTCAGACCACCTGTGATCCATCCCTTTTCCGACTGATCCCTCCATCGTCTTGTGTTGCGGCCTGTTTTCACATCGTAGGCTGCAGTTACGGGATCAAGATGGCGGCTTTGCTCAAGCACAGGCAAGTCGGGCAATGGCTGCGTTACATCCATGTAGCGCTGCAGGCAGTCCCAGAAAGCGAGTGCGTTGGCCTGATCCAGCCCGAGCGAGTGAACCTTGGTGGCCAAGCAAATTTTATTATCCGTATAGCGGTGATTTAACCACAGCGCATAGTCATGGGAGCCGAAGCCATTAGGAAGCAGCTGAAGCACTGGGTCGAACTCTTCAAACGGGGCAACGAATAACTTTCGGAAACGCCTTTTGAACCTGAGCATGCCGTCAGTTCGATTGAATTCGCTGCCATCGTGTGTGCTGATTTTGCTATGAATCCACAGCAGTGCGTCGGTACCAAGGGACGCTACGAAATACAGAAAGGCGCCTGCCCATAGGGCGATACACATAGAGTTTGCACTGAATAATGAGTCTTTTATCCAATAGGTAGCAATTGCACCGGCTACAAATCCCAATATTTGCATGTGGTGAAGAAATTTATTTCCCGTCATGAATAACACGAGAGAGGAGAGCATCAAAATGGCAGTTGAAATACCAATGATCGCTCCTCCTGCGGTGCCAGGGTTGCCATATCCTAACTCTGTGCCTATAGAACCAAAGACCCCCAAAACCCAAGGCGCCCAGATGAACGAATAGCTGATGAGCTTAAGTACGAAGAAAAAATGGGTGGCTTTGCTGGCGTTCTGAAACTTCCAGCGTTCATGACTGCAATAGGATTCTATAACGTTATCGATTTTTTTATCCGAGTCAGAAAGTCTGATCGCTTCAAGTTGAGAGCTGACTTCCACCTCCGGTTCTAAATTGGCGTAATTGCCAAATGCGAGATGAGTGTTAAACATTCCGGTCCGGTTTGCATCTTCCGGCCAGCGAGGTGGTGGCAAAGGTTTTTTGCTATCGCTTCGATATGCTCCAATCGTATAAGTCGTATCTCTTTCTGTAATCATACTTTAGACTCGATTATCTCAATCTGCCAATAAGCTGGTGCGTCCTCGGCTGGAATTTTATCCGAAGGTGTTTGGCGATCTTTAGAAGTAAATGCTTTCCATTTTTTTGGGCTAGGTTGAGGCAGCACTAAAATATCTTCTGTTTCGTTAACGCTGAGTTCAAATTGCGCGCTGATTTTAAGCCCCTCCGTCATGTCAAAGCTATAGCGTTGCAGTGGATTAAGGTGCACGACGGGAAGGCTAGGTGACAGAATGTACAGTACACTGGTCGCATCGAGTGGTAAGGCAGAGATCTTTGGATTCGTCGCCGGTACACGGTGATACCGTTTGACCGCTAATAATCCAGACTTCTCTAATTTGCTTTGGAATTCTTGTACGATCAATCGGAACTTTTTATCATTTTCAAACATTGCGAGTAGAGGCGAGCTCAAAACTACAGCCCAGTCATTGTCATTCAGCAGTTGCTTTTCAGGAAGCACGCATTCCAGTGCCGAGTCAGGCTTTTTTGACCGATTGTTATCTGCGTTTTGTAATGCGATTCGATGAGCCGCTGGCGCCTTTTTGCGCCATTGCGATAAGCGCTCAACAAATATCTGGGGCCTCCCGATGATGCCCAGAAGTTGCTGATAAGCTATTTTCTGGTCTTTTAAATGGGTAAAAATATCACTCTTGCCAATGAGGCTATCCAACATTCCTGCCTCGGCAAATTGAATCCCAAAAGGGCCTTTTTTTACGATTATTTCAGTATCGCTGTCAGTGAATATATTCGCAGCAATTGTGCCGCCGACAGTCATTAACACGCCAGCGAGCAAGATGTATGGATTTACAACCAGACCTAATCCATAAGCGCCCCACAAGCCGCTGCCAACTGCAACAACTCCATACGCTGCGGCGGCATCAGTATCGCCCTGACTGAAGGATCGGTAACTGTCCCATCCGCCCAGTACCGCACCTCCAAGGGTTGCGATACCGCCTACCGAACGAAGTAATGGTAGTTTTGAACTGCCCGTCTGGTTTTTTAGATTCTTTGCCCAGTTTGTGGAGATTTTCGCTATGTCAAATCGCGGCTTGGTTAACTTTTGCTCCATCGTTGAACCGAGTAGTAGCTTGCTGTGGCTTCCCAGCGCTGCAGATAAATCCAGTGTTGCGCTGGCTATCCCTGCGCTTCCTCGAAGGGTCTCATCACTACTGTTGAGGTCTTTATAGGCTTTTATCTGTGCCCAAATATTATATGTTGCAAACGCAACCATGAGTGTTGGTATTGTTTTGTTTTTCTCTAAAGTTTGCGTAGCTGAACTCATTTGTACGCGAAAGGCGCTGTAACTTGCCAGGTCCGGGTGGTCCTTGGGTATTGCAATTACGGTTAAGTTACGCAGGCTTGGTCGTGAGGAGGCGCCGATTCGTGGACTTGTGCTACCTAAAATTCCACCTGATTGATTATGCAACGTCGCATAGCGATAACTTTTTCTGGTTAGTGCCTGACGTTCGACTTCAGTGATTCCACCGCGCAAACCAGCGCCTTGTACACCAATAACAACATAATCCTGTGCGAGCGCTTGGCCTTGTTGCATCAGTTTTATAGTTGCTACTTTTGGCAGTAGCACTGAGAGTGTAGAAAATGCGGGCGTGAATATACGATCAAGCTGAATTTTTGAGGCGTTTTGAGATAGTCGGCCAATTTGCGCGACTACACTTGCGCCAAAGTTATCGAATAAGTCAGCGAGAAAATAAACGAAACCCTTCCCCGCACTTGGCTGATCCACTGCTCCGGTCAACGTGGATGTCAGGATCAAAGTACTCAGCCCGGTCAATGCTGGGTCGGGCGCTTGGGCTGTTTTTCGAAGTTTGATAATTCGTTTTATCGTCTCTGGAAGCTGTTCCTGGTTTTTTGCTAATAACAGTGAGCCAAGCGGGTGCTCACCTTTCAATATGGCCTCGCAAATGCGATTTGCGGACGTAGTAATCTCTTTGTATCCTTCACCGGTATACATTGCATCGCAACGATCAGGTAACTGATTGAGCGCCTCAAGTATTTCGGTCATTAAACTGTAAGGCTCTAAGAGGCCCTCATCATTTCTATAGCACCAGTCAAGAAGGACTGTGTGCACTTTTCTGTCAGTTATTTCAATAAGGCGAGCCAGTCTTGCGGCCAATTGCTCTCGACATTTTTTTCGCTCCTCTTCAAATACGACACTCTGCAATTTGGGCAAATCGACCTTGTCTTTTAAGTCGGCCAATGGCCCTTCGAGCGTGCTGTACAAAACCTGAGCATATTGTCCATGTTGCTGATGGGGAACAAGAGCATTCAGAGTCTGCAGATAATCAACACATTCGCGAATTTGCGTCGTCGCGTGGCGCACTTCGTATAGCGGATCGTCGAGAATCATCCCAATCAGATGCGGGTAACCACGCAGTCCGTTTTGGGTCAGCAAATCCTCTCCAGCCTCCAGGGTCGGTAGAGCCGGCGGTGGCGCGTGTTTTATTTTTTGAGCGAGCTCTTCTTTGCGCTTTTGCAGCTTCACGATTAGCGCATCGGGTTTGAAGGCTGCGAAGTCCGGCGTGAACTGTGCAGGATCTTCCATAGCCGCTTCAATGCTGAAGTCGCGTGAACGCAGGCCTTTGGTCAGTTTTGCGATCGGTGTCGCGGGGTGAATTGATGTGGGTTTCCAGATCGTCGTCTCACCCGCTGTTGCTGCCCAGGCGGAGGCCATATTTTGGCTGCGGGCCCTTATTCGGCTCGGGTCTTCTTCCAGCCAGGTGATGTATTCCCACGTCCAGGAAACTTCACTAAAAGCCATGCTGAATTGTCGACCCAAAAAGCGGCCGTCGAGCATCATCGGTACCAGGATCAACTGCTGATTGACGCCTACTGGCTCACGTTTATCGGCGTTGCCTTTTTGATCCGCCACTTTTCGCCAGTGGACCAGGTCGACTTCGGCCAACTGCCCTTTACCATCAGTAACGAGTTCACGCCAAACCTTGTTGTTTTGGAACACATAGACGCGACCCACCCGCGGCACGCCGCCCTGCAGCGTTTCATTGAGCTTGTCGTGGCCGGGCAGGCGGGCCAGAGGTGTGACTGCAAGCACAATATTTTTCTGGAACCTGTCCAGTTCTTCAGTGGTTTTCGCGTCCACCATGACGGGAATCTGCAGGTGCCCGCCGTCGATACGTTCTACGTTAAGCACCAGCCGGTATTTTTGATCATTCTCGTAGTCGACCTTCTTACGCGTTCCTTCGTTAATGGACTTGTCCTTGAACTCACTCATGCCTTGTCCTCTGGCCCCAGCAATTGCAATTGGCTGCCTGATTCGGGATCGCCCCACACATCGACGATGAGGGCCTCTTTACCTTTTTCGCTGGTATTTCTCGCGGCGGGTTTATTTAGCGGTGCGTTGCCCAGGAGTTGTCCGACCGGCGCGGTATCTGCTGGCTTGGGTGGCACTGGCAGTGCCGCTGCAGCTCCCGTCCCGCTAACTGGACTGCCGCCGGAGTTCATGTCTATCACCGGGCCGCTCAGTGTAACGCCACTGGCGTCGATCTTGATGAAGCTGCCGCCGCCAATCAGGGTCAGTTCGCTACCGGCTTCCATTACGATTTTGGTGCCACTATCAAGATGAATCTCTTGGCCGGCGTCGATGAACTGACCGGTGCCGATCTTGATGTGCTGGTTGACGCCCACGGTCAGGTGGTCGTTGGCGCGGGCTTCGACTTTGCGGTCTTCGTAGACGGTGTGATGTTCTTCGGCTTTGAATTCCGTGTAGCTGTTCTGCTCGACGGTGTCGTGGCGTTCGTTACCGACGCGGATCTTCTGGTCGTGCTCGATGTTCTCGTCCCAGTCGCGCTGGGCGTGGAGGAAGATCTGCTCCTGACCTTTTTTGTCTTCGATGCGCAGTTCGTTGTAACCGCCGCCCCCCATCGAGCTCAGGGTTTTGAAGGTGCTACGGGTCTTGTTTGCCGGCAGCTCATACGGGACGGTGTTTTCCTTGTGGTACAGGCAGCCGCTGATCAGCGGTTGATCGGGGTCGCCTTCAAGGAAGGTGACCAGCACTTCCATGCCGATACGCGGGATGGCGATGCCGCCGTACTGGGCGCCGGCCCAGGCGCTGGAGACGCGCAGCCAGCAGCTGGTCTTGTCGTCGGCCTGGCCTTCGCGGTCCCAGTGGAATTGCACTTTGACCCGACCGTACTGGTCGCAGTGGATCTCTTCACCTTTGGGGCCGGTGACCACGGCGCTCTGGCTGCCGAGGATGCGCGGTTTCGGATGGCGCAGCGGTGGACGGTTCGGCACGTCCCACGGCGTTGCCTGGAAGCGGTTGCGATAGCCCTGATGGAAATCGTCTTTCAGTGCGGTGGTGTCGCTGGTTACCGATTCTTCCAGCACTTGCGGCTGCTTGCCTTCGTGCAGGACTTCAGTGAGCAGCCACAGGTCGTTCCACTTGGCCTTCGGGTGCTCGGTCAGGGCGAGGAAGTGGCCGCTGACCAGCAGCGGCTGATCGCTCTTGCCTTCGGCGAGCTGGAAGTCGCTGCGGTGACGTTCGAGGGCGCGTTTGGCCAAGTGCTTGCCGCGCTCGCGGTCGATGAAGCGGCCCGGGTAGTCGTAGTCTTCGAGATCGGGCAGGGCGTCGCCGCGGTTTTCGCTTTCCAGGGTCAGGCGCGGTTTTTCGAAGTCGTAATCGCGGCGCGTGGTACGGCTGGTGCGGGTTTCCAGGCGCAGGTCGAAACGCTTGATCACCGGGTTACTGGCGACCATGCCGGAGTCTTGCTGGTAGGCCACAGGCTGGAGTTTCGGGAACACCGTCTGGTCATCGCCGAACACCAGCTTGTGCGCCGTGGCGCTGTGCTGGAAGTGGTAGTGAATACCTTCTTCCTCGCACAGACGCTGGATGAAATGCAGGTCCGATTCATCGTATTGCACGCAGTAGATGCGCTCGGGATAGATCGAACCGGTCTTGAATTCGTAGGCGTTGCTCTGGATGCCGTGCTCTTCGAGAACCATGCCGATGATTTTCGGCACCGTGAGGTTCTGGAAGATCCGTTGGTTGACGCGGTGCGCCAAGTACGACAATTGCGGGCGCAGGGTCACCGAATAGCGCGTCAGGCGCTTGCCGGAATCGCCCTGGGCGGCGCGGTAGATCTGGCCGTGGATGCCGCTGCCATCGGGCGACAGCTGCAGAAAGGCCGGTTTGTGCAGCAGGGTTTCGAGGTCCAGCGACGGCTGCTCACTGACCAGCTCCACCTCAAAGACAAAAGGCTGGCTGATGGCTTCCCGGCCGGTCAGGGTGAATACCTGAAAATCGGCGGAGAGCCCTTCGATGGTCAGGGCAAAGTGGGTTTCATTGGCCGGCGCGAACATCCCTTGTTCCTCGTGCTGTACAGCGGCGTTCGTCGACAACCGCAAGGCGGTTCAACGCACGCGAAATTCTGGAGGGGCGTAAACAACATCGACCAGCAGGGCTGGTCGATGCTTGTAACGATCAGCCGTAATTAAACGACTGGAGCACGCCAGTCATCGGAACCCGAAGTACCGGATACTTCGTGGGTCCAGGTGATTTTGCGGTAGGTGAACTGCACTTCTTCCAGGTGGGTGAAGTGCGAGTTGCCTGGATCCTGGCAGTTGTGCATTTTGTTGTTGATGGCGACGATGATCGCGTCTTCCAGTTTGGTGGTGTAGTAGTGCTCTTGAGTACCTTGAGCAGAAGTACGGTACCACTGGATAACGATTTCGCTCATGCGCTCGCCGGAGGTCAGAGCAGCTTGCAGCAGAGGCGAAGCCTTGTCGTAGACCTTGGTGATGATCACTGGCTTGTGAACGCGCTGACCGGTTGGCTGACCGGATTGCGGGTCACGCGGGATGATCACGTCGTGGCTGAAAGCCTGAACCATGACCTGGTCTTCGTGGCCTTCCTGGTAGGTGTTGCCAACGGAGTCGGCGGTGAAGGCGCCGGCAGTGATCAGGCCTTGTTTTTCGCCGGTAACCGACATGTACGCTGGTGTTGCCATGGGGTGCTCTCCTTGCGGATAAATTTAGGGTGCCCGGGAGGCGAAATCGCCCGGTGGGTGCCTGACTGTTATCAAGGAGCGTGCCAGATTTGCCAAGGACTCCGTGATCCGGGGGTTAAACTGCTCTAAAGGTCATGTTTCAAGATGTTTCATGCCAAAAAAATGCGAAAAGTGCGCAACTTCTTGCGCAGTGGTGTGCAAGAAGTTGCGCACTCGGCTACAGGCTCCGGCACACGGGCTCTGTAGCAATTCGAGTAGCGAAAAAACGCGATCAAGTGCGCAAGAAGTTGCGCATAAAGGCGCATTGCCATTATTTGGCGAGATGTCGAGGGCCGCAAATGACCGATCCAGCGCCCCTTTTTGCCATTCCATCACTGGCACGCCAGCCCCGGATTGTCGGACAGTCCCACCCCAGAGCCTTCCCGCGAACCACGTCGGGCCGGCCCGAGGGTTAAAAAGCGTCTTATAAATGAAACACCGCCCTCGGCTATACTCCCCGCATTTCGACTTAGGCACGAGGAATCACTGTGAAGAACTGGACGTTACGCCAACGCATTTTGGCGAGCTTTGCGGTGATTATCGCCATCATGTTGCTGATGGTCGTCGTTTCGTATTCCCGCCTGCTGAAAATCGAAGCCAGTGAAAGCAGCGTGCGTGATGACGCCGTTCCCGGCGTCTATTACAGCTCGATGATCCGCGGCGCGTGGGTCGACAGTTATCTGCAGACCCAGGAACTGCTCGGCCTCAAGGAAGGGCAGGGCATCAGCAGCGAAGACGCGGCGGACTACAAGGCCTTCGAGACGCGCCTGCAGGAGCAGATGGCCAACTACCGCAACACCGTCACCACCGACGAGGACCGGGTCGAGTTCGCTGCGTTCGAGAAGGATCACGACAACTACATGCAGATCCAGGATCAGGTGCTCGACTTGCACAAGCGCAACCTGGAAGCCGACGCGGTCAAGCTGTTCACCGAGAAGCTGACCCCGGCCTGGTACACCGGCCGCATGAAACTCAACGACATCATCGGCGAAAACAAACGGGTCGCTGATCAGGCCATGGCCAACATCGACGAAGCCGTGGCGGCGGCCAAGGTCAGCATGTTCGTCTCGCTGCTGGTGGCCGTGCTCGCAGCCGGGGCCTGCGGTCTGTTGCTGATGCGCGCGATCATGGCGCCGATGAACCGCATCGTGAAGATTCTCGAAATCATGCGTACCGGTGACCTGAGCAGCCGTCTGAACCTCGATCGCAAGGACGAGTTCGGCGCGGTGGAAACCGGCTTCAACGACATGATGACCGAGCTGACTTCGCTGGTGTCCCAGGCCCAACGCTCCTCGGTGCAGGTGACCACTTCGGTGACCGAAATTGCCGCCACCTCCAAGCAGCAACAGGCCACCGCCACCGAAACCGCGGCCACCACCACCGAAATCGGCGCGACCTCACGTGAAATCGCCGCCACCTCGCGGGATCTGGTGCGCACCATGACCGAAGTGTCCACCGCCGCCGATCAGGCCTCGGTACTCGCCGGTTCCGGCCAGCAAGGCCTGGCGCGCATGGAAGACACCATGCACTCGGTGATGGGCGCGGCCGATCTGGTCAATGCCAAACTGGCGATCCTCAACGAGAAGGCCGGCAACATCAATCAGGTGGTGGTGACCATCGTCAAGGTCGCCGACCAGACCAACCTGCTGTCGCTCAACGCTGCCATCGAGGCAGAGAAGGCCGGCGAGTACGGGCGTGGTTTTGCCGTGGTCGCCACCGAAGTACGGCGTCTGGCGGATCAGACCGCCGTCGCCACTTACGACATTGAGCAGATGGTCCGCGAGATCCAGTCGGCGGTGTCTGCTGGCGTGATGGGCATGGACAAGTTCTCCGAAGAAGTGCGCCGGGGCATGGCCGAAGTGCAGCAGGTCGGCGAGCAGCTGTCGCAGATCATCCATCAGGTGCAGGCGCTGGCGCCGCGGGTGTTGATGGTCAACGAAGGCATGCAGGCCCAGGCCACCGGTGCCGAACAGATCAACCATGCGCTGGTGCAGTTGGGCGACGCCAGCAGCCAGACCGTCGAGTCGCTGCGTCAGGCCAGTTTCGCCATCGACGAACTGAGCCAGGTGGCCGTCGGGCTGCGCAGCGGCGTTTCGCGATTCAAAGTCTGATGAGCGAAATCACCGCCAAACGCAGCGCTGCGCCGGTGGCGAAGCAGGCGTTGTTCCTGCTGTTTCGCATCGGCAGCGAGCGTTACGCCTTGCGCGCCACCGAGGTGGCGGAAGTGTTGCCGCGCCTGCCGTTGAAGCCGATTGCCCAAGCGCCGAACTGGGTCGCCGGGGTGTTCGCCTACCGCGGTGCGGTGGTACCGGCCATCGACCTCAGCGCGCTGACTTTCGGCCATCCCGCCGAGGCGCGCACCAGTACGCGGCTGGTGCTGGTGCATTACCGTCCGGATGAACGGCAGCCGTCGCGCTGGCTCGGGCTGATCCTTGAGCAGGCGACCGACACCCTGCGCTGCAACCCCGAGGATTTCCAGCCGTATGGCCTGGACAATCGTCAGGCGCCGTACCTCGGCCCGGTGCGCGAAGATGCCCAGGGGCTGGTGCAATGGGTGCGGGTCAACGACTTGCTGGATGACGCGGTGCGCAGCCTGCTGTTTCCGGCGCCGCTTGGGGCGCAGTCATGAGCAGCGACCAGCGTTTTTTCGATTTCCTCAAGGAACGCATCGGCCTGGATGTCACCTCGGTGGGGCCGGCGATCATCGAGCGCGCGGTGCGCCAACGCATCACGCTCTCGCAAGCGGCGCACAGCGATGAATACTGGCAACTGCTGCAGGGTTCGCGCGACGAACAGCAGGCGTTGATCGAAGCGGTGATCGTCCCCGAAACCTGGTTTTTCCGTTATCCGGAATCCTTCGCCACCCTCGGCAAGCTGGCGCGCAAGCGGCTGGACGAATTGAACAACATGCGCGCGCTGCGCATCCTCAGCCTGCCGTGCTCGACCGGCGAAGAACCCTATTCGATTGCCATGGCCTTGCTCGATGCCGGGCTCAAGCCGCATCAGTTCAAGGTCGACGGCATGGACGTCAGCCCGCTGTCGGTGGACAAGGCGCGGCGGGCTCTTTACGGCAAGAACTCGTTTCGGGGGCAGGATCTGGATTTTCGCGAGCGTCATTTCACCGCCGAGCAGGACGGCCATCGGGTCAGCGAAGCGGTGCGTGAGCAGGTGCGCCTGCAGGCCGGCAATGTGCTGGATCCGACGCTGCTGGCGGGTGAGCCGCCGTTCGATTTCGTGTTCTGCCGCAACCTGTTGATCTATTTCGACCAGCCGACCCAGAAGCAAGTCTTCGAAGTGCTCAAGCGTCTGACGCACGTTGATGGCGTGTTGTTCATCGGCCCGGCCGAGGGCAGTCTGCTCGGGCGCCTGGGCATGCGCTCGATCGGCATCCCGCAGTCGTTTGCCTTCAGTCGACACGCTGAACCCATGCCCGAACCTGTGGCATTGCCGACCCCGACCCCTTTGCCGGTGCGCCAACCGCTGCGCAGTCCGCCGCCAGTATCGCCGCCGGTGCGTCCGCGGCCGTTTGCCAGCGTTGCACCGTTGCCCGTCAACAGCAAAAGCGCCAACCCGGACGCGGCGACCTTGCTCGCCAACATCGCCGCGCTGGCCAACGAAGGCAAAAGCGCCGAGGCCCGTGCGGCGTGCGAGCAATACCTGCGCAGCCACGAACCGGTGGCGCAGGTGTTCTACTGGCTCGGCCTGCTCAGCGACGTGGCCGGCGCCGCGCTCGAAGCCCAGAGTCATTACCGCAAGGCCTTGTACCTTGAACCGCAACACCCCGAAGCGTTGATGCATCTGGCCGCGTTGCTGCAGGCCCAGGGTGACAGCGCCGGTGCCAGACGATTGCAGGAACGCGCCGCCCGCAGCGGCCGCACCGCCGACAGTGAGCGTAAACGATGATCCCGTCCGACACCTTGAACGTCACCCACGAAGACGCCCGGGCCATCGATGATTGCTGGAACCGTATCGGTATTCATGGCGACAAGTCGTGCCCGTTGCTGGCCGAGCATATTCATTGCCGTAACTGCGCGGTGTATTCCGCCGCCGCCACGCGCCTGCTTGACCGCTATGCGTTGCAGCAGGACGAGCGCGACCCGGTTGCCATCGCGGTTGAAACCGACGTCAAAACCCGTTCGTTGCTGATGTTTCGCCTCGGCGAAGAATGGCTGGGACTGGCCACCCGCAGCCTGGTGGAGGTAGCGCCGCTGCAGGCGATTCACTCGTTGCCGCACCAGCGTTCGCGGGCCTTGCTCGGCGTGGCGAACGTGCGCGGCGCGCTGGTCGCGTGCCTGTCGCTGGTCGAGTTGCTCGACCTTGATGGCAACGCCGCACCAGCCACCGGCGCGCGGATCATGCCGCGCATGCTGATCATCGCCGCCCACGGCGGACCGGTGGTGGTGCCGGTGGACGAGGTCGACGGCATCCACGCCATCGATGAAAAAATTCTCGACGCCGCGTCGCGTGCCGGCGGTGAGCACAACAGCACGGCCAGCGCCAAATACACCCGTGGTGTCCTGCAATTCCGGGGGCGCAGCCTGCGTTGGCTGGATGAAGAACAGCTGCTGTCCGCCGTGACCCGGAGCCTCACATGACCCCCGAGCAAATGCGCGACGCCTCGCTGCTGGAGCTGTTCAGCCTGGAAGCCGAAGCCCAGACACAGGTGCTCAGCAGCGGGCTGCTGGCGCTGGAGCGCAACCCGACTCAGGCCGACTATCTGGAATCGTGCATGCGTGCGGCGCACTCGCTCAAGGGCGCGGCGCGGATCGTCGGCATCGACAGCGGTGTCAGCGTCGCCCATGTGATGGAAGATTGCCTGGTCAGCGCGCAGGAGGGGCGGCTGTTGCTGCGGCCCGAGCACATCGATGCGTTGTTGCAGGGCACCGATCTGTTGATGCGCATCGCCACGCCGGCCAATGCTCCGCAAGCGCCGGACATCGAAGCGTATGTGGCGTTGATGGGACTCCTGCTCGACCCTTCGGCAGCGCCCGCAGTGGCGCCGCTGCCCATGGCCGAATTGCAGATGCAGGCGCCGCCGCCTGCGCCGATTGAAACCCCGGCGCCATCGATCGATACAGCGCTGGAAACCTCCGACCCGGCACCGCGCAAGAACAAGCGCACCACCGAGGGCGGCGAGCGCGTGCTGCGGGTCACCGCCGAACGCCTGAACAGCCTGCTCGACCTGTCGAGTAAATCGCTGGTCGAAACCCAGCGCCTCAAGCCGCATCTGGCGACCATGCAGCGCCTCAGGCGCATGCAGAACAACGGCCTGCGGGCGCTGGAAAGTCTCAATGTGCACCTCAAGGAACATGCGCTGAGCCTTGAGGCCCAGGAAGCCCTCGAAGATGCGCGGCGCCTGCTGGCCGAATCCCAGCAATTGCTCGCGGAAAAGAACGCCGAGCTCGACGAGTTCGCCTGGCAAGCCAGCCAGCGCGCCCAGGTGCTCTACGACACTGCGCTGGCCTGCCGCATGCGCCCGTTCGCCGACGTGCTCACCGGTCAGGTGCGCATGGTTCGAGACCTGGGGCGCAGCCTCGGCAAACAGGTGCGGCTGGAGATCGAAGGCGAGAAGACCCAGGTCGACCGCGACGTACTGGAAAAACTCGAAGCGCCGCTGACTCACTTGCTGCGCAACGCGGTTGACCACGGTATCGAAACCCCGGAACAACGCTTGCTCAAGGGTAAGTCCGAAGAAGGCCTGATCCGCCTGCGTGCCTCGCATCAGGCCGGTTTGCTGGTGCTGGAATTGAGCGATGATGGCAATGGCGTCGATCTGGAAAAGGTCCGCCGCAGCATCGTTGAACGCCAATTGTCACCGGCAGAAACTGCCGCGCAGTTGAGCGAAGAAGAACTGCTGACCTTCCTGTTCTTGCCGGGTTTCAGCCTGCGCGACACGGTGACCGAAGTGTCCGGGCGTGGCGTCGGTCTTGATGCGGTGCAGCACATGGTGCGGCAACTGCGCGGCGCGGTGGTGCTGGAGCAGACGGCGGGCGAGGGCAGCCGCTTTCATCTGGAAGTGCCGCTGACCCTGTCGGTGGTGCGCAGTCTGGTGGTCGAAGTCGGCGAGGAGGCTTATGCGTTTCCGCTGGCGCATATCGAACGCATGTGCGATCTGGAGCCACAGGACATCGTGCAGATCGAGGGCCGTCAGCATTTCTGGCACGAAGGTCGGCATGTCGGGCTGGTCGCGGCCAGCCAGTTGCTGAATCGTCCGGCCAGTCAGAGCAGCGGCGAAACCCTCAAGGTCGTGGTGATCCGCGAGCGTGACGCAATCTACGGCGTGGCGGTGGAGCGGTTTGTCGGCGAGCGCACGCTGGTGGTGCTGCCGCTGGATGAGCGACTGGGCAAGGTTCAGGATATTTCCGCCGGGGCGCTGCTCGACGACGGTTCGGTGGTGCTGATCGTCGATGTCGAAGACATGCTGCGCTCGGTGGACAAACTGCTCAACACCGGGCGTCTGGAGCGCATTGCCCGCCATGGCAATCAGGCCGCCGAAGTGGCGCGCAAACGGATTCTGGTGGTCGATGACTCGCTGACCGTGCGCGAGTTGCAACGCAAGTTGCTGCTCAATCGCGGCTATGACGTGGCGGTCGCGGTGGACGGCATGGACGGCTGGAACGCGCTGCGTTCGGAGGACTTCGATTTGCTGATCACCGACATCGACATGCCGCGCATGGATGGCATCGAACTGGTCACCCTGTTGCGCCGCGACAACCGCCTGCAATCGCTGCCGGTGATGGTGGTCTCGTACAAGGATCGTGAAGAGGACCGGCGTCGTGGACTGGACGCTGGCGCCGACTATTATTTAGCCAAGGCCAGTTTTCATGACGACGCCCTGCTTGATGCAGTGGTTGAGCTCATTGGAGGAGCGCGGGCATGAAAATCGCAATCGTCAACGACATGCCCCTGGCGGTGGAGGCTTTGCGCCGCGCGCTGGCCTTCGAGCCGGCGCATCAGGTGGTCTGGGTCGCCAACAACGGCGCCGAGGCGGTGCGGTTGTGCGCCGAAAACACCCCGGATCTGATCCTGATGGACCTGATCATGCCGGTCATGGATGGCGTCGAAGCCACGCGACGGATCATGGCCGAAACCCCGTGCGCGATCGTTATCGTCACGGTCGACCGTCAGCAAAACGTGCACCGGGTTTTTGAAGCCATGGGCCACGGCGCGCTGGACGTGGTCGATACCCCGGCCATTGGTGCGGGGAACGCGCAGGAAGCGGCGGCGCCGTTGCTGCGCAAGATCCTCAACATCGGCTGGCTGATCGGCGAGAAAACCCCGCGCTCGCGTCCGGTGCCGACGCCTCACCGCAGTTCGGCGTCGTGCAAGCGGCTGGTGGCGATCGGCTCGTCTGCCGGCGGACCGGCCGCGCTGGAAGTCCTGCTCAAGGGCCTGCCACGCCATTTCTCGGCCGCCATCGTGCTGGTGCAGCACGTGGATCAGGTGTTTGCCGCGGGCATGGCCGAATGGCTGGCCAGCGCCAGTGGCCTCGATGTACGCCTGGCCCGCGAGGACGAGCCACCGCAGGCCGGCGCGGTGCTGCTGGCCGGCACCAACCACCATATTCGTTTATTGAAAAACGGCACGCTGGCCTACACCGCCGAGCCGGTCAACGAGATCTACCGGCCTTCGATCGACGTGTTTTTCGAAAGTGTCGCCAGCTATTGGAACGGCGATGCCGTCGGGGTTTTATTGACCGGGATGGGACGCGACGGGGCGCAAGGGCTTAAGCTCATGCGCCAGCAGGGTTATCTGACCATCGCGCAGGACCAGCAAAGCAGTGCGGTGTACGGCATGCCCAAGGCAGCAGCGGCGATCGATGCGGCCGTCGAAATCCGTCCACTGGAAAAGATAGCGCCACGATTGCTGGAGGTTTTCCCCAAATGAACAGGCTATTCCGCAATCCTGGCCCCCGCAGTACTCAGGTGACCGCCCATGAATGATTTACAGATCGACGACATTAAAACCGACGAAAACGCCGCCATGGTGTTGTTGGTGGACGATCAGGCGATGATCGGCGAAGCCGTGCGCCGTGGGCTGTCGAATGAAGAGAACATCGACTTCCACTTCTGCTCCGATCCGCACCAGGCCATCGCCCAGGCGGTACGGATTAAGCCGACGGTGATTCTGCAGGACCTGGTGATGCCCGGCCTCGACGGCCTGAGCCTGGTGCGCGAATACCGCAATCATCCGGCGACCAAGGACATCCCGATCATCGTGCTGTCGACCAAGGAAGACCCGCTGATCAAGAGCGCGGCGTTCTCGGCCGGGGCCAACGACTATCTGGTGAAACTGCCGGACACCATCGAGCTGGTGGCGCGCATCCGCTATCACTCGCGCTCCTACATGACCCTGCTGCAGCGCGATGCGGCGTACCGTGCGTTGCGCGTCAGCCAGCAGCAATTGCTCGACACCAACCTGGTGCTGCAACGGCTGATGAACTCCGATGGGCTGACCGGGCTGTCCAACCGCCGGCACTTCGACGAGTACCTGGAGCTGGAATGGCGCCGGTCGTTGCGGGAACAGAGCCAGTTGTCGTTGCTGATGATCGACGTCGATTACTTCAAGTCCTACAACGACAGCTTCGGCCACGTTGAAGGCGATGAGGCGCTGCGCAAGGTCGCCACGGCGATCCGCGACGCCAGCGCCCGACCGTCGGACCTGCCGGCCCGCTACGGCGGTGAAGAGTTCGCGCTGGTGCTGCCGAACACCTCGCCGGGCGGCGCACGACTGGTGGCAGAGAAACTGCGCCAGACCGTGGCGGCGCTGAAGATTCCGCACAACACCCCGGGCGACGGGGCGAGCCTGACCATCAGCATCGGTCTGGCGACCATGGTGCCGCAGGCGGGCAGCGATTGCCGGCTGCTCGATTTCGGCGGCGGATCGTGGGTTGTACCTGGCGAAGAACAACGGGCGTAATCAGGTGGGTATCGAATAGGTTCGCAATCCCCCTGTGGGAGCGGGCTTGCTCGCGAATGCGGAGTATCAGTCGACATCGATGCTTAATGACACACCGCCTTCGCGAGCAAGCCCGCTCCCACAAGGGATCTGCGTCAGGCCATGTCAAGTGAATCGCCTCAACACCCGCCAGACGGGCTGCCGTGACAGCGTGATTACGTTATACTCGCCGGCTTTCAAAAGTTCGCCAACGAGTGCTGCCCGTCATGGAAATCAACCCGATCCTGAACACCATCAAGGACCTGTCCGAGCGCTCCGAAACTATTCGGGGGTATCTTTGACTACGATCAAAAGCATGAGCGTCTGATCGAAGTCAATCGCGAGCTTGAAGATCCTGCAGTCTGGAACAAACCTGAATACGCCCAGGAACTGGGCCGCGAGCGAGCATCGCTGGCGCAGATCGTCGACACCCTGGATGAGCTGTCCAGTGGTCTGGCCGATTCCCGCGAGCTGCTCGACATGGCCGTTGAAGAAAACGACGAAGGCGCGGTAAACGACGTCGTTGAACTGCTTCAAGGGCTTGAAGAGTCACTGGCCAAGCTTGAATTCCGCCGCATGTTCAGCCACGAGATGGACCCGAACAACGCCTACCTGGACATCCAGGCCGGCTCCGGCGGCACCGAGGCCCAGGACTGGGCCAACATCCTGCTGCGCATGTACCTGCGCTGGGCGGACAAACGCGGTTTCGACGCGACCATCATGGAACTGTCGGCCGGTGAAGTCGCCGGTATCAAAGGCGCGACCGTGCACATCAAGGGCGAATACGCCTTTGGCTGGCTGCGTACCGAGATCGGCGTGCATCGCTTGGTGCGCAAGAGCCCGTTCGACTCCGGCAACCGTCGCCACACCTCGTTCTCTGCGGTTTTCGTCTCGCCAGAGATCGACGACAAGGTCGAAATCGAAATCAACCCGGCAGACCTGCGGATCGACACCTATCGTTCCTCCGGTGCCGGTGGTCAGCACGTAAACACCACCGACTCGGCCGTACGTATTACTCACGTACCGACCAACACCGTGGTCAGCTGCCAGAACGAGCGTTCCCAGCACGCCAACAAGGACACCGCCATGAAAATGCTGCGGGCCAAGTTGTACGAGCAGGAAATGCAGAAGCGCAACGCCGCTTCCCAGGCGCTGGAAGACACCAAGTCGGACATCGGCTGGGGTCATCAGATCCGTTCGTACGTGCTCGACGCGTCGCGGATCAAGGACTTGCGCACCAACATTGAACGCAGCGACTGCGACAAGGTGCTCGACGGCGACATCGACGAATACCTGGAAGCCAGCCTGAAGTCGGGGCTGTAAAAGACGCACGCAGGGTCGCTGATGCAACGCGATCCCTGTAGGAGCCAGCCCTGCTGGCGATTCCCGGGCCGCCAGGTCCGGGGGCAACGAACCTGATGGAATATCTGAAGACATGAGCGACCAACAACTCGACCCGCAAGCCCTGCAACAGGAAGAAAACTCCCTGATCGCCCTGCGCAAGGAAAAGCTGGCTGCCGAGCGCGCCAAGGGCAACGCCTTCCCGAACGACTTCCGCCGCGAAAACTACTGCGAAGATCTGCAGAAGAAATACGCGGACAAGACCAAGGAAGAGCTGGCCGAGGCTGCAATCCCGGTCAAGGTTGCCGGTCGCATCATGCTCAACCGTGGCTCGTTCATGGTGATCCAGGACATGACCGGTCGCATCCAGGTCTACGTCAACCGTAAAACCCTGTCCGAAGACACCCTGGCCGCCGTCAAGACCTGGGACATGGGCGACATCATTGCCGCCGAAGGCACCCTGGCGCGTTCCGGCAAGGGCGACCTGTACGTCGAAATGACCAACGTGCGCCTGCTGACCAAGTCGCTGCGCCCGCTGCCGGACAAGCACCACGGCCTGACCGACACCGAACAGCGCTACCGTCAGCGTTACGTCGACCTGATCGTCAACGAAGAAGTGCGCCAGACCTTCCGCGTGCGTTCGCAAGTGATCGCGCACATCCGCAGCTTCCTGATGAAGCGCGACTTCCTCGAAGTCGAAACGCCGATGCTGCAGACCATTCCTGGCGGCGCCGCAGCCAAGCCGTTCGAAACCCACCACAATGCGCTGGACATGGAAATGTTCCTGCGTATCGCGCCTGAGCTGTATCTGAAGCGTCTGGTGGTTGGCGGTTTCGAGAAAGTGTTCGAGATCAACCGCAACTTCCGTAACGAAGGCGTTTCGACGCGTCACAACCCTGAATTCACCATGCTGGAGTTCTACCAGGCTTACGCCGACTACGAAGACAACATGGACCTGACCGAAGAACTGTTCCGTGAACTGGCACAGCTGGTGCTGGGCAGCACCGACGTGCCGTACGGCGACAAGGTGTTCCACTTCGGCGAGCCGTTTGCCCGTTTGTCGGTGTTCGACTCGATCCTCAAGTACAACCCTGAGCTGACTGCCGATGACCTGAACGACATCGACAAGGCGCGCGCCATCGCCAAGAAGGCCGGCGCCAAGGTGCTGGGCTTCGAAGGTCTGGGCAAGCTGCAGGTGATGATTTTCGAAGAACTGGTCGAGCACAAGCTGGAGCAGCCGCACTTCATCACTCAGTACCCGTTCGAAGTGTCGCCGCTGGCCCGTCGTAACGACGAGAACCCGAACGTCACCGACCGTTTCGAGCTGTTCATCGGCGGCCGTGAAATCGCCAACGCCTACTCCGAGTTGAACGACGCGGAAGACCAGGCCGAGCGCTTCATGGCGCAGGTGGCCGACAAGGACGCCGGCGACGACGAAGCCATGCACTACGACGCCGATTTCGTGCGCGCGCTGGAGTACGGCATGCCGCCAACGGCCGGTGAAGGTATCGGCATCGACCGCCTGGTGATGTTGCTGACCAACTCGCCGTCGATCCGCGATGTGATCCTGTTCCCGCACATGCGACCGCAAGCGTAAACGTTTCAGTTAAAAAGCCGCCTAAAACAGGCGGCTTTTTATTGCCTGTCTGGTACAAATGTATCAATTGGTTAATTTTGCAATAGCAGAGGAAGTCCAGTCGTGATGGTTGCAATCGCTCAAGAAGGTGCAGCGGGTATCGCCACTGCGGTCGCTGAAAGTGTTCAGTACCAGGGCCGCAAGGCCAGCCGACAGGGCAGTGAGCAGCGTCGACAGGACATTCTCGACGCGGCGATGCGCATTGTCGTGCGTGACGGCGTGCGCGCCGTGCGCCACCGTGCGGTGGCGGCCGAGGCCGGTGTGCCGCTGTCGGCCACCACCTATTACTTCAAGGATATCGATGACCTGCTCACCGATACCTTCGCCCAATACGTCGAACGCAGCGCGGCCTACATGGCCAAGCTGTGGATCAACAACGAAGGCCTGCTGCGCGAGATGGTCGTCAGGGGCGACGGTAGCCCCGAGTCGCGCTCGCAACTGGCGGACGACATCGCGCGGCTGATGGCCGACTATGTGCACCGGCAATTGGTCAATCGCCGCGAACACCTGATGGCCGAGCAGGCGTTCCGCCAGGAAGCGCTGCTCAACCCGCGGCTGGCGGATCTGGTGCGCTCGCATCAGCAGATTCTGCTGCAGGGCACCTGCCAGTTGTTCCAGGTGCTGGGCTCGCGTGAACCGCAGCAAGATGCCAAGGTGTTGACGGCGATTATCGGACGGATGGAATATCAGGGCCTGCTCAACGACGCCGAGCCTTTGGCCGAACAGGACATGCTCGGGATTCTGACGCGGTACATGCATCTGGTCCTCGCCTCGGTCTGACAGCTGATGGAAATCCCCTGTGGGAGCGGGCTTGCTCGCGAATGCGGTATCACATTCAACGATTCAGTTGACTGACCCACCGCCTTCGCGAGCAAGCCCGCTCCCACAAGGGGACTGAGCCGGATCATCAGGGCGACGCGTGTTCATAGGGAGTATTGAATGAAAGCCTGGCGTGGCGTGCTGATCGCCCTGTCGTTCCTGCTGCTCAGTGGCTGTCTGGTGACCTTCAAGGATCCGCTGCCTGCCAGTGACCCGGTGCCCAAGGGCCTGCTGGGCAAGTGGTCGAGCACCAATGCCTGGGGCGAGCCGATGAACCTTGAGCTGACCCGCGTCGGCAACGATCGCTATCAGGCCATCACCTGGTTCAAGGCCCGGCCTCACGAGCGCGAGGCGTTCCCGTTCACCGTGTCGCGCCATGGCAGTCGCTGGTACCTGTCGGCGAAAGTGCCGGCGCGTTACGGTGGCCAATACACCATCGCCGGGTTCGAACTCACCGACAAACACGAGCTGGTGGTGTACAACCTCGACCTCGAACAGATCAATCAGGCGATCAAACAGCAAACCCTCGACGGCAAGGCTTTCCAGACCGAGGACGATGGCGACGGCGTGCAAGTCGACAGTAGCCTCGACAAGGTCTTTGCTTACCTCGACGATCCGGCCAATTCCGATGTATTCGTCGAGGCCGCGCGCTATCAGCGCCAGGCCCGCGCCAAATAATTCAGTTTTCTACAGGAGTTTCGGGTGGACGATTACCAGCAGACGATACGCACGCTGTCCGATCGCATTGTGCTGGCGCAGACGCCGATCCGCGTGCTCGATGCGGTGAAGTGGGACGAGAACATCCGCAAGGGCTTTCTCAAGGCCAAGGGCAAGGAAATGCCGGCGGTGGATCGCGACTACTACCTCAATCGGCCGCTGTCCTTCGATTCGAGCAAGGTCAAACTGGAATTCCAGAACATCGAGCGCGACATCACCCGCCAGCTCGGCCAGTTCAACCCGGTCGGGCAGATCATGCGGCGCATGTGCAAGGAATACCGCATGGTGGTGCGCATGCTCGAAGCGCGCGGCACCGAGGATTTCGGCCTGATCTCCCAGGAACTCTACGGCGCCGCCTCCGATGCGTTCCACGCCGGCGACCCGACCCTGGCCGACCTCGGCCTGATGATGTCCGACTACCTGAACAACATTGATGGCCGTGGCGACCTGAAGGACGAGCCGAAGGTCCTCACCGCCAAGGATGCCGTTCACCTGCTGCAAACCCGGTTGAACAAGGTGTTCGGCGAGGCCGAGGAAACCATCCGCGTGTTCGAGTCCGACGGCATCGTCGCCGACGCGGCGGCAGGCGCCGACTACATCAAGATCCGCACCGACGCGCTGTTCAACGACCGCGACGTGCGTGCACTGGAAGTCCACGAAGGTCTGGTGCACGTCGGCACCACGCTCAATGGCTTGAACCAGCCGATCTGCACCTTCCTGTCCAAAGGCCCACCGTCGTCGACGGTGACCCAGGAAGGCCTGGCGATCTTGATGGAAATCATCACCTTCGCCTCCTACCCGAGTCGCCTGCGCAAACTGACCAACCGCACCCGCGCCATTCACATGGTCGAGGAGGGCGCGGACTTTTTGCAGGTGTTCGAGTTCTTCCGCGAGCAGGGCTTTGAAATGGCCGAAAGCTATGGCAACGCCAGCCGGGTGTTCCGTGGTTCGACCCCGACCGGTCTGCCATTCACCAAAGACTTGTCCTATCTCAAGGGCTTTATCATGGTTTACAACTACATTCAGTTGGCCGTGCGTAAGGGCAAGCTTGAGCAAGTGCCGCTGCTGTTCTGCGGCAAGACCACCCTGGAAGACATGCGTACCCTGCGTCAGTTGGTCGATGAAGGTCTGGTGGTGCCGCCGAAATATTTGCCGGAACAGTTCCGTGACATGAACGCGCTGTCGGCGTGGATGTGCTTCTCCAACTTCCTCAATCACTTGAGCCTGGACCGGATCGAGGCGGATTACTCCAACATCCTCTGAACCACACACAAACCCCTTGTAGGAGTGAGCCTGCTCGCGATAGCAGTGTGTCAATCAACATAAATATCGACTGGCACACCGCTATCGCGAGCAGGCTCACTCCTACAGTTTTTGACTGTATTCCAATTCGAATTCTGCGAGGTTTCACCGGATGAGAATCCTCGGCATCCTTTGCCTGCTCCTGACCCTCAGTGGTTGCAGTTCGTTGTTGTTTTACCCCGAGCCGGGCCAGATCTTCACCCCGGAAAAAGCCAAGCTCGAATACCGCACCGTCACATTGGTCACGACGGATGGCTTGAAGCTGAACGCCTGGTGGCTACCAGCCAAACCTGGCGTTGAAGTCAAAGGCACAGTCCTGCACCTGCACGGCAACGGCGGCAACCTGCCGATGCACCTCGGCGGCAGTTGGTGGTTGCCGAAAAACGGCTATCAGGTGCTGCTGGTGGACTATCGCGGGTATGGCTTGTCCGAGGGCAAGCCGAGCCTGCCGGCGATCTATCAGGACATCGACGCCGCGTTCGCCTGGCTCGACAAGGCGCCAGAGGTCAAAGGCAAACCGCTGATCCTCCTAGGCCAGAGCCTCGGCGGCTCGATGGCCGTGCATTGGCTGGTGCAGCACCCGGAGCGGCAGAAGCAACTCAAGGCCTTCGTGCTCGACGGTGTGCCCGCCAGTTATCGCAGCGTCGGCCAGTACGCCCTCAGCACTTCATGGCTGACCTGGCCGTTTCAGGTGCCGCTGTCGTGGCTGGTGCCGGACGGCGACAGCGCGATCAACTCGATGCCGCAGCTCACGGGCGTGCCGAAACTGATCTTTCACAGCATCGATGACCCGCTGGTGCCGATGGCCAACGCCATCCGCCTGTATCAGGCTGCGCCGCCACCGCGCGTGCTGCAGCTGACCCGCGGCGGCCACGTGCAGACCTTCGGCGACCCTGTCTGGCGCCAGGTGATGCTGCGCTATCTGGAAGATCCCGAACATTTCAACGGCCTGCGCCGCCTCGGCGAGATCCCGAACTACCCGCAAGCCCCGAATTCTGAAGATGAGAGTCCGCAATGACTGAAGAACGTAACGCCATCCCGCTGATCATCACCGGTATCTGCAGCATCCTCGGCACCGTCGGGGCGCTGTGGTACTACGGTTACCTGCACTTCGCCAAACCCGAGGATGCGCTGCTGCTCAACGAATTCACCATGCTCAAGACCGTGCCGGGCGAAGACTACAAAGTCTCACTGGACCCGGCGCCGCAAATGGCGCAGTGCATCGATGGCGTGCTGGTGCTGTTCGACACCGAGCAGAAAGGCCTGACCGGGGTGCTGATCAATGCGCAGAAAAAAGCCGTGCGCTGCATGGGTGAAGAGACTCCGCAGAAGCTGGAGGAGTGATTCTGCAGGTTCAGCCCTCACCCTAACCCTCTCCCAGTGGGAGAGGGGATTGACCGAGGGGGCCTTCGAGTTACGCCGACCTGAAAGATTGTGTCGATTATTGATTCGGCCAAGCACTTTCAGGTCGATGTATTTCTTGAGAATCCCCCATTTGGCTCCCTCTCCCTCGGGAGAGGGCTGGGGTGAGGGGCCGCAATTTCAGCTCCCACCAAAAAAGCCCCGCCTGATCACTCAGGCGGGGCTTTTGCGTTAGCGCGTGTTGCTTAGTTCGAGCTGACCGCCGAACGTGGCATCACTGGCTGGTTGTCGTTGGAAATGGTCACTTCCACACGACGGTTCATCGCACGACCCGAGACGCTGCTGTTATCAGCAACCGGGTATTCCTTGCCATAACCCTGAACCACGATGCGCGAAGGATCTACGCCCATCTTGATCAGAGCGACTTGTACCGAGGTCGCGCGACGCTCGGACAGCGACTGGTTGTACGAAGCCGCGCCGGTGCTGTCGGTGTAACCCTCGACGATCACTTTGCGATCAGGGTTTTCCTGAAGGAATTGCGCCAGTTTGTTGATGTTCACCAGACCGCTGGATTTCAGGTCAGCCTTGTTGGTGGCGAACAGCACGTCACCGAAAGTCACCAAGGTACCGCGATCGGTCTGCTTGGCGTTCAGGCTCTGCTGCAGTTGTTTGATCTGCTGATCACGAGCGTCCAGACGCGCCTGAGCACGTTGCGCGGCAGCGTTTTTCAGGTTGTTTTCAGCGGTGCGCAGGGCGATGGTCTGCTTGGCCACTTCCACGCGCTGGTTGGTCAGGTAGGCCAGTTGGTCAACCTTGGCTGCGTCTTGCTTGTCCAGATAAGCCTTGTCGGCCTTGTCCAGGTAATCGCTGGCGTCCTTGGTTTCCAGGGCAGCGACTTTGCTTGCCTGTGGGTTGGCCTGCAGGCCGGCGTAGTTGGTGCGCGCCTGTTCCAGGTTCGGGTTAGGCGGAGTGGAGCAGGCAGCCAGGGCAACGCTTGCGGCCAGAAGAGCGGGGATCATCAGTTGCTTACGCATAATTTGTCGTCCTTTCTATCGATAAAAGTTTCAGCTTTGCGATTCGGGATGCGCGCTTACTGCACGGTGCGCTGACTTTCCTGACGCAGTTCCTGAACACCTTTCTGGGAATCCTTCACAGCCTGTTCGGCCTTGGCAGCCTGAGCCTTGCGTTCTGCTACGCGAGCGTCCCATTCAGCTTGTTCGGCGAGGGTGCGAGCCTGTTCATACTTCTTGTCGTGCATGGCAATTTCGGCTTGCTTGAGCTTGTCCTGAGCCTGCTTCATTTCCACTGCAGCGAACTCGGTACCACCGGCGCTGACGGCGCTGTTGACGGCCGATTGAGTCACGGCGTACTGCTCGGTCGGCGGGTTACCGGCGCAACCGGCCAGAACGAAGCTGGTACCGATAGCCAGAGCAGCCAGTTTCAGACCGCGCAGGTGGGAGAACGAGGTTTGGGTCTTCATGGTCTTCAACTCCATTGTTTAACTCCTGATAAAACCGAAAATCCATCCTGGTCGAGGAGCCGCAAGCGTCGTGTAAAAGCGCGTTTTTGAAACGCTCGTTCCAGGCGTGGTTACAGCTTCCGACCGGAGGCGTTTTTCAAAAGTTCAGAAAAGATGGCCTATCGCCAAAATTTTTTTTGACCAAACGGACAAGGCTCTAAACCGGGAACTTTGGAGGCGGGGAGAGGTACGCGCGGGGGAAAGTCAGAAAACTTTTCAAAAGGAAACACGACCCTGTAGGAGTGAGCCTGCTCGCGATAGCAGTGTGTCAGTCAGCATCAAAAGCCACAGATACACCGCTATCGCGAGCAGGCTCACTCCTACAGTTTGATCTTTGTTGTGTCAGTGTTTTTGCTTGCCGGCAGCGGCGGATAAATCCTGCAGATGCCGGCGAGAAAGCGCCAGAAACCGCGGTGTCGGCCCGACATCTTCATACAGCGGATCACCTTCCTCATCAGTCGCCACCACCGTCGAGCCTTTCACATACGGCAGGCTCGCCTCGAACTCTTCGAGCGCGGCGCCGATCAGTTCGCCGAGCAGTTCTTCCGGGTGGCGTTTGGGGTACATCTCGGCGATCGCCGCCAGCCGCGCAGCGGCCTCGACGTCCAGATGAATCGTGTAGCCGGTGTCGGTCAGGCGACCCTTGGCGTTTTCTTCCCAATGCTGGGCGAGTTCACGAATTTTCATGATGACCTCATTTCGCGCCTGCTCGTGGCAGGCCTGGGTGAGTGTCCGGCGGGGCCGGCGGCAAGCCGTTGTACGGCTTACTGTTGAGACTAGCTTCAAGCCACAAGGTTTAAAGTCCCTTCGTCGTCTGCTTGTAAGAAGCGCCGTAGAGCGGCACTCTCTGGGCAAAGCATTCGTTTCTGCGCCGTCCCGATTAACGCTGGAGAACTGCTGATGACCGATATTGATGCACGCTTGCGCGAGGACGTTCACCTGCTCGGTGAGCTGTTGGGCAATACCATCCGTGACCAGTACGGCGAGGAATTTCTCGACAAGATCGAGCAGATCCGCAAGGGCGCCAAGGCCGACCGCCGTGGCTCGATGGACGCCGAACTCAGCGCCAGCCTCAATCAGTTGAGCGAAGACGAACTGCTGCCGGTGGCGCGGGCGTTCAACCAGTTTCTCAACCTGGCGAACATCGCCGAGCAGTATCAGCTGATTCATCGCCGCGAAGAGTCGCAGCCCGCGCCGTTCGAGTCCCGCGTGCTGCCGGAACTGCTCGCCCGCCTGCGCAATGAAGGTCACAGCGCCGAATCGCTGGCGCGACAACTGGCGCGCCTGGAAATCGAACTGGTGCTGACCGCCCACCCGACCGAGGTGGCGCGGCGCACCTTGATTCAGAAGTACGACGCGATCGCTGCGCAACTGGCCGCGCAGGATCATCGCGACCTGACCAGCGCCGAACGCGAACAGATCCAGAACACCCTGCAACGGCTGATTGCCGAAGCCTGGCACACCGAAGAAATCCGCCGCACCCGGCCGACCCCGGTCGACGAAGCGAAATGGGGTTTTGCGGTGATCGAGCATTCGCTGTGGCAGGCGATCCCCAACCATATGCGCAAGGCCGACAAGGCGCTGTATGAAGCGACGGGCCTGCGCTTGCCACTGGAGGCGGCGCCGATTCGCTTTGCCTCGTGGATGGGTGGCGATCGCGACGGCAACCCGAATGTCACGGCCGCAGTGACCCGCGAAGTGCTGTTGCTGGCGCGCTGGATGGCTGCCGACCTGTACCTGCGCGATGTCGATCACCTGGCCGCCGAGCTGTCGATGCAGCAGGCCAGCGACGCGCTCAAGGCCAAGGCCGGCGACAGCGCCGAACCTTATCGGGCGGTGCTCAAGCAATTGCGCGAACGCCTGCGCGCCACGCGCAACTGGGCGCACGCCTCGCTCAGCGCTACAACGCCAGCGCCAGCCGATGTGTTGCACAACAACCGCGATCTGCTCGATCCGCTGGAGCTGTGCTTCAACTCGCTGCACGAGTGCGGCATGGGCGTGATTGCCGACGGGCCGCTGCTCGATTGCCTGCGCCGGGCGGTGACCTTCGGCCTGTTCCTGGTGCGCCTCGATGTGCGTCAGGATTCGACGCGACACAGCTCGGCAATGACCGAAATCACCGACTACCTCGGCCTTGGTCGCTACGAAGACTGGGACGAAGAACAGCGCATCAGCTTCCTCACCCGCGAATTGAGCAATCGTCGCCCACTGCTGCCGGCGCATTTCAAACCGTCCGCCGACACCGCTGAAGTACTCGCCACCTGCAAGGAAATCGCTGCCGCACCGGGCGCCTCGCTGGGTTCCTACGTGATCTCGATGGCGGGCGCCGCCTCCGACGTGCTGGCAGTGCAACTGCTGCTGAAAGAGTCCGGCGTGCTGCGGCCGATGCGTGTGGTGCCGCTGTTCGAAACCCTCGCCGACCTCGACAACGCCGGGCCGGTGATGGAGCGTCTGTTGCTGCTGCCGGGCTACCGCGCGAGGCTGCAAGGCCCGCAGGAAGTGATGATCGGTTATTCCGACTCGGCCAAGGACGCCGGTACCACCGCGGCGGCGTGGGCGCAATATCGCGCGCAGGAGCGGCTGGTGGAGATCTGCCGCGAGCAGCAAGTCGAACTGCTGTTGTTCCACGGTCGCGGTGGCACCGTGGGCCGTGGCGGCGGTCCGGCGCACGCGGCGATTCTGTCGCAGCCGCCGGGCTCGGTGGCGGGGCGCTTCCGCACCACCGAGCAGGGCGAAATGATTCGATTCAAATTCGGCCTGCCGGACATCGCCGAGCAGAACCTCAATCTGTATCTGGCTGCCGTGCTGGAAGCGACGTTGTTGCCACCACCGCCACCGACGCCCGAATGGCGACACCTGATGGATGAACTGGCCGCCGATGGCGTCGCCGCGTACCGCGCCGTGGTGCGTGAAAATCCGCAGTTCGTCGAGTATTTCCGCCAATCGACGCCGGAGCAGGAACTGGGGCGCTTGCCCCTTGGCAGCCGTCCGGCCAAGCGCCGTGCCGGTGGGATCGAGAGTCTGCGGGCGATTCCGTGGATCTTCGGCTGGACGCAAACGCGGCTGATGCTGCCGGCGTGGCTCGGCTGGGAAACTGCGCTGAGCAAGGCGCTGGCGCGTGGCGAGGGCGAACTGCTCGGGCAGATGCGCGAACAGTGGCCGTTCTTCCGCACCCGTATCGACATGCTGGAAATGGTCCTGGCCAAGGCCGACGCCGACATCGCGCTTTCGTACGACCAGCGTCTGGTCGAGCCGGACTTGCTGCCGTTGGGCGCGCAGTTACGCGACCTATTGTCGCAGGCGTGTGCGGTGGTGCTCGGCTTGACCGGGCAGTCGCAGCTGTTGGCACATAGCCCGGACACCCTGGAATTCATCCGTCTGCGCAACACTTATCTTGATCCGCTACATCTATTGCAGGCCGAGCTGTTGGCCCGATCACGGCAGCAAAATGTCGAGCAGGGCAGCCCGGTGGAGCAGGCGCTGCTGGTGTCTGTGGCGGGGATTGCCGCCGGGTTGCGCAATACCGGCTAAGGTTTTTGCGGTGGCATCAGGCACCCGGTGCACAGGCCGGGTGCTGCTTTGTACACAGGGAGGAAGTGCGGGCAGGCGACAGTTAGTGATGGGGTTGCGACTTGGGTTACCGCGTCGCAAGGTCGCGGCGGGCGCCGGTTTCTCCGACTTTTGGCGTCTTGTGTGGGCGCAGCCTGCTGTGTATCTTGATCAGCCTTTGGCCGTTTGTGCGGCCACGACCCGTTTTTTAAGATTGGCCCAAAGAGGCGAATCCCGTTGTTTTCTATATAAAAAATTGAGGAGCACATCGATGCGCGTCATTCTGCTGGGAGCTCCCGGGGCCGGTAAAGGTACTCAGGCTAAGTTCATCACCGAGAAATTCGGCATTCCGCAAATCTCCACCGGCGACATGCTGCGTGCAGCGGTCAAGGCTGGCACTCCGCTGGGCGTTCAAGCCAAGAGCATCATGGATGCCGGCGGCCTGGTGTCGGATGACCTGATCATCGCGCTGGTGCAGGATCGCATCGCTCAACCAGACTGCGCCAACGGCTTTCTGTTCGACGGTTTCCCGCGCACCATTCCACAGGCCGAAGCGCTGGTAACTGCCGGTGTCGAGCTGGACGCCGTGGTTGAAATCGCTGTTGAAGACGAAGAAATCGTTCAGCGTATCGCCGGTCGTCGCGTTCACGAGGCCAGTGGCCGCGTCTACCACATCGTCTACAACCCGCCGAAAGTGGCTGGCAAAGACGACGTTACCGGCGACGATCTGGTGCAGCGCAAGGACGACACCGAAGAAACCGTACGTCATCGCCTGTCGGTCTACCATTCGCAGACCAAGCCGCTGGTGGACTTCTACCAGAAGCTTTCCGCTGCCAACGGCAAGCCGAAGTACAGCCACATTCCGGGCGTAGGTTCGGTTGAAGCGATCACCGCCAAGGTGCTCGAAGCGCTGAGCTGAAAAAGCTGATCGGCTGCATCATCCACGGCCCGCTTGCGGGCCGTAGTTGTTTATACTGACGCACTTTTTCCCCCACCTGTTTTGGATACATCGATGAGCACCTTGCTGGCCCTGGACACCGCGACCGAAGCTTGCTCCGTTGCCTTGCTGCATGACGGCAAGGTCACGAGCCATTACGAGGTGATCCCGCGTCTGCACGCGCAGAAGCTGCTGCCGATGATCCAGCAACTGCTGGCGGACGCTGGCACCACGCTGCAAGCGGTGGACGCGATCGCGTTCGGTCGCGGGCCGGGTGCGTTTACCGGTGTGCGGATCGCCATCGGTGTGGTGCAGGGGCTGGCGTTCGCGCTGGATCGTCCGGTGCTGCCGGTGTCCAACCTCGCCGTCCTGGCGCAACGTGCATATCGCGAACACGGCGTGAGCCAGGTCGCGGCGGCTATCGATGCGCGGATGGATGAAGTGTATTGGGGCTGCTACCGCGAGACGGCCGGTGAGATGCGTCTGGTGGGTGCCGAAGCGGTGCTGCCGCCGGAAGTCGCGGCGCTGCCGGCCGATGCCAGCGGTGAGTGGTTCGGTACAGGTACCGGTTGGGGCTATGGCGAGCGGATCGCGGTCAACCTCACCGGCTCCGATGCCGGCATGTTGCCTCACGCCGAAGACCTGCTGACCCTGGCGCGGTTTGCCTGGGAACGCGGCGAGTCGATCCCTGCCGATGACGCGCAACCGGTTTACCTGCGCGACAAAGTCGCCACCCCCAAGGCTCGCTGAGGCCTGACTTCTGGCGGGGAAGCTTCTGTGGTGAGGGGATTTATCCCCGATGGGTCGCGAAGCGGCCCCAAAATCGGCGACTGCTTCGCAGCCGATCGGGGATAAATCCCCTCACCACAAAAGCCCTCCACAAACTCCGTGTCTTATTCCAAATTCTGCCAATCGTCAGTTTCCAACCCCGGGCTTTAAACCTTTTGCGCTTTATGTGTTCTAGTTATCACTCGGCAATTTGCTAAGTCGGCCAAGTGCCGCTAAATTGCCATCATCGATACCGAGCATGAATTTATGCGTATAGACGGCCTCTCCTCTCAGTCCTACCCCATCAAGCGCAAGCCTCGCAAAGGCAATGTGGCGCTGGATGAATCCGTCGACGATATCGACGGCGAGCTGGAATTCCCGACTGAAGAGCAACTGGCCGCCCGCGCTGCCAAAGCCTCCGCACAACGCCTGGCCAATCTGCCTGCCCGTCAGCAAGACATGATTTATCACCGCGCCATGAGCAAAAGCGTAGCGATGGCCCTCGCCAGCTACCTGAGCACCGCCGGTTTTGTCGATTGGGATGCGGATGTGCTGGGCCTCGACCTGTACATCTGATGGATCTGCCTTACTACCTCGGTTGTCCGTCCTGGAGTGAAAACGCCTGGCGCGAGTATCTGTACCCCGAAGACGCCAAGACCTCCGACTTCCTCGCTCTCTACTCCCAAGTGTTCAACGCCGTCGAAGGCAACACGACCTTCTACGCCAGTCCGTCGCCGGCCACCGTGCAGCGCTGGGCCGAGACCATGCCCGAACACTTTCGCTTCACCGCCAAGTTTCCCGGCGACATCAGCCACAGCGGTGATCTGCGCGATCAACTGACCGCCGCCGAAACCTTCGTAAACCTCCTCAGCCCGCTCGGCGAACGCGTTTCGCCGCTGTGGCTGCAACTGTCGAAAAGCTTCACCCCGCATCGACTGCCGGAGCTGACCGCGTTCATCGACGCGCTGGACCGGCCACTGGCGGTGGAAGTGCGTCACGAACAGTTCTTCGCCAAGGGTGAGAGCGAACGCCTGCTCAATCGCTTGCTGCTCGACCGTGGCGTAGAACGCATCTGCCTCGATCCACGGGCGCTGTTCAGTTGCCTGTCGACCGAGTCTTCGGTGATCCACGCGCAATCGAAAAAGCCCCGGGTGCCGACGCGGCCGGCGGCGTTCACCCAGTTCCCGCAGGTGCGCTTCATCGGCCACCCCGAGCTGGAAGCCAATGATCCGTTCCTGGTGCCGTGGGTGGCGAAAATCGCCGAGTGGATCGAAGAGGGCCGCACGCCGTACATCTTCCTGCACACCGCCGACAACGTCATGGCGGCGAAGCTGGCGCAACGTTTTCACGCACAATTGATGCAACGTTTGCCTGGCCTGCCATCCCTGCCTGAGCTATACAGAGAACCCGCCGCCGAGCAACTCGGCTTGCTCTGAGGCGGATTTTCCCCCAGCCCAGGAGCCTGCCGATGGACGCCCACGCCCTTCAAGAACAAACCCGCAAAGCCCAGGCCTTCAAGGCCCTGCACGAGCGTCCGGGGATTTTCGTGATTCCCAACCCGTGGGATGCCGGCTCGGCGAAGATGCTCGCCAGTCTGGGCTATCAGGCACTGGCAACCACCAGTGCCGGTTACGCGTTTTCCCAGGGCAAGGCCGACGGCGCCCTGAGTCTCGATGACACCTTGGCCAACGTCCGGGCGATTGTCGCGGCCACGGATTTGCCGGTAGCGGTGGATCTGGAAAACGGTTTCGCCGATGACCCCGCCGAATGCGCGAAAAGCCTGTTGCGTGCCGCCGAGGCCGGCGCGGTGGGTGGTTCGATCGAGGACGCCACGGGCCGTGCCGATGCGCCGATCTACTGCTTCGAACACGCCGTTGCACGCATCGAAGCCGCCGTCGCTGCGGTGCGCACGCTGCCATTTCCCTTCATCTTGACCGCCCGCGCGGAAAACTACCTGCACGGCAATCCCGATCTCCACGACACCATTCGCCGCCTGCAAGCCTTTGCCGAGGCGGGCGCCGACGTGCTGTACGCGCCGGGTTTGCGTAACGCCGAAGAGGTGTTGGCGGTGGTGCGCGCGGTGGCGCCAAAACCGGTCAACGTGCTCATGTCCGGCGGTTTGAAACTGACCGTACAGGAGTTGGAAGAAATGGGTGTGCGCAGGATCAGCACCGGCTCGGCGTTGGCCTTGGCAGCATTCGGCGAGTTCTTCCGCGCGGCTGAAGAGATCCAGCAGCGCGGGACGTTCGGCTTTACGTCGCAGTCGATGCCGTACGCCAAGGCCAATCAGTTTTTCAAAGGCTGAGCATGGGTCGCTGGATCGCGCTGTCGTTACTGCTGATCATCGCGGGTGCCGTGCTCAGCGTCTGGCGCGGCTGGCTCGATGTGCCGGCCGAGTGGAACCCGTGGGCGCCGCTGGACGTGAAGGCAGCGCCGAACGGGTTGACCGGTTTCAAGCTGATGCGCCTGCGCGGCAATCCCGAATTATGCGCACAAGTCCTGAGCAACTCGGGTCTGCGCGTCACCGCGCAAGCCGACAGTCCCGATGCCAAGTGCCCGCTGATCGGTACCGTGCGCGTGCAGGGCGGTGAGGTGGCGCTGAGCAGCAGCTTCCTCGCCAGTTGCCCGCTGGCGGTGGCTTACGCGATGTTTGAACGACACACCCTGCAACCCGCCGCGCAATCTGTTTACGGGCAGAGGGTGGCGCGGCTTGATCACCTCGGCAGCTTTGCCTGTCGCAATGTCTATAACCGCGAGAGCGGGGCGTTCAGTCGGCATGCCAGTGCCGATGCGCTGGACATCGCCGGTTTTCGGCTGGCGGACGGGCGCAGTATCAGCGTGCTCAAGGACTGGCCGAAACAGAATCAGGACGCGCGGTTTCTGCGGCAGGTGCGCGATGGCGCCTGTGAGGCGTTCAGTGTGGTGTTGAGTCCGGATTACAACGCCGCCCACCGCAATCACTTTCATGTCGATGTCGGGCGCTGGAGCGTGTGTCGCTGAGGGATCAGGCGGCGAGGCGCAGGTTCTGCAGGACGATCGGGCGCGCCCAGCCGTTATCGAAGTCCAAAGCCTTCTGCTGCTCGACGATTTCCTCCGGCGGGAACGGCGGATAAGGTTTTTGCAGCAGATCGAGGTCGAATTCGGCAATTGGCAGGTACAGCGGCTTCTTCTGCGGCGCCGGGCCAGGCTCGGGAAGCGGCTGACCATTGTTGATCACGATTGGACGGACCCAGCTGCTGTCGAAGTCCTGCTGCTCTTGCTGAGCCTTGAGTTCTTCTGGCGGGAACGGTGGGAACGGCTTGTCCAGCAGATCGGTTTCGAACTCGGCGATCGGCAGGAACAGCGGCTCCGGCGGACGCACTTCGGTGTCGACCACGTCGCACTGACGCTGCTCGACGATGTGCGCGTGCAGCTCGCTGCCCAGGGTCGGTTCTTCCGGGCTGTTCAGGTCAACCGGTGGAAAGGTGCCACAGGCCGGCACCACATCACTCGTCTGTTCGGCCATCGCCTGGGCAAAGAAATCCTGCCACAGGTGACTGACGCCGCCCAATGCTTGAGTGTTATGACGGCTGAAGTCGCCCTTGGGCGAAATGTAGCCAATCGATGTGGGAAGAATGCCTGACATTTTTTTCGGTTGACGCTCAGCTCTGGCAAAATGCGCGTTGATTGGTTTATCGGCCACTTTTTGCCGATCCTTAACTTTTTTGAGCGTGTTTTCATGATTGAGCAACCCGCGGCCTGCCGCATCCATGTCCAGGCCCTCGGCCCGACGTTTGAAGCGCAAGCCGAGCAGTGGGCCGAGCGTCTGGGCCTGCCGCTGCAGGTGGACGGCGGCGAGTTCGCCTTGCAGGTCGGCGAGCAGGGTTTGCAGCTGCAGCAGCGCGGCCCGGACGCACCAGGGCCGGTGCGGGTGGATTTCGTCGAAGGTGGCGCGGCGCATCGGCGTCTGTACGGCGGCGGCAGCGGGCAGATGATCGCCAAGGCGGTCGGCATTGCTCAAGGCGTGCGCCCACGGGTGCTGGATGCCACGGCGGGGCTGGGCAAGGATGCGTTCGTGCTGGCCAGTCTGGGTTGCGAGATGAGCCTGATCGAGCGTCAGCCGTTGATCGGCGCGTTGCTGGAGGATGGTCTGGCGCGGGCGGCGGAAGATTTCGATGTGGCGCCGATTGTCGCGCGGATGAAGCTGCTCAAGGGCAACTCGATCGAGGTCATGCGCAACTGGGAAGGCGAGCCGCCGCAGGTGATCTACCTCGACCCGATGTTCCCGCACCGCGAGAAAACCGCGCTGGTGAAGAAGGAAATGCGCCTGTTCCGGCCACTGGTCGGGGATGATCCGGATGCGCCGGCACTGCTGGAGGCGGCGCTGGCGTTGGCGACGCACCGGGTGGTGGTCAAGCGCCCGCGCAAGGCACCGTGCATCGAGGGGCCGAAGCCGAGCCATGCGCTGGATGGCAAGTCGAGCCGGTATGACATCTACCCGAAGAAAGCGTTAAAACCTTAAGACCGAGTTGCGCCCATTCGCGAGCAAGCTCGCTCCCACATTTGGAATGCATTTCAAATGTGGGAGCGAGCTTGCTCGCGAAGGCGTCCGCAAAAACTCCGCAAAATCAGCGCCGATACGCCCGCATGAACAACCCCACCACCTCCTGCACATGACTCTCTGAAGCCTCTTCGCTCAGCGGCTCGCCGCAGCAATACAACAAACGAAAATTCCCTGCGCCCTTGATCAGGCAGAAGAAATGCTCGGCCGCATTACGCGGCAGGTCGATGCTCAGCGCGCCGGTCTCGTCGATGCGTTTCAGCAGCCGCTCCATGCCTTGCACCATGCGCTCGGGACCGGCGTCGTAGAAAATCTGTGACAGCTTCGGATCCTGCGTGCCCAGCGCCATCATCAAGCGATGCAGATTCACCGACTCGTCGCTGTTGATCAGTTGATGAAAGCCTCGGGCAATGTTCAGCAACACATTTTCCACGGGGATTCCGGCGGGCAATTCGAAGAACAGCGGCGGTAACTGCTCCTCGCATTTGGCCATCACCGCGGAGGAGAACAGCGTCTCCTTGTCGTTGAAGTGGCTGTAAACCGTCAGTTTCGACACGCCAGCCTCGGCGGCGACCGCGTCCATGCTGGTGTTGGCGTAGCCGTGACTCAGAAACAGGATTTTCGCCGCGTCGAGGATCGCCCGGCGCTTGGCCGGATCCTTCGGACGGCCCGGGCCGTTTGGAGCTGCAAGATTGTTCGACATTCTTCGCTTTTAATACTGGACTGGTGAGTTTGCTATTAATACCATACCGGCCAGTATAAATATTCCAAGCACCATTAGCGAAAGGTCCGTCACCATGTTCCGCCATGCGTTGTCGTTTGCCGTGCCAGTCAGCCTGGCTGTTTTATTGTCCGCATGCGGTCAGGAAGAGGCGACGCAAGTCAGCATTCGACCGGCCATGGTGGTGCAGCCAGAGCCTTCGGCGCAGGCGATGGAAAGTTATCCGGGCGAGGTGCGCGCCCGTTACGAACCGGATCTGGCATTCCGCATTGGCGGCAAAGTCAGCCGACGACTGGTCGAAGAAGGTCAGCGCGTGAAGGCCGATCAGCCATTGGCCGAGCTCGATCCGCAGGATGTGCGCCTGCAACTGGAAGCCACCCGCGCACAGGTCGCCGCCGCCGAAGCCAATCTGAATCTGGTGCGCGCCGAGCGTGACCGCTACAAGACGCTGATGGAACGGCAGATGGTCAGCCGTTCGGCCTACGACAACGCGGAAAATCTCTACCGTTCCGGCGAGGCCCGCCTCAAGCAGATCAAGGCCGAATTCAACGTCTCGAGCAACCAGGCCAGTTACGCCGTGTTGCGCGCGCCGCAGGACGGCGTGGTGGCCAAGCGTTCGGTGGAAGTCGGGCAAGTGGTTGCCGCCGGGCAAACCGTGTTCACCCTCGCTACTGATGGCGAGCGCGAAGTGTCGATCAGCCTGCCGGAGCAGAGCTTCGGGCGGTTCAAGGTCGGCCAGCCAGTGACCGTTGAACTGTGGACCCAGCAGAACCAGCGCTTCGCCGGGCAGATTCGTGAACTGTCGCCGGCAGCCGACCCGAAATCCCGCACCTTCGCCGCGCGCATCTCGTTCACCAGCGGCAAAGTCCCGGCTGAGCTCGGGCAGAGCGCCCGGGTGTTCGTGCAATCGGCGGATGCTGTGCCGCTGTCGGTACCGCTTTCGGCCCTGACTGCCGAGAACGGCGCGACCTACGTCTGGGTCGTCAACGCCAACAACACCTTGAAAAAGACTCCAGTGCGTATCGGCCCGTTTGGCGAGAAAAGCGTGCCGGTGCTCGAAGGCCTGAATGCCAGCGACTGGGTAGTCGCCGCCGGGGTTCACGTATTGCTCGAAGGTCAGCAGGTGCGGCCTGTGGATCGCTCCAACCGTGTGGTCAATCTGGCGGACAAGGAGTAAGTCCCGATGCGCTTCAACCTTTCCGAATGGGCGTTGCGTAATCGCCAGATCGTACTGTTCCTGATGCTTTTGCTGGCCATCGTCGGCGCCTTGTCCTACACCAAGCTCGGCCAGAGCGAAGACCCGCCGTTCACCTTCAAGGCCATGGTCATTCAGACCCGCTGGCCGGGGGCGACCGCGCAGGAAGTCTCGCGTCAGGTCACTGAACGCATCGAAAAGAAATTGATGGAAACCGGCGAGTACGAACGCATCGTGTCGTTCTCCCGCCCGGGTGAGTCGCAGGTCACGTTCATTGCCCGCGATTCGATGCATTCCAAGGAAATCCCCGACCTCTGGTACCAGGTGCGCAAGAAGGTCAGCGACATTCGCCAGACCTTGCCGCCGGATATTCAGGGGCCGTTCTTCAACGATGAATTCGGCACTACGTTCGGCAACATCTATGCGCTGACCGGTGACGGCTTCGACTACGCGGTGCTCAAGGACTACGCCGACCGCATCCAGATCCAGCTGCAACGAGTCGAAAGATGTCGGCAAGGTCGACCTGCTCGGTTT
Organism: Pseudomonas sp. G3-19; assembly: GCF_054855875.1. Taxonomy (NCBI): domain Bacteria; kingdom Pseudomonadati; phylum Pseudomonadota; class Gammaproteobacteria; order Pseudomonadales; family Pseudomonadaceae; genus Pseudomonas; species Pseudomonas sp. G3-19. Next base: position 5,478,117 of record NZ_JBMPIQ010000003.1, read on the forward strand.
GCAGGACGAGAAGATCTGGGTCGAACTGTCCAACGTCAAACTCGCCACCCTTGGCTTGCCACTGGCGGCCGTGCAGCAAGCGCTGCAAGAGCAGAACGCGGTGTCCACCGCCGGCTTCTTTGAAACCGGCAGCGAGCGCGTGCAACTGCGGGTCTCGGGGAATTTTCAGACGGTCGAGGAGATCAAGAACTTCCCGATCCGCGTCGGTGACCGGACGTTCCGCATCTCCGATGTCGCCGATGTGCATCGCGGTTTCAACGATCCACCGGCGCCGCGCATGCGCTTCATGGGTGAAAATGCCATTGGCCTCGCAGTAGCGATGAAGGACGGCGGCGACATTCTGGTGCTGGGCAAAGCGCTGGAAGGCGAGTTCTCGCGCCTGCAGAAAAACCTCCCGGCCGGCATGCAACTGCGCAAGGTGTCCGACCAACCGGCAGCGGTGAAAACCGGGGTCGGCGAATTTGTCCAGGTGCTGGTCGAGGCACTCGCGATCGTGTTGCTGGTGAGCTTCTTCTCCCTCGGCGTGCGCACCGGCATGGTGGTCGCGCTGACCATTCCGCTGGTGCTGGCGATGACCTTCGCCTGCATGTATTACCTGGGTATCGGTCTGCACAAGATCTCGCTCGGCGCGCTGGTGCTGGCGCTGGGCTTGCTGGTGGACGACGCGATCATCGCCGTGGAAATGATGGCGATCAAAATGGAACAGGGCTTCGACAGGATCAAGGCCGCGAGCTACGCCTGGACCAGCACCGCGTTCCCGATGCTCACCGGTACGCTGATCACTGCAGCCGGGTTTCTGCCGATCGCCACCGCGCAGTCCGGCACCGGCGAATACACCCGTTCGATCTTTCAGGTGGTGACCATCGCGTTGCTCGCCTCATGGGTGGCAGCGGTGATGTTTGTGCCGTATCTGGGGGAAAAACTCCTGCCGGATCTGGCGAAGATTCATGCGGCCAAACATGGCACGACTGACGGGCAAGCCGACCCGTATGGCACGCCGTTTTATCAACGGGTTCGACGTCTGGTGGAGTGGTGCGTGGCGCACCGCAAAACCGTGATTGTGCTGACAGTGGGGCTGTTTATTGCGTCGGTGATGCTGTTCCGTTTCGTCCCGCAGCAGTTCTTCCCGGCCTCCAATCGATTGGAGTTGATGGTCGATCTGAAACTCGCTGAAGGGGCGTCGCTGGCCAACACCACGGCCGAGGTCAAACGCCTGGAGGCGATGCTCAAGGATCACGCCGGCATCGATAACTATGTGGCGTATGTCGGCACCGGTTCGCCGCGCTTCTACCTGCCGCTGGATCAACAACTGCCGGCGGCGAGCTTCGCTCAGTTTGTGGTATTGGCGAAAAACATCGAAGAGCGCGAGACACTGCGCACCTGGTTGATCGAGACCCTTAACGAGCAATTCCCGACTCTGCGTTCGCGGGTTACGCGTCTGGAAAACGGTCCGCCGGTTGGCTATCCGGTGCAGTTTCGCGTCACCGGTGAGCACATCGAGGAAGTCCGTGCGCTGGCGCGCAAAGTGGCGGCCAAGGTGCGCGAGAACCCGCATGTGGTCAACGTGCACCTGGATTGGGAAGAGCCGAGCAAAGTGGTGTACCTGAACATCGATCAGGACCGTGCCCGGGCGCTCGGTGTGAGCACGGCCAATCTGGCGAAATTCCTCCAGAGTTCGCTGACCGGCTCGAGTGTCAGCCAGTACCGCGAGGACAACGAGTTGATCGAGATTCTGCTGCGCGGCACGGTGCATGAGCGCACCGAGTTGACGTTGCTGCCGAGTCTGGCGGTGCCGACCGATAACGGTCGCAGTGTGGCGCTGTCGCAGATTGCCACGCTGGAGTACGGGTTTGAGGAAGGGATCATCTGGCACCGTAATCGTCTGCCGACCGTGACAGTGCGTGCCGACATTTACGGCAAGGAGCAGCCGGCGACGCTGGTGAAGCAGATCGAGCCGACGCTGGATCCGATCCGTGCCGAATTGCCTGACGGGTATCTGCTGGATGTTGGCGGTACGGTGGAGGATTCGGAGCGTGGGCAGAAGTCGGTGAATGCCGGGGTGCCGATGTTCATTGTGGTGGTGCTGACGTTGCTGATGGTGCAATTGCGCAGTTTCTCGCGCACGGCGATGGTGTTTCTGACGGCGCCGCTGGGGTTGATCGGGGTGGTGTTGTTTCTGATGGTGTTCCGCCAGCCGTTCGGGTTTGTGGCGATGCTGGGGACGATCGCGCTGTCGGGGATGATCATGCGCAACTCGGTGATTCTGGTGGATCAGATCGAGCAGGATATTGCCTCTGGTCTTAAGCCTTGGCAGGCGATTATCGAGGCGACGGTACGGCGGTTTCGGCCGATTGTGTTGACGGCTTTGGCGGCGGTGCTGGCGATGATTCCTTTGTCGCGCAGTGTGTTTTTCGGGCCGATGGCGGTGGCGATCATGGGGGGGTTGATTGTGGCTACGGCTTTAACGCTTTTGTTTTTGCCTGCTTTGTATGCGGCCTGGTTCCGAGTGCGTCGCGACGCTTGATGGTTTTGGACTTGGCGGCCTTTGGGCCGACCAGGTTCCTGGGGTTTTGGGTGTATATCCGTTGCTTAGGGTGCTGCCGCTGGCGGTTTCGCCCTTACGGCGAGTCACTTTTCCAGACGCCGAAAAGTAACCAAAAGGCTGGGCCCCGGCGTACGGCCCTCGCTTAGGCTCGGGTTCCTTCGTTGCGGGGTTCATCCGGGGGCATCGCCTCCGGTTTGCTTCGCTGCACCTCCTCTCGATGTATGCGGCTTCGCCGCATGGCGCTGCGCGCCTACCCCCGGATAAACCCCTCCACTCAGCCTGCCGATGGGGCCGGCACGGCAAGATCAAAAGCTTTCGGCGAGCTGACACTCGGCCATTGAGTGGTGAAAAGCATGTGGTTTGTCTGGACTGCTTTGCTTTTCTGTGGGAGCTGGCTTGCCAGCGATGGCGGCCTGACAGCCGACCAGGCTCTAACTGACTCACCCAATCCCACTGTAGGAGTGAGCCTGCTCGCGATGGCGGCCTGACAGCCGACCAATCTCCCACTGACCGCAGCCAATCCCACTGTGGGAACTGGCTTGCCAGCGATGGCGGCCTAGTAGCCGACCAATCTCCAACTGCCCACACCCAATCCAAATGTGGGAGCGGGCTTGCTCGCGAAGGCGGCCTGACAGTCGACCAATCTCCAACTGCCTGCACCCAATCCCTCTGTAGGAGTGAGCCTGCTCGCGATGGCGGTCTAGTAGCCGACCAATCTCCAACTGCCCACACCCAATCCAAATGTGGGAGCGGGCTTGCTCGCGAAGGCGGCCTGACAGTCGACCAATCTCCAACTACCTGCACCCAATCCCACTGTGGGAGCGAGCTTGCTCGCGAAGAGGCCCGCCCAGCCATCCAACCTCTTTGCTCTGTTTAAAAATGTTCCAGATAACCAGAACCTTCCCACAAGGTTTTCAGGTTGCCCGTCGGAAGCGCGATCTCTAGCCTGAGTCTGTCGTTGCCAATTCAGCGACCGGGTCTGCAAGCCCGCCGATAGTTTGTTAGGTGCTGATCAGCGCCCCTATAATCGTGGCGCTTTTTAGCGGCCATCGTTTTATGGTGGCTGTGTGCGGGATACCTTTGGGTATGCCGAGGGCCTAACAACTCGGTCTTGCAGACCCGTGCACAGCTGCCACCCGTCATCTGCAAGTGATGGTGGTAGCTCCACTTGAATAGTTAGGAGTTCAACCATGTTCAAACACACCCCGAATCCCCCCGAATCCGAATCCGAAACCACCCCCGGCCGACCAACCGACCCCGTCTCCCCCTACGCCTTCCTCGACTCGCGCAAGCTCCACGACGCAGCCCTGCGTGCGCTCGATCACTACCTCCTGCCCCAGCCTGAAAAACAGCCCAAACCCGTCACTCAGCCCAGCACAATCTTCACTGTCCTCCCCGAAGTCGATTCCGAAACCTTGCTGGCCCATGTCTGTGAAACTCTGGCCTCGGCCAATGTCATGGCCAGTGAGTTGGCGTTTACCCTGAGCGGTCCGACGTGCAGTCAGCTTCTCGGTATCCAGCAGATGATTTCGCTCGCGGAGCTGTCGGTTAACCGCGTCCTCGATCAAGTCGATCCGCAAGGCTGACACGCAAAAAAGCCCGCCGACCTTCACAGGTTCAGCGGGCTTTTGCGTACAGCGGCAAAAATTACAAGGTGCCGAACACTTTCTTCGCCAGACCCGTCGCTGCAGCAGCCGGATTCTTGCGAATGGTTTCTTCCTGTTTGCCGATCATTTCGAACAGGCCATTGAGCGCTTGTTCGGTGACGTAGTTTTCGACGTTGGCGCTCTTCGCATCCACCACGCCGAGGGTCGCGGCCTGGCCGGCGAAGGCGTTGTACTTTTGTGCGACGCCGACTTTGTCGGTGGCTTGTTTGACGATGGGCAGGAACTTGGCGCGGATCTGTTCGCGGCTGGTTTTGTCCAGGTATTGGGTGGCCGAGTCGGTGCCGCCGCTGAGGATGCCTTTGGCGTCGGCCACGGTCATTTTTTTCACGGCGTCGACGAGGATCGGTTGGGCCTGGGTCACGGCGCTTTCTGCGGCCTTGTTCATCGCGGTTTCGAGTTCGTCGACCTGGGCGCCCATGCCGAAGGCTTTCATCTTGCCGGCGACTTTGCCGAGTTTGCCCGGCAGTTCGATTTTCACTTCCGGGTTGTTGCTGAAGCCGCCCGGGGTGCCGAGTTGTTTGACGGCGATTTGCGCGCCTTGGGTCAGGGCGTCCTTGAGGCCGCCGGTGGCGTCTTGTTGCGAGAGGTCGCTGAGCGACAGTGCCAGGGCGCTGGCAGAGATCATCAAGCCCGCGCACAGGCCGGCGAAGCGAAGGGTAGGGCGGAGCATGGCAGCTTCCTTGAAAGACAATTAGCGAATGGCGTCGACGCGGATTTTCAGCGGCTGCGGATCGTTGCCGTCCAGTTGCACGGCGTGGTTCTCGGTGGTGATGAACATCAGCTCGCCGTTGACTTCGATGCGCGCGCTGACCGAGTAGCGGTGGCCGGGTTTGACCTGGGCCGGATCGTAACTCAAGTGGAACGGCAGCGGCACCTGGCCTTTGACCGGGCCTTTCTGTTCGTCGATGACCACCGCCGGTGCGTCGGCCAGCGACACGTCCTGCAGGCTCACGCTCAGGGTCGCGCTTGGTGGCAGGGCGATGCGTTGCAGGTAGAACACTTCGCCGTCGAGGCCGACTTTGCCGGCGGGGGTGGTCGACTGGCAGGCGCTCAACAGGGTAGCTGCGGCGAGAAGGGTGAGTTTTTTCATCGGGACCTCTGAGACGGTTGCGCCGGAAGAATCCCGGCGCCGAAGGAAATCTAGCGGATTTTGGTGCCAGCGTCAGTGAACAAACGTAAGGGTTTTTCCAGCCACTGCATTAATTTCTGAAACGACAGCGCGCTTGTGTTGGGCATCGCGGGAGCCAGTTCGACTTGTTCAGGCGAGATCACAAGACGTTGATGGTAGCGGTTTTCAATACCCGTCAGTGCATAGCGTTTACCGGGTATAACGCTGTCAGGATCATATTTCAGATAAAACCCGGAGACTGACTGTTCGTCCTGTTTGACATGCACCAGCTCAACTTCGGGAGACTCTGCTTCATGCAGACTGATGGTGACCGCTTCTTCTGGCGCAACAATCTCGGCTTCTTGAGCCTCGACATATAGAAACCCGATCGGGCTCAGGTGCAGGGTTTGGCGATGGGGAGTGTTGTTGACAGTGACGAAGTAGTCCTGCTCGATCAACAACGGTATTTGGTCATGAAGGATCTGCACATTGACTTGGTACCTGACGCCTACATCGCCGTAGTGATGAGGGAAGTCAAATTTCCAGCCGGCGTCGAAGATCGCAGCACGGTGCCAGTCCTTGATGTTAATAGGCGATTGGGAATTGAAAACTTTGACGCTGACAATGGTTTCATTGACACCATCGGCAGGCGCATGGAATTCGGGCGGTAGGCGGAAGTCCAGGATTACTGCGCAAGTTTCTTCGGTTAACAGGCTCATCTCGATATCCGTATCGTGATTGGTGGGTTGCGCCTATTAATCCATGAATCAACTAACGGGGCCATTGAAGTGCGCGCCCGTTAGTTGTCAGCAAGTTTCAGACTTGTGGTGTATCCGCTGTTTCGGCGGCATCTTCACTGCGATGCAAGGCCACTTGACGAATCGACAGGCGAATCTCCGCCGGCAACACGCGTTTGGCCGCGCCTTCGGCCAGTTCTCCGAGCAGTTCGTGGTAGCTCAGCTTACCCGCTTCGTCGCGGCGCAGCACGTCGAGGTCGAGCAGGGTCTGGATGAAGTGGCGGAACAGGCTCTTGTCGAAGAACTCCGGGGCATTCAGACCGTGGAGGATCGACAGGCGCTGGGCCATGACCGTGCACAGATCCTCCAGCTCTTCGGCGCTGATGCTGTTCTGGCCGCTGTTGAGCAGCAGGGACACGGTCATGTAGAAGCGCTGCAAGGTCTGCGCGATGCTTTTCGACAGCAGGGTCAGCAGCACAAAGTGCCGCGAACTTGGCGCCGGACGCATGTACACGTCCTTCTCGAAACGCAGCAGGCCTTGCTCGACGAAGGCTTCCAGCCATTGATCGACCACGGCGTCCAGTTCCTCCAGGCTCCAGCGAATGAACAGCTCCGATTGCAAGTACGGATACAGCGCGCGGGTGTAGCGCAGGATCTGCTCGCGGCTCATGCGCGAGGTGCTCTGGAAGAAGCTCGCCAGCAGCGCCGGCAAGGCGAAGATGTGCAGCACGTTGTTGCGGTAGTAGGTCATCAGGACGGCGTTCTGCTCGTCCAGATAGAGAATCTTGCCCAGCGCATCGTTCTGCTCGGACAGCAGATCCATGTCCTTCACATGCTCGATCAGCGCGCGACCATCGCCTTCCGGCAGGGTCGTGTGCGGCGAGTAAGGGACTTTGCGCAGCAGCGCCAGATACAGATCCAGCACCCGCGCCATGGCCCGATCGTCCAGTGCCAGGCGGGTGGTCGAGAGCAGCGCCAGCGCCACCAGATTGACCGGGTTGATCGCCGCTGCTTCGTTCAAGTGCTGCGCGACTTTCTCGCCAAGGCGGTTGGTGGTCTCGTTGAGCCACGCCGGTTTGTACTGCGGGCCGAGTTCCTGCTGGCGCCAGTCTGGCTGTTCGCTGTCGAGGAATTCCGCGAGTTTGATCGGCTCGCCGAAGTTCACAGCGACCTGACCGAAGCGCTGCTTGAGCGCGCCGATGACTTTGAAGATGTCGAAGATCGACTCTTTCTTCTTGCTCGCGCCACGCAGTTCGCCGAGGTAGGTACGACCTTCCAGCACGCGCTCGTAACCGATGTACACCGGCACGAAAACGATCGGCATCCGCGACGAACGCAGGAAGCTGCGCATCGTGATCGCGAGCATGCCGGTTTTCGGTTGCAGCATGCGCCCGGTGCGCGAGCGGCCGCCCTCGACGAAGTACTCGACCGGGAAACCTTTGGTGAACAGGGTGTGCAGGTATTCGTTGAACACCGAGGTGTACAGCGGATTGCCCTTGAACGTGCGGCGCATGAAGAACGCGCCGCCACGGCGCAGCAGGCTGCCGATCACCGGCATGTTCAGGTTGATTCCGGCGGCGATGTGCGGCGGGGTCAGGCCGTTGCGAAACAGCAGATACGAAAGCAGCAGGTAGTCGATGTGGCTGCGGTGGCACGGCACGTAGATCACTTCGTGACCCTGGGCGACCTTCTGCACGCCTTCGATGTGGTTGACCTTGATCCCGTCGTAGATCTTGTTCCAGAACCAGCTCAGCACCACTTCGAGGAAACGGATCGCGGTGTAGGTGTAGTCCGAGGCGATCTCGTTGCCGTAGCGCAGGGCCTGGGCCTTGGCTTTTTCCGGGGAGATGTTCTCGCGTTCGGCTTCGTCGAGGATCGCTTGCTTGACCAGCGGCTGGTTGAGCAGGCCCTTGACCAGATTGCGCCGGTGGGAAATGTCCGGGCCGATCACCGCGGCTTTCATATTGCGGAAGTGCACGCGCAGGATGCGCTGGGCCATGCGCACGGTGCGTTCGTGGCCCTTGTTGTGCTCGATCAGTTCGCGCAGGTGGATCGGCGCGGAGAACTGCACGCGGGTCTTGCGCCCGAGGACGATGATGCTCAGCAGCCGACGCAGGCGCCCGGTGACCGCCCAACTGTCGGCGAACAGCAGCTTCCACGGGCTGTTTTCGCTGTCCGGCGACTGGCCCCAGAACACGCTGACCGGAATGATTTGCGCATCTTCGGCGGCGTTCTGGGTCAGGGCGCTGACCAGACGGGTCAGGGTCGGCGGTGCGCCGCGCTTGTCCTGACGGCCGAGCCAGTCCGGGTCCGGCGTCAGATAGAAAAACGCCGCCGGTTCGATCAACGGCCCGACCGACACCGGCAGCACCGGACGCGGCAGGCCGGCCTTGGTGCACTCGGTGTCGACTACTGCCAGATCGGTGAGCGAGGGATTTTGCAGGACGTAGAACACCGGACGACTGCGGTCGAGGTTGAGGGTGAACGACGACTGGTTGATCGTCTCCGAGCGAACCCAGAGGTACAACAGTCGGCGCAAGGTGCCAAACACAAGACGGCGGAACGGGGAACGGGTCATACGGCTTCTGCGTGAGTGGATAAAACCGAGCGTTTGCTCGGGCGGTCGACAGTTTGCCGTATTAGTCGAAAATCGGCAAAAAAGCGGCGAAGTAATCTCCTGTTGAGACTTTTTGCGCCTGTCATATACTCGGCAATCTGTCGCCGGGGCCCTTTATGGACGTCGGGCGCAGGCTGACGTTCCGCAAAGGCTTTCCTGCGAAAAGCCTGTTCAATAATAAAAAAGGAGTATGAACAGATGGCAACACGTGAAACCGGCAATGTGAAGTGGTTCAACGACGCCAAGGGCTACGGCTTCATTCAGCGCGACGACGGGGTGGACGTGTTCGTGCACTACCGCGCGATTCGCGGTGAAGGGCATCGCTCGCTGACTGAAGGTCAGCAGGTTGAGTATGCGGTGATTACTGGCGAGAAGGGTTTGCAGGCTGAGGATGTGGTAGGTCTGTAACACAACCCTCCAAAACACCCCAAAACCAAATGTGGGAGCGGGCTTGCTCGCGAATACGTCGTGTCATTCAGCACATCTGTAGCTGATACACCGCATTCGTCGGAACGCCGCCCGGAGCAAGCCCGCTCCCACATTTGGATCTGCGTTGACTGTTGTTACGCGGTTTTCCAGGTGATTTCTTCTTCACCGTCGGCGCTGATGCGAATCCAGCGATCAGCCGTTTCCTCACCCTCTTCCTCGACCCACGTGCCCGGTGCGCAACGCACTTCGACGTTCAGCGCGGCAAAGGCTGCACGGGCGCAGGCGATGTCGTCGTCCCATGGGGTCGCATCGCTTTCCAGGTACAGGCTGTTCCACTTGCCCACGGCTTTCGGCAACCAGGTCACCGGGATGTTGCCGGCCTTGCACTTGTAGGTCTGGCCTTTCTGTACCCAGTCGCTGCACGGGCCCAGAGCCTCACCGAGCCAGGCGGAAATCGCCTTGTGGTCGACGTCGGCGTCTTTCAGGTAAATCTCGATATCCGGTTGGCGCATGGATGTCCTCACTGCGGGTCTGAAAAATCCATTCGCGGATTTAGCCGGCCCCAGGCACTTGCCCGAGACCAAAAGTTATTGAAGAACGAAATAATCGTAGCGCATCGACACGGTGGTCACGAACGACTCGGCCTGTTCGATCACGGCGGCGCGGCGTTCGGCACTGGCGCGCCAGCCGTGGGGCGTCATCGCCAGCAGGTTGGCGCGATCCTCGGGCTTGTCCAGCGTCAGTTTGAATTCCAGAGTTTCGCTGTGCGCCAGCGCCATGCCTTCCGGCACCAGGGCCAGATGCTTGTCGTCGGTGTATTCGCGCACTTCGTCGTACAGACGTTCGCGCAGTTCCATCAGGTGGCCGCTGGTCGGGCCGACCTTCATCAGGCCGCCGCCGACGCTGAGCAGGCGCTTGGCTTCTGCCCAGTCCAGAGGGCTGAAAACGCTGGCGAGAAACTGGCAACTGCCCGACGCCAATGGCACGCGGGCCATGCTGGCGATCAACCAGGTGATTGCCGGATTACGCTTGCAGGCGCGTTTCACCGCCTCGCGGGAGATGTCCAGTGCGTAGCCATCGGCGTCCGGCAGGGCATCGGCGATCTGTGCGGTGTAGTAACCCTCGCCGCAACCGATATCGACCCAGCGTGCCGGCGCATAACTCGCCGCCAGCTCGGCCAGACGCTTGGCCACCGGCGCGTAATGCCCGGCGTTCAAGAAGTCGCGGCGCGCCTCGACCATCGCCTGATTGTCGCCAGGGTCACGGCTGTTCTTGTGCTGTACCGGCAACAGGTTCAGGTAGCCCTGACGCGCACGGTCGAAGCGGTGGCCGGCGGGGCAGACCACGCCGTTGTCGACGCTGTTCAGCGGTTCACTGCAGATCGGGCACACGAGCATCAGGCGAGCAACTTGATCAGGGTCTGGTAGTAGATCTCGGTCAGCACGTCGAGATCGGCCGCCAGCACACGCTCGTTGACCTGGTGGATGGTCGCGTTGACCGGGCCCAGTTCAACAACCTGCGTGCCCATGGTCGCGATGAAGCGGCCATCGGAAGTGCCGCCGCTGGTCGACGCCTTGGTCTCGCGGCCGGTGATGTCCTTGATGCTCGACGACACCGCGTCGAGCAGCGCGCCCGGCTCGGTGAGGAACGGCAGGCCGGACAGCGCCCAGTCGATGTGCCAATCCAGATTGTGTTTGTCGAGGATGTCGGCCACGCGTTTCTGCAGGCCTTCGACGGTGGATTCGGTGGAGAAGCGGAAGTTGAACACCGCCACCAGATCACCCGGGATCACGTTGGTCGCGCCGGTGCCCGAGTTGAGGTTGGAAATCTGGAAACTGGTCGGCGGGAAGAAATCGTTGCCATGATCCCAGTGCTCGGCGGCCAGTTCGGCCAAGGCCGGGGCGGCGAGGTGGATCGGGTTCTTCGCCAGATGCGGGTAGGCCACGTGACCCTGCACACCGCGCACGGTGAGCTTGGCGCCCAGCGAGCCGCGACGACCGTTTTTCACCACGTCACCGACCAGTGTGGTGCTCGACGGTTCGCCGACGATGCACCAGTCCAGACGCTCCTTGCGCGCCACCAGACGTTCCACCACAGCCTTGGTGCCGTGGTGCGCCGGGCCTTCTTCGTCGCTGGTGATCAGGAACGCGACCTTGCCCTTGTGGTCCGGGAAGTCGGCGACAAAGCGCTCGGCGGCCACGGTCATCGACGCCAGGCTGCCTTTCATGTCCGCCGCGCCGCGACCGCAGAGCATGCCGTGTTCATCGATCACCGCGTTGAACGGGTCGATCTGCCAGGCGGTCACCGGACCGGTCGGCACCACGTCGGTGTGGCCGGCGAAGCACAGCACCGGGCCGTCGTCGTTGCCGTGGGTGGCCCAGAAGTTGTCCACGTCCTCGATGCGCATCGGCTCGAGGGTGAAACCGGCATCGCCCAGGCGCTGCATCATCTGCTTCTGGCAATCGGCGTCGACCGGCGTCACGGACGGACGGCGGATCAGGTCGATGGCGAGTTGGAGGGTCGGCGAAAGGTCGGCGTGGGCCGTCATGGAAAACTCCGGAGTCATGAATGTGGGCGCGGACTGACTGTAGGAGTGAGCCTTCTCGCGATTGCAGTGTGTCAGTCAACTTAAACATTGATTGTTACAACGCAATCGCGAGCAGGCTCACTCCTACAGGGGATGGTGTCCGGTCAGTCAGACCGTGTATCCCGCCAAGCCCTGCAAAATGGCGGTTATCTTAAAGCAAAACGGCGACCATTGGCCGCCGTTTAGTGGATCAAAGAGGAATTAGACGACAGGCGCCGGTTCAGGCGCTGTCGCAGGTTTTGGCAGCGACGAGAGGAACGCCATGATCAGCGCGGCCAGGTACGGCAGCGACTGCACCAGCAGCATCGCCACCCAGAAGCGCATGTCGTTGCTCGGAATGCCCTGCACCAGGTAGATCCCCAGCGCCGCGCCCCACAACAGCAGCATGATGAACAGCTCTTCCCGCGCTTCGGAAATCGCCACCCAGAAACCATGGTTGTCGGCGTTTTTCGGCGTGCGGAAGAACGGAATGCTGCTGGTGAAGAAGCCGTACAGCACCGCTTTGGCGATGGTGTGCGACAACGCCAGGCCAGCCAGTGCGGCGCAGAACGCATCTTTGAGGTTCACGCCCACGGCGCGACGGTAGAGGAAGATGATCTTGCCGACCTTGAACACGAACAGCGCCAATGGCGGGATTGCGAAAATCAGCAGCGGCGGATCGACCCGTTGCGGCACGATGATCATCGCCGCCGACCACAGCAGGGCGCCGACGGTGAAGAAGATGTTCATGCCGTCCGCGACCCAAGGCAACCAGCCCGCGAGGAAGTGGTAACGCTGGCCACGGGTCAGCTCGGTGTCCTTGCCGCGCAGCAGGCTGCGGGTGTGGCGCTTGATGATCTGGATCGCGCCGTAAGCCCAGCGGAAACGCTGTTTCTTGAAGTCGATGAAGGTGTCCGGCATCAGACCCTTGCCGTAACTGTCGTGGTAATACGCCGCCGACAGGCCTTTCTCGAACACGCGCAGACCCAGCTCGGCGTCTTCACAGATGCACCAGTCGGCCCAGCCCAGCTCTTCCAGAACCGAACGGCGGGTCATGGTCATGGTGCCGTGCTGGATGATCGCGTCGCGGTCGTTGCGGGTGACCATGCCGATGTGGAAGAAGCCTTTGTATTCGGCGTAGCAGAGCTTCTTGAAGGTGCTTTCGTTCTGGTCGCGATAGTCCTGCGGCGACTGCACCACGGCGATTTTCGGATCGGCGAAGTGCGGCACCATGTGCTTGAGCCAGTTCGGATGCACGCAGTAGTCGGAGTCGATCACCGCGATCACTTCGGCGTCCTTGGCGGTGTGCGGAATCAGGTAGTTCAGCGCACCGCCCTTGAACCCGGCCAATGGCGCAACGTGGAAGAACTTGAAGCGCGGGCCGAGGGTGGCGCAGTAGTCGCGCACCGGCTCCCACACGGCCGGGTCTTTGGTGTTGTTGTCGATGATCAGGACTTCGTAGTCCGGGTAATCGAGGGCGGCCAGGGCATCGAGGGTCTGTTTGACCATCTCCGGCGGCTCGTTGTAGCAAGGGACGTGGATCGAGACTTTTGGTCTGTAGTCCGAATCGCCCACCACCGGCAGGAATTCACGCCGGCGCTTGTGGGTCCAGACCGCTTCGGCCAGTTCATGCGCTTCGGTCAGCAACACGATGAACACCCCGAGCGCACCCAGTGCCAGGAGGAAACCCACCGTCAGGCTGAACCACGTGCTGTATTGCTGGCTGTAGTCGTAACCGATCCACACCAGCACCGAACCGCAAAGGAACGCGATAAAGGTCAGGAAGGTGCGGCCACGCTGGCGCAGGGCCGAGCCGTCGATCATCAGCAGGGTCAGCGACAGCAGCGCCAGCACCACCGAACCGATGGCCAGCACGCGCCATTGCGGGATGGCGACCACCGGGCCTTCGAAGTTGAATTTCTGTTGGCGGGCGGCATTGAACACGCCCCAGTAGGCGCCCACTGAACCTTCGTCACTGGCCTTCCACGGCTGGTCGAACGCTTCGATCACGAAGTAGTTGAAGCCTTGGCGGTTGAGTTTGTTGACCAGCGTACGCAGATAGATAGCCTGATCCGCCGGCGACGCGTCGGCGCCACCGCGCATGCGCCCGTTGCTCGGCCAGCCGACTTCGGACAGCAGCAGCGGCTTTTTCGGGAACAGCTTTTTCAGGTCACGGGCGCGGTCGAAGACGAACTGTCCGGCCTTGTCGACCGGAATGAATTCCCAGTACGGCAGCACGTGCGCAGCGATCAGGTCGACGTGCTTGGCCAGTTCCGGGTGTTCTTCCCAGACGTGCCACTGCTCGGAGGTGGTCACCGGCACTTTCACCGCCGCGCGCACGCGATCCAGCAGCACGCTCAGTTGCTCGGCAGTGATTTCCTTGCGGAAGATCGCCTCGTTACCGACCACCACACGAACCACGCTGCGCGAGGTGTTGGCCAGTTCGATGGCGCGCTGGATCTCGCGCTCGTTGCGTTCCTGATCGGGGCTGATCCAGATCCCGAGGGTCACGCGCAGACCGAATTCTTCCGCCAGTTTCGGGATGTCCTGCAGCGAACCGTCGACCGAGTAGATGCGGATGTTGTCCGTCAGCTTGCTCATGATCTCCAGGTCGCGGCGCATTTCGTCGTCAGTCGGATACTGATCCTTCTGCGGGAACTGGCCCTGCTGGAATGGCGAATAGGAAAAACCGGAGATCTGTTCCGGCCAGTTGGGCGCGGAGACCGGGCGGTTGATCAGCGCCCAGAAACCGGTGAACAGGGCGGCGATTGCCAGAACCACCACCAGGTTGAGACCAAATTTACGCGATGACATAGCTATTTCGGGTTCCAAAGGCTGTGGAACGAAGGAACGGATCGGCTTACGCCAAAAGGGCGCGAATCCTACACCGGCAGTTCACTGCTCGTACACCGGGCAGGAAAATGCCCGACATTGGGCAGTCCAACCTGATTTAAGTTCTTTAGTAACAGCTTGTAAGAGAAAACTTTGTTATTCAGTTATAGCAATTCCCCTGGCGAGGGAGCTTGCTCCCGCTGGGCCTGCGAAGCAGGCCGCTTTTTGAGGGCCGCTTCGCGACCCAGCGGGAGCAAGCTCCCTCGCCACAAAGGTTGTGTGAAAACGGCGGCATTCACCGTTCATAGCGTCAAAGATGCTCTTGGCCGCCGACGGCCCTATAATGCGCGCCGGTTTTTGGGGTAATGGTCATGAGTACAGAAGATCCGCGGTTTGCAGGCATCGCCCGTTTGTATGGCATCGAGGGCCTTGAGCGCCTGCGTGCGGCCCATGTGGCGATTGTCGGCGTCGGTGGCGTCGGTTCCTGGGCGGCGGAAGCCATGGCCCGCTGTGGCGTGGGGCGAGATTTCGCTGTTCGACCTCGACGACGTCTGCGTCAGCAACGCCAACCGCCAGTTGCATGCGCTGGACAGCACCGTCGGCAAACCCAAGGTCGAAGTGATGGCCGAGCGCCTGCGCGGGATCAATCCGGATTGTACGGTGCATGCGGTGGCGGACTTCGTGACCCGCGACACCATGGCCGAGTACATCACGCCGAACATCGACTGCGTGATCGACTGCATCGACGCGGTCAACGCCAAGGCTGCACTGATCGCCTGGTGCAAACGCCGCAAGATCCAGATCATCACCACGGGCGGTGCGGGTGGGCAGATCGATCCGACGCTGATTCAGGTCTGCGACCTCAACCGTACCTTCAACGACCCGCTGGCTTCGAAAGTGCGCTCGACCCTGCGCCGCGACTACGGTTTCTCGCGCACCGTGACCCGCCATTACAGCGTGCCGTGCGTGTTCTCCACCGAACAACTGCGCTATCCGAAACCGGACGGCAGCATCTGTTTGCAGAAGAGTTTTGTCGGCGACGGGGTGAAGCTCGACTGCGCCGGCGGGTTTGGCGCGGTGATGATGGTCACGGCGACGTTCGGCATGGTCGCGGCGACCAAGGCGGTGGACAAGATTGTGGCGGGTGTGCGGCGACCGGCTGACCGAGTAAAACCTCAGGTTTGATGCCGGGGCTGAGGGCCTCTTCGCGAGCAGGCTCACTCCTACAGGGGGACGCATTCCAATTGTAGGAGTGAGCCTGCTCGCGATGGCTGCGAAGCAGCCGCTTTATTTAGCCAACTCATTCATCCGCTGGAGCACGGCATTCAAGCCATTACTGCGCGAAGGCGACAACTGCCGCGAAAGTCCCAACTGATTGAACCACTCGGGCAAATCCACCTGCCGCAACTCGGCAGCGCTCAAGCCGTTGACCCGCAACAGCAGCAACGCCACCAACCCACGAATCATCCGCGCATCGCTGGCAGCGCTGAACTGCCAGTGACCGTCCTGCAACTCACCCACCAGCCACATTTGGCTCTCACAGCCATGCACGCGATTGGCTTCACATTTGTCCGCGTCATCCAGCGGCGGCAGACGATCGCCAAACTGCATCAGCAACCGCGCCCGTTGTTCCCAACCGGCGGCATTCTGAAAGGTCTGCAGCGCTTCGGCGGCGGCGAGCGGCAGGCTCATCGCAGCAACTCCAGGGCCTGATCCAGCGCTTCGAAGAAACGCTCCAGATCCTCGGAGTCGTTGTACAGCGCCAGCGACACACGAATAGCACCGGCCAGCTCAAAGCTTTTCAGCAACGGCATGGCGCAGTGATGCCCGGCGCGCACGGCGATACCTTGCTCGGTCAGCAAGTGCGCCAGATCGGCGTTGTGCACACCCTCGACGACGAAACTCGCCAGCGCCAATTGCGGCTTGCCCAGCAGACGAATGCCGTTGCGCGCGGCCAGGCCTTGCAGCAGGTAGGCGTGCAGCGCCGCTTCATGGGCCGACACCGCGTCCTGATCCAGGCCAGCCAGATAATCGAGGGTCGCGCCGAGGCCGATCACGCTGGCAATCGGCGGCGTGCCCGCTTCGAAGCCCAGCGGAGCAGGGCGGAAGCGTGCATCGTGATAATTGGCTTCCAGCACCATTTCGCCGCCGAACTGCCACGGCCGCAGTTGCTCAAGCGCCTTGTTGCGCCCGAACAGCACGCCGAGACCATCGGGGCCGTACAGCTTGTGGCTGGAAAACACATAAAAGTCGCAACCCAGCGCCTGCACATCGTGGCGACCGTGCACCACACCCTGGGCGCCATCGACCACGGTCAGCGCCTTGTGCGCCTTGGCCATCGCCAGCAGCGCTGGTAGCGGTTGCCAGGCACCGAGCACGTTGGACAGCTGACTGACCGCCAGCAAGCGAGTGCGCGGGGTGATCAGACGCACAGCGGCGCCGAGGTCGATCACCCCGTCGGCGTCCAGCGGCAGGATCACCAGTTTCAGCTCGCGACGCTGTGCCAGTTGCTGCCACGGCAGCAGGTTGGCGTGATGCTCCAGGGCGCTGATGACAATTTCATCGCCCGGGTGGAAAAGATGTTCCAGGCCGTAGGCCAGGAGATTCAGCGCACTGGTGGCGCCATGGGTGAAGATGATCTGCCCGCTGTCACCGGCATTCAGCCACTGGGCAACCTTGAGCCGACTGTCTTCGAACGCCTGCGTCGCGTGGGCGCCGGGCAGATGCTGCGCACGATGCACATTGGCCGCGCCGTTGGCGTAGTAGTGCGTTAGCGCGTCGAGCAGGGCCTGGGGTTTTTGCGTGGTGGCGGCGTTGTCCAGATAGGTCTGGTCTTGCCGTTGCAGGGCGGCGATGGCCGGAAAGTCGGCGCGCCAGGGGGAGGGAATCATCACAGTTTTCAGCCCTGGTGAAGAGGGGCGGGATGTACGCCGAACCTTGTGGGAGCGGGCTTGCTCGCGAATGCGTCCTGTCAGTCAATAAGTTGCTGAATGACACTACGCCTTCGCGAGCAAGCCCGCTCCCACAGGGGGGATCATGTGGCTGCTTAGTTGTGAGCGTGCAGCGCTTCGTTCAGCTCGATCGCCGATTTGTGGGTTTTGCATTCCACGGCACCGGTTTCCGAATTGCGACGGAACAGCAGGTCAGTCTGACCGGCCAGTTCACGCGCCTTCACAACCTTGACCAGGTTGTTGTGCTCGTCCAGCAGCGCCACCTTGGTGCCGGCGGTCACGTACAGGCCCGACTCGACGGTGTTGCGGTCGCCCAACGGGATACCGATACCGGCGTTGGCGCCGATCAGGCAGCCTTCACCCACCTTGATCACGATGTTGCCGCCGCCCGACAGGGTGCCCATGGTCGAGCAGCCGCCGCCCAGGTCCGAACCCTTGCCGACGAACACGCCAGCGGACACGCGGCCTTCGATCATGCCTGGGCCTTCGGTGCCGGCGTTGAAGTTGATGAAGCCTTCGTGCATCACGGTGGTGCCTTCGCCCACGTAAGCGCCCAGACGCAGACGTGCCGCGTCAGCGATACGCACGCCGGCCGGAACCACGTAGTCGGTCATTTTCGGGAACTTGTCCACCGAGAACACTTCCAGCAGCTCGCCGCGCAGACGCGCTTCCAGTTGCATTTCGGCCAGTTCGCTCAGGTCGATTGCACCCTGGCTGGTCCAGGCCACGTTCGGCAGCAGCGGGAAGATCCCGGCCAGGCTTACGCCGTGTGGTTTGACCAGACGATGCGACAGCAGGTGCAGCTTGAGGTACGCCTCAGGCGTCGAGGTCAGTTGTGTGTCTTCGGCCAGCAGGGTGGCGACCAGTGGCTTGTGGCTCTCGGCCAGACGGGTCAGCAGCTTGCCTTGAACGGCGTCGATGCCTTTGACCGCTTCAGCCAGTTGCGCAGCCTGTGCAGTGGTGAAGGTGATGGCCTGGTTGCCTTCGGTGTAACCGAGGATCGGCGCAACAGCGGCGACCAGTTCGGCCGACGGGTTGAGCAGTGGCTGAGCGTAGAACACTTCCAGCCAGGCGCCTTGACGGTTTTGCGTGCCGACACCAAAGGCGATGCTGAACAGAGAGTTGGACATGTGAATACCTCTAGCAATAAGTGACGGGCTGCTTACTTGAGTGCGGCCGCGTAGATGTCTGGCTTGAAGCCAATCAGGGTTCGGTCACCGAGATCGAGCACCGGGCGCTTGATCATCGAGGGTTGAGCGAGCATCAGTTCGATGGCTTTCGACTGGCCGAGATCGGCTTTACGTTCGTCGTCGAGTTTGCGAAAGGTCGTGCCTGCACGGTTCAACACCGTTTGCCAGCCGTGCTCGTCACACCATTGGGTCAGGTGCTCACGGTCGATACCGGCGGTTTTGTAATCGTGGAAGTCGTAGCTGACAGCGTGTTCATCGAGCCAGGTGCGCGCCTTCTTCATGGTGTCGCAGGCTTTGATGCCGAAAAGGTGCAACGTTTTACTTGAAACGGTCAAGGAATCGCCCCCTTTACAGGTGCTGGAAAAAAATGGTGTCGGATTATGCCATGACCAAACGGTTTCGCGGCGCCGAGGTTTATCTGCTTGCAGATTACCCTGTGGGAGCGGGCTTGCTCGCGAAAGGGCCGTGTCAGTCGAAATCATTGCTCAATGACCCACCGCATTCGCGAGCAAGCCCGCTCCCACAATGGGATTTGCGACAGGGCGTGCGACATAGGTGCAACGGTCAGACGCATCCTAAGCAGCTAATATGGCAGTTCAACGCTGTCGATTGTCTGAGATTTCCGCTTTATGCAAACCGCTTATACCGTCCTGATCCTGCTGATGCTGGTCAGCGTTTCGCGGCTGGTCGGACGGGTCGTCCCGCTGCCGCTGCCCCTCGTGCAAATCGCCGCCGGTGCCTTGCTGGCCTGGCCGACACTGGGCCTGCACGTCGCGCTGGACCCCGAATTGTTCCTGTTTCTGTTCTTGCCGCCGCTGCTGTTTTCCGACGGTTGGCGCATGCCCAAACGCGAATTCTGGCATCTGCGCGGGCCGATCCTGACGCTGGCGGTTGGCCTGGTGCTGTTCACCGTGGTCGGCGCCGGTTACTTCATTCACTGGCTGTTGCCGAGCATTCCGCTGCCGGTGGCCTTCGCGCTGGCCGCCGTGCTCTCGCCGACTGACGCCGTGGCGGTCTCGGCGATCTCGCAGAACCGCTTGCCGACACCGCTGATGCACATCCTGCAAGGCGAGGCGTTGATGAACGATGCCTCGGGTCTGGTGACGTTCAAGTTTGCCTTGGTGGCGGCGGTGACCGGGGTGTTCTCGCTGGCCAATGCTAGCCTGACGTTCGTACTGGTGGCGGTCGGGGGCTTGGCCGTCGGCGTCGCGCTGAGCTGGCTGGTCGGGCGCTTGCGCGCGTGGATGATTGCCCGGGGCTGGGACGATCCGGCCACTCACGTGGTGTTCATGTTGCTGCTGCCGTTCGCCGCCTATGTATTGGCCGAGCGACTGGGTGCATCGGGGATTCTTTCGGCTGTCGCGGCGGGGATGATGCAGAGCTGGCTTGATCTGTTGCCACGGCAGACCAGCACCCGGCTGCTCAATCGCAGCGTCTGGTCGCTGCTTGAATTTGCCTTCAACGGCCTGATCTTTCTGCTGCTGGGTCTGCAATTGCCGGACATCATCAAAGCGGTGGTCAGCCACGAGCCGACGTTGTGGCCGACGCTGCTGTACCGTGGCCTCGACGTGGTGGCGATTTTCCTCGCGCTGGTGCTGTTGCGCTTTATCTGGGTACAGAGCATCTGGCGTCTGTCGGTGCTGCTGCGACGGTTGCGCGGCAAGGGCGACCTGACGCAAGTGCCGACCGCGCGATCCTGCTGGTTGCTGACTGTCGGCGGAGTGCGCGGGGCGGTGACGCTGGCCGGTGTGATGTCAGTGCCGATGTTGATGGGGGCCGAGGCGTTCCCCGAGCGTGATCTGCTGATTTTCATCGCCGCCGGGGTGATTCTGTTGTCGCTGATTTGCGCCTGCATCGCCTTGCCGTTGCTGCTGCGCGGCATCGAGAAAAGCCCGGACGACAAACGTCGTCAAGAAGTGCGCGACGCCTGGCGCAAGACCGCCGAGGCGGCGATCCATGCGCTGGAAACCGAAGAGGTCGGCCCGCAGGATGCGGCGCAGGCCGCACTCTCGGCGGAACTCAAGGCGCGGATCATGTCCGAGTATCGTCATCAGCTCGACGTGTTCAATGATTCGGCCGAAGCCCAGGCGCTGGCGTTCCAGATGGATCTGCTGGAACGCCGCTTGCGCTTGAAGGCGTTGCGGGCGCAGCGCCTGGAGTTGTATAGCCTCAGTCGTCAGCACCAGATCGGTGATGACGTGTTGCGCGAGGTTTTGGCAGACCTGGATTTAAGCGAAGCGAATCTGGGGCAGGTCAAATAGCCGACACGGACCTGATGCGCTCATTCACTCGCGGGGCAGGGATACGCGTTTGCCATGAAGATTTTGTCCTTTTCGCTGAGATCCAGATTAATGAAGAGCTGGAAGTCTCCGATGGTCCAGGACTGGCTGATGCGATAGTGCATGATCGACTTTGGATCGTATTCCGAATAAATGCTTTCGTCGGGATTGCCGCGGTCAAAGTACCAGTCGTGCAGGCGTTTGCGCGTCACGCTGGCCTGGGAGTCGTCTTCTTCCGGGTCGGCGGTGATTCCAAATTGTGCATAGATGGCTGGCTTGTCCCAGGGAATATCTGCCGTGGGATTGGTCTGTTCATGCTCCGCGCCCAGCATGTGACCGAACTCATGCATGACATTGGCTGCGAAGTAACGTGGCAGACCCGGATGCGGCCAGAGTGTCATGGTCGGCTCATCGGGATGTAGCAGAGCATCCGTACCTATCCGGGAGGAAAACGTTCCTTCCTGACTGAGTATGCGGATGTCGCCCACTTCACCTTCAACGAAATCGAATTTCAAGTTGATGTGCGGCAACCAGTTGCTGGCAGCGGCAATGGTCGCGTCCTTGAATTCCTGCGTACCGTTGAGGAAGGCAATGCGGAGAGTGCTGCCGGGAGTCCAGAATTTTGCCGGATTGTTTTTAGCCCACATTTTACTGAACCTCCGAAGTGCATTTGATGTTGCGGGAGGTGCGTGTGGTTTCGGTTTTTTTGTTTGGCTGAAGCCGGGTTGAGTGCATAACTGAACATCCATGTTTTCGTTCGTCATATGTAACTTCTCGGGTTGCTTGTTGTTCCCGGAAAGTCGCTTTGAATGAAGGATGCTAGTTGCTGCGCCTGAGCAGGTAAATTGGATATGTGTACGATTTTATGACGGATTACCGTGCCAACAGAACTGGCACGGTAAAGATGTGATTCAACGTGGGTAAATCAACTGCATGAGCTGTTTGTCTTTATCACTGATTTCGCGATTGATCGGATTCGCCCAATTGCCAAGCGTCAAATTGTTGGGAACAGGATGGTGCATGATGGATTTTCGATCGTATGGCAAGTAAAGCGCGTCGGCATCGTCAAAAGGCGTAAATATATTGTCGTCAACTTCGCCTCGCGACAGTGGATTCATCGGTCTGTTCTGGTAGTAGTTGTAAACATTTTCTTTATTCCAGGGGATTTGCGCCTTGGGGTGCTGGTGTTCGTGCATCGCGCCGAGTGCGTGGCCAAACTCGTGGATGACGACCGTCTCGAAGTCTTCGTGTTCGGGGTCGATGCCAAGGTTCATGGTTGGCGTGTCAGGAAACATATCCAGTGCATCGGTACCCAGAAATGAACTGTTCACCACACCCTCGGTGGCGATTCGGATCTCACCCTCTACGCCTTCAACGAACTCAAACTTCAAACTGATATAAGGAAGCCATTTTTCGGCGGCGGCAATGATTTTATCTTTGTGTTCCGGAGTTGGGTTATCCATGAAAGCTATTTTCAGAGTGTGTCGGCTTGGCCAAAGTTTGTCGTAGTGCACCAATGAGCGTTTTTTTCGGCTGTTGTTGAGGGTGCTGGATTTGAGTTCTTTAGCCGGTTTTTGCGGCGTGCAATATTGAAAGTTGTCCATGCTTTGTCTTGCTCCTTGATTTGTTTTTTGGGTTATTTCGCGCATGCAAAAAACCACTGCGCGAGATTAAGCTTCGGGCAGTGTCTGGAGTAGTCGTAAAGTGGTTTTAAATGTAACTTGAGGGGTATGTCCGTGCCAGATGACTGGCACGGATATTAAAAACTCAGTGTTGGCGGGTGATGAAGTCGCGGATCCGTTCTGCAGCTTCAACACATTCAGCCAAAGGCGCAACCAGTGCCATGCGCACGCGCCCGGCGCCCGGATTCACGCCGTCGACCTCGCGCGACAGATACGAGCCTGGCACGACAGTCACATGTTCCTGCTCGAACAGGTCGCGGCAGAATGCGGCATCGTCACCGGCCACGTTCGGCCAGAGGTAGAAGCTGCCGTCCGGACGCTGTACGTCCATCACCGGGCTGAGAATTGCCAGCACTGCGTCGAACTTCTCGCGGTACAGCGCACGGTTGGCGCGTACATGCACTTCGTCATTCCACGCCGCAACGCTGGCCATTTGGGTTTGCACCGGCATCGCGCAACCGTGGTAGGTGCGGTACAGCAGGAAACCTTTGAGGATATCTGCGTCACCGGCGACGAAACCGGAGCGCAGGCCCGGCAGGTTGGAGCGCTTGGACAGGCTGTGGAACACCACGCAACGCTTGAAGTCCTTGCGGCCCAGTTCGACGCAGGCGCTGAGCAGGCCTGGCGGCGGGGTCTGTTCGTCGAAGTACAGTTCGCTGTAGCACTCGTCGGCGGCGATCACAAAGTCGTATTCGTCGGCCAGGGCGATGAGTTTTTTCAGTACATCAACCGGGATCAGCGCGCCGGTCGGGTTGCCTGGCGAGCACAGGAACAGGATCTGGCAGCGTTTCCAGATGTCCGGTGACACGGCGTCGAAATCCGGGTTGAAGCCGTTTTCGTCCAGGCAAGGCAGGTAGTGCGGCTTGGCCCCGGCGAGGAACGCTGCGCCTTCGTAGATCTGATAGAACGGGTTCGGGCTGACCACCAGTGCATCGTCGCCACGGTTGACCACGGTCTGGGTGAAAGCGAACAGCGCTTCGCGGGTACCGTTGACCGGCAGCACATTGCGCGCCGGATCGATCCAGTCGCTCGGTACGCCAAAACGACGTTCGCACCAGCCGGCGATGGCTTCGCGCAGGGCCGGGATGCCGAGGGTGGTCGGATACACCGCCATCTGATCCAGATTGTTCGCCAGCGCTTCGGCGACAAAGCTTGGCGAGCGATGTTTCGGCTCGCCGATCGACAGGGCGATCGGGCGTTTGTCCGGGTTCGGCGTGACCGTGCCAAGCAGGGCGCGGAGCTTTTCGAACGGGTAGGGCTGGAGCTGGTTCAGAGCGTTGTTCATGGGGGCCTCGTTCAATGTGGGAGCGGGCTTGCTCGCGAAAGCGGTGTGTCATTGAATGATGTGTTGCCTGACACACCGCTTTCGCGAGCAAGCCCGCTCCCACAGGGGGGAAGTTGCTGGATCAAATACTGATGCGCGAAAGCTTGATATCCGGTTCCTGATTGACGCTCAGTTGCTCGACGATTGCGTCCTGCAGGCGACTGCACAGCAGCGGGTCGGAGAGCGGCTGGTTGTGGGCGTCGGTGATGAAGAACACGTCTTCTACGCGTTCGCCCAGGGTCGCAATCTTGGCGTTCTGCAGCGACAGGTCGAACTCGAGGAAGATCCCGCCGATCCGTGCCAGCAGGCCCGGGCGATCCGGTGCCGTCAGTTCCAGCACTGTCACCGGACGCTGAGCGTCGTTATGGATCGTCACCTGCGGCGCGAAGGCGAAGTGCTTGAGCTGGCGCGGCACCCGGCGCTGGATGATTGTCGGGTAATCGTCCGGATTGCGCAGTGCTTCGGTCAGGCCGTCGCGAATCTGTTTGACCCGCGCCGGGTTGTCGCCGATCGAGTCGCCGTCGGTGTCGAGCACGATGTAGGTGTCGAGGGTGAACTGGCTGCTCGAAGTGATGACCCGGGCGTCGTGAATGTTCAGGTTGAGCTGGTCCATCGCGGCCACGGTCACGGCGAAGAAATCGTGCTGGTCCGGGGCGTAGATGAAGATCTGCGTGCCACCTTCGAACTCGCGCTGGGTGGTTTCCTTGATCAGCACCAGCGGACCGCCATCGGCCGGCTGCTGCAGGATCGCGTCACTGTGCCAGGCCACGTCGCCGGCGGTGTGACGCAGGAAATAGTCATCGCCCAACTGCGCCCACAACTGCTCGACGTCGTCCGGATCGGTGCCGCCGCGCACGAGGATGTCCAGCGCCGCACTCTGGGTCTGGCGGATCTGCTCTTCGCGATCCACCGGATTTTCCAGGCCACGGCGCAGAGCGCGTTTGGTCTCGGTGTAGAGCTGGCGCAGCAGGCTGGCGCGCCACGAATTCCATAGGGTCGGGTTGGTGGCGTTGATGTCGGCCACGGTCAGCACATACAAGTAGTCCAGACGGGTCTCGTCGCTGACGATCTGGGCGAAATCGTGGATCACCTGCGGATCGGACAGATCCTTGCGCTGTGCGGTGGTCGACATCACCAGGTGGTTCTGCACCAGCCAGACGATCAGGCGGCTGTCCCACAGGGGCAACTGATGGCGCTGGCAGAACGCTTCGGCATCGACTGCGCCGATGTCCGAGTGATCGCCATGCCGGCCCTTGCCGATGTCGTGGTACAGACCGGCCATGTAGATCAGTTCAGGCTTGGGCAGTTTGGCCATGAGCTTGGCGGCCAACGGGAATTTTTCCGACACCTGGGTGTATTGCAACTTACGCAGGTGTTTGATCAGGTTCAGCGTGTGCGCATCGACCGTATAGATGTGGAACAGGTCGTGCTGCATCTGCCCGACGATGAAACCGAATTCCGGCAGGTAGCGCCCGAGGATGCCGTAGCGGTTCATCCGGCGCAGGTTGCGGTGCACGCCGATCTTGCACTTGAACAGCTCGATGAACAGGCTGGTGTTGCGGATATCGTTGCGGAAGTTGTCGTCGATCAGGTGCCGGTTCTCGCGCAGCAGACGAATGGTGTCAGCGCGTACGCCTTTGATTTCCGGCTGCTGGGCCATCAGCACGAAGATCTCGAGCATGGCGAACGGTGTGCGGCGGAACACGTTGTCGTTCCGTGCCTCGATGTAGCCGTCGTGCAACTGGAAGCGCGAGTTGATCGGCTGCGGCGGTGCTTCGTCTTCCGGGGCGAGGATGACTTCCTCGAAGTGCTGGATGATCAGGTCGCTGAGTTGGGCGATGCTCATGACCACGCGGAAGTACTGCTGCATGAAGTTTTCGACGGCCTGTTTGGCGTCGTCGCCTTCAAAGCCGAGCAGGCCGGCGATGGTCCGTTGATGATCGAACAACAGGCGGTCTTCCGAGCGCCCGGCGAGCATGTGCAGGGCGTAACGCACTTTCCAGAGGAATTCCTGGGACGACGCCAACAGGGCGTTTTCGCTCTCGACCAGGAAACCTTCACCGGCGAGGGCGCGCAGGTTCAGGGTGCCGTACTGACGCCGGGCCACCCACAGAATCGTCTGGATATCCCGCAGGCCACCGGGCGAGCCTTTGACGTTGGGTTCCAGGTTGTATTCGGTGTCGTTGTACTTGTGGTGACGGGCCTTTTGCTCGGCGCGTTTGGCCAGGAAAAACTCCTTGGCCGGCCACATGTGCGCGGTGCTGGTGACATCGAGCATGCGCTGGCGCAGGCGTTCGGGGCCGCAGATGGTGCGGCTTTCCATCAGGTTGGTGACCACCGTCAGGTCGGCGCGGGCCTCTTCGGCGCATTCGTCGACCGAGCGTACGCTCTGACCGACTTCCAGGCCGATGTCCCACAGCAGCGTCAGAAAACGCTCGATGGAATCGCGGAAGACTTCGTGATCGGCGCTGTCCAGCAGGATCAGCAGGTCGATGTCGGAATAGGGGTGCAACTCACCACGGCCGTAGCCGCCGACCGCGACCAGTGCGATATCGGCGTCTTCGCTCCAGTTGAACTGCTCCCAGGCTTTTTGCAGGATGTTGTCGACGAACCATGCACGGTCTTCGATCAGTCGGCGGATGTCGCGGCCGCTGCGAAAACGCGTGTCGAGAACCTCGCGCGCCTGGCGGATCGCCTTCTTGAACGCCGCGATGGGACTCGCTTTCAGGGCCAGTTCAGCCTGGAACTGGCCGCGGTCGAAGAGTTCGGGATCCACCTGCGGCATCGATTGGCTTTCCTTCTATAGGGCTGGGAGCGTTCTTGGGATCAGGCCGAGACGCGCGGGATGGTGTCGTCGGCGCGCAGGGTGAAGATCTCGTAGCCGGTGTCGGTCACCAGCAGGGTGTGTTCCCACTGCGCCGAGAGCTTGCGGTCCTTGGTGATGGCGGTCCAGCCGTCGCCCAATACCTTGGTGTCGGCCTTGCCCTGGTTGATCATCGGTTCGATGGTGAAGGTCATGCCGGCCTTCAGTTCCATGCCGGTGCCGGCGCGACCGTAATGCAGGATCTGCGGCTCTTCGTGGAACACCTTGCCGATGCCGTGGCCGCAGAACTCGCGAACCACCGAGAAACCGTTCTTTTCCGCGTGCTTCTGGATGATCTCACCGATGTCGCCGAGGCGGCAGCCAGGTTTGACGATTTCGATCGCCTTGTACATGCATTCCTGAGTGACCTGCGACAGGCGTTCGGCCCAGACCGGCACTTCGCCAACGTGGAACATGCGGCTGGTGTCGCCGTGGTAGCCGTCCTTGATCACGGTGACGTCGATGTTCAGGGTGTCGCCATTCTTCAGCGGCTTGTCATTCGGAATGCCGTGGCAGACGACGTGATTGATCGAGGTGCAGATCGACTTCGGGTAGCCTTTGTAGTTGAGCGGCGCAGGGATGGCCTGCTGCACGTTGACGATGTAGTCGTGGCAGATCTGGTTCAGTTGATCGGTGGTCACGCCCGGTTTGACGTGTTCGGCAATCATTTCCAGCACATCGGCGGCCAGTTTGCCGGCGACACGCATGCCAGCGATGTCCTCGGGGGTTTTGAGGTTGACGGTCATACAGGCTCTCTCTGCGCTCGGCGGCGCTTGCTGATACGGATAGGGTGGCAGGTGTGGGATTTGCGACCCTGAAAAACGCGATTCTACCAGACGAAAGGAGCAAATCCGCGCCTGCGTGCATCGCGTCTGTCTATACAATGATGCGCTTGAAGGCGATTCCAAGGGGGCTGCGCCCATGTCCCTGGTGCGATTGCAGATTCCGGGTTCCGTTTCTGTGCACCCTGTGGTATAAAATGCGCCGCTTTCCGGGGATACCCCGAAAAGCTTAAATCCACACACGTGTCGACACGATGACCTGGGTGCTTTTGGCTTTATGCCACTGGTTGGTCATTGGGATACGTGGAGGCCAAACCCGACTTATTAAGGAACTATCATGTCCCAAGTCAACATGCGCGATATGCTGAAGGCCGGTGTGCACTTCGGTCACCAAACCCGTTACTGGAATCCGAAAATGGGTAAGTACATTTTCGGCGCGCGTAACAAGATTCACATCATCAACCTTGAAAAAACCCTGCCAATGTTCAACGAAGCTCTGACTTTCGTAGAGCGTCTGGCCCAGGGCAAAAACAAGATTCTGTTCGTCGGCACCAAGCGTTCCGCTGGCAAGATCGTTGCTGAAGAAGCAGCACGTTGCGGTTCGCCGTACGTCGATCACCGCTGGTTGGGCGGCATGCTGACCAACTTCAAAACCATTCGTGCTTCCATCAAGCGTCTGCGTGACCTTGAAGTTCAAGCCGAAGACGGTACTTTCGCCAAGCTGACCAAGAAAGAAGCGCTGATGCGCTCCCGTGACCTGGAAAAGCTGGATCGTTCGCTGGGCGGCATCAAGGACATGGGCGGTCTGCCAGACGCACTGTTTGTGATCGACGTTGACCACGAGCGCATCGCGATCACCGAAGCCAACAAGCTGGGCATCCCGGTCATCGGCGTTGTCGATACCAACAGCAGCCCGGAAGGCGTTGACTACATCATCCCAGGCAACGATGACGCAATCCGCGCTATCCAGCTGTACATGGGTTCGATGGCTGACGCAGTGATCCGTGGTCGCAACAATGTTGCTGGCGGCACTGTTGAATTCGCAGCTGAAGAAACTCAGGCTGCAGCTGAGTAATCGACGCCCTGGCGTTGACTCAGTAAGCAAAAAGGGGGCTTGGCCCCCTTTTTGCCACCTCGAAAACCGTTTGTTGGCGCCCACTTGTGGCAGCGCACCTCCTGCATTTGTAACGTGCAGCAGCTACAAGGTGTTTCGGGAAGAATTGAACGCCCGTTCGATCGGGTGGAATGGTTGAAAACCTATCCAAGAGGAATTTGAAAATGGCAGCAATTACTGCAGCGTTGGTTAAAGAACTGCGCGAGCGTACCGGCGAAGGCATGATGGACTGCAAGAAAGCCCTGGAAAAGGCTGACGGCGACATCGAAAAAGCCATTGATGACATGCGTGCTTCGGGCGCGATCAAGGCTGCGAAAAAGGCTGGCAACGTTGCCGCTGAAGGCGCAATCGCAATCAAGGACGACGGTAAAGCTGCCGTTATCCTGGAAGTGAACTCGCAGACCGACTTCCTGGCTCTGCAAGACGACTTCAAAAACTTCGTCGCTGCCAGCGTTGAAAAAGCTTTCGCTGACAAGCTGACCGACGCTGCTCCGCTGATCGCTTCGCAAGAAGCTGCTCGCGAAGCACTGGTTGCCAAAGTAGGCGAGAACGTCAACATCCGTCGTCTGGCCCGTATCGAAGGTGACGTTGTAGGTTCGTACCTGCACGGCAACAAGATCGGTGTCGTTGTGGCTCTGAAAGGCGGTGACGTCGAGCTGGCCAAAGACATCGCGATGCACGTAGCTGCCAGCAACCCTGAGTTCCTGCTGCCTTCGCAAGTTTCGGCTGAAGCGATCGAGCGTGAAAAAGCTGTGTTCCTGCAGCTGAACGAAGAAAAGATCAAAGGCAAGCCAGAAAACATTGTTGAGAACATGGTCAAAGGCCGTATCAGCAAGTTCCTGGCAGAAGCAAGCCTGGTTGAGCAGGCGTTCGTCAAGAACCCTGAAATCAAGGTTGGCGAGCTGGCCAAGAAAGGCGGCGCAGAAATCGTTTCCTTCACCTACTTCAAAGTAGGCGAAGGCATCGAGAAGCCGGTCGACAACTTCGCTGAAGAAGTTGCTGCCCAGCTGGCTGCCGCCAAGCAATAAGACGGTTTTTCAACTGTCGCCCGAAAGAGGCTGCCCGCTCACGCGCGCAGCCTCTTTTCAGATGGGGTTACCATTTTTTAATTGGTTTCCACTGGGAACTGAATTACAAAGCCAGGTTCCGATGGCGCTGAAGCAGCGCCAAGCTAGAGTGAACGGCAGCTGTAAAACAGCTTGCACAGAATTTTTTAAATACGCCGCAGGAGAGATTGGCAATGGCTCAGCAGGGCAGTGGTTATCAGGCTCGCTATAAACGCATTCTACTCAAGCTTAGCGGCGAGGCCCTGATGGGCTCGGAAGAGTTCGGGATCGATCCAAAAGTGCTGGATCGGATGGCGCTGGAAGTCGGCCAACTGGTCGGTATCGGCGTACAGGTCGGTCTGGTGATCGGCGGTGGCAACCTGTTCCGTGGCGAGGCCTTGAGCAAGGCTGGCATGGATCGGGTGACAGGCGACCACATGGGCATGCTGGCCACTGTGATGAACGCCCTGGCCATGCGCGATGCGCTGGAACGTGCCAATATCTCAGCCATCGTGATGTCGGCCATTTCCATGGTTGGCGTGACCGATCACTATGATCGCCGCAAAGCCATGCGCCACCTGAACTCCAAGGACGTGGTGATCTTCGCCGCCGGTACCGGTAATCCGTTCTTTACCACGGATTCGGCAGCCTGCCTGCGTGCCATCGAAATCGATGCCGACGTCGTGCTGAAAGCGACCAAGGTTGATGGCGTTTACACCGCAGACCCGTTCAAAGACCCGCATGCCGAGAAGTTCGATCATCTGACTTATGATGAAGTGCTGGATCGCAAGCTGGGTGTAATGGATCTGACTGCTATCTGCCTGTGCCGCGATCACAAGATGCCGCTGCGCGTATTCAACATGAACAAGCCCGGCGCCCTGCTGAACATTGTGCACGGCGGCGCTGAAGGGACTTTGATCGAGGAAGGCCAACAATGATCAACGAAATCAAGAAAGACGCCCAAGCGCGTATGCAGAAATCCCTGGAATCTCTGAACCACGCGTTCGGCCAGATTCGTACCGGCAAGGCTCACCCGAGCATCCTCGGCAGCGTCATGGTGCCTTACTACGGCACTGACACCCCGCTGAGCAGCGTGGCCAACGTCACCGTGAAAGATTCGCGTACCCTGCAAGTCGTGGCCTTCGAGCGCAACATGCTCGCTGCCGTCGACAAGGCGATCCAGAGCGCCGGTCTGAACCTCAATCCGACCAACCTGGGTGAGTTGCTTTTGATCCCGATGCCTGCCCTCACCGAGGAAACGCGCAAGGGCTTCACCAAGCAGGCTCGTAGCGCAGCGGAAGATGCGCGCGTTGCCGTGCGCAACAT
Source organism: Pseudomonas sp. G3-19 (assembly GCF_054855875.1). NCBI lineage: Bacteria > Pseudomonadati > Pseudomonadota > Gammaproteobacteria > Pseudomonadales > Pseudomonadaceae > Pseudomonas > Pseudomonas sp. G3-19. The sequence goes on from NZ_JBMPIQ010000003.1 coordinate 5,509,175, forward strand.
TCGTCGTGACGCATTGGGTGAGCTTAAAAAGCTGGTCAAGGACAAGGAAATCAGTGAAGACGAAGAGCGTCGTGCCATCGCTGATATCGATAAGCTGACCAAGGAATCCGAGGCCCAGATCACCAAGGCCACGGACGAGAAAGAAAAAGACCTGATGGCCGTATAAGGGTCGAGCTTTTAATGGACAAGACCAAGCAGTCTGCGCCGTCCGCGGTGCCGCGCCATGTCGCGATCATCATGGATGGCAATAATCGCTGGGCGAAAAAACGCTTTATGCCGGGTGTCGCCGGGCATAAGGCCGGCGTGGATGCTGTGCGGGCAGTGATCGAGGTGTGCGCTGAGGCCAAGGTCGAAGTGCTCACCCTGTTCGCCTTCTCCAGTGAAAACTGGCAGCGCCCGGCCGATGAAGTCAGCGCCTTGATGGATCTGTTCTTCAAGGCGCTGCGTCGTGAGGCCAAGCGTCTGAACGACAACAACATCAGCTTGCGCATCATTGGCGATCGCTCGCGTTTCCATCCTGAGCTTCAGGCAGCGATGCGCGAAGCGGAAGCCATGACCGCCGGTGCCAACCGCTTCATCCTGCAGATCGCCGCCAACTACGGCGGTCAGTGGGATATTGCCCAGGCGGCGCAGCGTCTGGCGCGTGAAGTTCAGGCCGGGCATCTGCGTCCGGAAGACATCACACCGGATCTGCTGCAAACCTGTCTGGCCACCGGCGACCTGCCGTTGCCGGACCTGTGCATCCGCACCGGTGGCGAGCATCGCATCAGCAACTTCCTGCTGTGGCAACTGGCGTATGCCGAGTTGTACTTCTCCGACCTGTTCTGGCCGGACTTCAAACACGAAGCCATGCGCACCGCGCTGGCCGATTTCGCTTCGCGCCAGCGTCGCTTCGGTAAAACGAGCGAACAGGTCGAAGCTGGAGCCCGGGTTTAATGCTTAAACAACGAATCATCACTGCGCTGATCCTGCTGCCGATCGCTTTGTGCGGGTTTTTCCTGCTCGAAGGCTCCGGTTTTGCGCTGTTCATCGGTCTGGTCGTGAGCCTGGGCGCCTGGGAATGGGCACGCCTGGCGGGCTTTACCGCGCAGTCGTTCCGTGTCGGCTTTGCCGCTGTCGTCGCGCTGATGCTGTTCGTCATGTACGTCCTGCCGGGCCTCGCCCCTTGGGTGTTGGGCGCTTCGGTGTTGTGGTGGGCGGTGGCGACGTACCTGGTCCTGACGTACCCGCGTTCGAGCGAGCACTGGTCCACGGCGGCCACCAAACTGGTGATCGGCTTGCTGATCCTGTTGCCGGCCTGGCAAGGGCTGGTGCAGATCAAACAGTACCCGCTGGGTAACTGGCTGATCATGGCGGTGATGGTGCTGGTCTGGGGGGCCGACATCGGTGCCTATTTCTCCGGCCGTGCTTTCGGCAAGCGCAAGCTGGCGCCGCAAGTCAGCCCGGGTAAGAGCTGGGAAGGCGTTTATGGTGGTCTGGCGCTGAGTCTGGTGATCACCGCGATCGTCGGCCTGGTGCGTGACTGGACCGTGGCCGAACTGCTCAAGGGCCTGATCGGCGCTGCATTGATCGTATTCATTTCTGTGGTGGGCGACCTCACCGAAAGCATGTTCAAGCGCCAGTCCGGCATCAAGGACAGCAGCAACCTGCTGCCCGGTCATGGCGGTGTGCTTGATCGCATCGACAGCCTGACCGCTGCGATCCCGATTTTTGCCGTACTGCTGTGGATGGCTGCACCGTGAGCCGCCCGCAACAGATTACTGTTCTGGGGGCGACCGGTTCGATTGGCCTGAGCACCCTGGACGTCATCGCTCGGCATCCCGAGCGTTATCAGGTTTTCGCCCTGAGCGGCTTTACCCGCCTGAGCGAGTTGCTGGCCTTGTGCGTTCGGCATGTGCCGCAGTTTGCGGTGGTGCCTGAAGTGGCGGCGGCGCGTGGCTTGCAGGACGACCTGCGGGCTGCTGGCCTGTCCACTCGCGTATTGGTCGGGGAGGAGGGGCTGTGCCAGGTCGCCTCCGCCCCTGAAGTTGATGCTGTGATGGCCGCCATCGTCGGTGCCGCGGGCCTGCGCCCGACCCTGGCAGCAGTAGAGGCCGGGAAGAAAATCCTTCTGGCCAACAAAGAAGCGCTGGTGATGTCCGGCGCGCTGTTCATGCAGGCCGTGCACAAGAGCGGTTCGGTGTTGCTGCCGATCGACAGCGAGCACAACGCGATCTTCCAGTGCATGCCGCAGGATTTTGCCCGCGGGCTGGGTGCGGTCGGCGTGCGGCGGATTCTGCTGACGGCTTCGGGCGGTCCTTTCCGGCAGACGCCGATGAGCGAGCTGGCGCATGTTTCGCCTGATCAGGCGTGTGCGCACCCGAACTGGTCGATGGGTCGCAAGATCTCGGTGGACTCGGCCAGCATGATGAACAAGGGCCTGGAGTTGATCGAGGCCTGCTGGCTGTTCGACGCCAAGCCGTCGCAGGTCGTGGTGGTGATTCATCCGCAGAGTGTGATTCACTCGCTGGTCGACTATGTGGATGGCTCGGTATTGGCGCAGTTGGGCAACCCTGACATGCGCACGCCGATTGCCAACGCATTGGCCTGGCCTGAGCGGATCGACTCGGGTGTGGCGCCGCTGGATCTGTTTGCCGTTGCGCGCCTGGATTTCGAGGCGCCGGACGAACAGCGCTTCCCTTGTCTGCGCCTGGCGCGGCAGGCGGCGGAGGCCGGCAACAGTGCGCCGGCCATGCTCAATGCGGCCAACGAAGTGGCAGTCGCGGCGTTTCTCGACGGACGCGTTGGTTATCTGGAAATCGCGAGTATCATCGAGGACGTGCTGAACCTCGAGCCAGTGGTTGCGCTTGAGGATCTGGACGCGGTGTTTACCGCGGACGCGAAAGCGCGGATTCTGGCCGAACAGTGGCTGAATCGTCACGGCCGATAGCCGTTGCAGAACCATGGCGTCACGCGGCACTGAACAGGATTGCGGAGAAAGTAGATGAGCGCGCTCTATATGATTGCCGGCACCCTGATCGCTTTGGGTGTGCTGGTCACCTTTCACGAATTCGGCCACTTCTGGGTCGCGCGTCGCTGTGGCGTCAAGGTTCTGCGTTTTTCCGTTGGCTTCGGCATGCCGTTGTTGCGCTGGCACGACAAGCAGGGCACCGAATTTGTCGTCGCCGCGATTCCGCTGGGTGGCTACGTCAAAATGCTCGATGAGCGTGAGGGCGAAGTACCGGCCGATCAGCTTCATCAATCCTTCAATCGCAAATCGGTTCGCCAGCGCATCGCTATTGTCGCGGCGGGACCGATCGCCAACTTCCTGCTGGCCCTGGTGTTTTTCTGGGTGCTGGCGATGCTCGGCAGTGAGCAGATCCGTCCGGTCATCGGTGCCGTCGAGTCCGGCAGCATCGCGGCCAAGGCCGGTTTGAATGCCGGTCAGGAGATCGTTGCCATCGATGGCGAGCCGACTTCCGGCTGGGCGGCCGTCAATTTGCAGTTGGTCCGTCGTCTTGGGGAAAGCGGTTCCCTGCAATTGCTCGTGCGCGAGCAGGGCTCTACCGCTGACACGCCGCGCGAACTGGCGCTGGATCACTGGCTCAAAGGCGCCGATGAACCCGATCCGATTCGCTCGCTGGGTATTCGCCCATGGCGCCCGGCGTTGCCGCCGGTGCTGGCCGAGCTCGATCCAAAAGGTCCGGCGCAGGCCGCCGGTCTGAAAACCGGCGACCGCCTGTTGTCGCTCGATGGCCAGGCGCTGGGTGACTGGCAGCAAGTGGTCGATACCGTTCGTACGCGTCCTGATACCAAAATCTTGCTGCGCGTCGAGCGCGACGGTGCTCAAATCGACGTCCCGGTGACCTTGGCTGCGCGTGGCGAAAGCAAGGCGCCGAGCGGTTATCTGGGTGCTGGCGTGAAAGCTGTGGACTGGCCGCCGGAAATGATCCGCGAGGTCAGTTATGGCCCGTTGGCCGCAATTGGCGAGGGTGCCCGGCGTACCTGGACCATGAGCATCCTGACGCTGGACTCACTGAAGAAAATGCTGTTTGGCGAGCTCTCGGTAAAAAACTTGAGTGGGCCGATAACCATTGCTAAAGTGGCGGGCGCTTCTGCCCAGTCGGGCGTTGCTGATTTCCTGAATTTCCTTGCTTATCTGAGTATTAGCCTGGGGGTTCTGAATTTGCTGCCCATTCCTGTACTGGATGGGGGGCATTTGTTGTTTTATCTGATTGAGTGGGTGCGTGGTCGCCCCTTGTCGGATCGGGTGCAAGGTTGGGGGGTGCAGATCGGTATCAGTTTGGTGGTCGGAGTGATGTTGCTTGCTCTGGTCAATGATCTGGGTCGACTGTAAAGCTTCGCTGAATTGCGAATCTGCCGCATTTTGCGGCAGTTTGTTTATTGCCAGTTGGAATAAGAAAGGACTTCATGAAACGTCTGCTGCTAACTGCGGTTCTCACCGTATTGATGATCGCCGAAGTTCACGCCGAGTCCTTCACTATCTCTGATATTCGCGTCAATGGCCTCCAGCGGGTCTCCGCGGGTAGCGTCTTTGGTGCCTTGCCGTTGAACGTCGGCGAGCAGGCGGATGATCGTCGCCTGGTGGAATCCACTCGTGCGTTGTTCAAAACCGGTTTCTTTCAAGATATCCAGCTGGGCCGCGAAGGCAACGTACTGGTGATCACGGTCGTCGAGCGTCCGTCGGTCGCGAGTATCGAGATCGAAGGCAACAAGGCGATCTCCACCGAAGACCTGATGAAAGGCCTCAAGCAGTCCGGTCTGTCCGAAGGTGAAATCTTTCAGCGCGCCACCCTCGAAGGTGTCCGTAACGAGCTGCAGCGTCAGTACGTTGCCCAGGGCCGTTACTCGGCGACCGTCGATACCGAAGTGGTTTCGCAGCCGCGTAACCGTGTGGCGCTGAAAGTGAAGATCAACGAAGGCACCGTGGCTGCCATCCAGCACATCAACGTGGTGGGTAACACGGTCTTCCCTGATGACGATCTGATCGACCTGTTCGAGCTGAAAACCACCAACTGGCTGTCGTTCTTCAAGAACGACGACAAGTACGCCCGTGAAAAACTCTCCGGTGACCTGGAGCGCCTGCGTTCCTACTACTTGGACCGTGGCTACATCAACATGGATATCGCTTCGACCCAGGTGTCCATCACCCCGGACAAGAAGCACGTCTACATCACCGTCAACATCACCGAAGGCGAGAAGTACACCGTTCGTGACGTCAAGCTCAGCGGTGACCTGAAAGTGCCTGAAGACCAGGTCAAGTCGCTGTTGCTGGTGCAAAAAGGCCAGGTTTTCTCGCGCAAGCTGATGACCACCACTTCCGAACTGATCACTCGCCGTCTGGGTAACGAGGGTTACACCTTCGCCAACGTCAACGGCGTACCTCAGCCGCATGACGACGATCACACTGTGGACATCCTGTTCGCCGTCGATCCGGGCAAGCGTGCCTACGTCAATCGCATCAACTTCCGCGGCAACACCAAGTCCGAGGACGAAGTGCTGCGTCGTGAAATGCGTCAGATGGAAGGTGGCTGGGCTTCGACCTACCTGATCGACCAGTCCAAGACCCGTCTTGAGCGTCTGGGCTTCTTCAAGGAAGTGAACGTCGAGACGCCGGCCGTTCCGGGTGTCGACGACCAGGTTGACGTGAACTACGCCGTTGAAGAGCAAGCTTCCGGTTCGATCACCGCCAGCGTCGGTTTCGCCCAGAGCGCCGGTCTGATCCTCGGTGGTTCGATCACCCAGAACAACTTCCTGGGTACCGGTAACCGTGTGAGCGTGGGCCTGACCCGCAGTGAATACCAGAGCCGTTACAACTTCGGCTACGTTGACCCCTACTGGACCGCCGATGGCGTGAGTCTGGGTTACAACGCGTTCTATCGCACCACCGACTACAAAGATCTCAACATCGACGTAGCCAGCTATGCGGTAGACAGCCTGGGTGCCGGCGTCAACGTTGGCTATCCGATCAGCGAGACTTCGCGTCTGACCTTCGGTCTGTCCGCACAGCAGGACAAGATCAAGACCGGTCAGTACACCGTTGACGAGATCTTCGACTTCGTTAACAAGGAAGGCGATCAGTACCTGAACTTCAAGGCGTCTGCCGGCTGGTCCGAATCGACCCTGAACAAGGGCGTACTGCCGACCCGTGGTCGTTCGCAGAGCCTGACGCTGGAAACCACGATTCCGGGCAGCGACCTGTCGTTCTACAAACTCGACTACCGTGGTCAGTTGTTCCAGCCGATCACCGAAAACTACACCCTGCGTCTGCACACCGAGCTGGGTTATGGCGACGGTTATGGTTCGACCGACGGCTTGCCGTTCTATGAAAACTACTATGCTGGTGGTTTCAACTCGGTACGTGGCTTCAAGGACAGTACTCTGGGGCCGCGCAGTACTCCGAGTCGTGGTACCAACCCGGGTACTTCGGTTGACCCGGATCAGGATCCGCTGCCGTTCGGTGGTAACGTCCTGATCCAGGGCGGTGCCGAGGTTCTGTTCCCGCTGCCGTTCGTCAAGGATCAACGCTCCTTGCGTACCTCGGTATTCTGGGACGTGGGTAACGTTTTCGATTCGCAGTGCAAGGACACCACCAACGCAAATGGCTCGACGTCCAACACCAAGTGTAACGACATCAGCCTGAGCAACATGGCCAGTTCCGTTGGTGTGGGTGTGACCTGGGTCACCGCACTGGGTCCTCTGAGTTTTGCTCTGGCGATGCCGGTCAAAAAACCGGATAACGCTGAAACTCAAGTGTTCCAATTCTCCCTCGGCCAGACGTTCTAAGCGTCTGACCCAAGATAACGACAATGGATTTTGTAGGAGTGCATCGTGCGTAAGTTGACTCAATTGGTTCTCCTGGCCTCCGTACTGGTGGCAGGCCCGGCGTTCGCCGACATGAAAATCGCCGTTCTGAACTATCAGATGGCATTGCTGGAATCCGACGCGGCCAAGAAATACGCCGTGGATGCCGAGAAGAAGTTCGGTCCGCAACTGACCAAACTCAAGACGCTGGAAAGCAGCGCCAAGGGCATTCAGGACCGTCTGATGGCCGGTGGCGACAAGATGCAGCAGGGCGAGCGTGAGCGTCTGGAGCTGGAATTCAAGCAAAAGGCCCGTGACTTCCAGTTCCAGTCCAAGGAGCTGAACGAAGCCAAGGCAGTTGCCGACCGCGAAATGCTCAAGCAACTGAAGCCGAAACTGGATAGCGCAGTGGAAGAAGTCATCAAAAAAGGTGGCTTTGACCTGGTGTTCGAGCGTGGCGCAGTGATCGATGTCAAACCACAGTACGACATCACGCGCCAGGTTATCGAGCGCATGAATCAGCTGAAGTAACCCATGACCGTGACTATCAAGCTCGGCCAGTTGGCCGAGTTCCTCGGCGCCACCCTGCGTGGCGACCCCGAGACGCAAATTACTGGGCTAGCCACCTTGCAGGAGGCTGGCCCAGCTCAGTTGAGCTTTCTGGCAAATCCTCAATATCGCAAATACCTGGCAAGTTCCCAGGCGGCTGCGCTGTTGCTCAAGGAAGCCGATGCCGAAGGTTTTGTCGGTAACGCGCTGGTGGTGCCGGATCCTTATCTGGCTTACGCCCGTATCTCCCATCTGTTCGATCCCAAACCGAAAGCCACTGCGGGTGTTCATCCCACGGCGGTGATTGCACCGGATGCGGTGGTTGATCCAAGCGCCAGCATCGGTCCGTTTGTGGTGATTGAGGCCGGTGCGCGCATCGGTGCGCAGGTCACCCTGGGCGCCCATTGCGTCATCGGTGCCCGCAGTGAAATCGGCGAGGGCGGCTGGCTCGCTCCGAGGGTGACGCTGTACCACGACGTGCGCATCGGCAAGCGTGTAGTGATCCAGTCCGGTGCCGTTCTCGGTGGTGAAGGCTTCGGTTTTGCCAACGAGAAAGGTATCTGGCAAAAGATCGCCCAGATCGGCGGCGTGACCATCGGCGACGATGTCGAGATCGGCGTGAACACTGCAATCGACCGTGGCGCGCTGGCGGATACCGTGATCGGCAACGGCGTAAAACTCGACAACCAGATCCAGATCGCGCACAACGTCCAGGTCGGTGATCACACCGCCATGGCGGCCTGTGTCGGTATCTCCGGCAGCACCAAAATCGGCAAGCACTGCATGCTCGCCGGTGGTGTCGGCCTGGTGGGGCACATCGATATTTGCGACAACGTTTTCCTGACCGGGATGACCATGGTGACCCACTCGATTACCGAGCCAGGCGCCTATTCTTCCGGCACAGCCATGCAACCGGCGGCCGAATGGCGCAAAAGCGCGGCCCGCATCCGTCAGCTCGATGACCTCGCGCGACGTTTGAAGCAGCTGGAAAAGCGCGTCGGGGAAGTGACCCCCGGCAGCAATGCTTCATCTGATGGCTGATACCATTTCCATATCAAGTGTGCACAGCCTCTAGACTGCCTCCTTGATTTGCTAGAGGAGTGCGCGTCAGTCGCGCTCCCAATCTTTACATAGGCTTCCCCCCGAAATGATGGACATCAACGAGATTCGCGAATACCTGCCTCACCGTTACCCGTTCCTGCTGGTGGACCGGGTGGTGGAACTGGACACTGAAGGCAAGCGCATTCGCGCCTACAAGAATGTCAGCATCAATGAGCCATTCTTCAACGGCCACTTCCCGGCGCACCCGATCATGCCGGGCGTACTGATCATCGAAGCGATGGCCCAGGCTGCCGGGATCCTCGGTTTCAAAATGCTCGACGTGAAACCGGCCGATGGCACCCTTTACTACTTCGTCGGTTCCGACAAGCTGCGTTTCCGTCAGCCGGTGCTGCCGGGTGACCAGTTGATCCTGGAAGCCAAGTTCATCAGCTGCAAGCGCCAGATCTGGAAATTCGAATGCCAGGCTTCGGTCGACGGCAAGCCAGTCTGCTCGGCTGAAATCATCTGTGCGGAACGCAAGCTATGAGTTTGATTGACCCTCGCGCAATCATCGATCCGTCGGCCGTTCTGGCTGACGGCGTCGAGGTCGGCCCGTGGTCGATCGTCGGCGCAGGTGTGGAAATCGGCGAGGGTACCGTGATCGGGCCGCATGTGGTCCTCAAAGGCCCGACCCGCATCGGCAAGCACAACCGCATCTACCAGTTTTCCTCGGTAGGCGAAGACACGCCGGATCTGAAGTACAAAGGCGAAGAAACCCGTCTGGTGATCGGTGATCACAACGTCATTCGCGAAGGCGTGACGATTCACCGTGGCACCGTGCAGGACCGTTCGGAAACCACGCTGGGCGATCACAACCTGATCATGGCCTATGCCCACATCGGGCATGACAGCGTCATCGGCAACCACTGCATCCTGGTCAACAACACCGCGTTGGCCGGGCATGTCCATGTTGACGATTGGGCGATCCTTTCCGGTTTCACCCTGGTGCATCAGTACTGCCACATCGGCGCCCACAGTTTTTCCGGCATGGGCACTGCCATCGGCAAGGACGTTCCGGCGTTCGTCACCGTGTTCGGCAACCCGGCCGAAGCGCGCAGCATGAACTTCGAAGGCATGCGCCGTCGTGGTTTCAGCGAAGATGCGATTCACGCGCTGCGCCGCGCTTATAAGACCGTGTATCGCCAGGGCCTGACCGTGGAGCAAGCGTTGGCCGAATTGGCCGAACCTGCTGCGCAGTTCCCGGAAGTTGCGCTGTTTCGTGACTCGATCCAGTCGTCGACTCGCGGCATCACCCGCTGATCATGGCCAGTCTGCGTATTGCGCTGGTGGCGGGCGAAGCTTCCGGTGACATTCTGGGCGCCGGCCTCATGCGCGCCCTCAAGGCGCAACACCCGGCAGTCGAGTTCATCGGTGTTGGTGGCCCGTTGATGCAGGCCGAGGGCCTGACGTCCTATTTCCCCATGGAACGTCTGTCGGTCATGGGGCTGGTGGAAGTGCTCGGGCGGCTGCGCGAGCTGCTCAAGCGCCGCAAGGACCTGATCGCCACGCTGATCGCCGAGAAACCGGATGTGTTCATCGGCATCGACGCTCCCGATTTCAACCTCAACATCGAACTCAAGCTGCGTCAGGCCGGGATCAAGACCGTGCATTACGTCAGCCCTTCGGTGTGGGCGTGGCGCCAGAAGCGTGTGCTGAAGATTCGCGAAGGCTGCGATCTGATGCTCACCCTGTTGCCGTTCGAAGCAAAATTTTACGAAGAGAAGGGCGTGCCAGTGCGGTTCGTCGGTCATACGCTGGCCGATACCATTCCGTTGCAGGCCGATCGCGCCGCAGCGCGTGCCGAACTCGGTTTGCCCGACGGGCCGCTGGTCGCGTTGATGCCCGGCAGTCGCGGTGGCGAAGTCGGCCGTCTCGGTGCGCTGTTCCTGGATACGGCCGAGCGTCTGCGGGCCATGCGCCCGGGGCTGCGTTTCGTCATCCCGTGCGCCAATGCCGAGCGTCGCGCTCAACTCGAAGAGTTGCTGGTTGGTCGCGACTTGCCGGTCACCCTGCTCGATGGCAAATCGCACCTGGCCCTGGCGGCGTGCAACGCGGTGCTGATCGCTTCGGGCACGGCGACGCTTGAGGCGTTGCTGTACAAGCGGCCAATGGTCGTTGCGTATCGCCTGGCGCCGCTGACCTTCTGGATTCTCAAGCGCATGGTCAAGAGCCCGTACGTGTCGCTGCCGAACCTGCTGGCCCAGCGTCTGTTGGTGCCGGAATTGTTGCAGGATGATGCGACAGTCGAGGCCCTGGCTCAGACGCTGTTGCCATTGATCGAAGGCGGCGAAGAGCAGACCCGAGGCTTCGACGAAATCCACCGCACCCTGCGGCTGGATGCTTCCAATCAGGCGGCGGATGCCGTCCTCAACCTGATCGGTCAGAAACAATGAGCAAGACGATGCAGATGGGCCTGGATTTCACCCTGGTCGCCGAAGTCGAAGAACTGGTGGCCGGTGTCGACGAAGTCGGTCGCGGCCCGTTGTGCGGCGCAGTGGTGACGGCGGCGGTGATCCTCGATCCGAACCGGCCGATCCTCGGCCTCAACGACTCGAAGAAACTCACTGAAGCCAAGCGCGAGAAACTCTACGACGAGATCATCGAGAAATCCCTGAGCTGGTGCATTGCTCGCGCCGAAGTCGAGGAAATCGACGAGCTGAACATTTTGCACGCGACCATGCTCGCCATGCAGCGCGCGGTGGCCGGGCTGCATATTCAGCCGAAACTGGCGATGATCGACGGCAACCGCTGCCCGAAACTGCCGATGCGCGCCGAAGCGGTGGTGCAGGGCGACGGCAAGGTGCCGGCCATCGCTGCCGCGTCGATTCTGGCCAAGGTCAGTCGCGACCGTGAAATGGCTGCATTCGAATTGATCTACCCGGGGTACGGCATCGGCGGCCATAAAGGCTATCCGACGCCCGTTCATCTGGAAGCGTTGGTGCGGCTTGGCCCGACACCGATTCACCGGCGCTCCTTCGCCCCGGTGCGTCAGGCTTACGAGGCGCTTGAAGGTCTGACGCAGGTTTAGGCGCAAGGCTGATGTTTTGTTCGAGGCCCGGTACAATCCGGGCCTTGTTGTCTCTATGTAACTGGACAGGATCACTATGCCGGCTTCATTCGTTCATCTACGCCTGCACACTGAATACTCCCTGGTCGACGGGCTGGTGCGGATCAAGCCACTGGTCAAGGCGCTGACCGGCATGAACATGCCGGCCGTGGCGGTCACCGATCAGAACAACATGTGTTCCCTGGTCAAATTCTATAAAAACGCCATGGGCGCCGGCATCAAGCCGATCTGCGGTGCCGACCTGTGGCTGTCGAACAAGGATCCGGACGGGCCATTGAGCCGGATCAGCCTGTTGGTGATGAACGCCAAGGGTTATCGCAATCTCACCGAGCTGATCTCGCGCGGCTTCATCGACGGCCAGCGCAACGGCATGATCATCATCGAGCGTGAATGGGTCGCCGAGGCCAACGAAGGCTTGATCATGCTGTCCGCCGCCAAAGAAGGCGAGATCGGCATGGCCATGATCAGTGGCAACCCGGACGAAGCCGAAACGCTGGCGCGCGAATGGATGGCGGTGTTCCCGGATCGTTTCTATCTGGAGATCCAGCGCACCAATCGTCCCAACGACGAAGAGCAACTGCACGGTGCCGTGGCCCTGGCCGACAAGCTCGGCGCGCCGCTGGTGGCGACCAACGATGTGCGTTTCATCAAGCAGGAAGACTTCGCCGCTCACGAAACCCGCGTGTGCATCGGTGAGGGCCGTGCCCTCGACGATCCGCGGCGTTCGAAGAATTACAGCGACCAGCAATACCTCAAAAGCGCCGAGGAAATGGCCGAGCTGTTCAGCGACATTCCCGACGCGATCGAAAACACCGTCGAGATCGCCAAGCGCTGCAACATCGACGTGAAGCTGGGCAAGCACTTCCTGCCCGACTACCCGATTCCCGATGGCATGACCATCGACGAATATTTCCGCAAGGTGTCGTTCGACGGTCTGGAAGACCGCCTCAGCGTACTGCTGCCCAAGGACACTACCGAAGACTACGAGGCCAAGCGTCAGGTCTATGTCGACCGGCTGAATTTCGAGCTGGATATCATCATCCAGATGGGCTTCCCCGGTTATTTCCTGATCGTGATGGACTTTATCCAGTGGGCCAAGAACAACGGCGTGCCGGTGGGCCCGGGCCGTGGGTCGGGTGCCGGCTCGCTGGTGGCCTATGTGCAGAAGATCACTGACCTCGATCCGCTGGAATACGACCTGCTGTTCGAACGTTTCCTTAACCCGGAACGGGTCTCGATGCCCGACTTCGACGTCGACTTCTGCATGGACGGTCGTGACCGGGTGATCGACTACGTGGCCGAGAAATACGGTCGCAACGCGGTAAGCCAGATCATCACCTTCGGTTCCATGGCCGCCAAGGCTGTGGTGCGCGACGTGGCGCGTGCCCAGGGCAAGTCATTCGGCCTGGCGGATCGTCTGTCGAAGATGATTCCGTTCGAAGTCGGCATGACCCTGGAAAAAGCCTACGAGCAGGAGGAGATCCTGCGCGACTTCATCAAGGTCGATGAGGAAGCGGCGGAAATCTGGGAGATGGCGCGCAAGCTTGAGGGCGTGGTGCGTAACGTCGGCAAGCACGCCGGTGGTGTGGTAATCGCGCCGACCAAGCTGACCGACTTCTCGCCGATCTATTGCGACGAGGCCGGTGACGGTCTGGTAACCCAGTTCGACAAGGACGACGTGGAGGCCGCCGGTCTGGTGAAGTTCGACTTCCTCGGCCTGCGGACCCTGACGATCATCGACTGGGCGCTGAAAACCATCAACCGTGACCGCGCCAAGGTCAACGAGCCGCCGCTGGATATCGCGTTTATCCCGCTGGATGACAAACCGACTTATCAGTTGCTGCAAAAAGCTGAAACCACTGCGGTATTCCAGCTCGAATCCCGGGGCATGAAAGAGCTGATCAAAAAGCTCAAGCCTGACTGTCTCGAAGACTTGATCGCACTGGTGGCCCTGTTCCGTCCGGGCCCGCTGCAATCGGGCATGGTGGATGACTTCATCAACCGTAAGCACGGCCGCGCCGAATTGGCTTATCCGCATCCGGATTACCAGTATGAAGGCCTGCAGCCGGTACTGGCGCCGACTTACGGCATCATTCTGTATCAGGAACAGGTGATGCAGATCGCCCAGGTCATGGCCGGTTACACCCTCGGTGGTGCGGACATGCTGCGTCGGGCGATGGGTAAGAAAAAACCCGAGGAAATGGCCAAACAGCGCGGCGGCTTCATTGAGGGTTGTGCGTCGAACAATATCGACGCGGATCTTGCCGGTAACATTTTCGACCTGGTGGAAAAATTCGCCGGTTACGGCTTCAACAAGTCCCACTCCGCTGCTTACGGCCTGGTGTCGTACCAGACTGCCTGGCTGAAAGCCCATTACCCGGCGCCATTCATGGCGGCGGTGCTTTCGGCGGATATGCACAACACCGACAAGGTCGTGACCTTGATCGAGGAAGTGCGCACGATGAAGCTGCGCCTCGACGCGCCGGACGTGAACACTTCGGAGTTCAAGTTCACGGTGAACGACGAAGGCCGCATCGTGTACGGCCTGGGCGCGATCAAAGGTGTCGGTGAAGGTCCGGTGGAAGCGATTACCGAGGCTCGTCAGGCCGGTCCATTCAAGGATCTGTTCGACTTCTGCGCCAGGGTCGACCTCAAGCGCATCAACAAACGCACGCTGGACGGTTTGATCCGCAGCGGCGCGCTGGATCGCCTCGGGCCGTACTTCCATGACGAGCAGAAGGCTTATCAGGCCAACATCGACCGCAACCGCGCGGTGCTGTTGGCGGCGATGGAGGAGGCGATCAAGTCGGCCGAACAGACCGCGCGCACCCGCGACAGCGGCCATGCCGACCTGTTCGGCGGGCTGTTTGTCGAGGAAGATGCGGACGTCTACGCGACGCACCGCAAGGCCAAGGAGCTGACCCTCAAGGAGCGGCTCAAGGGTGAGAAAGACACTCTGGGCCTGTACCTGACCGGTCACCCGATCGACGAGTACGAAGGCGAGATTCGCCGTTTCGCCCGGCAGCGCATCATCGACCTGAAACCGGCCCGCGACACGCAAACCGTGGCCGGGATGATCATTGCTCTGCGGGTGATGAAGAACAAGAAGGGCGACAAGATGGGCTTTATCACCCTCGACGACCGCTCGGGGCGGATCGAGGCGTCGCTGTTCGCCGATGCGTTCCACTCCGCGCAGTCGTTGTTGCAGACCGACGCGATGGTGGTGGTTGAAGGCGAGGTCAGCAACGACGACTTCTCCGGCGGCCTGCGCCTACGGGTCAAGCGAGTGATGAGCATGGAGGATGCACGGACCAATCTGGCCGAGAGCCTGCGCCTGAAGCTGCACACTCAGGACTTGAAAGGCGATCAGCTACGCTGGTTGGGTGAGCTGCTCAAGCGTCACCGCGGGGCGTGCCCGATCACCATGGAGTACACCAGTCCCGATGCGAAGACCTTGCTGCAGTTCGGCGAGACCTGGCGAATCGACCCGGCGGATGCGTTGATTCAAGCCCTGCGTGACCAGTTCGGGCGAGACAACGTCTTCCTCCAATACCGTTGACCGGCAAGTGCCATCATTGCGCTCGCCCACAACCTGAATTTTTAATCTCGACCTCAGCGCGCCTCTCCCTTAAGGTAGGGCGCGAATAGACAACCGGCCGGCCCAAGCTCATTTGGGACACGACCCAAGACGGACGCCTATGAACCCGAATTTTCTAGATTTCGAACAGCCGATCGCCGACCTGCAAGCCAAGATCGAAGAGTTGCGCTTGGTCGGTAATGACAATTCGCTGAATATCGGCGATGAGATCTCCCGCCTGCAGGACAAGAGCCGCACGCTGACCGAAGACATCTTCGGCAAGCTGACCAGCTGGCAGATCGCACGCCTGGCGCGTCACCCGAAACGCCCGTACACCCTCGACTACATCGAGCACATTTTCACCGAGTTCGACGAACTGCACGGTGACCGTCACTTCTCCGACGACGCGGCCATTGTGGGCGGCGTGGCACGTCTGGAAGACCAGCCGGTGATGATCATCGGTCACCAGAAGGGCCGTGAAGTGCGCGAGAAGGTGCGCCGCAACTTCGGCATGCCGCGTCCGGAAGGCTACCGCAAGGCCTGCCGTCTGATGGAGATGGCCGAGCGCTTCAAGATGCCGATCCTGACCTTCATCGACACCCCGGGTGCTTACCCGGGCATTGACGCTGAAGAGCGTAACCAGAGCGAAGCGATTGCCTGGAACCTGCGCGTGATGTCGCGCCTGAAGACCCCGATCATCGCCACCGTAATCGGTGAGGGTGGTTCCGGCGGTGCACTGGCGATCGGTGTCTGCGATCAGCTGAACATGCTGCAATATTCGACCTACGCGGTGATCTCGCCGGAAGGTTGCGCTTCGATTCTGTGGAAAACCGCCGAAAAAGCGCCGGATGCCGCTGAAGCTATGGGCATCACCGCCGAGCGCCTGAAAGGTCTGGGTATCGTTGACAAGGTGATCGGCGAGCCTCTGGGCGGCGCCCACCGTGATCCGGCCGCTGCCGCTGCGTCGATCCGTGCCGAGCTGAGCTCGCAACTGGCGATGCTGAAGAAGTTCGACAACGAAGCGCTGCTCAAGCGTCGTTACGATCGTCTGATGAGCTACGGTCTCTGACAGATCTCGCAATACCCAATGTGGGAGCGGGCTTGCTCGCGAAAGCGGTATAACAGTCGACAGATGTGTTGATTGTTTAAACGCCTTCGCGAGCAAGCCCGCTCCCACATTTGATTTGGGCAAACAGTTAGATAGGGGTCAGTCCGTGAGTGATCTGCCGTCCCGGCTTCTGCTGAACGTTGCAGCCTGGCGCAATGCCAGGACCTGGCGCGTGGCTTTCTCCGGTGGTCTCGATTCCACCGTCCTGCTGCATCTGCTGGCCCATCTCGCCCAACACCATTCCCTGCCGGCGCTCAGCGCCATCCATATCCACCATGGCCTCCAGGCTGCGGCTGATGCGTGGCCGGCGCATTGTCAGTCGGTCTGCGATGCGCTGGGTGTGCCGCTGCACGTGATGCGGGTGACGGTGCAACCCGGCGCCAGTCTTGAAAGAGCGGCGCGGGAGGCGCGGTATGCGGCGTTCGCATCGCTGACCGAGGCTGGGGATTTGCTTCTGACAGGTCAGCACCGTGATGATCAGGCCGAAACCCTGTTGTTTCGTTTAATGCGCGGTGCCGGTGTTCGCGGACTTTCGGCGATGCCGGCGCAGCGACCGTTGGGGCAGGGCGTGCTGCTGCGGCCATTGCTCGACGTGACGCGCACCGAGCTTGAGGCTTACGCCCGCGCGCACCAGTTGCGCTGGATCGAAGACCCTTCGAACGAAGATCGGCAGTTCTCGCGCAACTATCTGCGCCATCAGGTGTTGCCATTGCTCACGGCGCGCTGGCCGCAGGCGCAGGCGAGCATGGCCCGCAGTGCGGCGCACCTGCGTGAGGCGCAAGGCCTGCTCGATGAGCTGGCGCAGCTCGATCTCGCGCAAGCCGTCACGCCGAGCGAGTTTTCATGGCTGGGCCTACCGTCGCTGGAGCTGGCGCCGCTGACGAATTTGTCCGCCGCTCGTCAGCGCAATGCACTCAGCCACTGGCTCGAACCGCTGACCCGGTTGCCCGACACTGACCATTGGTCGGGTTGGAACGACCTATGCGGTGCTGCCAGCGATGCATCCCCGGTCTGGCGTCTGGCCGACGGTGAGCTGCATCGCAGCGCCGGCCGGGTATGGTGGTTGAGCGGAGGCTGGCTGCGCGCGCCAGCGGTCAGCGTCGAGTGGCCTGACCCGTCGACGCCGCTACGCTTGGCGAATAACGGGCGTGTCATGTTCAGCGGGCAGACTCCCGTCGGGCCGCTGCGCATTGGCTATCGGCAGGGCGGCGAGCTGATGCATCTGGCGGGACGCGGCCACCGCGATCTCAAGCGCCTGCTCAATGAGCGCGCGGTGCCGGGCTTCGTCCGTGGCAGATTGCCGCTGCTGTTTCGCGGCACAGAATTGCTCGCCGTGGCGAACCTGCCTGGCCTTGACGGGCAGGGGCCGGACGGCTGGAAATTGCATTGGCAGCCAACAGACGAAGATCAAGGTTTGAGATGAAAGGGGCATTCCGGTAGACTACGCTCCCTTCTTGATACAACTTCTGTGGATTCGCCTGAATTGCAGGAGTTGCCGATTACCAAGCAGTCTTTGCTGGGCGATTCCAAAAAATGTGTAGCGAGCAACGTACCGGTGTTTCATCTGCCGGTCTGTCCCAACGCGGCGGTTTTTTTGAAAGGTGCACTGTGATTAATGCAGGTGATCGGGGGCTTCGGCCTTCCTTCGCTTTCCCCGGCGGCTCGTACCGCTTTAACGCAGACTTCTAGGGTTTTTCATGACGCGCTACATATTCGTCACGGGCGGTGTTGTTTCTTCATTGGGGAAAGGCATTGCCTCGGCTTCATTGGCGGCCATCCTGGAGGCGCGGGGGCTTAAGGTCACCATGCTTAAGCTGGATCCGTACATCAACGTCGACCCGGGCACCATGAGCCCGTTCCAGCACGGTGAAGTGTTCGTCACCCACGACGGCGCCGAGACCGACCTAGACCTGGGCCACTACGAGCGGTTCATCCGCACGACCATGACCCAGAACAACAACTTCACCACCGGCCGTGTCTACGAGCACGTGCTGCGCAAAGAGCGCCGTGGTGACTACCTGGGTGCAACCATCCAGGTGATTCCGCACATCACCGACGAAATCAAGCGTCGCATCATCAAGGGTGCCGGCGATGCCGACGTGGCCCTGGTGGAAATCGGCGGTACCGTTGGCGACATCGAATCGCAACCGTTCCTCGAAGCCATCCGTCAGCTGCGTGTGGAAGTCGGTTCCAAGCGCGCGATGCTGATGCACCTGACTCTGGTTCCGTACATCGCCACCGCTGGCGAGACCAAAACCAAGCCAACCCAGCACTCGGTCAAAGAGCTGCGTTCGATCGGCCTGCAGCCAGACGTGCTGATCTGCCGCTCCGACCATCCGGTGGATGTGTCGTCGCGTCGCAAGATCGCACTGTTCACCAACGTTGAAGAGCGTGCGGTGATCTCCCTGGAAGACGTCGACACCATCTACAAGATCCCGGCCGTGCTGCATGCCCAGGGCCTGGACGATTTCGTCGTCGAGCGTTTCGGCCTGCAATGCAATGGCGCCGACCTGTCCGAGTGGGAAAAGGTCGTCGATGCCAAGCTCAACCCAGAGCACGAAGTGACCATCGCGATGGTCGGCAAGTACATGGAGCTGCTGGACGCCTACAAGTCGCTGATCGAAGCGATGAGTCACGCCGGCATCACCAACCGTACCAAGGTCAACCTGCGTTACATCGATTCCGAAGACATCGAGAACCAGGGCACTGCGCTGCTCGAAGGTGTCGACGCGATCCTCGTTCCGGGCGGCTTCGGTCTGCGTGGCGTCGAAGGCAAGATCACCGCCGTTCAATACGCTCGCGAAAACAAGGTTCCGTACCTGGGCATCTGCCTGGGCATGCAAGTGGCGGTTATCGAGTTCGCCCGTAACGTGCTGGGCTGGAAAGACGCCAACTCCACCGAATTCGATCGCGCCAGCGGCCATCCGGTCGTGGGTCTGATCACCGAGTGGGAAGACGCCACCGGCGCGGTTGAAGTGCGTACCGAAGCGTCCGATCTGGGCGGCACCATGCGCCTCGGCGCTCAGGAATGCCTGCTCGAAGCCGGCTCCAAGGTGCACGATTGCTACGGCAAGGACGTGATCGTTGAACGTCACCGTCACCGCTACGAAGTGAACAACAACCTGCTGCCACAAATCATCGAAGCCGGCCTGAAAATCTCCGGTCGCTCCGCTGATGCCGCGCTGGTTGAAGTGGTCGAAGCACCGGATCATCCATGGTTCGTCGCTTGCCAGTTCCACCCGGAGTTCACCTCGACGCCACGTGACGGTCACCCGCTGTTCAGCGGTTTCGTAAAAGCAGCGTTGGCTCAACACCAGAAGAAGGCGTAACCCGATGGCACAGAAGATCATTCGCGTTGGCAACATCGAAATCGCCAACGACAAACCCATGGTGCTGTTCGGCGGCATGAACGTGCTGGAAAGCCGTGACATGGCCATGCAGGTTTGCGAAGAGTACGTGAAGGTCACCGAGAAACTCGGTATCCCTTACGTGTTCAAGGCCAGCTTCGACAAGGCCAACCGGTCTTCTGTGACTTCATATCGTGGTCCTGGCCTGGAAGAAGGCATGCGCATCTTCCAGGACATCAAACAAGCCTTCGGCGTGCCGATCATCACCGACGTCCACGAGCCTGATCAGGCCGCGGTCGTCGCTGAAGTCTGCGACATCATTCAGCTGCCGGCCTTCCTGTCGCGCCAGACCGATCTGGTCGTGGCGATGGCCAAGACCAACGCTGTGATCAACATCAAGAAAGCCCAGTTCCTCGCGCCTCAGGAAATGAAACACATCCTGAACAAGTGCGTGGAAGCGGGTAACGATCAATTGATCCTCTGCGAGCGTGGTTCGAGCTTCGGCTACAACAACCTCGTGGTCGACATGCTCGGCTTCGGCATCATGAAGCAGTTCGAGTACCCGGTATTCTTCGACGTGACTCACTCGCTGCAAATGCCTGGCGGTCGTTCCGACTCCGCCGGCGGTCGCCGCGCCCAGGTCACCGATCTGGCCAAGGCCGGCATGAGCCAGTCGCTGGCCGGTCTGTTCCTCGAAGCGCATCCGGATCCGGACAACGCCAAATGCGACGGCCCTTGCGCCTTGCGTCTGGACAAACTGGAGCCATTTCTGGCCCAGCTCAAAGCCTTGGACGAACTGGTGAAGAGTTTTCCGACGGTAGAAACCGCGTAAAGCTCAATTCTCCGGTAAAGTACCGCACGATTTGTCGCACATGCCCTCGGGCATGTGCGTTGTCGTCTGCAAGCTGCCCGCTGCACACCACTTGCCGACGGTAAAAAGATTTCCTCTAGCTGCGTCGTTTTCGTCAACTTTGGAGTGTTTACAACAATGGCAAAAATCGTCGACATCAAAGGTCGTGAAGTTCTCGACTCCCGTGGCAATCCCACCGTGGAAGCGGACGTGCTTCTCGACAACGGCATCATCGGCAGCGCCTGCGCGCCTTCCGGTGCATCCACTGGCTCGCGTGAAGCGCTCGAGCTGCGTGATGGCGACAAGAGCCGTTACCTGGGCAAAGGTGTGCTCAAGGCGGTAGCCAACATCAACGGTCCGATCCGCGATCTGCTGCTGGGCACCGACCCAAGCGACCAGAAAGCCCTGGACCACGCGATGATCAAGCTCGACGGTACCGAAAACAAGGCAACCCTGGGCGCCAACGCCATCCTCGCCGTTTCCCTGGCTGCGGCCAAGGCGGCTGCACAGGACCAGGATCTGCCACTGTACGCACACATCGCCAACCTGAACGGTACCCCGGGTGTTTACTCGATGCCAGTTCCGATGATGAACATCATCAACGGTGGCGAGCACGCCGATAACAACGTCGACATCCAGGAATTCATGGTGCAGCCGGTTGGCGCCAAGACGTTCTCGGAAGGTCTGCGTATGGGCACCGAGATTTTCCATCACCTCAAAGCTGTGCTGAAGGCCCGTGGCCTGAGCACCGCCGTTGGCGACGAAGGCGGTTTCGCACCGAACCTGGCGTCCAACGAAGACGCGCTGAAAGTGATCTCCGAAGCCGTGGCCAACGCCGGTTACAAGTTGGGCACCGACGTTACCCTGGCGCTGGACTGCGCGGCCAGCGAATTCTACGAAGACGGCAAGTACAACCTGTCCGGTGAAGGCCAGGTGTTCACCGCTGAAGGTTTCGCCGATTATCTGAAAGGCCTGACCGAACGTTATCCGATCATCTCGATCGAAGACGGTCTGGACGAGTCCGACTGGGCTGGCTGGAAGATCCTCACCGACAAGATCGGCGAGAAGACCCAACTGGTCGGCGACGACCTGTTCGTGACCA
The DNA here is from genome assembly GCF_054855875.1 of Pseudomonas sp. G3-19. Taxonomy (NCBI): domain Bacteria; kingdom Pseudomonadati; phylum Pseudomonadota; class Gammaproteobacteria; order Pseudomonadales; family Pseudomonadaceae; genus Pseudomonas; species Pseudomonas sp. G3-19. The sequence goes on from NZ_JBMPIQ010000003.1 coordinate 5,530,680, forward strand.
ACACCAAGATCCTGAAAGAAGGCATCGATAAAAAGATCGCCAACTCGATCCTGATCAAGTTCAACCAGATCGGTACCCTGACCGAAACCCTGGAAGCCATCCAGATGGCCAAGGCTGCCGGTTACACCGCGGTGATCTCGCACCGTTCGGGCGAAACCGAAGATTCGACCATCGCCGACCTGGCCGTGGGCACTTCGGCTGGCCAGATCAAGACCGGTTCGCTGTGCCGTTCCGACCGCGTTTCCAAGTACAACCAACTGCTGCGTATCGAAGAGCAGTTGAATGGCAAAGCCAAGTACAACGGTCGCAGCGAGTTCCGCGGCTGAGTGGTAAATGGTAAAAAGACACCGGATTGTGTCGGAAAAGTCGTGACAGCGATGGATTTGCCACTAATCTGATGCCTTACATGCACAAGCCTGGATCTTCCAGGCTTCGTGCTATCAGACGTTTCAAAGTTTTCGCGTGGCTGTCTTTTTTCACTGGATACCTGATATTCGATGCGCAGTCCTTACTGGTTGTTTCTCGTTTTGCTCTTGCTGCTGGCCGGTCTGCAGTACCGCCTGTGGGTGGGCAATGGCAGTCTGGCGCAGGTCGCCGAGCTGAAGCAGCAGATTGCTGATCAGCACGCCGAGAACGAAGGCCTGCTGGAGCGCAATCGGGTGATGGACGCCGAAGTCAGCGAATTGAAGAAAGGCATGGAGACCGTTGAAGAGCGGGCTCGCCATGAGCTGGGCATGGTCAAGGACGGTGAAACCCTTTACCAGCTCGCGCAATGATCGATTCCCTGCCGGCCTTCTGGGCCGTGATTCCTGCCGCGGGCGTCGGTGCCCGAATGGCCGCGGACCGTCCCAAGCAATATCTGCAACTGGGCGGGCGCACAATTCTCGAACACAGCCTCGGCTGTTTCCTTGATCACCCGAGCCTCAAGGGGCTGGTGGTCAGTCTGGCTGTTGATGATCCTTATTGGCCAAACCTGGCTTGCGCCAGCGACTCGCGGATTCAGCGGGTCGAGGGCGGCACGGAGCGTTCCGGGTCGGTGCTGAACGCTTTGCTGCATTTGCATGCGCAGGGTGCCGATGACGATGATTGGGTGCTGGTGCACGATGCGGCACGGCCCAACCTGAGTCGCGACGATCTCGACAAGTTGCTGGTTGAACTGGCGGATGATGCCGTCGGCGGTCTGCTGGCCGTGCCAGCGCGCGATACCCTGAAGCGGGTCGACAAGCACGGTCGTGTGCTTGAAACCGTGGATCGCAGCGTGATCTGGCAAGCCTATACGCCGCAGATGTTCCGTCTCGGTGCCTTGCATCGGGCGTTGGCCGACAGTCTGGTGGCGGATGCGGTGATTACCGATGAAGCCTCGGCGATGGAGTGGGCCGGTCTGGCGCCCCGCCTGATCGAAGGGCGGGCGGACAACCTCAAGGTCACCCGGCCGGAAGACCTGGAGTGGTTGCGTCAACGCTGGGCCAATCGCCGCTAAGTGCTGTGTTGCCTGTTCTGCCGCCTTCGCGAGCAAGCTCGCTCCCACATTTGATTCGCGCCTGACACCCAATCTGCATCCACTGCGGATCCCCTGTGGGAGCGAGCTTGCTCGCGAAGGCGTCGGCACAGACAACCCATCACTCAGCTCCGATACTCCGGCCGCTCGGCCAACCCTTCCTTCAAAAAATCCACCAACTTGCGCACCTTCGGCGACAAATGCCGCTGCTGTGGATACAACGCCCACACCGCCGTATTCGGCGGCTGATGCGCCTCCAGCAGCGAAATCAGCGCACCACTGTGCAAATGCTCCAGCACGTAATAGTCCGGCAACTGACACAGGCCGACCCCTTGCAGCGCCGCATCCAGCACCGCTTGCCCACTGTTGCAGCGCCAGTTTCCCTGTACGCGCTGGGAAAACTCCCGGCCGTTCTGTTCCAGTTGCCACAGGTCCGAGCTGCCGATCAGGCAATTGTGCCGGCTCAGTTCCGACAAGCTGTGTGGGCGGCCATACCGTTCCACGTAGGACGGAGACGCGCACAGGTACATCCGACGCGGCGCCAGGCGGGTGGCGACCAATCGAGAATCCTGCAATCGGCCCAGACGGATCGCCAGATCCAGTCCCTCATGCACCAGATCGAGTTGGCGGTTACTCAGCTCGATATCAACGCGCAGTTGCGGGTATTGCCCCATGAACCGCGTCACCAGCGGCACGATAAACCGCTCGCCATAGGCCACGGCGCAGGTCATGCGCAGCATGCCTTTCGGTTCGCTGGTCAGGTCGCCGACCGCGCGCAGAGCTTCCTCGCGACCGTCCTGCAGGCGCTGACAATGCTGCAGAAAGGTCTGACCGGCTTCGGTCAGGGTCACACGACGGGTGCTGCGGTAGAGCAGGCGCGTCTGTAATCGATCCTCCAGCCGTACGATTTGTCGACTGATGTGTGAGGAAGAAACCCCAAGGCGTTCGGCCGCAGCGGTGAATTGGCTGCATTCGGCGACGGCGACGAACTCATCAATACCTTCCCAGCGGTTTTCGGACATTTGATTATCCCTGTACAGCAATAATATTTTGCATTTGTCCGGATTATTAATCAGTTGGCGCTGAACTACACTGCCGGTCTGGTTTTTTATTCATTGGATTCACTGGAGAGTCAGCATGATCAAGTCGCGCGCCGCCGTTGCCTTCGAGGCCAAGAAGCCGCTGGAAATCGTAGAAGTCGATGTGGCCATGCCCAAGGCCGGTGAAGTGTTGCTGCGCGTGGTGGCTTCCGGGGTTTGCCACACCGATGCCTACACCCTGTCTGGTGCGGATCCGGAAGGCATCTTCCCGTCGATCCTTGGCCACGAAGGTGGCGCGATCGTTGAAGCCATCGGCGAGGGCGTCACCTCGGTCGCCGTCGGTGACCACGTGATTCCGCTGTACACCCCGGAATGCGGCCAGTGCAAATTCTGCAAGTCGGGCAAGACCAACCTGTGTCAGGCGATTCGCGCTACTCAGGGCAAAGGTCTGATGCCGGACGGCACTTCGCGCTTTTCCTACAAGGGCCAAACGATTTTCCACTACATGGGTACTTCGACGTTCTCGGAATACACGGTACTGCCGGAAATCTCCGTGGCGAAAATTGCCAAGGATGCGCCGCTGGAAAAGGTCTGCCTGCTCGGTTGCGGTGTAACCACCGGCATCGGTGCGGTGATCAACACCGCCAAGGTCAAGCCCGGTGACACCGTGGCGATCTTCGGTCTCGGCGGCATCGGTCTGTCGGCAGTCATTGGCGCAGTGAAAGCCAAGGCCGCGCGGATCATCGCCATCGACATCAACCCGGCCAAGTTCGAGATCGCCAAGCAGTTGGGCGCCACCGATTGCGTCAACCCGAAAGACTTCGATCGTCCGATCCAGGAAGTGATCGTCGACATGACCGACGGCGGCGTCGACTTTTCCTTCGAGTGCATCGGCAACGTGCAACTGATGCGCGCGGCGCTGGAATGTTGCCACAAGGGCTGGGGCGAATCGGTGATCATCGGTGTTGCCGGCGCCGGTCAGGAAATTTCGACCCGTCCGTTCCAGTTGGTGACCGGTCGCGTCTGGCGTGGTTCGGCATTTGGCGGCGTGCGTGGTCGTACCGAGTTGCCAAGCTACGTTGACATGGCGCAGAGCGGCGAGATCCCGCTCGATACTTTCATTACCCACACCATGGGTCTGGAAGACATCAACAAGGCCTTCGACCTGATGCACGAAGGCAAGAGCATCCGCACCGTCATTCATTTCTGATCAATCGCGACGCCACGGCTACAGGCCTTGAAGGTTTATAGCCGGGGCCGCGTAGGAGTCTTTACATGAGTCTGGAAAACATCTCCTGTCAGAAAAGTTTCGGCGGCTGGCACAAGCGCTATCGCCACCGTTCCGACGTGCTCGGCTGCGACATGGTGTTTGCCGTGTACCTGCCGCCGCAAGCGGAGCAGGGTGGCAAGCTGCCGGTGCTGTACTGGCTGTCCGGTCTGACCTGCACCGACGAGAACTTCATGCAGAAGGCCGGGGCGATGCGCATGGCCGCCGAACTCGGTCTGATCATCGTCGCGCCGGACACCAGTCCGCGCGGCCCGGATGTGCCGGGTGATCCGGATGGCGCCTGGGATTTCGGCCTTGGCGCCGGGTTCTATCTGAATGCCACGCAGGAACCATGGTCGCGGCACTATCGGATGCATGACTATGTCGTGCAGGAATTGCCTGCACTGGTTGAAGCGCATTTCCCGGCGTCGGACAAACGCAGCATCAGCGGCCACTCCATGGGCGGTCACGGTGCGCTGGTCTGCGCGCTGCGCAATCCGGGGCGTTACCAGTCGGTGTCGGCGTTTTCGCCGATCAACAACCCGATGGATTGTCCGTGGGGGCAGAAAGCATTCTCCCGCTATCTGGGCGAAGACCGTTCCAAGTGGAAAGAATGGGATGCCTGCGCGCTGATTGCTGACGCCGACGAGAAACTGCCGTTGCTGGTCGATCAGGGGGATCGCGATGACTTCCTCGCCACGCAGCTCAAACCCGAAGCCCTGCAACAAGCTGCAAAACAAGCGGGTCATCCGCTGACGCTGCGCCTGCAACCGGGCTACGACCACAGCTATTTCTTCATCTCAAGCTTCATTGACGACCACTTGCAGCATCACGCACGCGCCCTGCGCGGTTAATGCAGGTAGAATCACGCCCTGACAAAAATCGGGGCGTTTTTTTATGCGTATTGGCCACGGCTACGATGTTCACCGTTTCGCTGAAGGCGATTTCATTACTCTGGGCGGCGTGCGTATTGCACACGGCTTCGGGCTGCTCGCTCATTCCGACGGTGACGTCCTGCTGCACGCCTTGAGCGATGCTTTGCTAGGCGCGGCCGCGCTGGGCGATATCGGCAAGCACTTTCCGGACACCGACCCGCAATTCAAGGGCGCCGACAGCCGTGTGCTGCTGCGGCATGTGGTCGCGCTGATCCACGCCAAGGGTTGGAAAGTCGGCAACGTCGACAACACCATCGTCGCTCAGGCACCGAAAATGGCCCCGCATATCGAAGCGATGCGCGCGTTGATCGCCGCCGATCTGCAAGTTGAACTGGATCAAGTGAACGTGAAAGCTACCACCACCGAAAAGCTCGGCTTTGTCGGTCGCGAAGAAGGCATCGCCGTGCATTCCGTTGCCTTGTTGCTGCGCGCATGAACGAACTGCAATTGCTTGGCCCGGGGGCCTATGGCGAACCACTCGGCACTGCGGTTCTGAAAGCCATCGCCGAAGATTTTCAGGTCGATGAAGTGCTCGACATCCCGTTCAGCGGCGATGGTGAGCACCTGTGGATCTGGGTCGAAAAACGTGGCCTGAATACCGAAGAAGCAGCGCGCCGAATTGCCAAGGCCGCCGGCGTGCCGTTGCGCACCGTCAGTTATGCCGGGCTCAAGGATCGTCAGGCGTTGACCCGTCAGTGGTTCAGCGTGCAACTGCCGGGCAAGGCTGATCCGGATCTGTCGGCGGCGGAAAACGACACGCTGAAGATCCTTAAAACCACGCGGCACAAGCGCAAGCTGCAACGCGGCGCGCATTCGGCGAACGGCTTCACCTTGCGCCTGACCCAGTTTGCCGGCGACAAGGATGCGATCGAGCAGCGTCTGCAACTCATCGCCAGGCAAGGCATTCCCAATTATTTCGGCGCCCAGCGTTTCGGCCATGACGGCGGTAACGTCGTTGATGCGCGTGCCTGGGCGGCGCGCAAGGCGCTACCGGAGCAGCGCAATGTGCGCTCGCGGCTGCTATCGACGGCGCGCAGTTTTCTGTTCAATCAGGTACTGGCCGCCCGGGTGGCCGATGGCACCTGGCAGCAGGCGCAAGTCGGCGATCTGCTGGCGTTCACCGACAGCCGCAGTTTTTTCCCGGCCGGTGAGGCCGAATGCAGCGATCCGCGCCTGGCGATTCTCGACCTGCACCCGACCGGTCCGCAGTGGGGCGAAGGTGACTCACCGGCCGCCGGCGCTGTCCATGATCTGGAGCAGGGGATTGCCGAGCGTGAGGCGGATCTGCGCGATTGGTTGATCAATGCCGGAATGAGCCACGAACGTCGCATCCTGCGGCTGCCCATTGGCGGGTTGTCGTGGCATTATCCCCAGCCTGACATTCTGCAACTGGAATTCGTCCTCCCGGCCGGATGCTTCGCCACCGTATTGGTGCGCGAACTCGTTGATCTGGTGCCGGTGGGGCAGACGGACAGCCCATGCGTATTCTGATTTCTAACGACGATGGGGTAACCGCACCCGGTCTCGCCGCGCTTTATGCTGCGCTGGCGGATTACACCGAATGCGTGGTTATCGCCCCGGAGCAGGACAAAAGCGGCGCCAGCAGTTCGCTGACGCTCGACCGTCCGTTGCACCCGCAATACCTGGCCAACGGTTTCATCAGCCTCAACGGTACGCCGACCGACTGCGTGCACCTGGGCCTCAACGGCCTGCTGGAGCGCGAGCCGGACATGGTGGTTTCCGGGATCAATCTCGGTGCCAATCTGGGCGATGACGTGCTGTATTCCGGCACTGTGGCGGCAGCCCTCGAAGGACGCTTTCTCGAGCGCCCTTCGTTTGCGTTCTCGCTGTGCTCACGACAGGTGGACAACCTGGCGACAGCGGCACATTTCGCGCGCAAACTGGTCGAGGCCCACGCCGGGCTGGACCTGCCGCCGCGCACGGTGCTGAACGTGAACATTCCCAATCTGCCGATCGATCATATTCGTGGCATTCAGTTGACCCGTCTGGGCCATCGCGCCCGTGCTGCGGCGCCGATGAAAGTGGTCGACCCGCGTGGCAAGGCCGGCTACTGGATTGCTGCGGCCGGTGATGCCGAAGACGGCGGCCCGGGCACTGACTTTCATGCGGTGATGCAGGGGTATGTGTCGATCACGCCGTTGCAGCTCGATCGCACTTTCAATGATGCCTTCAGAAGTCTCGACGGCTGGCTGGAGGAACTGCGCTGATGGCTCGTGAACACGAAGACAGACTGCGCAGCGGCATCGGCATGACGTCGCAGCGCACCCGTGAACGTCTGATCCAGCGGCTGTATGAAGAAGGCCTGTCCAACGCCAAGGTGCTGGAAGTGATCCGCCGTACGCCGCGTCATCTGTTTGTCGATGAAGCGCTGGCGCACCGCGCGTACGAAGACACCGCACTGCCGATCGGCCACAACCAGACCATCTCCCAGCCTTATATGGTGGCGCGCATGAGCGAGCTGCTGCTGGAGGCGGGGCCGCTGGACAAGGTGCTGGAGATCGGGACCGGTTCGGGATATCAGACAGCCGTGCTGTCGCAACTGGTTGAGCGGGTATTTTCGGTCGAACGCATCAAGGTCCTGCAGGATCGGGCCAAGGAACGCCTGGTCGAGCTTAACTTGCGCAACGTGGTGTTCCGCTGGGGCGATGGCTGGGAAGGCTGGCCGGCGCTGGCGCCGTACAACGGCATTATCGTCACCGCGGTCGCGACCGACGTGCCGCAGGCCTTGCTCGATCAACTGGCACCGGGTGGGCGGATGGTGATTCCGGTCGGCTCGGGGGAAGTGCAGCAACTGATGTTGATCGTGCGTGAAGAACACGGCTTTTCCCGTCACGTATTGGGAGCTGTGCGTTTCGTGCCATTGCTCAATGGCCCGCTGGCCTGAGCATTTATTTGCGGGCGCTGAATTCCTTGCGCTGGCCTGTGTCTTACACCGGCAGTGATGGTTTAAACGCTACGAATTGTCCACGGGCAAACGTGTGCGTGAAGCGTTTTCGCATCTTTAACGGTAAAGCCGGTTCGGCCCGTTATACTTGCGACACTACTTGCCGCGATTCGGCATTCCACATATTTCAGCCACCACAAAGGGAGCGGCGGGTGAGTCTCACAGTCATTGCGCAGCGTATGGGTAACACGAGCTTTCAGCGCCTGGTGACTGGCCTTGTATTGAGCACCTTGCTGGTCGGTTGCTCCAGCACCAAATCGAGCAACGTGCGGGTGGTCGATCGCAACAGCGCGGCGGCCCAGCGTCCGGCCGTCACGACCGGACAGTATGTAGTCCGTCCGGGCGATACGCTGTTTTCCATCGCTTTTCGCTATGGCTGGGACTACAAAGCCCTCGCGGCCCGCAACAATATTCCTACGCCGTATACGATCCACCCGGGTCAGACAATTCGCTTTGACGGCCGCACCGGTTCAACACCGACAGCGGTGGTGAGCAACGGCAGTTCCGCGCCATCATCGTCGAGCAAAACCACGGTCATCCGGCGCCAGGCGAATGGCACGACGACCACCACCGTGACCGGCTCCGGAGCCGCTGCTGCGGGGGCTGCACCGTCCGTCGCGAACAAATCGACTCCGGCTCCGATGCCTCCACCGGGCCCGGCCCCGACCGGCTGGGGATGGCCATCTAATGGCATTCTGATTGGAAAATTCTCTTCAAACGGTAGTTTGAATAAAGGAATTGATATCGCCGGAGATTTGGGACAGCCTGTTTTAGCTGCGTCTGATGGGACGGTGGTTTACGCCGGGAGTGGCTTAAGGGGCTACGGCGAATTAGTCATCATCAAACACAGCGAAACCTACGTCAGTGCCTACGGACATAACCGCAGGCTGTTGGTACGGGAGGGGCAGCAGGTCAAGGTCGGACAGACAATTGCCGAAATGGGGTCCACGGGTACAGACCGGGTGAAACTGCATTTTGAGATTCGCCGCCAAGGTAAACCTGTAGATCCGCTGCAGTTCCTGCCCAAACGTTGATTTGAGGCCAGCCTGTTCCGTCGCGTAGAGGGGACAGGCTCCAGCGCTGCCAAGGATAAAGGCGTCGCTTGAGCTTGGGGTCGAACTCACCAAAGGACTATAACAATGGCTCTCAGTAAAGAAGTGCCGGAGTTTGACATCGACGATGAGGTTCTCCTTATGGAGGCCGGCATCGATTCGGAATCTTCGATGTCGAATGATGAAGGGGCTGCTCCACCTTCCGTTCGTTCCAAATCCAGACAATCCGCTTCACTTAAACAACACAAGTACATCGACTACACTCGGGCACTCGATGCCACGCAGCTGTATCTCAACGAAATCGGCTTTTCACCACTGCTCTCCCCGGAGGAAGAAGTTCATTTTGCGCGTCTGTCGCAAAGTGGCGACCCTGCCGGGCGCAAGCGCATGATTGAAAGTAACCTGCGGCTGGTCGTGAAGATCGCCCGGCGTTACGTCAATCGGGGGCTGTCGCTGCTGGATCTGATCGAAGAGGGTAATCTCGGCCTGATCCGCGCAGTGGAAAAGTTCGATCCCGAGCGCGGCTTCCGCTTCTCGACCTACGCGACCTGGTGGATTCGTCAGACCATCGAGCGCGCGATCATGAATCAGACCCGGACGATCCGGTTGCCGATCCATGTGGTCAAGGAGCTCAACGTGTACCTGCGGGCGGCACGGGAGCTGACGCAAAAGCTCGATCACGAACCTTCACCTGAAGAAATCGCCAACCTGCTGGAAAAACCGGTGGGCGAGGTCAAGCGCATGCTCGGCCTGAACGAGCGGGTTTCTTCGGTCGACGTCTCGCTGGGTCCGGATTCGGATAAAACCCTGCTGGACACCCTGACGGATGACCGTCCGACCGATCCATGTGAACTGCTGCAGGATGACGACCTGTCGCAGAGCATCGATCAATGGCTCTCGGAACTGACCGACAAGCAGCGCGAGGTGGTCGTACGCCGCTTCGGCCTGCGCGGCCATGAGAGCAGCACGCTGGAAGACGTAGGCCTGGAGATCGGCCTGACCCGGGAACGGGTGCGGCAGATCCAGGTGGAAGGCCTCAAGCGCCTTCGCGAAATCCTCGAGAAGAATGGCCTGTCGAGCGAGTCGCTGTTTCAGTAAGCGCCTCACACGCCTGCCGCAAGAAGCCCCGACTGGTTCGGGGCTTTTTTATTGCTCGGATATTGGCTGATGACTGTCTGTGGCGAGGGAGCTTGCTCCCGCCGGGTTGCGCAGCAACCCTAAAGGTTCATGAGCGCTGCGCACTCAAGCGGGAGCAAGCTCCCTCGCCACAAAGTTCATTGCCGGACAAATGGTCAGCATTTCCATCGTTTGTAGTCTTGCGGTGTAAGCCTTGGCTTACTCTTTCGTAAGCGTTCCCCATTTTTGCAGGACGGTAGACGTCGACTACTGCCGAGAGTCGTATTTAACCAATTGATTTATATGCTTATTTTTTAATATGAAGTGCTTATTACAGCGATTTTCATCCCGCCGGGCCGATTGCTCTCGGCAGGGAACTCTCTAGTATCAGCACTGTGTCGACGGACAGACACGCCCTTCAGGGAAGAGGGGAACGGACATCGCAGGACGCGATTCATCAGGACGATGAAAAGGAATACAGGGAATAGGGAAAAATGTGGGCGGGTCATACCGCCCCTTTTTTTGCCTGTAGAAAAGTAAAATCCGAAAAAGCAAAAAGGCCCGCAAGGGGCCTTTTGGTAACGCGCGACAGATCAGCGTTCGAGGTCTTTGATCTTGCCTTTGACGCCATCCCACTCTTCGGCATCCGGCAGCGATTCTTTCTTCTCGGTGATGTTCGGCCAGATTTCAGCCAATTCAACGTTCAGTTGAATGAACTCCTGCATATCCTCCGGAACTTCGTCCTCAGAGAAAATCGCGACGGCCGGGCATTCCGGTTCGCACAGGGCGCAGTCGATGCACTCGTCCGGGTGAATCACCAGGAAGTTCGGGCCTTCGTAAAAGCAGTCCACCGGACAGACTTCTACGCAGTCGGTGTACTTGCACTTGATGCAGTTGTCGGTGACGACGAAGGTCATTTCTAATTTTCTCCTCAGGCGGCGGCAGCGTAGCCCCTTCACGGTTGGGGTCGCCAGGTTCGGGAGCGATGTCTGCCAGCCAGGCTATTAGCCAGCAGCATCCCAAACCGCGCGAGATTCTAACAGCTTGAAGCCGTTTGCGTTATATCCGGTTCTTTGCTGCTTAGATCCGGTTCTTAAGTGCATATAACAATTCGAGCGCTCGACGCGGGGTCAGGTCATCGAGATCCACTTTCGCCAACTCATCGAGCACTGGATGCGGCAGGCTGGCAAACATGTCGCTCTGCTGCGGGACCGCCGGTTTGCCTTTGACGGCAGGCTTGGGCGCTTCATGCGGCAATGCGGTGTCTTCCAGTCGGCTCAGGTGCTCCCGGGCCCGCACGATCACTTCACTCGGCACGCCGGCCAGTTGCGCCACCGCCAGGCCGTAGCTCTGGCTGGCAGGCCCCGGCAACACATGGTGCAGGAACACGATGCGCTCGTTGTGCTCGGTGGCGTTGAGGTGCACGTTAGCCACCAAAGGTTCGGCTTCCGGCAGCACAGTCAGTTCGAAATAGTGCGTAGCGAATAGAGTATAGGCACGCAGATGCGCCAGACGCTCGGCGGCGGCCCATGCCAGGGACAGACCGTCGAAGGTGCTGGTGCCGCGACCGACTTCGTCCATCAGCACCAGGCTGCGCTCGGTGGCGTTGTGCAGAATGTTGGCGGTTTCGCTCATCTCGACCATGAAGGTCGAACGGCCGCCGGCCAGGTCGTCGCTGGAGCCGATCCGGGTGAAGATCCGGTCCACCAGCGACAACTCGCAACTGGCCGCCGGCACGAAGCTGCCGATATGCGCCAGCAGCACGATCAATGCGGTTTGGCGCATGTAGGTGGATTTACCACCCATGTTCGGGCCGGTGATCACCAGCATCCGGGTGTTGTCATCCAGGCTCAGGTCATTGGCCACGAACGGCGTAGTCAGCACCTGCTCGACCACCGGGTGACGCCCTTGGGTGATGCGCATGCACGGCTCGCTGACAAAACGCGGGCAGTTCAGGTCAAGGTTCAGCGCACGTTCGGCGAGGTTGCTCAGCACGTCCAGCTCGGCCAATGCGCCGGCAGTGTCCTGCAGCGGTGGCAACTGGCTGATCAGGTCTTCCAGCAGCGCCTCGTAGAGCATTTTCTCGCGAGCGAGGGCACGGCTCTTGGCCGAGAGCGCCTTGTCTTCGAATTCTTTCAGCTCGGGCGTGATGAAACGCTCGGCGCCCTTGAGCGTCTGGCGACGGATGTAGTCTGCCGGAGCCGATTCCGCCTGCTTGCTCGGCAGTTCGATGAAGTAGCCGTGAATACGGTTATAGCCAACTTTCAGGTTGGCCAGACCGGTGCGGGCCTTTTCCCGGGCTTCCAGATCGATAAGGAACTGGCCGGCGTTTTCGCTCAGCGATTGCAACTCGTCGAGTTCGCTGTCGTAACCGGTTTTCAGCACGCCGCCGTCGCGGATCACCGCTGGCGGGTTGTCGATGATGGCTTTTTCCAGCAGCGCCGCCAGTTCCGGGTAGGTGCTGGTGGTAGTCGCCAGGCGTTGCAGGTGCGGTGCTTCGAGGTCGGTCATCGCCACTTGCAATTGCGGCAGGGCACCGAGGGCATCGCGCAGGCGAGCGAGGTCACGGGGACGCGCATTGCGCAGGCCGATACGCGCGAGAATCCGCTCGATGTCGCCGATTTCCTTGAGCTGCGGCTGCAGCTTTTCGAAGCGATAGCCGTCGAGCAAACAAGTGATCGAGGTCTGGCGCGCCAGCAGCACGGTCAGATCGCGCAGCGGACGGTTCAGCCAACGGGTCAGCAAACGGCTGCCCATGGCGGTCTGGCAGCGATCAACCACCGATTGCAGGGTGTTGTCGCGACCACCAGCCAGGTTAGTGTCGAGTTCGAGGTTGCGGCGGCTCGCGCCGTCGAGCACCACGGTGTCGTCCAGACGCTCATGGCGCAGGCTGCGCAGATGGGGCAGGGCGGTGCGCTGGGTTTCCTTGGCGTAGGCCAGCAGGCAACCGGCGGCGCCGATGGCCAGGGTCAGGGTTTCACAACCGAAGCCTTTCAGGTCTTGTGTGGAAAACTGCTGGCAGAGACTTTTCAGCGCCGAATCACGCTCGAAATCCCACGGCGCACGACGACGCACACCACGGCGCTTTTCCGCCGGCAGGTCTTTCGGCCAATCGTCCGGGATCAGCAGTTCCACCGGGTTGACTCGCTCCAGCTCCGCCAGCAGGTTTTCCCAGCCCTTGATCTCCAGCACAGTGAAGTTGCCGCTGGTAATGTCCAGCACCGCCAGACCGAACAGACGCTCGTCGCCTAGCACGGCGGCAATCAGGTTGTCGCGGCGTTCATCGAGCAGCGCTTCGTCGCTGACCGTGCCCGGGGTAATGATCCGTACCACCTGACGTTCTACCGGGCCCTTGCTGGTGGCCGGATCGCCGACCTGCTCGCAGATCACCACCGACTCACCGAGCTTGACCAGTTTCGCCAGGTAACCTTCCGCCGCGTGGTAAGGAATCCCGCACATCGGGATCGCTTGCCCCGCCGACTGACCGCGCGCGGTCAGAGTGATGTCGAGCAACTTGGCCGCCTTCTTCGCGTCTTCATAGAAGATCTCGTAGAAGTCGCCCATGCGATAGAACATCAGCTGATCCGGGTGCTGATTCTTCAGGCGCCAGTATTGCTGCATCATCGGGGTGTGGGAGGACAGGTCGGAGACGGCTTTATTCATCGGATTGTCAGGTAACTCGTTAAATGATGTAGGGCAAAAGCGAGGGCAACCGCCGGGCTTTTCCGCGATGGGCGCAAGGTTACCATGGGCGGTCGGCTCGACGCAGGCATGACGGCCGGCTGACACTTTTTGCGTTTAATTGTGATTTATGCATGATTTATGCAAATCAGCATTTGTCTTCGGAAAAAACTTCAAGCACTATGCGCGTTATGCAAAAACGCAACGTATCCTCCGTCTTAAGAGCACTGCTCGACCAGCACGGGATCTCCCCAACGGAGCTCCACCGTCGCACCGGCGTGCCTCAATCAACGCTCTCGCGGATTCTCAGCGGGAAGATCGTCGATCCTTCGGATAAAAATATCTCGAAGATCGCCGAATACTTCAATGTGAGCACCGATCAATTGCGTGGCCGCGCCGATGTCGCGATCGCGACCGGTGGCGCGCGCGATGACGTGCATGCGGAACTCAAGGACATAAGCCTGTGGGACGACGATACCCCTGTCGATGACGACGAGGTGTCGGTGCCCTTTCTTCGTGAGGTTGAATTGGCTGCTGGATCAGGAAGATTCGTCATCGAAGAGAGCGAACGCTCTAGCCTGCGCTTCGGCAAGCGCAGCCTGCGCCACAACGGTGTGCAGTTCGACCAGGCCAAATGCGTGACGGTGCGCGGTAACAGCATGATGCCGGTGTTGCGTGACGGCGCCACGGTCGGAGTCAATGCCGGCAAGTGCGGCATTGGCGATATCATCGATGGCGATCTGTACGCGATCAACCACAACGGTCAGTTGCGCGTGAAGCAGCTCTATCGTCTGCCGACCGGCATCCGTCTGCGCAGCTTCAACCGCGATGAACATCCGGACGAGGACTACAGCTTCCAGGATATGCAGGACGAGCAGATCGTCATCCTTGGTCACGTCTTCTGGTGGGGCATGTACGCTCGATAGGTACTCCCCTTCGCATAAAACCCGCCTCATGGCGGGTTTTTTTTCGCCTGAACAAAACCCTCGGCGCCTTGATTTATGCGGTCTGCATGCGTCCGTGCATTTCTCGCGCATAAATAAATGCATTTATGCATTGACTGTATATGCATCCATGCATATTCTTGCCACCAAGCCGCTCGACAAAGCGGCTGGCAACAACAGCTCTTTAGTTCCACAAGAACAGGCAGCGATGAACCGGCCTCAACGGTTCAGAGGGTTGGCAACTGACCCGGGTGTGCAGCGTAAAGCACCAAGAGCAGTTATCCGGCGGGCAGGGACCGCGGTCGGAAAAACAATTTGAATGGACTCGTACCGCGCCAGTAGCGCCGAAAAGTCAGCTTCCTTCTCGGATACAGGATTTGAAGGAAGGCGAAGGAGCGCATTACTGAAAAGCCCGGCTAAGTGCCGGGCTTTTTGGAATGCCTGCCAGATCCATCACGACATTCATCGCTAACACCGCACAAAGGAAGACTAAATGAATCTCTATGCACTGGTTGAATACAGCAAAGTTACCCAGCTCAAGGAAAGTGAAGTCAGCCCGGAAGCACCTGCTTCGCCAACTTCGTTTTGGGTTGATGTAACAGGTAATACACAGATTCGCGTCGGTTGGGGCGCAACATTCGATGGCGTCTGGACATTCACGCCGCCCTCCGAGCAAGACCTGCGCGATGAAGCGCAGCAGCAGAAATGGCAATTGCTGAATGTTGCCGCTGGCTGGTTGCTGCTCAACTCCCTGAATTACAAAGTTGAGACCGACGTTGCCACCCCGGCAGAACAAGCCCTGCTGCTGACGCACAAGCAATATTGCATCGCCGTCAGCGACATCGATAAACAGCCGGGTTATCCGGCAACTATCGTCTGGCCAGTCGCCCCGTACTGACAGACATGACAAACAGCGTTCGCTGGTAATCAATAAAAAGGAAGTTGGAATGAATCGTTACGCACTTACAACGACAGTAATGGGTTACACCGTGATTCTTCAGATCGTCGAGTCTGAGGGCGCGGCACCCGCTGTTCCGGCAAATGAACCTTTTGCCCAATGGCGCAACATCACCGGTAACGACATTGCGCAACCGGGAATGAAAATCAGCTGGGGGCCTTTTGGCGATGAGTATGTTGAGACAACTCTCCTCGAGCAACAGATGACCACCAATGGCCGCATGCAACAACGCTTTGACGCAGCCGGGCGCTGGTTGATGTTCAACCCTTTGCAATACAAGCTGGATCTCGGCATCGCCACTGCGGCAGATGAGTCGGCATTGGTTGCCTATAAGCAGTACTGCGTTGCCGTCAGCGAAGTTATCAACCAGAACACCTTCCCGACAATCAACTGGCCAGTCGCCCCGTTCTGATGCGAATGCGTTAACGCGCCTGCCTCTTAGAGCGCATTACTGAAAAGCCCGGTCTCACCAACGGGCTTTCGAAATGCCTGCCTGATTTCTGTAGCTACCCCAAAAGAACATGCGTTGCTACTGGCTCACAAGCAGTATTCCATGGCTGTCAGCGACATTGAAACAGTCCGGCTATCCGAAAAAATCATTTGGCCTGTTGCGCCTTACTGAATCTTTGGCGCATCGAGAACTTTGTCTCGGCCCATTTTGTTATAAGGAAATATTCATGAAGAAATACGTTTTCATTGAGATGAGCAATATTGCTGCGTATTCCAAGGCGGTAATGATTCAGGTCTCTGAGGACCAACCTGTCATCAATCCCCCGGGCATATCCGGCGGTTGGTACGGATTTGCAATTGAAACCGTTGTTCAAGTGGGCTGGAAGGCTACATACGGCGCGAATGGCTGGGAGTTTTCTGAGCCCACTTATCAAGACCATGTTGATCAGGTAACGCTGTTTGTACGACAGCGGCTCGGCGTAGCCGCTGGCTGGCTTGATATCAACCCGGTCAATTACAAGGTGAATCTCAGTGTTGCCACGCCAGAGGAAGAAGCCGCATGGCTCGCTTATCAGCAATATTACATTGCAGTCTCCGACGTGAAAAAACAGGCTGGCTATCCCTACACGATTGACTGGCCAGTGGCTCCGTTCTGATTCAGGCATAAGCGTTAACCCCGTCAGCGGGAGCGCATTACTGAAAAGCCCGGCCTCAGTGCCGGGCTTTTTGGAATGCCTACCTGAAGAGACATCGCTTGAACCCAACACACAACACTCATCAACTAGAACCAGGAGGCGTGACATGACAAACGAGCAACAAGCGTTGGCGGACATGCCGATCTGGCTGGTCATCCTCCTTGCCGTGGTGGGCGGGGTGTCCGGCGAAATGTGGCGCGCCGACAAGGAGGGCGCCCGTGGCTGGTCATTGCTGCGGCGTCTGGCCCTGCGCTCCGGGGCCTGCATGATCTGCGGCGTCTCGGCGATCATGCTGCTGTACGCCGCCGGGCTATCCATCTGGGCCGCCGGTGCCTTCGGTTGCCTGACCGCCATGGCCGGGGCCGACGTGGCCATCGGTCTGTACGAACGCTGGGCCGCCAAGCGCATCGGCGTCTGCGAAGTTCCCCCGCCGCGCGATCCCCAGTAACTCAACACTTTCCTGCCTCGCTGCAACTGATGCGGCGGGGCTGCGCGTGGACAATTGAAAAGGAGGTCATGCATGCCCGCACCGATCCAGCAGCCTTCGCAGCTGTTCACGGCGATGGCGACAACCTTGCGCAACAGCGCCGGCCTGAATCTGCAGGTCGGCAATCATGACGACTTCACGGCACCCGGCGCTCAGGCCTGGGCATTGATCGACTTCGACCGTAATGCACCCGGTGCACGTGCCGCTGACGGGCGAATTGCCCACGTCATGACGGTATCGCTGCAAGTCATTCCGGCACTTTCTGCGAGCGCATTTGCCGCCTGCGATCTGATCGCGGTGCTGAAAAACCTGATCACCGACAACCGTTGGAGCCTGCCCGGCGATCAATGCGATTTGCCGATGAACATTGATGGGCTGCCGTCAGTGCTCACACGCGCCGATCAGCAATACAAGGCTTGGACCCTGACTTTCACCCAGACCCTCTATCTCGGCCCGACCTTGCTCGACGACCCGCTCGGCACGCCGAAATTCGCCCGTACCTGGGAAGTCAGCGACATCGACGACCCCGACCAATACACCGCGCTGGAGGCCTGACCGATGTTCGACGCACTACTGCGCATGCAACTGGGGCCGATTATCGAGCGGCTGGCCGAGATGGAAGCGGAAATCGACGACCTGCACCGCCGCGCCGAGAGTTTCTGTCGCATCGGTGTCTGTCAGACCGTCGATGCCGCGAGCAACACCTGCCAGGTCAGCCACGGTGGACTGCTCACACCGGCGATCAAGTTTTTCAACCCGAGCGCCGGAGCGCAGAGCGAGTCACGAATTCCCAGCGTGGGCGAGCAGTGTCTGCTGCTCAACTACGGCAGCGGTGAAAGTGGCGCGCAAAGCGTGGCGTTGTTTGGTTTGAACAGTGACCGCTTTCCACCGACGGCAACGGTACCGACGCTGACGCGCCGGGTGCATGTCGACGGCACTGAAAGCGGCTACGACGACGCTACACACACCCTGCACTGGCAGAACGGCCCGGCCGCATTCAGTGGCTCTCGCGAGTCGCTTGCACTGAGCATCGGCCCGGCGCAACTGACGATGACGCCACAGCTGATCAGCCTGCAACTCGGCGCCGTCGGCCTGAGCATTGACGCCTCGGGCGTGCACTTCAGCGGCCCGTTGGTGGATCACCAGGGCCGCGTCATCAGCCCCTGAATCAAGAGCTTCCCATGATCGGAATCGATAGAGACTCCGGGGCCACGGTCGACGACTGGCTGCAGTTTGTGCAGCGCGCGACCCGGGCCCTGACCACGCCGCTGGGCACCCGGCAAAAAAGGCCCCTTTATGGCTCGCTGATCCCCACGCTGCTGGGGCAGAACCTCGGTGACGACGTTCTGCTTCTGGCCCAGAGCCACGCGGCTCAGGCGTTCTACAACGCGCAGAACGGGATCAGCGATTTTCAGCCGAGCGTGATCGTCGCCAGCCGTCAGGGCGCAGGTCTGCTGCTGCGTTTCGCCGGCACCTGGAAAAACCGTCAACAGACCTTCGAGGTAGTGACATGAGCATGTTGATCCCCGGCCAGAACCAATTGGCCGAACCGGCGCTGATCACCGTCGACGCCTTCGAAGACCTGCTCGCCGAGTTCAAGACCTTCGTCGTCGAGTACGTCGGCGCCCGAGCGCCCGAAAGCGCGGCGAAACTCAAGACCAGCCTCGACAACGAGAGCGAACTGCTGACCCTGGCGCTTGAGGCTTTCTGCGTGCGCCTGCAAACCCACGAACGCAAATACAACGCCCGCATCAAGCAGATGCTGGCGTGGTGGGCGACCGGCAGCAACCTCGATGCACGGCTGGCGGACATGGGCCTGGAGCGACAGTTGCTCGATGCGGGTGACCCGGCAGCCTTCCCGCCAATACCACCGATTTATGAAAGTGATGACGACGCCCGGCTGCGCTATTACCTGGCGCCGCATGCCCCGGCAGCGGGCTCGCGAATGCAGTATCGCCGCGAGGTATTCACCCTCGGTGAACGGCCAACGGTGAAGGTCGAATCCAGCGATGCTGGCGTGGTGAGTGTCACCTACACCTTCAACCCTGATGGCCTTGCGGCACAGGTCAAGGACGGCAACGGTCGGCGTACTGCGCCGGGCGAAGTGCAGGTCACGGTGTTGTCGCGAGACGGCGATGGCACTCCGTCTGCAGCGTTGCTGGATGGCGTTCGTCAGCACTTCGCCCGCCCTGATGTGCGACCGGAAACCGATCTGGTCACGGTCAAGGCAGCCGACATTCAGCGCTACAAGATTCGTGTCGTGGCCAAGATCAATTCCGGTCCCGATTCGGGCCTGACCAAAGTCGCCGCGCAACAGCAATTGCAGGCCTACGCCGACAGTTGCCATCGCCTCGAAGGGCGGGTCGATCCGAGCTGGATCGACTACACGTTGCACAGCGCCGGCGCCGTACAACTGCAGATTCTTGAACCGCTGGCGCCGATCGTCACCACTGCGTTTCAGGCACCGTACTGCACGGCGGTCGAGGTCGAGGTGCTGACGCTATGAATGAGCCAACGCATAGCCCGACGTTGCTGCCGGCCAACAGCTCGGCACTCGAACGTGGATTGGATCTGGGCTTTGGCGCACTGCTTGATCGCATCGCGCCGCCGTTCCCCGAACTGATGAACCCGAGCGAAACGCCGGTCGCATTTCTGCCGTATCTGGCAGCGGATCGCGGTGTCGCCGAATGGAGCACCAGCGCACCGGAAGCGGAAAAGCGCCTGACCGTCGAACTGGCCTGGCCCACCGCGCGGCAGGCCGGCACTCGCAAGGCGCTGGAGAACGCGGCCAAGGGTTTGCAACTGCGCCCCGAAGTCCGCGCCTGGTACGAACAGACGCCTCCCGGCGTGCCTTACAGCTTCAGGGTGCGCGCTTTCAGCGATCAACCCTACAGCGCAGAAATCGACGCCCGTCTCGACCGGCGTCTGGCTGATGCCAAGAGCGAGCGGGACATCCTTTCGGTGACGGTTGGCTTGAGCGCGTTCGGCAGCCACTCCATCGCCGCCGCGACTTTCTGCGGTGAGCTGACGACGGTTTATCCGGTGTTCATCGAAGGGCTCGAAACCTCTGGCGAGGCGTTCATGGCCGCCGCGATGTACACCGTCGAAACATCCACTATTTATCCTCAGGGGGCCTGAATGGCTGACTATTACACCCTGCTCACCAACGCAGGGATTGCCTACGAAACGGCGTGCAAGGCCGCGGGCACGCCGATCAAGTTGACGCAGATTTCCGTCGGCGACGGCGGCGGCTCGGTCTACAACCCGGCCGCAACCGCCACTGCGCTGAAACGCGAAGTCTGGCGCGGGCCGCTCAATGCGCTGTTCCAGGACGAGAAGAATCCGAGCTGGCTGCTCGCCGAAGTGACCATTCCGCCCGATGTTGGCGGCTGGTATGTGCGAGAGGCCGGGCTGTGGACTGACACCGGCATTCTCTACGCCATCGTCAAATATCCGGAGTCATTCAAACCGGTTCTGGCTACTTCGGGTTCGGGCAAAGAGTTCTACATTCGCTCGATTTTCGAGACCAGCAATGCATCCCTGGTGACGCTGCTGATCGACGACACCGTGGTCAAGGCCACCCGTGCCTGGGTCATGAGTTATCTGGCCGAAGAACTCGGCAAACTCGATGGCAAGCAATCGGTGCGCGTTGCGGCCTCCACCAACATCGTGTTGAACGGTGCGCAGCAGATCGACGGTGTCGCCGTGATTTCCGGCGACCGTGTGCTGCTGGCGAACCAGACCCTGGCCAAGGACAACGGCCTGTGGATCGTGGCTAACGGTGACTGGGTGCGGGCGACTGATGCCAATACCAGCGCCAAGGTCACGCCGGGCCTGACGGTCATGGTCGAGGAGGGTACGGCGAACGGCGATTCGCTGTGGCACCTGACCACGAATGCGCCGATTACCCTTGGCACTACTGCGCTGACGTTCAAGATGTTGGCGGGGCGCACAGGGATTGCTGCCGGCACTTACAAGAGTCTGACCGTTGATGAGTATGGTCGGGCGACTGCCGGGGCCAATCCTGAAACGCTGGCCGGGTTCGGGATCAAGGATTCCTACACCAAGGCTGAAGTCGAAGCTTTGATTGCCAAGGCATCGGCGTTGCCTGTGGGTTCGATTGTTGCGTTCCCGGTGGATGCACCGCCGCCGGGTTTTCTGGAGCTGGATAACAGCGTCAAGAGCAGCGCGACTTACCCGGACTTGAGCGCTTATCTGGGCGGCAAGTTTGATAAGGGTGATGAGGGTGTCGGGAATTTCCGTTTGCCGGAAGCGCGTGGGGAGTTTTTGCGCGGTTGGGATCATGGGCGGGGAGTCGACTTGGGACGTCAAGTCGGTAGCTTTCAGGCTGATGATTATAAAAGTCACAGTCACCGGTACTTTGACAGCGTAGCTGCAAACATTGACCCTTTTGGGGGTACGAGCGCTGGAGTTGTTAACGGTGTCGTAACACCTCCCGCTACGGGTGGGTATCTGGCAACTTCAGGGCCTGATTCAAACAATTTGACGTCGCCCACAACTACCGTCAATGCAGGGGGAAATGAAACTCGCCCCCGCAACATCGCTATCATGTGGTGCATCAAAGCCTGGAACGCCCCGGTCAATCAGGGAACCATCGATGTAGCCGCACTGGCCAAGGAAGTCGAACGCCTCAAATCCGCGGTTCCGGTGGGTGCTATTTTGGCCTTCCCGACGGGGATCGTTGCGCCCGGTTATCTGGAGCTGGATGGCAGTGTGCAGAGCATTGCGACCTATCCGGATTTGGCGGCGTTTCTCAGTACCACTTACAACAGGGGCGATGAGGGTTCCGGTAACTTCCGCTTGCCGGAATCACGCGGTGAGTTCTTGCGTGGTTGGGATCATGGGCGCGGGGTGGATGCGGGCCGAACTTTGGGGAGTTGGCAAAAAGGTACTTTGCAGTCCTTTGACCCATCTAATGTTAACCCCGCAGTTTCCGGTCTCTGGCACAACACCGCATCGGATGCGGATATAGGCAAGTTACACGGCCTTGATCCGCATACAGCTTTGGACTATTCCGTCAGTAACGCAGTTTTCACCACGGGCTCGACGCCGGTAAATGCAAGTGCTTTAGGTGTGTCTCGCCCTCGCAACATCGCTGTCATGTGGTGCATCAAAGCGTGGAACGCCCCGGTCAACGAGGGAAGCATTGATATTGCCGGGTTGGCCGTTTTGGCGCAGCAAGCGACTGAGTTCCATCAAGGTACGGCGAAAGTTGCCACGCAAACACAAACAGAAGACGGTGTTGATGACACGACAATCGTCACCCCAAAAAAGCTACGTTTTGGATTTTCAGCAAGTTTTACCTCAAACGGCTACATCGTTTTCCCGAAGTGGATGGGAAGTCTCATTATGCAGTGGGGGCTCTCTCCGGCCGTTGCTTCGGGTGCATTAAATACTCAAGCGTTTCCATTGGCCTTTCCTGTGTTCCCTTTCGCGGTGCTGATCAATTACGCCGATGGTGCAACACAAGTCGGTGCTGGACGTGGCAGCCCTTGGCAGCTTGGTAATTGGACTAAGACAAATTTTAATTGGTCGCATAGCGGTACATCGGCGACGGCCCAGTTTTACTGGTTTGCGGTTGGCCGATAGAGGAAAAAAATATGCGTTACTACAGCAAGTCGACAGGTTGTACCTATCTTGAAGGTATTCACAAAGAGATGCCGGCAGACGCAGTATTGATTACTCAATCACGGTTTGCCGAGGTTTTGGGCACATCCAGTCCTGGCAAAGTTCGCAGCCATGACTCGGAGGGGCTCCCAATTTGGGTTAATCCGCCAGAGCCCACGGTAGAAGTATTAGCTGCCGAAGAGCGTGTGTGGAGAGATTTGGAGTTTGAAAGAGTCAAATGGTTACGTGAGAGACATCGTGACCAAGTCGAAATTAATCAGCGGCCTACTCTAGCTCCAGAACAGTTCAGCGAACTCCTGTTTTTCCTTCGTAGCCTGCGTGATTGGCCACAATCGCCCGATTTTCCATCCAAAGATTCACGCCCGGTAGTACCGGCCTGGATCGCCGAACAGCCCGAATAAACGCCCCGCACTCCGGCGCGTTTTCTTATCCGCCCAATACATTCAACACCCGCCAAAGCCCCTCCCCACGAGGGGCTTTCCCGTTTATGGAGAAACGAAAAATGGCAACCCGCCAAACCTACACCGTGCTCGTTCCATTCCCCACCGGCGGTGGGCACTGGTCGAGCGTCGGTCAAGACCTGGATCTGCTCGACGTCGAGGCCAGTGCCCTGCACAGCGCCGGTCGACTGGAACTGAAAACACCCTCCACCCAGGCCAAAAAGGCCGCTGCCAAGAAGGCTGACTAACCATGGCTGAGGTTTTGAACTTCGAGCACAACGGCATTACCGTCAATGCCACCGAATCCCCCGAGGCCATGGGTGGCCTGGGTGACAACGTCATCGGTCTGGTCGGCACCGCGCCGAAAGCCGATCCGCTGATTCCGCGCAACGCACCGTTCCGCATCAACAGCTTCACCACCCACGCGCTGCTCGATCCGACCGGCGCTGAAGAAGGCACGCTGTATCACGCGGTTTACCAGATCCTCAAAGTGGTCAAGGTGCCAGTGTACGTGGTGATCGTCGAAGCGGGCGCGACCCCGGCCGACACCGTCAACGCAGTGATCGGCGGTGTCGATCCAACCACCGGCCGCAAGCTCGGTCTGGCGGCACTGGGCAGTGTCCCAGAAGACCTGACCATCATCGGCGCGCCAGGCTTCACCGGCACCAAAGCGGTGGCCAGCGAGTTCGCCTCGTTCGGCAAGCGCATCAAGGCCCGTGTGGTGCTGGACGGCAAGGATGCCTCGGTCGCAGATCAAGTGACTTACAGCCAGGAACTGGGCGGCGCCGATCTAGGCTTTGACCGTTGCCTGGTGGTGCACAACATGCCCGCCGTGTACTCGAAAGCCGCGAAGAAAAACGTGTTCCTCGCGCCGTCCAGCCTGGCGATTGCCGCGCTGGCCAAGGTCAAGCAGTGGGAGAGCCCGGGCAACCAGGTGACCTACGCCGAAGACGTGTCCCGGGTCGTTGAATACAACATCCTCGACACCTCCACAGAAGGCGATCTGCTCAACCGTTACGGCGTGAGCTACTACGCCCGCACTGTGCTCGGCGGCTTCTCGCTGCTGGGTAACCGCTCGATCACCGGCAAGTTCATCAGCTACGTCGGCCTCGAAGATGCGATCAGCCGCAAGCTGGTCAAGGCCGGTCAGAAAGCCATGGCCAAGAACCTGACCAAGTCGTTCATGGATCAGGAGGTCAAGCGCATCAACGACTGGCTGCAGACCTTGGTCGCCGACGAAACCATTCCTGGCGGCAGCGTGTACCTGCACCCGGAACTCAACAGCGTCGAGAAGTACAAGAACGGCACCTGGTACGTGGTCATCGACTACGGCCGCTACGCGCCGAACGAACACATGGTTTATCAACTCAACGCCCGCGATGAAATCATCGAGCAGTTCCTGGAGGACGTTCTCTAATGTTTACCAACCGCGTAAGACAGGCCATCGCGGCCACCCTGCAGGGCCTGCCGTTGTCGGCGACTGTTGAGGAATTCACGCCACCGAAGATCGAATTCGACGTGGAAGAAATGCGTGGCGGCCGCTTCATCGTCGAAGAAATGGCCAAGGGCGGCAAAGCGCTCAACGCCAAGCTGACCCTGCAGGGCCTTGGTGCCGAAGTCATGCTCGCACTGGGCGTGAAGCTCGGTGATGACATCCTGCTGAACGTGCGTGAAGCCGGTCAGGATCAGGATGGCAACACCTGGTTCACTTATCACACGGTCGGCGGCAAGCTGAAATCCCTTGAAGAAACCGCAGTGAAAATGGGCGAGAAACCCAAGACCAACCTGGAGCTGTCCTGCCGCACTTACAACCGCCTGGAAAACGGCGTACCGGTGATCGACATCGATGTACGCACCCAGAAGTTCGTGCTCAACGGCGTCGACATCCTCGGTGATGCGCGTCGTGCGGTGCTGATGCCGTAACCCCGTAAGCAAGCCCTTCACCAAAACTTGTGGGAAGGAGCTTTTGTGGTGAGGGGATTCATCCCCGATGGGGCGCGAAGCGGCCCCAACATTGAGTTGGCGATTTAGCGGATACGCACCCATCCAATGCCCGGGCTGCTACGCAGCCCATCGGGGATGAATCCCCTCGCCACAAAGGCTCCGTCTCCCAAGTGCTGCAACACCCCCTCAAGAATCACCAAGGAATTCATACATGTCGTGGATGCCACCCCAGCATGACCTGCTGTCGCCGATCACCGGCGACGACGGCGCGCAGATCGAACAGATTCAGCTCAAGCCGCTGTTCTACGCCGCGCAGAAAGAAGCGCTGGAACGCGCTGGCGATGATGAAGACGATCAGTTCTTCGAACTGGCGCTGCTCGCCACCGGCCTGTCGGTCAAGGAACTCGACCAGCTGAAACGCCCGGACTACGTGAGCATCGCCCAGTACGTGCACGAGATGTCGACCCGTCCGGCGTCGTACTTTCTGGAGCAGGTCGAAGACGCGGAAAAGTCCGACGATCCTGACGAAGTGCAACTGCTGCAACCGCTCGCCGTGACCGGCCGCACCGTGACCTCGCTGTCGCTGGAAATGCCGGCACTGCGCGCCACCAAAGTGATGAAGAAACTGAAAACGGCCAAGGAACGCGCCGAGTTCATCACCGCGCATTGCACCGGCCTGATGATCCCCGATCTGGCCCAGCTGAGCGTCCCTGACTGGACCCAATTGCAGGTGCGCATCGACGATTTTTTAAACCAGCCGGCGGCCTACTTTCGGAACGCGACATCGAAGTAATCCTCGATATCGTCCCGCTCATTTACCCGGTAAGTGAAGCGGAGATTCTGGAATGGGACGCCGAAAAGGCGTTGCGCCGCTACGACATAGCGATCACTCGCCTTGGCGTGAAACAGGAGTAGAGCGGCATGGCAGAGAGTAAATATGCGCTCGCATACGCCGGTGAGAGCAGCGACACAACGGGCGCAATCTTGCCCGACAACATCGGCAAATCGCTGCAGGATCTGAACCTGACACTGTCCCTGGCAAGCGTGGATATTCGCTTGCTGACTCAGGAGCAGATCAAGCTGCGCGAGCTGCTGGTCAGCCAGCAATCGTTGTTCAAGGTCGTCGCGGCGGCGCCAGCCGCCAACAGTGAGCCGAAGTCAAAACTCAAGGCGGAAATCGAGCAGCGTCCGCCACCGAAAAAGCTGCAATCGGCGATGGCTAACGAGACCGCGCTGGTTGAGCTCAATCAGTTGATTGGGCTCAACAAAGACCAGCTTCAAGCGCATTCAGAGCAAACCCTCGAACTCGCGACTCAGCGATCAGTTGCAGCCAGTGGCGCGACGGGGGCGGATCTGTTGCAAGTCCAGCAGATCGGGGCGCGATCTGGTATTGCCGATGGCGCCAAGGGTGATCAGCGAGCGACAGAGCTAAGAGCGTATTCCGGCGATGCGGCGATCAATGCCACAGCCTTCCGGATTGACGTCAAGGCTGCGGGGGAAATGCTCGCGGTCTGGCGTTCCTCCTTGAAGCTGGATCGATACCAGGGACAGGATCTGGCCGATGCGGTCAGTTACCTGGGCAGCAGCGGTCTGGATGCCAAGCCTGCCGATATCGGCGCGGTCGTTCAACGCTCTGGCGAGAGTGCTGTGGCATCGGGAATGACACCGGAACAGGTGGCAGCGTTCGCCACTGCGCTGTTGAACAGCGGGGCCGACAAGGACGGTGCCAGTGCGGCATTGAAGAGCTTCACGTCGGTTTTCGGCAAAGGAAACGCGGCGTCAACTGAACAGCGTTCGGCGATGACCCGGTTGCACCTGGACCCCGACTCGTTACCTGAGAAGATGCGCACGGATGCGCCAGGTGCCATTGATTCGGTGCTCGCGGCGCTCAGTAAACAATCCGTACCCGAACGTGCAGCCACGGCGAAGACGCTGTTTGGCGAGAGCAGTACCAGCATTCTTGAGTTGTTGAAGAAGCCCGACGACGTCAAGACAGCCTTCACGCGAGTGTCCGACAAGCACCAATATGCAACCTCGGAGCTGGGTTCCGGCGGCGGTGCTGCGACGAAAACGGCCGAAGCCTTTGGCGATACGTCACAAGGGCGCTGGAATGCGCTGGATGCGAGTCTTAATCGCTTGTCGACTGCGGTGGGAAATGCACTCGCGCCCGTGACTGACGCGCTGGCAGTGTCGCTAACGGCTGTGGTTAATGGCTTGAGTTCAGCTGCTGAAGCACTGCCGTTTCTGGCGGCTGGCCTCACACTTGCCGGTGTGGCCGCCATGCCGTTCGTCGGCGGTGTACTGAAGACCGGGGTCGCCTCGGTGCTGGATGCGGTCAACTCGAAACTGTTGCGTCTGGCGACGGCGCGATTGCCCGCCGATATTGCCGATGTGATCAATGGCGGTGACGACGGCGGCGAGGGGCCTAAAAGAAAGCGCTCCGGTCGACGCGCACCTTCCCGCGCGCGGTCTCGTGCTCCTTCCTCTGGCGCTGGTCGAGGCGGACGTTTGAGCACGATGACGGCCAAAATCGCCCCGATGTTTGACGATGCGATAACCCGCGTGAAAATGGTCGGCGAGATGGCCAAAAGCATGCGCCCGAGTTGGCTCAGCGGCGCGACTGCCAAGCTCATGCCGCTGGTCGAGGGCGCCAAATCCAAGCTTCTACCGCCGCTGGTCAAATCATTGCCCGCCTTCAAGATGGGCGCGCCGCTGGCGATCGGCCATGCCGCTTACGCAGGTTTGAAGGGCTGGCGTGACGGCGATGATCAAGCTGTCAAAGGTGCTGCCGGCGAGTTGGCTGGAACTGCGATTGGCGCCACGATCGGCACGTTCATTGCGCCCGGTATCGGCACATTCATCGGCGGCACTCTGGGCGGAATGCTCGGCTCCTATGTGGGGGAACAATGGGGTAAACCTGCCGAGGACAAACTCGCCCCCCCCGCGCAAGTGGCTAAGGATCTGTCCAGCGCTCAGACGCCACTCCCCAATTACACTTACTCGCCGTTAGTGCAGATCAGCGGCAGTGATGCGCTCAACGCCGAAAAAATCGGCGATGTGGTTTCGCAGGTCATGCGTAACCATTTCGATACCGCATTCACACCCGCCTTAGGCGCCAGCGCACTCGCCACCCGCCGTGACGCAGCCCTCACAGATGGAGTCGCCTGATGAAACAACAAATGGCTTTAGGCAGTTTCATCTTCGGCCTTTCGCGTGACTTCGCCTACAGCACGCTGGGGCGAAAGTCCGACGGTGGCTGGAGCGACATCCAAATCCTGACCAGCAAACCCAAGTCCAGTCAGACCGGGCAAAAACCGGAAACCCTGACTATCACCGGCAAGTCGATGTACGCCGTTGCCATGAATCGGCTCGACGAATTGCGCGCCTTGCAGGCCCAGCGTATCCCGCTGCCGTTGATCGACGGCATCGGTCGCAACTGGGGCCTGTGGCGAATCAACAATATTCAGGAAAACCAGAGCCAGGTCATCGATGACGGCACGGCAATGGTTGTCGACTGGGTCATCGAACTAGCGGAGTTCAACAATGCGTAAGGTCCGAAGCGTGGCCGGTGATTCGGTGAATCTGCTGCTCTACCGCGAAACCGGGCGCAGTGATGACGCCGCCGAAGAAGCTCTGTGGACACTCAACCCGACCCTGGCCGAACACGGCCCGATCCTGCCTGCGGGCGTCTGGGTCACGTTGCCGGAACTCGACTCGAAACCGGCCACGATCAAACCGCTCACGGCCTGGGATTAAGGAGGTTGCATGACACTGGGTTTCACCCCGGCGGTAAGACTCTACGGGGCCCATTCGGCCCTGCTCAATCAACGCCTGATCAGTTGGGAACACATCGACGCTGCCGGTTTCGAGTCCGATCAACTGACGTTGACGATTGATCTTGAAGGCCTCGAAGGGCTGCCGGATCTGGGCGGGAAAATCGGCCTTGAGGTCGGTTATCTGGAGTCGGGAATGGTCGACAAGGGCCAGTTCAAAGTGACGCGCCTGACGCCGACGCTGTTCCCGTTCCGCCTGACGCTGGTGGCCACGGCGGCGCCGTTCAGCAAGGATGATGAGACGGGCTTCAAGCAACGTCGCACGGCCAGTCATGGCCCGACCACCTTGGGTGCGCTGTTTCGCAAACTGGTGTCGAGCCATGGCTTTTCACCGCGCGTCGCGCCCGAGGTGGCGATGATCAGAATCGAGCACGTCGACCAGTCCAACGAAACCGATATGAGCTTTCTGACGCGCCTGGCGAAAAAGTACAACGCGGTGACCAAACCCTACAACGACGTGTACGTGCTGGCCCGTCCCGGCCAGACCAAATCGTTGTCGGGCCAGGTGCTGGCGGACGTGACCTTGTCGGTGACCAGCAACAACCGTCCCGGCGATCACGCGTTCGTCAGCGCCACGCTGGAGGAGTCTGCCCGCGAGCAGACCAAGGGTTGCAAGACCTGTTTTTGGGATGGCGCTGCAGGTGTGTTGCGCTGGGTTGAAACGGGGCTTGCGCCGTTCAAGACCCTGCGCCAGAAACAACCCAGCGAAGCCGATGCGATCGCCGTCGGCGAAGGCGAAGTGCGCAAGATGCTCCGGCAAAAATACAAGGTGAAAATCACCTGCCCCGGCAATCCACTGCTGGCCGCCGAAGGCCTTGTGCTGCTCGATGAGACCTGGCCGGACTTCATGCGTGGGCGCTGGTCGATCGAAAAAGTCACCGCCAGCGGCAATCGCGAGAACAGCTATCGCTGTGTGATCGATGCCGCGTGCCTCGACCCGAAAGCCGAAGCCAAGGACTGATCTCACACCCACGAGTCCCCTGTAGGAGTGAGCCTGCTCGCGATAGCGGTGTGTCAGGCACATTGATTGTGAATGTGGCACCGCCATCGCGAGCAGGCTCACTCCTACAGGGGATTCGCGGTGTTTTCTGCAACTCATTTCAACTCTGGAACACCACCATGAAGATCACCCCGATCCTCACGCAGCTGCGTGCGCAATGCCCAAACCTTGCCAACCGCATTGCGGTGGGTGTCGACCTGGCGTTGCTGCAAGGCAATGCCGATCTGCCGACACCCTCGGCCCATGTTCTGCCCCTGGCGGATCTCGCCAGCACCAGCACCGCACAAAACCTCACCGCGCAACCGATCCGCGACCGCTTCGAAATCGTCCTGGCGCTCGACGCCAGCGACAGCACAAAAGCGCTGGATCTGTTGCACGACCTGCGCGCCGAACTGTGGCGCGCGCTGGTGGGATTCAAACCGGGCACCGACTACAGCGCCATCGTCTACGACGGCGGCGAGATGGTCTCGATCAACAGCAGCCGGGCCTTCTATCGGCTGCGCTTTTTTACCGAGTTCCAGCTCGGCCGCAATCTGCCGAGTCAGCCTGCGGAGAGTTGGCACGAACGTGAACTGGACGGTTTGTCGTCCTTTACCGGGGTCACCGTGCGGGTCGATGCGATCGACCCGGCCGACCCCAATCTGAAACACCCGGGCCCTGACGGGCGCGTGGAACTGACTTTCTCTGGAGACGTAACCCCATGAGCAATCGCATCACCGTACTGCCGGCCGCTGGCCGTGCCGTGCCTGACCCGGAAGCGGGCGATCTGCTGCCCAAAGAAGGCCGTGAAGTGCTGGACAGCGCCTGGTGGCGCCGACGTCTGGCCGACGGCGATATCACTCTAAAAACCGTAAAAGTCAAAGCACAGGGAGCCAAATAATGGCGATCGGATTCAGCAACATCCCCGCGGACATTCGTGTACCGCTGTTCTATGCCGAAATGGACAACTCGGCCGCCAATAGCGCGACTTCGGCCATGCGCCGTTTGATCGTCGCTCAGGTCAACGACAACATCGCCCCGACCGAAGTCGGCAAACTGGTGCTGGTCTCCAGCGTCGCGCTGGCAAAAAGCATCGGCGGTCAGGGCTCGATGCTCGCCTCGATGTACGAGACCTTCCGCAAGGCCGACCCGATCGGCGAGATCTGGTGCCTGCCGCTGCACAACACTGAAGGCGCCATCGCCAAAGGCGTGCTGACCCTGACTGGCACTGCGACTCAGGCTGGCGTGCTCAACCTGTACGTCGCTGGTGTGCGTGTGCAGGCCACCGTGGTCAACGGTGCCACCGCTGCTCAAGCGGCTACCGCACTGGCACAGAAAATCAACGCCACCGCCGATCTGCCGGTGAGCGCTGCGGCTGCCGAAGGCGTGGTCACTCTGACCGCCAAATGGACCGGCGACAGTGGTAACGACATCAGCCTGCAGTTCAATCGCCTGGGCAAGAGCAACGGCGAAGAAACCCCGGCCGGCCTGACCACTGCGATCACCGCCATGACCGGCGGCGCCGGTGTACCGGACCAGGTCGCAGCCGTGGCTGCACTGGGCGACGAGCCGTTCGAGTTCATCGCTCTGCCGTGGTCGGATCTGTCGACCCTCAATACCTGGCAAGCAGTGATGGATGACAGCACCGGTCGCTGGTCCTGGGCCAAGCAACTGTTCGGTCACGTCTACAGCGCCAAGCGCGGCACCGTCGGCACCCTGGTTGCTGCTGGCCAGGCACGTAACGATCAGCACATGACCATCCAGGCGCTGGAGCCGGGCGTACCGCAACCGTTCTGGGTACAAGCTGCCGCACTGGCTGCGCGCACCGCGGTGTTCATCTCCGCCGATGCCAGCCGTCCGACCCAAAGCGGCAGCCTGCCGGGTGTTGATCCGGCGCCGGCCAGCGAGCGATTCACCCTGACCGAGCGTCAATCGCTGCTCAACTACGGCATTGCCACCGCGTACTACGAAGGCGGTTACGTGCGCATTCAGCGTTCGATCACCACCTACCAGAAGAACGCTTACGGTCAGGCTGACAACTCCTACCTGGACAGCGAAACCATGCACCAGTCGGCGTTCATCGTGCGTCGTCTGCAAAGCGTGATCACCAGCAAGTACGGCCGGCACAAACTGGCTTCCGACGGCACCCGTTTCGGCGCCGGCCAGCCGATCGTCACTCCGGCGACCATTCGCGGCGAGCTGATCGCGCAGTACGCCAAGCTGGAACTGGAAGGCCACGTGGAGAACGCCGAGCTGTTCGCCGAGCACCTGATCGTCGAGCGCGACGTGCAGGACCCGAGCCGCGTGAACGTGCTGTTCCCGCCGGATTACATCAACGGTCTGCGCGTGTTCGCACTGCTCAACCAATTCCGTCTGCAATACGACGACGCGGCCTGATCGCCGCGTTTGGCCGTAAGCATTCAGCCCACTCCGGTGGGCTTTTTTATTTGAAGGGAGTAACACCATGGGTCAAGTGATTGCAGGCACCTGCTACGTCAAAGTCGACGGTGCACAACTGACTATCAACGGCGGCTGCGAAGCCCCGCTGATGGCCGTCAAACGCGAAACCGTCGTACCGGGTTTCTACAAGGAAACCGACGTCGCGCCGTCGTTCAAAGTGACCGCGCTGCACACCGCCGACTTCCCGCTGAAGAAGCTGATCGAAGGCACCGACATCACCGTTACCTGCGAATTCAGCAACGGCAAAGTCTACGTGCTGGCCGGTGCCTATCTGGTCGAAGAGCCGGTTTCCAAGGGCGACGACGCCACCATCGAACTGAAATTCGAAGGCATCAAGGGGACCTGGCAATGAGCGGCGCCGTGAAGCTTCAGGTTGCGATCGAAGCTCACGGCGAGCCCCTGACCGAACTCGTCCTGCGCCGTCCGACGGTGCAGGAAGTGCGAGCGATCAAGGCGCTGCCGTACAAGATCGACAAAAGCGAAGAAGTCAGCCTCGACATGGACGTGGCGGCCAAATACATCGCCGTGTGCGCCGGCATCCCGCCGTCGTCGGTCAACCAGCTCGATCTGGCTGACCTCAACGCGCTGAGCTGGGCCGTTGCGAGTTTTTTCATGAGTGCGGCGTCGGAGCCATCACCGACCTGATCGCAGTCGCCTATGACCTGGCCTGGTTCTGGAAGGTTGACCCCGAACAGATGATGGCCAGGCCACTGGATGTGCTCCGCGAATCGCTGGAGCACGCGCAACGGATCAATGCGATGCAGCAGGTGCAGTGATGGCAGACGAAGAAAAGAAAGTGCAAACACCGGTGCTGATCACGGGCATCGATGAACTGTCGCCCAAACTCGGCGCCCTGCGAGTAAAGGTCGAGAGCTTCAAGAAAAATCTCGAACAGACCGGCCTCGGCAAACTGGATATCAGCGGTCTGTTCAAGGGCGGCAGCGTGATCACGCCGTTCGTGGACGGGATCAAATCGGCGGCAGCGTTTCAGGGCAAATTGACTGAAGTCAGCGAGACGGCGAAAACCGTCGACCTGCCTGCGGCGCCGAAAGTCGCTGCACAAAACATGAACGTGTTCAGTGCGTCGATGGAAAAGGTTTCCGCTGCTGTTGACGCGGCGCTGGTGCCGGCAGTCGGTGCGTTGGTCGTCGGGCTTGAGCCAATGCTGACTCAGGTCGCCAGCCTGCTTGCCGAGAACCCGCAACTGGTGGAAGGCCTGGCTGCGGGGGCTATCGCCTTCTCGGCGATGCAGACCGCGGTCACCGGCGCCACGCAAGTGTTCGATGTCATGAGCATGGTGCTCAAGACCAATCCGATCATGCTCATCGCCATGGGCATCGCGGTGGCGGCCGGTTTGATCTATGCCAACTGGACGCCGATCAGTGCGTTCTTCAAAGGCATGTGGGAAGGCGTGAAAAACATCGGTGCGAGTGCGATGGCGACGTTGCGCTCGATTCTTGACTGGCGACCACTGGATGCACTGGCGGCGCTGTGGTCACCGGTCGTGGGATTCTTCTCGGGCATGTGGGACGAGGTCAAAGCCGTCACTGCGCCGGTCATCGACTTCTTCAAATCGGTGTTCTCGTGGACGCCCGCCGGCATGATCCTGGAAAACTGGGCGCCGCTGACGGGGCTGTTTTCGGCGATCTGGGAACTGCTCAAGGCCTTGAGTGTGCCGGTGATGGCGTTCCTCAGAAACCTGTTCGACTTCTCGCCGATGCAAATGATCAACAGTGCGTGGGGTGGCGTTGTCAGGTTCTTCGAGCCGATGTTCGATGGCCTGCGAAAAGTCGCGCAACCGGCTAAAGAGTTTCTGGTGTCGTTGTTCGATTTCTCGCCCATGCAGATGATCACCAGCGCCTGGGGCGGAGTTGTTGCGTACTTCCAGCCGCTGTGGACGACTCTGCAATCGGCGGTGCAAAGCACCCGGGATACATTGCGGGCACTGTTCGATTATTTCCCGATGGAAATGATCACCAGCGCCTGGGGTGGTGTCGTCGGGTACTTCGAACCGATCTGGACGGCACTGCAAACCTCAGTGCAGCGGGTCAAAGGCTTTTTCAGCAGCCTGTTCGAGTGGTCGCCGCTGGAGCAGATTGCGCAGTACTGGCAGCCGGTCGGCGAAGTCTTTTCGGCGCTGTGGGATGTTGTGCTGGCGGCGTCTGCACCGGTCGTGGACTTTCTGCACACCCTGTTCGAATGGAAACCTCTGGATCAGATCATCGAGAGCTGGGGGCCGATTGTCGGGTGGTTCGGCGAGTTGTGGCAAAAGCTGCAAACCGTCATCGCGCCGATCAAGGAGCTGTTCGACGGAGGTTTCGCCGGGTTGATCGCCAAGGTCACCGGCAAGGTCGAAACTCTGACCCAGGCGCAGCGCCAGACCAATGCCGAAGGCAAGGGTGAGCTGGCGCCGGCATTCTTTGGCGCGAGTAGCGCCCCTGCTGGAAACGGAACGCTGCAAGGCGGATCGCTGCCACAAACCTCCAGCGCCCTGATCCAGCAAAGCGCGGCCAACAACCGTACGCAACTCGAAGGCGGCCTGACCGTGCGCTTCGAAAATGCACCGGCGGGGCTGCGCACCGATCAACCGCAAAGCAATCAACCGGGCCTGGCGCTGTCTTCGCGCATCGGCTATCGCTCGCTGTCGGCAGGAGGTTCCAATGAACTGGCGTGACCGCTTGTTGCCGGCATCGTTTCGCGGTGTCGGATTCTGGATCGATCAGGCGAAAACTCCGGTCGGTCGCAAAGGTCAGTTGCACGAATACCCGCAACGCGACCTGCCGTATTTCGAGGATCTCGGCCAGCAGGCCAAAACCCACGATCTGACGGCGTTCATCATCGGCGCCGATTGCCTGGAGCAGCGCGACAAGCTGCTCAAGGCCTTGGAGGCGGGCAGTGGTGAATTGGTGCATCCGTGGCTCGGACGCCTGCAAGTCAAGGTCGGCGAATGCGACATGACCCACACCCGCCAGGACGGCGGGCTGGTGACGTTCAGTCTGAAGTTTTACCCGGACCGGCCGTTGCCGTTTCCGACCGCCACGGTCAGTACGCAAAAAGTTCTGTTGGCCAAGGCTGACACTTTGTTGGGGTCGGCGGTGGCGCGCTTCGAGCAGGCGATGACGTTGATCAAGGCTGCGCGGATCGGCATCGCCAATCTGCGCAACAGCCTGACCGGCGTGTATGAGGTGATCAAAGAGCAGCTCAAACCGCTGATCGAGCAGTATCGGCAGATCACCGAACTGGTCAAAGCGGTCAAGGAGTTGCCCAAGGAAGTGGCGGCGGAGTTCAAAGGCTTGCTCGGCGATATCAAGGAACTCAAGGCATTCGCGAAGGAGGGCTACCGTGGCGTGATTGCCGACGTGTCCCAACAACTCGAAGCCATCCGCAAGGCTGATGCGCCGAAGATCACCACCGGCAAGGACACCAACGCGGCGGCACAAGCCATGGCCGATCTGGTGCAGGACACGGTGCTGGTCAAAGTCGCGCAATGGGTGGCGTCGATGCCGGTGGCGACAAGCCCGGTGAAACTGTCATCGACACCTACGGTAGGGCAGCAGGCGACGAGCCCGGTGACCCGCCAGGAAGTCCCGGTCAGTGACGACATGCAGGCATTGCGTGACGCCGTGGCGGTGGCGATCAACCCGATGCTGGACAAGGCCGACCCGGCGCACTACCAAGCCATCACCGATGTGAAAGAGGCGCTGCTTGCGCACCTCAAGGCCGTCGCGTCGTCGGGTGTGCGGCAAGTCAGCAAGTCGTTCCAGGAAAGCTTTCCGGCACTGGTGGTGGCCTACAAGTACCTTGGCGATGCGACGCGGGTCACGGAAATCACTCAACGCAACGGGATCACCCATCCCGGTTTCTCACCCAACGAAGTGAAAGTCTCCGGGGAGTAAACCATGAGCGAGATAGACAACCGTGTCACGCTGACCGTCAACAACATGGAATACGGCGGCTGGAAAAGCGTGGAAATCACCGCCGATCTTGAGCGCCAGTTCCGCACCTTCAAACTCGACATCACCTGGCAGTGGCCGGGGCAGACGGTGGATCAACGGATCAAACCGGGTGACCCGTGCGAAGTGAAAATCGGCCAGGACCTGGTGCTCACCGGCTACGTGTTCAAGGCCCCGATCAGTTACGACGGACGCCAGATCAGCCTGAGCATCGAGGGCAGTTCCAAGACTCAGGATCTGGTCGATTGCGCAGCCACCAACCGCCCGAATCAATGGCAGGAGCAACCGCTGCTGAGCATCGTCCAGGCTCTGGCGGCGGAATACTCGCTGTACGTGGTCAACGAAATTCCCGAGACCGCGCGGCTCGCCAAACACACCATCGTGCCGGGCGAAACGGTGTTCCAGTCGATCGATCGTCTGCTCTCGCTGTTCCGGGTGTTTTCCACTGATGACGAGCAAGGCCGGCTGGTGCTGGCCAAGCCCGGTAGTGGTGGTCGGGCCAGTGACGCGCTGGAGTTGGGCAAGAACATTCTGTCGGCGAACGCGCCGATGGATCAGAGCCAGGTGTTTTCTGAATACCGAGTGATCGGTCAGCAGAAAGGCTCGGACAAGAAGAGCGGGGCGGCCGTCAGCGAGGTTCAATCCAGCGCGGCTGATCTGAGCTTCAAGCGCCGCCGCACCACGATCATCAACGAGGGCACCGCGCTGACGTTCGAGTTGGCCCAGCAACGCGCCCAATGGGAAAGCGCCACCCGCATGGGCCGGGCGCAGACCACCACCTATCAGGTGCAGGGCTGGCGTCAGTCCAATGGCGATCTGTGGCGCCACAACACGCTGGTGAAGGTCACGGATCCGGTGCTCGGTTTCGACGGCGACATGCTGATCTCCAAAGTCACCTATTCGCTCTCGGCGCAAGGCTCGGTGACCACGCTGCAAGTGGCGCCACCGCATACCTTCGATCCTGATCCCACGCCTCCGAAAAAAACCTGAGCCTGACACCGAACCCCTGTGGGAGCGGGCTTGCTCGCGAAAGCGTCAGCAGCTCCAACATCCCATTGACTGACCCACCGCTTTCGCGAGCAAGCCCGCTCCCACATGTTGTCCGTGTCGGGTCTGCTCCCTGAGGACAATTCATGAGCCTACTGACACGCCTGCTGGCGCGCGGCACTGTCGTGCTCGCCCATTCGGCATCCAAGCTGCAATCGCTGCAAATGCGCCTCACCGCCGGCGAGGTGAACGACGACATGGAGCATTTCGAACCCTACGGTTTCACCAGCAACCCGCTGGCCGGCGCCGAAGGCATCGTCACGTTTCTCGGCGGTGACCGGTCTCACGCCATCGCCCTGGTGGTCGCCGACCGCCGCTATCGCTTGCAGTCGCTGGCCTCTGGCGAAGTGGCGATCTACACCGACGAGGGCGACAAAATTCACTTCAAGCGCGGGCGGATCATCGACATCGAAACCGCCACCCTGAACATCCGCGCCAGCAGCGCGGTGAACTTCGACACGCCGGTGATCAACCAGACCGGCAAGATCGTTTCCACCGGCGACCAACTCGCCGGCGGCATCAGCCAGATCAAACACCTGCACGTTGGCGTGCAGGCCGGTAGCGGCCAGACCGGTGCGCCGGCAGGAGGCAAATAATGCTTGTCAGCCAGAACCTCCACGCCGCACTGACCCGCGCCGTGCTCATCAGCCTGTTCACCTGGCGCCGCGCCGCCGATGACGACGCCCTCGACGACGAGGAGCGCTTCGGCTGGTGGGGCGACAGCTTTCCCACCGTCGCCGACGATCGCATCGGTTCGCGGCTGTGGCTTTTGCGTCGGGTCAAGCTGACTCGACAGACCCAGATGGACGCCGAGTTCTATGCCCGCGAAGCCTTGCAATGGCTGATCGACGACGGCCACTGCAGCGCCATCGACATCATCAGCGAACGCCTCGACGCCCAGCGCCTGAACCTGCGCACGGTCCTGACCCTGGCCGACGGCGAACGTCTGGACATCAACCCCGATAACAGTTGGCAGGTGATCTATGCCGTTTGAAACCCCTTCGCTGCCGGTGCTGATCAAGCGCACCCAAAGCGACCTGGCCGGCGATTCGCTGCGCCAGTCCGATGCGCAAGTGTTGGCCCGCACCCTCGGTGGCGCCGCGTATGGCCTGTACGGTTATCTCGACTGGATTGCCGAGCAGATTTTGCCGGACAAAGCCGACGAATCGACCCTGGAACGCATCGCCGCGCTGCGCCTTAATCAGCCACGCAAACCGGCGCAATTCGCCACCGGCAGCGTCAGTTTTACCGCGACCGCCGGTGCGGTGCTGGATGTCGACACGCTGCTGCAAGCGAGCGATGGCCGTACCTACAAAGTCACCACCGCGCGCACCACCGTCAATGGCAGCAACACCACCACCATCGCGGCGCTGGATGCTGGCAGCCTGGGCAATGCCGACGCCGGTCTGGCGCTGAACCCGGTGCAGCCGATCGCCGGCGTGGTCGGCAACAGTTTTGTGGTGCTCGCGCCCGGCCTCAGTGGTGGCGTGGCGCGAGAAAGCCTGGAGTCGTTGCGCTCGCGGGTGATCCGTTCTTATCGCGTGATCCCCCACGGCGGTTCGGCAAGCGACTACGAGACCTGGGCGTTGGAAGTGCCAGGTGTGACGCGCGCCTGGTGTCGTGGCGGCCTGCTCGGGCCAGGCACAGTGACGGTGTTCATCATGCGTGACGAAGACCCGCAACCGGTGCCCAACGATGAGCAATTGGCGGAGGTTCAGGAGTACATCGAACCGCTGCGTCCGGTGACGGCGGAAGTACACGTGCAGCGGCCGATTCAGGTGCCGGTGGTGTATCGCTTCAAGAGCGTCAACCCGGACACCACTGCTGTGCGCGCCGCCGTTGAAGCGCAACTGCGCGACCTGCACAACCGCGAGGCCGATCTGGGTGTGCCGCTGCTGATCAGCCATATCCGCGAAGCCATCAGCAGCGCCGGCGGTGAGTACGATCACACGCTGACCGCGCCGGCCGCTGACGTGCCTGCCGGGCAAAGCGAACTGCTGACCTTCGGAGGTTGCGTATGGGGGGCATAAGAACCGCCGCGCAATATCAGGCGCAGCTGCGCGCCTTGCTGCCGAGCGGCCCGGCGTGGGACCCGGAACGCGTCCCGGAACTTGAGGAAGTGCTGCAAGGCGTCGCCGTCGAACTGGCGCGCCTCGACGCCCGCGCTGCCGACCTGCTCAACGAGATGGACCCGGCGGGCGTCAGCGAACTGGTGCCGGACTGGGAGCGGGTGATGGAGCTGCCCGACCCGTGCCTGGGCGCCACACCGCTGTTCGACGACCGCCGCCTCGCCGTGCGCCGGCGCTTGCTCGCGGTCGGCAGCCAGGCCGTCGGTTACTACCTCGACATCGCCAAAAGCCAGGGCTACCCCAACGCCAGCATCACCGAGCACGAAGCCCCGCGCATGGGCCGCTCGCGTTTTGGCGCAGCGCACTGGGGCACCTGGGAAGCGCAATTCATGTGGACCCTCAACACCGGCGGCCGCCTGCTGCTCGGCCGGCGCTATGGTGCGAGCTACTGGGGCGAGCGCTTCGGCGTCAACCCGGGCTCGGCGCTGGAGTGCCTGATCCACCGCAGTGCGCCGGCGCATACCAAAGTGCACATCAATTATGACTAGGGAGGAATGACGGGATGGATTATCCGAAGAGTGTGCCCAGTGCCGGTCTGGTGAATGGGAAATTTGTCGATGAAAACCCGCTGACCGGGACGCCGGGGTCGCTGATTCCGGCGCGATGGGGCAACAGCGTTACCGATGAAATCATCAACGCGATCACTGCCGCCGGACTTGTGCCTGACGAGGGTAACAGCACGCAACTGAGATTGGCGATTTCGACGATTGTCGAGAAGAACAAAAATGATTCTTTGGCGAGCAAGGATGAGGCCGAAGCAGGTACCAGCAGCAGCCGTCTGATGACGCCGCAGCGCGTTTTCCAAGCGATCGAAAAGAAAGTGGTTCAAGCCACTGAAACGGTTTTAGGCTGGGCGCGGATCGCGACCCAAAGCCAAGTCAATGCGGGGACTGACGACACCGCCATCGTCACACCGAAAAAGCTCCGGTTTGGTGTTTCCTACAGCATTGGCGCGAACGGCTATATCGCCTTTCCGAGTTGGTTGGGGGGCTTCATGATCCAGTGGGTCCTGATCACCATTGCTGCAGATAAAACCTATGCTGCCCAACCTTGGCCGGTGGCTTTCAAGACCCAGTGTGCCGCTACTTGGGCGAGTTATTCGCACGGCGGAAACGCACCCTATTTCGATATCACCACTCCACCCTTGGTGACCTATTTTGATTCTAGCCAGGTGCAGGTTTTGAGTAATTCCGGTGGCACCGGTTTTGTCACTGTGCTGGGAGTGGGGAACTGAAATGAAACGTTTCTATAGCCGCACCACTGGCAACACTTATTTGTCGGGCTATCACACGAGCCTCCCGGGCGATGCCGTTGAAATTGACGACGAGCGTTACGAGTCGGTTATTGCTAACCCTGCAGCCGGAACCGAGCGGTCCCATGACGAGCAAGGTCTGCCGATACTGATCGAGTCGACGCCCCTTTCAGGCGAGGAAGCGCTGATCGAAGCAAAGGCATGGCGCGACAAGGAATTTGATCGCGTGGTCTGGTTGCGTGATCGCCATCGGGACGAAGTGGAATTGATGAAAGCCACCACGCTATCCGACTCTGAATATCTGACCCTGCTGAATTACCTGCAGGCGCTACGCAAGTGGCCCCAGGCGAAGAAATTCCCCTCCAAACGCTCTCGACCGAAAAAGCCTGCCTGGATGACTGCCGAGTGAATGGATGCTGCATTGTCGGCATCGCCCATCAATGTTCCAGGTAAAGGAAAGTTAACTATGGATTATCCAAAAAGCGTCCCCAGCGTCGGCCTGGTCGATGGCCGCTTTGTCGATGAAAACCCTGTGGCAGGCACGCCGGGTTCGTTGATTCCGGCGGTGTGGGGCAACAGCGTGACTCAGGAGATCCTGAGTGTGATTAACGGCAGCGGGTTGGTGGCTGCTGAAGCCGATACCGGGCAGTTGTACAAGGCGATTCAGTCGATCATCGGCAGAGCGAGCCCGATGCGTTCGGTCATCACCCGACTGGCCGCGTCGAAAACCCTGACCGAGGCCGAGCTTGGCCTGGTGCTGATAGACGGCAGCCCGGGACCTGTGACTTTGCTGCTGCCACCGGCCAACGCCGCACTCGGTGTGCGCGACGTGATTGTTCGGCGGGTGGACAACAGCGGTAATCGCATGGTCATCCAGGCCTCAGGTACCGACGGGATTCGTTTTCACACCCATCTGTCGGCCAGCGGTTATCCGTTCTTCGTATTGATGGGCGGCGGTGACTGGTGGCATTTGCGCAGTGATGGGGCGGGGAGTTGGTGGCCGGTCGGTCGTTTCGACAATACGCCATTGGGGCGGCCGTTTTTCGAGACGACCCTGATGCTCAGTCCCGGTGGATACGGTGCATTGAATGGCACCGTGATGAAGCGTGCGGAATGGCCGTGGCTGTGGGATCACGCCCAGCAATCGGGAATGCTGGGGACTGAAGCCTTACGCGTGGGCTCCGAGGGGAAATGGACCACGGGTGACGGTGCGACGACCTTTCGTGGTCCCGAAGGGCGAGGGGAATTTCTGCGGGTTCTGGATGAAGGTCGTGGTGTGGATGCCGGGCGGGCGATGGGTACTTTTCAGACTGGATCGACGCATTCCTATGCGCAAGGTGCCAATGGCGCAGGCGCTGTGGGCGCGTACTGGTCAGATAGCCTGACCAGTTTTGGCGCGGATACCCGGGAAGAACCGCAATACGTTACAGGGCTGGTCAATGGCGGCCCGATCTTTCCGGTGAATACCACTTACCAGAGGGATACCGCAGGAGTTTTGCTCTACGCCTTCAAATCCCGCCCGCGCAACATCGCCTATCCCGGCCGCATCAAACTCATCTGAGGCACTTCATGTTCAATTATCTATTTGATGGCTCGGGCGCTCTGTCCGGGCCTGTCGAGTTCATTGTCACGCCGGGCATTGGCATCCAGTTACCCGGTAATGCTGTTGAGCTGGCGTACGAGTTGCCTGAGCCGGAAACCGGTCGTAGCTGGGCACTGATCAACGGCGTACCGCGTGAGGTGATCGACCGCCGTGGCATGGTTTATCGCAAGGACGGCGGCGCGCAACAGATCTGGACCGAGCTGGGTGAGTTGCCTGACACCCTGACCGCGCAACCATGGCCAGGCGAGTTCCACATCTGGCGCGACAACGCCTGGGTGCTGGATGAGCAGGCTCGTTTAGCGAGCGTCAGACAGCAATCTCTCGGCCAGCGCGACGCACTGCTGCGCGACGCCGTCCTGCGCATCGCCCCGCTGCAATACGCCGAGGATATTGGCGATGCCAGCCACGACGAACAACTGCTGCTGATCGAATGGAAGCTCTACAGCGTCGAGCTGAACCGGATCGAAAAACAGGCTGGTTTTCCTGACGAAATTACCTGGCCGGTTGCGCCCGAATCAGCAGTAAACACCTGACTCACACACAAGGAGAAGTACCGTGGACTACCCAAACAGTGTCCCGAGTGCCGGTCTGGTCAACGGCCGGTTTGTCGATGAAGACCCGCTGACCGGCAAGCCGGGGTCGTTGATTCCGGCGAAATGGGGCAACAGCGTTACCCAAGAGTTGTTGAATATCATCAATGCTGGCGGCACCGCTCCGACGGAAGCGAAAGATGATCAGGTGTTAACCGCATTACGCAGCAACAAGTTGTTTTTGACTTCACCGCAGTTCTCCAATGATCAGTCGATGGCCACCACTGAGTTTGTTACGCGGGCGGGATTACAGTTCTCCGGTTT
This sequence comes from Pseudomonas sp. G3-19, assembly GCF_054855875.1. Taxonomy (NCBI): domain Bacteria; kingdom Pseudomonadati; phylum Pseudomonadota; class Gammaproteobacteria; order Pseudomonadales; family Pseudomonadaceae; genus Pseudomonas; species Pseudomonas sp. G3-19. The sequence goes on from NZ_JBMPIQ010000003.1 coordinate 5,573,911, forward strand.
TGCTTCTTACGCCGCCAGCACGGTATTGAACGCTGCGAATATTGGCGGTGTCGCGAGTTTCTCCAGTGCCAGCGCGCTGACTGCGACGCTGCCGTCTACCAATGGTGTGGCCCATGCGAGCACCATTCACGTAATCAACGCAGGTACCGGCGTGTTGACCGTCAATCCTTCCGGTAACGATGGGCTTCTCACCTGTAATGGCACATCCGGCCCGCTCAAGTTGGGTATTGGTGACACTGCCTACCTGATCAAACTCACGGGACAGTGGCGCCTCTATGGCGGCTCGGTGAGTGATCGATATGCGTCGGCGCACTCCGGTGTGTACGGCAACATTGGCTACCAGCGTTATGCCAGCGGCAATATCGATCAATGGGGTGTTGGCACGACGGATGCCAATGGCGATGTCAACGTCGTCTTTCCGATCTCTTTCCCTACCGCGTTTTCTTCGATCATCGCCATGCACGTAGGAGGCGATGGAGCGATGGTCGTCATGTACGCGAACTCTGCGTCGAAGCAGGGGTGCCGTCTGAAAGTTCGAAGCTACAGCGGCGAAGTGTCTGCAGGTTGGGGTATCAACTTCTTTGCAAAGGGTTATTAAATGAATCCGTTCAATGTCTTGTTCAGCGCCAGCACCCGTGGGGTTTATGTTCCCGCTATCAACTCATCGGATATTCCGGATGACGTCATTGAAATTCCCCAGGCCTATTGGATCTCACTGCTGCAGCAACTGGCTGTGAGTGCAAAAGTGGTCGGCGTGCACGCGGATAGCGGTTATCCGACTCTGGTTGATCCACCACCTTATTCGGCAGAAGAAGCGGCCGATGCTGAACGTCGCTGGCGTACAGCACAACTGGCTGCCACCGATGGTCTGGTTGCACGTGATCGTGATGAGCTTGAAGACGGCGGTGGCACGACGCTGACCAGCGAGCAATATGCCGAGCTGCAAACCTATCGCCGCGAATTGCGCGACTGGCCGCAGGGTTCTTTTTTTCCTTTCAGCGAGCATCGGCCTGTAGCGCCGCGTTGGTTGGCAAATGCGGTTTGAGCCGTAGAGGAAACATACATGGATTATCCAAAAAGCGTTCCCAGCGTCGGGCTGGTGAACGGCAAGTTCGTCAATGAAGACGCCATCGCCGGCCTGCCCGGATCGCTGATCCCGGCGAGCTGGGGCAACAGTGTTACTCAGGAAATACTCAACGCCATCACCGCAGCCGGTTTGAAACCTGATGAAGCACAAACCGATCAGTTGGCGCAGGCGATCCGCCAATTATCGAAGCCTGATCCACTGCAGCAATTTCCGGCGCAGGTGTATCGCCGGAATGTGCTGATCAATGGCGGCTTCGATATCTGGCAGCGCGGAACGACCAACCAAGGCCCCAATATTGGTGGGTATGTAGCCGATCGTTTTCGTTGCGACTGGAATGGCAATGCTGCCGTGGCCATCTCTCGCCAGGATTTTGCCCCTGGCCAGACAGACGTGGCGGGTGAGCCGAGCTATTTCTTGCGCTGGCAGCAAACCACGGCGGGCGTTGGCGCTACCGAGCACAAGATTTCCCAAAGCGTTGAATCCGTCAGGACTCTGGCTGGAAAAACCGCCACCGTAACATTTTGGGCGCGCTCCGACGCCGCGCGCCCGTTGAAGGTAACCATCGGTCAGTACTTCGGCAACGGTGGTTCGGAAGCCGTCGTCAAAGTGGTCGATGTCTTTGCATTGAGCACTGCATGGACCAAATTCAGCGCAACATTTCAGGTGCCAGTGATCGCTGGGAAAATGCTCGGTGCCAATGATTACTTGAGGTTGGCTTTTGATCTGCCACTTAACGTTTTGCAAACTGTGGATCTTGCGCGGGTTCAACTCGAGGAAGGACCGGTTTCCACGCCATTCGAATACCGCCCGGTTGGTGAAGAGCTGATGTTGTGTCAGCGCTACTTCGAGAAGTCCTTTGCCAGTCGTTTACAGATTCGTGCAAACAATGGTGTCGGAACCTGCATCGTTACGTTCACTCAGGCTGCGGCCGGGAATACCGGTCAATACGGCATGGTCATAGACATGCAGGCTCAGAAGAGAGTGCAACCCACCGTTGTTCTGTATTGCCCTGGAAATGAAAGCAGTCAGGTCTGGAACTATTCGCAGGGAGTGGCTTGCACGGGGACCACTGTGCAAAGTGTGACACAGCGAAGTTTCGCTATCGGTACCGTGACGCCTGTGAGCAGTCAGCCCGGTAACGGGCTGCAGATTGAATGGACAGCGGACGCAGAAATCTAGGGGTAGCTCATGACATATCAACTGACCGCCTGTGGTGTATTGCGCGTTGAAGATGCCGCGTTTATTCCGCAGGACACGACCAATCGCGACTGGCTTGAGTATCAGCAATGGCTGTTAACCGGCGGGCAAGTACTGCCATTGAATGACGCACTCGAAGAATCTGTACCCAACAACACCCTGACAACTCTGGCAAAAAAATGGCTGGGGGCCGTTGTCCGTCAACCATGATTCAATCGGAGCATCCAGGGAGGATTACGCATCATGCAAATAACAGAAGACAACCTTAAAACCATCATGCCCAACGCCCGCTCCCAAGCGGGCGTTTTTGTTTCTGCACTGAATAACGCAATGAATCGCCGCCATATCGACTCGCCAAAACGCATCGCCGCGTTTCTTGCGCAGATCGGTCACGAGTCGGGCCAGTTGCAATACGTGCGCGAGCTGGGCAACAACCAGTACCTGAGCAAATACGACACTGGCACGCTGGCGTTACGTCTGGGCAACACGCCCGAGGCCGACGGCGATGGGCAGAAATACCGCGGTCGCGGGCTGATCCAGATCACCGGGCGCAGCAACTATCGGCAGTGCAGCCTCGGCCTATTCGGCGATGAGCGCTTGCTGTCCTTGCCGGAATTGCTTGAGCAACCGCAATGGGCAGCGGAATCGGCGGCATGGTTCTGGGAACAGAACGGCCTGAACGATCTGGCCGACCGCGACCAGTTCAACAGCATCACCCGCCGAATCAACGGCGGGTTGAATGGCCTGCAGGATCGGCTCGACATCTGGGCGCGGGCGAGGGCGGTGCTATGTCCGTCTCCTGGCGTTTAACCGGCTTTTTGTTGCTGACCTTGGGGGGCGCTGCGTTGGCCTGGCAGTTTCAGGACTGGCGTTACGAGCGACAACTCGCGGAGCAGGCGCGGTTAAACGCCGACACTCTCAATCAGCTGAATGTGGCCGCAGCCAGCGCGCAGCAGGTCGAGCAGGATAAACGTCTGGCCCTTGAGCAACGCCTCGCGGCCAGTGAACAAACCCACTATCGAGCACTCAGTGATGCCCAACGTGATCAGGATCGCCTGCGCGATCGTCTTGCCACTGCTGATCTGCGCCTGTCAGTCCTCATCGACGCCGGCGACGCTGCCCAAGGCTGCGGGGTGCCAGCCGCCACCGGCCCCGGCGGCGTGGATCATGCAGCCGTACGCGCCCGACTTGACCCGGCGCATGCTCAACGAATTATCGCCATCACCGACACCGGTGACCGCGGACTGATTGCCTTGCAGGCCTGTCAGGCCTATGTCAGAGCGCTGGCGCCCGAACATTTTGAATGAGTCTGTGTATTGAAAGCGCAACCGGGTCGTGTACGGTGGTAGTCATTCCATCCGATCCGGAGCGCACCGTGAAAGAGATCACTCAACTGGCTGCCGAGCTCGGCCGACGTTTGCAGTTGCTCAACGCCCACGTCACCACGGCCGAGTCGTGTACCGGTGGCGGGATTGCTGAAGCGATCACGCGGATTCCGGGGAGCTCGGCGTGGTTCGAGGCCGGTTACGTGACCTACTCCAACCGGCAGAAGACCCGGCAACTGAATGTCCCCACCGAATTGTTCGGCACGGTGGGTGCGGTCAGTCGCGAAGTCGTCGAGGCGATGGTGCGTGGTGCGCAGAAGCACAGTCTGGCGCGGTTTGCCGTGGCGGTCAGCGGCGTGGCGGGGCCCGATGGCGGTACACCGAACAAACCGGTGGGCACGGTGTGGCTGGCCTGGGGCGTGGGCGATGCGGTTTCCAGTGAGGTTCAGCACTTCCCCGGCAACCGCGATGAAGTCCGCCGACAAACGGTGAAGGCCGCGCTAGAGGGGCTGTTGCGACTAGCGGCACGAGAAATCGAAAATCAGGGGTAGGCGATCCGCGAACGCTGTGGAATAATACTGGCTACTTATACAGGTGTTGGCCGTCAGGCCTTATTGATTACGTGAGGACTTTAATGGACGACAACAAGAAGAAAGCCTTGGCTGCGGCCCTGGGTCAGATCGAACGTCAATTCGGCAAGGGTGCCGTGATGCGTATGGGCGATCAGGACCGTCAGGCGATCCCGGCTATCTCCACCGGCTCTCTGGGTCTGGACATCGCACTCGGCATCGGCGGTCTGCCAAAAGGCCGTATTGTTGAAATCTACGGTCCTGAATCTTCCGGTAAAACCACACTGACGCTGTCCGTGATCGCCCAGGCTCAAAAAGCCGGCGCGACCTGCGCCTTCGTCGACGCCGAACACGCCCTCGACCCTGAGTACGCCGGCAAGCTGGGCGTCAACGTCGACGACCTGCTGGTTTCCCAGCCGGACACCGGTGAACAGGCGCTGGAAATCACTGACATGCTGGTGCGCTCCAACGCAGTAGACGTGATCATCGTCGACTCCGTGGCTGCACTGGTACCGAAGGCTGAAATCGAAGGCGAAATGGGTGACATGCACGTGGGCCTGCAAGCCCGTCTGATGTCCCAGGCGCTGCGTAAAATCACCGGTAACATCAAGAACGCCAACTGCCTGGTGATCTTCATCAACCAGATCCGCATGAAGATCGGCGTGATGTTCGGCAGCCCGGAAACCACCACCGGTGGTAACGCGCTGAAGTTCTACGCTTCGGTCCGTCTCGACATCCGCCGTACCGGCGCGGTGAAGGAAGGCGACGAAGTGGTCGGCAGCGAAACCCGCGTCAAGGTTGTGAAGAACAAGGTGGCGTCGCCGTTCCGTCAGGCCGAGTTCCAGATCCTTTACGGCAAAGGCATCTACCTCAATGGCGAGATGATCGACCTGGGCGTGCTGCATGGTTTCGTCGAGAAATCCGGCGCCTGGTATGCCTATGAAGGCACCAAGATCGGTCAGGGCAAGGCCAACTCGGCCAAGTTCCTGGCAGACAACCCGGAAGTCGCTGCCAAGCTCGAGAAGCAGCTGCGTGACAAACTGCTGTCCCCAGCGGTGATCGCCGACTCCAAGGCTTCTGCGGTCAAAGAGACCGAAGACGACCTGGCTGACGCTGATATCTGATCGCAGCGATGACCACCGCTGTACTCGATACCCTCGTCGCGGTGCGGCGAACCGCCATGGACCTGCTCGCTCGACGCGAGCACGGTCGAGTCGAACTGACGCGTAAACTGCGTCAGCGCGGCGCTGAGGCGGAAATGATCGAAACAGCCCTCGACCGATTGACGGAAGAGGGGCTGCTTTCCGAAGCCCGTTACCTTGAAAGCTTTGTTTCCTACCGTGCCCGCTCCGGCTATGGCCCCTTGCGCATTCGCGAAGAGCTGGGTCAGCGTGGTTTGCAACGCGCCGATATCGAACTTGCCCTGCGTGAAAGCGGTATCGACTGGCAGGAGCAGCTTCGCGAGACGTGGCAACGCAAGTTCTCGGGACACTTGCCGATTGACGCCAAGGAGCGGGCCAAACAAGGCCGCTTCCTCGCCTATCGGGGTTTTTCGATGGAGATGATCAACCGCTTGTTCAGCGGCAGAAGCATGGACGATTAAGTCGGTTTAATAGAAACGGCCCGCTATGAAAATAGCGGGCCGTTTTTTTTTGCCTTCAAATTACCTTTGATGGCTCACGTGCACGTTGGGCGGTCTGCGGTTGGGTGTGAGCCCAGTTTTCGGGGAGGTTGATGTAATCCACCAGTTCCCTGAGACGGCCATGATTTCGGGCATTGAACGCGAAAGCCAACCGCACCAGGTGGCTGTACTGCGCTTCGTCATGTTCCTCGCCGCTGTAAGCGTGTTGATGGAACTGGTCACTCAGGCACAGATCGGCGAAAGCCTCCTGCATATGCGCCATCGCCACGTCACTGAGCTTGTGATGCATACGAATCACGAACTGACGCTTGAGCCAGCGACTGGAGTGGAAGTTGCTGTAGAACTGGTTGATCTGCTCCACCGCCTCATCGACGTTATAGACCAGACGCATCAGTTTCAGGTCGGTGGGCAGGATGTAGTGGTTTTCTTCGAGTTGCTGGCGAATGAAGTCCAGGGCGCCTTGCCAGAATGTTCCGCCCGGCGCATCCAGCAACACCACCGGCACCAACGGGCTTTTGCCGGTCTGGATCAGTGTCAGTACTTCCAGTGCCTCGTCCAGGGTGCCGAACCCGCCAGGGCACAGCACCAGCGCATCGGCTTCCTTGACGAAGAACAGTTTGCGGGTGAAGAAAAAATGGAACGGCAGCAGATTGCCGGTGCCGTCCACAGTCGGGTTGGCATGCTGCTCGAAGGGCAGGGTGATGTTGAACCCGAGGCTGTGGTCACGCCCGGCGCCTTCGTGCGCGGCGGCCATGATCCCGCCACCCGCACCGGTGATGACCATCATGTCTGATCGCGTCAGGGCCGCGCCGAGTTCACGCGCCATTGCATACAGGGGGTGCTCGACCGGCGTGCGCGCCGAGCCGAATACCGTGACTTTGCGTCGTCCCTTGAATTGTTCCAGCACCCGGAACGCCTGCTCCAGTTCACGCAGGGCCTGCAGGGTGATCTTGGCGTTCCAGCGGTTGTGATCCTCTTGGGCCATGCGCAGCACGGTCAGGATCATGTCGCGATAAATCGGCAGGTTCGGGCTGTCGGGGGAAATCTGCTTGAGCTGTTCTTCGACCTTGCTGATGAGGTCGGGGCCGCTTTCCTGAAAATGTCGGCTGAGCAGGTCATTCGGTTGGTAAGGCATTCAACGTCTCCTTCTGCACAGAGCGGGTGGCCCTGACGTGCGGCGTCAGTGCCGCGCTGCAAAAAACACACACTCGGCAGCTCCTTTTTCTGCCGTGAACAGGTGATCGGGAATACTTTGAATCTAGACCCTTGCGAGCCATTGCGCTGAGTTGATCTTTACGCCGCGCAGGCTTTCCTGGCAACCGTTGCGGGCTGGCTGGCAATGAATATTCACCACTCGTCCGAACGTACGCCGTAGAGCAATCACTCTGATTTACTAACCTACAGGCACTGTACGACAGCTTTGAGTCGGCAACCGTACGCAGGGTGCGCGCTTTTCAAGGATTCGCGGGTAGCAGGCATGGAGGCGGGAGAGATGGCCAGAGTGGTTCTGGAAATCGATACGCAGTTGTATCGGATGCTGAAAGCATCAGCCGAGACCAATCAAGTGAGTCTCGAAGAGGAGTGCTGCCGTCGGTTGGCAGGTGGAGAACGACGTTCTCGCTACTTGCAGGCCCTGGTGGCCGAATTGCGCGCCGAAGATGAACAACGGCGCGCCAATACCCGATGATTACTTCTTCTTCGCCGGGGCAGCTTTCGGGCAATCGGAATCCTGGTAGCTGGCCGAGCCGATGGCCTTGTTGGTTTTATATTCACTGAAGTCGTAACGCATGATCGCACCCTTGGCCATCAGCTTGCGGTACGACGGGTTATTGCACACCGAAGCACCCAGCTGGAAATACACGGCTTTTGGGTCAGCGCGCATCTTTTCGGCGTGGCTGGCCTGGACGCTCAGGTGGTTGATCAGGGTAACGCCCTCAACGGTGTAGCCCTGATCGAGAATGTCTTCATTGATCGCCCGTGGCGTGCCGACGCTGCTTTGTTCGGCGATGTTGCGCAGTTCTTTGTTCAGATTCTGCTCTTTCAAGGACGCCGCTTGTGCGCTGAAGGACAACGCCAGTGCGATGGCCGCGGTAGGAACGATAAGGCGCAGCATGAAACTCTCCTGATTCAGTGACTGGTGGTTCGACCAGCCCCGTGGCTGTGCGTTCAGTGGCGCCGGATTATAGGGGAGCCGGTCGGGACGGTACAGGTTTGCGCTCGTCGCTCTGGTAAACTGCCGCCCTTTATTGCCTTGCCGAGTGCTGTGTGTGTCGAGTTTTCCTGCCATAAGGCGTTGCCCGTGATCCATCATGCCCCCAACGCCGTAGCCCGCTTGCGTGACCAGCGCGAGGACGAAGGTATCAAGCCGATTCAGGCCCGTGGTTTTCGCTCCGAGCGTTGCCGCGACTGCCGGGTGATCATCAGCCACTGCCTGTGCGCCTGGCGGCCGACCGTCGAAACCCGTTCCGGTGTGTGTCTGATCATGACCGGCAAGGAAGTGTTCAAGCCGAGCAACACCGGTTGGTTGATCGCCGATGTGGTGCGCGACAACCACGCGTTCATCTGGTCGCGCACCGAACCCGACCCGCGGATGCTGGCGCTGCTCAACGACCCGCAATGGCAGCCGTACCTTGTATTTCCCGGCGAATATGTAGAACCGTCGCGGGTGACCAACACCGTCGTGCCCGATAGCAGCAAGCGTCCGTTGTTCATCCTGCTGGATGCGACCTGGACCGAGGCGCGCAAGATTTTCCGCAAGAGTCCGTACTTCGACCGTTTGCCGATTCTCAGCCTGCTGCCCGACAGACTCTCGCGTTATCGCCTGCGCCGCTCGACCCGCAGCGAGCACCTGTGCACCGCCGAAGTCGCGGCTTTGTGCCTGGAACTGGCCGGGGACAGCGATGCAGCGTCGGCGCTGGACGCATACTTCGATGTGTTCAGCCAGCACTATCTGGGCGCCAAACAACAGTTGCCGCTCAACGAGTCGACTCCGGCCCACGCCGAGCTCTTGCCTTATATACGAAAGCCGCAAGCGGTGTTGGCCCCATAGTGGCCCATACTTCACCCAGCGGCGGCCGTGCTGCTTGACCACCCCGGCTACGCTGGGCATGCTTGGCGCCGATTGGGGTGCGGCCAAGGTTTGAAACGCCGTGTTTGCTCGTGATTGGCGTTGAACGTGCCCCTGTGGATAGCGCTGTGCGGCGGTATCTCGAGTTGCTTTGGCGAGGCCCGAATGCGTCGGGTCTGCCATCAAAAAACAGGATCATTTGAAAAATGGCCACATACGACATCCTGATTGCCGATGATCACCCTCTGTTTCGTAGCGCGCTGCATCAAGCGGTGACACTGGGCCTTGGCCCGGATGTGCGACTGGTGGAGGTGGCGAGCATCGCCGAGCTGGAAGCGCGCCTGACCGAAAAATCCGACTGGGATCTGGTCCTGCTGGACTTGAACATGCCCGGCGCGTTCGGGTTTTCCGGTCTGGTCATGCTGCGCGGGCAGTACCCGCAGATTCCGGTGGTGATGGTCTCGGCCCAGGAAGAAGCTTTGGTCATGGTCAAGTCCCGGGAATTCGGCGCCAGTGGCTTCATTCCCAAGTCCAGCGACCTGAATGTGATTCAGCAAGCCGTGCGCAAGGTCCTCGATGGCGATGTGTTCTGGCCCCCGCAGGCGTTCGAAGCCGTCAGTGTCTCCGATGAAGCCAAAGCCGCCAGCGACGGCCTGGCCAGTCTCACCCCGCAGCAGTTCCGCGTACTGACCATGGTCTGTGAAGGCCTGCTGAACAAGCAGATTGCCTACGAGTTGAACGTGTCCGAGGCAACCATCAAGGCCCACGTCACGGCGATCTTTCGCAAGTTGAATGTGCGCACCCGGACTCAGGCGGCATTACTTCTGCAACAACTTGAGTCAATTCCGAGCCAATAAAGGCTGGCGTCTTCACGCTTTTTTGACTTTTGTTGCTCTAGCTTTCCCACTCCTTTCTGGTTGGTTTTTACGTTATGTCACCTTTCAAGGGCCAGACCGGCCTGAAACGCATCCTCAACGCTTCCGGTTACTCGCTGGACGGCCTGCGCGCAGCCTTCACCGGCGAAGCCGCATTCCGCCAACTGGTGCTGCTCAATGTGGTGCTGATTCCGCTGACGTTCTTCCTGAATGTCAGTCGCGTCGAACAGGCACTGCTGATCGCTGTGTGCCTGCTGGCGCTGATCGTCGAGTTGCTGAATTCGGCGGTGGAAGCGGCGATTGACCGCATTTCCCTGGAACTGCACCCGCTGTCGAAGAACGCCAAGGACATGGGCAGCGCCGCGCAATTCGTGGCCCTGAGCATGATTGCCCTGGTGTGGGCGGTGATTCTGCTTTAAGCGATACTCGGCAAGACGATCTCGTCGCTGCGCTGCACCCCGGCGGTGAAGGCGCGGCACAGATCGAGAAACTCGCGCATGGCCGACGTCTGGTATTTCTGCTTGTGCCAGATGAAGTAGAACTGCCGGGCCAGATCCAGATCCGGGGTTTCCACCGCCACCAGGCTGCCGCGTCGAAACGCATCACGCAGCGCCAGCCGTGAAATACAGCCAATCCCCAACCCTGATTCCACCGCGCGCTTGATCGCTTCGGTGTGCTCCAGCTCCAGACGGATATTCAGCGCACTGCGATGGTGCCGCATGGCCTGATCAAAGGTCAGGCGCGTGCCGGAACCCTGTTCACGCAGAATCCACGCCTCGTGCGTCAACTCTTCCATGGTCGCGCTGCCACGTTTGGCCAGTGGGTGCTGCGGCGCGCAAAACACCACCAGTTCATCTTCCACCCAGCTCTGCACTTCGATATCCGGATGGCTGCAGTCGCCTTCGATTAGACCCAGATCAATTTCGTAATGAGCGACTTGATGCACGATATTGGCAGTGTTCTGTACGTGCAGTTTTACCTGGCTTTCCGGGTGGCGCTGCATGAAGCCGCCGATCAACAGGGTCGCCAGATAATTGCCGATGGTCAGGGTGGCGCCCACCGAGAGGGAGCCGAAACCGGATTTGCCGTTGAGCAGGTCTTCGATTTCCTTGGATTGGTCGAGCAGTGCCACCGCTTGCGGCAACAGCTGTTTGCCGAGGGCGTTGAGGCTCAGCCGTTTGCCGGCGCGATCGAACAGCTGGCAGCTGGACTGGCGCTCCAGTTCGGTGATCGAGGTGCTCGCCGCCGATTGCGAGAGGTTGAGCAGACCCGCAGCACGGGATACGCTCTCCTGCTGGGCGACGGCGACGAAGACTTGCAGTTGACGAAGAGTAAATCGCATATCGATATAACCGATAACCCTTATCTTAATAATCCAGTTAACAGATATTGTCGTCGCTATTAGAATGCGATGCAATTGCGCACTGTTGGCCGCAAAGGCGAGCGCAGACCCAATATCCAGGAGTCCCACGTACATGAGCAACATGAACCACGAGCGTGTCCTCAGTGTTCATCACTGGAACGACACTCTGTTCAGCTTCAAGTGCACCCGTGATCCGGGCCTGCGCTTCGAGAACGGTCAGTTCGTGATGATCGGCCTGCAACAGCCCAACGGCCGCCCGCTTATGCGCGCTTACTCGATCGCCAGCCCGAACTGGGAAGAGCATCTCGAGTTCTTCAGCATCAAGGTGCAGGATGGTCCGCTGACCTCGCAGCTGCAGCACCTGAAGGAAGGCGACGAGATCATCATCTCGAAGAAGCCTACCGGCACCCTGGTGCTGGACGACCTGAACCCGGGCAAGCATCTGTATCTGCTGAGCACCGGCACCGGTCTGGCGCCGTTCATGAGCGTGATCCAGGACCCGGAAACCTACGAGCGCTTTGAAAAAGTGATCCTGGTGCACGGCGTACGCTACGTCAACGAAGTCGCCTACCGCGAATTCATCACCGAGCACCTGCCGCAGAACGAGTTCTTCGGTGAAGCGCTGCGTGACAAGCTGATCTACTACCCGACCGTGACCCGCGAGCCGTTCGAGAACCAGGGCCGTCTGACCGACCTGATGCGCAGCGGCAAGCTGTTCAGCGACATCGGTCTGCCACCGATCAACCCGCAGGACGACCGCGCAATGATCTGCGGCAGCCCGAGCATGCTCGACGAGACCAGCGAAGTGCTCGACAGCTTCGGCCTGAAGATCTCGGCGCGTATGCGGGAGCCGGGTGACTACCTGATCGAGCGTGCGTTCGTCGAGAAGTAACCCGCAATACCTGTGGGAGCGGGCTTGCTCGCGAAGGGGGGCTGTCAGTCGACGTCAATGTTGAATGGCGCACCGCTTTCGCGAGCAAGCCCGCTCCCACAATGGTTTCGTGCTACACAGAAAAGCCCGCGTTGCCTGAGAAGGCAGCGCGGGCTTTTGCGTTTCCGGGGTTCAGGTGTTGGCGGGGATGACTTCCAGTACCCGGATCTGCTCCGGCGTCGGATAATGCCAGCGCACGTCCAGATCCCAGAACTGCGCACCGTACTCGCGCTCCGGCGCCGGCGTCTGATACGCCGGACGCGGATTCTGGGCCAGACACTGCTCGATCAGCTCGACCAAAGGCTCGCCAAGGCGCTGAGCATGGCCATGCGCCTGTTGCAGCGCGGCGTCCGTCCACTGCACATCAATCAGCTGTGGCGCGGCGCTGGCGATGCTGTTGGCGGCGTCAGGGATGATGTCGGCGTAAGGCACATACGGTTTGATGTCGAGAACCGGTGTGCCATCGAGCAAATCGATCCCCGAAATGAACAGCCGATTGGCCTCGACCTTGTCCAGCTTCACCACAGACTGCCCGATGCCATTGGGCCGGTGCGTCGCACGGGTGGCGAACACGCCCATGGACTTGTTACCGCCCAGACGCGGTGGCCGCACCTTCAGGCGCGGCTTTTCTTCCAGCGCCTGATGAAACAGGAACAACAGCCAGACATGGCTGACCTGCTCCAGCCCTTGCACGGCGTCTCCCTGATCGAACGGCGCCACCAGCTCCAGCACGCCACGGGCGGCGGGGGCCAGTTGCGGCTGGCGCGGGATGGCGAACTTCTCCTTGAAACAGGAACGCACGAAGCCGATGGGGGAGACGTTGTAAGTCATGGTCTGGAGTCGAGGTGGGAGCGGGGTGGGGATGATAACCCGAGGTGGCCGGGCCGACGCCTTCGCGAGCAAGCCCGCTCCCACAGGGATCTCGAGTGGAGTCCGGTTTTGTGTCAGCCACAAAACCTGTGGGAGCGGGCTTGCTCGCGAAGGCCGCGCCGCCGATTCAGAGCTTGTGGCGCAGATCAGCCGCGAACGCGCAGGGTCAAGCCCTTGAGGAAGTTGCGCAGCAACTGGTCGCCGCACGCGCGGTAATTGGTGTGGCCGACCTTGCGGAACAGTGCGCTCAGCTCAGGCTTGGACACCGGGAACTCGGCTGCCTTGAGGATCGCGTGCATGTCGTCTTCCTTGAGTTCGAAGGCCACGCGCAGCTTCTTCAGGATGATGTTGTTGGTCACTGGCACTTCGATCGGCTGCGGCGGACGGCTTTCGTCCTTGCCGCGCTTGAACACCACCAGACCGTCGAGGAAGTGCGCCATGACTTCGTCCGGGCAGCGCACGAAGCCTTCTTCGTCTTCTTCTTTCTTGTCGAGGTACGCGACGACGTCTTTCAGCTCCACGTCCAGGCCGCCGAGCTTGATGATCTCGATGACTTTCTTGTCGCTGATGTCGAGCATGTAGCGCACGCTACGCAATACGTCGTTATGAATCATGTGGGTAATCCTGATAATCGTTGTGGGCAGCACGCAGGCGCGCTGCCGGAATGTGTGGCGGCAGTGGAAGCCTTAGAACTTCTCTTTGCCGGACAGGTAGCGCCATTGGCCCACCGGAACCTTGCCAATCGACACGCCGCCGATGCGGATGCGGCGGATGCCGACGACCTTCAGGCCAACCGCTTCGCAGAACTGCGCGATGATCCCCGGCTGCGGGTTCTTCATGGCGAAGCGCAGGCGGTTTTCGTTCTGCCAGCTGGCCTTGACCGGCGGCAGCTCCTTGCCCTTGTGGGTGAGGCCGTGCTGCAGGCGATTGAGGCCGTGGGCAACCATGTCGCCTTCGACCTCGACCACGTATTCCTGCTCGATCTTGGCCGCGTCGGCAGTCAGTTTGCGCAGCACTTTCCAGTCCTGAGTGAACACCAGCAGGCCGCTGGCCTTGGGCTGCAAATCGGCGCTGGCCGTCAGGCGCAGGAAGTGCCCGCGCAGCGGGCGTTTGCCGTAGCGATGCTCGTCGCTGAGGGTATCGGCGCTGAGCGACTGCATGGCGGTGTCGACATCCATGCCGGCCGGCACGTTGAGCAGAATCGTAACCGGCTCCGGCGCGGTGGCCTGAGCGTCCTTGTCGAGCTCGACCTTCTGGTCGCCGACCTTGAATTGCGGTTCGTCGATCACTTCGCCGTCCACGGTGACCCAGCCGCCCTCAATGAACAGTTCGGCCTCCCGGCGGGAGCAACTGACCAGTTCGATGAGGCGTTTGGAGAGGCGAATCGGGTCAGTCATGACAGGGCCGTAACAAAAAAGGGGTGGGCATTGTACCTGCCTGGCGCCGGTTAAGCCCGGTTCCATTTCGGTAGGTGGTTTTTTGTAGGAGTGAGCCTGCTCGCGATTGCCGTCTGACATTCAGCATTGATGTCGGCTGGTCCGGCGCTATCGCGAGCAGGCTCACTCCTACAAGGGTACTTTGGTGTGTCAGCCGTTACTTGAGCGCTGCTGGGTCTGCCGCAGGCGCATATGCAGCAACGGGTGCGGCTGGCCCATGCCATCCACCTCCGAGCGGCCGATCACTTCAAAACCCTGCTTGAAATAAAACCCCAGTGCCTGCGGGTTCTGTTCGTTGACGTCGAGTTCATCGGCATTCAGATGTTGCATGGCGTAGTTGAGCAGTTTCTTGCCCAAGCCTTGGCCACGATACTCGGGATCGATGAACAGCATTTCGATCTTGCCCGCCGCCACCCCGGCGAATCCGGTGATGCGCTGGTTGGCGTCCTTGGTACAGATCAGCATCACTGCATCCAGGTAACGCGTGAGCACCAGATTACGCAGCAACTCGATGTAGCTGTCCGGCAGGAAATCATGGGTCGCGCGAACCGAGGCCTCCCAGACCCGGGTCAGTTCCTGATAATCGCTGAGTTTCGGCGTGTGAATGACCGAATGCTGACGCATGCCCGATGGCCTCTTGTTCGTTTCAAGGGAGTCCTTCCCCCGGTAAACCATAGCCGTAAAAAAGCCCCGCATCTCGTAAAAAAGAGCGGGGCTTTTGATGACACGACTATCCCCTGTGGGAGCGGGCTTGCTCGCGAAAGCAGTGTATCCGTCGACATACCAGTGTCTGATACACCGCCTTCGCGAGCAAGCCCGCTCCCACAGGTACTTCGTGGTGTTTAGATCTGCTCAGCCCACAGGTCGTATTCGTCAGCGTCAGTCACCTTGCACCAGACCTTGTCGCCCGGCTTGAGGTTGCTGCCGTTGTCGATGAATACGTTACCGTCGATTTCCGGGGCATCGAAGAAGCAGCGGCCGACGGCGCCTTGCTCGTCGACTTCGTCCACCAGCACTTCGATCTCGCGGCCGATGCGCATTTGCAGGCGTGCCGAGCTGATCGCCTGCTGGTGCGCCATGAAGCGCTCCCAACGGTCCTGCTTGACGTCGTCCGGTACCACTTCCAGGTCCAGATCATTGGCAGGGGCGCCGTCTACCGGCGAGTACTGGAAGCAGCCGACGCGGTCGAGCTGGGCTTCGGTCAGCCAGTTCAGCAGGTACTGGAAATCTTCTTCGGTTTCGCCCGGGAAGCCGACGATGAAGGTCGAACGGATGATCAGGTCCGGGCAGATCTCGCGCCAGTTCTTGATCCGCGCCAGAGTCTTGTCTTCGAACGCCGGGCGTTTCATCGCCTTCAGGACTTTCGGGCTGGCGTGCTGGAACGGGATGTCCAGGTACGGCAGGATCTTGCCGGCGGCCATCAGCGGGATCAACTCGTCGACGTGCGGGTACGGGTAAACGTAGTGCAGACGGACCCACACGCCCAAGGTGCTCAGCGCTTCGCAGAGTTCGGTCATGCGGGTTTTCACCGGCGCGCCGTTCCAGAAACCGGTGCGGTATTTCACGTCGACACCGTAGGCGCTGGTGTCTTGCGAGATCACCAGCAGCTCTTTGACGCCGGATTTGACCAGACGCTGGGCTTCGTCGAGTACATCACCCACCGGACGGCTGACCAGTTTGCCGCGCATCGACGGAATGATGCAGAAGCTGCAGCTGTGGTTGCAGCCTTCGGAAATCTTCAGGTACGCGTAGTGACGCGGGGTCAGCTTGATGCCTTGCGGCGGTACCAGGTCGATCAGCGGGTTGTGATCCTGACGCGGCGGCACCACTTCGTGCACCGCGTTGACCACTTGCTCGTACTGCTGCGGACCGGTCACGGCCAGCACGCTCGGGTGTACGTCGCGGATGTTGCCTTCTTCCACGCCCATGCAACCGGTGACGATCACCTTGCCGTTTTCCTTGATCGCTTCACCGATCACTTCCAGCGACTCAGCCTTGGCCGAGTCGATGAAGCCGCAGGTGTTGACCACCACCACGTCGGCGTCCTGATAGGTGGACACCACGTCATAGCCTTCCATACGCAGCTGGGTCAGGATGCGCTCGGAGTCGACCAGTGCTTTCGGGCAACCCAGAGATACGAAGCCAACCTTTGGATTGGCCGGCGCAGGAGTGGTGGACATGTCTAACCTCGGTGTTTTGTGACGTCGCTTGCCGTGTGGGAAAGCCGACGGATGGGCGCTTAGGGTGCGCCTCTGATCAAAAAGTGCGCAATTCTAGCGATGAGCAACGCACTTGACCAGCTTTATGCAGGGAAATACGACGAGTGCTGCGCTATGCTTCGCGCCGTTGAGCTTTACCAATTTTTTACAGTCAACAAAACGTCTGTAACAACAGGTAAAACAGCGCATGCTGCACCACAAAGCATAGTGCTTCATTCAAAGAAGCCGGTTCGAGAATCAGGAGTGTTGGATGGGTCAGGCAAGTAGTCAGGCGGCGGGCGCCGAGCATTCGGCTGCAAAACCGCTGAGCATGCTGGTCGCGGCAGTCGGGGTAGTTTACGGCGACATCGGCACGAGCCCGTTGTACACCCTCAAAGAGGTATTCGCCGGTCATTATGGGGTGCCGGTCAATCACGACGGCGTCTTCGGGATTCTGGCATTGATATTCTGGTCGCTGATCTGGGTCGTCACGATCAAGTACGTGTTGTTCGTCTTGCGGGCCGACAACCAGGGCGAAGGGGGGATCATGGCGCTGACCGCCCTGGCGCGACGCGCATCCAGCCGCTATCCCAAATTGCAGGCGGTGCTGGTGATCCTGGGATTGATCGGTGCCGCACTGTTTTACGGCGACAGCATGATCACCCCGGCGATTTCCGTATTGTCGGCGGTGGAAGGTCTGGAGCTGGCATTCGATGGCCTGGAGCGCTGGGTGGTGCCGATGGCGCTGGTGGTGCTGGTGGCACTGTTCCTGATCCAGAAGCATGGCACCGATCGCATTGGCAAGCTGTTTGGTCCGGTGATGGTGGCGTGGTTCCTGGTGCTGGGCGGTCTGGGTGTCAGCGGGATCGTCAGACACCCTGAAGTATTGAGCGCGCTGAACCCGATCTGGGGCGTGCGTTTCTTCATGGTTCACCCGGGCATGGGGGTGGCGATTCTCGGTGCGGTGGTGCTGGCGCTGACCGGCGCTGAGGCCCTGTATGCCGACATGGGCCACTTCGGTCGCAAGCCGATTGCCCGCGCCTGGTTGGCGCTGGTACTGCCGGCACTGGTGCTGAATTACTTCGGTCAGGGCGCATTGCTGCTGGAAAACCCGGAAGCGGCACGTAACCCGTTTTACCTGCTGGCGCCGAACTGGGCACTGGTGCCTTTGGTGGTGCTGGCAACCCTGGCCACGGTGATCGCTTCGCAAGCGGTGATTTCCGGTGCGTTTTCGCTGACCCGTCAAGCAATTCAGCTTGGCTACATTCCGCGCATGCACATTCAGCACACATCCAGTGCCGAACAGGGGCAGATCTATATTGGTGCGGTGAACTGGGCGCTGATGGTCGGCGTAATTCTGCTGGTGATCGGTTTCGAGTCCTCCGGCGCATTGGCGTCTGCCTACGGCGTGGCAGTGACGGGCACCATGCTGATCACCAGTATTCTGGTGGCAGCGGTGATCCTGCTGCTATGGAAATGGCCACCGCTGCTGGCGGTGCCGATTCTGCTTGGTTTCCTGCTGGTCGATGGCATGTTCTTCGCGGCCAACGTGCCGAAGATCATTCAGGGCGGTGCCTTCCCGGTGCTGGCGGGGATCGTGCTGTTCATCCTGATGACCACCTGGAAACGCGGCAAGGAGCTGCTGGTCGATCGCCTCGACGAAGGCGCGCTGCCGCTGCCGATCTTCATCAGCAGCATCCGCGTGCAACCGCCGCACCGTGTGCAGGGTACTGCGGTGTTCCTCACCGCACGCTCCGACGCGGTGCCGCATGCGCTGTTGCACAACCTGCTGCACAACCAGGTACTGCATGAGCAAGTGGTGCTCCTGACCGTGGTCTACGAAGATATCCCGCGCGTGCCGCCATCGCGCCGCTTTGAGGTCGAGGCCCACGGCGAAGGCTTCTTCCGGGTGATCCTGCACTTCGGCTTCACCGACGAGCCGGACGTGCCGCAGGCGTTGAAGCTGTGCCATCTGGATGATCTGGACTTCAGCCCGATGCGCACCACCTACTTCCTCAGCCGCGAAACGGTGATCGCCTCGAAACTCGAAGGCATGGCCCGCTGGCGCGAGGCGCTGTTTGCGTTCATGTTGAAGAATGCCAACGGCAACCTGCGTTTCTTCAATCTGCCGCTGAACCGGGTGATTGAGTTGGGGACGCAGGTCGAGATGTAACCCCGCCTCAACTGAAAAGCCCCCGTCAGCTTCAAGGCTGGCGGGGGCTTTTTTGTGCCCGCACATAAACCTCTAACCCACTGCAAATCCCCTGTGGGAGCGAGCTTGCTCGCGAAGGCCGAGTGTCAGTCGAGACATGTGGTGGCTGATTCACCGCATTCGCGAGCAAGCTCGCTCCCACAAGGATTCTGTGGTGTCAGTGGCTTTCAGGCAATTCTTCTTCAGATTCGGTCTTCGTCCGCGCAGGTCGCGGCATCAGCGCTTGGATCACGTCATCAATCAAGGCTTTGCCCATCACCGTCAGGTAATGCGCAGCCCAGGCATGGCGGTCGGTGTCTTTGATGAAGGCAGCGTCCTCGGCGAAGGATTTGGCGAGGGACAGCAGGTCGGAGGATTGGGACAGGGCATCGATGATCGGGATGCCGGCGCGGACGTTGAAGAACGCTTGATCCGAGTTGTAGAGGAAAGGGGTGAAGCCGATGGTTTTAATGTTTGCGGGTCCGTGCAGATCAGTTTCGGTCATCGTGTTACTCCTTGGTTCGAAGTGCCGCGACTTTCGTTACCACACGAAAGGGAGGCAACTGTACGCAGGGTGGTAAACCGGGAACCAAGGAAACCGGCACGCTCGAAAGCGTCCCACGCACAGCCGCCATTACTCGATGAGCGGGCTCTTGCGCTGGGTTCTCCGGGTTACCACACCCGATCGCTGAATGGGTCAGCGACGTCCGGAGAGTATCTCGTCAAAAAACAGCGCAATAGAGCCGCAAAGCGCCCGAACACGAGTTTCGGAGTTTGCCTACAAGGTCTGTGGGCGTCATCTGATATTGAGAAACTGGAAGTAAACGATACTAAACGTCTGACACGAACTGGCGTGTGCAAATGAGCGAGACGCGTATGACTGCATCATCGAAACAAGAAAAGCAGGATGATCTCGAGAACCTTCGGATTGAAGCGCAAGCTATGGAGCGATTGATCAACTTCGATCCGGCACAAGCGATCAGCCATGACTATATGCGGGCAAGATACGCTTGCAAGGATTGATGATTATTTGAATTCAGCGCAATTCCCTTGTAGGAGTGAGCCTGCTCGCGATAGCGGTGTGTCAGTTGGCAACTAGGTGGCTGACACTCCGCTATCGCGAGCAGGCTCACTCCTACAGGGGAATGGGTTAGTCGTCCGAGATGTAAAAAGCCCCCGCAACTGCGAAGTTGCGGGGGCTTTTTGTTCTGCCGGCGCAGATCACTCTGTCGGCTGATCCTTGCTCTGACGCTTCTCGATCAGGTCCACCAGACGCTTGGCCAGCGCCGGGTAGTTCTCGTCGAAGTGGTGGCCGCCAGGCAGTTTCACCGCTTCGCCGACTGCCGTCTTGTCGGTGCAGCCGCTTTCGTCGGTTTCTTCGGCGCCGTAGATGCACACTACTTTGGCCGCTGGCAACTTGGCCATTTCCGGGCCGGTGGCGGCTTCTTTGCCGGCGTTGCCGAGCCAGCCTTCGACTTCGATTTCGAAGCTGCCGGTGCGGGCGAAAGCCAGCAGGATGATGGCGTCGACGCGTTGCTGTTCGGTGTCCGGCAGGCGGTTGTAGATCGCTGGCAGGACGTCGGCACCGAACGAGTAACCGGTCAGGATGAAGCGTTTAGTGCCCCATTTCTGCCGGTAGTGCTGCATCAGTTCGGTCAGGTCCAGGGCGCTTTGCTCCGGGCTCTTGTGTTGCCAGTAGTAGCGCAGGGTGTCGATGCCGACTACCGGGTAGCCAATCTTGGCCATCTCGCCCGCTACGTCGCGGTCGAGGTCGCGCCAGCCGCCGTCACCGGAGAGGAACAGCGTGACGGTGTCTTTGGCCTGACCGGCCGGCACTTCCACCACCGGGATCGCCAGACCGCCGTTGGCCTTGTCGCCGCCGACGAGGATCTTGCGCAGCTCGTTGTTCAGCACTTGCGGCAGGTTGATGTCGTAGTCGCTGATGCTGGTTTCGGCGTTCGGTTGATCGCGCACGAAACCGGCGCTGGTGTCGTCCGGGTTGTCGTTCCACGCCACCAGCCAGTGGCCATGCGCCGCGGATTTCGGCAGCAGGTGAGTGCAACCGGGTTTTTCCAGCGCCAGGTCAACCGAGATCGCCTGGGCCTTGTCGTCCTTCTGCTCGGACAACCAGCGCCAGGCCAGTACCGCGCCAGGGCCGATACCGCTGACCAGCTTGGCCGGGCCATTCAGTTCGCGCAGGCCGGTTTGCAGGGCGCGGCTCTGTTGCAGGCAGTCCTTGGGCAGAATCACCTGAACGATCTGCGCCGAGGCGCTGCGGCTCAGGGTGCTCAGTTGGTTGTCGGTCAGCTTCTGGTCGTCATTGACCGCGACCAGCACCTGCGCTTTGGGCTGAGTGCCGGGTATGACGCGGGTCATGACCGTGCCGTCGGCGGCCGTCAGTGGTTGCAGAGTCGGTTGCGGTGCCGGGCGTTTGAGGTACCAGTAACCGCCGCCGGCAATCACGGCCAGCACGATCAGTGCGGCCAGGATGTACTTCAGGGAGCGTTGAATCATCAGCGTTTCACCAATCCAGTCAAGCCGCCCGCGATCAGGGCAGCAGTATCGGCCAGCGCCACCAGCGGATCGAGTCCGGCGGGCACTGCCATATAACGGGGTTCCCAGTCAGGCTGGAACTTGTCTTTGAAGCGGCGCAAGCCTTGGAAGTTGTACAGCTGCTCACCACGGCGGAAGACCATCGAACCCAGACGCTGGGTCAGCGGTGCACCACGCCGGGGTTGCAACCCCGACAACGGCACCATGCCCAGGCTGAAGCGCGCGTATCCGTGACTCTTATAGTGTTGAATCAGGCCGACCATCAGGAATTCCATGGTCAGCTTGGGGGCGTCCGGGTGCGAGCGCATCAGGTCGAGACTGGCCAGGTCATGGCTGAAAGTCTCGAGCAGGTTGGCGAACGCCACCGGGCGACCTTCGAAGCGAATCACCGCAATGCGGAAATGCTTCAGGTAATCGTCGCTGAACCGACCGAGGGAGAAACCTTTCTCGCGCACGTTCTTGCCGGTCAGCCACGCATCGGAAATCACTTTCAACTCGTCCATCGGCGCCTGGCCCGGCTCATGGATTTCCAGCGACAGGCCGTCGCGGGTACCACGGTTCCAGGTGTAGCGCAGGTCCTTCATCTCTTTGCCCTTGGCTTCCAGGTCAAAGCGCTGCAGATCGACCCGGGCTTCTTCGCCGAGCTTGATCGCGGTCAGGCCGATGTCCATGTAGTACGGCAGGTTTTCCGCACGTACCTGATAGAACACCGGACGCGCGTGATGGATGTCGCACAGGTCGCGGAACTGCCAGATCATCTCGGCGCGTTGCTGGCCGGGGCCGATCGGGTCGTACAGCGCCACCAGGCTGCGGCCACGGCGGGCGTACATCAGGAAGGCTTCGTCGTTCTGGTGAAACAGCAACGCCTTGTCACCGGTCAGCGCGAGGCCGCCATCGGGTTGCGACGAAGCCATCAGGATTTTCGCGGCGCGATCCAGTTCGTCCGGGGTCGGCAGGTGGATCACCGGGCGCGCGGTGCGCAGCAGCCAGGTCAGCGCGATCACCAGTAACAGCACGGCGGCGCCGAGCAACGAACGCAAGCCGCGCGGGGCGTCTGCGTCGAGGGTGAACTGCCACCACAGTTGATGGCTGTACGGCACGTCCTGATAGGCGAACAGCAGCAACCAGGTCGAAGCGCCGAGGACGCAGAGGCTGGCCACCAGATACAGCGGCGAGAACGGCAGTTCGGTCAGGCGGCTCGGGCGATAGAACGAACGGCGGAACACCCCCAGCAACGCTGCGGTGAGTGTCATCAGCGTGGCTTCTTCCCAGTCGAAGCCTTTGAGCAGCGAGAGTAGGGCGCCGACCAGCAACAGAATGGTGGTCAGCATCCACGCCGCCGACAGGCGCCGGCGCAGGCCCTGCGCCAGCATCAGACACAACACACCAATCAGACTGGCGCCGAAGTGCGAGGCGTCGACCAGACGATGCGGAATCAGAAAACCGATGTGTTCGAGACGGGTGTCGATCTCCGGGGTCGCGCCGGAAAACAGCAGTACCACGCCGGACAGAAACACCAGCACCGCCAGAATCGGCGCGGCCAGACCGGATGCGGCGCGCATGGTCTGGGTCTGGAACAGGCGCTGGCCTTCGTTGATCAGCAAGAACAGGCAGGCCACCAGCAGCGGCAGCACGACGTAGATCAGACGGTAGAGCAGCAGGGCGGCGGCGAGTGGCGCGGCCCCGAGGGTGTCGGCAAACGCGGCAAGCAGGATCGCTTCAAAAACCCCGACACCGCCAGGCACATGGCTGAGGACGCCGGCGGCCAGGGCCAGCAGGTACACCAGCAAGAACGCGCCGAACGGCGGGGCTTCCGGCAGCAGCAGATAAAGCACGGTGGCTGCTGCGGCGACGTCGAGGGCGGTGATGATCAGTTGCAGGAAGGTCAGGCGTCGGCCCGGCAGGCGCAGCGTCCGGCGACCGGCCCTGACCAGCAGGTTGTCGCGGTACGGCTGCTCCGGCAGGCGGCGGCGATAGATGCCGATCGCCAGAATAGCGCCGAGACCCAGCACCACCATGGCAATCGTGCCGAGCAGGCCTTCCGACAGGCCCAGTGCGGCGGAGGCGGCGGGCAGGTCACTCAGGGTCGCGAGAGCCGCCAGCGGTGGCAGGGCGCAACCCAGCGACAGGCTGGCGAACAGCGTCATGTGCGCGACTTCGGAGGCGCCCAGCCCATGGCGTGCATATAAACGGTAGCGCACCGAGCCGCCGGACAGCAGCGACAGGCCGATGGCGTTGCCAATCGCAAATGCGGTAAAGCCGCCCAGCGCCAGAGTGCGCGGCGGCAGTGTCACGCCGGCATAGCGGCTGGCCGACCATTCATAGCCCAGCAATATGATGAAGCCGACCACCGTAGCAGCCACTGCGCCGAGCAGGGCCGGTTTCGGCACCGCCAGGATCGAGTCATGCAGGGCATACAGATCGAGTTCGCTCAGCAGATGGCGGCAGGCAATCAGCGCAATGGCAAACAGCAGCAACGTGACCGCCAGACCGATCGGCTGGCGATATTTGCTCAACCGATCCAGCAAGCGCAGGCGCTCGGGTTTGATCGGATGTTCTGCTGTGACGGTGTCTTGTGAATCAGACGAGTTGGCGCGCATCAATCACCTCTTGGATTGTGCGCGACAGGATGGAGGTATCCAGCCAAGTTACCAATCCCTGTAGAAAAAAATAATCACAAAATACTACGCCTCTCATCCGGGATCGGCGAGGGCGGGTCATGGATTGCAGACGTCTTGCCTGCGACTCAAGCATAGTCGCAACTCGGCGGGTCTGATGATCCTAAGCGTTTCACTGCAGCGTGACAGATCATTGTTGCGAAAGGACTTTTTCCACAGATACAAAAAAGGCCACTCTTTCGAGCAGCCTTTTTTGATGTTTGGTTGCGGGAGCCGGATTTGAACCGACGACCTTCGGGTTATGAGC
Source organism: Pseudomonas sp. G3-19 (assembly GCF_054855875.1). NCBI lineage: Bacteria > Pseudomonadati > Pseudomonadota > Gammaproteobacteria > Pseudomonadales > Pseudomonadaceae > Pseudomonas > Pseudomonas sp. G3-19. The sequence continues at coordinate 5,598,140 of NZ_JBMPIQ010000003.1, forward strand.
CCGACGAGCTACCAGACTGCTCCATCCCGCGTCTGTGTGGCGGCATTCTACAGGCGAACGGCGAGGTGTCAACCGCTAATCCCGTAAAGGGTCAAATAAGTGTGAATTTGCGTCAAACGGTCGCAGCGGCGCGGTAAGTTTCGGAAATGCAACGAATTCCTGTTCGCCCGGATGTGCGTGATGCAGAGGCTGGTCTGAAAAACAGACAGACACAAAAAAGGCCACTCTTTCGAGTAGCCTTTTTTGATGTTTGGTTGCGGGAGCCGGATTTGAACCGACGACCTTCGGGTTATGAGCCCGACGAGCTACCAGACTGCTCCATCCCGCGTCTGTGTGTCGGCATTCTACAGAGGATCGCCGGGGTGTCAACCTTGAATCTGGATAAATCTGTTCCTGTTCAATCGGTTAGCGCTTTTTCCAGTGCAGGAGACGGGCGCGCAGGGCAGGTGGGGCAAGGCTTTCAGCTCTATCGTTCGATGATTCTCGATTGAGAAAATAAATTCATGGTTGTTTTCCTACAACCTGAAAAGAACCTTCAGACCACTGGTGCTATATACAGGTGCGAGTGAGATACTGCGTTTCCGGCTCGCCATGTTTCCTTTTCTGTCATGACCCAGCGAAAAATCATCCACGTCGACTGTGACTGTTTCTACGCCGCCATCGAGATGCGCGACGACCCGAACCTGGCCGGCAAACCGCTGGCGGTGGGCGGGTCGGCGGATCGGCGTGGGGTCATTGCCACCTGCAACTATGAAGCGCGGGCGTATGGCGTACGTTCGGCAATGTCGTCCGGGCATGCCTTGAAGCTGTGTCCCGACCTGACCATCGTCAAGCCGCGCATGGAGGCCTATCGCGAAGCCTCGAAGGAAATCCACACGATCTTTCGCGATTACACCGACCTGATCGAGCCACTGTCGCTGGATGAGGCCTACCTCGACGTCTCCGACAGCGCGCATTTTGGCGGCAGTGCCACGCGCATCGCTCAGGATATCCGCCGCCGGGTCTCCAATCAGTTGCACATCACCGTGTCTGCGGGCGTGGCCCCGAACAAGTTTCTGGCCAAGATCGCCAGTGACTGGAAGAAGCCCAACGGGTTGTTCGTGATTACCCCGGATCAGGTCGAGGATTTCGTCAGTGGCTTGCCGGTGAGCAAGTTGCACGGCGTCGGCAAAGTCACTGCCGACAAACTGGGCAAGCTCGGCATCGTCGATTGCCTGCAACTGCGCGAGTGGGACAAGTTGGCGCTGGTGCGCGAATTCGGCAGTTTCGGTGAGCGACTCTGGAGTCTGGCCCGTGGGATCGATGACCGGTTGGTGCATAACGACAGCCGCCGACAGTCAATCAGCGTGGAAAACACCTACGACGTCGATCTGCCGGATCTGCGCAGTTGCCTCGACAAGCTGCCGGAGCTGCTGGAAACCCTGAAAACCCGCATGGAGCGGATCGACAGCAGTTATCGACCGGGCAAGCCGTTCGTCAAAGTGAAGTTCCATGACTTTACCCAGACCACACTGGAACAGGCCGGGGCAGGGCGCGATCTGGGCAGTTATCAGTTGATGTTGACCCAGGCGTTCAACCGGGGCGGGAAACCGGTGCGGTTGTTGGGTGTGGGGGTCAGGCTGGAGGATTTGCGCGGTGGGTTTGAGCAGATGGAGTTGTTTGAGCGCTAATTGCTGCGGTGTTGCTGATGCCGCTTTCGCGAGCAAGCCCGCTCCCACATTTGATCGAGTTCCTTCAGTGGAATGCAATCAACTGTGGGAGCGGGCTTGCTCGCGAAGCTTTTCAGGCTTAATTCGGTCCTGGATCGGCGACCAGACGCCCCGCATCCTTGGTCAGCGACTTGAGAAACTCGGCCTGCAACTCAGGATCGTTGCGCGTCAGTTCAATGAGGCTTTGTTCCAGCTCGCTGGCCTCTTCCTCCAGACCCAGTTCCGACAGACGCTTGACCCGGTGGACCCACTGGCTCACTTCGTCGTCTTCCAGATCGTCATAAATCAACCCGTGCGCTTCGAGCAACTTGCTGCGCAAATGGCTGCTGATCGCCAGGGATGAGTCGCTGTGCACGTCATCCTTGCCGTCTTCGACGCTGATCTGCAGCTTGCCGATATGATTCAGGTCATTTTCGGCGAACGGACTGTCCAGCAGGTTCAGGCGCAGCACGCCGTTGCGGTCGGTGGTCATGTCGAAGGTCTGCTTGCCGGCCTTGACCTGCACCGGACGCTCGCTCCACGGCAGGCTCGAATACTCCGTGCGCTTGTCGCGCTGGACTTCATCGATACCGGCCAGGTTCTGTTGCGCACGACCGTGGGACTGCACGTTCATGAACGGGTTGACCCCGGCAATGCCGTAGTTCAACCAGTCCTTGGTCACGCTGTCCGGCAGGTTGCCCAGAGCGAATACGTTGACCACATTGGCGCCAATACCGGCGACCACGGCCACTGCACCCAGCGGAATCTCGTAGATTTCGCGCCAGGGCTGATAAGGCGTGTAGCGATCGTAACGACGGGTGACCTCAAACTCGGTGACTTCGAAGGTCTTCTGTTCGTTGATTTTCACGCGACGCTGCGGCAGTTCGAGCACCTTAGGCTCACCGACATCGATCTGCAGGCTGTGATCGAGCAGTTTGCGCTCGACCCGCTCTTCGTGCTCGCTGCGCTGTGACATCTGATTGGCACAGCCGCTGACCAACAGGGCGCCGCACAAGGCGGCACCACCGAGGCCCAAGGTGTTTCGCTTGAACATGAGGTCTCTATCTGGATTCAGCGGCGGATACGGGCCTGAAGGAAGGACACCACGTCGGCGACCGGCAGCGCTTGCGCTTCGGCTTCGGTGCGGCTCTTGTATTCCAGGTTGCCTTCGGCGAGGCCGCGGTCGCTGACCACGATCCGGTGAGGAATGCCGATCAGCTCCATGTCCGCGAACTTGATGCCCGGGCTGGTTTTCTTGTCGCGATCGTCCAGCAGCACTTCGAAACCGGCCGCCGTCAGTTCTGCGTACAGCTTGTCAGTGGCTTCGCGCACCTGCTCGGTTTCATAACGCAGCGGTACCAGAGCGATCTGGAACGGCGCCAGGGTGTCGCTCCAGATGATGCCTTTGTCGTCGTTGTTCTGCTCGATGGCGGCAGCGACCACGCGGGATACGCCGATACCGTAGCAACCCATTTCCAGGGTAACCGGTTTGCCGTTCTCGCCCAGCACTTCGCACTTCATCGCCTTGCTGTACTTGTTGCCCAGCTGGAAGATGTGCCCGACTTCGATGCCGCGCTTGATTTCCAGGGTGCCTTTGCCGTCCGGGCTTGGGTCACCGGCCACGACGTTACGCAGGTCGGCAACGGTTGGAACCGGCAGATCGCGTTCCCAGTTCACGCCGAAGTAGTGCTTGTCGTCGATGTTCGCGCCGATACCGAAGTCGCTCATCAGTTCGACCGAGCGGTCGATGATGATCGGCAGCGGCAGGTTCACCGGGCCGAGCGAACCGGCACCGGCGCCAATGGCGTCACGCAGCTCGGCATCGGAAGCCATGACCAGCGGGCTGGCCACGCCTGGCTGGTTGGCAGCCTTGATTTCGTTGAGTTCGTGGTCGCCACGGATGATCAGGGCAATCAGCTTGCCTGGCTCTTCGGCATGGACGATCAGGGTCTTGATGGTCTTTTCAATCGGCAGATTGAATTTTTCCACCAGCGCGGCAATGGTCTTGGTGTCTGGAGTGTCGACCAGGCGCAGCTCTTCGGCCGGCGCTGGACGCGAGGTTTCCCGTGGCACGGCTTCGGCTTTCTCGATGTTCGCCGCGTAGTCGGAGCCGTTGCTGAAGACGATGTCGTCTTCGCCGGACTCGGCCAGTACGTGGAATTCGTGGGAGCCGGCGCCACCGATCGAGCCGTTGTCGGCTTCAACCGGGCGGAATTTCAGGCCCAGACGGGTGAATACGTTGCAGTACGCCTGATGCATGCGGTCGTAGGTGATCTGCAGCGAAGCCTGATCGGCGTGAAACGAGTAGGCGTCCTTCATGATGAATTCGCGGCCGCGCATCAAACCGAAGCGTGGGCGGATTTCGTCACGGAATTTGGTCTGGATCTGGTACAGGTTGATCGGCAGCTGTTTGTAGCTGCTCAACTCGTTGCGCATCAGATCGGTGATCACTTCTTCGTGGGTCGGGCCCGCGCAGAAGTCGCGACCGTGGCGGTCTTTGATGCGCAGCAGCTCAGGGCCGTATTCTTCCCAGCGCCCCGATTCCTGCCACAGCTCGGCCGGTTGGGTGCTCGGCATCAACACTTCAAGAGAACCGGCAGCGTTCATTTCTTCGCGAACGATGGCTTCAACCTTGCGCATTACCCGCAAGCCCATCGGCAGCCAGGTGTACAGGCCCGAAGCGAGTTTGCGGATCATGCCGGCGCGCAGCATCAGCTGATGGCTGACGACGACCGCATCGGAAGGCGTTTCTTTCTGTGTGGCGAGCAAAAATTGACTGGTGCGCATGGTTGGCCGTTGTCGGTTGCTATGACTGGAAATGACGGAGCAGTGTACCGGCGAGATTTGCCGACGTACAGGATTGCGCTCGGCGGTGAGGCTCAACGGCGGGAATCCTCCCGCCGTATCTGAATTGTCCTACGACTCTTCGACCACGCTGGTCGGCACAGGCTCGGGCGTTGGTGTCGGGCCTTCGCGGCGGTTTTCCTGAAACCAGTGCAGGGCGATCAGCACCAGGGTCGGCACGCCGAGCAGCGCCGTGATCATGAAGAAGTTGTGGTAGCCGAACTTCTCGACCATTACCCCGGAATAACCGCCGATCAGGCGCGGCAGCAACAGCATGATCGAGCTGAGCAGGGCGTACTGGGTGGCCGAGAACTTGAGGTTGGTCAGGCTCGACAGGTAGGCGACGAAGGCTGAGGTCGCCATGCCCGAACTGAAGTTGTCGAGGGAGATGGTCACCACCAGCATCTGCAGGTTCGGGCCCATGTCAGCCAGCATCACGAACAGCAGGTTGGTTGCCGCCGAAGCTGCGCCGCCAATGAACAGGATCGGCAGGATGCCGAAGCGCACGATCAGCAGGCCGCCCATCCCGGCGCCGAGGAGGGTCATGATCAGGCCGAAGATCTTGCTGACGCTGGCGATCTGATCCTTGGTGAAGCCCTGATCGATATAGAACACGTTGGCCATCACGCCCATCACCGTGTCGGACATCCGGTAAGTGGCGATCAGCCCGAGCAACAGCAACGCCTGCCAGCGGTAGCGCAGGATGAAGTCGTTGACCGGGGTCAGTACCGGCGCCAGGCCGCGACGGCCCATGGTCGACAGGCACAGGCCGGTGAGCAGGGTGTAGAGGATGGCGCGCAGGAAGGCGCGGTCTTCGAGCAACAGGTCGAGCGGGCTCATATTGCCGAACAGCACGCCGGCGAAATCGGTGTTGTAGAGCTGGGTGAACATCGCCGGAACCGACACCAGCAACACGATCAGCACGAATACCGAGGCCAGTTGATGCCCGAAACTGTAGCGGCCGGCCTGCAACTGCGTGCGCAGTGGCACTGGCGGTTCGCGCATCAGCAGCGAGGTCAGCAGGGCAGGGATCATCAATACCCCGAACAGGGCGTAGGTGCCGGTCCAGGCCGAGTGTTGATAGTTGAAACCGGTGGAGCCGAAGCCTTCGGCAAAGAACAGCGCGCCCGCCGTGGCGAGCAGGGCGGCGACGCGGTAGCCGGACATGTAACTGGCAGCCAGCGCGGCCTGGCGGCTGTCGTCAGCGATTTCCAGGCGATAGGCGTCGACAGCGATGTCTTGGGTGGCGGAGGCGAAGGCGACGATGACGGCAATGGCGATCAGCCAGGACAGGTGTTTCTGCGGATCACAGAAGCCCATGCCGATCAGCCCCAGAATCACCAGGGTCTGCGAGAGCACCAGCCACGAACGGCGGCGGCCAAGCTTGCCCAATAAAGGCAGGCGCCATTGGTCGAGCAGCGGTGACCACACCCATTTGAAGGCGTAGGCCAGGCCGATCAGGCTGGCGTAGCCGATGGTTTCACGGGCAACACCGGCTTCACGCAGCCAGACGGAAAGCGTCGAAAATACCAGCATGTACGGCAGGCCGGCAGCAAAACCGAGCAACAACAGCACGAGCGTCGAAGGACTGGCATAGGCGGCGAGCGCGGCGCGCCAGGTTTTACGGGGCATGGGCTGAAGTCTGCCTCAAGATTGCGAAAACAAAGCGCGCACTCTAACCGCTGTGCTCTATCGGACGCCAGCCATGGCGCTGAATATCCACACGATTGTTCAGGACGGTGACGCCTTCAGAACGCAATCGTGCCCGTTGTTCGTCCCCCGAGGGGCTGCCCAGTGGCAGACTGATCCGACCGCCGGCACCCAGTACCCGGTGCCACGGCAGTTTGGTATCGCCGGGTAATTGGCTCAGGGTCCGGCCGACCCAGCGGGCGGCGCGCCCCAACCCTGCGAGTTCAGCTAACTGACCATAGCTGACCACCTTGCCCTCAGGCACTTGGGCAAGGGTGGAATAAAGCGCCGTGCGTCGGATTTGCGCTTCGCTTTCCTCGGGATGATTCGGCTCTTTCACCAGCGCGGTTCCTGAACAATAGTCGTATCGATGGGCTCAAGCGTAATCGCTCGTTGGCCAGATGAGAAATGAACTCAATGGAAATCGCTCGGTCAGTCCTTGTCAGGGTCTTATTCCTACGGATAATGCCGACCTTTTTTCGCAAACTTGAGCCCTCGATCCGCTTATGTTGTCCAGAACCCTGCTGTGCCTTGCTGTCTTCAGTGCCTCCACGCCGCTGCTTGCCGATACCGTCTGGTTAAAGAACGGTGACAAGCTGAGCGGTAAGATCTCCGTTTTCGATGGCGGCAAATTGCTGATCCAGACCCAATATGCGGGTGCGGTCAGCATCGACTGGAAAGAGGTCAAGACCCTGCAGAGCGATCAGGAGCTGCTGGTCAAACAGGACGCCTACAACGGTGAAAAAGCCAAGTCGCTGACCGCCGCCGATGACGGCAAGGTCACCCTGGCCAACGGCGAGGCGCCGAAGACCGTCGAGCTGGCGAGCATTCAGCAGATTCTCAAACCGAAACCGGTGGTCGAGGATCTGGTGTGGAAAGGTAATGTAGGCCTGGCGATGGATTATCAACGGGCGGAAAAGGACACCGACGACTACGACATCGACTTCAAGACCACCGCGCGTCATGGCCGCTGGCGGCACACCGCCGAGGGCGAATACAACCGCGAAGTGCAGGACGAGCAGGTCACCACCAATAACTGGCGCGCCGAATACGCACTCGACCGCTTCCTGACTGACAAATGGTTCTGGCAGGGCCGCCTGAACTACAAGCGTGACTACGTTGAAGAGCTGTCGCGTCAGCGTGTGGTCGGTACCGGTCCGGGTTACCAGTTCTGGGACGACGAGCTGGGCGCGTTCTCGCTCGGTTCGCTGCTCAACCGCACCGATTACGAGTACAGCGATGGCGGCAAGGACAACTTCTATTCGGTCGCCATGAAGTGGGATTACAACCGCTACCTGATCGGCAAGAAAGTCGAGTTCTTCACCAACGGCGAGCTGGGCAAGCCGCTGTCTGACGTAGCCAATTACGCGCTGGATGCCGAGATGGGCCTGCGCTACAAGGTCACCGACTGGGCGTCGCTCAACCTCAAGGCCGAACGCGACATCATCAGCGGTACCAAGGATGCAGATTTGAACAAGACCCGCTACACCGCAGGGTTTGGCGTGGCCTGGTAAGGCAAGTCGAAAAAAAAGCAGCCGTGAGGGCTGCTTTTTTTGTGGCCGTTAAAAAACACACGCCCACAAAAAAGCCCCGCTTTGAGGGCGGGGCTCTTTTCTAAAGAAGCTACAAGTTAGATAACTTGTACTTCTTCAGCTTGCATGCCTTTCTGACCGCGGGTAGCGATGAAAGAAACCTGTTGGCCTTCTTTCAGGCTTTTGAAGCCGTCGGATTGGATAGCTTTGAAGTGAACGAACAGGTCGTCACCGGATTGTGGAGTGATGAAGCCGAAGCCTTTTTCATCGTTGAACCACTTAACGGTACCGGTTTGGCGATTAGACATGGTGTAACTCCTTGAACAAAGATAACTGCGACTCAGGAAGAACCCTGGCCGAGACTGAGTGCAAAGAGCAGGAAAAATTCTTGTAGATGGTTGGATCGAAATTCAACATATCGTGTAGAGATTCTCAGTGACACAAGCAACACAGTGGCGCCACCTTAACCCTTTTTCCGGAACGTGCCAATGTTTCTTGCGAAGGTTTCTCTGTTTTAGGGATCGACGGTGTGACGGTTCGTCGCCAGAGCCTGTATTTCCAGGGTGTTCGGCGAGAATTTCAGCGCGGACTTTGAACCCGGCGGCGCGCCCGGTAAGATGCCGGACAGATTTTTTCCACCTCGCTATTCAGGACACCCGCCATGAGCATCAAATCGGACAAGTGGATTCGCCGCATGGCGCAGGAACACGGCATGATCGAGCCTTTCGTCGAGCGCCAGGTGCGCGGCAGCGACGACAGCCGTGTGATTTCCTACGGTGTGTCGAGCTACGGCTACGATGTGCGCTGCACCAACCATTTCAAGGTGTTCACCAACATCAATTCGGCGATCGTCGATCCGAAGAACTTCGATGCCGGCAGCTTTGTCGACATCCACAGCGACGTCTGCATCATCCCGCCGAACTCCTTCGCCCTGGCCAGCACCGTCGAATACTTCCGCATTCCGCGTAATGTATTGACCATCTGCCTGGGTAAAAGCACCTACGCGCGCTGCGGCATCATCGTTAACGTCACCCCGCTCGAGCCTGAGTGGGAAGGCCACGTGACCCTGGAGTTCTCCAACACCACCAACCTGCCGGCGAAAATCTACGCCAACGAGGGCGTGGCGCAGATGCTGTTCCTCGAATCCGACGAGCAATGCGAAGTTTCGTACAAGGATCGCGGCGGCAAATATCAGGGCCAGCGTGGCGTGACCCTGCCGCGTACCTGATCCATCCGGCAGTTCGCGGGAATTCTTTGGCGGGCAGACACTCTATGGGGTGTACTGCCCGTTTTTGCTTCTGGCAAAGCGGGCCTTCGCCGAGGAGGTTGCATGAAGATCGATCCGCATATCACCGCCCAACTGGCAAGGCTTGAGCCCAATCAGGTTGGCGTTTTGGCCTGGTCATTGTTGGCACACCCGGCTTTCCATATGGCAGGCGGCATTCCCGGTCAGCCTGATCCCGACACCCCTAACGAACAACCGACCGAACCCGGCGAGCCGACGCTGCCGGACGAGCCGCCACCCGCGCCAGTGGCCTGAGTCGCTACTCCATGAATGGCCAGTCGGCTGAGGTTTGCCCAAGACCTCAACTGACGGGCCATATTTCGTTGTCGCCGATGACGAAAATCCTGCACTGAGCGTCATTCTCGACCTGATAACCACCGGTAAAGGCACCAAAGGCCGGCAGCAGGCTCAATCGCTCACCCAGTCGAAAACATGCCAGCCGCAAACGCTGCCGCCCCTTGCCGTTGAGCCGATAGACCGGATGCACATGCCCGGCCAGCACATGCCGCTCGGGATGTGGATCCGGTTCGTGTTGCAGGGCAAACGGCCCGAGCAGCAGGGGCTCCGGAACCACGCGGATATTCAGCGCCGCCGGGGGATCCCCGGCACGTTTGTCGTGGTTGCCGCGAATCAGCGTCATCGGCAGATCCGCGTGCCGTGCACGCCACTCGGCCAGGGCATTCAGCGTACCCGTCGCATGCGAACCGGGGCCGTGCAGAAAGTCACCGAGGAAAATCAGCTGCCGACAGGGCAGTCTGGCCAGCAAGCGGTCGAGCACTTCGATATTCGCCGTCGTGGTGCCCTGGGGTACCGGCTGGCCGAGGCTGCGATAGGCCGCGGCTTTGCCGAAATGCACATCGGCGATCAGCAGTGCTTGCTGCGCCGGCCAGTACAGGGCCTTTTCCGGCAGCAGCCAGAGTTCTTCACCGGCCAGGCGCACTGGATACGCTGCACTCATGAGGCTTGACCCTTGTCGGCGGACTTCTCCAGATCGCCGACCATGCGCCGGATGCGGTCAGCGAGTTTTTCCGAACTCATGCTTTCGCGCATGCGCTCCACCAGCAACGGAAAGCCTAGCGGTGTAGGACGTTTGATCAGGTGCATGTCCAGTTTCATCCGGTTGATCCGCTCCAATGTCTGTTCCAGACGACGAATATCCAGTTCTTCCCGTAAGACTTCTTCCCCGGCTTGAGCCAGCAGCAGGTTGTCAGCGTCGTATTGTTTGAACACTTCGAAGAACAATCCGCTGGAAGCCTGTACCTGGCGGGTACTTTTCGGCGCGCCGGGATAGCCGGCGAACACCAGCCCGGCGATCCGCGCGATCTCGCGAAAGCGCCGCAACGCCAGCTCCCCGGCATTGAGGCTGGCCAGCACGTCGCGCAGCAGATGCTCGGGGCTGAGCAGCGCCGCATCGAGTTGCTCGAACCAATCGACCGGCGTGGCGCTGAGCAACTCCAGCCCGTAATCATTCACCGCAATCGAGAACGTCAGTGGCTGGCGCTGACTCACGCGCCAAGCCAACAGGCTGGCGAGCCCCAGATGCACCTGGCGCCCGGCAAACGGATAAAGGAAAAGGTGCCAGCCTTCACGGGATTTCAGCGCTTCGGCCAACAGACTGTCGGAGGTGGGCAGACCCGACCAGTGCGCCTGGGTTTGCAGCAACGGTTGTAGCGCCTGCATTTCCGGGCCGACGAACTCACCCCGCGCTGCTGCAGTAAAGCGGCTGACCACCGCGGCGGCCAGTTCGTTGGAAAGCGGCATCCGCCCGCCATTCCAGCGCGGCACGGCGGCTTTTTTCGCGGTGCTGCGTTTGACGTACGCGGTCATGTTCTCCACCCGCACCAACTCCAGCAGGCGCCCGGCAAACAGAAAGCCATCGCCCGGTTTCAGCCGCGCGATAAAGCCTTCCTCGACACTGCCCAACTGCTTGCCGCCGCCACCCTTGCTCCAGAATTTCAGGTTGATGCTGGCGTCGCTGACGATGGTGCCGATGCTCATGCGATGACGGCGCGCCAATCGCGCATCGGGCACGCGCCAGACGCCGTGTTCATCCGGTTCGACCCGACGGTAATCCGGATAGGCCGTCAGAGAAAGCCCGCCGTGACGTACGAAAGCCAGCGCCCAGGCCCAATCTGCCCGTGTCAGATCACGATAAGCCCAGGCACCACGCACTTCTTCGTACAGCTCTTCGGGAATAAAGCCACCGCCCAGCGCCATGCTGACCAGATGCTGCACCAGCACATCCAGCGGTTTGTGCGGCGACAGACGCGGTTCGATGAGTCGTTGCGCCACGGCGTCGCCTGCGGCAGCGGCTTCGATCAGTTCCAGGCTGTGGGTCGGCACCAGCGTCACTCGCGAGGTGCGCCCCGGCGCGTGACCAGAGCGCCCGGCGCGTTGCATCAGTCGCGCTACGCCTTTGGCCGAGCCGATCTGCAGGACCCGTTCCACCGGTAAAAAGTCCACGCCCAGATCCAGGCTCGAGGTACAGACCACGGCTTTCAGCTTGCCGTCCTTCAACGCTTGCTCAACCCAGTCGCGGGTCTCGCGGGACAGCGAGCTGTGGTGCAACGCGATCAGCCCGGCCCAGTCCGGCCGCGCTTCGAGCAATGCCTGATACCAGATTTCCGACTGTGCCCGGGTGTTGGTGAAGACCAGGCTGCTGGCGCAGGCATCCAGTTCGGCGACCACCTGCGGGAGCATCTTCAGACCGATGTGCCCGGCCCAGGGAAAACGCTCGATGGCCGGTGGGATCAAGGTGTCGACATTGAGTGATTTTTCGCTCTGGCCCTGCACGCTGATCCCGCCGCCCTGTGGGATCAGCACCTGTTCGGCGTGGGCTTGATTACCGAGGGTGGCGGACACGCCCCAGACGATCAGTTCGGATTGCCAATGGCGCAGGCGGGCGAGGGCCAGTTGCAGTTGTACGCCGCGTTTGTTGCCGAGCAGTTCGTGCCATTCATCGACAACGATCATCCGCAGGCTCGACAACGCAGTCCTGGCGTCGGCTCGGGCAAGCAGCAGGGTCAGGCTTTCCGGGGTGGTGATCAGCGTGGTTGGCAGGCGCCGGCCCTGACGCGCACGTTCGGCGCTGCTGGTGTCGCCGGTGCGCAGACCGATGCTCCACGGAATCTGCAAATCGCTGACTGGCGCTTGCAGGGCGCGTGCGGTGTCGGCGGCGAGGGCACGCATCGGCGTGATCCACAGCACGGTCAGTGGTTCGCTCTGGGGTTTGCGTTTGCTGGTTGTGGCTGCGGGGCCGGCTAAACGGGCGAAGCGGTTGAGCGCAGCGAACCACACCGCATAGGTTTTACCGGCGCCGGTACTGGCGTGGAGCAGGCCAGACTGACCTTTTTTAACGGCGGCCCAGACGTTTTTCTGAAAGGCGAACGGCTTCCAGCCGCGTGCGCTGAACCAGAGTTTTGCGAAGTCGGTGGAGGTCGGCATACCGGCGGCGTGCGCTCTGAAGGTGTTCCTTCAGTGACCGCGCCGTTGCGGGACAAGTTTAATTTTGTGCGAGTACATACACCCTTGTGGGAGCGGGCTTGCTCGCGAAAGCGGTGTGCCAGTTAGAACAGTTTTGACTGACACACCGCTTTCGCGAGCAAGCCCGCTCCCACAGGGGAACTGTGGATGAGGTTACTTGAGGTTACCGCTGAGGAACTGCTTCAGCCGTTCGCTGCGCGGATTGCCCAGCACATCTTCCGGCGCGCCTTCTTCTTCCACCAGCCCTTGATGCAGAAACAACACCTGGCTGGAGACCTTGCGGGCGAAGCTCATTTCATGGGTCACCATGATCATCGTCCGACCTTCTTCAGCCAGACCCTGAATCACCCGCAACACCTCACCCACCAGCTCCGGGTCGAGCGCCGAGGTCGGTTCGTCGAACAGCATCACTTCCGGCTCCATCGCCAGCGCCCGGGCAATCGCCACCCGCTGTTGCTGGCCGCCAGAGAGAAACGCCGGGTACTGATCGGCAACCCGCGCCGGCAGGCCCACTTTATCCAGATAACGGCGGGCGCGGTCTTCGGCTTCCTGCTTGCTGCAACCCAGCACCCGGCGCGGGGCCATGGTGATGTTTTCCAGCACGGTCATGTGGCTCCACAGGTTGAAATGCTGGAACACCATGGCCAGTCGCGTGCGCAGGCGTTGCAGTTCATTCGGGTCGGCGACGTGCATGCCGTGGCGGTCGGTGACCATGCGGATCGCCTGGCCATCGAGGCTCATGGCGCCGTCGTTGGGTTGTTCGAGGAAGTTGATGCAGCGCAAAAAGGTGCTTTTACCCGAGCCGCTGGCGCCGATCAGGCTGATCACGTCGCCGGTTTTGGCCTTGAGCGAAACGCCTTTGAGTACCTGATGGTCGCCATAGCTTTTGTGCAGACCTTCAACAGTCAATTTGTACATGGGACAGACATCCTCAAGGCGAAAGTAGGTAGCCGCTGCGATAGGCTTCGGCGCCCGCCACGTGGGCGATCACCATGCCGGCAGTAGCCATGCGCCGCAGCGAGCGGGCGTACAGCAGGCCGGCGGCAGTGCAATGAATGGGGGTGACCCGGTCGTGGATCGGGTCGATGATTTCGGCAATCTGTTGCCCGGCTTGCAGGTATTGTCCGGCCGTAGCGGTGTACACCAGCAAGCCGCCCACCGGCGTGGTCACCGGTTCGACGCCGGCCAACGGCGTGGCGGGGAACGGCAAGGGCGGCTGCGGTTTGGTCTCGCCGACGATCGCATCGAACTGGATCAGGTAATCGATCAAGGCCTGGCAGTCACGACTGGCCATTGGGTGATTGACGTCACCCTGGCCGCGCAATTCCACGGTCACCGAAAAGCTGCCCAGCGGAATCTCGAAGTGTTCGCCAAAGCGCTCCTGCAGTTGCCACCACAACAGGGTGAAGCATTCGTCGAATGACTGGCCGCCGGAATCGGTGGCCAGCAGACTGGCCTGGGCTTCGATGTAACGCGCCAGCGGCTCGACCTGCGGCCACGCTTCGGGCGTGGTGTAGAGATGAACCACGGATTCGAAATCGCAGTGCAGATCCAGCACCATGTCGGCATCGCACGCTAGCCGTTGCAAGGTCAGGCGCTGGGATTGCAGTTGTGTGCCGGGCGTTTGACGGGCGAGGGCGTTGCGCAGGCTGGCGCGGATCAGCTCAAGGTTGCGCTGCGGGTCGTCGCCCAGTTTGCCCTCGATGTCGTTGCCGATTTCTTCGCTGAGGTCGACGAACCAGCGATTGAAATTCTGCCCGCTCTCCATCTCGTACCGGCCCAGCGGCACGTCCATCAGCACTTGTTCGAGGCCGACCGGGTTGGCCACCGGCACCAGCACAATCTGGCTGCGCAGGCGCCCGGCGGCTTCCAGCTCCGCCAGTCGCTGCTTGAGGTGCCAGGCCACGAGCATGCCGGGCATTTCGTCGGCATGCAGCGAGGACTGGATGTAGATCTTGCCTTGGGCCTGCTCCGGGCCGAAGTGGAAGCTGTGGATCTGTCGTGCGGTCCCCGGCACCGGGGCCAACAGGTCATGGATCTGGTGTCGCATTACAGGTTTTCCTAGTGGGTCGGCCCGAGGAATGCCAGCCATCGGCGTTCGGCGAGGCGGAACAGGCCGACCAGCGCGAAGGTGATGGTCAGGTAGATCAGCGCGGCGATGCCGAACGACTGGAAGGTCAGGTAGGTCGCCGAGTTGGCGTCCCGCGCAACTTTCAGGATGTCGGGGATGGTCGCGGTGAAGGCCACGGTGGTCGAGTGCAGCATCAGGATCACTTCGTTGCTGTAATACGGCAACGACCGGCGCAGCGCCGAGGGCATGATCACGTAGGCGTACAGCTTCCAGCCGGTCAGGCCGTAGGCCTTGGCCGCTTCGACTTCGCCATGGTTCATGCTGCGGATCGCCCCGGCGAAAATCTCCGTGGTGTAGGCGCAGGTGTTGAGGGCGAACGCGAGGATCGTGCAATTCATCGCATCGCGAAAGAAACTGTCGAGCAACGGCTGCGCGCGCACGGCGGCCAGGCTGTAGATCCCGGTGTAGCAGATCAGCAACTGGATGTAGAGCGGCGTGCCACGGAACAGGTAGGTGTAGAACTGCACCGGCCAGCGCACATAGAAATGCGAAGACACACGGGCGATCGACAACGGGATCGATACCAGAAAACCGATGAAAATCGAGGCGCTGAGCAGCCACAGGGTCATCGCCAGACCGGTGATGTTGGTGCCGTCGGTATAAAGGAAGGGTTTCCAGTATTCCTGCAGGAGTTCGATCATCGTACGGCCTCCCGGGCACCGGCGGCGTAACGGCGCTCGAGCCAGCGCAGGATGACGTTGGATGCACTGGTGATCAGCAGATAGATCAAGGCGGCGAGTACCAGGAAGTAGAACAGTTGATAGGTGCTTTTACCTGCGTCCTGCGCGGCTTTGACCAGATCGGCCAGGCCGATGATCGACACCAGCGCGGTGGCCTTGAGCATCACCATCCAGTTGTTGCCGATGCCCGGCAGGGCGAAGCGCATCATTTGCGGGAACACCACGAAGCGAAAACGCTGGCCGCGCTTGAGGCCATAAGCGGTGGCCGCTTCGACCTGACCGCGTGGTACGGCGAGGATCGCCCCACGGAAGGTTTCGGTGAAATACGCGCCATAGATGAAGCCCAGGGTGATCACCCCGGCGGTAAAGGAGTCGATTTCGATGTAGTCCCACTCCATGACGTCGGTCAGGGCTGTCAGCCAGGTTTGCAGGCTGTAGAAAATCAACAGCATCAGCACCAGATCCGGCACCCCGCGAATCAGCGTGGTGTAGAGCTGGGCAGGCAGGCGCAACAGTTTGGATTTCGACAGTTTGGCACTGGCGCCCAAGAGACCGAGCAACACGGCCACCAGCAGCGACAACGCCGACAATTTGATGGTCATCCAGGTGCCTTCCAACAGCAACGGACCAAAGCCCTTGAGGCTGAAGGCGGAGAGCCCCAGATTTTGTAGGAGGTTTTCGAACATAAATCAGCAACCTGAGCGGATGGAAAAGGCGCCCATCGAGTGATGGGCGCCAGGGCATTATTTACCGCTGTACAGATTCAGATCGCCAAAGTGTTTCTTTTGAATCTCGGCGTATTTGCCGTCATCGTGTAACGCTTTGATACCTTTATCTAAAAGCGCCTTCAGCTCTTTGTTACCTTTCTTAATACCGACAGCGGTTTTGGCTGGCAGTAATTCGCTATCGACCGGCTTGCTGACTTCGTAGTTGGCGCCATCCGGCGACTTCAAAAAGCCCAGTTCGGCTTGCAGCATGTCCTGGATCGAGGC
This sequence comes from Pseudomonas sp. G3-19, assembly GCF_054855875.1. Lineage (NCBI taxonomy): Bacteria > Pseudomonadati > Pseudomonadota > Gammaproteobacteria > Pseudomonadales > Pseudomonadaceae > Pseudomonas > Pseudomonas sp. G3-19. Next base: position 5,614,464 of record NZ_JBMPIQ010000003.1, read on the forward strand.
GTCGAGACGGCCGTTTTTCAGGTCGGCGTAGACCTGATCCTGGTTGGCGTACGCCTGGATTTTCACCCCGGCCTTCTCCAATACGGCCTTGGCGTAGGCTTCCTGGATGGTGCCTTGCTCGTAACCGACGGACTTGCCCTTGAGGGAAGCGACGTCATCGCTCAGGCCGGAACCCTTCTTGAACACGTAGGAAGTCGGGCCGGAGAACAGCTCGCTGGAGAAGTCGATCGCCTTTTCACGGGCCGGGGTCACAGTCATCGACGAGATCACACCGTCGAATTTGTTGGCGTTGAGGCCCGGAATCATGCCGTCGAAGTCACTTTCAACCCATTTGCACTTGACCTTCAGCTCGGCGCAGATCGCGTTGCCCAGGTCGATGTCGAAGCCCACCAGGCTGCCGTCGGCCGCTTTCGACTCGAACGGTGCGTAGGAAGGATCAACGCCAAAACGCAGCTCTTTGTATTCCTTGGCCAGCGCGGAGCCGGCAGCCATGCACAACGCCAGTGCAGAAAGGGTCAGCAATGCTTTTTTCATTATTCAATCCCTAAGAACCAATATGAGCGCTTGTGGCGCAGAATTATTGTTACTGGAACGCGTACGACCTATAGAAAGTAGCAATTTCCGAACCAGAGTCCCGAACAAGTGTTTTAAAAGGTTGGGGGAGGGAGGAGGGAGAGGGATTGGTGCACGGGAATGGGCGGCTGTTGAAGGCTGCACCAACTTGGGTCGATGCAGGTATTTTTTAAGTGATTCAGAATACTTGTAGCGAGGGGATTTATCCCCGATCGGCTGCGCAGCAGTCGCAAATCCGATACACGCGGTCTACTGAAGGAAGCTGAGGGGCCGCTTCGCAGCCCATCGGGGATAAATCCCCTCACCACAAGATCTCCTCACCAGAAAATCCACTCACTACAGGATGTTCATTCAGGATGATTGGAGGTTTGTCCCCGGAAACCGGGTCAGGCCAGCAAATCCTGCAACGTTGCCAGGCTATCGGCCTCATCCACCGTCTTGTCCTGCCGCCAGCGCAGCATCCTTGGAAAACGCACGGCGATCCCGCTCTTGTGCCGCCGCGATAGGGCGATGCCTTCGAAACCCAGTTCGAACACCAGACTCGGCTTGACGCTGCTGACCGGGCCGAACTTTTCCACGGTGGTCTTGCGCACGATGCTGTCGACCTGGCGCATCTCCTCGTCGGTCAGCCCCGAATAGGCCTTGGCAAACGGCACCAGCGCTCGCTGACTGGACTCGGGCGGGCCGTCCCACACGGCGAAGGTGTAATCGCTGTACAGACTGGCGCGCCGGCCATGTCCGCGCTGGGCATAGATCAACACCGCATCGACGCTGAACGGATCGACCTTCCACTTCCACCACACGCCCATGTCCTTGGTCCGGCCTACGCCATACAGGGCGTCGCGGGCCTTGAGCATCATGCCCTCGACACCGAGGCGCCGTGAGGCTTCGCGCTGCTGGGCGAGGTCGAACCAGTCACTGCCAGTGAGAATCGGCGAGGCCAGTAACACCGGGTTGTTACCGTGAGCGATGACCTGCTCCAGTTGCGCGCGTCGTTCGGCCTGCGGACGATTGCGCCAGTCTTCGCCTTGCCACTCCAGCAAATCGTAGGCAAGCACCACCACCGGCACTTCTTCGAGGATTTTCTTGTCGAGGGTTTTGCGCCCGATGCGCTGCTGCAGCAGCGCGAACGGTTGCACCGCCGGCGGTGCGCTCGATTGCGGATCGAAGGCGTCTGCGGTGCTCGGATGGGTGCTTTTCCAGACCACGATTTCGCCGTCGATTACCGTGCCGTCGGGTAACGCGTGGACCAGTGTGTCGAATTCGGGGAAACGCTCGGTCACCAGTTCCTCACCCCGCGACCAGACCCACAACCGACCCTCGCGCTTGACCACCTGCGCGCGGATGCCATCCCACTTCCATTCCACTTGCCAGTTGCTCGCCGGCCCCAGCAGCGCTTCAAATTCCTCGACCGGTTGCGACAAGGCATGCGCGAGGAAAAACGGGTAGGGCTGGCCGCCACGTTGCGCATGTTCGTCGGCGGATTCCGGCGCGATCAGTTTCAGGTAGCTGGTCGCGTTCGGCCGGTTCGACAGGTCGGTGTACCCCACCAGGCGCTGCGCCACGCGTTTGCTGTCGAGGCCGGCCATCGACGCCAGAGCGCGGGTGACCAGCAGTTTCGACACGCCGACGCGGAAACTGCCGGTGATCAGCTTGATGCACAGCATCAGGCTCGGCCGATCCAGTTGCGCCCACAGCGCGGGCAGGTGACGGGCGAGGTACTCCGGGGTTTCACCGCGCAGCGGCAGCAGCTTGTCTTCAATCCATTCGGCAAGGCCGGTCTCGGAGCTGTGCGAATTTTCCGGGAGCACCAGGGAAATGGTTTCCGCCAGATCGCCAACGGATTGATAGCTTTCCTCGAACAGCCACGGTTGCAATCCCGAGACTTCCACTGCCAGTTCGCGCAGGATGCGCACCGGCACCAGTTGCCGCGGGCGTCCACCAGACAGAAAGTACACCGCCCACGCCGCGTCCTGCGGTGCTGCTTGAGCGAAGTAGGTTTGCATCGCCGCCAGTTTGGCATTGCTTGACGTGGTGGCGTCGAGTTCGGCGTACAACTCGGCGAACGCTTTCATGCTTGCACCTCGGCGATGGCAGGTTCGGTGTCGATGTTTTCTTCCTCATCGTCGCCGTATTCGGTGTTGAAACCCTGCGCGTCCAGGCCTTGTTCGCGCAGATGCCGGACCAGCACGCCGATCGAACCGTGGGTCACCATCACGCGCTCGGCGCCGGTCTGTTCGATGGCCCAGAGCAGGCCGGGCCAGTCGGCGTGATCCGAGAGCACGAAACCGCGATCCACACCGCGCCGCCGGCGGGTGCCACGCAGGCGCATCCAGCCGCTGGCGAAGGCGTCGCTGTAGTCACCGAACCGGCGCATCCAGGTGCTGCCGCCCGCCGAGGGCGGGGCGATCACCAGCGCCTGACGCATGATCGGGTCGGATTTTTTGATGTCGCCGGCGTAGATCGTCGGCGGCAGGTACACGCCGGCCTCGCGGTAGACCCGGTTCAGTGGCTCGACCGCACCGTGACTGAGGATCGGGCCGAGGCTGGCGTCGATGCCGTGCAGGATCCGCTGAGCCTTGCCGAACGAATAACAGAACAGCACGCTGGCCTTGCCGGCGGCGATGTTCGCCTGCCACCACTGGTTGATCTCGTTGAATACCTGCGCCTGTGGTTGCCAGCGGTAGATCGGCAGGCCGAAAGTCGATTCGGTGATGAAGGTGTGGCAGCGCACCGGTTCGAACGGCGCACAGGTGCCGTCGGGTTCGATCTTGTAATCGCCGGACGCGACCCAGACTTCGCCGCCGTATTCCAGACGCACCTGGGCCGAACCGAGCACATGCCCGGCGGGATGGAAACTCAAGGTCACGCCGTGATGGGTCAGCCGCTGGCCGTAGGCGAGGGTTTGCAGGTTGATGTCCTGACCCAGACGCGCACGCAAAATCCCTTCGCTGGCGCTGCTGGCAAGGTAGTGCTGATTGCCGTTACGGGCGTGATCGCCGTGGGCATGGGTGATCACCGAGCGCTCGACCGGGCGCCACGGATCAATGTAGAAATCCCCGGCAGGGCAATACAAACCTTCGGGGCGGGCGATAACAAGGTCCATGTCGTTACCAGAATGGGGGGCTTGTTAGCTATGAGGTTGGCGCGAGTCCGGAAGTTCTATCGATTTTCAAAGCTCCCTCACCCCAGCCCTCTCCCGGAGGGAGAGGGAGCCGACCGAGGTGTGTGGCGAGCTACATCGACCTGAAAGTCCGCGTCGATTATGGATTCGGCGCGACGGTTCAGGTCGGTGTATTGCGAAAGAACAACTCCGTCGGTCCCCTCTCCCTTGGGAGAGGGTTAGGGTGAGGGGCTTTTGATCTGTGCCTTACTTGCCCGGTGTGAGGGTCAAACGCGTCTTGCCATACACCCGGTCAAAGTTCTGCGGCTGCATCGGCAAGCCGATGTACTGACCCTTGAGCCACGCATCGATGCCGTTGAGGTAGTTCGGGCTGGCCGGGTTACCGGACTGGCCGGTGCCGTTCTGCCCCATCAGCGGCTCAGCCTGGCTGAAGTCGACGATGAAACGCATCGACGGCGCACGCGTGGTGTTGAAGTCCTGACCCCAGGCAAACGCCGCGGTATTGAGCGTGGTGTGATCGCCGCCGGCTGCCAGCGGGCCGCGAACGGTCTGGCCGTTGGCGTTTTTCCACGTGTAGCTGTGCAGTTTGCCCCACTGCCAGGCCTTGTGATCGCCACCCAACTGACTGTCGCCAGCGTTGATCGCGGCGGCCAGACTGCGCGCCAGAATCACGGCTTTGTCTTCTTTCTGCGGGGTACGCAAGTCATCCCAGAACGGGCTGTCTTCGCGCCCGAGCAGGTGATCGGCCTGCGCCGCGTAGGACAAGTCGCCATTGGCAACAAAGGCTTTCCACGCCGGACTCGACTCGGGGCCGAGCTCATCGAGGAAGATCTGCTTCATGCTTTCTTGCAGGAACAGTTCATAGATCGCCGCATCCGCCGAGGTCGGGCTGAGCTTGCCGTCAAACGCCATCAATCGGGTGAACGCCTCGCGCGCCTTGTTGCGATCGGCTTCCGGCAGGGCGTCGATCGCCTGTTTCAGCGGCTGCTTCATGCCCGGCGCTTCAAACATTTTCTTCAGCTTGGCAGCGAAGGTGGTGGTCTGGTCGTACTGCATGGCGATCACGCTGCGACCGTCCTGTTTGCCGCTGTTGGCCAGTTCCGCCAAGCGCTCACCGCGCTCCGGCGCCGCCCACGAGTTGGACAACTGCATGCCGTAGCCGTGAGGAATGACCCGCTGGTTGGCGGTGCCGAGCCAGCCCTGGGTCGGATCCTGATCGTACGGGTGCAACATCGGGTCGGCGTAACCGTCCCAGTCATAACGACCTTCCCAGCCCGGCGATGGCAGCAGGCCTTCGCCTTCGCGCCGGTTGGGGAAACGCCCGGTGACCTGCCAGCCGATGTTGCTGGCGTCGGCGAATACCATGTTCAGGGCGATGGCGCGGATCTCGCGGCTGGCGTCTGACGCGCGTTCAACGTTCTGCGCACGGGTCAGGTCAAAAAATGCGTCCAGCGATTTGTCGTCGGTGAAGCTCGGGGTTTGCAGGGCCAGACCAAAACCGTTGCCCTGTACGGCCTGAGCACTGTTGAGCAGCGCGCCGTGGCGGGTTTCGTACACCGCTTCGCGAATCGGCCGCTGGCCTTTGACGAAATAGGTTTCGTTGCGCACGCCCAGCGGTAGCCACTTGCCGTTGACCTCATAGGTCAGGCTGTTGCCCTGACGGCGGATTTTTTCCAGGAACAGGTCCTGATTGTCGCCGAGCACGCTGGTGGCGCTCCACGCGACTTTGCCGTTGAAACCGCCGAGGATCATCGGCAGACCGGCAACGGTGACACCGGCAGCCTGATATTTCGGCGCGCGGATCTGCACGAAGGTCCACAGCGACGGTGCCGCCAGTGGGCCATGACTGTCGCTGGCGAGAATGCTCTTGCCGCTGCGGCTGCGTTGCGGGGCAATGGCCCAGTTGTTCGAGGTGCTGGCGCCCAGCAGATTCATCGCTGCCAACTGCTGGCTGGCGTTGCTCAGCTCGGTGAGACCGGGGATCTGCCCGTTGAGCTTGAGGCCTTGCAGCTTGTCGGCCTCGGCCAGTGGCAGATTTTCATCGGGTGCGGACGGGGTCAGCCAGGCGAGTTTGTCGCTGGTCACGGTTTGCGCCAGCACCAGGGATGAGATCTCTTCCGGCAGGTTGGCCGACTGGCTGAAGTTCAGCAACGCGAACATCAGCGCCGAATCTTCCGGTTTCCAGTATTCCGGCTTGTAGCCGCTGGCGGCGAGATCGCCCGGCAGTTTGTCGGCGTAGCGGAACAGGTAGGCGTTGACGCCCCGCGCATAGACTTCGAAGAAACGCTTGAGGCGTGGCGACGAGGCCTTGTACAGCTCGTCGGCGCTTTTCTTCAGGTTGACCGCGCGCATGTAGCGGTCGGCGTCGAGCATCGAGGCGCCGGACATTTCCGCCAGACGCCCCTGGGCCAACAGGCGCAGGGTGACCATCTGGTTGATGCGGTCGCTGGCATGCACGTAACCGAGGGTGAACAGTGCGTCGTGGAAGCTGTTGCTTTCGATCAACGGCATGCCCATGGCATTGCGTCGCACCGAAACGTTCTGCGCCAGACCCTTGAGCGGTTGCACGCCGGAGGTGGGCGGGAGGGTGTCCTGCGCGTTCCAGGTCTGGCAACCGGACAGGCTCAAGACACCGGTCACTGCTGCGGCAACGCCGAACCGGGGAAGAAAATGTGTAAGGGCTGGCGAGGCCATGGCAAAGCTCCTGCGGGGGTGTAGAGGCTGGGGGCGCAATAAAGCCGCTACGTTAGTGAGCAGGAGATGGCCGCGCAAGCGGGGGACAAACTTATTTGTGAGGTGTGACAGAACCTGTGGTGAGGGGATTTATCCCCGATGGGCAGCGCAGCAGCCCCAAACCTGCCATCTCGGTGGGTCAGCTCTGTCTCGGTTGCAGGAATTAGGGCCGCTTTGCTGCCCATCGGGGATAAATCCCCTCACCACAAAGCGCTTCAATCTGCCGTGTTCGATAGCTTGCTTAATAAGTGGCGGTGATGCTGAACTGCGGAGCTCACTGACCCCGCATGAGAAAAAAACGCCATGGAGCTCAAGGCCAACGCTGCACTGATCATCATCGACCAGCAACAAGGCATTCTGCAGCCGCGACTGGGTAGGCGGAATAATCCACAGGCCGAAGAACGCATGCTCGATTTACTGAGGGCGTGGCGCAGTAGCGGGCGGCCGGTGATTCATGTGCAGCATCTGTCGCGTGAACCGGATTCGGTGTTCTGGCCCGGGCAGTCAGGGGTGGAATTTCAGCAGCGATTCATGCCGCAGGACGGTGAATGGCTGATCCGGAAACAGGTACCGGATGCGTTTTGTGCCACGGGGCTGGAAGCGCAGCTGCATGAGGCGGGGATCGGGCAATTGATCATTGTTGGTGTAGCGACCAACAACTCGGTGGAATCCACAGCGCGCACGGCGGGCAATCTGGGGTTTGAGGCGTGGGTGGCGGAGGATGCGTGTTTCACCTTCGACAAGGCCGATTATTTCGGCACACCGCGTTCAGCCGAAGAAGTGCACGGGATGTCGCTGGGGAATGTGCACGGGGAGTATGCGACGGTGGTCAGCGCTGCGCAGATTCTGGCGGCTGTCTGAACATTTTGGGGTGAATGTACCGGCACATTCGCGAGCAAGCCCGCTCCCACAGTCGACTGCGTTCAGTCAGCGGGAACGCGGTCAACTGTGGGAGCGGGCTTGCTCGCGAAGGCGGCTTGTCAGGCGAAGAAAGACTTCACCTGAAGCATCAAGCGCCGTGGCACTTCTTGAATTTCTTGCCGTTGCCGCATGGGCAAGGGTCGTTGCGGCCGACGTCTTTCAGGGCGTTGCGCACCGGTTCCTGGTGGGCGTGGCCGCAGTTCGGGCCGTGGACATGGCCATGATCGTGATCGTGATGATGGTCATGATCGTGGTTGCAGTCAGGGCCATGGACATGAGGTTGCTGAGTCATCGGTTGTGCTCCGGAATTAAATCGGCGGGGATTATCACGCCATTGCGCTCCAGGTGCACGTAGTGGGCGATGAATAAACCGGTTTCCATCTCACCCTGCAATCGATAGGGCACCTGCTGGTGCTGACTTTTCAGCATTTTCACCACGTCCTTGACCCGCGGCCACAAGTTGGTGCGGATCGGTATCCGATAGAACGCGCTGCTTTTCGGCCCTACCGTGATCCAGTGTTCATGCTCCCCTTCGGCCAGCAACAGGTCTGCCAGATGAATGCGATATTCCATGCCGCGCACCGTCAGGTCGCTGTCGTTGGGGTTGTCGATGCGAAAGTGCAGGATGAATTTCTGTTCGAGCAGCTTGGCCCGCACCACCTCGACTTTTACCAGATGCACGGCGGGGTCGACGCTGTCGTCGCTGAACCATGAGGCGCAACCGCCGAGGTTCAGGATCAGCATCAATAACAAGCCATGCAGTGTGCGACAGTGACCGAGCATCGAAAAAACTCCCTTTGTGCCCCAGTCTAGTCGGCACTTCCCTTTATGCGCCGAAATACCCCGCACAGCACTTCTTGAACTTCTGCCCGCTGGCACACGGGCACGCGTCATTGCGCCCCAGCTTCAACTGCACGGTCGGGTCGATGAAGTACCAGCGCCCGGCGTTTTGCACGAACGAGGAGCGCTCGCGGTGGCTGTGTTCGCCCTGGCTGTCGTGCCAGCGCGCGGTAAAGGTGACGAAGGCATGCTCGGGTTGGCCGCCGAACACTTCCGAGCTTTCGACCTCAAGGCCGAGCCAGGTGCTCTGCGCGCTCCAGGCGCTGATCGACTGGCGATCCAGACCGGCCTGCTGGGCGGGCAGGGTGGTGGCCACCAGATAATCGATCAGCCCCAGCACGTAGGCGCTGTAGCGCGAACGCATCAGCGCTTCGGCGCAAGGCGCCGGGTGGCCTTCGTGATAGTGGCCGCAGCAGGCCTCCAGCAGGTTGCCGCTGCCGCACGGGCAAATGGCTGTACTCATTGCATTACCACCAGTATTTGCCGAAGTTTTCCGGATTGGCCCAGAATCGCGAGTTGAGCCAGTCGGGGACTTGTTTGTAGTCAAGCAGATCATAGGTGAACAGGGTCAGTACCTGATCGTCACGCTGGAAGCGTTCACTGGCCTGCAGCGCCAGCGAGTAGAAATCGGTTTCCTGCCAGCCGCTGGCCGGCAGATCCGCCAGCACTGCAATGCGGCTGGCGTTGAGGTTGCGAATCCCGCCCAGCAGATTCAAGCCGTCACGCTTGGGCAGGTGCTCAAGGCAATCGACCACCAGCGCCAGGTCGAAGCGCCGCGCCGCGAGTTCGGCGGGCAATGCACCGGGTGCGGCGTGGGCCACGCAGGTGTCTGGATGTGCCTGCTTGAAAGCGGCGAGCGCCGGAAATTCGCTGGCGCCGATCAGCAGCAGACGCGCCGGGGCATAGCGATCCAGTAAAGCGGCCAGCGCCTGTTGCGGCGTGCGCGAAGAAATGGCGACGTTCATCGAAGCTCCTCAATCAGATCGCCAAGACTAGCGCGCCAGACGGATCCGGCCTAGACCCCGAATTGCCGCGCCTGGCAAAAGTGCCGAATCCCTGTGAACACGGTCCCAAATGCCAGTGGCCTATTGCTGGCGGAGATTAAAACTCCGGTCTTTACTCCGTGAATCGGTTCTAAGCCGATCCCTCAGGAGAAAACCAGATGAGCATAGTTCGGACAGCATTACCTTTGATTCTGCTAACCAGTGTGTTGACTGGTTGCGCAGGTTTGCAGAAAACCGACTGGCCGACCTGTGCGGCGGTCGGTGGTGTAGTCGGTGCCGGTCTCGGCGCGACGGAAAGTTCGGCGTGGGCCGGTTATGGCGCGCTGGTGGTCGGTGGTACGGCAGCCGCCTATTGCTGGGTGCACGGTGATGGCGACGAAGACGGCGATGGTGTGCCGGACAGTCGCGACAAGTGCCCGCACACGCCTAAAGGCGTGCAGGTCGATGCTGACGGCTGCCCACCACCTGCCCCTGCGCCAGTGGTAGAAGAGGCGGTTGTGGTCAAGGAAGAAACTATCGTCATTCGCGATGTGCACTTCCAGTTCGACAAAGCCACCCTGACCGGCTCCGACAAACAGGTGCTGGATAAAGTCGCCACGCGCCTGAAACAAGAGTCGTCCACGGCGCAACTGACCGTGACCGGCCACACCGACAGCGTCGGCAGCGATGCCTACAACAAAAAACTGTCGGATCGCCGTGCGCACTCGGTGGTGGAATACCTGATCCAGCAGGGTGTGCCGCGTGCCAGCTTCGTTTCGGTCTCGGGCATGGGTGAAAGCCAGCCAGTGGCGGATAACAAAACTGCAGACGGTCGCGCACAGAACCGTCGTACCGAAATCAAAATCGTCCGCTAGCCCCTCTCGCATCCGCGGCTTGTGCAGTCGCGGATGCGGGTCTTTACTCCTGTGTAACCGGTATGGGCCGGTGACACAGGAGCTTTCACAATGACTGTTTTCTCAAGGTCCGTCTTGCCGGTGCTGCTGCTGGGCAGCCTGCTCACCGGTTGCGCCACTCATAGCGATGGCGATGCCCCCCTCAATCAACGTACGTGGCCGATCTGCAGCCTGATCGGCGGGCTGGTCGGTGGCGGTCTTGGCGCCATTGAAAGTGGCGGCTGGGCCGGTGGCGGTGCGGCGTTGGGGATTCTGACTGGCGGGCTGATCTGTTATGCCCAGGATGGCGATGAAGACGGCGATGGCGTGTTCGACCGCCGCGACCGTTGCCCTGACACCCCGGCCAATACCCCGGTCGATCATCGCGGCTGTCCGCTGCCGCAATATCCGGTCACTGCAAAAGCTCCCGAACCTGCGCCGCAATCGGAAGTCATCACCCTCAGCGATGCCGGTAATGTGTTGTTCGATTTCGACAAGTCGGATCTGACCCCGGCCGCCAAGGCCCAGCTCGATACGCTGATGGACAAATTGCGCAACGCCGACGTGGTCAGCATCAAGGTCATCGGTCATACCGACAGTAAAGGTTCGGACGCCTATAACCAGGCACTGTCGGAACGACGCGCCAGCAGCGTGGCGGCGTACCTGCTGAGTCAGGGCCTGGCGCCGGAAAAACTGACCAGTGAAGGACGCGGCGAGAGCGAGCCGGTGGCTGACAACGCAACGGACGAGGGACGGGCAAAAAACCGTCGGGTGGAGTTGCATATCAATCGCTAGGACTTGTCTGTAGTCCGCAGGCTAGAGCTGCCGGTCGACGATCGTCGTCGAACCGGCAGCGATCCGACGACTGACAAATGTTTTTTCTTTTACCCCTCTGGCTTATCCCCCGCGTAAGCCGTTACTGTGCGCCCAAAGAATAATTCCGACACGGGGGAGCGTATGAAGGTTTTCTGGGGGCTGGGGCGTTTGCTGACCCTGCTGTTCTGGTGCGTGGTGGTGGTCAATCTGCTGCTGCCGTTTGTGCATCCGCTGCATGCGCTGGTCAATCTGGCCGGTGCCTCGCTGCTGGCGCTGCATGTGTTGGAGTTGCTTTTCTCGCGCCTCAAAGGGCGTCCCAACCCGTGGCGCGACCGTCTGCGCATCCTGCTGTTCGGCGTTTTTCACCTGCAAACCATCCCGGCCCCGGCCGCTCCGGAGGCTTCTTCCCATGCGTAAACTTTGCCTGCTCGCTGCACTCATCAGTCCTCTGGCCTGCGCCCAGGTGGTCAGCGTCGAAACCAACTCCCTGATGCGTTTGCCCAACACCGCCAGCACCTTGCAGCTGGAACGGCTGGACGTGGCGGACTATGGCACCTTGCTGATTCCTGCCAATGTGACCGAGCTGACCGTCGGCGAATTGCGCCTGGGCCATGAAGCGCGCATCGCGATCGTCCCGAGTGAACAGGCGCTGGACATGAAAGTCATTCGTGCCGAACTGTCCGAAGGCAGCCTGATCACCGCACGCGGTGCGCCGGGTACCTATGAAAAAGCCGCCCGTGCCGGGCGTAATCTGAATTTGCAGTTCAAGGCACTGAACGCGCCAAAACTGTTTGTCGATGCCCGTGGCGGCACCGGTGCACCGGGTTTCGTCGGCCTGGATGGCGGCAACGGCGAAGATCCGGGCTGCACCTGGGGCGCGGCCGGTCATGGTTTTGACGGCAGCAATGGTAGTGACGGCCAGCCGGGCGCACCGGGTGCGTTGGTGCGTCTTGAAGTGCCGCGCGAGTTTCCGGCCGAGCTGATCAAGGTCAACGTTGCGGGCGGCGCGGGTGGTCCAGCGGGTGTTGGCGGTAAGGCGGGCAAGGGCGGCCAGTCCAAGGGCTGCCTGGTGTATCGCGCCGATGGCGGCAAGAACGGCAAGGCCGGTGCGGATGGTCAGCCTGGGCCGGTGGGTGCGGCGGGGGCGGTGACTGTGCAGCGCCTCTGAATAACAGCACTGTTCACAATTGAGGTGAGGGGATTTATCCCCGATGGGCTGCGAAGCAGCCCACTCCAGATACCGCGTTTCTTCAGATTGAACGCGTCAGCTGATTTGGGGCCGCTTCGCGCGCCATCGGGGATAAATCCCCTCACCACAAAAGTGTTCACAGCGCAAAAAATGGGGTGGGTCAGAACATCGGCCGCGCCGCGGCAATCGCCACCAGCACCAACCCGACGATCAAGTTGATCCCCACCACCCGGCGAATCCGACCCAGCACCGCCGCACCCGCCGACCAGTCCTTCGCCTCAACGGCCTTGCGCAACTCCGGCAGCATCAAACCCTGAATCCGGATGAACAGTGCGGTCATCACTACATACAGCCCGATCATCACCTGCACGTATTTCGGTGCGGTCTCAAAGCCCACTTGCTGCAAATGCAGCATGCCCACGCCGCTGATCGGCAACAGGATCACCGCGACCCAGACCCAACGAAAAAAACCTTGAAACACTTCCACCCACAAGGTCAGGCGGCCAGGGCCGTCGAGAGCCTTTACAGCCGCCGGGCGCAGGACCATCCAGGCGAAAAACATGCCGCCGACCCAGACCAGGGCGGACAGGACATGCAACGGATAAACGAGGCTAAAAGGTGTCATTGGGGCACTCCGTTCTGCGCGGGATTAATTAGCGGGGTATGATAGCCGCCATCCGAAACCACTGAAAATTTATCCAGCGTTTTTTGCGCCCGACAATCAATGATCAGCACTGAACTCAAAACCACGATCCAGGGCGCCTATTCGCGTTTTCTTGAAGCCAAGAGCCTCAAACCGCGTTACGGCCAGCGCCTGATGATCGCTGAAATCGCCAAAGTCCTCGGGGATATCGACACCGACGACGAAGGCCGGCGCAGTGGCGACCCCGCGATTGTCGCGGTGGAAGCCGGCACCGGTACCGGCAAGACCGTGGCCTACAGCCTCGCGGCAATCCCCACGGCGAAACTGGCCGGCAAGCGCCTGGTGATCGCTACTGCGACCGTGGCTCTGCAAGAGCAGATCGTCTACAAGGACTTGCCCGACCTGATGCGCAACAGCGGGCTGAACTTCAGCTTCGCGCTGGCCAAGGGCCGTGGCCGCTACATGTGCCTGTCCAAGCTCGACATGCTGCTGCAGGAAGGCCACGCGCAAACCGCCACCGCCCAGCTGTTCGAAGAGGAAGGTTTCAAGATCGAGGTCGACGAGGCGAGTCAGAAGCTGTTCACCAGCATGATCGAGAAGCTCGCCGGCAATAAATGGGACGGCGACCGCGACAGTTGGCCCAACGCGCTGGAAGACGCCGACTGGGCGCGCCTGACCACCGATCACAGCCAGTGCACCAATCGCCACTGCCCGAACTTCGGCCAATGCGCCTTCTACAAGGCGCGCGAAGGCATGGGCAAGGTCGACGTGATCGTCACCAACCACGACATGGTGCTGGCTGATCTCGCCCTCGGCGGCGGTGCGGTACTGCCGGATCCGCGCGACACCATTTACGTGTTCGACGAAGGTCACCATTTGCCGGACAAGGCCATCGGCCACTTCGCCCACTACACGCGCCTGCGTTCCACCGCCGACTGGCTGGAAACCACCGCGAAGAACCTCACCAAATTGTTGGCCCAGCATCCGTTGCCGGGCGATCTCGGCAAGCTGATCGAGCAAGTGCCCGAGCTGGCGCGCGAGATCAAGACCCAGCAGCAGTTCATGTTCACCGCGTGCGAGCAGATTGCCGATTTCAAACCCGGCGAAGACGTCGAAGGTCGCGAGCGGCCACGCCATCGTTTCGTCGGCGGGGTGATTCCCGAGCACATGCGCGAAATGGGCATCGAGTTGAAAAAGGGCTATTCGCGGCTCAACGATCTGTTCACCCGCCTGACCGACCTGCTCAAGGAAGGCATGGACGGCGAGGTCAACATCGGCATCGCCAGCAATCAGGCCGAGGAGTGGTATCCGCTGTTCGGCAGCCTATTGTCGCGGGCGTCGGGCAACTGGGAATTGTGGACTGCATTTACCGCCGAAGACCCGGAAGACAGCCCGCCGATGGCGCGCTGGCTGACACTGGCCGAGAGCGGTTCGCTGTTCGACATCGAGGTCAACGCCAGCCCGATTCTCGCCGCAGAAACCTTGCGCCGCAGCCTGTGGAACGTGGCCTACGGCTGCCTGGTGACCTCGGCAACCTTGACGGCACTGGGCACTTTCGACCGGTTCCGCATGCGTGCCGGTCTGCCGAAAAAAGCGGTCACTGCCGTGGTGCCGAGCCCGTTCCATCATGCCGACGCCGGCGTGCTGCGGGTGCCGGATCTGAAGGCCGACCCACGCGACGCCGCTGCTCACACCGCGGCGATCATCCGCGAGTTGCCGGATCTGGTCGAAGGCTCGCGCGGCACGCTGGTGCTGTTCTCCTCGCGCAAACAGATGCAGGACGTGTTCGATGGCCTCGACCGCGACTGGCGCAAGCAAGTGTTCATTCAAGGCAACCTGTCGAAACAGGAAACCCTGAACAAGCACAAGGCGCGGGTCGATGGCGGCGATTCCAGCGTGCTGTTCGGTCTTGCCAGTTTCGCCGAAGGGGTGGACTTGCCGGGGGCGTACTGCGAGCACGTGGTGATCGCCAAGATCCCGTTCTCGGTGCCGGACGACCCGGTCGAGGCGGCGCTGTCGGAGTGGATCGAGGCCCGGGGCGGCAATCCGTTCATGGAAATCTCGGTGCCCGATGCCTCGCTGAAACTGGTTCAGGCCTGCGGGCGTCTGCTGCGTACCGAAGAGGACCGCGGCACCATCACCTTGCTCGATCGGCGCCTGGTCACCCAGCGCTACGGCAAGGCGATCCTCAATGCGTTGCCGCCATTCCGTCGTGAAATATCTTGAGACAACGGTGGGCAGTTTTGCCCGCCGCGCTGTCTATCTCTCTGCCATGCTTTTCCATTGGCCTTAGTTGGTCGTTAGGGAGAACTCCGTTCTTATGATTCGCCGTTCGTTGCCTGCCGTATTCGCCTTGATTTTCGCTGCCCCGTTACTGGCGGCGCCTGCGGGTCAGCAGACCCTGTTCAACTTCGTCCGTCCTGCCGACGTGGTGAAAGTCGTCACCGAAAACACTGACCTGCCACAAGCCAACGCCGAGCAAACCCCTGAAGGTGAAGTGTTGCGCCGGGTGACCTTCAACTCGGTAGCCCGTCCGACCCTGCGCCTGACCCCGCAGACCGGCGCCTGGGACTGGTCGCAGTCGGGCATGATGAGCCTGCGCCTGCAAAGCGCGATGAGCTGGGCCGTGACGGTCTATGTGCAAATCCAGAGCAACAACGGCCAGACCCTGACCAGCCGCGTCGACCTGCAGGCCGGTCCCGCGCAAACCCTTTTGGTGCCGCTGGTGGCGACTTCGCCACTGAGCCAGGGCATGAAGGCCGGGCCGCCGATGCCGATGAATGTTGATGGCCAGCGAATTCTGCTGGCCAGCAGCAGCGGTGAACTGGATCGCAGCCAGGTGGTGTCGGTGAGTCTGTGGATGGATCAGCCGAAAGCCGCGCAGAGCCTGCTGCTCGAACGTTTCGGCGTGCAGGATGGCGATGCCGTGACCCAGGCTGTCTACGGCAATCTGGTGGACGCTTACGGTCAATCGACCCGCAGCAAATGGCCGGAAAAAGTCAGCAACGACGAACAACTGAAATCCGCCGCCGCCAAGGAACAGCAACAGCTGAAAACCTGGCTGGCCGAGCGCGAAAAGTCCTCGCTGGACAAGTTCGGTGGCTGGAACAAAGGCCCGGCGTTCAAGGCCAGCGGGTTTTTCCGCACTGAAAAACGTGACGGTCGCTGGTATCTGGTGACCCCTGAAGGACATCCGTTCTATTCACTCGGGGTCAACACCGTCAGTCCGCAGGTCAGCCAGACCTACGTGGCCGGGCGTGAGTGGATGTTCGAATCCCTGCCCAAGGCCGACGAGCCGCTCGCCAGCCATTTCGGCGAAGGCGATAACCGTGGCGGCAACGGCGCCGATCAGGGCCGCGGCTATGGCAACGGGCGCTGGTACGACTTCTATGGCGCCAACCTGCAGCGGGTTTACGGCGAGCCCTGCAAACCGGACAGCGATACCAAGGCCGGAATTGCTGAAGCGGCCAAGGCTGGTGCGGTTGAAGAAACCGCAGTAAAAGCTGCCGAGCCTGTGCCAAAGTCAAACGAGGCGAAGGCCGGTGTCGCCGCAGCGGCGAAAACAGACGCCGTAGCGACGACTGCTGAAAAGGCTGCCGATCAACCCGTCGCTGCGCCGTGCAAGGCCACGGTCGATCAGCAGAAGTGGGCCACGCACACCCTCGATCGCCTGCAGGCCTGGGGTTTCAACACCGTCGGCAACTGGAGTGCCGACTCGCTTGCCGACGCCGAACGGGTGCCGTACACCTTGCCGCTGTCGATCGTCGGCGACTACACCAGCATCAGCACCGGCAGCGATTGGTGGGGCGGCATGCCTGACCCGTTCGACCCGCGTTTCGCCATGGCCACCGAGCGTGCTGTGGCCATTGCTGCCCGCGATCATCGTGATGATCCGTGGCTGATCGGCTACTACGCCGACAACGAACTGGCCTGGGCCGGCCCCGGCGACGACCCGCAGTCGCGCTACGCCCTGGCCTACGGCACATTGAAAATGACCACCGACGTGCCGGCCAAGCGCGCATTCCTCAAGCAACTGCGCGACAAGTACCGCAACCAGGCGGGCCTGTCGAAAGCGTGGGGCATTGATCTGCCGGCGTGGGAATTGATGGAAGACCCGGGTTTCGTGCCACCAATGCCGAATCCGGAGCACCCGGAAATCGAAAACGACTTCAAATACTTCCAGAAAGTGTTCGCCGACACCTACTTCAAAACCATCTCCGATTCGCTGAAATGGCACGCGCCGAATCAGCTGCTGCTCGGCGGCCGTTTCGCCACCAGCACTCCGGAAGCGGTGGCGTCCTGCGCGCAGTATTGCGACGTGTTGAGTTTCAACATGTACACGCTGAAACCACAGGACGGCTATGACTTCGCCGCTCTGCGTGCCCTCGACAAACCGGTACTGATCACCGAATTCAACTTCGGCTCCAGTGATCGTGGCCCGTTCTGGGGTGGCGTGACGCAACTGGCGCGGGAAGAAGATCGCGGCCCGGCGTATGCCAACTTCCTCAAACAGGCGTTGAGTGAGCCGTCGATTGTCGGCGTGCACTGGTTTCAGTACCTGGATCAACCGGTGACCGGGCGTCTGCTCGATGGCGAGAACGGGCACTTCGGCCTGGTGGGGATTACCGATCTGCCGTATCAGGGCTTTGTCGAGGCGGTACGCAAGAGCAACCTGCAGGCAGTTGATCAGTTGGGCAAAGAGGCTGAGAAGGCCGCCGCTGCCGGTCATGAAGCGGAGGGCGGGCGCAAGGGTGAAGCTGGCAAAGGCCCGGGGGGCGGGCATGCCGGTGGGCATTCGGGCAATGGTCATTAAGGTTTAGACCGCGTCATCGTTCTTCGCGAGCAAGCCCGCTCCCACACTGATCTCCAGTGCCGCAGAGATCAAATGTGGGAGCGGGCTTGCTCGCGAAGGCGGCAGCCGTCTCAGCAAACATCTGGAAGTAACCGTCCGGCCCGCAGCTGTTCCCAAATCCCTCAAGGGCTGGAACAATGCGGGCCACTTTGTAGAGCGTTTTCGCGGGGGAGTTGCGGGTGCAGATTCAGGGACATTACGAGCTTCAATTCGAAGCGGTGCGCGAGGCTTTCGCGGCACTGTTCGACGATCCCCAGGAACGCGGCGCAGCCCTGTGCATCAAGGTCGGCGGAGAAACCGTCCTCGACCTCTGGTCCGGTACGGCCGACAAGGATGGTACCGAAGCCTGGCACAGCGACACCATCGCCAACCTGTTTTCCTGCACCAAGACCTTTACCGCGGTCACCGCATTGCAACTGGTGGCCGAAGGCAAACTGCAACTGGATGCACCGGTTGCCCGCTACTGGCCGGAATTCGCTGCCGCCGGTAAAGAATCCGTCACCCTGCGCCAACTGCTCTGCCATCAGGCCGGTCTGCCGGCCCTGCGCGAGTTGCTGGCGCCCGCCGCCCTCTACGAATGGCAGACCATGGTCGACGCCCTTGCGGCCGAAGCGCCGTGGTGGACGCCGGGCACCGGCCACGGCTATGCCGCCATCACCTATGGCTGGCTGGTCGGGGAGTTGCTGCGTCGCGCTGACGGTCGTGGGCCGGGCGAGTCGATCGTCGCCCGCGTCGCCAAGCCGCTGGGGCTGGATTTCCACGTCGGCCTGGCTGACGAAGAGTTCCACCGCGTGGCGCATATTGCACGGGGCAAGGGCAACGTCGGCGATGCCGCGGCCCAGCGCCTGTTGCAAGTGACCATGCGCGAACCGACCGCCATGACCACTCGCGCCTTCACCAATCCGCCGTCGGTGCTCACCAGCACCAACAAACCGGAATGGCGCCGCATGCAGCAGCCGGCCGCCAACGGTCACGGCAACGCGCGCAGCCTGGCCGGTTTCTACGCCGGTTTGCTCGACGGCAGCCTGCTTGAAAGCGAAATGCTCGAAGAGCTGACCCGCGAACACAGCTACGGCGAGGACAAGACCCTGCTGACCCGCACCCGCTTCGGTCTGGGCTGCATGCTCGATCAACCGGACATGGCGAACGCCACCTACGGCCTCGGCCCGCGGGCGTTTGGTCATCCGGGGGCGGGCGGTTCAGTGGGTTTTGCTGATCCCGAGCACGATGTCGCGTTCGGTTTTGTGACAAATACCCTTGGGCCGTACGTCTTGATGGATCCGCGCGCGCAGCAACTGGCGCGGGTACTTGCCACTTGTCTGTAAAGCTTTACATGAGGTTCCAGGGTTGGAACCAGATCCGGTTTTTCGATTCAAAGCGTCAGTTTATCCGGGCAAAAGAGCTCTGATTTTTCATTACTTCACTTTGTGGATTTTCAATGTCATCCAAAAAAACTCTCGCCCTGGCCCTGTGTGTTGCGATCACCGGTTGTGCACAGACTCCTAAAAACGATGCGGACGGCGGTAGCTGGTGGCCGTTCGGTTCCTCCGACAAAGTGGCGGCCAAAGAGCCGGCCCCAGCCCCGGCTCCTGCCGCAGCCCCGGCGCCGCTCAAACCTGCCGCGACCGCACCTGTGGCCAAGACTGAAAGCAGCAGCCACTGGTACTGGCCGTTCGGCGGTTCCGATGATGCGGCGGCCAAAGCCGAGGTGAAAGCCGAAGTAAAACCCGAAGCCAAACCGGCGGTAGTGGCCAAGGCCGATGCCGACACCGGCACGAAGTGGTGGTGGCCGTTCGGCGGCAAGGATCAATCCACTGCCAAAGTGGTGCCGATGCCTGACCCGAAAGTCACCCAAGCCTGGCTGGATGACTACGAGCCACGTCTGCGTGCAGCGATCAAGGACAGCAATCTGCAACTTGAGCGCCGTGACAACGTGCTGGTGGTGATCGCGCCGGTTGAAGGCTCGTTCAACCCGAAGCGTCCAGCGATGCTGCTGCCGGTGACCCTCAGCCCGTTCACCAATGTCGCGAAAATCCTCGAAGCTGACCCGAAAACCGCAGTCCTGGTGCTTGGTCACAGCGACAACACCGGTGCCGCGCCGGCCAACGTCAAACTCAGCCAGGAGCGCGCCCAGTCCGTAGCGGCGATCTTCCGCTTGAGCGGCTTGCAGCGCGATCGCCTGATGCTGCGTGGCATGGGTGGCGATGCCCCGCGTGCGGCCAACGACAGCGCCGAAGGCCGTGCCCTGAACCGTCGCGTCGAACTGCTGGTGACCCCGCAAAACACCATGGTTGCGCTGCTGAGCAAGTACAACATGCCGGCGCCGGCACCGACCACGATGCTTGCCGCACAGGACGTCAAGCCTGCAGCCAAACCGGTAACTCCGGCGCCGGCTGCTTCGAAGGCCGCCGTACCTGCAACCAAAAAGGCACCAGCGAAGAAAGCGGCGGCCAAGGCACCTGCGAAGAAGGCGGCAACCAAGGCTCCGGCGAAAGCTCCTGCCAAGAAAACCGCTCCAGCCAAAGCAGCAACGGCTGACAAGAAAGTCGCCGCCACCGATACTGCCAAGCAGTGATCCGCTAACGAAAAGGAATGCGCCATGACCCAGGCTCTGGCAGATATGCGCCGTGATTACACCCGGGACGGACTGACCGAGGCGCAAGCCCCGGGCGAGCCGTTTGCGCTGTTCCACCAATGGTTTGCCGACGCGGTAAAAACCGAACAGGCACCGGTGGAGGCCAACGCCATGACCCTGGCCACGGTCGATGCGGACGGTCGACCGCATTGCCGCATTCTGCTGCTCAAGGGCCTGGACGCGCAGGGCTTCACCTTTTTCACCAACTACGACAGCGCCAAGGGCCAGCATCTGGCGGCGAATCCTTTCGCGGCCATGACATTTTTCTGGCCAACCCTGGAGCGCCAGGTGCGCATCGAAGGGCGGGTGGTCAAGGTCACGCCGCAAGAGTCCGACGCGTATTATCAGGTGCGACCGCTGGGCAGCCGGCTCGGCGCCTGGGCCTCACCGCAGAGTCGGGTGATCAACGGGCGCGGCGAGCTGGAGGATCTGCTCAAGGCCACCGAACAGCGCTTCAGCGATACTCAGCCCGACTGCCCGGAACATTGGGGCGGTTACCGCCTGCTGCCTGAGCGCATCGAGTTCTGGCAGGGCCGTCCAAGTCGTCTGCACGATCGCCTGAACTACCGTCAGCAGGGCGCCAACTGGATTCTTGAACGTCTGGCGCCCTGAGCAGTCTACCGAGCGGGATAGCCTGCCGCAGCGGCCTCAAGCCACTTCGGCAGGTCCCGACGCTTGATCTTCTGCACGCGGGCATCGGCCAGTCGTTCCAGCATGAAGGCGCGTTTGTCTTCATCCTTGCCCGCCAGCGACAGGGCCAGATCACGATCCATCCAGCGTTTGATCCGCACGTACAGCCACCAATGGAAGTACAGACCGGCGACGGTGGTGACGAAAATGATCAGGTAATCCATGAAAATCCTTGGGTCGGCAGGGCGGATTGAGCGATTTGGCGCTACTGTTGGGTGAGTTTGCAGGTGCCTGTACCGGGCCTGAATAAAATCAAGTTTATCCGGGCTGCGTCGTGACAGGCGTCAAGCAGCGGGGTTTAATGAACACATGTTCTTTTGGAGTTGATGCTATGCGTAAGTCTGTTCTGCTGGTTGCTTCCTTTTCCACGATGGCGATGTTGCTGACCGGCTGCCAGTCGAGCCTGACCGGTGACTCCTACTCCCGTGACGAAGCGCGTCGTGTGCAGACGATTCGCATGGGCACCATCGAATCCCTGCGTCCGGTGAAAATCGAAGGCACCAAGACCCCGATCGGCGGCGCTGCAGGCGCAGTGGTCGGCGGTGTCGGCGGCAGCGCCATCGGTGGCGGCAAAGGCAGCATCGTCGCGGCGGTCATCGGTGCTGTGGCCGGTGGTCTGATCGGTTCCGCGACTGAAGAAGGCCTGACCCGCACCCAGGGCGTGGAAATCACCGTGCGCGAAGACGACGGCAGCATGCGCGCCTACGTGCAACAGGTTCAGGAAAACGAAGTGTTCCGTGTTGGTGAGCGCGTACGCATCTCCACCGTCGGTGGCACCAGCCGCGTTTCGCACTAAGCGACAACGAGCGGTAAAGAAAAACCCCGATCAGGTGACTGGTCGGGGTTTTTTATGATCTGAGGTGCCGCTTACCAGACGTCGCTGTAGTCGAACGAAATTTGATAGTCGTAAGTCGTTAGGGAAATATTATTTTGAAAGTAAGGTTGAAGGACAGGTTTCCAACTTTCGAGTACGTTGAAGCCGCCATTATTAATGTTGTTTTCCACCGGTATACCCAAGGCATTCAAAACGGTTTCATCGTCGCCTAAATCCTCGGAATATTCTTCGCCCTCGCATAGATGGGTTTGCTTGTCGTACCACTCCAGCCTTAGTTTTAATCCCATCATCACCCTCACAAGTATTTTTTTCTGATGCTTCTTTCATCTTTCGGGTCTTCTCGTCGCTCTCCTGTAAAAGGGTCAAAAGCGCCTAGGTGAGTTCCGTCACTTGCACGGTAAACTTCCAACTCGCCGTGCATCGAGTCCCACTCATAAATTCTCCTGCCTTTTGCATCCTTCCATCGCTCCCGAAGTCCGCCACCTCCTTGTACGGGATTCATTTTCTGTGCCTTTTTCAGGCCGGGAAACGCGGTAATTTCCTCTGCTTTCGGAGGTTTATGATAGCTGTGTCCTGCTGGTGGTAAGCCTTTGCGCGAGGTGTTGACCACGATGTATAGAGGCCGAACCCCCGAATCCGCCGGAAACACCAGAATGAAATCCCGATACTCCGGCGGATAAACCGGATTCACCAGAATCCCGTCCGCCGCTTTCGTTGGTGGGTACACCCAGATATGCGGTGCCTGCGGAGCGGCCTCCAGCGCGGGGATGCCGAGGATGTCGGAGCCGTCCACGGCGGGCGTCCAGATCAGTTCGATGCCTTCGCCGAGGTCTGCGACAAAGCGGTTATCACGTGCGGTGAACTGCGCGACATCGACCATTTCCCAGTCGCGATTCTTGCCGGTGTAGAAACCATAACCCTTGAGGCTGCCGTCGGCCTGTTGTTCGACATGTAGGCGCACGCGGGTTCGAGCCTGTCTGAGGGCGAGCAACTGGTCTTCGGTGTAGAGGGCGCTGTCGCCCAGGTTCGATGGCATGAGCAACGCCACCAGCCCGACCAAAGGGGTCACAACGGCGGCGGAAGCGATGGCGGGCAATGCCTTGAACGCCTCACCCGCAAGGGCGAAGGTGCCCAGGCCTGCCGGGATGGCAGTGCCGCTGATTTTCTTGAGTGGAACGCCGCCGCTGTCATCGGCTTCACGGCCGCCGAGCAGGACCAGATCTCCGTAATCTTTCAGGCTGTCGGTGGGTACCATCCCCGAAGGATTCGAGTAATCGATGATCGCGTCCGGCAACTTGCAGGACTTGGCGAACACGCACCCGGCGCGTACGGGATCAGGCTTTTTCGCCGCAACCTCTCGACTGCGCTCGAAAGCCTCCTGCCGCGCCAGCATGGCGTCGTAAGCGTTTTGTCGGGCTTCGCGCTCGGCCAGTTCAGTGGCCGTCATGTAGCGCCAGGTGACGTGATGCCCGTCGCCCGCCGGCGGGTTGGGGACCCGGGGAATGTCCTTGTTGCGAGCCACTGAGCGTCCTTTCGTTCATCCATCGACAACCCTTCTAAAGGGCTGTGCGACGTTAACGAAGCGGACAAATGCTGGCTGTAGGACGGATCTTTGATTAAGTGCGGATTGTTCGCTATTTGTCAGGCAGGGGGGCGAACAGGCCGCTTCAGTTCAAAGAACGGGGGGATAGGTTCTGCGCAATTACAGCAAAAGCCTGATACCCATTTGCCCAGAACCTGGCAGTTGGTGGATGAATTGAGCCTCAGCTGTATCTGTGAGCCTTGCCGGTTTTTTCCTATGCTGGGGGACTGAGCCTGTGACAAGGCTACTCCTGCCCGACTCAACGAGAGCATGACCATGAGTGACAACCGCCAGTGGGCCCGCGAAGCCATCCGCATCATCGAAGCGGACTTCCAGCGCAGCGCCGACACCCATCTGATCCCCTTGCCGCTGCCAGGTTTTGCGGGAATTGAGCTGTACTTCAAGGACGAATCCAGCCATCCCACCGGCAGCCTCAAACATCGTCTGGCGCGGTCGTTGTTCCTGTATGCGTTGTGTAACGGGTGGCTCAAACCCGGCGCGCCGGTGATCGAGGCGTCCAGCGGTTCGACGGCGATTTCCGAGGCGTATTTCGCGCGTATGCTCGGTTTGCCGTTCATTGCGGTGATGCCGGCGACCACCTCGAAAGAGAAGATCGCGCAGATCGCCTTCTACGGTGGTCAGAGCCATCTGGTGAAAGATCCGACGCAGATTTACGCCGAATCCGAACGTCTGGCCCGCGAGCATGGCGGCCACTTCATCGACCAGTTCACCTACGCCGAGCGGGCCACCGACTGGCGGGCGAACAACAACATCGCCGAGTCGATCTTCCAGCAGATGCGTTTCGAGAAACACCCGGAACCGAGCTGGCTGATTTCCAGCCCCGGCACCGGCGGCACCACCGCGACCCTCGGTCGTTACGTGCGTTACCGCCAGCATTGCACCCGGGTGCTGTGCGCCGACGCCGAGCGCTCGGTGTTCTTCGATTATTACCAGACCGGAGACGCAAGCCTGCGTCTGGACTGCGGTTCGCGGATCGAAGGCATTGGCCGGCCTCGGGTGGAAGCGTCGTTCCTGCCCAAGGTTATCGATGCGATGGTCAAGGTGCCGGACGCCTTGTCGCTGGCGGCCATGCATTATCTGGCGCAGCGTCTGGGACGGCATGTCGGCGGGTCGAGCGGCACCAACCTGATCGGCGCGCTGATGGCGGCGCAGCAGATGAAAGCGGCGGGGGAGTCGGGGTCGATCGTGGCGATTCTGTGCGATGGCGGCGAGCGCTATGCCGACACCTATTACGATCAGGGCTGGCTGAAGGCGCAGGGCTATGAGCTGGAGGGATTGATTGCGGCGGTGGCGGCGAGTGCCGAACGGGGTGAGGCGCTGCCAACCACAGTGCTGCGCGCAAATATCTAAAGCCAGACTCGGAAACCAATGTGGGAGCGGGCTTGCTCGCGAAGGCGCTGTGTCAGTCAACATTGTCGTCGACTGACACAGCGCCTTCGCGAGCAAGCCCGCTCCCACAGGAGGTTGGTGTTACTTCAAGACAGATGTATCAGGCTTCCAGACCGAGAATGTCGCGCGCCACGGCCTCGGCAATCCGAATCCCGTCCACACCCGCCGACAGAATCCCACCGGCATAACCCGCACCTTCACCCGCCGGGAACAGACCTTTGACGTTCATGCTCTGCAGCGACTCGTTACGCGTGATGCGCAGCGGCGACGAGGTGCGGGTTTCGATCCCGGTCAACACCGCATCGTGCAGCGAGTAGCCGCGAATCTGTTTCTCGAACGCCGGCAACGCTTCACGAATCGCTTCGATGGCAAAGTCCGGCAGCGCCAGGGCCAGGTCGCCCAGGGCCACGCCCGGTTTGTACGACGGCTCGACTTCGCCCAGTTCGGTGGACGGGGTGCCGTTGATGAAGTCGCCGACCAGTTGCGCCGGGGCCTTGTAGTCGCTGCCGCCGAGGATGAACGCGTGGGATTCCAGACGCTCCTGCAACTCGATCCCGGCCAGCGGGCCGCCCGGGTAATCGACTTCCGGGGTGATGCCGACGACGATCCCGGAGTTGGCGTTACGCTCGTTACGCGAGTACTGGCTCATGCCGTTGGTGACCACGCGGTTCGGCTCGGACGTCGCTGCAACCACGGTGCCGCCCGGGCACATGCAGAAGCTGTAGACCGAACGGCCGTTCTTGGCGTGGTGCACCAGTTTGTAGTCGGCAGCGCCCAGCTTCGGGTGGCCGGCGTACTTGCCCAGCCGCGCACGGTCGATCAGCGATTGCGGGTGCTCGATGCGGAAACCCACCGAGAACGGCTTGGCTTCCATGAACACGCCACGGCTGTGGAGCATGCGGAAGGTGTCGCGGGCACTGTGGCCGAGGGCCAGAACCACGTGTTTCGAATGCAGGGTTTCGCCGCTCGCCAGTTCGACGCCGACCAGTTGGCCTTCTTCGATCAGCACGTCGGTGACGCGCTCCTGGAAGCGTACTTCGCCGCCCAGGGCGCGGATCTCTTCACGCATGGTCTCGACCATGCCGGTCAGCCGGAACGTACCGATGTGCGGTTTGCTAACGTAGAGGATTTCTTCCGGCGCACCGGCCTTGACGAATTCGTGCAGGACTTTGCGACCGAGGAACTTCGGATCCTTGATCTGGCTGTACAGCTTGCCGTCGGAGAACGTGCCCGCGCCGCCTTCGCCGAACTGCACGTTGGACTCGGGGTTGAGCACGCTTTTACGCCACAGGCCCCAGGTGTCCTTGGTGCGCTGACGAACTTCGGTGCCGCGCTCGAGGATGATCGGCTTGAAGCCCATCTGCGCCAGCAGCAGGCCGGCGAAAATCCCGCACGGGCCGAAACCGACCACGA
This sequence comes from Pseudomonas sp. G3-19, assembly GCF_054855875.1. Classification (NCBI taxonomy): domain Bacteria; kingdom Pseudomonadati; phylum Pseudomonadota; class Gammaproteobacteria; order Pseudomonadales; family Pseudomonadaceae; genus Pseudomonas; species Pseudomonas sp. G3-19. The sequence goes on from NZ_JBMPIQ010000003.1 coordinate 5,640,596, forward strand.
TCGGGCGCTGGCTCAGGTCGCTCGGCGCCTGACCGACGAATTTGTAGCTGACATCCGGCGCCACGTTGACGTTACGGTCGTCGGCGAACTTGCCCAGCACCTTGGCCTCGTCGCGCACGTTGAGGTCGATGGTGTAGATGAAGCACAGTTCGGAGGACTTTTTTCGCGCGTCGTAGCTGCGCTTGAACAAGGTGAAATCGAGCAAGTCATCGCTGGCGATGCCCAGGCGCTGCACGATGGCAGCACGCAGGTCTTCTTCGGGATGGTCGATTGGCAGCTTGAGTTCGGTGATTCGTAACATGGCGAGGATCCGGATTCGCGGGGCGCACAACTGCGCCAGGGCGTTTGAAGGCCGCGATTATAAGCCGCAAAGGCCGGATCCGGTGAGGCTAAAACGCTCAGTCGTTGCGCGATCCGCCGAAATACCCGCAACCACGTTCGACCTTGCCGTCGATGCGCAGCTCGGCGCTCATGTGCTGCACGCTGCCGGTGCTGCTGTCGACGCAGCGCTGCGGCGCGACCCACAACTCGATGCGCTGGTTGTTGGCTTCGCTGCTGAGGTTGAAGCGGCCGTCGCCCAGTTGCTCCTCGACATACGGCACCGCCAGCGCCGGCTGGCCTTCGCGGTCGATGACCATGCCCTTGCCGCTGACTTTGACGTTCCACTCGGGACCGTGGCCGGCGGCACGCAGGATCAACAGTTTGAAGTTCGGGTCATCGCACGCAGTGCCAGAGCGCTCGACGCGGTACAACTGGCCGAGGTCGAGGCGGTCGCCGGCGATCCTCCCGCGCACATCGGCAAACAGCTTGCCCTGCTGATCGGCGAGGGTCGCAGCCTCTTGCAGCACGCTGGTGCCGCCGATGTCGTTGACCACGTACTGACGCTGTTCGCCACACGGCTGGAACACCAGTTTGCCCTCGGCTGCGGTCAACTGCCCCTGCATCCGGGTCTGCCCGACGTGGGACGCGCTTTCACGAGAGCCGTCGAGCAATTGGCAGGCGGCGAATAACGGCAGCAGGGCGACAACGATCAACGAACGGGCAACACGCATCTTCGGCTCTCCAGACAAGTGCCGCCACGTTACGCAGGCTGACCGTTGATCACAAGGGTTTAGCCCACGTGAAAGGTCTGACCGGTTTGCAGGCCTTCGACACTTTTCGCGTAGGCCAATGCCACATCGGCTGCTGGAACCGGCTTGTAGCCACGGAAGTACGGGGCGTAGCTGCCCATCGCTTCCAGCAGCACGGTCGGGCTGATCGAGTTGACGCGCAGGCCTCGCGGCAACTCGATGGCGGCGGCTTTGACGAAGCTGTCCAGAGCGCCGTTGACCAGTGCCGCCGAGGCGCCGGTGCGGATCGGGTCGTGGCTGAGCACGCCGGTGGTGAAGGTGAACGAGGCGCCGTCGTTGGCGTATTCGCGACCGATCAGCAGCAGGTTGACCTGGCCCATCAGTTTGTCTTTCAGGCCCAGGGCGAAGCTGTCAGCGTTCATCTCGCCGAGCGGAGCAAAGGTCACGTTGCCGGCGGCGCAGATCAGCGCGTCGAACTTGCCGGTCTGCTCGAACAGCTTGCGAATCGATGCGCTGTCGCTGATGTCCACCTGGAAATCGCCGCTGTTGCGACCGATACGGATGACTTCGTGACGCTGGCTCAGCTCTTTGTCCACGGCCGAACCGATGGTGCCGGCGGCACCGATCAACAGAATCTTCATGGGCTGTTCCTCAATGGGTTGAACGAGGTTTCAGTCTAGAGTGGTTTTTTCTGCGGATAAGCGCACTAATAGGCAACCTTTGGTTTTCAAATGGAAACAATCCATGAGCGAAATGGATGATCTGGCGGCGTTTGCGGTATTGATCGAGGCCGGCAGTTTTACCCTGGCGGCGCAGCAACTGGGTTGCAGCAAGGGCCAGTTGTCCAAACGCATCAGTCAGCTGGAAGCACAGTTTTCCGTGGTGTTGCTGCAACGCACGACGCGCCGTCTGAGCCTGACTGCCGCCGGCGCCGCTTTGCTGCCACAGGCGCAGGCGCTGGTCGTTCAGGTGGAGCGGGCACGTCAGGCGCTGGCGCGTTTGAAGGACGACATGGCCGGCCCGGTGCGGATGACGGTGCCGGTGTCGCTGGGGGAAACGTTTTTCGATGGCCTGCTGCTGGAGTTCTCGCAGAAATACCCCGAGGTGCTGATCGAGCTGGAGCTGAACAACCACTATCGCGACCTGTCCCGGGATGGCTTCGATCTGGCGATTCGCTCCGAGGTGGCCAATGACGAGCGGCTGGTGGCCAAGCCGCTGCTGGCTTGGCAGGAAATGACCTGCGCCAGCCCGGCGTATCTAGCGCAGTTCGGCGAACCGCTGACCCCGCAGGAGCTGGCCGAACACCGTTGCCTGCTCAACAGCCACTACAGTGGTCGCGAGGAATGGCTGTATCACCAACAGCACGAATTGCTGCGGGTGCGGGTGTCGGGGCCGTTCGCCAGCAACCATTACAACCTGCTGAAGAAAGCCGCACTGGCCGGCGCCGGTATCGCTCGGTTGCCGTCGTACCTGCTGCAAACGGAGTTGGCTGATGGCCGGTTGCGCTGGCTGCTGCGCGATTTTCAGACGCGGCGGATGCCGATGTATCTGGTGCACCCCTACCAGGGCGGTTTGCCCAAGCGCACGCAGGTGCTGGCGGATTATCTGATTGGCTGGTTCAAACGCAGCGGCGAGGCGCTGGATCGCCTTCAGCGCTAACTCATTTCCTGTAGGAGTGAGCCTGCTCGCGATTGCGTAAGCAAATTCAACAGAAATGTTGGCTGGATTACCGCTATCGCGAGCAGGCTCACTCCTACAGTTTGTGGTCAACTGACAAAACGTCGTGCGATCAGATGATCAATCGACAATTTCCCCGGCCCGGTCGCCATCAGGTACAGCAGCACCGCCGCCCAGGTGCCATGGGTCGGGTAGGCATCGGGATAGACGAACACCTCGATGACCAGCGTCATGCCCAGTAGCGCCAGCGCCGAAAACCTCGTGGCGAAGCCGATCAATATCAGCACCGGAAAGAAGTGTTCGGCAAACGCCGCCATGTGTGCAGCGACTTCCGGTGCCAGCAGCGGCACGTGGTATTCGCTCTGGAACAACGGAATCGTCGAGTCCGCCAAGCGTGGCCAGCCGAGTTGAACGGTGCCGTCGATCAAGTCGATGGCCAGCCCCTCGACCTTGGTCTGCCCGGACTTCCAGAACACCGCGGCAATCGAGAATCGCGCGATGAAGGCGATCAGGTTGTGGGGGATTTTTTCCATTAATCCGATGGCGCGAATGATGAGGTTGTTCATGGCGATACCTTGGTGTTCAGGTCGGTGATGGCGTTGTGGCCGATCAGCAGGGCGAGCGTCTGCGGCAGATCGAAAGGTGGACTGTCTTGCGCGGCTTGCAGCAGCGGTCGGTGATGGAGCAGATGGCGGATGAATACGCTGGCGCCGTGATCGAGGGCAAACACCTCGACCTCCAGAGCGTTGCGCAGCACCAGTGCGTGTTGCCCTTGATGGATGTCGATGCCTGCCAGCGTCGCTTCTCCTTGATGCGCCGCCCAGATCGAAACCACCGCGTAAGCCGAATCGAGCAGGTGCAGCGAGGGATGCAGGGTGATGTCCAGTTCGGCGAGTGTTTGCGGATCGGCCAGTGCAGCGCTGATCTGTTGCGCACTGACCGTCGCGGCATCGGCGGCGTGATAAGCGCGGGTGCGCAAGCGTTCGAGCCGTGCGACATCGGCCAGATACGGCACCTCGGCCGCCGCTTCGAATGCGTCAATGAAGTCCGCCAGACCGTCGCCGTAACGGCTCATCAACGGACTGTGCGGCGGCTGCTGCTGGATGAATATGCCGGCCATGCCACGGAAGAATTCCTCGCCGACCAATTGCTGCACCACCGGATAACTGTCGGCCAGCGCGTTGATCAACGAACCTTGCACGTTATTGCGATACACCAGGAATCGGCTGGCAGGATCAGCACCGTTGGCGCTGCACAGGCCAGCGGGGCAGGGCAGGCGAGTGTCGAGCAGGGCGGCGCTGAAGTCGGCTTGCGTGCTCATGGCCGACTCCCAGCGTGCAGCAACAACGCTTCGGCCTGCTGCGCCTCGGCCAGCAGCACATTGAACGCCGGAACCTGGTTGTCCCGTTCGATCAAGGTTGCCACCGGGCCGACTCGTTCGAGCGCCTGTCGGTACAACGCCCAGACCGCGTCATCAATCGGCGCGCCGTGATCGTCGATCAGCAAACGGTCGCCGAGGCTGTCGGCATCTTCGGCGAACCCGGCCAGATGAATCTCGCCGACCGCGTGCAAAGGCAGCGCGTCGAGGTAGGTCAGTGGATCGCGTTGATGATTGACGCACGAGACGTAGACGTTGTTGACGTCGAGCAGCAGACCACAGCCGCTGCGGCGGATCACCTCGGTGATGAACGCCGGCTCGTCGATGGTCGAGCGCTCGAAGCCGAGATAGGTCGCTGGATTCTCCAGCAGCATCGGCCGCTTGAGGCTGTTCTGCACTTGATCGATGTGTTCGCAGACGCGGTTCAGCGTCGGCGTGTCATACGCCAGCGGCAGCAGGTCATTGAGGAACACCGGGCCGTGGCTCGACCAGGCCAGGTGTTCGGAAAAGGATTGCGGTTGATAGCGCTCGATCAGCGTTTTCAGGCGTTGCAGGTGTTGAGCATCCAGCGACCCTTCGGCCCCGATGGACAGCCCGACACCGTGCAGCGACAGCGGATACTGCTCGCGGATCAACCCGAGAAAATGATGAAACGGACCGCCGTCGACCATGTAGTTTTCGGCGTGGACTTCAAAGAAACCGATGTCCGGTTGGGTGCCGAGCACTTCAACAAAGTGCCCGGTCTTGAGCCCCAGCCCCGCGCGGGGCGGGAGCCCGCAGAGGGCTGCCCGAGTGCGCGGTGGGACAGGTTCGTTGGTGGTGAACATGGGCGTCACTCGGGCAGGCAATGGATCAGGACTTGGCTTTGAAGGCTTCCATCTGACCGAAACCGGTCGGCGAGGTCTTGCTCTCGGTGGTGGTGCAGGTGCCTTTCGGCACGAACTTCCACGAATTGGCCTGGTAGTCCATCTTCGCTGTGCCGGCACAGGTAGTGCCCGCGCCCGCGGCGCAATCGTTGTGACCCTTCATGGCCACACCGAAGCATTTTTCCATGTTGCTGTTGTCGGCGGCATTGGCGCTGGAAACGGCAGTCATGCTCAGGGCGGAACCAAGAGCCAGAACCAGTGCAGCGGCGGACAGGGTGCGAGTGGTAGCAGTCATGATGTTTCTCCAGATTTGAGCTTGGGTTTTACAAGCGAAGTGCGCTTGCTTACCCCACTAGAGAACGCTCATGGCGATGCGTTACAGCGCAGTGCAAAGTTTTTTCGAAAAGATTTTCGAACACTGCAATCCACTGTGGGAGCGGGCTTGCTCGCGAAGGCGTAGTGTCAGACACCATTGATGTCGGATGACACAGCGCTTTCGCGAGCAAGCCCGCTCCCACAGGGGATCTGTGTTGGATTCAATCTATCTGCCAGGCACAAAAAAAACGGCCCGAAGGCCGTTTTTCTGTTCAGCGAAAAGGATCAACCGCCGAGGTACGCCTCGCGCACTTTCGGGTCGGTCAGCAGCGCTTCACCGGTGCCTTGCATGACCACGCGGCCGTTCTCCAGAACGTACGCACGGTCAGCGATTTTCAGCGCCTGGTTGGCATTCTGCTCGACCAGGAACACCGTTACACCGTCCTTGCGCAGCTGTTCGATGATGTCGAAGATCTGCTGGATGATGATCGGTGCCAGGCCCAGCGACGGCTCGTCGAGCAGCAGCAGTTTCGGCTTGCTCATCAGCGCCCGGCCGATGGCGAGCATCTGCTGTTCGCCGCCGGACATGGTGCCGCCGCGCTGGTTGAAGCGTTCTTTCAGGCGCGGGAACAGGCCGAGGACCTTGTCCATCTGCTCCTGATAGTCGCCCTTGTCGGTGAAGAAGCCGCCCATGGACAGGTTCTCTTCGACGGTCAGCCGGGCGAACACCCGACGACCTTCCGGCACTACGGCGATGCTCTTGCGCATGATCTGCGACGAGTCCTGGCCGACCAGTTCCTCACCCATGTAGCGGATGCTGCCGCTGTGCGCCTGCGGCGAACCGCAAAGCGTCATCAGCAGCGTGGACTTGCCGGCACCGTTGGCACCGATCAGGGTCACGATCTCGCCCTGGCGGACTTCGACGTTGACGCTGTGCAGGGCCTGGATCTTGCCGTAGAAGGTGGAAACGTTTTCGAACTGCAGCATTTACGCTTCCCCCAGGTAGGCTTTGATCACTTCAGGATTGTCGCGGATCTGATCCGGCGTGCCGTCGGCCAGAGGTGTGCCCTGGTTGATCACGACGATGTGGTCGGAAATGCTCATGACCAGTTTCATGTCGTGTTCGATCAGCAGCACGGTGACGTTGTGCTCTTCACGCAGCACGCTGATCAGCGCCTTGAGGTCTTCGGTTTCCTTCGGGTTCAGACCGGCGGCCGGTTCGTCGAGCATGAGGATCCGCGGACGGGTCATCATGCAGCGGGCGATTTCCAGACGGCGTTGCTGACCGTAGGCCAGGGTCCCGGCGGTACGGTTGGCGAACTCTTTCAGATTGACCTTTTCCAGCCAGTATTCGGCATATTCCATGGCCTCGCGTTCGCTCTTGCGGAACGCCGGGGTCTTGAACAGGCCGGACAGGAAGTTGGTGTTCAGGTGACGGTGCTGGGCGATCAACAGGTTCTCGACCGCCGTCATGTCCTTGAACAACCGCACGTTCTGGAAGGTGCGCACCACGCCCTTGAGGGCAATCTTGTGCCCCGGCAGGCCCTGGATCGGCTCGCCGTCCAGCAGGATGCTGCCGCCCGAGGGCTGGTAGAAACCGGTCAGGCAGTTGAACACGGTGGTCTTGCCCGCGCCGTTCGGCCCGATCAGCGCCACCACTTGTTTTTCCTTGACGGTCAGGGCCACGCCATTGACCGCCAGCAAGCCGCCGAAGCGCATGCTCAGATTTTCAACCTTAAGGATCGGGCGGCTCATTTTCGCATCTCCGCTCTTAGTTTAAGTTCTGGGCGTTGCATCGGCAGCAGACCTTGTGGACGCCAGATCATCATCAACACCATCAGCGCACCGAACATCAACATCCGGTATTCGCTGAATTCACGCATCATTTCCGGCAACAGGATCATCACTACGGCCGCGAGAATCACGCCCAGTTGCGAGCCCATGCCACCCAGCACGACGATGGCGAGGATGATCGCCGACTCGATGAAGGTGAACGATTCCGGCGTCACCAGACCCTGACGGGCAGCGAAGAAGCTACCGGCGAAACCGGCGAAGCTCGCACCCAGGGTGAACGCCGACAGCTTGATGATCGTCGGATTCAGACCCAGTGCACGGCAGGCGATTTCATCTTCACGCAGCGCTTCCCACGCACGGCCGATCGGCATGCGCAGCAGGCGGTTGATGATGAACAGCGCTGCCAGCGCCAGCAACAGGGCAACCAGGTAGAGGAAGATCACCTTGTTGATCGAGTTGTATTCGAGGCCGAAATATTCGTGGAAGGTTTGCATGCCTTCCGCCGCTTTACGTTCGAAGGTCAGGCCGAAGAACGTCGGTTTCTCGATGTTGCTGATGCCGTTCGGGCCACCAGTGATGTCGGTCAGGTTACGCAGGAACAGACGAATGATTTCGCCGAAACCGAGGGTCACGATCGCCAGATAGTCACCGCGCAGACGCAACACCGGGAAGCCCAGCAGGAAGCCGAACGTCGCCGCCATCAGGCCGGCAATCGGCAGGCAGATCCAGAAGCTCAGGCCGTAGTAGTGCGACAGCAGCGCGTAGCTGTAGGCGCCGACGGCGTAGAAGCCGACGTAACCCAGGTCAAGCAGACCGGCCAGACCGACGACGATGTTCAGACCGAGGCCGAGCATCACGTAGATCAGGATCAGCGTGGCGATGTCCACCGCTCCACGGGAGCCGAAGAACGGCCACACCAGTGCACCGAGGATCAGCGCAATGATGATGTAGCGTTGCGTGGTCGGCAGGGTCAGGAAGTTGCTGGCCTTGGCTGGGATCAACGGCAGGCCCGGCGAGGATTTCCACGCCTTGCTGATCTGCTGGTTGAACAGCACGCGCAGGAACATCAGCACCGAGCACACGGCGATGGTCGCCAGAATGGCCGGGCTGGTGCCGTGCACTTCGAGGTTGATGCCGACGATGGTCAGTTTCAGACCGAGTACCGGGTAGGCCACGGCCCACACCAGCAAGGCACTGAACAGTGCCTGTTTAAGATTCCTAGTCATACTTTCTCAACCTCCGGACGGCCCAGAATGCCGGTCGGACGGAACAACAGCACCAGAACCAACAAGCCGAAAGCCACGACGTCTTTGTACTGGTCGCCGAAGATATCGGCGCCAAAGGCTTCCGCCACCCCAAGCACCAGCCCGCCGAGCATGGCGCCGGGGATGCTGCCGATCCCGCCGAGTACCGCAGCGGTGAAGGCCTTGAGGCCGACGAGGAAACCGGCGTTCGGGTTGATCACGCCGTACTGCATGCTCAGCAGCACAGCGGCGACGGCCGCCAGCGCAGCACCGATGACGAAGGTCAGGGCGATGATGTTGTTGGTGTTGATGCCCAGCAGGTTGGCCATCTTGATGTCTTCGGCGCAGGCACGGCAGGCGCGACCCAGGCGAGAGCGGGAGATGAACAGCGTGAGGCCGAGCATGGCGACCAGGGTCACCACGAACACCACGATTTGCATGTAGGAAATCAGCACTTCATGTGCACCACCTGGCCCGATGGAGAAGTTGCCGGGGATCAGGTTGGGGATGGATTTGTCCTTGGAGTCTTGCGCGAGCAGAACCGTGTTCTGCAGGAAGATCGACATACCGATTGCGGAAATCAGCGGGATCAGACGGTTGCTGCCGCGCAGGGGGCGGTAGGCGATCCGTTCGATGCTGTAACCGTAGGAACTGGTGACGACGATGCTCGCGATGAACGCGGCGGTCATCAACAGCGGGACGTTGTCGATTCCCATCATGGCCAGCCCGGCGATGGCGATGAACGCCACGTAGGAACCGATCATGTACACCTCGCCGTGGGCGAAGTTGATCATTCCAATGATGCCGTAAACCATCGTATAGCCGATGGCGATCAGGGCATACGTGCTGCCAATGGTCAGGCCATTAACCAGCTGTTGGAAGAAGTGATAGATGTCAGGCATTACAACGCTCCTAAAAACCTGATACGCATTTCACTGGTGGAGTCATTTTCCCGCCCGGCCCCGTGGATCTTTATCCACTTCGAATCCGGGTTTTGCCAGCGAACCGCTGATGACGGTTTTGAGATTTTCAGGTGGGGAGACTGGCGGATCACGCCAGCGCGGCCCATACATTCGTAAAACAAAGCCCACGGCACGCCGTGGGCTTTATTGGCAGTCAGTCAGGGCGCGCCTTACTGAGGCGAAACTTCAGTTTTCGGTTTGCCGAAGTGCCACTCGTAAACCACGAATTTGAAGTCCTTCAGGTCGCCCTTGGCGTCGAAGCTCAGGTCGCCGGTAGGGGTTTTGAAGGTGCCGGCGTGGATGGCTTCGGCCACTTTGGCAGGGTCTTCGGACTTGGCTGCCTTGATGCCTTCGGCAATCACTTCAACCGCCGAGTAGGAAGGGAACACGAACGGGCCGCTCGGATCTTCTTTCTTCGCCTTGAAGGCATCAGCCAGGGCAACGTTGGCCGGATCCTGGTCGAAGGATTTCGGCAGGGTCACCAGCAGGCCTTCGGAGGACTCTTTGGCGATCTGCGAAATGGAGTCGTTACCCACGCCTTCCGGACCCATGAACTTGGCTTTCAGGCCTTTTTCCTGGGATTGACGCAGGATCAGACCCAGCTCCGGGTGGTAGCCGCCGTAGTAGACGAAGTCGACGTTAGCTTGCTTGAGCTTGGCGATCATCGAAGAGAAGTCCTTGTCGCCGGCGTTGACGCCTTCGAACACGGCGACTTTCACGCCTTTCTTCTCCAGAGTCGCCTTGACTGCGGTAGCGATGCCTTCACCGTATTGCTGCTTGTCGTGCAGGACGGCAACGATTTTCGGCTTCACGTGGTCGGCGATGTAGTTACCGGCGGCAGGGCCCTGGGCGCTGTCCAGACCGATGGTGCGGAAGACCATTTTGTAACCACGGGCGGTGATGTCCGGGCTGGTGGCAGCCGGGGTGATCATCACGACGCCTTCGTCTTCGTAGATGTCCGAAGCAGGCTGAGTGGAGCTGGAGCACAGGTGACCGACCACGAACTTGACGCCGTCGTTGACGACCTTGTTCGCCACCGCTACCGCTTGTTTCGGATCGCACGCGTCATCGTATTCAACGGCTTCGAGTTTCTTGCCGTCGACGCCGCCCTTGGCGTTGATCTGCTCGATGGCCATTTTCGCGCCACTGAACTGCATGTCGCCGTATTGGGCTACAGGACCGGTTTTAGGGCCGGCGATACCGATCTTGATGGTGTCAGCGGCGAACGAATGGCTGGCAACCCCGGCCAGAACCATAGCGGCAAACAGTTTGGAAATCTGCTTAGTAGCCTTAGTCATAGTGCTCCACTCTTACTGTTGTAATTTTTTTGAGTTCTGGCGCCGCAGCAGCAGAACCGGGTCAGATATCTTTGCGATACCCTCCGGAAATGCCCCCGGCAACTGTACCGGTACAGTGTAGAGCGCCGGTTGTTGGCCTGGGAAGCAGGCGCCGAGGGGCAAAACTTGGGGGTGTCGCATTTTTGAATGAAAAAGACAGAATTGCGGCGGGGCTTTCGTGGGCATATATCCCAAACACCAGCATTCCTTGGCGTTCCTGCTCTTTTCGTTCGGTGAAGCCATTTGCAACCGGGTTTTTCTGCCGGACCACCGACGTTATCATTCGCGTCGATTTCTTTTCCGGACAGTCCCATGAATCAAGAACCTAGCACCCTCTATGCCAAGCTGCTTGGTGAAACCGCATCTATTACCTGGAAAGAGCTGGAGCCGTTCTTCGCCAAGGGTGCCCTATTGTGGGTCGACCCGGCTCTGGATTTGATCGCCGCCGCCGAGGCCGTGGCCTCGGATGATGGCGAGAAAGTCGCCGCCTGGCTGGCCGAGGACAAGGTCGCCAAGCTGTCTGAAACGCGGGCGCTGGATATTTTCGAGCGTGATCCAGCGCTGTGGGCGGTGGTGGTGAGTCCGTGGATTCTGATCCAGGAAAGGGCGGCCATCTGAGACTGAGCACCTTTATGGTGCGTCTGGCCAGCAGCGAAAAGTGTGTAGCCGAGTAGCGTGATGGCACGTTGCCGTAGAGAAAGGCCACAAGCGTGGGTGGCCTCACGGTGACGTAAACGTAACGGGAACAGTTTATTGAGCAGCCGGAGGGCTGCTTAATTGTTTCTGGATATTGGAAGGGCTGAGATTTTCAGGGAATTTGAGGGCCCCATCGCGAGCAGGCTCACTCCTACAGGGGAACGCATTTCAACTGTAGGAGTGAGCCTGCTCGCGATAGGGGCAACTCGGATCTGGATCAGACCGAGTAAGTCTTCCCGGTATGGTTATTCAAGGAAATAACCTTGGTCTTGCCGATCCGGTGACGGTAGATCTCGCGCAGGTACTTGATCGACTTCTTCACGCAATCGCGCGACAGGCGAATGTCGTTGATCGAGACGAACTTGTCCTTGTCGTTGATCAGCTCGCGGTACTTCTTCTCGTACATCGGCTTGATCGCGTACCAGTTGGTGTCGAGGATCTTCGCCGGGTTCTCGAACTCGTTGAGCAGATCGTCGATGCGGTCTTCGTCGAACTCTTCATTAATGATGAAGTCGAGGATCGAGTTGTCCAAAGTCTCGTCAAAACGGTACGGGGTCTTGGCGAAGCAGCGCTTGATGAACGCCACGATCAACGTCAGGAAGTCGTCCGACAGGCACGGGCTCTTGGCGATCAGGGTGGTCAGCGACAGGTTGGCCGAAGCGCCGATCACCAGCGCATAACGCTTGAGCGTGGTGTTGGGGAACAGGCTGTTGAGGTGGGTCTTCAACCGGTTCAGGTCCATGTACGACAGTTTGTAGTCCTTCGGCAACGAGACGATCGACACCACCGACGAGCAGTTCTTGAAGAAGTGCAGGTCGTGCAGCGCCGCGGCGTCGTAGCCGGAATTCTTGTACTGCTCGAGCGAGGCGCGATAGCGCTTGGATTCGATCGGCAGCAGGCTGATGCCTTCGATGGCCTGGGTGACCTTGTTGAAGTGCGGCAGGTCGATCGAGCGGAAGAACAGGTCGTCGATGTTCAGACGCTGTGGCTCTTTGTCGAAGACCTTGAACTTGTCGCTGCTCGGCGGCGGGGTTTCCGGCACCACCGATTCGGCGTAGGCAATCGCCACCGGGCCGGCCAGACTCATGAACAGGTCATTGGCATCCAGGCGAATGGTTTCGCCGATGTCGATGCCGGCGCGGCGGAAGTAGTTCTGGTCGTAGTCGGTGGTCACCGCCTGCGCCGTCAGTATGTTGAAGATCTGCTGCGAGATGTACTGGTTGGCGTGCTTTTCCATCGCATTGACATCAATGTTCTGGATGTTGCCGTCATCGCTCTCTTCGGCGTAACGCATGATGTCGTTGGAGATCAGCATCATCGCGTTCCATGGGCGGATACGGCCCATGACGCTGGCTTCGCTGCTGTCTTCATTGGCGAAGTTGTAGGAGAAATCCCATTCCTCCGACAGGTATTTGCACAGCAGGCGGCCGGCGTTGATGTGCAGCGCCTCGGACATTTCACTGCGGTGGTCGGAAATGTTCGGCAGCACGCAGATGCCGCTGGTGAAGATCGGCTCGAACACGAACGAATGCCCGCTCTTGCCGTCGTGCTCGTCCATCGGCTTGGTGTCGAACGTCTTGTTCATGTACGAGTGCTGCTGGGCCAGGCCGAATTCCGAGGCCATGCCCGAACCGGTACCGCCGCCGGCACTGAAGATCGAGAAGTACAGGCGCGACTGGTTGGCCTTGATGCCGCAGCTGTCGATCAGGTACGAGTGGATCATTTTCCAGTCAGGGCTGGAGAAGCGCTGGGTGTCCTTGTTGAGGATGATTTTCGCCAGATACTGGCCGAGGATCGGCGCGTTACCGGCGCCACCGGCGTGGACTTCGGACAAGTCCATGATCTTCATTTTGCTGTAATCGCGCAGGAAGCCGCTTTTCTCGCCCTTGCGCGAGAAGCGGATGCGCCCGGCGATGTCCTTGTCGAGGTCGCCGAGCATCACCAGCGGTTCGACGAGGAACACCGGTTTGCTCGACTTGTTGGTGCCGATCCGCAGGTTGTTTTTGATCCACTGCGCCGGGCTGTAGCCCTTGTCGGCCAGACGGCGGTCAGCAGCGCGGTCTTCGTTGTTGAATTCGTTGAGGTAGAACTTGCGCGCGTTGTACACCAGCTCCGCGACGTCGAGTGCGATGTTCGAGCCGCAGCGACCGAGGCCGATCAGGCACACCGACGGAAACTCCTGATCGTTGTGCTGTTCGTTGTCGCCTTCCAGGTGCGGTGGACGCGGGAACACCAGATCACGCAGGCCATCGAGGTTGTCGAGGATGCGGTCGGTGTTGGTTTCGGTGTAGTACAGATATTGCTGAGTGCCCAGCGGGCGCGAGGGAGGCAATGGCTTCGATGATGACGGGCTGTTTGCGGCAGGGCTCAGGGTCAGATCGGATACCGCAGTGGCGGGATTGTTTTTAGAAGTCATTGTGCGCCATATACCTGGACTGGTTGGTCCGCTGACCAGTGTCAGCGAGCCTCACGGAATAAGATCTCGCGTCTTTTATTGCGCGAATTTGGCCCGGGCGTCAGGGGCTTGGCCTGATCGTCGCACGGGGGAATCCTTTCCTGATCGCTCATGAATCGGCCATTATTCAGTGATCTTTAATCAAAAAGAGGCGAAATGATGTCAACGCTCCCTTCGTTGGGTTTTGCCGGAATCGGCCTGATGGGCCTGCCGATGTGCCGCCGTTTGCTGGCTGCCGGCTACCCGTTGACCGTGTGGAATCGCAACCCGGCCAAGTGCGCGCCACTGGTCGAAGCTGGCGCCCGGCAGGTGGCAAGCCCCGCTGAACTGTGCGAACACGCGGACGTGGTGATGCTCTGTCTGGCCGACACGGCGGTGGTGCGCGAGGTGGTGTTTGGCGCCGGGGGTGTCGCTGAAGGTGCGAAAAGCGGCCAGTTGCTGGTGGACTTTTCCAGCCTCGAACCGACCGCTACCCGCGAATTGGCCACCGAGTTGGCCGACAAGACCGGGATGAGCTGGCTCGACTCACCGGTGTCCGGCGGCGTGGTGGGTGCCGAGGCCGGCAGTCTGGCGATCATGGTCGGCGGCGCGTTGGCGGATCTGGAGCGGGTGCGCCCGGTGCTGCTCAACCTTGGTCAGCGCGTCACGCACATGGGTGGCATCGGCGCCGGGCAGGTCACCAAGGCTTGCAACCAGATGATCGTCGCCTGCAATGCGCTGGTGATTGCTGAAGTGGTGGCGCTGGCCGAACAGGCCGGGGTCGATGCGAGCCTGATTGCCGAAGCGCTGGCCGGTGGTTTTGCCGATTCGAAACCGTTGCAGATCCTCGCCCCGCAAATGGCCGAGAGCCGTTTTGAACCGGTGAAATGGCACGTGCGCACGCTGCTCAAGGACCTCGATACCGCAGTGAAATTCTCCCGCGAACAAGGCTCGGCCACACCGATCAGCGGATTGGCCGCACAATTGATGCGCCTGCATGGGGCGCAGGGATTTTTGCAGAAGGATCCAGCGACACTGGTACAAATGTACCGCGCGCCAGACTCAACGGATTGACCGCGTGCGAGTGTTTGCGCTGATTGATTTCTTCCAGCACCGGGCGTAACTCGTCCAGCGGCACCGGGCGGCTGAGCAGGTAGCCCTGAATGAAATCGCAGCCTGAGCGCTCGAGGAATTCGTACTGTTCCAGACTTTCCACGCCCTCGGTCACCACCTGCAGATGCAGGGTGTGGGCCATGACGATGATCGCCTGGACGATCTCCATGTCGGCGGTCGCCGTGGGAATGTCGAGGATGAACGAGCGGTCGATTTTCAGCGTATTGAGCGGCAGGCGCTTGAGGTAGGCCAGCGATGAATAGCCGGTGCCGAAGTCGTCGATCGACAGCGACACCCCGAGGGCGCGGATCTGCCGCAGCAGCACCAGGGTGTTGGCGATGTTGCCCATCAGCGCGTTTTCGGTGACTTCCAGTTCCAGCCGTTCCGGCGCAACGCCAGCGCTGCGCAGTGCGCTTTCGATCTCATCGGCCAGCTCTTCCCGGGCAAGGTTGAGCGGCGAGCAGTTCCAGGCGATTTTCAGGTCGTTGCAGCCATGCCGCGTCAGTTCGCCGAGGTCAGTGCAGGCCCGGCGCAACACCCAGTTATCCAGTTCGGCGATCAGGCCATTGGTTTCGGCAATCGCGATGAAGCGATCCGGGGCCAGCAAGCCATGCACCGGATGCTGCCAGCGGATCAGCGCTTCGAGTTTGGTCACTCGACCGGTTTTCAGTTCGAAGATCGGTTGGTAATACAGCGTCAGCCCGTTTTCTTCGCGCAGGGCCTGGCGCAGTTCTTCTTCCAATTGCAGTTCGAGGCTGGCGCGGGTCTTCATGTTGGCACTGAAAAAATGCAGGCCGTTACGCCCGGCGCCCTTGGATTGATACAGCGCCAGATCCGCGTGCTTGAGCAGTTCTTCGCAGGTGGTGCCGTCGTCCGGGAACAGGCTGATGCCGATGCTGGTGGTCATCACCATACGGCGGCCGGCCAGTTCGATCGGCTCCTTCATTTTCAGCATGATCCGTTGCGCCATGTTGCGCGCTTCCTCACGTTCACGCAGGCTGATCAGGATGCAGAACTCGTCACCGCCGAAGCGGGCGACCACGTCTTCATGGCTGCGCACCGAGCCTTTGATGTGATTGGCGATGACTTTGAGCAGGGCGTCGCCGGCGTCATGGCCGAGGCTGTCGTTGATTCGCTTGAAGTGGTCGATGTCGAGAAACATCACCGCGAGCATGCCGCCTTCGTTGGTTTTCTGGCTGAGTTTCTCGGCAAAAAGCTGGTTGAAACCGCGGCGGTTGATCAGGTTGGTCAGCGCGTCGTAATTGGCCACTTGTTGCAATGACATCCGCGCCTGATCGAGCTGGCCGAGCAGGGCGTTGACCCGGCGCAGATCCTGCTCCTTGTTCTGCAGTTTCTTGTCGGCGAGTGCCGCGCTGATCGCGCTGCCGAGAATCAGCAGGATGATCAATGCGACGGTCAGGCCCAGTTGCAGGTAATTGGTTTCGCCACTCAGGGGCGGCACTGCGCCCTCGGGCACCACCAGATGCAACGCGGCCATGCCGGTGAAGTGCATGCTGATGATGCCGGCGCCGAGGATCACTGCGGCGGTGTATTTGAGCAACTGATGAAAACGGCCGCTGCCTTCACGCAGATAACCGGCGACCCACAGCGCGGCGAAGCTGGCGCCGATGGCAATCACGATCGACAGGCAGAACAGCAGCGGCTGGTAATACGCAGTGGCCACCGAGTGCATCGCCGCCATGCCGACGTAATGCATGCCGGCGATGCCCAGGCCAATAACGATCGCGGTTTTCAGGTACTGCATCAGCGAGGGATGAGGCACGCTCAGGGTGTGCATCGCCAGCCATGAGGCGAGCAGGGCGATCACCAGGGAAAACAGAGTGGTGGCCAGTTCGTAATGGATTTCCAGCGGCGCCTGGAATGCCAGCATGGCGATGAAGTGCATGGCCCAAATGCCGCCAGCCAGGCAGGTGGCGCCGATCCAGCGCCAGACCCGTTGCGAACCCGGATCTTCGGCGTGGCCAACCCGCTCGGCCATGTCGAGGGTGGCAAAACTCGCGGCGCAGGCGACCAGATAGGCCACCAGCACCAGCAAGGGATTGTGTGTGCAATCGAGAATGACCTGCCCGCTCTGCGGCAGCTCGGTAACAAACTGCAAACCAAGCCACTCCATAGCATCCCCGTCTGTGAAGTCGTCCCTGCTGCGTCAGCAACGCAGGCGAATGAGAGGAGTATAGAGGCGGTTTTTGCCATGCAAGCGGTAGTGGCACATTGGCGCCAACCATTTCGGCATGAGCCTTATAGCGATTGGCGCTAAACCATTAGGCGCTTTGGTCGTAAGGGATCTGATTCCATTCCGGTTCGAGCGGCGGCAAGCCGAAGCGGGCGCGCGCCTTGTCGCAATCGACATTCTGTTCGCCGTATTCCCAGGAAGCATCGAATTCGCGGCAGGGACTGGAGCGTTGCTCGTAAATCGAGCACTGCACGTTACTGCCCACTTCACCGATCAACGCCGTACACCGCGGCGATTTGCAGTCGGTGCCGTTCATCGCTACCCGACTGGGACTGATCTGCGTCACCAGTTCATCGGGCACTGTACCGCCGGAGGAGGCGCATTCACCCCAGAAAAAAGACACGCGAAAATGGGAACAGCAGGCACCGCAATTCAGACACGGACTGACTTCGGACATGGGGAGGGTATCAAAGGGGTTGATCGGCGAATCCGGACGGATCCGGCGGCTATTCTAGGCTTCGCCATGAACTTGGGAAGGGGGGCGCGAAAGTATTTTTTTGTAGCCGGGTTTTGCCGCGAAACCCCCGGTTTATGGGGGATTGCAGTGTTATCAAGGGCTTACGTTTCGTTACAGTGCCATGGCCCGTTATCAGGCTGACGAATGATCACAGACAGCCCCGGCAGGCCTGTCTAGATTGCAGGTTCCGGGCTCGGATGCGTCGGCAGTGAAGCCCACATAACAATAAAGAGACGGACCCATGCAGAACTCGACCCAAGCGGCGAATGCCTGGCGCATTCTGTTCCTGTTATTCCTTGCCAACCTGTTCAATTTCTTCGACCGCACCATTCCGGCGATCATCATCGAGCCGATCCGCATGGAATGGCACCTCAGCGATTTTCAACTGGGAATCGTCGGCACCGCGTTCACCCTGGTTTATGCGATCGCCGGCCTGCCGCTGGGGCGCATGGCCGATACCGGTTCGCGCAGCAAACTGATGGGCTGGGGCCTGGCGACCTGGAGCGCGCTGACGGCGGTCAACGGGCTGGTCGGCAGTTTCTGGAGTTTTCTGCTGGTGCGCATGGGCATCGGCATTGGCGAGGCCAGTTACGCGCCGGCCGCCAACTCGTTGATCGGTGACCTGTTCCCGGCGCACCGTCGGGCGCGGGCCATGGGTATTTTCATGCTCGGCCTGCCGTTGGGCCTGTTGCTGGCATTCTTCACCATCGGCGCGATGGTCAAGGCCTTCGACAGCTGGCGCGCGCCGTTCTTTATCGCGGCGGTGCCGGGGCTGATCCTCGCGGTGTTCATGTTCTTCATCAAGGAACCCAAACGCGGCGCGGCGGAAACCGTGCAGGTGTCCCAAGAGAGAGTCGACAAGCCTATCCGCCGGGTGCTGGCGGTGCCGACATTCCTGTGGCTGGTGATGGCCGGTTTGTGCTTCAACTTCGCCACCTATGCCTGCAACTCGTTTCTGGTGCCGATGCTGCAGCGCTACTTCCTGATGCCGTTGCAGGAGGCGGCGGTGGCGACCGGCGTGATCGTCGGCGTCACCGGGTTGATCGGTCTGACCCTCGGCGGCTGGATCGCTGACAAGATTCATCAACGAGTCGCCAACGGCCGGCTGCTGTTTGCCGGCTTCAGCCTGATCATCTCGACCCTGTGCACCGCGTGGGCGCTGCACGCCGGACGGGTCGAGATCGGCGTGTTCGTCGCGGTGTTCAGCGTCGGCTGGCTGTTTGCCTATAACTTCTACACCTGCGTGTACACGGCGATTCAGGACGTGGTCGAACCACGCCTGCGGGCCACGGCGATGGCGCTGTTCTTTGCCGGGCTGTACCTGCTCGGCGGCGGTTTGGGGCCAGTGGTGGTGGGGGCCTTGTCCGATCATTTCGCCAAATCGGCGATGCTCTCGGCGGGGGCCGAGCAGATGACTGAGGCGTTCAAGGCTGTGGGGCTGCATGACGCGATGTACCTGATTCCGGTGGCGCTGTTCTTCACCATGGTGTTTCTGTTTCTGGCGGCGCGGTGTTTTGTGCGGGATGCGCAGCGGATGAAGGAGGGGTTGGTGGCAGTGGTTGAGCCTGATGTTTCTGTGGCGACTGCATAACCGCCTTCGCGAGCAAGCCCGCTCCCACATGGGAACGCATTCCAAACTGTGGGAGCGGGCTTGCTCGCGAAGGGGCCATCAGCATCAGCCGATAAATACCAGACAAACAAAAAGGCCCGCATCACTGCGGGCCTCTTCATTTATAGCGGTAGAGCAGGGGACTTAACCCGCCACCAACACCCGTATCGCTTCCAGACGCAATGCCGCTTTATCCAGCATCGCCAGACCCAGTTCACGCTGCTTGCGCAACGCATCCAGTTCGCTGTCGCGTACAGTCGGGTTGACCGCTTGCAACGCGGTCAGGCGCGCCAGTTCTTCCTCGGTGTCCGCCGCTAGACGACGACGGGCCTCGGCCACGCGCTCGGCGTGACGCGGGGTGATCTTGTCTTCACCGGCGTTGATCCGTGGCGTCAGCTGATCGCGCTGGGCCTGGATGAACTTGTTGGCGCTGGCGCGTGGCACGCTTTCCAGTTGATCGTTCAAGGTTTCGAACGAGACGCGGGCCGACAGATCGTTGCCGTTGGCGTCGAGCAGGCAGCGCAGGGCGGCCGGCGGCAGGTAGCGGCCCAGTTGCAGCGAGCGCGGTGCAACCACTTCGCTGACGTAGAGCAGTTCCAGCAACACCGTGCCCGGTTTCAGCGCCTTGTTCTTGATCAGCGCGACGGCGGTGTTGCCCATCGAGCCGGACAGCACCAGGTCCATGCCGCCCTGCACCATCGGGTGTTCCCAGGTGATGAACTGCATGTCTTCGCGCGACAGCGCCTGGTTGCGGTCGTAGGTGATGGTCACGCCTTCGTCATCGCCCAGCGGGAAGCTGGCGTCGAGCATCTTCTCGCTCGGCTTGAGGATCAGGGCGTTTTCCGAATGGTCTTCGCTGTCGATGCCGAACGCGTCGAACAGGGTTTCCATATAGATCGGCAGGGCGAACTGATCGTCTTGCTCAAGGATGTCCTCGACCAACTGATCGCCTTCGCCCGAACCGCCGGAGTTCAGCTCCAGCAGACGGTCGCGGCCGGTGTGCAGCTCGGCTTCCAGACGCTCACGCTCTGTGCGCGCTTCGTCGATCAGCGCTTGCCACTCACCGTCGTCGGCTTCTTCAAGCAGCGGCAGCAGGCGCGGGCCGAACTGATGCTGCAAGGCGTTGCCGGTCGGGCAGGTGTTGAGGAACGCGTTCAGCGCTTCGTGGTACCACTGGAACAGGCGCTCTTGCGGGCTGGTTTCCAGGTACGGCACGTGCAGTTCGATGATGTGCTTCTGGCCGATCCGGTCGAGACGACCGATACGCTGTTCAAGCAGATCCGGGTGCGACGGCAGATCGAACAGCACCAGGTGGTGAGCGAACTGGAAGTTGCGACCTTCACTGCCGATTTCCGAGCAGATCAGCACTTGCGCGCCGAACTCTTCGTCGGCGAAGTAGGCGGCTGCGCGGTCACGCTCAAGGATGTTCATGCCTTCGTGGAACACCGTGGCCGGGATGCCGGAGCGCACGCGCAGCGCGTCTTCCAGGTCCATCGCGGTTTCGGCGTGGGCGCAGATCACCAGCACTTTGGTGCGCTTGAGCATTTTCAGCTGATCGATCAGCCACTCGACGCGCGGGTCGAATTTCCACCAGCGCTCTTCTTCGCTGGCGTCCGGCTGGGCCTGGAAGCTGACTTCCGGGTACAGCTCGGCGTGATCACCCAGCGGCAGTTCGAGGTATTCGTCCGGGCATGGCAGCGGGTACGGGTGCAGTTTGCGCTCCGGGAAACCCTGCACGGCGGCGCGGGTGTTACGGAACAGCACGCGGCCGGTGCCGTGGCGGTCGAGCAGTTCACGCACCAGACGCGCGCTGGCTTCGCTGTCGCCATCGTTGACCGCAGTCAGCAGGGCTTCGCCTTCGTTGCCGAGGAAACCGTGGATGGTCTTGTGTGCTGCAGGCGACAGGCGCCCTTTGTCGAGCAGTTCCTGAACGGCTTCGGCCACCGGGCGATAGTTCTCGCTCTCGGCGCGGAACGCGGCCAGGTCATGGAAACGGTTCGGGTCGAGCAAGCGCAGGCGGGCGAAGTGGCTGTCCTGACCGAGCTGTTCCGGGGTCGCGGTGAGCAGCAGCACGCCGGGAATCACTTCAGCCAATTGTTCGACCAGCGAATACTCGGGGCTGGCCTTGTCTTCGTGCCACACCAGGTGGTGGGCTTCGTCGACCACCATCAGATCCCAGCCGGCGGCGAACAAGGCGTCCTGCGCCTTCTCGTCTTCGACCAGCCACTCCAGGGCAACCAATGCCAGCTGGGTGTCTTCGAACGGGTTGGTGGCATCGCTTTCGATGAAGCGTTCTTCGTCGAACAGCGCGACCTGCAGGTTGAAGCGGCGGCGCATTTCCACCAGCCACTGGTGCTGCAGGTTTTCCGGCACCAGGATCAGCACACGGTTAGCGCGGCCCGAGAGCAGTTGGCGATGGATCACCAGACCGGCTTCGATGGTTTTCCCCAGACCCACTTCGTCCGCCAGCAGAACCCGTGGCGCAATGCGGTCGGCGACTTCACGGGCGATGTGCAGCTGGTGCGCGATCGGTTGCGCACGCACGCCGCCCAGGCCCCAGAGCGAAGACTGCAACTGGCGGCTGGTGTGTTCCAGGGTGTTGTAGCGCAGGGAGAACCACGACAGCGGGTCGATCTGCCCGGCGAACAGACGGTCGCTGGCCAGACGGAACTGAATGAAGTTCGACAGCTGGGTTTCCGGCAGGGTGACGGCTTCGTTCTGCCCGTTGAGGCCGTGATAGACCATCAGCCCGTCGACGTCGTCGACTTCGCGCACGGTCATCTTCCAGCCTTCGAAGTGGGTAATGGTGTCACCCGGCGAGAACCGCACGCGGGTGAGGGGCGCATTCCGTAGCGCGTACTGGCGGGTTTCGCCAGTGGCCGGGTAAAGCACGGTCAACAAGCGGCCGTCCTGTGCCAGAACGGTGCCTAAACCAAGCTCTGCTTCGCTGTCACTGATCCAGCGTTGCCCCGGTTGATACTGCTGCGCCATGCTGCCTGACTCCCACCTTGAAAAAGCGGGCTATCTTAACGGAATGCAGGCTCCAGGGCCAAAGATTACTGGGCAGAAGCTGCCGCAGACAGCGATCTTCTGATCTTTGGAAACACTTGAGTTTTGTGATGTCCGATTAAAAGATCGCAGCCTGCGGCAGTTCCTGCAGTGCCAACCCGATCACAGATTTGCGACGGATGGCTCAAGGCGCCTTTGCCGCAGCCGATAGCCTGCTGACAGGAGACCCTTTATATGCTGCCACCGATGCTCCCTCTGAGCGCTGTGCCGATCACTTCCCAGCAGGATCCGATTCGCCAGCGGCCGGACATTCCTCCGGTGGTGCCGGTGCAGGAAAGCTCCAACGAAAGCACGATCGACCTGCAAAAACGCGACCCGGAAGAGGATCGACTGCTGGCGCGCGAAGAACAGCGTCGCCAACAGGAGCGTGATCGTCGCCGTCGCGAAGCCGACGAAGACCCGGAAGAACATCTGGCCGTGCCGGGTACCGAACTGAATGCCGACAACACGGTGCCGGTGGTGCCGCTGATGGAAGATCAGCCGCGTCAGGGCTTATGGGTCGATATCGAGATCTGAGTCTGCTTATTTACATCAATTGTTGTCGAGCGCTGGCGTCAGGCTGCATGATTGGCGCAGTCCTGCCTCTGATGCGGCAGTTGTGTTTTCTTCAAGTGATGCGCTGAACGTCATGAGCCAAGATGAAAAACTGATCGACCTCGGCACCGAGCGCGCCAAGCGTGTGCATGATCTCAACGAAAAGCGGCTGAACGAAGTGCGCAAGGCCTTCGAGCAAGCCATGCCGTTGGGAAAAGCTCAGAAAAAGCCGAAAAAGAAACCGAAAAAGCGTTGATCTTCCCCTGCATCCTTTGATGCAGGTCAGTTATTTTCCCGCCTTTGCCTTCTGTGTTGACCGGACTTGATCCTGGTCAATTTCTGCGCCTGCGCGATTGGTTAACTTAGCTCCATCGCAGCAAAGCAGGGGCCAGGAGGCCACAGTCATGTTTTTCGATAACGTGGTGTTTGCCGGGGTTCTGACCGTGGGGCTCATGGTTCTGTTTTTTGCAGGGTTTGGATTTTTTATCTGGAAGGATGCGAATAAGCGCAAGAAGTAGGTCTTTCCGGGTTTGATGAGCACGCAAGGCATTTTGGGCAACTTCGGTTGCCCTTTTTTTTTGTGTTTTTGGCGGCCGCTGGGCCGACCATGTTCTTGGGGTTTTGGGTGTATATCCGTTGCTGCGGGTGTTGCTTATTACGGTTCCGCCCTTACGGCGGGTCACCTTTTCCAAACGCCGAAAAGGTAACCCAAAAGGCTTTACCCTGACGTTCGGCCCTCGCTTAGGCTCGGGTTCCTTCGCTGCGGGATTCATCCGGGGGGCAGCGCCTACGGTTTGCTTCGCTGCACCTCCTCTCGCTGTGTTTGGCTGCGCCAAACGGTCGCTGCGCTCCCACCCCCGGACAAATCCCTCCACTCAGCCTGCCGACGGGCCCTCAGATCAAAAGCTTTACTCGAGCTAACGCTCATCGTGTTGAGTGGTGGAAAAGCGTGCGCTCGGCTTTTGCTTTTTTGTAGGAGCCAGCCTGCTGGCGATGGCGGCCTACGAGCCGACCGATCTCTGACTGAATGCACTCATCCAACTGTGGGAGCGAGCTTGCTCGCGAAGGCGGCCTGACAGCCAACCAATCTCCAACTGAAAATACCCAATCTCAAGTAGGAACTGCCGAAGGCTGTGATCTTTTGATCTGCTTTGGCTTTGGCTTTGGCTTTGGCTCTTGCTCTTGATGTGGCTTTTGATCTTCAGCCCCTTCGGCAGGCCGAGCGAAGGTGTCCATCAGGGGGTTAGGCGCGCAGCGCCATGCGGCGAAGCCGCATACATCGAGAGGAGGTGCAGCGAAGCAAACCGGAGGCGATGCCCCCTGATGGACACCGTAGCGAGGGAACACTGAGCCTAAGCGAAGTGCCGTACGCCGGGGGAAGCCTTTTTGGTTACTTTTTCGGCGTTTGGAAAAAGTGACCCGCCGTAAGGGCGGAACCATAGGAGGCCGTTACCGCAGCAACGGATATGCTCACAAAACCAAACCCAAAAAAAAAGGCGCGATCCTCAAGAATCGCGCCTTTCTCATGTGCTGCGTTCTATCAGCTACCCAACGCTTTGGACGCCAGCCAGAACAACCCAGCCGACAGCGCCACAGTCGCCGGCAAGGTCAGAACCCACGCCAGCAGGATAGTGCGAACAGTCCCACCCTGCAGGCCGCTCTTGTTGGCGACCATGGTGCCGGCCACGCCCGAGGACAGCACGTGAGTGGTGGACACTGGCAGGCTGAAGATGTTGGCCATGCCGATCAAACTGGCGGTAGTGATCTGCGCCGACATGCCTTGAGAGTAGGTCATGCCCTGCTTGCCGATCTTCTCGCCGATGGTCAGTACCACGCGTTTCCAGCCGACCATGGTACCCAGGCCGAGGGCCAGGGCCACCGCCAGAATCACCCAGAACGGGGCGTATTCGGTGGTGGTGGTCAGGTCTTTGCGCAGTTTGTCCAGGTCAGCCTTCTCACGCGCTTCCAGGCCTGGCAGCTTGCCGACTTTCTTCGCGGTGTCGTCCAGGCACAGCAAGTAACGACGCACTTCGATGCGGCTTTCCGAGGACAGCGAATGGTAGTCCGCTACACCTTTAAGGGTGCCAAGCAGGGCGTTGATGGTCGGTTCGGTCTGCTGCGGGTTGCAGCGGAATTTCTCCGGCAGATCGCCTTCAACACTTTTGCCCAGGGCCAGGAATTCGCCCAGAGAATCGGCATTGCGCTTGTAGAACTGGCTCAGGTGCAGGGTCGCGTCGCGGGTGCGCTCGATCTGGTAGGTGGTGCTGCTCAGGTCGAGGACGAACTGCGCAGGCACGATACCGATCAGTACCAGCATGATCAGGCCGATGCCTTTCTGGCCATCGTTGGAACCGTGCACGAAGCTCACGGCCATGGCCGAAATCACCAGAACCAGACGGTTCCAGAACGGCGGGTGCTTTTTGTCGTCGATCTTGCGGCGCTGTTCCGGGGTCTTGTGCATCTTCGACAGCGGGCGCCACCACTTCAGGCCGATCAGGATCAGCGCGGCGATCAGGAAGCCAGCCATTGGCGAAAACACCAGCGAGGCGCCGATGTCGATCGCTTTCTGCCAGTTCACGCCGTCGGCCAACGGGATGTTGTTGATCAGGGCATTGGCCAGGCCGACGCCGAGGATCGAGCCGATCAGGGTGTGGGAACTGGAGGCCGGGATACCGAAGTACCAGGTGCCCAGGTTCCAGGTGATCGCCGCGGCGAGCAACGAGAACACCATCGCCAGGCCATGGCCGGTGTTCACATTGATCAGCAGTTCTACCGGCAGCAGGTGAACAATGGCATACGCCACGCCAACGCCGCCCAGCAACACGCCGAGGAAGTTGAACACACCGGAGAAGAACACCGCCAGGTGAGGCGGCATGGCTTTGGTGTAGATAACAGTGGCTACCGCGTTAGCGGTGTCATGAAATCCATTGATGAACTCGAAGGCGAGGACAAACGTCAGGGCGAGCAAGAGGCTCACAAGCACCCAAGCATCCAGTCCGCTGAATAAATCGATCATGAAGGTTTTCTGACCCGGTCATAAGGGGGCGCGATTATGCCAGAAAAGACTGGAAATCGATCCCCTACCTGCTCATCGGTAGCAATCAATGTCGAATTAAATTGTTGCAAGGTGCAATGCCCGAGCATGTTGCAGGGTTTTTCAAGTGTTTGATTAGCTTGAAAAAACCTTCGGGCAGCAGGCATTTCGTCGAGCGCGCGCGAGCCTCAAACGCCTGTGTGAAATATCTCTGAAACGAGTCAGACACGCTCCTTTCCCGTGCAGGCCGGGGGAGGTGGGCCGCTGCCCGCGGATAGCGGGCGCGCAAGGCATGGTCGGGTCACCGTGCTTTTAGCCGGTGGCGACGCAGACCCTCGAAAATCTCAGGATCGCCCGTTCAGGGCTCTTCGGTTTTGAGTTCTTCTTCCATCTTTTTCAGTTCTTGCTGGAAAACCTGATCCTGAACGGTGGGGCGTTTGCGCCATGCCTTGCGTTCCGGTTCGGGTTGCGCGGCGTAGGTGGTGACTTCCCCGCCGTAAACTTCCTTGTAACGTTGTTCCTGGCGCTCAAGTTCCGCGCGCAGTTCGTCTTTCGTCACAGTGCTACCTGTTTGAGTTGAGATAAATGTCTGGTGAAACGCACGGCAACGAGTCGATTGAACACGTCCACCAAAGGGCCATGCCGGTTCAGGCATTGGCGTTATCGGCAGGGCGATCAAGACTTCCATGTTGCAGGCGGCTACGGCACCAGATTAAAACTGACGCAGCATCAGTTTCCTGTTTCAGCAAGCGCGCTGGCGGTGCATGAATAATGAGCGTCAGGCGCTGGCCGGGCTGACGGCAATAGGCATCGGGTCAGCGGGCGGCACCCTCGGCCAGTGAAAACGTGGCGCCACTGAGGTGCATTATAGCGGTCGATTCGGGAATGACTATCTTTGCCAAGTTAAAAACGGTTCGGGATGTGTGATCGTTTTGTTACTGACAAGTTTTATCGCTAGTTGAAATTCGCCGAAACCTTTTAAGGACTCGCGTTCAGTTTCTGGCGCCATTAAGTCAATCAACTAATGAGACATGCGAAGTTGGATGAACAGGCAGGTGAACGAATGAAGAAGCCAAGAAGGACAGAGGCTGATGGATTGCGATAATCGGTCGGCGGTTCGATAATCGCCCGATGTTGGCGACTCGACTCTTGTACATCCGTCGGCGAGCCGCTTGTATAGCCATTGATCCGTGCCGGAAACAAGGACAAGAAATGAACGATCAAATGCGCAACTCCTTCAGCTCCGTGGCGCCGCCGATCGTCGCTTCGCCGGCCAAACGCATCCAGGCGCTGACCGGCGATCCGGATTTCATGACCTCGCTGGCCCGTGGCCTGGCGGTGGTGCAGGCGTTTCAGGAGCGCAAGCGGCACCTGACCATCGCCCAGATCAGCCATCGCACAGAAATTCCCCGCGCTGCTGTGCGCCGTTGCCTGCACACTCTGATCAAACTGGGTTATGCCACCACCGATGGCCGCACGTACTCGTTGTTGCCCAAAGTGCTGACCCTCGGCCACGCGTATCTGTCGTCGACGCCGCTGGCGGTGTCGGCCCAGCCGTACCTCGACCGTATGAGCGAGCAACTGCACGAAGCCTGCAACATGGCCACGCTCGAAGGCGACGACATTCTGTACATCGCCCGCTCGGCGACCACGCAACGGCTGATCTCGGTGGACCTGTCGGTGGGCGGGCGTCTGCCGGCCTATTGCACATCGATGGGCCGCATCCTGCTGGCGGCGCTGGACGACACCTCGCTGCGCGAATACCTCGACCATGCCGAACTGGTGGCCAAGACCAGCCGCACGCTGCACACCCCCGAAAGTCTGCTCGAATGCCTGCAGGAAGTACGGCAGCAGGGATGGTGCATCGTCGATCAGGAACTCGAACAAGGCCTGCGTTCGATTGCCGTGCCGGTCTACGATGCGTCGGGCCAGGTGGTGGCGGCGCTCAACGTCAGCACCCACGCCGGCCGCGTCAGCCGTACCGAACTGGAACAACGCTTCCTGCCGGGTCTGCTCAGTGCCAGCCGCGACCTCAGCGCGCAGTTGTTCGCCTGATGAAGCTGTTCGATAAACGCACAGTGTTGCGTTTATCGAATTGACGCTAAAAGCCCCGGATCATTAATGTCGCGGCAGCGTCATCCGGCGCAGATTTGAATGAGCCTGCCGGATTGTCGACTCCCATAATAATGACAAGAGGCAACTCACCATGCGCATGCTCCCCGACTGTCTCAGCTCCATTCCCTGTTGCCGGATTCACCGCAACGCCTGATTTCGATCTTCTATTCTTGTGACCGTGCCGCTCTTCGGCCGGCCGCCGTTCGACTGCGTTTTTTGCGTGGAATAAAAATAATGAACCAGCCTCAGTCCGCTGTAGGTAACTGCCTCGACGTGCAGACCTTCATCAATGCCCAACCGATCTCGCGCTATCAGTGGCGAGTGGTGATCCTGTGTTTCCTGATTGTATTTCTCGATGGCCTCGACACCGCGGCGATGGGTTTTATCGCGCCGGCGCTGTCCCAGGACTGGGGCATCGACCGCGCCAGCCTCGGCCCGGTAATGAGCGCCGCGTTGATCGGCATGGTCTTCGGTGCATTGGGTTCCGGCCCGCTGGCTGACCGCTTCGGACGCAAAGTGGTGCTGGTTGGCGCGGTGCTGCTGTTCGGCGCTTTCAGCCTGGCCTCGGCCTACAGCACCAACGTCGAGCAACTGCTGGTGTTGCGCTTCCTCACCGGCCTAGGTCTGGGCGCCGGCATGCCCAACGCCACCACGCTGCTCTCGGAATACACCCCGGAGCGCAAGAAATCCTTGCTGGTGACCAGCATGTTCTGCGGCTTCAACCTCGGCATGGCCGGTGGCGGTTTCATTTCGGCGAAGCTGATCCCTGCGTTCGGCTGGCACAGCCTGCTGCTGATCGGCGGGATCCTGCCGCTGATCCTCGCGGTGGTGCTGCTGTTCTGGCTGCCGGAGTCGGCGCGTTTTCTGGTGGTGCGCAATCGCGGCACCGACAAAGTACGCAAGACCTTGTCGCCAATCGATCCGGTCACCGTCGCGCAGGCCTCGAGTTTCAGCGTGCCGGAACAGAAAACCGTCAAGGCGCGCAATGTGTTCGCGGTGATTTTCTCCGGCACCTACAGCGTCGGCACCTTGCTGCTGTGGCTGACCTACTTCATGGGCCTGGTCATCGTTTATCTGCTGACCAGTTGGCTGCCGACCCTGATGCGTGACAGCGGCGCGAGCATGGAGCAGGCGGCGTTCATTGGCGCGTTGTTCCAGTTTGGCGGGGTGTTGAGTGCGGTCGCTGTGGGTTGGGCGATGGACCGCTTCAATCCGCACAAGGTCATCGGCACGTTCTACCTGCTGGCCGGGGTGTTTGCCTACGCGGTAGGGCAGAGCCTGGGCAATATCACATTGCTCGCGACCTTGGTGTTGGTGGCGGGTATGTGCGTCAACGGCGCGCAATCGGCGATGCCGTCTCTGGCGGCACGGTTTTATCCGACCCAGGGGCGCGCGACCGGGGTCTCGTGGATGCTCGGGATTGGTCGCTTTGGCGCGATTCTCGGGGCGTGGATGGGCGCGACGTTGCTGGGGTTGGGCTGGAATTTCGAGCAGGTGCTGACGGCGCTG
Source organism: Pseudomonas sp. G3-19 (assembly GCF_054855875.1). Lineage (NCBI taxonomy): Bacteria > Pseudomonadati > Pseudomonadota > Gammaproteobacteria > Pseudomonadales > Pseudomonadaceae > Pseudomonas > Pseudomonas sp. G3-19. The sequence continues at coordinate 5,670,063 of NZ_JBMPIQ010000003.1, forward strand.
GTGATTCCGGCGGCGTTGGCGACGACGGCGGTGGTGATCAAAGGCATGGTCAGTCATGCGGATGCGACCTGAGTCGAGTCATTTTGATTTGCGTTGAATGTTCCGACGCCTTCGCGAGCAAGCCCGCTCCCACAGGGAAAACACATTTCAAATGTGGGAGCGGGCTTGCTCGCGAACCTTTTGCTTGTGATTGATAGGGTGATAACAATCCGTTCGATAAACGAACACTCAGTCGATTATCGGATTGTTTGGCGATTTTCAGCGGCTTAATCTTCAGTGACTCCGGCGCTGAACCTCGCGCCTTTTTATCACTGGCGATTCACTACAAAAACGGGAGCCTGCTCCATGGCTGAGATCCTTTCGCTGCACGACGCGGTGAAGCAATTCGTCAACGACGGCGACACCGTCGCGCTCGAAGGCTTCACTCACCTGATCCCTACGGCGGCAGGTCATGAAATCATTCGCCAGGGCAAGAAAGATCTGACCCTGGTGCGGATGACGCCTGACCTGATCTACGACCAACTGATCGGTGCCGGTTGTGCACGCAAGCTGATCTTTTCCTGGGGCGGCAATCCGGGTGTGGGTTCGCTGCACCGTCTGCGCGATGCGGTCGAGAAACAATGGCCGCATGCGCTGGAAATCGAAGAGCACAGCCACGCCGACCTGGCCAACGCCTACGTCGCCGGCGCTTCCGGCCTACCGTTCGCCGTGCTGCGGGCCTACGCCGGTTCCGACCTGCCGAAGGTCAACCCGCTGATCAAGTCCGTGACCTGCCCGTTCACCGGTGAAGTGCTGGCGGCCGTGCCGTCGGTGCGTCCGGACGTCACCGTGATCCACGCGCAGAAAGCCGACCGTCAGGGCAACGTGCTGCTGTGGGGCATTCTCGGGGTGCAGAAAGAAGCGGCACTGGCGGCCAAGCGCTGCATCGTCACCGTCGAGGAAATCGTCGACAACCTCAACGCCCCGATGAACGCTTGCGTGTTGCCGACCTGGGCCTTGAGCGCGGTTTGCCACGTACCCGGCGGCGCGCATCCGTCCTACGCCCACGGTTACACCGAGCGTGACAATCGCTTCTATCAGGCGTGGGATCCGATCGCCCGCGACCGTGAGACGTTTACCGCGTGGATCAACGAATACATCCACGGCTGCGCTGACTTCAGCGAGTTTCAGGCCAAGTTGGCCGCTGCTTCGGAGGCCAAGTAATGACTTACACCACCAATGAAATGATGACCGTCGCTGCGGCCCGTCGCCTGAAGAACGGCTCGGTGTGCTTCGTCGGCATCGGCCTGCCGTCGAAAGCCGCCAACCTTGCGCGCCTGACTTCGTCGCCGGACGTGGTGCTGATCTACGAATCGGGTCCGATTGGCGCCAAGCCGAGCGTGCTGCCGCTGTCGATCGGTGATGGTGAACTGGCGGAGACCGCCGACACTGTCGTGCCGACCGGTGAGATTTTTCGCTACTGGCTGCAGGGTGGGCGCATCGACGTCGGTTTTCTCGGCGCGGCGCAGGTCGACCGTTTCGGCAACATCAACACCACCGTGGTCGGCGACTATCACGCGCCGAAAGTGCGCCTGCCGGGTGCCGGTGGCGCGCCGGAAATCGCCGGTTCGGCGAAGAGCGTGTTGATTATCCTCAAACAGTCGGCGCGCTCGTTCGTCGACAAGCTCGACTTCATTACCTCGGTCGGTCACGGCGAAGGCGGCGATTCGCGCAAGCGTCTGGGCCTGCCGGGTGCCGGTCCGGTCGGGATCATCACCGACCTGTGCATCATGGAGCCGGAAGCGGGCACCCACGAATTTGTGGTCACCGCACTGCATCCGGGCGTGACCCGCGAGCAAGTGGTCGCCGCCACCGGTTGGGCGATCCGCTTTGCCGACAACGTTGAAACCACGGCGGCGCCGACCGAGGTCGAACTGACCGCCCTGCGCGATCTCGAAGCGCGCACCGCCGCCGCCCACGGCCAGGCACCGGGAGAAGCATGATGCGTGACGTATATATCTGCGACGCGATTCGTACCCCCATCGGCCGTTTTGGCGGCGGTTTGTCTGCCGTGCGTGCCGATGACCTGGCCGCTGTGCCGATCAAAGCGCTGATGGAACGCAATCCCTCGGTGGACTGGAACGCGATCGACGAAGTGTTCCTCGGCTGCGCCAACCAGGCTGGTGAAGACAACCGCAACGTGGCGCGCATGGCGCTGCTGCTGGCGGGTCTGCCGGACAGCGTGCCGGGCGTGACCCTCAACCGTCTCTGCGCTTCGGGCATGGACGCGATCGGCACTGCTTTCCGTGCGATTGCCAGCGGCGAGATGGAGCTGGCGATTGCCGGCGGCGTCGAGTCGATGTCCCGCGCGCCGTTCGTGATGGGCAAGGCGGACGCAGCGTTCTCGCGCAACATGAAACTGGAAGACACCACCATCGGCTGGCGTTTCATCAACCCGCTGATGAAAGCCCAGTACGGCGTCGACGCGATGCCGCAGACCGCCGACAACGTCGCTGACGACTATAAGGTTTCGCGTGCCGATCAGGACGCTTTCGCCCTGCGCAGTCAGCAACGCACGGCCGCTGCACAAGCGGCGGGCTACTTCGCCGAGGAAATCGTCGAAGTGCGGATCGCCCACAAGAAGGGCGAAACCGTGGTCAGCCAGGACGAGCATCCACGCGCCGACACCACGCTTGAAGCGCTGACCAAACTCAAACCGGTCAACGGCCCGGACAAGACGGTTACCGCTGGCAACGCGTCCGGGGTCAACGACGGTGCTGCTGCGCTGATTCTCGCGTCTGCCGAAGCGGTGAAGAAACACGGCCTGACAGCACGGGCCAAAGTGCTGGGTATGGCCAGCGCCGGTGTTGCACCTAGGGTGATGGGCATCGGCCCGGTGCCGGCGGTGCGCAAACTGATCGAGCGTCTCGGCGTGGCGGTCAGCGATTTCGATGTGATCGAACTCAATGAAGCCTTCGCCAGCCAAGGCCTGGCAGTGCTGCGTGAATTGGGTCTGGCCGACGATGCGCCGCAGGTCAACCCGAACGGTGGCGCGATTGCCTTGGGCCACCCGTTGGGCATGAGCGGGGCGCGACTGGTGCTGACGGCGCTGCATCAGCTGGAAAAGACCGGCGGCAAGAAAGGTCTGGCGACCATGTGCGTCGGCGTCGGGCAGGGTCTGGCCCTGGCCATCGAACGCGTCTGACGCAGCGCGTCGACTGATAAGAACTGAGGAAAGCGAAATGACTGACAAGCCTGGCTACCGTCGTCCGCAGGAAGGCACCCAGCCCGAGTACCTGCACCCGACGTATCAATCCACCAATCTGCGCTCGCCGTCCAAGCCGTTGGTGTTTCTGCCGCATTCGTTGTCGGAGATCACCGGCCCGACCATCGGTGCCGAACGCGTCGCCGAGAAAGACAACGACCTGACCGCGCAGCACGACGGCGAGCCGTTGGGCGAGCGCATCATCATTCACGGCCGTGTGCTCGACGAAAACGGTTTGCCGGTGCCGGGGATTCTGGTGGAGATCTGGCAGGCCAACGCCGCCGGTCGCTACAACCACAAGCGCGACCTGCACGACGCACCGCTGGACCCGAACTTCACCGGCACCGGCCGCACCGTGACCGACGCCGATGGCTGGTATCAGTTCCAGACCATCAAGCCCGGCGCCTATCCGTGGGGCAACCACCACAACGCGTGGCGCCCGGCGCACATCCATTTCTCGCTGTTCGGGCCGAGCATCCTCACCCGTCTGGTGACGCAGATGTATTTCCCCGGCGACCCGCTGCTGGCCTACGACCCGATCTACAACTGCGTGCCGGACACCTCCGCCAAGGAACGTCTGATCGCCGCTTTCGATCTGGAAAAAACCATTCCGTCCTACGCCCTCGGCTATCGCTGGGACATCGTCTTGCGCGGCCGCGACGCCACGCCGATGGAGAAATAAGATGACGCTGACTGCCACCACGTCCCACACCGTCGGGCCGTACTACCACATCGGCCTGACCTGGCTGAATCGCGAAAACCTCGCGGTCGAACAAACCCTCGGCGAGCGCGTGGCGATCACCGGCCAAGTCGTTGACGGCAACGGCGATGTGGTCAACGACGCGATGCTCGAAGTCTGGCAGGCCAACGCCGCCGGCAAGTACGCGCACCCGGAAGACGAGCAGGACAAACCACTGGACCCGCACTTCGAAGGTTTCGGCCGGGTGCCGGTGGACGCCGAAGGGCGCTTCCGTTTCACCACGATCAAACCGGGCACGGTCGAAGGCCTGAAGGGCTCGACCCAGGCCCCGCATCTGGTGGTGCTGGTGTTTGCCCGTGGTCTGGTCAAGCACTTGCTGACACGCATCTACTTCGAAGGCGATCCGGCGAACGTCAATGATCCGCTGCTGGAATGTGTGCCGGCGGAGCGCCGCGGGACGTTGCTGGCGAAGCCGGATGCGGCGGGTGTGTATCAGTGGAATGTGATTTTGCAGGGCACTGAGGCGGAGACGGTGTTCTTCGATTATTGATCGCACCTCGTTCCATTGGAGTGAGTTTGTGGTGAGGGGATTTATCCCCGATGGGCTGCGAAGCAGCCCCAAGACCGGAGTTCACGGTGAAACTGACACACCGCGTCTGCCAGATTTGCGAGTGCTGCGCACTCGATCGGGGATGAATCCCCTCGCCACAAGCCCTCTTTCAGAGGAGGGGTTGTGTAATGCCTCGTGGATGTATCTGTGGAACGGGACTGTTGCGAAGTGTGTCTAGACTCTCACCTGTCCCTTCAGAGTAAAAAACAATGACCACTACCACCGCTCATTACACCGGCGAGGAGCGCAGCAAGCGCATCTTCGCCATTGTCGGTGCCTCGTCCGGCAACCTCGTCGAATGGTTCGACTTCTACGTCTACGCCTTCTGCGCGATCTATTTCGCCCCGGCGTTTTTCCCCTCCGACAACCCCACGGTGCAACTGGTCAACACGGCCGGGGTGTTCGCTGCCGGGTTTCTGATGCGCCCGATTGGCGGCTGGATTTTCGGGCGGCTGGCGGACAAGAAAGGCCGCAAGACCTCGATGATGATTTCGGTGCTGATGATGTGCTTCGGCTCCCTGCTCATCGCCTGTCTGCCGACCTACGCCAGCATCGGCGTCTGGGCTCCGCTGCTGTTGCTGTTCGCGCGGCTGCTGCAAGGCCTGTCGGTGGGTGGCGAATATGGCACCACCGCCACCTACATGAGTGAAGTCGCGCTCAAGGGCCAGCGCGGCTTTTTCGCCTCGTTCCAGTACGTGACGCTGATTGGCGGGCAACTGCTGGCGGTGTCGTTGGTGGTGATCCTGCAGCAGTTTCTCAATGAAGATGAACTGCGTGCTTACGGCTGGCGCATTCCGTTTGTGGTCGGTGCGGTGGCGGCGGTGATTTCGCTGTTCCTGCGTCGCTCCCTGAAAGAAACCACCAGCAAGGAAATGCGCGAGAACAAGGACGCCGGCAGCATCCGCGCGCTGTTCCGTGATCACAAAGCCGCGTTCATCACCGTGCTCGGTTACACCGCCGGTGGCTCGCTGATTTTCTACACCTTCACCACGTACATGCAGAAGTACCTGGTGAACACCGCCGGCATGCACGCCAAGACCGCCAGCTACATCATGACCGGCGCGCTGTTCCTGTACATGTGCATGCAGCCGCTGTTCGGCATGCTCGCCGACAAGATCGGCCGACGTAATTCGATGCTCTGGTTCGGCGCGCTCGGTACGCTGTTCACTGTGCCGATCCTGTTGAGCCTGAAAAGCATCAGCAGCCCGATTCTGGCCTTTGCGCTGATCACCGTGGCGCTGGCAATCGTCAGTTTCTACACCTCGATCAGCGGCCTGGTGAAAGCCGAAATGTTCCCGCCGGAAGTCCGCGCCCTCGGCGTCGGTCTGGCCTATGCGGTGGCCAACGCGATCTTCGGCGGTTCGGCGGAATACGTGGCCCTGAGCCTGAAGGCCGGGGGCATGGAAAACGCGTTCTACTGGTACGTCACGGTGATGATGGCGGTGGCGTTCCTGTTCAGCCTGCGCCTGCCGAAACAGGCGGCGTACTTGCACCACGATCTGTAAACCGATGTGCGCGGGCCGCATTGGCCCGCGCCGGCAAGGACTGTTTATGACTCAGCGACCGGGCAATCAATTGTTCGATGCCTACTTCACTGCCCGCGACATGCGCGAGGTGTTCTGCGATCAGGGCCGGGTGCAGGCCATGCTCGATTTCGAAGCGGCGCTGGCCCGTGCCGAGGCGCGGGTCGGGGTGATTCCGGCGTCTGCCGTGGCGCCGATTGCCGCCGCTTGCAATGCCGGTCTGTATGACTTCGCGGCGCTGGGCGAGGCGATTGCCACGGCCGGCAACTCGGCGATTCCACTGGTCAAGGCATTGGGCAAGCAGATCGCCGCGAGCAGTGCCGAGGCCGAGCGCTATGTGCATTTGGGCGCTACCAGTCAGGACGTGATGGATTCCGGGCTGGTCCTGCAATTGCGGCAGGCGCTGGAGCTGATTGAAAGCGATCTGGCAGCGCTGGCCGATTCGCTCGCCACCCAAGCCCAACGGCATGCGGCGACGCCACTGGCCGGGCGCACCTGGCTGCAGCACGCCACGCCCGTGACCCTCGGGATGAAGATTGCCGGTTGGCTCGGCGCGGTAACCCGCAGCCGTCAGCGACTGCGCGAACTCAAACCACGGCTGCTGGTGCTGCAATTCGGCGGCGCTTCCGGCACCCTCGCGGCACTCGGCGAGCAAGCATTGCCGATCGCCCAGGCGCTGGCCGAAGAGCTGCAACTGAGCTTGCCGGAACAACCGTGGCACACCCAGCGTGATCGCATCGTCGAGTTCGGCGCGGTACTCGGTTTGATCGCCGGCAGCCTCGGCAAGCTCGGGCGCGACGTCAGTCTGTTGATGCAGACCGAAGCGGCGGAAGTGTTCGAGCCGTCGGCGCCGGGCAAGGGCGGTTCGTCGACCATGCCGCACAAGCGCAATCCGGTCGGCGCAGCGGTGTTGATCGGCGCGGCGACCCGGGTACCGGGGCTGGTCTCGACGCTGTTCAGCGCCATGCCGCAGGAGCACGAACGCAGCCTCGGGCTGTGGCATGCCGAATGGGAAACCCTGCCGGAGATCTGCTGCCTGGTGTCCGGTGCGCTGCAACAGGCGCGCCTGCTGGCCGATGGTCTGGAGGTCGATGCCGAACGCATGGCGCGCAATCTGCAATTGACCCAAGGGCTGGTGCTGGCCGAAGCGGTGAGCATCGTCCTCGCGCAACGGGTCGGTCGCGACACCGCGCATCACCTGCTCGAACAATGCTGCAAACGTGCGGTGGCCGAACAGCGCCACCTGCGTGCGGTACTCGGCGACGAGCCGCAAGTGACCGCCGAACTGAGCAGCACCGAACTCGATCATCTGCTCGACCCCGCGCATTACCTCGGCCAGGCGCAAGCCTGGGTCGAGCGCGCAGTGGCCGAACACAACGCATTGTCTGTCTGAAAGGAGAGGGCTGTGGCTTTCGTTCAACTCGCCGATGGCGAACTGCATTACGTTATTGAAGGCCCGGTCGACGCACCGGTGCTGGTGCTGTCCAACTCGCTGGGCACCGACCTGCACATGTGGGACGCGCAGATGCCGGCATTCACCGAGCATTTCCGGGTGCTGCGTTTCGACACCCGTGGTCACGGCCAGTCGCTGGTGACGCCGGGGCCTTACAGCATCGAGCAACTGGGCCGCGACGTGCTCGGCTTGCTGGATGCGCTGCACATCGAACGCGCGCATTTCTGCGGATTGTCGATGGGCGGGTTGATCGGCCAGTGGCTGGGGATCAATGCCGGTCATCGTCTGCACAAATTGATCGTGTGCAACACCGCCGCGAAGATCGGCGACCCGTCGGTGTGGAATCCGCGCATCGAAACCGTGTTGCGTGATGGCCCGGCAGCGATGGTCGCATTGCGTGATGCGTCGATTGCCCGTTGGTTCACGCCTGATTTTTCCGCTGCCAATCCGGCCGCGGCGAAGAAAATTACCGACATGCTCGCGGCGACTTCGCCTGAAGGTTATGCGGCCAATTGCGCGGCGGTGCGCGATGCCGATTTCCGTGAGCAACTGGCCTCGATCAACCTGCCGCTTCTGGTGATCGCGGGTACCGAAGATGCGGTGACGCCACCGTCCGGCGGGCATTTCATTCAGGAGCATGTGCGCGGCGCCGAGTACGCCGAGTTCTATGCTGCGCACCTGTCCAACGTGCAGGCCGGTGCCGCTTTCAGTGATCGTGTGTTGGCGTTTCTGAACGCTCAGTGAGGGGAAGTTTGTGGACGAGAAACAACGTTACGACGAAGGCCTGCAAGTACGCCGCGCGGTATTGGGCGATGCCCACGTTGATCGCAGCCTGAATGCGCTGACCGAGTTCAACTCGGAATTCCAGGAGATGATCACGCGTCACGCCTGGGGCGACATCTGGACCCGCCCGGGCCTGCCACGGCACACGCGCAGCCTGATCACCATCGCCATGCTGATCGGGATGAACCGCGAGGCCGAGCTGAAATTGCATCTGCGTGCGGCGGCCAACAACGGTGTGAGCCGGAGCGAGATCAAGGAAGTGATCATGCAGAGCGCGATTTATTGCGGGATCCCGGCGGCGAATGCCACGTTTCATCTGGCGGAGTCGGTGTGGGATGAGCTGGGAGTCGAATCCCGGGAGTGATGGTGCCTGAACTGACGCCTTCGCGAGCAAGCCCGCTCCCACATTTAGAATGCATTTCCCTGTGGGAGCGGGCTTGCTCGCGAAAGCGGCAGACGCCGTGATGCATCAATCAGCACAGACACTCAGACCTTGGCGACAATGAAAATCCGCTTGAACGGAAACAGAGTCTGCCCGTTTTTCTCGGGCGGGTAATGCTTATGCACCCGCATCAGGTAGTGGTAGATAAACCGCGCCTGTTCCTGTGACGTCAGCGTCTGCATCACCGGCCGCAGCGCCGAGACCTTCACCCAGTCGTACACCGGCGATTTGCCGCCAACCACCTGCAATTGCTCGGTTTCCCAGATCTCCAGCGACGTGGTCAGCGGCGCGAGCAAGCGATAGTAGTCCTCCAGTGTCAACAACGGCCGCGCCGCCATGCATCGGCGCAGTTGCGGTGTGCCGATGGGGGTGTGTCCCGGTCCGGCATGGTTGAGGGTGTCGAGCATCAGTCGATACCACAAGGCATCGCGCCAGTCCGGCATGTGCACCGCCAGACAGCCACCGGGGCGCAGATACCCCAGCAGGCGCGGCAGCAGGTGTTGATGATCGCCAATGAAATGCAGCACCGCCGCCGCGAGCAGCAGATCGGCCGGTTGTTCGGGTTGCCAGTCGAGCAGGTCGCACTCTTGCCATTGGGCGTTGATCGGCAGGCACCGGGCCTGATCAAGCATCTGCCGCGAGCTGTCGACACCCAGCAACTGCGCACGCGGCCAGCGCTCGGCCAGCAGTCGCGTGGCAATGCCGGTGCCGCAACCCAGGTCATAAATTCGTCTGGGGTCGTGCAGGTCGACACGGTCGAGCAATTCGTTGACCGGGCGTTGCCTGAGACGGGAAAACTGCTGGTAAGCCTTGGCGTCCCAGTGGGTGCAGGCGTTCCCTGCCGTTTCGAGTTTGGCGCTCATGAGGAGGTCCTCTCTGGCGGATTTACAGTTGTCGTCCAATGACGTTGAGGGTTTTCAGGACAACGGCCACGCCTTTGCGTGTGTCCTCTTCATTCAGCAGTTTGAGCAACGCCAGAGTGCCCGGCGCCGCTGACTGTGCCGATACTTCGGCTTTGGCCACGCGCACTGCATTACTGACTGTCCAGGTGGCGGCTGTGCCGCTCTCGAACAATTGCGCGAGTTTTTCCACCATGGCCGCGTCGAGCAGATCGGCGATATCGGAAACCAGGGAAAGCAGGTCGACAATATTCTCCAGGCGTCCGCCATCGATTAACGGTTGCAGTTTTGCCATCAAGGCAGTGAACCCGGGCGTGCCTGACATTTCCTTGGGCATGTTCATGAGCAATCACTCCTCCCTGTGCAGGGTCAAAGCATTCCCCGGGCCACCGCCCAGTAAAGACCGCGATTGAAACCGTTTCTGAGCAGACCGCCCAATTTGGTCGGGGGTGTCGGCAACACATCGTGGGCGTAGTCGTACCACAGTGGCATCCCGGCATTCAGGCCCATTTGGGCTACCGCCTGTACCCGACCGTCGTATACCGAGTTGGGTGCGCCAAGACGGATCTGGGCGGTGATGTTGTTGGCGATTACCGGCGCCTGGTTATGACAGGCGCCGCCGGCCTTGCTGACCGGCAGGTCGACGGTGTCGCCGATCACGTAGACATTCTCCAGACCGTAGACCTGCAGCGTTTCGTGATTGGTCGGCAGCCATCCTTCATCATTGGCGGCGTGTGAGATGCCGCACTCACGCACCACCTCGACGGCCTGGATGGGTGGAGTAGCCATCAGAATAGTGAAGGGTTGCTCATCGCCCTCGGCTGAGTAGGCGATTTTTGCATCAGGATCCACATGGCTCAGGGTGAAGCCGCGCTGAAATTGAATGTTTTTCCGGGCAAAAATGCTCGGCAGAATTTCACCCGTGGGGCGCTGCAAGAACAGACAATTGCGCAATAGCTGGGCAACCGTCGGGTAGGTGTAGATGATTTCCACTTGCTCGCGAACGCCCCGGCGACGCAACAAGTCATCCAGCATCAATGTCGTTTCCACGGGCGCGATTCCGCATTGGTGCGGGACGTTCGGTGTCTGCGGGAAGGACACGGTAATGAAAATCCGGCCTTTTTCGATGGTGTTCAGGCGTTGCGCCAGCTGCCGGGCAGGAAGGTATTGATAGAAGTGGTCGCCGGCTTCTTGCAGACCCTCGATGCGTTCCGGCGCCGGCACGCAGCCGGTGGCGATCACCAGAAAATCATAGTCGAAGCGCTTGCCGGTGCGGGTGCGCAATTGCTGCCCGGAAAAGTCGAAACGGGTGACGTCTTCAACGTGGAAACTGATTTCCGGGCGCAACAATGAGCGTTCCGGACGTTTGAGTTCCTCTTCGAAGAACTGACTGAACGCCACGTACATGAACGCAGGTTTGTAGTAATGATCGGGAGAACTGGACAGCAGTGTAATCGAGACGTCGCCGCGTAGAACTTCGGGATACAGCTTGCCGACCAGTTGATTGGCCAGCATGGTTCCACCTACACCGCCACCGACGATAACTATTCGCTTGCTCATACCTGACCTCCGTGGCCAAGGCAGCTTCGCGTACAGCATCCGGAGATAACGGAAGAAAACTAAGGGCTCCTACAGCAGGCTGGAGAATTTACACACTCTGTTGACTGTATCTGCGCCTCGACAAATCGCCAGTCCGGGCTGACCAGTGGTTGATGCCGGCGCCGCTTGTGCAGCGCCGGCGTGCGGGTTCAGAGCAGGCTGATCGGATAGCTGATGATCAGACGGTTTTCGTCGAACTCGTTGTTGCTGAAATCGCGGCGCATGGTCGAGTTGCGCCAGCGCACGTTGAGGTCGCGCAGGGCGCCGCTCTGCACGGTGTAGCCCAGTTCCGATTCGCGGCCCCATTCCTTGCCGTCGGTGATGGTTCCGGTGTGCACGTTGTCGCCGCTGATGTAGCGGTTCATCAGGGTCAGGCCGGGGATGCCCAGGGCGGCGAAGTTGTAGTCGTGGCGCACCTGCCAGGAGCGTTCCTGAGCGTTGTCGTAGCTGGCGTTGTAACTGTCGTTGGCGAGGGTGCCGCCGCTGGTGCCGTTGACGCGCATCCAGGCGCTGTCGCCGGTGAGTTTTTGCAGGCCGACGTAGAAGGTGCTGCCGCCGTAGCGGGCCGAGAACATCCCCGACCAGGTCTTGTTGTCGAGTTCGCCGGCGCGGGCGCTGCCGTCGTCCTTGCCGTAGAAGAAGCCCAGGTTGGCGCCCAGCGTCCAGTCGCCGAGTGGCTGGCTGTGAATCAGGTTGACGTATTGCTGGCTGTAGATGTCCTTGAGTTCGGCGTTCCACAGGCCGATCTGCGTGCGTTTTTCGTTGAAAACGTACTCGCCGCCCTGAAAGTTGAAGCGATCGGAGGTGAACGCCGCTTTGCCGAACATCGACATGTCGCTCATGCTGCTGTCATCGCGCGGACTGTTGGCGCGGAACTGCCCGCCATACAGGGTCAGGCCGTTGATTTCCTTTGAGGTGATCTGCCCGCCACGGAAGGTTTGCGGCAGCGAACGGCCGTCGTCCGAACGCAGGATCGGCAGCACCGGCATCCATTCGCCGACCTTGATTTCGGTCTGCGACAGTTTGGCCTTGAACGCGACGTTGGTGCGGCCGAAGTTGTCCGCCGGTCGCCCGTCGTGATCCAGCGGCAGCAGTTGCGTGCCACCGGTGCCTTTGCCACCATCGAGCTTCACCGAGTACAGGCCGAGCACGTCCATGCCGAAGCCAACGGTGCCTTGGGTGAAGCCGGATTTGGCGTCGAGGATGAAGTTCTGCGTCCACTCTTCAGCCTTGCCCTGAGCCTTGGTCGGGTTGGTGAAGTTGCGGTTGATGTAGAAGTTGCGCAGGTTGAGGTTGACCTTGGCACCTTCGACGAAACCGGCTTCTTCGGCTGCGGCGGGGAGGGCGACGCCGGTCAGGGCCAGGGCGATTAGGCCGGGGAGTGCGTACGGCGCAGTTGGATGAGTCATCGCAGGGTCTCTTGTTATTTTTTTTAGGTCGAACAGAGCCGTTGCCGCCATTTTCGGGGCGGGCACGAGCTTGCAGAATCAGGGATGAAGCGGCGGCGATCAGCCGGACGGGACAGGGCGCGGGAGCATGGTGTCGAACCTGTTGTTATTGGTTTTGTGGAGCGAATGGTGCGGGGGGCGATGGGCGGGATTCAATCGGGCAAAGCGGGTTTTGGGCGATTATCGAACGCAAGATTGAGCCGGGTTTTTTCTCGCGTCTATCAGGGCCTCTTCGCGAGCAAGCCCGCTCCCACAGGAAAATGCATTCCAAAAGTGGGAGCGGGCTTGCTCGCGAAGAGGCCGGCTCAGACGCCACAATATTTCTGACAGGCAACAAAAAGCCCGCCAAGTGGCGGGCTCCTTGTGTTCACCGGAGGATCAGAACAGCTTCATCTTCGGTGCTTCTTCTTTCAGCGGTTCGTTCTGCGCGGTCTGCGCATTCCAGCCACCACCCAGGGCCTTGTACAGGTTGACCGCACTGGTCAGCTGCGCGAGGCGGTCGGTGATCAGTGCCTGTTGCGCGCTGAACAACTGACGCTGGGCGTCGAGGAAGGTCAGGTTGCTGTCGACACCGATGCGGTAACGACGCTCGGCCAGGCGGTAGTAATCCTGGTTGGCCGCGACGAAGTCACGCTGCGCCTGCAACTGCTCGGTGTAGGTCTGGCGGGCAGCCAGGCCGTCGGCGACTTCCTGGAAGGCGGTTTGAATCGACTTCTCGTAGTTCGCCACGCCAATGTCCTTCTGGATCTTGGCATAGTCGAGGCTGGCGCGCAGGCTGCCGGCGTTGAAGATCGGCAGGTTGATCTGCGGCTGGAACAGCCAGGTACCCGAGCCGCCCTTGAACAGACCGGACAGGTCCGGGCTCAGGCTGCCCGCGTTGGCGGTCAGGCTGATGCTCGGGAAGAACGCTGCACGGGCGGCGCCGATGTTGGCGTTGGCCGCTTTCAGGTTGTACTCGGCCTGGAGGATGTCCGGACGACGCTGCAGCAGGTCCGAAGGCAGACCGGCCGGTACATCGCTGAGCAGGTCATCCGACAGCGGTTTGGCCGCTTGCAGATTGGCCGGGATGCCGGTGCCGAGCAGCAGGGTCAGGCTGTTTTCGTCCTGAGCCACCTGACGGGTGTACTTGGCCAGTTGCGCCCGGGCGTTTTCCACCGAGGTGCGCGACTGCGCCAGGTCCAGCGCCGAGGCCACACCGACTTCATTGCTGCGGCTGGTCAGCTTGTAGCTTTCTTCAAAGGCACCGAGGGTGTCTTGCGTCAGCTTGAGCAGTTCCTTGTCGGCCTGCCAGGTCATGTAGGCGTTGGCCACACTGGCCACCAGACTGATCTGCGTGCTGCGGCGCGCTTCTTCGGTGGCGAAATATTGTTGCAGCGCTTGTTCGCTCAGGCTGCGTACCCGACCGAACAGGTCGAGTTCGTAGGCGCTGATGCCGACGGTCGCGGTGTAGGAACTGCTGATGTTCGCTTCACCGGTCTGCGAGGCACGGGCCGGAACCCGCTGACGGCTGCCGCTGGCATTGGCCGAAACCGCCGGGAACAGGTCGGCACGCTGGATGCGGTATTGAGCCGCATAAGCGTCGATGTTCAGCGCCGCGACACGCAGGTCGCGGTTGTTTTCCAGTGATGTCTGGATCAGCTGCTGCAGGGCCGGGTCATGGAAAAACTGCTTCCAGCCCTGCTCGGCAGCGGCTTGCGCCGGAGCCTGGGCCGGCGAGTACGCCGGGCCCTGCGGGTACTGGCCCGCGACCGGTGCTTCAGGCTGCTGATAATCGGGGATCAGCGAGCAACCGCTCAGCACGAAGGCGGCGACTGCGATGGAGAGTAGCGACTTGCTCATTGGCCAGCCTCTTTAGGAGTTTCAGTCGTTTCGTCCGGGTCGGCGATTTTACGCTGGCCGATGGACGAAACCGTGACGAAGAACAGTGGGACCCAGAAGATCGCCAGGATCGTGGCCGTGAGCATACCGCCAATCACGCCAGTACCGATCGCGTGCTGGCTACCCGAACCGGCACCGGTGGAGATCGCCAACGGTACTACACCGAGGACGAACGCCAGCGAGGTCATGATGATCGGTCGCAGACGCATGCGGCACGCTTCGATCGCCGCATCGCGCAGACTGCGCCCTTGTTCATGCAGCTCCTTGGCGAACTCGACGATCAGAATGGCGTTTTTAGCCGCAAGACCGATGGTCGTCAACAGGCCCACCTGGAAGTACACGTCGTTGGACAGCCCGCGCAGGCTGGTGGCCATCAACGCACCGATGATCCCCAGCGGTACCACGAGCATGACCGCGATCGGAATCGACCAGCTTTCATACAACGCCGCCAGACACAGGAACACCATCAGCAGCGACAGGGCGTACAGCGCTGGCGCTTGCGAGCCCGACAGACGTTCCTCGTAGGACAGACCGGTCCAGGAGATACCGACACCGGCCGGCAGCTTCTTGGCAATCGCTTCGACTTCGGCCATCGCTTCACCGGTGGAGTAACCCGGCGCTGGAGAACCGAGCACTTCCATCGCTTCGACGCCGTTGTAACGGGCCAGTTTCGGCGAACCGTAGATCCACTCGCCCTTGGCGAACGCGGAGAACGGCACCATGGTCCCGGCGCTGTTGCGCACGTACCACTTTTTCAGGTCTTCAGGGCTCATGCGTGCGCCGGCCTGGCCTTGCACGTACACCTTCTTCACTCGACCACGGTCGATGAAGTCGTTGACGTAGCTACTACCGAAGGAGATCGACAGGGTGCTGTTGATGTCGGAGAGACTCAGACCCAGGGCCTGGGCTTTCTCATCGTCAATTTCCAGGTGGTATTGCGGCTCGTCGTTCAGACCGTTCGGACGCACCTGGTAGAGCACCTTGCTCTGCGCGGCCATGCCGAGGAACTGGTTGCGGGCTTCCATCAGTTTTTCGTGACCGATACCGGCGCGGTCCTGCAGGAACACGTCGAAACCGGTGGCGTTACCCAATTCCAGTACCGCAGGCGGGGCGAACGCAAACACCATCGCATCGCGGAAACTGAAGAAGTGTTGCTGCGCACGCTGTGCCAAGGCAAACACGCTGTTGCTCGAATCACGCTCGTGCCACGGCTTGAGCATGATGAACGCCAGACCCGAGCTCTGACCACGACCGGCAAAGTTGAAGCCGTTCACGGTAAATACCGAGGACACCGCACCCGCTTCTTTATCCAGCAGGTAGGTACGCATCTCATCGATCACGACTTGAGTACGTTCCGCACTGGAGCCGGCCGGGGTTTGTACCTGGGCGAACAGTACGCCTTGGTCTTCTTCCGGCAGGAACGCGGTTGGAATGCGGGTGAACAGCCAGATCATGCCGACGACGATCAGCAGGTACGCCAGCAGGTAAGGGGCTTTGCGCGACAACATGTTGCCGACACCGCGCTCGTAACTCCTGACACCGCGATCGAAATTGCGGTTGAACCAGCCGAAGAAACCTTTTTTCGGCGTGCCGTGGTCACCCTTGGCGATCGGCTTGAGCATGGTTGCGCAGAGCGCCGGGGTGAAGATCAGTGCAACCATTACCGACAGGGCCATGGCCGAGACGATGGTGATCGAGAACTGCTTGTAGATCACACCGGTGGAGCCGCTGAAGAACGCCATCGGCAACAGTACCGCCGACAGCACCAGGGCGATACCGACCAGGGCACCCTGGATCTGGCCCATGGATTTCTTGGTCGCTTCCTTCGGTGACAGGCCTTCTTCGGCCATCACCCGCTCGACGTTTTCCACCACGACGATGGCGTCGTCCACCAGCAAGCCGATGGCCAGCACCATACCGAACATTGTCAGGGTGTTGATGCTGAAACCGGCGGCGGCGAGGATGCCGAACGTACCGAGCAATACCACCGGTACGGTCATCGTAGTGATGACGGTGGCGCGGAAGTTCTGCAGGAACAGGAACATCACCAGGAACACCAGCACGATCGCTTCGACCAGGGTTTCAACCACACCCTTGATCGACTCGGTCACGACCGGAGTGGTGTCATACGGGAACACCACTTCCATGCCTTGCGGGAAGAACGGCTTGAGGTCGTCAATCGTCTTGCGCAGCGCTTTGGCTGTGTCGAGGGCGTTGGCACCGTTGGCCAGTTTTACCGCCAGACCGGACGCCGGGCTGCCGTTGAACTGCGCAGAAATACTCGAGTTCTCACCACCCAGACCGACGTCGGCCACGTCGCCGACACGGACCTGGGAGCCATCCTGATTGACCTTCAGCAGGATCGCCTTGAACTGCTCGGCAGTCTGCAGACGGGTCTTGCCGATGATCGTGGCGTTCAGTTGCTGACCTGGCAGCGCCGGCAAACCGCCGAGCTGACCGGAAGACACCTGGACGTTCTGCGCCGAGATCGCGGCGCTGACATCAGCTGGCGTCAGGTTGTACTTGTTCAGCTTGGCCGGATCGAGCCAGATGCGCATCGCGTACTGGGCACCGAAGACCTGGAAGTCACCGACACCGGCGGTCCGCGAGATCGGGTCCTGCATGTTCGACACGATGTAGTTGGACAGGTCGTCCTTGGTCATGCTGCCGTCACGCGACACCACGCCGATCACCAGCAGGAAGTTCTTCACTGCCTTGGTGACGCGGATACCCTGTTGCTGCACTTCCTGCGGCAGCAGCGGGGTGGCCAGGTTCAGCTTGTTCTGAACCTGAACCTGCGCGGTGTCGGAGTTGGTGCCTTGCTCGAAGGTCGCGGTGATGGTCATGCTGCCGTCGGAGTTACTTTCCGAGGACACATAACGCAGGTTGTCGATACCGTTGAGCTGCTGCTCGATCACCTGGACCACGGTGTCCTGCACGGTTTGCGCCGAAGCGCCCGGGTAGGTCACGGAGATCGCGATGGCCGGCGGTGCAATGCTCGGGTACTGGTTGATTGGCAATTTCAGGATCGATAATGCCCCGACCAACATGATCACCAGGGCAATTACCCAGGCGAAAATCGGACGGTCGATAAAAAATTTCGACATGAGTTACTCCCCTTTGCCGCCAGCGGCTTTGTCAGCTGCTTGAGCGGGGGCCGGGTTCTTGGCTACGTTGGTCGCTTCGGTCGGGTTGACCTGAGCACCTGGGCGAACATATTGCAGGCCTTCGGTGATCAGACGATCGCCGGCTTTCAGGCCATCTTCGATCAGCCACTGGCTGCCAACGGTACGGCTGGCCTTGAGCTGACGCAGTTCAACCTTGTTGTCCGGGCCGACGACCAGTGCGGTCGGAGTGCCCTTGAGGTCACGGGTCACGCCTTGTTGCGGCGCCAGAATGGCCGCGGCGTTGACCCCGGCCTGCAACTGGGCGCGGACGAACATGCCTGGCAACAGGGTGTGATCCGGGTTCGGGAACACGGCGCGCAGGGTCACGGAACCGGTAGTCGGATCAACCGATACTTCGGAGAATTCCAGCTTACCGTCGAGCTTGTACTGGCTGCCGTCCTCAAGGGTCAGCTTGACCGCTGCCGAGTTGTCGCCGGCCTTCTGCAGACGACCGCTTTCCAGCTCGCGGCGCAGTTCCAGCAGCTCAACCGAGGACTGGGTAACGTCGACGTAGATCGGGTCCAGTTGCTGGATCGTCGCCATCGCGTCGGCCTGACCATTGCTGACCAGTGCGCCTTCGGTCACCGAGGAACGGCCGATACGGCCGGAGATCGGCGCGTAGACCTTGGTGTATTTCACGTTGATCTGCGCGCTCTGCAGCGACGCTTCCGATTCCATGCGATTGGCCACGGCGGTGTCGTATTCCTGGCGGCTCACAGCCTGCTCGTCGACCAGTTGCTTGTAGCGGTCGGAGATCGACTTGGTCGAACGCAGGTTGGCTTCGGCGCTTTTCAGGGTCGCTTCATAGACTGCCGGATCGATCTGATACAGCTGCTGGCCGGCTTTGACGTCGCCGCCTTCCTTGAACAGACGTTTGAGAATGATGCCGTTGACCTGTGGTCGAACTTCAGCGATGCGGTACGCACTGGTGCGCCCCGGCAGTTCCGACGTGAGGGTGAACGCTTGTGGTTGCAGGGTGACGACGCCGACCTGAGGAGGCGGAGCGGCTGGGGCCGCTTCTTCCTTTTTACATCCGCTGAGCAGCGATGCCAGGGCGACGGCAGTGACCAGAGCGGTAACAGCTGGCTTGAATTGCATGAAGATCCTCGGGTCAGGCGCGCACATTGCGCACAAGAAGTGTGAAAGGGTAAAAAAATCGGGTCGAGTGGATAAGTAGCTTGCTAAGGAATATACTTACGTTCATGGTTGTTTGTAAATAGCTTGGCGTCGTACCCACCCTGTTACAAAATGCGTCGCAAGGTTTGAAATTGTAGGCCGGGGAGCCGATTCGTGAGAGATCAGCCCCCTCTTTATTCAGCGGATATTCAGCCATCCCTGAAACATCCTGTTTGAGGTTTTACTGCCATGGTCCGTCGTACCAAAGAGGAAGCTCAGGAAACGCGCAGCCAGATTCTCGAAGCGGCCGAGAAAGCGTTTTATGAAAGGGGTGTGGCCCGCACGACCCTGGCGGATATCGCGACGATGGCCGGCGTGACGCGCGGTGCCATCTATTGGCATTTCAGCAACAAGGCCGATCTGGTGCAGGCGATGCTCGACAGCCTGCATGAACCGCTGGATGAATTGGCCAAGGCCAGCGAGAGCGAGGACGAACTCGACCCGTTGGGGTGCATGCGCAAGCTGTTGATCCATCTGTTTCATCAGGTAGCCCTGGATCCGAAGACCCGTCGCATCAACGAGATTCTGTTTCATAAGTGCGAATTCACCGATGAAATGTGCGATCTGCGCCAGCAGCGCCGCACGGCCAGTCTCGATTGCAACCTGCGCATCGGTCTGACCCTGCGTAATGCGGTCAATCGCGGCCAGTTGCCGGAAGATCTCGACACTGCCCGGGCGGCCATCAGCATTCATGCGTATATCGATGGCCTCCTGTATGGATGGCTGTTGGCGCCGGACAGCTTTCAATTGCATGCCGAAGCCGAGCGCTGGGTCGATACAGGGCTTGATATGCTGCGCCTGAGCCCTAGCCTGCGCAAATGAAACAAAATGCGTAATTAAATCTGTCCGTGTCAAGACTTGAAGCGGGGAAATGTCCCTGCTTCAAGTCTTTTTGTAATGGAGTGCTTTTATATACGTACGATGGCCAGGTTGATAGGTAGCGAGCTACGTATTTTGTAGGGGTTTTGTGTCGACTGTGTGAATGAATGTTAACGACTCGGGCTAAAAGGGCGCCGAGCAGCCGATACGCACCAACCGATCCGTTTCGTTTTTGAGTTCCCTTTGCCCGATCCTCACCACCAGGCTGCGTTACTTCCGATGGGCTCGAGCCACGGCCTTTAGTTTGCTCGCGCCTCTATAATGTCAGCGTAGTCCGTACCGTTACTGCATGAGCAGGTAACTCTCTATCAGGCCGATGGCGTCATGAATGCGATCATCTTATAGCTGTAAGGGTAAACCGGGTTTTCATTTTCCAATGCTGCGCCGCAGGTGATGGGTTCGGCGCCAACAGAGAACGCGTTGGTATCCCAGAAAAGTTCGACTTTTGGAGCCCTGTGCCCCGCCATTTGTCGGTAGCAATAACTGAGCGTAGTGTCGAACCGTACTTTCTGCTTGTAGTTGGTGTAGCAGATGTAAGTGTTGAATACCTCTTTTTTGATATCGTAATCAATAACGATGTCCTGTTTCAGATGAGGATCTCCTTCAAACAGCATAAAGACGGTCTGGTAAGGGAGGATCTTGTCGATACGCGTCAAGGGTGGGTGCTTTGGAGAGGCATCGTCAAGCCAGAAAGTAGAGTCCGTGGCATTGGTGATTTGCAGAAGGAATGTAAGTTTGTTTGGATCTGTATCATTCATTTTTATATAACCTTGCTTGATTAAGTTGGTGGGTTGTAATTGATGAGTTGCTGGGCGGAGCTTAGGTTTATATTGTTCTGATGGCGAATCTTTAAATGTATGAAAATAAAAAAAGCCCCGCCTCTTTCGAGGCGGGGCTTACTTGTTAGTTGTTGTTGTTTACAGCGTTGGATAATCGATATAACCGACCGGGCCTTTCGCGTAGAACAACTCGGGACGTGCGTCGTTCAGCGGTGCGTCGGCCTTCAGGCGTGCCGGCAGATCCGGGTTGGCAATGAACGGTACGCCGAACGCTACCGCGTCAGCCTTGCCTTCAGCCAGCCACGCATTGGCGCTGTCCTTGGTGAAGCGTTCGTTGGCGATGTACGCGCCGCCGAAAGCTTCTTTCAGCTGTGGGCCGAGGCTGTCGGCGCCTTCTTTCTCGCGGGAGCAGATGAAGGCGATGCCGCGCTTGCCCAGCTCGCGAGCCACATAAGTGAAAGTCTCGGCCAGATTGTCGTCGCCCATGTCATGGGAATCGGCGCGGGGTGCCAAGTGCACGCCGACACGGCCGGCGCCCCAGACGTCGATCGCTGCGTCAGTCACTTCCAGCAGGAGACGCGCACGGTTTTCCAGGGAGCCACCGTAGTTATCGGTGCGCTGGTTGGTGCTGCTTTGCAGGAACTGGTCGAGCAGGTAGCCGTTGGCGCCGTGGATTTCCACGCCGTCGAAACCGGCGGCTTTGGCGTTTTCGGCACCGGTGCGGTAGGCCTCGACGATCTCGGCGATTTCAGCGGTTTCCAGAGCTCGCGGGGTCGGATAGTCGGCCAATGGACGCACCAGGCTGACGTGACCTTTAGGCTGGATGGCGCTCGGCGCGACCGGGGTTTCGCCGTTGAGGTACGACGGATGCGAGATGCGGCCGACGTGCCACAGTTGCAGGACGATCTTGCCGCCGGCAGCGTGCACGGCTTTGGTCACGTTGGTCCAGCCGCGCACCTGGTCGTTGGACCAGATGCCCGGGGTGTCCGGGTAGCCGACGCCCATCGGCGTCACCGAAGTGGCTTCGGACAGGATCAGACCAGCCGACGCGCGCTGTACGTAGTATTCAGCCATCAGCGCGTTCGGCACGCGGCCTTCGTCGGCGCGGCAGCGGGTCAGCGGAGCCATGATGATGCGGTTGGACAGCTCGAGGTCGCCCAGTTTGATCGGATCGAAAATAGTTGCCATGTGTACAACCCTCGTCAGTTAAGTGGTTAATCAGTGGGTAGCGGGGGCCAGACCGGCGTCGCCGTTCTGACGGAAAGTGATCAGGGTCACCAGCAGCGCGAGCACGGCCAGCGCGGCGGCGGCCAGGGGCACGCTGGTCAGGCCGAAACCGTGGGCGATGACGCTGCCACCGACCCAGGCGCCCAGGGCGTTGCCGATGTTGAAAGCGCCGATGTTCAGGGTCGACACCAGGTTCGGTGCGGCCTTGCCGAAGGTCACCACGTTGACTTGCAGCGCCGGGACGGCGGCAAACGAAGCGGTGGCCCAGAGGAACAGGGTGATCTCCGTCGGGATCAGCGCAACGCTGGTCCAGCTCAGCACGGTGGAAACCACCGCCATCGCCACGAACACGCCGATCAGGGTCGCGCCGAGACGCTTGTCCGCCAGTTTGCCGCCGATGATGTTGCCCACCGTCAGACCGAGGCCGATCAGCAGCAGGGTCCAGGTCACGCCTTTTGGCGAGACACCGGTGACATCACCGAGCAGCGGCGCGACATAGGTGAAGAGGGTGAACATCGACGCGGCGAACAGCGCGGTCATGCTCAGCGACAGCCAGATGCCGGCGCCTTTGAGGGCGGCGAGTTCGGCGCGCATGTCGAGTTTTTCCTCGTCACGCTTGGCCGGCAGGAAGCGGATCAGACCGATCAGCGCCACTACACCAATCACGGTCACCGCCCAGAAGGTCGAGCGCCAGCCGGCTTCCTGGCCCAGCGCCGTGCCCAGCGGTACACCGAGCACGTTGGCCAGGGTCAGGCCGGTGAACATCAGCGCCACGGCCGACGCCCGTTTGTTCGGCGCCACCAGCCCGGCCGCTACCACAGAACCGATACCAAAAAACGCACCGTGGCACAGAGCCGTGACGACACGGGCAAACATCAGCACGTTGTAGTCACTGGCGATGGCACACAGCAGGTTACCGACGATAAAAATGCCCATCAGCGCTACCAGTGCGGCCTTGCGCGGCAGTCTGGCGGTGGCCAGTGCCATGAACGGCGCACCGATGGCCACGCCCAGGGCGTAACCGGTCACCAGCCAGCCGGCGCCGGGAATCGACACACCGAGGTCGGCCGCCACATCGGGCAGCAGGCCCATGATGACGAACTCGGTGGTGCCGATGGCGAAGGCGCTCAAGGCCAGAATGAGTAGCGAGAGGGGCATTTGAATCAATTCCTTGTGGGAGCGCTGAGCTCTTTGACGATGGCGTCGAGGAACGCCTGGATCACGTCCTCGTTGCGTTTGAAGAAGTGCCACTGGCCGGCTTTCTGGCTGCTGATCAGACCTGCGCGTTGCAGGGTCGCCAGGTGGGCGGAGACGGTCGACTGCGACAGGCCGCAGCGTTGATCGATCTGCCCGGCGCAGATGCCGTACTCGTGGTTATGAATCTGCTCAGGAAACTGGGCTTTGGGGTCTTTCAGCCAGATGAGAATGTCTCGCCGTACTGGGTGCGCCAGGGCTTTTATTATTTCGTCGAGGTCGAGGTTCATGGCTTTATGCTCGTGATGTGTAGCGCTATATCGCGATGAGGCGAACTTTAAATCGGTATTTCGCGATATACCAATATGAATTTGATCTGACGACCGCATAAATCGGTATATCGGGTTATAACGATACGTGTGCTGTAACGATGAAAGCGCGCAGTGCTAAGCTGCGCCCATGAACTATCTCGCACATTTACACCTCGGAGGCCAGCACCCCGAGCAATTACTCGGCAGTCTGTACGGCGATTTCGTCAAAGGACGCCTGCAAGGGCAATTTGCACCCCAGATTGAAGCGGCGATTCAGTTGCATCGGCGGATTGATGTATTCACCGATCGCCATCCGTTGGTGGACATCGCCCTCGGGCGTTTCACCGAGACCCGGCGGCGATATGCCGGGATTGTCCTCGATGTGTTTTTCGACCATTGCCTGGCGCGCGACTGGACGCTGTACGCCGATCAGCCGCTGGAGCATTTCACCCGCGATGTTTACCGGGTGCTGTCGAATGAACGGCAATTGCCCGAACGCCTGGCGAAAATCGCGCCGCACATGGTTGCCAATGATTGGCTGGGTTCGTATCAGGAATTCGAAGTGCTGGACCAGGTGCTGCGCGGGATCTCGCGGCGTCTGACTCGGCCTGAGGAGCTGGCGGGGGCTATGCAGGAATTGCGGCGGTTGTACGAGCCGCTGAGTGAGGATTTCCGTTTGTTCTATCCGCAGCTTCAAGAATTTGCACAAACGTCGACAACGCAGTAACCCCCTGTGGGAGCGGGCTTGCTCGCGAATGCGGTAGGTCATTCAACATGTGCATTGGCTGAACCACCGCTTTCGCGAGCAAGCCCGCTCCCACAGGGGGGATCTGTGTTTCAGGCTGCGATCAGTTCGCCGGCGCGACGCGGTTCGGCCGCTTTGGCGATATCACCAAACAACGCCTTCTGCACCGCCTGCTGCGCTTCGAACGCCAGCGCCGCACGTTCGCGGCCCTGACAGGCGATCGGCTTGAGCAGATGCACTTCGACATCGCCGCAGTCGTTGCTGAACAGACGCATCAGGTGCGACAGCAAGTCATCGTCACCAATGAACGGCGCCAACGCGTCGATTTCGCCATTGCGCAGATAACGGATCGCCACCGGTTGCAGCATCACCTCCGAATCGATTGCCGCCGACAGCAGGCGACCATGAAAGGTGCGCAGCGAGCGGCCATCGGTGGTGGTACCTTCCGGGAACATCAGCAACGGATGTTGCGTTTGCAGGTGACGGGTCATCTGTTTGCGGATCAACTGGCTGTCACCCGAACCGCGACGGATGAACAGACTGCCGGCCTTCGCCGCCAGCCAGCCGGCCACCGGCCAGGTGCGTACTTCGGCCTTGGACAGAAACGACAGCGGCGTGAGCATGCCCAGCAGCGGAATGTCAGTCCATGACACGTGGTTGCTGACCCACAGCATCGGTTGCTGCGGCAGCTCGCCGTGCACGGTCACGCGAAAGGGCAGGGCATTGCTCAAACGCGCCATGAAAAACCGCGACCAGCGCTGCCGACGTTGCATCGAGTGCGCCAGGCCCAGACGTTCGAACACGCCGAAGACGCTGGCCATGGTCAAGCCCAGCGCCACCACCAGCAGCACCCGCGTGATCCGCGCGTACACGCGCAACCGGCTCATCACACGGCCGCCTTGAAGTGCTTGGCGTAGCGCGGGCAGAGTTCGTCGCGCTTGAGCAGGATAAACACGTCGGCGACCTGGAAGTCTTCGTCCCAGCACGGCTCGCCGCAGATCTTCGCACCCAGACGCATGTAGGCCTTGAGCAGCGGTGGCATTTCGGCGATCACGTTCGATGGAATGTCCAGCGACGGCAGGGGATTCTTCGGCTCGGCGCGCAGGTGTTCGGTGCACAGATAACGCTCGCGCAGACGCTGCATGATCGCGTGGGCCTGCACGCCGCCGTCCTGCATCGGGATGCTCGCGCAACCCATCAGGTAGCTGTAGCCGCCCTGATTCAACACTTCGGCCAGTTCACCCCAGAGCACGGCGATGGTGCCGCCGTTGCGGTAGGCCGGGTCGACGCAGGTGCGGCCGATTTCGAGGATCGGGCCTTGCAGATGGGCGAGGCCGTGCAGGCTGAATTCTTCTTCGCTGTAGAACTTGCCCAGGCTGCTGGCGGCGGTGTGATCGAGCAAACGGGTGGTGGCGACCAGACGCCCGGTGTTCAGGTCACGCACGCCGATGTGGCTGCAGTGAACATCATAGTCATCCATGTCCAGACCCAGTTCCGCGCCTTTCAGCTTGGCGTTGAACTCGCCGCTGAATACGCTGAAGCGCAAGGCCTGGGCTTGCTGCAAGGCCTCGGCGCCGATCAGGCGTTCGGCTTGCAGGCGGCGTTCATTGCCGGTGTCGCTGATGCGGGCGATCTGAGTCATTTGAATCTCCGTACGGGCCTTGAACCCGTCGTGGGTTGCAGCCGATCGACTTTCTTTATGCAGCCATGTTGTGCAAAGTCAGGCTATGTAGCCCCGGTGTCATCACCGTGAACGTTTGGTGATGCTTGTATGACAGCCCTCAAGGAGCCTCTTATGCCCTGGCCCAGCCTGCTCGAAAGCCATGAACGCCTGCCCGCCGTCGCTGATCTGGCGGAAGGTTTCGCCACCTTGCTGCATCAATTGGGCAACGTGACGCCGTTCGAACTGGCGGTGGCCGGGGGGCGGCGGATGGCGACGCCGGGGCTGGCATTTCTGGTGGGGTATCAGGCGGCGTTGCGCATGCTCTGGCCGAGCGCGCCGCCGAGTCTTGGTGCGTTGTGTGCGACCGAGCAGCGCAGCCTGCGTCCCGCGGACATGCAGACCCGTCTCAGCGATTTGCGCCTGAGCGGGCGCAAGGATTTCGTCACCGCCGGGGACGCGGCGGACTGGCTGCTCGTCGCCGCGCGCAGTGAAGAACCCGGCGAAACCCCGCGCCTGAGTCTGGCGGTGGTTTACCCCGGCGAGCCCGGCGTGCGTGTGGAAAAACTCCCGGCGCTGCCGCTGATGCCGGATATCAGTCACGGTCGGCTGCATCTGGAAGGCGCGTTGTGCGAATTGCTCGCGGGCGATGGCTGGGATGCTTATGTGAAGCCGTTTCGTAGCCTGGAAGATGTCTATGTGCTGAGCGCGATGACCGCGTGGTTGTATGGCGTCGGTCAGGACAGCGGCTGGTCGCAGCCGCTGCAACTGCGCTTGCTGGCGCTGTTGGCCGGGTGCGCGGAGGCGAGTCGCCAGCCGCCGAACAACCCGGCCGGGCATGTGCTGTTGGGCGGGTTGTTTGCGCAGTTTGATGCACTGAAGGGCGAGATCGATCAGGCGTTGGCCGAGGGTAGTCCGGAGTGGGCGCAGATGTGGCAGCGTGATCAGGGGGTGATGCAGTTGGCGGCGGGGGCGCGGGCCAAGCGCTTGGCCAAGGCTTTGGCGGTGGGCTGACTGGCCTCTTCGCGAGCAAGCCCGCTCCCACCCTTGGAATGCGTTTCAAATGTGGGAGCGGGCTTGCTCGCGAAGGCGGTGGCAAAAACACCACACATCTGTCATGTGGCAAGACTACCCTCAGCAGGTTCTCCCCAAGAGCCCTCACCATGTGCAAAAGCCTGTCCCTGCTTCTGCTGCTGATCAGCTTCACGGTCCAGGCCGAGCAATGGCCCGGTGAGCAATGGCCGACTGGCGCAAAAATCAGCGGCGCAGCGGTCGAGGCATTAGAGACCTACGCCTTCCCACCCCGCGACGACACTACCCGCCAGGGCATCCGCACGGACGCGCTGCTGATCATCCGCGACGGTCAGTTGATCTACGAACGCTACGCCGGCCCGACCCGTGCCGAGACCCCGCACCTGACCTGGTCGATCAGCAAAAGCCTGATGGCCACGGTACTCGGTGTGGCGTATGGCGAAGACCTGTTCAAACTGGATGATCCGGTTTCGAAGTTTTATCCGGCGCTGGAAAAACACCCGGCGATCACCGTGGCGGATCTGCTGCACTGGGCTTCCGGGCTGGACTGGCAGGAAGACTACGAATACGCGCCGCTGAAATCCTCGGTGGTGGCGATGCTCTACACCCGTGGGCACCGCGACATGCCCGCGTTCACTGCCGATCACGATGCCTACGCGCCACCGGGGCAGACGTTCCGTTACTCCAGTGGCGACAGCAATCTGCTGGCGGCGGCGCTGAAGAACATGGTGGGCCCGCAGCGTTATCCCGACTATCCATGGACCGCGTTGTTCGAGCCGCTGGGCATCCGCCACGCCGTGTGGGAAACCGATGCCGGCGGTACGTTTGTCGCGTCCTCTTATGCCTATCTCACGGCGCGGGATCTGGCGCGGGTCGGTTTGCTGATGGCCCGCGACGGACGTTGGCACGACCGGCAATTGCTGCCCAAGGATTGGGTCGCTTTCAACCGCACTGCCTTTGCCGGCTACAAGGCGCATCAGGACGAAGCGGTGCCCGGTGGTCAGTGGTGGCTCAATCGCCCGGCGGATGGCGCCGCCGCGCCGTGGCCCGACGCGCCGCCCGACACCTTCGCCGCCCTCGGCCACTGGGGCCAGGCGCTGTATGTGATCCCCAGCGAGAAACTGGTGATCGTGCGTTACGCCGATGACCGCGACGGCAGCTATCGCCACAACGAGCTGCTCAAACGCGTGCTCAAGGCGGTGCAGCCATGAAACTGTTGAAGCGGGTGTTGCTGTTGGCGCTGATCGTGCTGCTCGGCTGGATCTGGCTCGAACGGGCAAACCTCTGGGCGTTCCCCGACATCATCAGCGCCTACACGGCCAAGGAATATTGTTCGTGTCGTTACGTGATGAGCAACGATGCCGAATATTGCCGGGGTTATGTGAAACAGTGGCTGCCAACCAGCGAATTCAGCGATGACAGCGCGAGCAAAACCATCACCGTCAGCGGCATGGGCCGCAGCAACCGCGCGCAGTGGCTGAGCGAACGGCAGGGCTGCCGCCTCAATCCTCAAGTCAATAGATAACCCTGTGGGAGCGGGCTTGCTCGCGAATGCGGTGTGCCATTCAGCATTTGTGTTGACTGATTCACCGCCTTCGCGAGCAAGCCCGCTCCCACAGGAGGTTTCACCAATCGATAGATTTGCGGCGATCAGTTTGCAATAACGGCGTGGGCGGTTAAGGTTCGTGCAGGTTTATCGCCCCCACGAGTATTCAATGTTCAACCGCTCCCTCTATACAGCCTTCGCCAGTCTGCTGCTGACTGCCGCCGCGCTGCCGGCGCAGGCCAACTGGTATCTGGATGGCGAGTCGTCGCGGCTGTCGTTCGTCAGCACGAAAAACGCCCACATTTCTGAAGTGCAGCGCTTTCTGGTGCTGCACGGCAAGGTCGATCCGGATGGCCGCGCTGAAGTCGAAGTCGAGCTGGACTCGATCAACAGCGGCATCCCGCTGCGCGACGAGCGCATGCGCAAGGAGCTGTTCCAGATCGAGCAATTCCCCGAAGCGACCATCAGCACCCGGATCGACCTGCGCCCGATCAACGATCTGGCCCCCGGTGCGCAGCTGGAATTGCGTCTGCCGCTGACCGTCAACCTGCACGGCAAGCAACATGAATACCCGGCAGAGTTGCTGGCCACCCGTCTCGACGACCGGCGTTTTCAAGTGGTGACCCTGGAGCCGGTGGTGATCAACGCCGAGGATTTCGATCTGGCGCCGGGGCTGGAAACCCTGCGCAACCTGGCCGGCCTGTCGGCCATCAGTCTGTCGGTACCGGTGGGTGCGGTGCTGATTTTCACGGCGCGCTGACATGCGCGGCGCGGTGTTCCCTTGGCGTGACGGCAACCGGTTCGAACTGTTGATTGACGGCCCGCAATTCTTCCCGCGCATGCTGGTGGAAATTGCCCGCGCCGAGGAGCAGGTCGAACTGGAGTTGTATCTGGTGGAGGCGGGCGCTTGTGCCGAGGCCGTGGTTCAGGCGCTGGTGCAGGCCGCCGAGCGCGGCGTGCGGGTACGCTGCCTGTTCGATGACTACGGCAGCCTCGCGTTTACCCTGCACCTGCGTCAGCGCCTGACCAAAGCCGGGGTCGAACTGCGTTTCTACAATCGCCTGAACTGGCGGCGCTGGGTCGGCAACTTCTATCGCGATCACCGCAAATTGCTGCTGGTCGATCAGCGTCTGGCGGTGGTCGGCGGCACCGGTGTTACCGATGAATTCTGGACACCGGGGCAGGACAGCAGCGAGTGGCACGAAGTGATGGTGGAAATCAACGGCCCGCTGGTGCTCGACTGGCAAGTGCTGTTCGACCGCCAATGGATCGCCAACCGCCATCGCCGGGCGTGGAAACCGTCGGCGCATGTCGGCCTGCCACGCTTGCCCAAGGTTCCGGACATGGGCGAGGGCATGGGCCGTGTGGCCTATGCCGATGCGCGTCAGCATCGCGACATTCTGCAGTCGCTGTTTCGTGCACTGAACAGCGGGCAGAAGCGCATCTGGATGGCCACCCCGTATTTCCTGCCGACCTGGAAAATCCGCCGCTCGCTGCGCAAGGCCGCTGCTCGCGGTGTCGACGTCCGGTTACTGCTGACCGGGCCGCGCACCGATCACCCGTCGGTGCGTTACGCCGGCCATCGCTACTACCCGCGCCTGCTCAAGGCCGGGGTGCAGATCTTCGAATACCAGCCGTGCTTCCTGCATCTGAAAATGGTGTTGGTGGACGAGTGGGTGAGTATCGGATCGTGCAACTTCGATCACTGGAACCTGCGCTTCAATCTGGAGGCGAATCTGGAGGCACTGGACCCGTCGTTGACGGCAGCGGTGGTGCAGAGTTTCGAGAAGGATTTCGGTCTGAGCCAGCAGGTCAGTCTGGAGGAGTGGCAGCGCCGGCCGTTGTGGCGGCGAGTGAAGCAGCGGATCTGGGGTTGGGTGGATCGGCTGGTGGTCAACATTCTCGATAGACGCGGTTAACGCCAATTCCGAACCCAGTGGATTCCAATGTGGGAGGGGGCTTGCTCCCGAAGGCGGCATGTCATTCAGCATTAATTTAGCTGATACACCGCATTCGGGAGCAAGCCCCCTCCCACAAAGGCCCCTTTCACACGGGCATTGGTTACTGAATAATTACAGCAACTCAAAGCTCTGCTGCGTCACATCCTGCGAATCCAGGCCGATCTGCACGTTGAACTTGCCAGGCTCGGCCGCGTACTTGAGCTGGGCGTTGTAGAACTTCAGGTCATCCTCGGTGATGGTGAAGTGCACGACTTTCTGTTCGCCGGCCTTGAGCATGACTTTCTGGAAGTTCTTCAGTTCTTTCACCGGGCGAATCATCGAACCGGCGACGTCCTGGATGTACAGCTGCACCACGGTTTCGCCGTCACGTTTGCCGGTGTTTTTCAGGGTGACACTGGCATCGAGCTTGCCGGTCTTGTTCAGCGTGGTTGACGACAGCGCCATGTCGCTCAGCGTGAACTGGGTGTAGCTCAGGCCGTAACCGAACGGGAACAGGGGACCGGTGGTGTCATCGAAATACTGCGAGGTGTAGTTGCCCGGCTTGCCCGGCGTGAACGGCCGGCCAATGCTCAGGTGGTTGTAGTAGGTCGGGATCTGGCCCACGGAACGCGGGAAGGTCACCGGCAGTTTGCCCGACGGGTTGTAGTCGCCGAACAGCACATCAGCGATGGCGTTACCGCCCTCGGTGCCGCTGAACCAGGTTTCCAGAATCGCATCAGCCGACTGGTTCTCTTCGAGGATGGTCAGCGGACGGCCGTTCATCAGCACCAGTACCAGCGGTTTGCCGGTGGCTTTCAGGGCACGGATCAGCTCGCGCTGGTTTTCCGGGATGTTCAGGTCGGTGCGGCTGGAGGATTCGTGGGACATGCCACGGGATTCGCCCACAGCGGCGACGATCACGTCGGCGTCCTTGGCCGCTTTCACCGCTTCGTCGATCAACACGTTGGCCGGGCGCGGATCATCGACCACTTCCGGGGCGTCGAAGTTGAGGAAGTTCAGGTAATCCAGCACCTTCTTGTCGCTGGTGATATTCGCGCCACGGGCGTAGATCAGGTTGGCCTTGTCGCCAATCACCGAGCTCATGCCGTCGAACAGCGTCACCGATTGCGCCGGCTTACCGGCCGCCGCCCAACTGCCCATCATGTCGATCGGCGCCTTGGCCAATGGACCGACCAGCATGACTTTCGCGTCTTTCTTCAGCGGCAGGGTTTCGTTCTGGTTCTTCAGCAGCACCAGGCTGCGGCGTGCCACGTCACGGGCCTCGGCGCGGTGCAGACGGCTTTCGGCGTAGGTGTCGGCCGGATCATCCTCGGCCTTGCCGATGCGCAGGTACGGGTCCTTGAACAGGCCCATGTCGTACTTGGCGGCGAGCACTTCGCGCACGGCGTTGTCGATGTCTTTCTGCTCGATCTCGCCGGACTTGAGCAGCCCCGGCAGCTCTTTGCCGTACAGGGTGTCGTTCATGCTCATGTCGATGCCGGCCTTGATCGCCAGCTTCGCCGCTTCACGACCGTCAGCGGCCACGCCGTGCTTGATCAGCTCGAAGATCGCCCCGTGGTCGCTGACGGCCAGGCCCTTGAAGCCCCAGTCCTTGCGCAGCAGGTCGTTCATCAGCCAGGTGTTGGCGGTGGCCGGAATGCCGTTGATCGAGTTCAACGCCACCATCACCCCGCCGGCACCGGCGTCGATCGCCGCGCGGTACGGTGGCAGGTAGTCCTGGTACATCTTCACCGGGCTCATGTCGACGACGTTGTAGTCGCGCCCGCCCTCGACCGCGCCATACAGGGCGAAGTGCTTGACGCTGGCCATGATGCTGTCAGCCGCGCTCGGCGTGTCGCCCTGATAGGCCTTGACCATCACTTTGGCAATGCGCGAGGTCAGGTAGGTGTCTTCACCGAACCCTTCGGAGCTGCGGCCCCAGCGCGGATCGCGGGAGATGTCGACCATCGGCGCGAAGGTGATGTCGAGGCTGTCGGCCGCGGCTTCCTTGGCGGCAACGCGCCCGGACTGGCCGATGGCGTCCATGTCCCAGCTCGATGCCAGGGCCAGCGGAATCGGGAAAATCGTACGGTGACCGTGGATCACGTCGTACGCAAAAAACATCGGAATCTTCAGGCGACTGCGCATCGCCGCGTCCTGCATCGGACGGTTTTCCGGGCGGGTGATCGAGTTGAACGTACCGCCGATGTTGCCCGCAGCGATCTCTTTGCGGATCAACTCGCGGGGCATTTCCGGGCCGATGCTGATCAGGCGCAACTGGCCGATCTTTTCATCGAGGGTCATTTGTTTCATCAGATTGCTGATGAACGCGTCCTTGTTTTCCAGGGGTACCGGGGTCGTGGCGGCCAATACTTGATGACTGGCCAGGCTGACGAACAGGCCCAGCAAACACAGCTTCTTCATGAATATTTTTCTCAAGGGCCCAAGCGGCAATGCAATGCCGGCCAGCCAAAAGTTAGGGAGCGACTATTGTTGTTCGGGTGCAGGCTCAAAATGACCGAGCCAAAAACGCCCGCCGACACTCGGCTGCGTTTGCGCAGGGCCTCTTTTTAGCCCATCGGCCCGTTGCAATCCAGTGGCGCGGCCGATTATGCCCCAACCGCTGATGCAGAAGGTTTCACGGTCGGTTTTTTATGAAATATGCCAGGGAGCATCACTTTGATGAATGTCAGTCCAACCTACCGCTCGCGTCTGCAGGTCGCCACGCTGCTGGTGCTTGCCACGTTGTTGACCGCGTGCGGCATCAACAATATCCCGACCCTCGATGAACAGGCCAAGGCGGCCTGGGGTCAGGTCCAGAACCAGTACCAGCGTCGTGCCGACCTGATTCCCAATCTGGTGGAAACCGTCAGAGGCTATGCCAAGCATGAAGAAGCAACCCTGACTGCAGTGGTCGAGGCGCGGGCCAAGGCGACGTCGATCCAGGTCGATGCCAGCACCCTCGACAATCCGGAAAAACTCAAGCAGTTCCAGCAGGCTCAGGATCAGTTGAGTGGCGCGCTCAGCCGTTTGATGGTGGTCTCCGAGCGTTATCCGGACCTGAAGGCCAACCAGAATTTCCTTGCCCTGCAATCGCAGCTCGAAGGCACGGAAAACCGGATTGCCGTGGCGCGGCGCGATTTCATTCTGGCGGTGCAGAAATACAACACCGAGATCCGCACGTTTCCCGGGCGCCTCTGGCACAGCGTGATGTACAGCGACCTGCCGATTCGCGAAACCTTCGAAGCCACCACCCCCGGTGCGGAAAAGGCCCCGGAAGTGAAGTTCTGATTCGAGGTTGCCCATGCGTTTGTTGAAGATAGGCCTGGTGCTGATGCTCTGGCTGTTCGCCGTCAGCGCCCGGGCCGAGTTGACGTTCCCGGCGCTGAGCGGGCGGGTGGTGGACGAGGCGCAGATGCTCGAGCCGTCGGTGCGCGCCCAGTTGAGCCAGCAATTGCAGGCTCACGAGCAAGCTACCGGCGAGCAACTGGTGGTGGTCACGGTGCCTGATCTGCAGGGCACCACCATCGAGGATTACGGCGTACAACTGGGCCGGCACTGGGGCATCGGCCAGAAAGACAAGAACAACGGCGCGCTGCTGATCGTCGCCCGGGACGAGCGCAAACTGCGCATCGAAGTCGGTTACGGGCTGGAAGATCGGCTGACCGATGCACAGAGTTCGGTGATCATTCATCAAGTGATCACCCCGGCGTTCAAGGCCGGCAATTTCAGCAAGGGCATCAGCGACGGCGTTGCGGCGATGCTGGTGGTGCTCGGCGGCAATCCTCTGGACGAACCGTCGACGGTGTACGAGTCGAGCGGCGATCCGCAGAGCGATTTTGTCTCGCGTCATCCGCTGTTGTTCGTTTTTCTGGTGGTGTTGTTCATCCTGACCGTGTTTGTCTGCCAGATGCTCGGTATCCTTCCCGCCGGCCGTGGCGGCTCCGGAGGCGGGGGCGGTTTCGGCGGTGGTGGATTTGGCGGTGGCGGTGGAGGCGGGGGCTTCAGCGGCGGCGGGGGCAGTTTCGGCGGCGGCGGTTCGTCCGGCGGCTGGTGAACACACAACAATAATGATCAGGCATTTTTCGACATGGCATTACTGAGCGAACACGAACAACGCAAAGTCGCCGAGGCGATCGCCCGGGTCGAGCGCGACACCGACGCCGAACTGGTCACCGTGCTGGCGGCCCGCGCCGATGACTACGCGTACATTCCGCTGCTGTGGGCCAGCCTGCTGGCGCTGCTGGTACCGGGCATCGTCCATTATCTGACTGGCTGGCTGACCATGCACAGCCTGTTGCTGGTGCAATGGGGCCTGTTCATCGTCCTGTGCCTGCTGTTTCGCCTGCCGAAGATCACCACCCATCTGATCCCGCGCCGCGTGCGCCACTGGCGCGCATCGAATCTGGCGCGGCGACAGTTCCTCGAACAGAACCTGCACCACACCGTCGGCAGCACCGGGATGCTGATCTTTGTCTGCGAGGCCGAGCGCTACGTGGAGATTCTGGTGGACGAGGGGATTTCCCGGCGGCTGGACAACAAGAGCTGGGACGCGATCGTCGCCGCGTTCACCGAGCAGGTGCGGCAGGGGCGCACGCTCGAGGGCTTTGTCACCTGCATCGAGGCCTGTGGGGAACTGCTCAAGGTGCACGTGCCGGTGACGCAGGTGAGGAATGAATTACCCAATCGGTTGGTGGTGC
Source organism: Pseudomonas sp. G3-19 (assembly GCF_054855875.1). Lineage (NCBI taxonomy): Bacteria > Pseudomonadati > Pseudomonadota > Gammaproteobacteria > Pseudomonadales > Pseudomonadaceae > Pseudomonas > Pseudomonas sp. G3-19. The sequence goes on from NZ_JBMPIQ010000003.1 coordinate 5,704,998, forward strand.
TGGCCTAGAAGCCCCTCACCCCAGCCCTCTCCCGGAGGGAGAGGGAGCCGACCGAGATGTCTTGCGCTCGACATCGGCCTGAGAAACCGAGTCGATTATGGATTCAAAGGCACTCTTTCAAGTCGGTGAACCTCTTCAATATCCCCCAATCAGTCCCCTCTCCCTCCGGGAGAGGGTTAGGGTGAGGGCGCTTTTAAAGCCGTTGGGTAAATAAGAACGTGTCCCCAACCCCCATCCCCCCTAAAATACTCGCCATTCCCGTTTCGCCCCGCCCGAGGCCGCTTGTTCATGTCCGTTACCGCCCCATCCGCGCCGTCTGCCAAACCCGCGCCCGATCATCACGCCCAGTTCATCGAGCTGCTGCAAACCAGCCTCGAACACAACGGCTTCATCAAACTGGTGCTGGCCAAGTACGTGGGTGAAGAGGCGGATCTGCAGCGGATCATCATCAAAGCGGTGACGGTCAAGGCGCAGCCACACCTGTCGTTTGTCTATCGCTACAAGACCCGCGACATCACCAAGAATCTGCCGCTGAGCGAAGGCGTGGCGGTGATTGCCGAGCTGTTGCCGGCCGCGTTCAAGAATGCGCATCTGCTGACCGTGACCGACGAAGCCCAGCTCGAATACAGCAAAAAGGGCAAGAGTTCACTGTTCAAGAGCAAACCTCAGCAATTGCGTGAAGCGCCGTCCGCCGAGCACAACCGTGAGAAAAACCGTTTTCTGGACTTGAGCCGACCGTTCCTCAAGGATCTGGGCGTGACCAACGCGCAGCATGAGCTGATCCCGGCGATGTCGCGCAAGTGGAAGCAGATCAACAAGTTCATCGAAGTCTTCAGCCACGCGCTGACCTCGTCACCGCTGGCGCTGGACAAACCGGTGCGGGTGGCGGACTTCGGCTCGGGCAAGGGTTACCTGACGTTCGCCATCCACGATTACCTGCGCAACACGCTCAAGGCCGAAGGCGAAGTCACCGGCGTCGAGCTGCGCGAAGAGATGGTTAACCTGTGCAACGCCGCCGCGGCCAAGTTGGAACACCCGGGCCTGGTGTTCAAGTGCGGTGACGTGCGCAGCGTGGCACCGAGCGAACTGGACGTGATGATCGCCCTGCATGCCTGCGACATCGCCACCGACTACGCGATCCACACCGGCATCCGCTCGGGCGCGTCGATCATCATGTGCTCGCCGTGCTGCCACAAACAGATCCGCCTGCAGATCCAGAGCCCGGCGCTGCTCAAGCCGATGCTGCAATACGGTCTGCACCTGGGCCAACAGGCGGAAATGGTCACCGACAGCCTGCGTGCACTGTTCCTCGAAGCCTGCGGTTACGAGACCAAAGTGTTCGAATTCATCTCGCTGGAACACACCAACAAGAACAAGATGATTCTGGCGGTGAAACGCGCCGAGCCGGTGGACCCGGCTCAGTTGCTGGTGAAGATTGCCGAGTTGAAGGCGTTCTACAACATCAGCGAGCACTGTCTGGAAACGCTGCTGCGTTCGGATGGCTACCTCTGATCCTGTGGGAGCGGGCTTGCTCGCGAAAGCGGACTGACAGTCAACGATGATGTCGACTGTTACGGCCCCTTCGCGAGCAAGCTCGCTCCCGCATTTGATTTTACTGCGGTCTTGCGCCCGAGCATCACCGTTGCGATCACCCCGCAGGCAAACACCCAAGTGATCGGCTCGACATGTTCACCAAAGAACAGCGCCGAAAACGCGATGGTGAAAAAGATCTGCAGCAACTGAATCTGACTGACCCGCGCGATCCCGCCCATCGCCAGCCCGGCGTACCAGGCGAAGAAGCCGAGAAACTGTGAGAACAGTGCCACGTAGCCGAAGGCCCACCAGGCCTTGGCTGACACTGCACCGTGATGCTGCAGCGCCAGATACAAGACTGGCCCGATCAGCAGCGGCGTCGACAGCACCAGCGCCCAGCAGATTACCTGCCAGCCGCCCATTTCCTTGGCCAACCGGCCACCTTCGGCATAGCCCAGACCGCCGACGGCAATCGCGCCGAGCATCAACAAGTCACCGGCCTGAATGCTCCCGGCTCCGGTGTACAACGCGTAGCCGAGCACCAGCGCACTGCCCAGTGCGGCGCAGGCCCAGAAGGCTTTCGATGGGCGTTCATGGGACAGCCACGCCGCATACAGCGCCACGCACAGCGGCTGCAAACCGTTGACCAGCGCGCCGTGGGACGCCGGCAAGGTCTGCATGGCCCACGCCGACAGCACCGGGAAGCCGAGAATCACCCCGGCGATCACCAGGCTCAGGCCTTTGATCTGCTGCCAGCTCGGCCACTTCTCGCGTCGCCATAACAACAACGCTGCCGCGGGAATCGCCGCGAACAGCGCGCGGCCGAGGCCGTTGAGCAGCGGATGCAGTTCCTGCACCACGATCCGGGTGAAGGGCAGGGTCAGGCTGAAAATCACAACCCCGAGCAGGCCGAGGGCCATGCCGGTGTTTTCGCGCGAGGACATGTGAGTGACCAGAATTGAAGGTGACAGGGAGGTGGCTTCATCTAGCCATAAACCGGGCGGGTCGGGCTGTTACAGCTAGGCACAGACTTAGGCGTACAGTTTGCGGACGCTATCGCGAGCAGGCTCACTCCTACAATTGGAATGCATTCCCCTGTAGGAGTGAGCCTGCTCGCGAAGAACGATAACGCGGTCTTCGAGGTAGTAGCCGGTTGTTACCCGGCCCAACCGATAAGGTCTACCTTGAATACTCCTGCAAGCCCATTCCCAGAGGAGTCCTCCCCATGGCCGCGAAAAAAATCCTGATGCTGGTCGGCGATTACGTCGAAGACTACGAAGTGATGGTGCCGTTCCAGGCCTTGCAAATGGTCGGTCACACCGTGCACGCGGTGTGCCCGGACAAGGCTGCGGGCAAGACCGTGCGCACTGCGATCCATGACTTCGAAGGCGACCAGACTTACAGCGAGAAACCGGGTCACCTGTTTGCCCTCAACTTTGATTTCGCCAAGGTCGCCGAGGCCGATTACGACGCGCTGCTGATCCCCGGCGGACGAGCGCCGGAATATCTGCGCCTGAACGAAAAAGTTCTGGAGCTGGTGCGCGCCTTCGACAAGGCTGGCAAACCGATTGCCGCTGTGTGCCACGGCGCGCAGTTGCTCGCGGCGGCGGGTGTTCTGGAAGGTCGCGAATGCAGCGCCTATCCGGCCTGTGCGCCGGAAGTACGCCTGGCCGGTGGCACGTTCATCGATATCCCGGTGACCGACGGCCACGTTCAAGGCAATCTGGCGACTGCGCCAGCGTGGCCTGCGCATCCGAACTGGCTGGCCGGTTTCCTCGGCCTGCTCGGCACCAAGATCACCCTGTAACGAGGATCCGCCGATGTGCGAGCTCTACGTCAAGGCCGACCCGATTCTCTACGAATCCCGCTCGCGTTCGTTGCGCATCTGCGGCGTGGTGACGACGCTGCGCCTGGAAAACCAGTTCTGGGACATCCTCAGCGAAATCGCCGAAGTCGATGGCATGACCACCAATCAACTGATCGCCAAGCTGTATGAAGAAGTGATGGATTATCGTGGGGAGGTGGTGAATTTTGCTTCGTTCCTGCGGGTGAGTTGTACGCGCTATCTGAGTCAGCGGCGGGTGACGGAGCCGCAGTTGTCGGTGGTGCGGGCGGGGGTGAAATAGCTGATTGCGAGTCGCCCCCTTCGCGAGCAAGCCCGCTCCCACAGGTTTCTCAGGTGCTCACAAGTTTTGTGGCCGCTGAAGAACCCTGTGGGAGCGGGCTTGCTCGCGAAGAGGCCATTACAGGCGACAGAAATCTCGGGCTGGTCTTTACTCACTGGCGCAAAACCTTTCAACCGCCAAGGAGAAACGAGCATGTCCGGATGGTACGAAGTGAGCAAAAGCAGCAACGGCCAGTTCAGGTTTGTGCTGAAGGCCGCCAACGCTGAAACCATTCTCACCAGCGAGCTCTACACCACCCGCGCGGCTGCCGACAGCGGCATTGCTTCGGTGCAGACCAATAGCCCGCTGGATGAACGCTACGAGAAGAAATCGACGAAGGATGGCCACCCATACTTCAACCTCAAGGCCGCCAACCATCAGATCATCGGCAGCAGCGAGTCGTACTCCACGGACGCCGCGTGCGCCAAAGGCATCGCCAGCGTCAAGGCCAACGGGCCGAGCAAAGTGATCAAGGACAAGACGTTGCCGGTGCTTTGAAATAACTCCACGACTCAGTCGCCAAAACAATGGCGACTGAATTCTGGCTATGTGCCACTACATCGCTTATCCTTCGCGACCAATCCATGGAAGGGGCGGCGTTCAATACTCTTTCGTGTGTTTTTCAATGTTTACGCGAGAGTTTTTCCTTTGATGATTCGCTTTTTCGCTGTTCTGACGGCGCTGCTCGGCCTGAGCGGTTGCTACAGCATGTCACCCACCCACATTGACGATGAACTCAAGCCAACCGCCGATTCCGGCGTGGCTTATGTGGTAGGTGTGGTCGGCATCTGGCCCAAGACGAGGTTTTCAGCCAAGGAACAAATGCTGATGATCCGTAAGCGTGGAAGCGATGATTTCGCCACTGCACGCCTGCACAACGAGTTTTACGCCCGAACCGAGCGAGATGTACGCGAGACCGATCACGGCATCGGCACGTTGTTTGTGATGCCGCTCAAACCCGGTCGTTACGAGATCTACAACGTGCGTTTCGATCATGGGCAGTCGGTGACGTGGAGCCGTGAAGACTTCACCATCGGCATGCAACTCGAGGCGGGCAAGGCTTATTACATCGGCGATTTTCGCGCCGGGTGCCTGATCGGTCTTCAGCTGTCATGCCTGTTCCTGCACAGCGATCATCTTGAACGTGATGCGGCGCTGGTTCGTGCCAAATACCCGCAAGTACCAGGATTGCAGCGTCTGGACATGCCGAATCTGGACACCGCCACGCCGTTCATTCGCGAAGAAAACGGCCCCAGCGCCTCTGTCTATAAAGCCATGTTGTCAGGAAAACTCTAATGCGCCTCAAGCTTCTGTTTCTGGGATTGCTCATGTTGCTGGGTGGTTGTCAGGCGACCCACAGCCTCAAGGCCCCCGACGTCGACTACAGCCAGCAACTGCCGGCGATCAACGTCAATGTGCTCGGTCTGCCGAGCTGGATGTTGCGAGACGAACTGCGTCGGCGCGGCACTTTCGACGAAGTTCGCGCCGGTCGAAGCGAGGATGGCTACAACGTTCTGGTAGTCGCCAACAGCGATGTCGGCGCGCTTCAGCCTCAGTTGTTCCTGAGTGCCTTCACGCTGTTCCTGGTGCCGGTACCGGTGAGCTTCGACAGCACAGTGGTGTTCAGTCTCAGCCATGGCAAGGAGATACTGGGTGTCTATGCCGTGCACAATCACACTGAATCCTGGCGGGGCGCCTTTAACGCCTCGGGCGGGCAGTTCGAACATGTGCGCTTGATCACTGACACGTTCATTGCGCAGGTCCTGAAGGATCAGCCCTTCCACCGCGAAGCGATGAAGCACGCCGCCAGTCTTTGACCGACAGGCAGGAAAAATCCCGCCCGGAGTGTTCCGGGCGGGATTTTTTTCATCAGCGCAAAACGTCGAGCAGCGCTTTGAGGTGATGTCTGCCGGTGTCACTCAACGGGAACACTGGCAACCGGGGATCGCCGACCTCCAGCCCCGTCTCGCGCAGTCCGGCCTTGATCGTCGCTGGCAAACCGCCCTTGAGAATGAAGTCCAGCAGCGGCAACTGGCGGTAGAACAACTCACGTGCCCGAACCAGATCACCGGCCAGCGACGCCGCATACAAATCCAGATTCAGCTGCGGTATCAGGTTTGGCGCGGCGGTGCACCAGCCTCTGGCGCCGGCGGCAAACGCTTCCAGCGCCAGCGGATTGCAGCCGTTGTAGAACGGCACCTGGCCTTCACCGAGTAATTGCAGCTTGTGCATGCGTTGAATGTCGCCGGTGCTCTCCTTGACCATGGTCACGTTTTCCACGCCATTGACGATGCGCAGAATCAGCTCGACCGACATGTCGGTGCCGCTGGTGGCCGGGTTGTTGTAGAGCATGATCGGCACACCGACGCTGTCGCCGATGGCGCGGTAGTGCGCGAGGATTTCCGCTTCAGTCAGCTTCCAGTACGACGCTGGCAGCACCATCACCACGTCAGCGCCGTGGGCTTCAGCGAAGCGTGCGCGGCGTACGGCTTTGGCGGTGGTCAGGTCGGACACGCTGACGATGGTCGGCACCCGTTTGGCTACGTGCTTGATGCTGAACTCGGCGACCTGATCCCACTCGGCGTCGCTGAGGTAAGCGCCTTCGCCGGTGCTGCCGAGCGGGGCGATGGCATGGACGCCGCTGTCGATCAGACGATCGATCGATTGGCCGAGCGCCGGCAGATCGAGGCCTTCGCCGTGGGTGCCGAACGGGGTGATGGTGTAGCCGATGATGCCGTGAATATTGGACATGATGAGTCTCCGGAAAAAGCTGAAATCAGTTCAGGCAATCGGCGTGTTGGCGCAGGTTCTGCCGGGCGTAGTAGTTGAAAGCGGCGGCGTGGCGTTTGGGTTTCGACACCCAGTCATGGGCCTCGCGCCCCAGCGCCGGAATGATCGGTTTGATCGTCCCGGCGGCCATTGCCAGCAGTTGCAGTTTGGCGGCGCGCTCGATCAGTTGGGCGATGACACAGGCTTCTTCGATCGTGCTGCCGGTCGACAGCTGGCCGTGGTGCGACAGTAGAATCGCGCGCTTGTCGCCCAGCGCACCGGCGATCAGTTCGCCCTCTTCGTTGCCCACGGGCACGCCCGGCCAGCCTTCGAGAAACGCACAGTCGTCGTACAGCGGGCACAGGTCCATGTGGGAAATCTGCAGTGGCACCTCCAGCATCGACAGCGCGGCAATGTGCGTCGGGTGCGTGTGGATGATGCAGTTCACGTCCGGCCGGGCGCGATAGACCCAGCTGTGGAAACGGTTGGCCGGGTTGGCCATGCCGTGGCCTTCGAGCACTTCCAGGTCTTCGTTGACCAGCAGCAGATTGCTCGCGGTGATTTCGTCGAAACCCAGGCCCAGTTGTTGAGTGTAATAGGTCCCCGGTTGCGGGCCGCGAGCGGTGATCTGCCCGGCCAGACCGGAGTCATGACCGCTCTCGAACAGGATCCGGCAGGTCAGCGCCAGCTTTTGCCGGTCAGTCCACGTATTATCCGCCAGGGTGTTTTGCATCTGGGTCAGCGCTTGCTTGACCAGTTGCGCTTTGGGTAGTGCTAATGTCTTGGCCATGTCGGTGTCCTTTGGGTGATTGCAAATGACACTAAAGAGCCTATATGACACAAAGTGTCATAAGCAAGCATCAATCGTCGTTTCCTTGATGGAATAACTGCTGCGCATGTCTATCCGTTTGAAATTATTGAGAAAAAAACTTGGGGTAACACTTGAGGCGCTGGCCGAAAAATCCGGCATGACCAAGAGTTATCTGTCGAAAGTCGAGCGCGGGTTGAACACCCCGTCGATTGCGGCCGCGCTGAAACTGGCGAAGGCGCTGAACGTGAAGGTCGAGGAATTGTTCTCCGAAGACAACGTCAGCCTCGACAGCTATAGCCTGGTACGCAGCCACGAACGCCAGTCACTGGCGGCCAACGATCAGAGCCCGGGGTATGCGGTGCTGGCGCATCAGGTCAGCGAACGCAACCTGCTGCCGTTCATCATCTACCCGCCGCGCGAGTTCACCGACAAGACCTTCAAGGAGCACTTGGGCGAGGAGTTTCTGTTCGTCCACGAAGGGCTGGTGGAAGTGGATTTCATGAACGAGCGGGTGCTGCTGGAGCGTGGCGATGCGCTGCACTTCAATGCGCAGAAGCCGCACCGGATCAGATCGGTGGGCGAGGTGCAGGCGCAGTTGCTGGTGGTGGTGCACAGCAGCGAAGAATGAGTTGGCCCCAAAAGCTTCGCGAGCAAGCTCGCTCCCACAGTAGTTCGCGTTCCAATGTGGGAGCGAGCTTGCTCGCGAAGGCGTCAGTCCGGTTACATCAAACCTCGACCGGCACCGAAAGCTTCGGATCCCCCAACGCATGCGTCTTCGCATCAAAAAACCGCAACGCAATCCCGGTGCCCTCGAACACCTTGGCGTAATGGCGTTTCTGATGCTGAATGAACGCCGCACTGCGCGGATAGATCGAGATCGCCACGCTCGCCGGTTTCGCCAGGCGCAGCGCCCTGACGATGTGAGCATCCTGCTCGCCCAACGCATGCCCGAAGATGCACAGGTTCTGCGCGTGGCCCAATAACTGCTCATAACAGAACGACAGATAATCCGAGCTGCGAATAGTCTTGAGCTTGTCCGCGCTCGGCCCTTCGTTGACGAACAGCGGCACGTCGTCGAGGGTCTTGATCGTGTTGTTGATCGCAAAACTGCCGAGCAGGGTGCCCTCGGTCGAGGTCAGTTTGCGCGCGGTGCCGTCCTGATTGCGCACCAGGTGCAGACCGCCGTGCAGGTACAGCAGACGCGGTTTGGCGCTGCTGCTTGCGCTCAGATCGAAACTGGCGTCGGGGCCGTTGAACAGATCGTCGAGCGCCTCGCTGCGGTGCTGGATCGCCCAATAGTTGAGCAGGTCGTAATTGGTGGTGAACACCGTGCGATAACGCGCCAGTTCTTCATTGAGCGTGGCCAGGGTCGAGGCCTGTACCAGGCGCCAGGGAATGTGCACGGCGTGTACGGTGTTGATCAGCGCTTCCTTGATCGCGTAGTAGCGATTGCGCGGTGCGGCCGAACTGACGGCCAGGGCCTTGTTGACCCGGCTGGTGGTTTTCAGCGCACCGAGCACCTGCTCGAAGCTGCGCGTCTGCATCGCGTCGAACACGCTCAGTTCCGACGGGCTCAGCGGTTTCTCCTCCACGGTGCGCGCGTTTTCGAACAGCGAGTCGTAGCCGAAATCGTCCCACACCGCGCGACTGGCGCCATTGCCCACCAGCAGACCGTTGAAGTCGGCGGTGGCGCGCAGGGCGCTCCAGTCTTCGAGGGTGGCATCGACGTCCAGAAAATCGGTCATTGCGTGGGCAGTCTCAAAACAAAGGGCGGATGGACGGCGACTTTATCACGAGCGGGCATTGAGCCAGATCAACATCGGTGGTGACCGATCGGTCGATCCTGTGCACATCCGCCGTATCGGAGCAGTCGATTCGGCCCCAGTCAGGAGACGCGCATGAGCAGCACCTTTTTCATTCCGGCCGTAAACATCATGGGCAACGGATGCCTCGACGAGGCCATGGTTGCGATCCGCAACTATGGGTTTCGCAAGGCGCTGATCGTCACCGACGCGGGGCTGGCCAAGGCTGGCGTGGCGACCATGCTTGCCGAAAAACTGGCGATGCAGGACATCGATTCGGTGATCTTCGACGGCGCCAAACCGAATCCGAGCATTGCCAATGTCGAGGCCGGGTTGGCGCTGCTCAAGGACAGTCGCTGCGATTTCGTGGTGTCGCTGGGCGGCGGTTCGCCCCATGACTGCGCCAAGGGCATCGCCCTGTGTGCGACCAACGGTGGGCAGATCCGCGACTACGAAGGTGTCGATCAATCGAGCAAGCCGCAATTGCCGCTGATCGCCATCAACACCACCGCCGGCACCGCCAGTGAGATGACCCGTTTCTGCATCATCACCGACGAATCGCGCCACGTGAAAATGGCCATCGTCGACCGCAACGTCACGCCGCTGCTGTCGGTCAACGACCCGGCGCTGATGGTCGCCATGCCGAAAAGCCTGACGGCCGCCACCGGCATGGACGCGCTGACCCACGCCATCGAGGCCTACGTCTCGACTGCGGCCAACCCGATCACCGACGCCTGTGCGCTGAAGGCCATGACCCTGATCAGCAACAACCTGCGCCTGGCCGTGCGCGACGGCAGCGACCTCGCGGCGCGGGAAAACATGGCTTACGCGCAGTTCCTCGCCGGCATGGCGTTCAACAACGCATCGCTCGGCTACGTGCATGCGATGGCCCACCAGTTGGGCGGTTTCTACGACTTGCCCCATGGCGTGTGCAACGCCGTGCTGCTGCCGCATGTGCAGACCTTCAACGCGTTGATCTGTGCCGAACGCCTGACTGACGTCGCCCACGCCATGGGTGCGGACATCCGTGGTTTCAGCCCGGAAGAGGGCGCTCAGGCGGCGATCAACGCGATCCGTTGTCTGGCCAAGGACGTCGAGATTCCGGGCGGCCTGCGTGAACTCGGCGCCAAGCTCAGTGACATCCCGGTGCTTGCCACCAACGCGCTGAAAGATGCATGCGGCCTGACCAACCCACGGGCGGCGGATCAGCGGCAGATCGAGGAGATTTTCCGTAATGCGTTTTAAGGGCTGACGCGCGTCGGCGTGAATGTCACACAGAGCATCGCGCCGACTGCAAGCAAACTGCATAACAGTGCCAGCGGCCACGCCGAAGGGCTAGCGACAAGACTGGCAATCGCGCCGATCATTGCCGCCATCAGTTGATGAATAAATCCGCTCAACGCCATTGCGTAAGCACCCGCAATCGGTGCGCCATCGTTGGCACGGGACAGGCTGATCGGGTAGTTCAGCGATTGTCCGAACACCGCTACGCAATAGGGCAGCCACAGCATCAGCGCGATGGAACTGGCTGTCAGACTGCCCAGCAGCATTACTCCGCACCCCGCCATCACCAGCACCACGCCCAACGTCATCAACCGGTGTTGACCCGTGCGCAGAACGAAGCGATTGACCACCAGTGCCCCGAGAAAGTATGCCGCACTGATCGGCCAGCCGAGCAGACCGTAATCCACCGTAGACCAATTGAACGGTCCTTGCAGGATCAGTGGCGCAGCCGTGTTGAAGGCGATGATCACCCCGTAGCCGAGGCCTCCGGCCAGTGCCGGCAACAGGAACGCGCGATGGATCAGGATGCGCCGGTAAATCAGCCATGCCGAAGCATTGGTTTGCGCCTCCTCCAATGTCGCAAAATTGACCCGGAATACGATCATGGCCATCAGCAGGCACGTGATGCCGAGCAAGTAGAAGATTGCCTGCCAGCCCAGCGTGACCTGAATGATCGAACCCAGGTACTGGCCGATGCCTAGAGCCACCACGAACGAAATCGAAATCCATGACAATGCTTTGGCCAGCAGGTCGCCGCGAAAACTGTCGCGAATCAGCACCCGTGCCATCACCGAAATCCCGCTGGCGCCGACGCCCTGAATCAGGCGCAGTAACAGGAACGACTCCAGCGTCGAACCCAGCGGCAACGCCAGGTTCGCCGCGCCATACAGCCCCAATGCTGCGAGTAACACAGGTTTGCGCCCGATACGCTGGGCCAGTGATCCCCAAAGCAGCATTGGCAGCGCCATGCCGACCAGATAAATCGATAAACCCCACGCCACTTGCGCAGGCCCTGCATGCAGATGGCCGGCAATCTCCGGCAGCGCTGGCAGGTAAATACTCATGCCCAACTGTGCGAGGAACACAGTGCAGCAGGTGATAAGAAGGGTGGCGCTGGCGTTCATCGATCGTCCCTGGCTCAGATGTCGAAATCGACGCGGTGTGTGCGCAACAATTCGCTGACTACATCGCAGAAACGTCGGATCAGCGACGGCTCCATATCAGCACGCAAGGTTACCCGAATGGCCGCTTTACCTTGGGCAACTACCGGGAAAAATACTGCGCTGGTGAAAAAGCCTTGCTCGGCCAGCTCGCTGGCGATGCGATTGGCCAGATCCGCCTGGCCGCAGTCGATCAAGCGGATTGCCATCGCGCTGTGGCATTGCTCTGTACTGATCAAACTGTCGAAGAGGCGGATATTAGCCTGGAGGCAGGCCTGTAGAGCGGCGAATTCGGCGGTGTAATGTAGACGAATTGACGCTCGTCCGGCGCCGATTGCCGCACAGTTGAGACTTTGTGACCAATTGCTCGGGCCGCCATAACGCTGGATGATTTTTTTCTGGCGCTGGTTGCCAAGCATCACCAGTCCACCACTGGCGCCAAATGACTTGGCCAGCGACGCGACGATCACGCAGTCATCTTCCAGCGTCTGGATTCTCGGGCGTATCAGACCGACGCCGTTATGGCCCACGGCTGACAACGCGTGTGAATCATCCAGATAAAGAAACAGCCCGTAACGATCCTTGAGGTACAGCAGGCCTTCCATGTTGGACACACCGCCCATGCTGTAGGCGCCATCGCCAATATAGGCCACACGACCATATTGCTGGCAGATCTTTTCTAGAAAATTCATATCGTTGTGCGGACAGGTCATCACACGGGTTTCGTCGGCGCATGCAGCTTTCAAGTGATTCATCGAGTAATGCGCCTGACGGTCAAAGACCATCACTGGCGGGCGATTCTCGGTCAATACACCGCTGGCCAGCAGCGGCAAGATCCCCGCACTTGCAGCGCTGCAGGACAGGGTCGTCAGGCACACTGCATCGAACAACTGCGAAAGCTCGGTTTCGTATTTTTCGAGAATCCCCAGCTTGCAGCGATTTTTCGAGTTGGCGACGCGCAGGGTGCCAGTTTCCTGCAGTGCGGCGATTGCACCTTGGAGCAGGGCTGGGTGGTGATCAAGGCCAAGGTAGGACGTGGTACAGAAGTGTTGTAACTCCCGTCCGTATTGATCGAGCAGGTGGTTGGAACCCATGACCTCGACATTGAGCCCGGCGACTTTGCCGAGCTCGGCGTTTTCCCAGTCCTGGTTCGCCAGGGCGATGACTTTTCGATAATTGGAATAAAGGTTTGGTGCTTGCTGTATATGGTTCATCAGGGCATCCCTTAAGCGTGGCAATCCGTGGGTCGTTGCAATTTGTGTGTATTGCCAGACTTTACGGAACACGACTTCGGGCCTGAATCAGACACTTCCTGCAATACTGAGCGGAATTGGATATTTGCTTGTAGGGCGATGTTCTGATGCGGTGTCGGGCGCCTCCGAATCCTACCCGGCAGGTGCCAGATTCCTGCTCGCCGCCCCACCAAACTGAATCAACACCACCCCGCCAATCAGCAACAACGCGCCCAACACCCGCGACATCGACAGCTGTTTTTCCACCAGCCCGAACAACCCGAAGTGATCGAGCAGCATCGACGCAATCACCTGGCCGGCCAACGCCAGCGCAACAAACCCCGACGCGCCGAGCTTCGGCAGCAACATCACCGCCAGCGCCACAAAGCACACGCCGAACGCACCGCCAGCCCACATCCACAACGGCGCCTTGCTGATAAAACCCAGCGACGGCAGCGGCAAGCGCAACGCCAGAATCACCGGCAACAGCACCAACACACTCACCAGCAACGAGGCCAAGGTTGCCCATAGCGGATGGCCGAGGCCCCGCGCCAGATTGCTGTTGATCGCACTCTGAAACGGCACCACCGCGCCGGCAAACGCGGCCAGCAGCAATAAACCGACCCACTGCAACGTACTCATGATCACTCTCCAACAGGTTTTTCTGGACTCTAGAGTATTCGTCGCGCAGATTTAAATTCCGTTTTATCATCCAGAACATGCACGAGATGAATGATCTACGCCGTATTGATTTGAACCTGCTGGTGGTCCTCGATGCCTTGCTCAGCGAGCAACACGTCACCCGCGCTGCTGAGCGGCTGCACCTGAGTCAACCGGCGGTCAGCCATGCGCTGGCGCGGCTGCGCGACTTGCTCGGCGATCCGCTGCTGGTGCGCGCCGGTTCGACGCTGGTGCCTACGGCGCGGGCGCTGGAACTGGTTGCGCCACTGGCCGAAGCGTTGGCCCAGGTGCAGTCGCTGCTGGCGCCGAACACGTTCGATCCGGCCACTGCGCGGCGGACCTTTCGTGTGGCGATGTCCGACTACGGCGCGGCCATCATCCTGCCCGGGCTGATCCGCATCTTGCGCCGCGAGGCGCCGGGCATCGACCTGCAAATCAGCCACGCCAGCCGCGAAGGCATGCTGGAGGGGGTGCTCAACGGTGACATCGATGTGGCCGCCGGAGTGTTCCCGGAAATGCCCAACGAGTTGCATAGCAGCGTGCTGTTCGAAGAGCGCTACGTCTGCCTGCTGGATCGCTGCAGCTTGCCGGCCGACGGCGTACTGGATTTGCCGACCTACCTGTCGCGCCCGCATGTTCTGCTGGAAATGCGCGGCAGCGGCACCCCGGAAATCGAGCGGGCGCTGACCTCATTGCGCGAACGCCGCCGCGTCGCCATCAGCCTGCCGCACTGGAACGTCGCGCCGCAGTTGATCAGCGGTACGGATCTGATTCTCACGGTGTCGTCACGCAGCGTGCGCGAGATTGATCAGCAGGAGCTGATTGTGCTGCCGCCACCGTTCGAGATTGCGCCGTTCACGTTTGTGCTGGCGTGGCATAAGCGCCGGAGTGGGGATCAGGCGTTGAACTGGTTGAATCGCCGGATTGAGGAGGGGATAGTGCGCGGCTGAAAACGTTATCAAGGAGTGGGATGTGACAGTGAAGTCTGGATGGATCGGGTGGGTGGCCCTGAGTGGGTGGTTGATGGCGGGGCAGGTGTTGGCTGGTTGCGTGCCAACACCGATGGCAGGAGATCTGGATCTTTCTGTCTGCAAGGAGTGGCCTGCATATCCAGGATTAACCATCAACGCCACTGCACAGTTTAAGCGCGGATCCCCATCTGATGACCCAGAAGCGCTGAGTACCTACGATTTCGACTTGTCCGTTCTGGACACCGCTCAATCGAAGCCCCTTGCGACTTATTACAAAGCGGCTGCATTTGTATTGGATGGCGTCAGTTTGCGAGAAATAACGCTCGATACGGCTCGCTACGCACTGACTGCCGAACTTCGTGCCTTTGGCGTACGTGCGTTATCCACTAATGGATCCCGGATCAATCCGATGGAAGAAAACCTGCTTTCGCTCTACGTGAAAGAGGGCGAAAAATTGCGCCCGGTATTGGATAAATTAGTGGTTTATCGGTATGGCGGCGAGTGGGATGGTGACTGCGAAGGCGAGCGATATGAGATTTCAAGAACGGTAGAAATCGCTAAAACGAGCTCTCACGGCTATGCAGATCTGATTGTCAAAACCTTGGAGAAAGACACAACAAGTGTGGGGACGGGAGACGCATGTAAAACTAAAACCACTGACAACAAACCCGTTTTGACAACATTGCACTACGACGGAAAATCCTACGTTTTGCCAAACGGTTTCCAAGGCCTGTAACCCGCTAGCCCAACACGACACTTATCAAGGAAGAACCATGCTTAACCCCACCAGACTCCTGATCGCCCTCGGTTTGCTGGCCATCACCACCCAAGTCCACGCCGCCTGCACCACCAAGAGTTTCGACGGCAAATCCATGTCACGCTGCAACGTCTGGCCGGCGTTCCCGAGTCAGGCGATTTCGGTCAAATCCACCTATCTGGCCGATTCTGGCGGCGACGATGCCGGGGCGTTCGATCTGGATCTGGCGCTGCTCAATGCGAGCAACGCCAAACCGATCGCCACCTACCGTAAACCGGGCGCTTACAACTCTGATGCCGTGCGCCTGGATGATGTACGCATCGATACGGCGCGCTACCGATTGACGCCGGATATCCGCGCTTTTGGTCTGCGCGCGAAGTTCGTCCACAGTTCCCATGCCATTCCCTACGAGAAAACCGATCTGGCGCTGTATGTTCGCGAGGGCGACGAGTTGCGTCCGGTGCTTGAAGGCCTGGTGGTCTTCAAGGACAACGGTGAGTTCGTGAATGACTGCGAGGGCTACAGCAAAAAAATCCGCCGGACCCTCGAGATCGCTCCAACGAGCCACAATGGTTTCGCCGATCTGATCGTCACCACCACCGGCAGCAAAATGAAAAACACCAAGTCCGGCAATCAGTGCGTTTCGACAAACACCGACCTGAAGAAAAAACAGATCACCCTGACGTACGATGGCCAGCAGTACAACGTCCCTGAAGATCTCAGAGGTTACTGAACCATGCTCACCGGCCTCAACCACCTGACCCTCGCCGTCAGTGATTTGCCCCGCAGCCTGGCGTTCTATCGCGATGTATTGGGTCTGCGCGTCGAAGCCTCGTGGGACGCCGGTGCCTATCTGTCGCTGCCGGGGCTGTGGTTGTGTCTGTCGCTGGATGCGCAGCGCACCACCGAGCCGTCCGTCGACTACACCCATTACGCGTTCAGCCTCGCCGAGGCAGATTTTCCGTTGTTTGTGCAGACGCTAAAAGCGGCGAATGTGAAGGAATGGCGCGACAACCGCAGCGAAGGTGCGTCGTTCTACTTTCTTGACCCTGATGGCCACAAGCTTGAGGTTCACGTCGGTGATCTGGCTTCGCGACTGGCAGCCTGTCGGTTGAAACCGTACACGGGCATGCGTTTTTACGACGCGTCGTGATCAGACACATTGGGCTGATATAGACTGGCCATCATTTGTACTGGCGCCAGCAGGTTTTTCATGACTCCATCGCTGCTAATGGCCGTTCTGGCCTCGGGTTTCATTTACGGCATCACGCCCGGGCCGGGCGTTCTGGCAGTGTTCGGCATTGGCGCGGCGCATGGGCGACGGGCCGGGGCCGGGTTTCTCTGTGGGCATTTGCTTGGCGATGTGGTCTGGTGCAGCACCGCGCTGATCGCCATCGTCGGTGCCCGCGAGATCGGCAGCACCGCATTCGATGTGCTGGGTTTGCTCAGCGGCTTGTACCTGTTCTGGCTTGGCTGGCGCGCAGTGCGAGCCCAGCGGCGCAGCGCTGATCAGCCACAGGGCGCGGCGCGTCAGCCGTTCTGGCACGGCATCCTGTTCGGCCTGACCAATCCCAAGGCGTACCCGGTGGCGGTGGCGACGTTTACCGCGCTGCTGTCGAGCCGCGCCGAACTGCTCAACTGGTCGATGTTGCCGGCGCTGATCGCCCTGAGCTTTCTCGGCGGATTGCTGGCTTACGCTATCTTGATCGGCGTTGTCGGCGCCCGACGGGTGCGCACGCTGTATCAGCGCCACGAGCTGATGATCACGCGTTTGTGTGGCGTGATGTTCATCGGTTTTGCGATCAACGCACTGATGCACGCACTACCGGGATTGCTGCCGAACAAGGCTTGAAGTTGTGTGCAGGGATGCGTGAACAAAGGGTCAGGGATGGTTGAACAGTGCTGCATTGTCCGGACACCCACGCTGAACCATGGAAAGCCGAAATTCCGCGCCGTTGGCGAGTTATATGGACCTGTTGCTCGATGCCGTCTGCGCGGTGGACAGGCAGGGCCGTTTCGTTTTTGTCAGTGCTGCCTGCGAGCGTATTTTTGGTTATACGCCTGACGAGTTGATCGGCCGTTCGATGATCGAACTGGTGCATCCCGCAGACCGCCAGCGCACCTTGGCCGCCGCCCACGACATCATGAGCGGCGAACCCAAGCACAACTTTGAAAACCGTTACGTGCGCAAGGATGGCCGCATCGTCAACATCCTCTGGTCGGCGCGCTGGTCGGAGGTCGATCAGCTACGCATCGCCGTGGCCCGCGACATCACCGAGCGCAAGCAGGCGGAATCGCGTCAGGCTGCGCTGTATGCGATTTCCGAGGCGGCGCATGTCGCCGAAGACTTGCTGGCGCTGTTCAAACGCATCCACCTGATCATCGGCGAATGGCTGCCGGCGCTGAATTTCTCCGTGGCGCTGTACGACGAGCACTGTGCGCAGCTGAATTTTCCCTATCACGTCGACGATCACGAATTGCAGCCCGAGCAACCGGGCACCGTTACCGGGCGTTTGTGTGCGGAGGTCATCCGCAGCGGTCAGCCGATTCTGCTGACGCCGGACAGCCCCGACGCCTCGCCCGACTTCGCCGCGCTGGTGGCGGGGCAGGACTCACCGTGCTGGCTCGGTGTGCCGCTGAATTCGAAGAACGGCACCATCGGTGCGCTGATCGTCAAAAGCCTGCCGGGCGGTGAGCGTTATACCGAGCAGGACAAGGAACTGCTGCAATACGTCTGCGCCCAGGTCGCCACCGCCATCGAGCGCCAGCAGCTGCACGCGCGGCTCAAGCGCATGGCGCAATACGATCAACTGACCCAGTTGCCCAATCGCGGGTTGCTCAAAGACCGCCTCAAGGCTGCGCTGGCCGCTGCCCGTGAAACCTCGGGAAACATGGCGCTGCTGTATGTCGATCTGGATCGTTTCAAACAGGTCAACGACACCTTTGGCCATGCGGTCGGCGACATGCTGCTGCAAACGGTGGCGAGTCGGCTCAAGGGCTGCGTACGCGACACCGATACCGTGGCGCGCATCGGTGGCGACGAATTCGTGGTGCTGTTGCACAGCGTTCACGCCGCTGAAGACGCCGACATCGTGGCCGGAAAAATCCGCCAGGTGCTGGTGCAGCCGATGCGCCTGGACGGTCACAACCTGCACATCGAACCGAGCATCGGCGTGGCCCGCTATCCCGAACATGGCAGCGAGGAGCAACAATTGTTCCGGCATGCCGACCAAGCGATGTACGCCGCCAAACGCCTCAATCATCGGGCGGTGGATAGCTGAAACAGTGCGCGCCGTTCGTCGCGGCGCGGGCAACTTTTCTAAACCTTTGGCAGTCCGGCAATTCTCAATCTAGGCGGGCATCTGCTCGCCAACGATCAACACCAAGAGGAAGAGAATCATGCCTAATTCAAGAAACTCGAACTCGGGAAACTTCGCCAACGATCGAACCAAGGCGTCTGAAGCCGGTCGCAAAGGTGGGAAAACCACCACCACGACAGTCGACAAAGAGCCTGCGAAAACCGAAATGGGCCGCAAGCCAGCTCAGAAGTCGAAGTAGTCGGTGAGGTAGTTTTGATTGAGAGGCGGGGGCGCAAGCCCCCGCTTGAATTTGCAGAGATAGGAGGGCGTGACCATGAGCCGGATGGCCACCCAGATACGTCGTTTCAGTTTTGCCACACTGTTGGGATTGTTCGCGGGCACAGCATTCGCCCAGTCGCCTGCCGACTTCATCAACGATGCGTCCGCCAAAGGCATGGCCGACATCGAAGCCAGCCGTCTGGCGCACCAGAAATCCGAATCCAAAGAGGTCAAGGATTACACCATTGTCGTGATCAATGACCGCACCACGGCCAACCAGCATCTGGCGAAGATCGCGAAGAAACTCGATCTGCCGGTCGCGCCCCGTGAAGAAATCGCCGACAAGGCCAAGACCATGATTCCTCAGGTCAAAGACGGTGAAACCTTTGACCAGGCCTACGCCGCGAGCCAGGTGAAGGCGACCGAAGAGGCCATCCAGCAGATCCAGCAGGAAGCGCAGTCTACCGACGTGCCGGAAATCAAGGCCTTTGCCGACGAGACACTGCCAAAACTGCAAAGCCATCTGGAAATGGCGCGGGCGCTGCAAGCCAGTCGCTGACACCAACTGCCAATCAAAAGATCGCAGCCTGCGGCAGCTCCTACATAGAACGGTGTAGGAACTGCCGCAGGGTGCGATCTTCTGCTTTGTTCAACTTTACTTAGCAGTCATTCAAATCCTGCTTCGGCTTGCTCTTCTCTCCCAGCCCCTCAAGGTTGAACACCTCGCTTTCCCCCAAGCTGCGGTAATGCTTGCGCAGCGCCTCGAGTTGTTTGAGATCCAGCGACTCCAGCCCGAGCATAGCGTTCTGCGCTTCCTTATTCACCCGCAACAACTCATCGAGCTTCAGATGCAGGATGTCGGTATCACGGTTCTGCGTGTTCTGAATCAGGAACACCATCAGAAAAGTGATGATCGTGGTCGAGGTGTTGATGATCAGTTGCCAGGTGTCATTGAAATCAAAAATCGGCCCACTCAAACCCCACAGAAAAATCAGGATCAATGCGCCCATGAAGGTTTTCGGGCTACCGGCCCAGAGGGCCAGGGTCTGGGAGATTTTCGCGAATTTCATTGCGATGTTCCTTATTGGGAGAGCTTGAAATTCAGACATCCGGGGCGCGATGAAAATTCTACTTACAAATGACGTCTGCCAATAATTGTGAGGGTGAAGACATCCCTTGCAATAAGCCTGTCTGGAACTGCGCGCAGCGCTGCCTGTATTGTGACGAACCGCAGGAATGTCCCGACAGGAGAACGCAATGAGTTGGTCCGCCAGACAATACGTCGCTTTCGAAGATGAACGCACCCGCCCGGCACGTGATCTGCTGGCGGCGATTCCCACGGTTCAGGCGCGATCGGTGGTCGATATCGGTTGCGGTCCGGGTAACTCCACCGAGCTGCTGGTGCAGCGTTTTGAGCAGGCCCAGGTCAGGGGGCTCGACAGTTCGCCAGACATGGTCAACGCCGCGCGCAAGCGCCTGCCGCAGTTGCAGTTCGAGGTCGCAGAAATCGATAGTTGGGCGGATCAAGGGCCGTTCGATGTGATCTTCGCCAATGCAGTGCTGCAATGGGTGCCGGATCACGCGACATTGCTGCCGGCGTTGGCGGCTAAACTTTCGGACGGTGGCAGTCTGGCGATCCAGATGCCGGATAACCTCAACGAGCCTTCCCACCGACTGATGCGTGAAGTCGCCGCCAATGGCCCATGGGCCGCCAAACTGGCTGGCGCCGCCGGGCAGCGCACCGACATGGCGAGTGCCAGCGAATACTTCTCGATGTTGCGTCCGCACTGCTCGCGGGTCGATGTGTGGCGTACTACCTATCACCATCAGTTGTCAGGTGGAGCGGCGGGGGTGGTGGAGTGGTTCAAGGGCAGTGGCTTGATTCCGTTTTTGAACCCGCTGAGCGAAGAGGAGCAGGCGCAGTATCTCCAGCAGTATCTGGCTGCAGTTGCCGAGGCGTATCCGGCGTTGCCTGATCGTTCGGTGCTGTTGCCGTTTCCGCGGCTGTTCATCGTCGCGACTCGCTGAAGCCAGCCTTCAGCCACCTGTAGTGAGGGGATTTATCCCCGATGGACTGCGCAGCAGGCCCTTTAAGCGGTTGCTACGCAACCATCGGGGATAAATCCCCTCACCACATATTGTTTGCTCAGCTCAGATTAGCGCTGCACCGCCACCAACAACATCATCGGCCGCTCCCGCTCTTCAGCCAGCGCTGGTTGCGCCGCCACCTCCGCATCGCTCGGCCCCCATTCATTGACATGGCGAATGGCAAAACCCGCCGCGATCAACGAATTCAACAGCGTGCCCATCGTGCGGTGCTGCTTGATCACCCCGTCGGCCAGCCAGTGGGTCACCCGCTCGCCCTCCATCTGATAGCTGTCCAGCGGCCAGCGCTTGTGGCCATCGCTGTCGACCAGCCAGCCTGGATTGCGCGGGGCCATGAAGATCGGGTGTTCGATGGAGAACACAAAATGCGAACCCGGTTTCAACGCCGCGTTCAGATGAGCGAACAGTCCGGTCAGATCCTTGATGTAGTGCAGCGCCAGCGAACTGTAGGCCAGATCGAAACTGCAGGCCGGCAAGTCGAGATGTTCAAGGTCGGCACGTTCATAGCGAATGTTCGCCGCCGCAGTGGTTTCGCGCGCGCGCTCCAGCATCTTTTCCGAGACATCCAGCCCCAGCACATTGGCGGCGCCGTGCTCACTTGCCCAGCGGCTGAACCAGCCATAGCCGCAGCCGAGGTCGACCACGTTCAAGTCGTGCATCGACGGCAGCAAGGCCTTGAGTGCCGGCCACTCCGGCGCGGCATCGAGGCCACCGATGGAGCGGTTCATCTGGCTGTAACCCTGGAAAAACTCCGGGTCGTCGTAAATATTTTGCGTCATGGGGGAAATACTCTTTTGAGTTCGGTCATCAGCGGCACAGGGGCCGCGCCATGGAGTCCCTCGAAAGTCAAAACGCGTATTCGTCGATGGCCGCGCAGGGGGAGGGTGGTGGGTGATGGGGGAAATGCTAGCGGGTCGTGGGGAAGGTGAGAATCGTCGGTGTGTTGTGGATCTGTAATGTCGGAACAGTGAGAATAAAAAAGCCCGGCAAAGGGCCGGGCTTTTTGAATATCAGTGATGTGATCAGGTCTGCTTTTCACGCGCCGCCAACATCAGATCATTCTGTTTTTTGGTGGCTTCGCTCAGCACTTCGCTGTAAACGCGCTTTTTTTCTTCCGATTTCGCATTGCGAATGAAATCTGCGAATGGACTCGTGGACTCCTTTGTGGATCCGAGTTTCATGCGGTTGCTCCGTAATTGATCCCAAGCATGGCCATCAGTTCGTGTCTCGTATGCTTCTCGGGGATATGGTAGTCAATCTTGTCGACACCAGCCTTGTAGAGGCGTCCAGAATTATCAATATGCTTCACAAGCAGATCGACATGCAGGTCTTTGCCAAACTCTAGCTTAAGCGTGTTTACCACGTCACGCGCTGCAAAGTATTGGTCGACGAAATGCTCCGGTCGAATCCTGCGTCCTTCAACTTCCTCGCGGGCTCTGACAAAGGACCAGGCCAGGCTAGGGTCTTGGTAGACGTAGAGAATTTGCACAAATCTCCCTTTGTGGAGGCACCGCTGCACATTTTTCCTTGCGATTTCGATATTCGAAAGTGTTCCATCCAACAGGAAGGATTGCTTTCGATCCAGAGCCAGATCAATCAGCTTTCCAACCAGAATCGAAACGGCGCCTTGGAAAAGCCAGGCATTGCCACCTTGATAGGCTTCAAATTCATATCTGAGTTCGTCTGGATCAATTCGCAAGATGGGCGTATCGGAGAAAAGGTTCAGCAGAGCTAATGACGCCTCCGTTTTGCCAGCGCCCGGCGACCCCGCCATGAAAACCGAAACAGGTTCTTCTTCGGGTGGATACTTGGTTTGCGCCGTGAGCCGCTTGCCAATCGCCTTCTTGTTTGATCGAGCAAACCTGATCGCATCATTCCAGATAGCCTGCTCTTCCCCCGTCATTCCAGATTTTTTGTTTTCCTGCACTGATGGAAACCCTCTTGAGTGAAAGGTGATTTACCGGCGGTGCTTCGGACTTACCGAACTGCCGCGCCTTCCAATCAGTCAAAGCCCAAGAGCGGCTCTGCTAATACCGATTGGGAAGCCCATGCATGGGGATCATCCCTTTGAGCAGGCAGCGCTTCGTCGTTAGTAACGATCAAAGCGTAAAGAGGGCTGGTGCATCTGCAATAAACGGTGTGTTGCATAATGGTTCGGTGCCGACCAAGTAGCCGACATCAAATCCCGGACACAAAAAAACCGGCCCTGTAGGCCGGTTTTTTCTGTTCCTGCATCCCCCGTCATACACGACGTGAGACCTGAATGAGTGGAGCGGGTAGAGGGAATCGAACCCTCAACTAAAGCTTGGGAAGCTTTCGTTTTGCCACTAAACTATACCCGCTCAGAGCGGCTGACTTTGTACCAGAGTCGGGCGCAGATTTGAAGTTTTTCTTTTGCTCGCAGCGCGTTACAGCATTGAAAACGGTCATTCGCGGGCAAATCTGCGGGCAATCAATGCTGGTTTTTCAGCCCCACAGACTCGCTCGCGACGACGCTTTTTCAAATGGCCAATGCATGGTGATCCTGGACGAACGCGTAGCGCGTTCGGCTCGACTGCGGTGAGGGTTTCAGGAAACCCAGCAGGGCGTTCTGGCTATCGCGGCACGCAGCCTTGTGTTCCATGTCGAGGAAGTGGCCGGTGGCCTGCAGCGTGGTGAAGGTGCTGTGCGCCACATGGTTGCCGAATATCCGGGCGTCTTCGGCGGCGGTGTATTCATCCCATTCGCCGTTGAGGAACAGCACCGGCACGTTGATCTTTTTCGCCGCATTCAAATAGCACTGGCGATCGCTGTGCAGCACGTCACTGATGTGGAAGTGCATCTGCCCGTATTCGTGCTCGGCCAGGCTGCTGACGTGGCGATAGTTGAAGCGCTTGAACAGTGACGGCAGGTGTTTGCCGATAGTGCTGTTGACCAGGTGCCCGACGCGGTCGCCGTCGCGCTGGCCGAGGTAATCGACACCTCGCTCCAGGTAATCAAGCATGTGTGCGTTGATCACCGGCGAGAACGAGCTGATCACGGCTTTCTCGATACGCCGCGGCTGATGGGCCAGGGCAACCAGGGTGGCTGCGCCGCCCCAGGAAAACGACAGCACATGTTCGGCGCCGAAGTGGTCGATCAGCTCCAGCAGGATCTGCCCTTCGACTTCCTTGGTGAGATGTTTCTCGTGACGATTGTGGATTTTCGACCGGCCCGCGTAGGGCTGGTCGTAGCAAACCACGTTGAATTGCGGGTGCAGGTTTTTCACAGTCTGTGCAAACGACGCAGTCGTGGCCATCGAGCCGTTGACCAGAATGATGGTCTTTTCTGCGGCGTCTGCGCGATAGAACTCCGTGTAAACCCGATACTGACCCTGTATATCCAGCACAGCGATTTCTGGCCTCATGTCATAAGACTCCTGGCAAGCAAGCGGGTATGCGCGCAAATAGAGATTGCACGAGCTTTGTGACAGGTAGGCATACGCCTGGAATTTGCTTGGCCCATGTCGATCCATGACTGCGGTCGACGGGTGTTGTTATTGGCGGGCAGTCTGCCGGCTGAGGCGCAACCCAGAGGGCTGACGACCGGCAAAAAGTTTCTTAGAGGTATGGTGTGACTAATCGGTCACAATTTGGCCGACGTCCTGATTCAAGCAGTGGGAAAGGGATCGCGCAAGTGCCTTTGGTAAATTGTTCGACAACTTCTGCTGAGCGGTCGCCGGCTTAGAACAAATGGATCTCTTCGGTGCGCAAAGCGCGGTACTCGCCCGGTTTTAGCGCGTTATCCAGCGACAGCGGGCCCATGGATTCGCGGTGAAGGCGCAACACTTTGTTGTTGAAGTGACCAAACATGCGCTTCACCTGATGGTAGCGACCCTCGACGATGCTCAGGCGCGCCACTCGCGGGCCGAGTACATCGAGTTGCGCCGGTTGCGTGGTCAGGTTTTCGAAGGCGAAGTAGATGCCCTCGGCAAACGTGACTGCATACTCCGGCCCGATCTCCTGTTCGGTCTCGACGTAATAGACCTTCGGCAGTTTGGTCTGCGGTTGGGTCAGCCGTCGCGACCAGCCGCCATCGTTGGTGATCAGCATCAGCCCGGTGGTGTTGAAGTCGAGGCGACCGGCGATGTGCAGGTCGTCCTTGTCCGGTTCATCGATCAGATCAAGCACGGTCGGGTGCTGCGGATCGCGAGTGGCACTGACGCACCCCGGCGGCTTGTGCAGCATGAAGTAGCGTGCCGGTTTGCCGAGTTGCAAGACTTCTTCGTCGACTTCGACGCGGCTGAATTCCAACACTTCGCTGTGCGGGTCGCTGACGACTTTTCCGTCGATCCGCACGCGCTTTTCCACCAGCAACAGGCGAACCTGCTGACGGTTGTAGCGGGGCAGGTTGCTGAGGAAACGGTCGACGCGCATGGTCAGGAATCGGCGGATAAAGGGCCGCGTATCTTACGGGATCGGCCGCGCCGCTGCTTGCAGTTGCGCCTCGACCTGCGCGCAGCGCGGGCACAGACAGGATTGATTGCGCAGCGCTGCGGGCAAGGCTTCAAGCACTGCCGGATCGATGCTCACGGCATAGCACCAGCAGGCCTGGTCGGCGGTGCGCGGGTCAGCCAGGGTGCAGTCGTTGCGCGCGCCGCAGGCCGGGCAGAGGTCGGGTTTGATGTCGGAATCAGGCATAGGACGAGTAAGGCATTTCCACGCAATTGCGGTTACGGCCAGTTTGTCTGGCCTGCTACATCGCATGATCGGCCCGAGACAGCAGGGTATGCAAGGTGTCATCAGCACGTACGGTGGTGGCACCGATGTATTCCTGGGCATTACGCAGGGCAACAGTGGGAGCGGGCTTGCTCGCGAAGGCGTCCTGTCAGTCAGTGATTCATCACTGACCCACCGCTTTCGCGAGCAAGCCCGCTCCCACAGAGGATTTTCAGTGTGACTGACACCGCTGATCTGAAGCCTTTGCGCGCCCGGCACTTGCCCCGGACCTGACAGTCAAAACTGTGTCGGCTGCGCTGTCCTGCTGCGGCCGTGGGTCTTTCAGGAGGCCGTCATGGGTATTTCAAAACTGTTACGTCGAGTGCTGCTGGGAGCGGTGCTCGGTTCAGGCCTGTCCGGGTGTTATTACTATGCCGGTCCCTACGATACTTATCCCGCCACGTCTTATTATCCAGGGTATTACTCGCCGTATTACTACGGCGGATATTACGGACCGCGTTACTACGGCGGTGCTCATTATTACTACGGCGGCTACGGCTACCGCGGCGGTTACGGACGCGGTTATCACGGCGGCGGCTATCACGGCGGGCACCACTGATCGGCGGCTGAATGACAGTGGTTTCCAAATGAACAGGATTTCATCAATCACATGTTTCAACTTGTTACGGAAGCGCACCAGATTCGGAAAACGCTGTCAGATGTTTCGTCAGTCACCGAATAACCGACTGATGCCTGCCAGCGTCGCTGGTGTGGCTACCCGCGGTCCAGGAGGCCGCCATGTATCGACGAATTCTTCTACTTGCTGCGATGATGTTTTCCGTTGCCGGTTGCGCTCCCTACTCCTACGCAGACAGTTATTACAGCTCGGAGGTCTACACCTCACCCGCTCCGGCGTACTACAACAATGGCGGCACCTATTACAGCGGCGGCAGCACCTATTACTCGGCCCCGCGCTACTACCAGGCGGCCCCGCGTTACTACCAACCGGCTCCGCGTTACTACTCGGCGCCACGCTACTACCAACCAGCGCCGCGCTACTACGAGAGTCGTCGCTGGCACGACAACGATCGCGGGCGCTGGGACGGGCACCGTGGTGGGGGTTGGGATCGTGACCGGGGTGGCCGTGATCATCACGGTAACCGCGGTGATCACGGCGGGCGAGGCGGTCGCTGGTAATCATCCACAAACAAAAAAGCGGCGCATTGAGCGCCGCTTTTTTTGTGCCTGCGATTTACCGGGCGTTCAGTATTGCGTCAGATCCGCCAACGGATGCCGACCTTCCCAGACCTTGTGAAAATGCGCCTCGACCACCGCGTCCGGGACGTTATTGATGTCCGGCCAATGCCAGTGCGGTTTCTGATCCTTGTCGATCAATCGCGCCCGTACCCCTTCGCTGAATTCCGGGTGCCGACAGCAATTGAGGCTCAGTGTGTATTCCATCTGAAACACTTCGGCCAGCGACAGATACCGGGCGCGGAGGATTTGTTCCCAGACCAGATGCGCGGTCAGCGGTGAGCCTTCGCTCAGGGTTTTCGCGGCGCGGGCGATCAGCGGGTCGCTGCTGTCGCGTTGCAGGCTGATGGCTTTCCAGGCACAGGTGACGTCGCTGACGTCGAGCAGTTCATCGATCTGCTGGCGCCGCGGAAGCCATTGCGCCTCGGGCATCTGCCCGACGGCTTCCTGTTGCAGGGCCTTGAACAGACTGTTGAGCTGCATGTCGGTCTGTTCCTGCCAGTTGAGTTGCAGCAGGCCTTCGATCAGCTGCGGTTGCTGCTCTTCAAGCAGGAAACGGTCGGCCAGATCCAGATCGATCGCATCACGACCGTTCATGTGCGCGCCGGTCAGTCCAAGAAACAAGCCGAGCTTGCCCGGCAACCGTGAGAGAAACCAACTGGCGCCGACGTCCGGATACAGACCGATGGTGATCTCGGGCATCGCCAGGCGACTGCTCGGCGTGACGATCCGCGTGCTCGCGCCTTGCAACAGGCCCATGCCGCCGCCGAGCACGTAACCGTGGCCCCAGCAAATCAGCGGTTTGGGGTAGGTGTGCAAGCTGTAGTCCAGGCGATACTCGGCGGCGAAAAACTGCGCAGCGAGTGGCGGGACTTCACCGGGATGGGCCCGGCAGGCCTCCACCAGGCTGCGCACTTCGCCGCCGGCGCAGAACGCCTTGGCGCCGTTGCCGCGCAGCAGCACGCAGACGATTTGTGGGTCCTTGGCCCAGGTGTTCAGTTTGTCGCTCAGGGCGTTGATCATCGGCAAGGACAGCGCGTTGAGCGACTTTTCAGCATCCAGGCTGGCGATCCCGAGGCGGGCGCCGTCGGTGCCGGTGAGTTCTTCGAAGTGCAGATTCATCGTGACCTCGATCGGGAATTTGAACGATCAGTATGATCGCTGTGTGGGAAAGTGCCGGATCTGTGTCAGATCAATTGACAAGCGTGGTCGGCTTTCCTAGGGTTCGCCCCATTGTTTTTGCCGGGTATGACCATGACTGCTGACGACCGTATCAAACTCGAACCGAGCTGGAAGGAGGCACTGCGTGCTGAATTCGACCAGCCTTATATGGCAGAGTTGCGCAATTTTCTGCAGCAGGAGCGGGCGGCCGGCAAGGAAATCTACCCGCCGGGCCCGCTGATTTTCAACGCGCTGAATTCGACGCCGCTGGATAAAGTCAAAGTGGTGATCCTCGGCCAGGACCCGTACCACGGTCCGGGCCAGGCCCATGGCTTGTGCTTCTCGGTGCAACCGGGCGTGCCGGCGCCGCCGTCGCTGGTCAACATCTACAAAGAGTTGAAACGCGACCTGAACATCGATATCCCCAACCACGGCTACCTGCAGAGCTGGGCCGATCAGGGCGTGTTGATGCTCAACACCACCATGACCGTCGAGCGGGCCAATGCCAACGCGCACAAGGACAAGGGCTGGCAGTTCTTCACCGACCGGATCATTGAAGTGGTCAGCGAACGCCAGCCGCATCTGGTGTTCATGCTGTGGGGCGCGCATGCGCAGAGCAAGCAGAAGCTGATCGATGCGACCAAGCACCTGGTGCTGACGTCGGTGCATCCGTCGCCGTTGTCGGCTTATCGTGGCTTCCTCGGGTGCGGGCATTTCAGCCGGACCAACAAGTTTCTTGAGCAGAATGGTGAAGCGCCGATCGAGTGGCGGCTGCCGCCGATTTGATCGGCTGACCGGACCGGCCGCTTCGCGAGCAAGCCCGCTCCCACATTGGTTTTGCGGCATGCACATAACCAATGTGGGAGCGGGCTTGCTCGCGAAGAAGGCAACTCGGTATATCAGTGTTACTCGGGATTACGGTTCCAGTACTTGAACAACGGCTCCGCCAGAAACAGTACAAACAGCAGCCGCATCACCTGCATCGCCGTCACCAGCGGCACCGACAGTTGCAGGGTCTCCGCCGTCAGGCTCATCTCGGCAATCCCCCCGGGCATCATGCCCAACGTCAGCGAACGCAGATCCAGATGGGTCAGTGCACTCAAACCTAAAGCCGCCAAGGTCGCGATCAACATGGTCAGCGCCGTGCCGATCAGCGTACGGCCCATGAATGACGGCGCGCGGCGGAAGAACTGTCGGTTGAAGTGACAGCCCAGGCCGCTGCCGATCAGCCACTGGCCGATCTGGCTTCCACCGTCCGGCAGGCCGATGTGCAAATCCCAGGCAATGCTCACCGTGGCACTGACCAGCAGCGGCCCGAACAGCCACGGATTGGGCTGACGCAAACGCTGCCAGAGCCAGGCGAGCAGGGCGCCCGTGGGAAACAGAATCGCCAGCCAGCGCCAATCGACGTTGCCGGCGTGGGAAATCGGTGTGCCGTCGCCCAGCAGATACTTGAACGCGGCCGGCACGCACAGCACCACCACCAGCACCCGCAGACTCTGCCCCGCCGCGACATGACTGAGCAGCGCGCCATTGCGTGCGCCGAGGTTAACCATCTCACCTGAGCCACCGGGCATGCTCGAGAAAAATGCCGTGGCACGATCCTCGCCGGTACGGCGCATCAACCACACGCCGACCACCGCCGACAGGCTGGTGACCAGGGCACCGAAGAAGATCAATCCGAAATGACTCAGCACCTGCTCCATCACCAACGGGGTGAAATGCAGGCCGATGCCGATGCCGACAATCCATTGGCCGCATTTACGCCCGCCGGGGATTTCCGTGAGTTGCCACGGGGTCAGGCAGCGCACGAGGATGATCGCCAGCAGCGAGCCGACCATCCACGGCAGTGGCCAGCCGATCTGGCTGGCGATAAAACCGCCAAGCAGACCGACCAGCGGGGTGGCCCACCAGCTTCTGAGGGAGGAGCGATCAGACATCGGCGATGGCGCGTTGCGCCGCCGAACGTTTGCGCCAGATGCGCAGCAGCGGCATCAACAACATGATCGCGGTCAGGATCCACACACCGAAAGTGATCGGACTCGACCAGAGGATTTCCAGCGCACCGTTGGAAATCGACAGCGCACGACGCAGGTTCTGCTCCATCAGCCCGCCGAGAATGAACCCCAGAAGCACCGGCGACAACGGGAAATCCAGTTTGCGCAGGATGTAACCGAAGATGCCGATGCCGACCATCAGGAACAGGTCGAAGGTGGTCGCATGCACGGCGTACACGCCGATTCCGGTGATGATCGCGATCACCGGCACCAGTGCCCAGTTCGGCACGGCGAGGATGCGGGTGAAGATGCGGATCATCGGGATGTTGAGGATCACCAGCATGATGTTGGCGATGAACAACGACGCGATCAGGCCCCAGACGATGTCCGGTTGCTGTTGGAACAGCAGCGGCCCCGGGGTGATGTTGTACAGCGACAGCGCGCCGATCATCACGGCGGTGGTGCCCGAACCGGGTACGCCGAGGGTCAGCATCGGCACCAGCGCGCCACAGGCCGAAGCGCCGATCGCGGTCTCAGGAGCGGCGAGGCCACGGGCGTCACCCTGACCGAATTTGCCGCCGGCACCGGCGATGCGTTTTTCGGTCATGTAGGCCACGGCACTGGCCAACGTCGCGCCGGCACCCGGCAACACGCCCATGATGAAACCCAGCAGGCCGCAACGGATGTTCACCACGAACACCGACGCCGCTTCCTTGAAGTTGAACATCATGCGTCCGGTGGCCTTCACCGCTTCCTGCCCACGATGGGTTTTTTCCAGCAGCAGGAGGATTTCACTGACCGAGAACAGACCCAGCACCAACACCACAAACTGGATGCCGTCGGTCAGGTGAATGTTGTCGCCGGTGAAGCGGTATACGCCGCTGTTGGCGTCGATGCCGACGGTCGACAGGAACAGCCCGATCAACGCCGCAATAAACGTCTTCAACGGACGATCGCCGGCCATGCCGCCGAGACAGACAATCGCGAACACCATCAACACGAAGTATTCCGCCGGGCCGAAGGCAATCGCCCATTTCGCCAGCAGTGGGGCGAACAGCACCATGCCGCAGGTGGCGATGAACGCACCGATGAACGAACTCCATGCCGACAGCGACAGGGCGACACCGGCCAGACCCTGGCGCGCCATCGGATAACCGTCGAGGGTGGTCATCACGGTGGAGGCTTCGCCCGGAATGTTCAGCAGGATCGAGCTGATCCGCCCGCCGTATTCGCAGCCCAGATACACCGCCGCCAGCAGAATCAGCGCCGACTCCGGTGGCAGGCCGAGGGCGAAGGCGATCGGGATCAGCAGGGCCACGCCATTGATCGGACCCAGGCCCGGCAACAGCCCGACCACGGTGCCGATCAGCGTGCCGGTCAAGGCCGTGACCAGGTTGTACGGGCTCAGCGCGACGCCGAAGCCCTGACCCAAATAACCGAGAGTATCCATATCAGTTCTCCAGAACGTCGAGCAGGCCCAGCGGCAGTGGAACGTCCATCAGACGGTCGAACAGCAGGTACAGACCGATGGCCATCAACGTTGTCACCACAATGCTCGGTAGCCAGCGACCGCCATACAGGCGCGCCATCGGGATGCCGATCAGGATGCTGCTGAGAATGAAGCCCAGTGGTTCGAACAGGCCGGCGAACACCAGCAGCAGGACGACGCAGATGCCGATCTTGGTCAGGGTTTGGCGATCCAGCGGTGGCTCGTCTTCGCTGTGTTTGATCGGTGCCGGGCGGAACACCATGTACAGCAGCGCCACGCCCATCAGGCCGAGCATCAGCAGAGGAAAGGCGCGCGGGCCGACCGGTTCATAAGAAAAAGCCGCTTGATACGGCCACGCCATCAGCGCCAGGCCAACGCAGGCCAGCAACAGCACCGAGGCGAAAATGCGTTGTAAGAGCATGGGAAACTCCTGTGCCGAGGCCTCGATGCGCGAGGCCGCAGCCGCTAGACAGAGACGATCACTGAATCAGGCCGAACTCTTTGGCCAGCACTTTGTAGTCCGCGACCTGCTTCTTCACGTAGGTGTCCAGCTCCGGGCCGGTCATGGCGAACGGGAACAGTTCACGTTGATCGCGCAGCTTGGCGAAGTCGTCCGAGGCCAGCAGTTTGTCGAAGGCGTCTTTCCACCAGGCGTAGTCTTCGTCGCTGACCTTTGGCCCGAGGTAGAAACCGCGCACCACCGGCCAGACGATGTCGTAGCCCTGCTCGCGCGCGGTCGGGATGTCTTTCATTTCCGGTTCGTCGATGCGTTTATCGGCGAACACCGCGAGCAGCCGCATGTCACCGCTCTGGATATGCGGCATGGAGTCGGAGATGTCGGTACTACCCACCTGGATGTGACCGCCGAGCAGTGCAGTAGCGATTTCGCCGCCGCCTTCGAGGGCGACGTAACGCAGGTCACGCGGGTTGATCCCGGCAGCCTTGGCGATCAGTGCGGTCTGCATCCAGTCCTGGCTGCCGACGGTGCCGCCGGAACCGATGACCACGGAGCTCGGATCTTTCTTCAGGGCTTTGACCAGATCGTCGAGGGTCTTGTAGGGCGAATCGCTTTTCACCGCGATGGCGCCGTAACTGGTGCCGACGGCGGCCAGCCAGCGCACATTGGTTTCATCGAAACGACCGAACTTGCCTTGCGCCAGGTTCAGCAACGAACCGCTGGACCACGCCACCAGCGTGCCTGCATCGGCCGGACGCTGGGCGACGACCGCGTTGTACGCCACTGCGCCGACACCGCCGGGCATGTAGGTCACGCGCATCGGTTTGGTCAGCAGTTTTTCGTTGACCAGCGCGCTCTGCGCCAGTTTGCAGGTCAGGTCGAAACCACCGCCGGGGGAGGCCGGGGCGATGCATTCCGGACGTTTCGGTTCAGCCATCAATTGGCCGGCGAACAGCATGACGCCAGCGGCCAGAGCAACTTTACGCAGTGATAAGTTCATCTATGTCTCCTTGGGAGTTGTTGTTATGGACGTACTGAATTACCAAAGGGCAACGCTATAGCTCACCAGCAGACGCACTTCATCGGCATCGCGAGCGGAGTAGTTGGAACGGTAGGTGGCATTACGCAGGCGTACGGCAACGTCCTTCAGGGCGCCGCTTTGTACTACATATTTGATCTCGGTGTTGCGCTCCCACTCTTTGCCTTCTTCGCCATTCTTGAGCTTGATGTTGTCACCGCTCAGGTAACGGCTCATGAACGACAGGCCAGGGATGCCGAGACGCGCAAAGTCGAAATCGTAACGCGCCTGCCATGAGCGCTCTTCGGCGCCGGCGAAGTCGTTGATCTGCACGAAGTTGACCAGGTACGGGTCGCTGCCATCGACATACGGGAAGGCGCTGTCGCCGGACATGTGCTGATAACCGGCGCTGAACTTGTGGCCGCTCAGGGCGTAGCTGACCAGACCGTTGAGCGAGCGGTTGTCGATCTCGCCACCACGGGCCGCGCCCTGATCGTCACTGACCGCAAAGCGCAGGTCGGTGGCGAAGGTGCCCGGGCCCATCGGCCGCGAGGCGACCAGACCGAAGAAGTGCTGGTTATAGACTTCGTCGAGCTGGGCGAAGTGGTAACTGCCGGTGATCTTGTCGGTGAACTTGTAGTCCACGCCGGCAAAATCGAAATGCTTGCCGGCCACGGTGCCAGCGAAGCGGCTGTTCTTGTTGTTGAGGGCGATGTCCTCGAAATCGGTGCTGTCGCGATCCTTGGCTTTCTCCAGACGCCCACCGGTGAAGGTCAGGTTCTTGATCTCTTTGGAGGTCAGCAAACCACCTTCAAAGGTCTGCGGCAGGATGCGCCCGTCATTCGGTTTGAGGATCGGCAGTTCGGGAATCAGGCTGCCGATTTTCAGTTCGGTGGCGGAGATTTTCACTTTGCCGGTCAGGCCGACTTTCGAGTATTCGTTCGCCGCGCGCCCGTCATCGTGGGTCGGCAACAGGCCGGTGCCGGTACGATCCGGGCTCGAATCAAGTTTGACCCCGAGCATGCCCAGCGCATCGACACCGAAGCCCACGGTGCCGTCGGTGTAACCCGATTGCAGGTTGAGCATGAAACCCTGCGCCCATTCATCACGCTTGCTTTGCTGGGCACTGGTGCCGTCGCGAAAGTCGCGGTTGAAGTACATGTTGCGGGTTTCGAAGGTGGCGGAACTGTCTTTGATGAAGTCGGCGTAGCTCAACGGTGAGAAACCGGCTAGGGCAGCGGTGCTGGCGAGGGTGGCGTGGCGCAAACGAGAAGGACGAACAGGCGTAGAAGCCTTGGTCTGCAAGGACGGCATGCGGGTGTACTCCGTTATTGTTCTTATTGGTCGAAAACGCTTCGAGGCGTTTTTCGTATCGCTGTGTGGCAGCAGCGACGGCAGTCGAAACTGTCCGTGACCGGACTCTAACGGGCTAACCTTTCACTAACCTTTCAGCTGGATTTCGCGGGTTTCGGGCTTCACAGCGGCGGTTGCGGCTGTAAACTCCGCGGCAAAGAGTGGCGTCGGCCATCCCTGAATGAGGTAGAGATCCATGCGTGTTCTGCTCGTCGAAGACCATTTGCAACTGGCCGAAAGCGTCGCCCAGGCGCTCAAGAGCACCGGTCTGACCGTGGACGTGTTGCACGATGGCGTGGCCGCCGACCTGGCGCTGGGCAGCGAGGAATACGCGATGGCGATCCTCGATGTCGGCCTGCCGCGCATGGACGGTTTCGAGGTGCTGGCGCGCCTGCGCGCACGTGGCAAGAACCTGCCGGTGTTGATGCTGACAGCGCGCAGCGATGTGAAGGACCGCGTACACGGCTTGAATCTCGGCGCTGACGATTACCTGGCCAAACCGTTCGAACTGACCGAGCTCGAAGCCCGGGTCAAAGCCCTGTTGCGGCGCAGTGTGCTCGGTGGCGAGCGTCAGCAGCGCTGCGGCGTGCTGGCCTACGATCTCGACACCCGGCGCTTCAGTCTCGGCGAAGAACTGCTGACTCTGACCTCCCGCGAACAAGCCGTGCTCGAAGCGTTGATCGCCCGCCCGGGCCGGGTGATGAGCAAGGAGCAACTCGCCGCACAGGTGTTCGGTCTCGACGAAGAAGCCAGCCCCGATGCCATCGAAATCTACGTGCATCGTCTGCGCAAGAAACTCGACGGCCAACCGGTGGCGATCGTGACCTTCCGTGGCCTTGGTTACCTGCTGGAAAGCCGCGATGCATAAGCCCAGCAGCCTGCGCTGGCGGTTGCTGTGGAACCTCGCGTTGTTGCTGGTGGTGTTGATGGTCGCCAGTGGTCTGAGCGCGTACTGGAACGGGCGCGAAGCTGCCGACACGGCTTATGACCGAACCCTGTTGGCCTCGGCGCGAACCATTGCCGCCGGCCTGTCGCAGCGCGACGGCACGCTCAGCGCCGACGTGCCCTACGTGGCGCTGGACACCTTCGCTTACGACAGCGCCGGGCGGATTTACTACCAGGTCAACGACATTCACCAGAAGCTGATTTCCGGCTACGAAAACCTGCCCGGACCACCACCCGGTACGCCAAGAACTGACGATTATCCAGCGCTCGCGCGCTTCTATAACGCGACCTATCGCGGGCAGAACGTGCGCGTGGTCAGCCTGCTCAAAGCGGTCACCGAGCCGAACATGAATGGCATGGCGGAAATCCGTGTCGCGGAAACCGATGAGGCGCGGGTCAGCATGGCCCGCAGTCTGGCGGCCGATACGCTGCTGCGTCTGGGCATGCTCGCGATCGGCGCCCTCTTGCTGGTGTGGTTCGCGGTGAGTGCCGCGCTGCGCCCGCTGGAGCGTTTGCGCACGGCGGTGGAGGAGCGTCAGCCGGATGATTTGCGGCCGCTGCCGCTGGTGGAAGTGCAACATGAATTGTGGCCGCTGGTGCGCGCGCTCAATCACTTCACCGAACGCTTGCGCGGGCAGTTCGAGCGGCAGGCGCAGTTCATCGCCGATGCCGCCCACGAACTGCGCACGCCACTGGCGGCGTTGAAGGCGCGGCTGGAACTGGGGCTGCGTTCGTCTGAAGCGGAAACCTGGCGCAGCACGCTGGAATCCTCTGCGCAAAGCACTGATCGCCTGACCCATCTGGCCAAT
Source organism: Pseudomonas sp. G3-19 (assembly GCF_054855875.1). Lineage (NCBI taxonomy): Bacteria > Pseudomonadati > Pseudomonadota > Gammaproteobacteria > Pseudomonadales > Pseudomonadaceae > Pseudomonas > Pseudomonas sp. G3-19. Next base: position 5,741,006 of record NZ_JBMPIQ010000003.1, read on the forward strand.
CAACTGCTGTCGCTGGCGCGGGTGGAAAACGGTGCCCGGGCGATTGCCGAGGGCGGCGCGCAACTGCTCGATCTGAGTCAGTTGGCCCGCGAACTGGGCATGGCCATGGCGCCGTTGGCTCATGCGCGCGGAGTCGCGCTGGCTCTGGAGGCGGATGAGCCGGTGTGGCTGCGCGGTGAGCCGACGTTGCTCAATGAGCTGCTGAGCAATCTGGTGGACAACGCGCTGGCGCATACGCCACCGGGCGGCAACGTGATTCTGCGGGTCGCGGCGCCGGCGGTGCTTGAAGTTGAAGATGACGGGCCGGGGATTCCGCTGGAGGAGCGTGATCGGGTGTTTGAACGCTTCTATCGGCGCAATCAGCAGGTCGCGGGGTCAGGGTTGGGTCTGGCGATTGTCGGAGAGATCTGCCGGGCGCATCTGGCGCAGATCACCTTGCACGATGGAGAACAGGCCGGTTTGAAGGTTCGGGTGAGTTTTATTGCTGGATAAATGTGGTGTTGGTGCGGGCCTCTTCGCGAGCAAGCCCGCTCCCACAGGGGGTCCACGCCGTACACAAATCCCCTGTGGGAGCGGGCTTGCTCGCGAAGGCCGCGCCGCGGTTCCGGATCAGTAAAACATCGTCCGCGATTCTTCCAGATCCGCGCACAACTCCTTGTTCTCCGGATCGATCCCAAGCTTCCTGAACGCCGGCACGCTGAGTGGGTCAATCCGCGCAATCGGATGATCGCTGTCCTTGTGACAATACAGACTCGCCACCTGCACCAGATCGACGTAATCGAGGTGCGCCGAGTCGCGTTTGAAATCCAGATACAGCCCCGGCAACGCCACCAGTTGCTCGGGAAATTCCCAGACCCGCAACAGCTTGTCGCCCAGCAGCGGGTGAATGTGGTCGATCACATGGTTGAGGCTGACCGGGTCTGACAGCAGTTCGTAGTGATCTTCGGCGTAGGTCAGGATCGGCAATACGCCGATCTGATGCACCAGCCCGCCCAACGCCGCCTGATCAGGTTTGAGTTGGGTGTGCCGACGGCACAGGGCGTAGCTGACGCCGGCGATCTCCAGGCTCTTGCGCCAGACTTCGCGCATCTTCTGTTCGACCACCTCGGAGCGGGCGTGGAAGATCTGTTCCATCACCAGGCCGATCGCCAGGTTGCTGCTGTAGTTCACTCCCAGTCGGGTGATCGCGGTGTGCAGGTCGGTGACTTCCTGGGTCGCGCGCAGCAACGGGCTGTTGACCACTTTGATCAGGCGTGCCGACAGCGCCGTGTCGCGGCCAATCACTTTGCTCAGGTCGCTGACACTGATCTCCGGGTCTTCGGCAGCCTTGCGAATTTGCAGGGCCACTTCCGGTAATGTTGGCAGAACCAGGTCATCGTTATCGATGGCCTCAACCAAATCCTGTTGGACCTTATCCGCCAGCTCGCTCATGTAGATTCTCTAGGGTGTTGCAACAAAAGCTGCGATCAGCGCTGGATTTCGCGGTCGCGATCCAGTTCGTAGGGCAGGTCGAGCAAATGCAGGGCTGGCCCTTCGAGGTCGCCCAGGTGCAGATCACCCGCTTCGGCAGCTTCGGCCTGCAACACCGCCAGCAGTTCAATCTTTTCTGCGGCGCGGGCGGCAATCACCACTTCGCCGATGGCGCTGCTGTGGCTTGGGGCGAACAGCGGGGTGCCCGGCTCTGGCAGTTCAGTCGCGTCAAGTTCTACGCGATAGAGGCGACGCTTGAGCTTGCCCAGGTACTGCATGCGCGCGACGATTTCCTGGCCGGTGTAGCAACCTTTCTTGAAACTCACGCCACCGACGGCCTGCAGGTTGAGCATCTGTGGGATGAACAACTCGCGGGTGGTCGGCATGACCTGACCGATACCGGCGCGAATCTGCCCCAGCAGCCATTGGTTCAATTCGCCTTCAGGCAGGGCGGTGGCCAACTTGGCTTTGATGGCGTCGGCTTGATCGGCCGGTACCCAGAGTTCGGCGCGATCCGGCGAGACGCGAATAGCGATCAGGCCTGCGCTGCGCACTACGCTGTCGGTTTCGCTTGGCAGGCTCAGACCCAGGCTGGCCAACGCGGCGTCGCCGTGCTCCAGGCCAAAACGCACCCAGGCGGCGCTTTCGTCGGTCAGTTTGGACTTGGAGAACACCGCGTACTTTTTCAGATCCGCCAGTTGCGGCTCCAGCAGTTCACTGGCCATTGCCAGCAGCACGCCGTCACCTTCGAGCAGAATGCGGAAGCTCGACTGCATCCGGCCTTTTTGCGTGCAGCGCGCGCCCAGGCTGGCCTGGCTGTCGCTGAGGTAATTGATGTTGCAGGTCAATTGGCCTTGCAGGAATTTGCCGGCATCCACGCCGCGAACCGCGAGTACGCCTTCATGAGACAGGGTGCAGAAAAAAGCAGAATCGGCCATGGGTCATCGCAGGGTAAAAAAGTCTGGGGCACATCATAAGGGCGCGTTGTTGAAATGGGTAGTTGATAAAGGATCGGTGGTGCCCGACCAAAGCCGACTGTGCGACCCGCGCCGGGGCTGTATACTGCGCGCCTATTTGAGGAGGGCTCCATGGTCGAACAAGTTGAACTCAATCGCCTCTTCTGGCACAGCCGCCGCGGCATGCTGGAACTTGACGTACTGCTGGTGCCGTTCGTGAAAGAGGTCTATCCGCACCTCAACCAGGTCGATCGCGACTTGTATGTCCGTCTGCTGACCTGTGAGGATCAGGACATGTTCGGCTGGTTCATGGAGCGCAGTGAGTCCGAAGACCCTGAGCTGCAGCGCATGGTCCGGATGATCCTGGACCGTGTTCAGCCCAAGTAATACGTTCGAATGCCGCTGGCATGCCTCTCGGCAGTTGCTGGCGGCGTATCTGTTGACCCAGGCGTTCGCGCTGGGTGTGTTGTTTCTCCTGTCGATTCCACTCTGGGCCTGTCTGCTCGGGGCCTTCGCCTGTCTGCTGCACGCCGTGTGGGTGTTGCCACGGCAGATTCTGCTGACGCATCCGCAGGCTTTTTGCCGATTGCGCCGCGATGCCGATGGCTGGCAATTGTGGAATCAGGCGGGCGGCTGGCAAGCAGTCCAGCTGCGCCCTGACAGCCTGGCGTTGCCGTTGATCGTGGTGCTGCGCTTTCGTTTGCGCGGGGAGCGGCGGGTGCGCTCGATCTGTGTACCGCGAGACTCGCAGGCAGCGGATGTGCACCGACGCCTGCGAGTGCGGCTCAAGTTCAGCCGGCGTAGGTGGGCGGCACCAGAATAGTGTCGAGCGCCTCGGGCAGCAGGTTCGGGTAGTCGAGGGTGTAATGCAGACCGCGACTTTCCTTGCGCTCCATGGCAGAGCAGATCATCAGTTCGGCGACTTGCGCCAGATTACGCAGCTCGATCAGGTCGCGGCTGACTTTATAGTTGCTGTAGAACTCGTCGATCTCGTCCAGCAACAGACGCACGCGGTGCTGCGCTCGTTGCAGGCGCTTATTGGTGCGCACGATCCCCACGTAGTCCCACATGAAGCGGCGCAGCTCGTCCCAGTTGTGGGCGATGATCACGTCTTCGTCGGAATCGGTCACCTGGCTGGCGTCCCACTCGGGCAGGGCGGTTGGCGCGGTGACGTCATCCAGTTGTGCAAGGATGTCCGCTGCCGCCGAGCGGGCATAAACGAAGCATTCGAGCAGCGAGTTGCTGGCCATGCGATTGGCCCCGTGCAGGCCGGTGAAGCTGGTTTCGCCGATGGCGTATAGCCCCGGCACGTCGGTACGACCATGCTGATCGACCATTACCCCACCACAGGTGTAGTGCGCCGCCGGCACGACCGGGATCGGCTGTTTGGTGATGTCGATGCCGAAACCCAGGCAACGTTCGTAGACGGTCGGGAAGTGGTTTTTGATGAAGGCTTCAGGCTTGTGGCTGATGTCGAGATAGACGCAGTCGACGCCCAGCCGCTTCATTTCATGGTCGATGGCGCGGGCGACGATGTCGCGTGGCGCCAGTTCGGCACGTTTGTCGAAGCGCGGCATGAACCGTTCGCCGTTGGGCAGCTTCAGGTGCGCGCCTTCGCCACGCAAGGCTTCAGTGATCAGGAAACTCTTGGCCTGCGGGTGATACAGGCACGTAGGGTGGAACTGGTTGAATTCCAGGTTCGCCACTCGGCAGCCCGAGCGCCAGGCCATGGCGATGCCGTCACCGCAAGCGCCGTCGGGGTTACTGGTATAGAGGTAGACCTTGGCGGCGCCGCCGGACGCGAGGATCACGAAGCGTGCGCCGTAGGTGTCGACTTCGCCGGTCGCGCGATTCAGCACATAGGCGCCGAGGCAGCGCTCGCCACTCATGCCCAGACGGCGTTCGGTGATCAGATCAACGGCAACTCGCTGCTCCAGCAGTTCGATGTTGCTGCGTTCTCTGGCTTGGGCGAGGAGGGTGGTGAAAATCGCTGCGCCGGTTGCGTCGGCGGCATGGATGATGCGTCGATGGCTGTGGCCGCCTTCGCGAGTCAGGTGGAATTCGAAACCGCCGTCTTCGGTGCCGGACTGTTCGTCGCGGGTGAACGGCACGCCCTGGTCGATCAGCCACTGGATGGCTTCGCGGCTGTGCTCGACGGTAAAACGCACCGCGTCTTCATGGCACAGACCGCCGCCGGCGTTCAGGGTGTCGTCGACGTGGGATTCGACAGTATCGGTATCGTCCAGCACGGCAGCGACGCCGCCCTGGGCCCAATAAGTCGAGCCGTTGGCCAGATCACCTTTGCTCAATACGGCAATGCGCAAATGACCCGGCAAGGTCAGCGCGAGACTCAAACCGGCAGCGCCGCTGCCAATCACCAGAACATCGTGTTGAAACTGTTGGCTCATTTCAGGATTCCGCTCAAAGCGACCCGGATCGGGGGTGGCGCAGGACAGCTGGATCGGCGAGTCAAGACAGCCACACAGCCCACTAGTATATAGAGGGGTGGAGCGGCACAATAGCCGAGCTCGTATGGCATTGTGAAACTACTGTGACGACAAAAGCTTGACGTTTCGTCGGACGTTTTTTTCTGTCGTTTTGGGAAAAGGCGACTGTATCGAGGATGAAACAGGCTTTTTCAGCACGCGGTTGCTCAATGTCGCTTCAGCACGGCTATAAATAATTGGAACTTTTGCCAGAGGCCCAAGATCAATAGTCAGTTGCCAGAAGCACGGGACAGTGTCGGCTTCAATGCAGAACCTGCGATTGGGTTTTTGCCGGCGAACCGATGACAAGATTATTCGCGCAGCCGGTTTATCCCGCGCTGCGTTTTTCGTGCGTGCCAAATCAGAGCCCGCAGGAAACTTGCCTGGAGGGGGAGAACTTTTGCGAAAAGCCCGAGTCTATGTTTGCAAGTCTGGTCGTTTAGTTATGCAAGCCTCCTCCATGCTTATCGAGGAGTGTTCATGCTAACCCAGGAAGAGGATCAGCAGCTGGTCGAGCGCGTTCAGCGTGGCGACAAGCGAGCTTTCGATCTGCTGGTGCTGAAATATCAGCACAAAATTCTCGGGTTGATCGTGCGTTTCGTGCACGACACCCATGAAGCCCAGGATGTGGCTCAGGAAGCCTTTATCAAGGCCTACCGAGCGCTAGGAAACTTTCGCGGAGACAGCGCGTTCTATACGTGGCTTTACCGCATTGCCATCAACACGGCAAAGAACTATCTGGTTTCACGCGGCCGCCGGCCGCCGGATAGCGATGTAAGTTCTGAAGACGCAGAGTTCTACGACGGCGATCACGGCCTGAAGGATCTCGAATCGCCGGAACGCGCTTTGCTGCGGGATGAGATCGAAGGCACCGTCCATCGAACCATTCAGCAACTGCCAGAGGATTTACGTACGGCTTTAACTTTACGTGAATTCGATGGTCTGAGTTACGAGGACATTGCGAGCGTCATGCAGTGTCCGGTGGGTACCGTGCGCTCCCGGATTTTCCGCGCCCGGGAGGCCATCGATAAAGCCCTGCAGCCGTTGTTGCAGGAAAACTGAGACAGCGGCGACAGCCAAGAGAGGAACGCCATGAGTCGTGAAGCCCTGCAGGAATCGCTGTCCGCAGTGATGGATAACGAAGCGGACGAACTGGAATTGCGTCGAGTGATCAATGCACTGGACGATGTTGAAACCCGTGAGACCTGGGCTCGTTATCAGATCGCTCGGGCAGCCATGCACAAGGATCTGCTGCTTCCGCGTCTGGACATTGCTGCGGCAGTTTCTGCTGCGCTGGAAGACGAAACGGCTCCAGCCAAAGTATCCCGCGGCCCTTGGCGCAATCTGGGTCGTCTGGCCGTTGCGGCTTCGGTGACCGTTGCGGTACTGGCCGGTGTGCGCCTGTACAACCAGGACGAAATCGCTGGCGTCGAACTGGCCCAGCAGTCCAATCAGCCTTCGCTGGTTGCGCCTCAGGTCAAAGGCCCGGCTGTTCTGGCAGGCTACAAAGAAAGCTCGGAAACCACAGGCCCGATGGCCAACGGCGTTCTGCAAGGTCAGCCAGGCTGGCACGATCAGCGTCTGCCAGGCTATCTGCGTCAGCATGCCCAGCAAGCTGCGTTGAAAGGTACTGAAAGCGCTCTGCCTTATGCGCGTGCAGCAAGCATGGAAAACCGTTAAGGAGGATCATGCGCGCCATACCTCTACTTTCGCTTCTGCTTAGCGGCTGGTTCATTGTTCCAGCCCATGCCGACGAGGCCCAGGATTGGCTGATCCGCCTGGGTCAGGCGGAGCAGCAGCAAAGCTTCCAAGGCACTTTCGTATACGAGCGTAACGGTAGTTTTTCTACCCACAATATCTGGCATCGTGTCCAGAGTGGTCAGGTCCGCGAGCGTTTACTTCAGCTCGACGGCTCGGCTCAGGAAGTCGTGCGTGTTGATGGGCATACTCAATGCGTCAGCGGCACTCTGATTGCGGGGTTGGGAGACTCTCCCAACTCGACCGCTCGTTCGCTTGATCCCCAAAAGCTGAAAAACTGGTATGAGCTTGCCGTCATCGGCAAGTCGCGCGTGGCCGGGCGTGATGCGGTCATCGTATCGTTGACGCCTCGCGACCAGCATCGTTATGGTTTCGAACTGCATCTGGATAAACAGACCGGATTGCCACTGAAGTCGTTGTTGCTCAACGATAAAGGGCAGCTACTCGAGCGTTTCCAGTTCACCAGCCTCGATACCGCTGATGTCCCGTCGGACAAAGACCTTCAAGCTGGCGCCGAGTGCAAGGCCGTCACTATTGATAGTGACAAGGCGTCTGCCGTGAAAACGGCTCAGGTCTGGCATTCCGACTGGCTGCCTCCGGGTTTCGTGCTGACCAGCAGTACTTCACACAAAGATTCCGAAACCAAAACTCAAGTCAGCAGCCTGATGTATGACGACGGGCTGGCGCGGTTTTCAGTGTTTCTTGAGCCGTTGAACGGTGCAACAGTGACCGATACCCGCACGCAGTTGGGGCCGACTGTCGCAGTTTCCCGCCGCCTCACTACGCCTGAGGGTGAGATGATGGTGACGGTGGTCGGCGAAATTCCAATCGGCACGGCCGAGAGGATTGCCCTTTCGATGCGCAACGATGGCGCTGCAACCAGCAAGCAGTGAGCTGATTTCAGTCATTTCCACTTCTTCTTCGAGACGTAGATGAAATGTTTGCTCAGCATTTTCATTTGCAAATCACCCGAAAGTTTTTTATAGGTCAGAGCCTCACGGCTCTGGCCTTGTCTGTTGTTCCCGGAACAAAAATACCGGCCCGCGGTTCCCGGTGTTCCTTGCTCCATATCGCTTAACCCTGCTCGTCGTAACGGGAGCTGTATGTCGATACTTAGCTTGAAGTCTTATCTCTCCATTTTCGCCACCGTGCTGGTGCTGGGTCAGGCTGTCCCCGCTGCCCAGGCGGCCGACCTGCCGGATTTCACCCAACTGGTTGAACAGGCCTCGCCTGCAGTGGTGAACATCAGTACCACGCAGAAGCTGCCGGACCGCAAGGTGAACCAGCAGATGCCTGACCTGGAAGGCTTGCCGCCGATGTTGCGCGAGTTCTTCGAGCGTGGCATGCCGCCTCAGCAGCGTTCGCCGCGCGGCGATCGTCAGCGTGAAGCGCAATCGCTCGGTTCGGGCTTCATCATTTCCTCCGATGGCTACATCCTGACCAACAACCATGTGATTGCCGATGCCGACGAAATCCTCGTGCGTCTGGCAGATCGCAGTGAAATGAAAGCCAAGCTGATCGGCACCGATCCACGCTCCGACGTGGCCCTGCTGAAAATCGATGGCAAGGATCTGCCGGTGCTCAAGCTCGGCAAGTCCCAGGACCTGAAGGCGGGTCAGTGGGTTGTGGCAATCGGTTCGCCGTTCGGCTTTGACCACACCGTGACCCAAGGTATTGTCAGCGCCGTCGGCCGTAGCCTGCCGAACGAAAACTACGTGCCGTTCATCCAGACCGACGTGCCAATCAACCCGGGTAACTCCGGTGGCCCGCTGTTCAACCTGAACGGTGAAGTGGTCGGGATCAACTCGCAGATTTACACCCGTTCCGGTGGCTTCATGGGGGTGTCGTTCGCCATTCCGATCGACGTGGCGATGGACGTTTCCAATCAGCTGAAAAGCGGTGGCAAAGTCAGCCGCGGCTGGCTGGGCGTGGTCATCCAGGAAGTGAACAAGGATCTGGCCGAGTCGTTCGGTCTTGATAAGCCGGCCGGTGCGCTGGTTGCGCAGATTCAGGATGACGGTCCGGCAGCCAAGGGCGGCCTGCAAGTGGGCGACGTGATCCTGAGCATGAACGGTCAGCCGATCGTCATGTCCGCCGACCTGCCACACTTGGTCGGTGCGCTGAAAGCGGGCGCCAAGGCCAGCCTCGAAGTGATCCGTGACGGCAAACGCAAGAATGTCGAGCTGACTGTCGGTGCGATTCCGGATGAGGACAAAGAGCTGGCTGCACTGCCGAAGTCGGGTGCGGAAAGCAGCAGCAACCGCCTCGGTGTTTCGGTGGCGGAACTGACCGCTGAGCAGAAGAAAACCTACGACCTCAAGGGCGGAGTGGTGATCAAGGAAGTTCAGGACGGTCCTGCGGCTTTGATCGGTCTGCAACCGGGGGACGTGATCACTCACCTGAACAACCAGGCCATTGGCTCCACCAAGGAATTCGCCGAGATCGCCAAGGCGCTGCCGAAGAATCGTTCGGTGTCGATGCGCGTCCTGCGTGAAGGTCGCGCGAGCTTCATCACCTTCAAACTGGCTGAATAACCCGGTTGCGGTGAAATAAAAACCGCCTCGAAAGAGGCGGTTTTTTTATGCCTGAAATTTTTATATCGCTGATGAAAACTCAGCCCATCATGTCCTTGATCATGCGCTCCTGCTCCATCAGCTCGCGCTGGCGTGCATCGATCCGCGAGGACAGCGGGAAGTTGCTGCCCGCCTTGCGCTTGGCAAAATCAAGCTGCTGGATCGCCTGACGATAATCGCCGACCAGCGCGAAGTACTCGGCGCGGGCCTGATGCAGACCAATGATGTTGCCAGAGAGGCCACGGGTTTCGGCGACCTGATACCACACGTCCGGATCGTTCGGACGGGATTTGAGCAAGCTGTCGAGGGCTTTCTCGGCGTCGGCGGTGCGATTCTGTTTCAGCAACAGATCGACCCGAACCTGATTCAGCGGGTAATTGCCCGGATATTGCGTGAGCATGCGGTCAACCCGCGTTTGCGCATCCGGCAGGCGGTTGTTGGTAATGTCCAGGTCGATCTGCGCGAGGTTGTAGATGATCTCGTTGGGTGACTTGGCCAGCAGCTGTTTGAGATTCTCCCTGGCTTCATTGAGCTGGCCGCCCTTGATCTGGGCGATCGCCAGGCCGTAGCGCGCCACGTCGTTTTTCGGATTCTCATCCAGTTGTGCACGAAAGCGCTTGGCGCCCAGTCCCGGGGTTTCTTCGTAGATCAGCTGAACACGGGCGCGGATCAGCTGATAGCGCATGCTGTCTTCGATGCCGCCCGTTGGCGCTTGTTCTGCACGGTTACGGGTGTCGGCGATACGCGATTCGGTCACCGGGTGAGTCAGCAGAAATTCTGGCGGCTTGGCGTCGAAGCGGTATTGGCGCATCAGACGTTCGAACATGGTCGGCATCGAGCGCGGGTCGTATCCGGCCTTTTCCAGGTTGAGGATGCCGATACGGTCGGCTTCCTGCTCGTTTTGGCGCGAGAAGGTACGCTGCGACTGAATGGCTGCGGCCTGAGTGCCGGCGATGGTCGCGATCCCGGCATCACCGCCACCGGCGGCGGCAATCACGATCCCCGCGAGCAGCGCCGCCATCATCGGTACCTGCATCCGCTGCGAAGCTTCGACGCCGCGCGCGAAGTGGCGTTGCGACAAGTGAGCCAGTTCGTGGGCCAGTACCGAGGCGTATTCGCCTTCAGTCTGCGCGTTGAGGAACAGGCCACCGTTGACCCCGACCACGCCACCCGGCGCCGCGAAAGCGTTGAGTTGCGGGCTGTTGATCAGAATGAATTCCAGGCGACGATCGGTCACCTGGCTGGTTTCCACCAGCTTGTAGACGCTGGATTCGACGTAGTCTTTGAGCTGCGGATCGTTGAGCTGTGCAACCTGACTGCGCAACATGGCCAGCCAGGCGCGGCCCAACTGGTATTCCTGTTGCGGAGAGACAATGGCAGAACTGGCGTCGCCAAGTGACGGCAGATCGTCGGCAAAGCCCGGTGAGGCGAGCAGGCAAGCGAGCGTCAGCAGGGTAGGGCGCAGAAATGTCATGCACAAAGCCTTAGAAGACAAAGACCTTACTGTAGCCGGACACCGGGCTTGCGACCAGATATTCTAGGCGCCTCAACCACCTGAACCGGAGTGACGCAATGACTGACGCTGTAGCCCATGACTGTGAATTGGACGCCAGTGGCCTGAATTGCCCGTTGCCGTTGCTCAAGGCCAAGATGGAACTCAACAAGCTGCCCAGCGGCGCGGTGCTCAAGGTGATCGCCACGGACGCGGGTTCGCAGCGCGACTTCCGCACCTTTGCCCGTCTGGCCGGTCATACGCTGCTGCGCGAAGAAAACGAAGCAGGCGTCTACCGTTACTGGTTGAAAAAAGCCTGAAGCCGACAGCGTAAAAGACCTAAGGATTATTGATGTTCAAAGTGTTACGCGACTGGATTCAGCGCTACTTTTCCGACGAAGAAGCGGTGGTGCTGGCGGTGCTGCTGTTTCTCGCCTTCACCGCGGTGCTCACGCTCGGTGGCATGCTCGCCCCGGTATTGGCCGGGATGGTGTTGGCGTATCTGATGCAGGGGCTGGTGCTCGCTCTTGAACGCATGCGCTTGCCTGGTGCGGCGGCGGTGGGGCTGGTGTTTGCGCTGTTCATGGGCGTGTTGCTGGTGTTCATCGTGGTGGTCTTGCCGTTGCTGTGGCATCAGTTGATCACGCTGTTCAACGAACTTCCGGGCATGCTCGCCAAATGGCAGTCGCTGCTGCTGTTGCTGCCGGAGCGCTATCCGCATCTGGTCTCTGACGAGCAGGTGCTGCAGGCCATCGAAGCGGCGCGTGGCGAAATCGGCAAGTTCGGCCAATGGGCGCTGACCTTCTCGCTGTCGAGCCTGCCGCTGCTGGTCAACATCATGATCTATCTGGTGCTGGTGCCGATTCTGGTGTTTTTCTTCCTCAAGGATCGGGCCATGATCGGCGAGTGGGTGCGCGGCTATCTGCCCCGTGAGCGAGCGCTGATCACCCGCGTGGCGCAGGAAATGAACCGGCAGATCGCCAACTACATTCGTGGCAAGGTCATCGAGATCGTGATCTGTGGCGGCGTGACCTACATCGCGTTCGTCGCGCTCGGCCTCAACTATGCGGCGCTGCTGGCGTTGCTGGTCGGGGTGTCGGTGGTGGTGCCGTACGTCGGCGCGGTGGTGGTGACCGTGCCGGTGTTGCTGATTGCGTTGTTCCAGTGGGGCTGGAGCGATCAGTTCATCTATCTGATGGCGGTCTACGGGATCATTCAGACCCTGGATGGCAACGTGCTGGTGCCGTTGCTGTTTTCCGAGGCGGTTAACCTGCACCCGGTGGCAATCATTTGTGCGGTGCTGTTGTTTGGCGGGTTGTGGGGGTTCTGGGGCGTGTTCTTCGCAATTCCGCTGGCGACGCTGTTCAAGGCCGTGCTGGATGCGTGGCCGCGCAAGGAGCCGGTTGTGGCTCCATTGCTTTAGAGCCGAGCTATTCGCTGAGGCTTATTGCCCCTTCGCGAGCAAGCTCGCTCCCACATTTGAAATGCATTCCAAATGTGGGAGCGAGCTTGCTCGCGAAGGCGTCAGTGAAAACGACGCAGAAATATCAGGCCTTGTTCAGCGCCTGAGCCGCAGCCAGCACCGCATCCACATGCCCCGGCACTTTCACGCCGCGCCATTCCTGGCGCAGCACGCCATTCTTGTCGATCAGGAATGTGCTGCGATCAACGCCCAGATATTCCTTGCCATACAGTTTCTTCAACTTGATCACGTCGAACAGCTGGCAGACGGCTTCGTCCTTGTCGCTGATCAGCTCGAACGGAAATTCCTGCTTGCACTTGAAGTTCTCGTGAGACTTCAGGCTGTCGCGGGAGATACCGAAAATCTCGGTATTAGCGGCCTGGAACGCCGCGTACTGGTCACGAAAACCCTGGCCTTCGGTGGTGCAGCCGGGGGTGCTGTCCTTCGGATAGAAGTAGATCACCACTTGCTTGCCCTTCAGGGCGGACAAGCTGACGGTCTGCCCGCTGGTGGCAGGTGCTTCGAAATCCGCAACCGGTTGGTCGATGACAACGGCCATGAAAGCTTCCTTACATTGGGTTTTGTGGGCGCCAAGGTTCGATCAGCGCATCCAGGTTCATCGCGTCGGCGAAGTCCAGGAACTGGTCGCGCAGCCAGCTGATCTGGGTGCCGGCCGGCAGCGTTACGGTGAACGTGGCGTTGAGCATGGTGCCGCCAGTCTGCGGGGCCTGATAGGTATCGCAGGTCAGGTTTTCCAGCTCGACGTTGTGATCCATGAAGAACTGGCACAGCTCGTTGATGATGTCCGGGCGATACGCCGAGCTGACATAAGCCACGTACGGCAGGGCCTGCGGACGGTTTTCCAGGGCCGCGCTGCGTACCACGTTGACGGTGAATGCGTGGCGCTTGGCCAGGGTCGGCAGGCTGCCTTCGAGGCGGGCCAGCGCGTCCCAGCTGCCGGAGATTTCCAGCACCAGGGCGCTGCATTCGCCATGGCGAGTCAGGCGGGAGGTGACGACGGCGCAGCGATTTTCATGGCTGGCGCGGCACAGGACGTTAGTCAGCTCCATGGGGTTGGCGCCAAGGGCACTGATGACAAGGAATTGTTCGCGAACTGTGGGGGTGGACATGCAGCATTCCTAAAGCGATGAGCGGTCGGTAGGTCGATGGGCGTTGGCCGTCGGGAAGCGTCTGCGCGTGCCCGTTCAGAAAGCCCCGGGCCGTGGCTCGCAATTCGCTCCAATAAAGGCGGAGCATGCAGCAGCGACACTGGAACGGGGCCTGGGAGGCCGAAAGGGGAGGCTGGAACCCGGCGTACAAGCTGATCTGTACCGATCAAAGTCTGAAGGGTAGCGAAAACCGACGCCAAGGGGAATGGCGGCGCAGTACTTCGCTTGTGCAAGCATCTTGGCGCCAGTACCATTACCGCTCTCTTTTTCCGGCAGGAGCGGTTTCATGATTGCGGGCAGTATGGTGGCACTGGTCACTCCCATGGATGCACAAGGGCGTCTTGACTGGGACAGCCTCAGCAAACTCGTGGACTTCCATCTCAAGAACGGCACCCATGCCATTGTCGCGGTCGGTACTACCGGCGAGTCGGCGACCCTTGATGTAGAAGAACACATCGCCGTCATCAAAGCCGTGGTCAAACAGGTAGCCGGGCGCATTCCGGTGATCGCCGGTACCGGCGCCAACTCGACCCGCGAAGCCGTCGAGCTGACCCGCAACGCCAAGGAAGCCGGCGCCGATGCCTGCCTGCTGGTAGTTCCGTACTACAACAAGCCGACCCAGGAAGGCCTGTACCAGCACTTCAAGCACATTGCCGAAGCCGTCGACATTCCACAGATTCTCTACAACGTTCCCGGCCGCACCTCCTGCGACATGCAGGCCGAGACCGTGATTCGCCTGTCCAGCGTGCCGAACATCATCGGCATCAAGGAAGCCACCGGCGACCTGAAACGCGCCAAAGCCATCATCGACGGCGTGAGCAAGGACTTCATCGTGCTGTCCGGCGATGATCCGACCGCGGTCGAGCTGATCCTGCTGGGCGGCAAAGGCAACATCTCCGTAACGGCCAACGTCGCCCCGCGCGAAATGGCTGACCTGTGCGAGGCCGCGCTGAAAGGCGACGCCGAGACCGCACGGGCGATCAACGAAAAATTGATGCCGCTGCACAAGGACCTGTTCATCGAAGCCAACCCGATTCCGGTGAAGTGGGCTTTGGTTGAAATGGGCCTGATGCACGAAGGCATCCGCCTGCCGTTGACCTGGCTGAGCGCTCCTTGTCATGAAACGCTTCGCACGGCCCTGCGCCAGTGCAGCGTCCTGGTTTAATTGAGGAAGTACAACGCATGAAGCGAATGGCCGGACTTTCCGCACTTGCCTTGATTATCTCCAGCACCAGTGGCTGCGGATGGGTCTGGGGCCCGGAAGGTTATTTCCGTGACCGTGGTAGCGATTACCTGGAAGCGCAACAGACTGCACCGATGCAACTGCCACCGAATGTCAGCACCTCCAAGCGTCTGGATCCGCTGTTGCCGATCCCGCGCAACGTGGCTGATGACACGGCGAAGGGCGAATACGTGGTACCGCGCCCGCAACCGCTGACGGCGGTTGCCGAGGCGACCGACTACTCGCTGCAGAAGAGCGGTGACTCGCGTTGGGTCGTGGCCCAGCACCCTCCGGCCGAAGTCTGGCCAGTGGCGGTACAGTTCTTCCAGGACAATGGTTTCCGGCTGGATGAACAGCGTCCGCAAACCGGCGAATTCACCACCACGTGGCAGCATTCCGACGAACTGTCCGCCGCCATGGCCAAGCGCCTGAGCGCCGCCGGTGTCGGTGCCGACAGCGAAACCCGCGTGCGGGTGCGTATCGAGCCAGGCGTGCAGCGCAACACCAGTGAAATCTACGTGGTCAGCGCCGAGCGTCCTGCCGGCAGCACCGCCGACGTCGATTTCACCAACCGTTCGGTCAACACTAGCCTGGACGCAGCGCTGGTCGACGACATGCTCGCGAGCATGAGCCGGATCTCCGAGAAGGGTGGTTCGGTGTCGATGCTGGCTTCGCGCGATTTCGATACCCCGAGCCGTGTCAGCCTCAGCGAAGACGGCAGTGGCAACCCGGTACTGAACGTCGGTCCGGACCTGGATCGTGCCTGGTCGAGCGTCGGTCGTGCGCTGGAGCAAGGTCAGTGGCGCGTTGAAGACATCAACCGCAGCCTGGGCCTGTACTACATCAACCTGGCCGAGAAAGCCGAGAAGAAAGACGACAAGCCTGGTTTCTTCAGCAGCCTGTTCGGCAGTGCGCCGACCAAGGAAGAAGTTGAAGCCCGCGCCGAGCGTTATCAGGTTCGCCTGAGCAAGGTCGGTGAAAACGTTCAGGTGACCGTAGAGAAGAACATCAATACCGTTGCGCCGGCCGATGTGGCGCGCAAAGTGTTGAGCGTGATTCAGGACAACCTGGGCTGATCACATGCGCTTTGCCGTTCTCGGCAGCGGTAGCCAAGGGAACGGCACGCTGATCGCCAGCGCTGATACCTATGTGCTGGTGGATTGTGGTTTTTCCCTGCGGGAAACCGAAAAACGCCTGTTGCGTCTGGGGGTTCACCCGGCGCAACTGAGCGCGATACTCGTAACCCACGAACATGCCGACCACGTGCATGGCGTGGGTTTGCTGTCTCGGCGCTACAATCTGCCGGTCTACCTCAGTCGCGGCACACTGCGCGGGATGCGCAAACCGATCGAACCCGCAGGCTTTCTGGCCGGCGGCGAGCAGCTGCAGATCGGCGCACTGAACATCGGGGTCATTGCCGTGGCCCATGATGCGCAGGAGCCGACCCAGTACGTATTCAGTGATAACGAGCAGCGGCGCTTCGGCCTGCTGACCGACCTGGGTTCCTATTGCGAGCGGGTGCTGGACGGCTATCGGGATCTCGATGCGTTGATGATCGAGTCCAACCATTGCCGCGACATGCTGGCCCGTGGTCACTATCCGTACTTTCTCAAGCAACGGGTGGGCGGCGAGCTGGGACATTTGAACAACCATCAGGCGGCATTCCTGGTGGCCGAGTTGGGGTGGCAGGGCTTGCAGCATCTGGTTCTCGCCCACCTGAGCAGCAAGAACAACCTGCCGCAGCTGGCCCGGCAATGTTTCGTCGACACCCTCGGGTGCGACCCGGACTGGCTGCAACTGGCCGATCAAGATTCAGGGCTCGACTGGCGCCATATCGCCTAGCCCATCTACTTAGCAAGCGGAGCCCATCATGGAAAAACGTGAAGAACTCTATCGCGGCAAAGCCAAATCGGTTTACAAGACCGACGACGCTGACCGTTTGATCCTGCTGTTTCGCAACGACACCTCGGCGTTCGACGGCAAGCGCATCGAGCAGCTCGACCGCAAAGGCATGGTGAACAACAAGTTCAACGCCTTCATCATGCAGAAACTCGAAGCGGCCGGCATTCCGACCCAATTCGACAAACTGCTGGGCGACAACGAGTGCCTGGTGAAGAAGCTGGACATGATCCCGGTCGAGTGCGTCGTGCGTAACTACGCCGCCGGCAGCCTGGTAAAACGTCTGGGCGTCGAAGAGGGCATGAAGCTCAACCCGTACACTTTCGAACTGTTCCTCAAGGACGACGCCAAGGGCGACCCGTTCATCAACGAATCCCACGTCGTGGCATTCGGTTGGGGCACCGCCGAGCAACTGGCACGCATGAAAGAACTGTCGCTCAAGGTCAACGAAGTCCTGAGCAAACTGTTCGACGACGCAGGCCTGCTGCTGGTGGACTTCAAGCTTGAGTTCGGCGTGTTCAGCGACGGCTCGATCGTCCTCGGCGACGAGTTCAGCCCGGACGGCTGCCGCCTGTGGGACAAGGACACCAAGAAGAAGATGGACAAAGACCGCTTCCGCCAGGGCCTCGGTGACGTCATCGAAGCCTACGAAGAAGTCGCCAATCGTCTGGGTGTACCGCTTTAATCGACGCAAGCATCTGATAGCACGAAGAAAATTTTCGAAAGAGGGTTTGCTTTCGGCAGAAGTGTTGTTATGATGCGCGCCGTTGGAGAGATGCCAGAGTGGCCGAATGGGACGGATTCGAAATCCGTTGTACCTTCACCGGTACCTAGGGTTCGAATCCCTATCTCTCCGCCATATATAGAAAAAGCCCCGTAGCTGAGAAGCTACGGGGCTTTTTTGTTTCTGCTCGCTTGAGTAATCAGCAAATCCTGTCGCCGGAACCCGAGGTTGAAAACTCGATAATCGGATGTGACTCGATTGATGCCGGTTCGTACGTAACTCTCGGAGTCTACCTACAGCTCTATTTCCAATCACTCCTTATCCTGACCTATGTGCCCAATATTGACCGGATTCGGATAAAAAGACGCCGTTTTCAAGCTTGGAGGGTGGCGTTGTCCGCTTGTTCAAGGGGGCGCTTCATGGATCAGCGATATGAATCGCGATTGTCAATTTTTCCTGCGCGGTATCATGGTGTAATACTATGAACAACAAACAACTCGGTACGCTCGCAGCTATATTTTCACGACCCACACCCGCCACGTTGGAATGGGCGCGCATCGAGTCTCTGTTCAATGCGGTCGGGGCCAGAACCGTGGAAGGCAATGGTTCGCGAGTTCGGTTTGAATTAAGAGGTGTGGTTGCTACGTTCCACCGACCTCACCCGGATAAAGAAGCAAAGCCCTATCAGGTTCGTGATGCTCGGGCTTTTCTTGAACAAGCAGGAGTCACTCCATGAACGTGATGAATTACAACGGGTATGCAGCCCGAATTGAATACAGTGATGAAGACGGTCTTTTTGTTGGTCATATCGCTGGGATCAAGGACGTTGTAGGTTTTCATGGCGAATCTGTAAAAGAGCTTCGGTCAGCGTTCGAAGAGGCTGTTACTGACTATCTGGAGACTTGCGCAAAACTGGGCCGTGCTCCTCAAAAGCCTTATTCGGGCAATCTCAGTCTGCGTTTGGCGCCAGCTCTTCATGCGACTGTTGCCGTAAAAGCGCAATTGGCTCAAAAAAGCATTAATCAGTGGGTTGCGGATGTTCTTGACCGAGAGGCCCATGCCTAGCTTGATTCTGGTCTGGAGGTTGTACGTCGTTCCCGAACAGAGCAAATAGCCCCGTAGCTGAGAAGCTACAGGGCTTTTTTGTATCTGCGAGCTTTACCAAACACCCGCCTCAGCCACTCACGGCTGCGGATGCCCGAGCTTCTGTTTGATCAGGTCATACACTTCCTTGTGCGTCGAGTTGCGCAGGGTGTTGTCCTTGCAAGCCGAGGCCAGGAAGGTTTTCACTTCGTCCTTGGCGTGCGGATAGAGGCTGGCGACGTAGTCGGCTTCGTGTGTCTGGGTGCAGTTGAAGTGCTTGTCGTCTTTCGCTTTGTCTCTAGCCATGGTGCGGCTCCTTTTGAGTTTGAACGTCATTTGGCGAAACAGGGCTGGATGGCCCCGTACGCTGAACAGCGTAGGGGCGCAAAAGTGCTTTGCCAGTGCTTCAGACGAAAAAGGAAGAGGCTGTAGGACGCGGCGCCATCAGATTTCCTTCACCGGCGTCTCCCCCTGCACACCCTTGATCAACTCGATCACGTGTAAACAATCGGCCTTGTTCACATACGACTCGCCACTGGCAATCGTCTCGTGGTTCCCCGCCCGCAGTCTCCAGCGCCATTGGCCTTTGCCGGTGCTCGGGGTGCCTCGGGATTGCCTGTAGATCTCGAAATACATTCAGTTCGCTCCTTGCGATGGTGTTTGCGACAACCTGTGTGGCGCATCGTCGCAAGCCTAGCGGAGCGAGTTTTTTTCGCTATCGGGTATTTGTTTCCAATCGTTGGCAGATGTTTCTGAAGAGTGCGGGCTAGAGCGCACGCATCGGCGTCTGGATTGGCCAGAATGTCGCCCTTTGCACCTTGCAAGGCTATCGACGCTACTGCTTAATACGGGACGGCTCATGGCGTTGAAAATGCTTCGACGACCGACAAACACTATAAAAAGAGCACTCCATTGACTGAGCATGGAACGGCACAGGCCACACGGGTCACGTTATCGCTGGTTGTCCCGGTTTTTAACGAGGAGGACAGTCTCGACGCGTTCATTCTGCGCATCGATGAAGTCTTCCAGCACCAAGCCTCAATTGCTTTGGAGCTGGTGTTCATCAATGACGGCAGCACTGATGCCACACTTGAGCGGCTGCTGGATCGTCAGCGGCACGACTCGCGGCTGCGCATCGTCGATCTGAGCCGTAACTTCGGCAAAGAGGCGGCGTTGTCTGCGGGATTGCAAATCGCCAACGGGCAGATTGTGGTGCCTATCGATGCCGATCTGCAGGACCCACCCGAAGTCATTCTGCAAATGATCGAGCGATGGCGCGAGGGCTATGAAGTGGTGCTCGGTCATCGCGTCAGCCGCCGCAGCGACACCTGGGCCAAGCAGACGTCGGCGCATTGGTTTTACCGCCTGCACAACAAGATCGCCGAGCAACCGCTGCCGGAAAACGTCGGCGATTTCCGCCTGATGGACCGTTGTGTAGTCGATGCCTTGCTGACTTTGCCCGAGTCCCGGCGCTTCATGAAGGGCCTGTTCGCCTGGGTCGGTTTTCGGACTACCCACGTTGATTACGAGCGGCCCGAGCGCGTGGCGGGGCAGAGCAAATTCAACGGCTGGCGGCTGTGGAATTTTGCCCTGGAAGGCATCACCAGTTTCAGTACCGAACCGTTACGGATCTGGACTTACATCGGCGCCGCGGTGTCGCTGGTGTCCTTCGCCTTTGCCATTTTTATCGTGTTGCGCACGCTGATCCACGGCGTCGACATGCCCGGTTATGCCTCGCTGATGGTGGCCGTGACGTTCCTCGGTGGCCTGCAATTGATTGGCATCGGCGTACTCGGCGAGTACCTCGGCCGCACTTATATCGAATCCAAACGCCGGCCGGTTTTTCTGGTGCGTCGCGTCTACGACCCCAAGGACTGAAACATGGATCTCAAGGAAACCGATATCCTCGGCGACAGCATCGGTGAGCATTGGTATTACTGCTCCAAAGCGGCGGCGACTCGTCGTCTGCTCGGTGATGTACCGATCACGCGGATTCTCGACGTGGGCGCCGGTTCCGGGTTTTTCTCGCACCATTTATTGACCCAAACCGCGGCGCAAGAGGCGTGGTGCGTCGACATCAGTTACCCCGCCGATTCCGATGCGACCACCGCCGGCAAACCGGTGCATTATCGCCGCGATATCGACGCCATCGACGCCGATCTGGTGCTGCTCATGGATGTGCTGGAACATGTCGACGATGACCTTGGTCTGCTCAAGGCTTACGTTGACAAGGTGCCGTCCGGCAGCCGTTTCCTGATGACCGTGCCGGCGTTTCAGTTCCTGTGGAGCGGTCACGACGACTTCCTCGAACACAAGCGCCGCTACACCCTGCCGCAGTTTGAAACCCTGGCCCGTGATGCCGGTTTGAGCGTGCAGCGCGGTGCCTACTATTTCGGCGCGGTGTTTCCGATCGCGGCGGCGTTGCGTTTGCTGCCCAAAGGGCCGCAGGCCGCAGCGCCGCAGTCTCAGCTCAAACGCCATCATCCCTTGGTCAACGGCGTGCTCAAGACGTTGTGCAGCCTCGAACTGCCGCTGATGAGCCACAACCGTCTGGCCGGGCTGAGCGTGTTCGTGCTGGCGCAAAAACCGTGACTTCAGTTGAAAGGAAAACGCTGATCCAGCGCGGTCTGCGCTTTGCCATGACCGGTCTGTTCGTCACCGCGCTGCATGCGCTGGTGGCTGTGCTGTTCATCAATTTCGTTGCGCCGCAACCGCCGCTGGCCAACGGAGTGGCGTTTGCCGTGGCAACGGTGGTGTCCTACTTGATCAATACCACTTGGAGTTTCTCGGCTCGGTTGCACGGCAGAACGTTGCTGCGATTTCTATTGGTATCGGCGTGCGGTTTTCTGTTGGCGATGTTTGTCGCGTGGGCCGCGCAGGTGGCCGGGTTGAATTATCTGTTGGGCATTGTCGCGGTGGCGCTGACGATTCCGGCATTCACGTTTGTCTTGCACAACTTCTGGACGTATCGATGAAGCTCTCCGCAACACATCGGGCGACTGCGCTGCTGCCCGTGCTCTTGGGAATTCTGGCGTTTTTCATTGTGGTCGGCCCACGTGCCTTGAACCCGATGAACATTGCATGGCTGGGCGACGGCGACCCCGCCACGCACTATCAGGGTTGGGTTTTTTTTCGTCATTCGCCCTGGACGTTTCCACTGGGGCTTAACCCGAGCTATGGGCTGGAGTTGGGTAACGGGATAATTTTCTCGGATTCCAATCCGTTGTTCGCCTTTATCTTCAAACCGTTCTCAGCCCTGTTGCCTGAACCTTTCCAGTATTTCGGCCTGTGGCTACTGACGTGTTTCGTTCTGCAGAGCTGGTTTGCCTGGAAGCTGATTGGCCTGTTCAGTCGCGACGTGGCGTTGCGTTTGCTTGGTGCAGGAATGTTTTTGTTCATTCCGGCGATGATCGTCCGCATGAGCGTACATCTGTCCCTGGCTGGGCATTTTCTGTTGCTGGCGGGGTTATATCTGGCATTGCGCCCCTTTACGCCGAAACGCCGCCTCGCCTGGGGCGCGCTGCTGGCGGTGGCTGCGCTGGTGCACGCTTATTTGCTGGCGATGGTTGCGTTGATCTGGCTTGCCGACCTTGCCGCCAAAACCCTTCAGCGGCGCCAGACGCCGGGTAAGGCCTTGATCGAGTTGATCGGTCTGTTTCTGCTGGTCAGTGTCTGCTGCTGGCAGGCGGGTTATTTCAGCATAGGCGACAGCGGTCTGGCGTTGATGGGGTATGGCCTGTTCCGGGCGAATGTGCTGACCTTTTTCGATGCGGGTGTCTGGTCCTATACCTTGCAGGACATGCCGGGTGTACTGGGCGACGGCGACGGGTTCGCATTTCTGGGCCTGGGCGTGATCTGCCTGGGGATCTTTGCCTTGGTGCCGGTGCTGCAAGGGACGACTGACCTGGGAGCCAAGGCTCGCCGTTACCCGTTGGTTTTGCTCGCGCTGGCAGGGCTGGCGATATTCGCCGTTTCCAACAATATCGGCGTAGGGCCATTCGAATTCAGGATTCCGCTGCCGGATGCGGTGGTTGCCGTGGCCACGATTTTTCGTGGCTCGGGGCGAATGATCTGGCCGCTCATGTACATGGCCATTTTTGCGATCCTTTATGTGGTGATTCGCGGGCACTCTTCGCGCGTGGCGTTGATGCTGCTGAGTGTGGCGCTGGTGGTTCAGGTGGCAGACACGCGCGCCGGCTGGGCGGTGTCGCGCGGTTTCTTCATGGCCACGCCGTCGCCCACATGGAAGACGCCATTGGTCGACCCGTTCTGGGAGCAGGCGGCGAAGCGTTATCAGGCAGTGCGTTGGCTGCGACCGGAGAATTATCCGGAACAGTGGATGACCCTGGCCGACTACTCGGGTCGCCATCACTTGCCGACCAACGCGGTCTACCTTGGGCGCGTCAGTACGGTTGCCACTGAAGCCGCTCAAGCGGTGTCGGATCGAATGGTCAGTTCTGGAAACTATGCAGCCGATACCCTGTACGTGCTCAGTAACCGTACTGTGCTGGAAGCAGCTCTGACCTTGAATCGCGACACCGATGTGCTCGCCAGAATTGACGGGTTGAACGTCTTGGCGCCGGGCTGGAAGCGTTGCGCCGACTGCCTGCCGATATCGGCCCCGGACCCATTGACGCTGATCCCGCCACTCAAGTCGGGCGAGAGAGTCGTGTTCAATCCCAGCAGTCTGGCGACGTTTTTCCTCGGTAAAGGGTGGGCGAACAATGAACCGTGGGGCACCTGGTCCGAGGGGAATGAGTCGCAAATTGCCCTGCGGCCGACTGCTCGGGTGCACTCGTTCTTGCTGGAAACCACTGCGCTGCTGGCCCCTTCACACACCGAGCAAGCAGTGGAAATTTTCGTCAACGATGTACGCGTGCTGTCCACCCGGCTGGTCAAGCCTGAAGCGAATCGCCTGAATGTCGAGTTGCCGGTCGAAGTGCAGCAGCGTGTCGAGCAACAAGGTGTGCTGAATATTCGTTTCAAATACGCCAACGCTATCAGCCCGGGGGAGTTGGGCATGGGCAAGGACATGCGCAAGCTGGCGATCGGGATACAGGCGTTGACGGTGAATTGAGCCGGTGTTGTTCCTTTCGCCCATAGACGCTGTCCATGGGCCTTTCTAAACTGCCCGCAGACCGGGGAGTAGGGGCAATGGATGAATCGAAATGAATTACGCAAGGCCGACATCAATCTGATGGTGGTGTTCGAGACCTTGATGCTCGAACGCAACGTCACTCGTGCGGCGGAGAAGCTGTTTCTCGGCCAGCCGACCATCAGTTCGGCGCTCAATCGCTTGCGCGCGATGTTCAACGATCCGCTGTTCATTCGCGTCGGCCATCGCATGGAGCCGACTGCCCGGGCCGAAGAGCTGTTCAAGTACCTGTCGCCGGCCCTCGACTCGCTGTCGGTGGCGCTGAGCCTGACTCACGATTTCGACCCGGCCGTGAGCAACATGACGTTCCGGATCGGCCTGTCCGATGACGTCGAATTCGGCCTGCTGCCACCGTTGCTGCGGGCGCTGCGTCAGGAAGCACCCAGCGTAGTGTTCGTGGTGCAACACGTCGACTACTGGCGCATCCCCGACCTGCTGGCCGCCGGCGACATCACCGTCGGCATCAGCCAGACCCGAGGCCTGCCGGCCAATGCCAAGCGCAAACTGCTGCGGCATATCCAGCCAAGCATCCTGCGCGCCGACGCCTCGGATTCGCCGCTGACCCTCGATGAATACTGTTCGCGCCCACACGTACTGGTGTCGCACACCGCCAACATCAGCGGCTATGCCGATGAGTGGCTGGCGGAAATCGGCCGCACCCGGCATGTGGTGTTGTCGGTGCCGCAATACAGTGCGCTGCCGGCATTGCTGGCCGGCACCGACCTGATCGCCAGCCTGCCGGACTACACCGCCGAAGCCATGGCTGCCTCCGGGCTGTTGTTCAAGGAACCGTTTCCGTTCAAGACGCCGATGCTGGATCTGTCGATGGTCTGGCTCAGCCACGTCGACAGCGACCCGGCCGAGCGCTGGCTGCGGTCGCGGCTTGAGGCGTTCATGAGTGAGCGGCCACTGACCGCCCCCTGAATCCCACCACAAATCTCCCCTGTAGGAGTGAGCCTGCTCGCGATGAGGGTGTGTCAGTCGACATTGATGTTGTCTGACACGACTCCATCGCGAGCACGCTCACTCCTACAGGGTTTGCGTTCGTCTGGTCGGGCTGCTTTGCTCAATGGCAGTAACCTTGGCGGAGGCCTGTCCCGATGAGCATTTCCCGATCGTTGCTGCGTGGGCGCGGCAGTCTCGACAGTGGCAAGGTCGGCATGGTCGAGTTGTTTTTCGATCTGGTGTTCGTGTTTGCCGTGACTCAGCTCTCGCATTCGTTGCTCGCGCATTTGTCGATCCTGGGCGCGGTGCAGGTGGCGCTGTTGATGGTCGCGGTGTGGTGGGTGTGGATTTTCACTTCGTGGATCACTAACTGGCTCGACCCGGAAAAATTGCCGATCCGCCTCGGACTGTTCGGACTGATGATC
Organism: Pseudomonas sp. G3-19; assembly: GCF_054855875.1. NCBI lineage: Bacteria > Pseudomonadati > Pseudomonadota > Gammaproteobacteria > Pseudomonadales > Pseudomonadaceae > Pseudomonas > Pseudomonas sp. G3-19. Next base: position 5,765,825 of record NZ_JBMPIQ010000003.1, read on the forward strand.
GCCGGTCTGTTGCTGTCGTCCTCGATCCCCAAGGCTTTCACCGAGCGCGGGCTGATGTTTGCCTCGGCGTTCGTGTTCATGCAGGTCGGGCGCACGTTGTTTGCGATCTGGGCGGTGCGTGGCGAATCGCTGAGCATGACCCGCAACTTCCAGCGGATTCTGGCGTGGTTGATGTGCTCCGGCGTGTTCTGGATCGCCGGGGCCTTTCTCGACGGGCAGCAACGTCTGCTGTGTTGGGCGCTGGCGTTGCTGATCGAGCTGATCTCGCCTTCGCTGTATTTCTGGGTGCCGGGGCTGGGGCGTTCGTCATTGAGTGACTGGAACGTCGAAGGCAATCACATGGCCGAGCGTTGCGCGCTGTTCGTGATCATTGCCCTGGGCGAATCGTTGCTGGTGACCGGCGCGACGTTCGCCGAGCTGGCGCTGAGTACCACCGGGGTCATGGCGTTTTTGGTGGCGGTGCTGGGCAGCATCGGCATGTGGTGGGTGTACTTCGACAGCGGCGCCGAGCGCGCGCATCACCGCATCGCGCATTCGAGCGATCCCGGGCGCCAGGCGCGCATCGCCTACACCTACCTGCACGTGCTGATTGTTGCCGGGGTGATTGTCAGTGCGGTGGCCGACGAACTGGTGCTGGTGCATCCGGATCACGCCAGTGACGCCGGGATCCTGGTGATCGTGGGCGGGCCATGGCTGTTTCTGTTGGGCAATGCGCTGTTCAAGTGGGTCATGTCCGACCGACCGCTGCCGCCGTTGTCGCATCTGGCGGGGCTGGTGTTGCTCATGCTGGCGCTGCCATTGGCGTTGAATCACTGGTTTTCGGCGCTGGTACTCGGGGCGCTGACCACGGCGATCGTGGTGCTGGTGGCGCTGTGGGAAAGCCTGGCATTGCGTCAGGCGTCGGCCTCGATAACCTCGGAAAAAGCCGCAGGAGAGTAGGGCAGCGCTGTGGTATATGTACGACCTTTCTGCCGACTGACTGGAGCACCCCATGCCACACCTGCACATGGAATACACCGCCAACCTGCCGCAGTTGAACGCTGATGTGGCGTTGATCCGGCTCAACAACGCCCTGGTGGGTTCCGGTCAGTTCGCTGCGGAGTTCGATATCAAGAGCCGGGCGGTGAAGGTCGAGACCTTCAAGGTCGGTACCGGCATGGGTGAGCGTGCTTTCATCCATGTGAAACTGGCGCTGCTCAGTGGTCGCTCGCCGCAGATCAAGAAGCAGCTCTCGGATAGCCTGCTGGCGGTGTTGCAGGATCTGTGCGAGTGGCCGGCCGGAGTTGAAGTGCAGTTGTGTGTGGAGTTGCTCGATATCGACCGCGATTCCTACACCAAGACCGCCATCGGCATGTAGGACTCAGGCCGTTTCCAGCTCACTGCACACCTTGATCACCTGCTCGCGCAGCCAGACGTTGGCGCTGTCCTGATCGGCGTTCTGGCTCCATTGCATGTCGAGGGTGAACCCCGGCAGGCCGTTCGGCGCCTCGCAGTGATTGAACACCGCGTCGTTGGTCAGCAGGCGCTGGATGCGCCGGGGCAGGGTGAGGATGAAATCGGTGCCGGTGATCATCTTCAATGCCGCGCTGTAGCTGTTGGAACGCGCGACGATCTGCCGTTTCTGCGCCTGACGCGCCAGCCAGCCATCGACCATGTTGGTGGTGGAAGTCCACGGTGTCGGGAACACATGGCGCCGCTCGGTGAAGGCCTGCAGGCTCAGGCGCGGTTCCAGCGGCGTGGCGCGTTTGTCGAAGACACAGACCAGATCGTCCTCCAGCAGCATCCGCGATTTCAGGTCGGTGTGGCTGCGGTGGAAGTTGGGGCCGAAACAGATCACCAGGTCGAGGCTGCCGTCGCGCAGTTCGTCGGCGGGCACATCGGTCTCGAACTTGTGCATGTTGACCACCACCGGCAAATCGTCGAAGTCGAAACGCTTCAACAGCCGTGGCAGCACCAATTGCTCGAAGTATTCCGGAGCGCAGATATTGAAGGTCACCGCTTGCCGGGTCGGATCGAAGGCCGGGGCGCCGGCGTGGCACAGGTTGATGCTTTCGAGGATCTTCTGCACATGGCCGTACATGGTGCCGGCCTTGTAGGTGGGACGCATGCCCGTGCGGGTGTTGATGAACAACTCGTCTTCGAAACTGGTGCGCAATTTTTTCAGGCAATAGCTGACAGTGGACTGGCTGACGCACAGCGTCTCCGAGACATCCGTGACGCTGCTTTGCTCATACACGGCGATAAACACCATGAGGTCCTGCATGTCGAGCTTTCGAAGCAAGTTACTGTTCAGCATCCGTTCCGTCCCGCTGTGCTCCTTGCGCTGAAATCCGCGCAAACGTGTGCGCATGATCGTAGCGGAACGATGGTGCCAGGACAAAGCCCTGTAGGACGTTTCAATGTCGCCAGTGGGACAGAAACTTTTAGCAACACGACGTCGGCAAATAAACCGCAAAAAGATGGCAACAGGCCTCTAGCCCGGCGGCGGCATTCGGCTTCAACGGATGTGTCGGGCGTACAGCCGAGGGTCGAAGCGCAGCACTATCAGCAGCATCACCACCATCACTGCGGTCAGCGACCACCAGGCCCATTCAAAGCTGCCGAGCCGGTCGCGGATGATTCCGGCCAGCAGCGGCGAAAGCCCGGCGATCAAGTAGCCGATGCCTTGCACGAACGCGGTCAGGCTGCCGGCGCGCTGCGGGTTGTCGAGGTGATCGAGGGAGACAATAAGGCTCATCGGAAACAAGCCGCCAATCCCCAGCCCCAACAGGCACGGCCACAGCAGGCTGAGGTGTTGCGGGCTGAGGATCAATCCGCAGAAACCGGCAATGATCAGCAACAGCAACGTAGCCAGAATCAGGCGACGATCACGGCTGCGGTTGGCGATGGCCGGCGTCAGCAACCCGGAAATCACCTCCATGGCCGTCAGAAAACCCAACAGCAGGCCGGCGTGCTGTTCGCTCCAGCCTTGTTCCACGTAGTACGGCGCCAGCCAGGCGAGTACGCAGGTGTAGGACGCCGTGCCGAGGCCGAAGAAGAAGGCCAGCAGCCAAGCGCGGGAGCTACGCGTGAAGGACTCTTTTCCTACAGGCGTGTTCTGGATGGATGACGGGGTCGACTGTGTCCACCAGACCAACAACGCGAGCAAGGAAAGTGCCGCCCAGATCGCCAAGCCGATGCGCCAGCTGCCGGTCTGCCCCAGCACCAGCGGCGAAAATGAGGCGGCCAGCGCGGCGCCGCCCATGATCGATGTGACATACAGGCCCATGCACAGCGCCACATGGTCGGGGAAGCGTGACTTGATCAGCACCGGCATCAGCGCCTGAATCAGGGCGATACCCATCCCGGCCAGCACCGCGCTGCCAATCAACTGCGGTGCCGAATCGAGCACCAGCCGCGACAGTGTCGCCAGACCGATAATCCATAGCGACAGGATCACCGTGCGTTGCTCGCCTAGCCGGCGGCTGATGCCGATGCCGAAAAACATCGCCAGCCCCATCGCCATCACTGGCAGCATGGTCAGCAGCGAAGCCACGCTGAAACTCAGCGGGATATCGCCACGAATTGCCGACAGCAACGGCCCGACGGCGGCCATGGATGGGCGCAGATTGAGTGCGACGAGAATGATCCCGAACATCAGCCAGGCAGCGGGGCGGGTGTTGGCGCGGACGTTTTCCATCGGCAGACTCTGGATTGCGGAGGCTGTCGATTAGGCGGCGCGCAGCACTTATCGGCAAATCAGATTTCCCGAGCATTATTTAAAAATTAAATATGGCTCTCCTACATGGGGAGGTTCGGATTCCTCTTGCTGATCACGCTGTAAGACTATTCTTTCTTTCTGGCAGGACATTTCGTTACAGCTCTGGCCCAGCGCAGGCGCGTAAAACGCCGGCGGCGATATATACTGCGCGCCATTCTTCAAGGGAGAGCCGTGTGGCCATCGATATTCACTGGATTCGCGACAACGAAAGCCTCGCGCAGTTTTGCGCCGAGTGGCAGCAACTGCCGTTCGTTGCCCTCGACACCGAATTCATGCGGGTCGACACCTTCTACCCGATTGCCGGTTTACTGCAGGTCGGCGACGGCAAACGCGCCTACCTGATCGATCCGCTGACCATCGACGCCTGGCAACCGCTGGCGGCGTTGCTGGAAAACCCGGCGGTGCTCAAAGTCCTGCACGCCTGCAGCGAAGACCTCGAAGTGCTGCTGCGTCTGACCGGCAGCCTGCCGGCGCCGTTGTTCGACACGCAACTGGCGGCGGCCTACCTGAACCTCGGGTTCTCGATGGGCTATTCGCGGCTGGTGCAGGAAGTGCTGGGCATTGAGTTGCCGAAGGGCGAAACTCGTTCCGACTGGTTGCAGCGTCCACTTTCCGACACTCAAGTCAGCTACGCCGCTGAAGATGCGGTGCATCTGGCGGAAGTTTTCGTACAGCTGCGGCCGAAGCTGTCCGACGACAAATTCGCCTGGGTGCTGGAGGACGGCGCCGAACTGGTCGCCAACCTGCGCCGCGAGACCGACCCGTACGAGGTCTACCGCGAAGCCAAACTGGCGTGGAAACTGTCCCGTGCGCAACTGGCGGTGCTGCGTGAACTGTGCGCCTGGCGTGAAAAAGAAGCGCGTGCCCGTGATCTGCCGCGCAACCGCATCGTCCGTGAGCACTCGCTGTGGCCGCTGGCCCGCACGCAACCGGACAACCTCGCCGCGCTGGGCAAGATCGAAGACATGCACCCGCGTACCGTGCGTCAGGACGGCCAATTTCTGCTTGATCTGATCAAGCGCTCTGGCAGTGTGGGGCCTGATCAATGGCCGCCGGCGGTGCCGGAACCATTGCCGGTCGAAGCGGCTGCGCTGATCAAGCAACTGCGCGCCCTCGGCCAGGTCGAAGCCGAACGCCTGGGCATCGCCCCGGAACTGATGCTGCGCAAGAAAACCCTCGAAGCGCTGGTTAAAAGTGGCTTCCCCGAGGGCCCTTATCAATTGCCTGAGTCGCTGCGTGGCTGGCGCCGCGAACTCATGGGCCAGAAGCTGCTCGACAGTCTGGCCACCGCCGGAGAACAGCCTTGAAACGTATTTGCTCCATTTACCAAAGCTCCAAGCGAAGCGGAATGTACCTTTATGTGCTCAAGAGCGATGCTCTGGAGCGTGTGCCGGAACCCCTGATGCTGGCGTTCGGCAAGCCGAAACATGCATTCGATCTGGTGCTGTCGCCTGAGCGCAAGCTGGCCAGCGAGGACATCGTCGTGGTCCTGGAAAACCTCGACAAGCAGGGCTATCACCTGCAGATGCCACCGGCCGAGGACGAGTACATCGAACACCTGCCCGAAGAATTGCTGCGACGCAACGACCCGGTCTGATCTGCGAGGCCCTGTTCTGGGCCTCTTGCCACCCTGGAACTGATTTTACGGCGACGACCGCCACGAAGGAGCGCGACTCCTTCGGCGGTTGCCTGCACGGTTTGCGAAAGGTTTGAAGATGCGCGTTCTGATTGCTGAACACGACCACGCGGTGTACGCCCGGCTGCTACGTCAGGCGGCCCCCGAACTTGAAGTACTGACCAGTGGCGACTCCGCCGAACTGGCCCGTCAGGCGGCCGATTGCCCGGTGTGGCTGGGGCAGCCGGATCTGCTGGCGACCCTGCTGCGTCAGGGCCATCAGCCGCAATGGCTGCAATCGACCTGGGCCGGCATCACGCCGCTGCTCGCTGACGGCTTGCGCCGCGATTATCGCCTGACCCGCGCGGTGGGAATCTTCGGTCAGGTGATGGCCGAATACGTGCTGACCTACATGCTTGGCCACGAGCGTGAAGTGCTGGCGCGCCTGGTCAGCCAGGTCGAGCGCAAGTGGGACAACCGCACCGGCCAGAGTCTGGTCGGGCGCAAGGTGTTGATCGTTGGCACCGGCGATATCGGTCAGAGCGTGGCGCAGTTTCTGCTGCCGTTTGGCGTCGAGCTGTACGGCATCGCCAGCAGCGCGCGCGAGCAGGCGCCGTTCGTCGAAGTCGGCTCGATGGCGGATCTGCCACGACTAGTCGGCGCGGTCGATTACGTGGTCAATCTGCTGCCGAATACCGAGCACACCCACGACATTTACGACGCGGCGCTGTTCAAGCAATTCAAGCCGACCGGGTTGTTCATCAACGTCGGGCGCGGCGTGGCAGTGGTTGATGCGGATCTGGTGGAAGCCCTGAAGGAAGGGCATCTGGCGGGCGCGGTGATCGACGTCTGCCGTCAGGAGCCGTTGCCGCAACGCCATCCGTTCTGGACCGCCTGGGGCCTGCTGCTGACCGGGCACAGCTCGGCACCGACGTCGCCGGCGTTGATGGTGCAGTTGTTTGTCGAGAACCTGAAGGCGTATCAGGCGGGAGAAGCGTTGCGCGGGGAAGTGGATTTCAACCGCGGATATTAAATCCACCGCGATACCTGTAGGAGTGAGCCTGCTCGCGATGAGGGTGTGTCAGTCGACATTGATGTTGTCTGACACTACGCCATCGCGAGCAGGCTCACTCCTACAGTGGTTTTTGCATGGTGGCTTAGAGGGTGAAGTCGCCTTCCGCTACCAGCTCGCTCAGCGGGCGACGCGGGCTCGGCACTTCACGAGCCTGCAGGTATTCGGCCAGAGTTGCCTTGTCACCCAGCTTGCCGACAGCCACCGCCGCATGCAGCGCATAACCTTCAGGAATATTCAGCTCCTTGCGGGCCAGCTCCTGATCGAAACCGGCCATGCCGTGGGTGTGCCAGCCGCTGATGCTCGCTTGCAGCGCCAGGTGGCCCCAGGCCGAGCCGGTGTCGAAGGTGTGCCACAGCGCCGGGGACTCTTCGCTGGCGCCGGGGGCGGTGAAGGTGGTTTTCGAAATCACGATCACCAGCGCCGAAGCGTGTTGCGCCCAGCTGCGGTTGAATTCATTCAGCAGGCCCAGGAAGCGCTCCCAGTTCGGCGTGTCACGGCGCGCATACAGAAAGCGCCATGGCTGCGAGTTGTAGGCCGACGGCGCCCAGCGTGCGGCTTCGAAAAAGCTCAGCAGGGTTTCTTCCGGGATCGCTTCACCGGTGAAGGCGCGGGGCGACCAGCGGTCGGTGAACTGCGGGTGAATGGCGTAATCGGCGACGCGAGGGTTGGCACTCATCGAAAGATTCCTTGCTGTGTTTGAGTCATGAATTCGTGGCAAAACCCTACTGGGCGGCGATTCGGCTGACAAGCGCGATTTACCGACAGTCGCCAGCGCTTGGCCCGCAAGGCCTTGGGCACTAGACTGGCGGCCTTTTCACCACCTGATGTTGATGCTTGAACCATGGCCGCCATAGTCGAACCGTTCTGGAAACGCAAAACCCTCGAGCAACTGGATCACGAGGAATGGGAATCGCTGTGCGACGGCTGCGGTCTGTGCTGCCTGCAGAAACTCGAAGATGAAGAAGACAACAGCGTCTATTACACGCGCATCGCCTGCAAACTGCTGGACCTGAAAACCTGCCAGTGCAGCGACTACCCGAATCGCATCAAGTTTGTCCCGGACTGTATCCAGCTCACTCCTGGCCAGGCCGAAGAATTCAAATGGCTACCGCCGACCTGCGGTTATCGTCTGGTCAGTGAAGGCAAGGATCTGCCGCTGTGGCACCACCTGGTGTGCGGCGATCGTGACGCCGTGCACCACGAACGGATTTCCCAGTCCGGGCGCATGCTCGCCGAAGGCAGCGTGCCGGAGGACGACTGGGAAGATCACCTGATTTTCCGGGCTGGTTAAGCACCAAGGGTTTCCAGGATTCAACAAGGAGTGTGTATGGCTGGGGGATTGCTGCGGGCATCGCTGATCGGCCTGCTGGCGCTAAGCGCGCCGGTGTGGGCGGCAAAGAAGGTCGATCTGGATTACCACGTGCGCCTGTTGCCGCAAAGCGATCAGGCCGAAGTACGCCTGACCCTGGCCAAAGGCGAAGCGGTGCGCAGTCTCGACTTTGACCTCGGTGACGGCAGCCATTACAGCGACTTCAAGGCCGACGGCCAGTGGCAACTGACCCCGGGCAAACAGACCCGGGGCCTCTGGCGCCCGATCGGCGACAAGCCCAGCCTGACTTATCGCGTCAGTATCAGCCACGGCCGCAAGAGCGGCAGCTTCGACACGCGCATGACCCCGAGCTGGGCGCTGCTGCGTGGTGATGATCTGGTGCCGCCGGCCAGGCTCGATCAGCAGGATGGCATCGAGCTGGTGTCGCGTCTGCAATTCGAACTGCCCAATGGCTGGCAAAGCGTTGAAACCGCCTGGCCGCGCATCGGCAAGAACAAATTCCGCATCGACAACCCTTCACGCCTGTTCGACCGCCCGACCGGCTGGATGCTCGCCGGTCACCTTGGCAGCCGTCGCACGCGTCTGGGCGAAACCGAAGTCACTGTGGCCTCACCGCAAGGGCAGGGCATGCGTCGCATGGATGTGCTGACCTTGCTGACGTTCGTCTGGCCGCAGGTGCAAGCGGTCTATCCCCGGCATCCGAAAAAACTGCTGATCGTCGGTGCCAACGACCCGATGTGGCGCGGCAGCCTCGGTGCGCATGAGTCGATTTACCTGAACACGCGTTTGCCGCTGGTCAGCGAGAGTGGCAGCAGTGCGCTGGTGCGCGAGCTGGCGCAGGTGTTCGGGCGCATCAATGACGAGCAGCGCAGCGACTGGATCAGCGAAGGCTTTGCCGAGTACTACGCGATCGAACTGGTGCGGCGTGCCGGGGGCATGAGCGATGAGCGCTATCAGGCGTTGCAGGCGAAGTTGACCAAGGACAGTCAGAAAGTCACGTCCCTGCGCGGCGAACAGATCAGTGCGGCGCAGCTTGCAAAAGCGGTGATTGTCTTGCAGGAACTAGATCGCGAGATTCGCTTGAAGACGCGCAACAAACGTTCGCTGGATGATGTGTTGCGCGGGGCGATGCATCTGGGGACGGTGAGTACCAAGGAATTTGTGCAACTGGCCGAGAGTGTTCTGGGCGAGTCTTCCAAAGTCCTCGATAGCGCATTACTTCAGTAATACCGCTTTCGCGAGCAAGCCCGCTCCCACTTTTGATCGCATTCCAGCTTTCAATGTGGGAGCGGGCTTGCTCGCGAAGAGGCCAGAAGCCTCACCGAAAATTCAGGCTCAAACCCCAGCCTTCGGCGATTTCACCGAATCATTGCCGGTCACTGTCGCGGTGCTGGTCGCCGCTTCGGCATTGGCCTTGAGCTGGCTCAGTTCTTCCCCGGCCCGTTCGATCTTCGCCCGCACGTTATTCATGTCCTCACGGCTTTTCTCCAGCAGGCTTTTCACCGAGCTGTGCCCGGTGATGCCACGGGCCATCGCCACGCCGCCAATCGCCACCTGAATCAGACCGAACACGCCGCCACGGCGCAGGCCCTTGCCGACCATGATGACGCCACCGGCCAGCGAGCCGATGCGCTCCCAGCCCTGGACGTTCTGCTCGGTCGGGCTCTGGAACGGGGTGGAATCGATACGTTGGACGCGTTTGAGTTCGGTCATGATCTGTCTCCCAGGCAATGTGCAATAGATAGATAAGCTGACTGCCGCAGCGGCCGGCTCGTTCCATCGGATGTGCGACGTTTCAGCGGAATTTCGGCCCGGAGCGGGTATTCAGGCCCTTGGCCATGCGGTCGTAGAGCACGACGTTGACCGTGGCTGCCAGATTCATGCAGCCGGTGGTCGGGATGTACACGACGTCTTCGCACCAGTCGCGGATCTCTTTATCCAGCGAGCCGTCTTCCGGGCCGAAGATGTACAGCGCACGATCCGGGTGGGTGTATTCGGGCAACGGGCGGGCGCCCTCGACCAGTTCCACGGCGACCGGGACGCAGTTGAGCGGGAGGATCTTTTTCAGGTCGTCGATGCCGATCAGCGGAATGTCGTAGTGCACGCGCTTGGTGTCGGTGACGAAATCGGCGGCGCGCTCATAGCGCTTGCCGGTGTAGAACACCGACGCCACGCCGTAACAGCCTGCGGCGCGCATCACCGAACCGACGTTCTCCGGTGATTTGGGGTTGTACAAACCAATGCAGCTGTAACGTTTGTCTGCCACGAGCGGGGTGCCTTCGGGAAAAAGAGGGCGATTATACGGGGATTGGGCGGTTGTGGTCAGACCTGGGATTATCGGTGCCCGAACGGCCGCCTTCGCGAGCAAGCTCGCTCCCACAGTGGTTTTGTGTATGACACCGATCCAGTGTGGGAGCGAGCTTGCTCGCGAAGGGGCCAGTCGGGCCAATGAAGAACTTTAATCTTCTTTTTTCATCAACCCGGCGAGGGCAGCAAACGGGTTATGCGTGGCCTTGGCGATTTTTGGTGTGCTCAGCGAGCCGTCGCCGAAATATTGCTGGTCGGTGTAGCGCGAGTGTTCGTTGTCGTGGCAGTACAGGCACAACAGCTCCCAGTTCGAGCCGTCCTGCGGGTTGTTGTCGTGGTTGTGGTCGCGGTGGTGCACGGTCAATTCGCTCAGACGCTTGCCGGAAAACTCACGGGCGCAGCGGCCGCAGACGTGCGGGTACATCTTCAGGGCCTTGTCGCGGTAGCCCATTTCCTTGTCGCGCTGGTTGTCGGCAAGGATGCGATCGAGCTTCGACGTGTTGGTCGGGGTGGACGAACTCATGGGTTCACCTTTGTAAAAAGACTAATGACGGTTATGTGCAGAGTTTAGCTCAGCCCTTGAGCTTCTCGGCAATCCAGATCGTGTGGCGGGTGCCCTTGTTGCCGTGGGCGAAGACCTGGACTTCTTCGGCCTTGAACCCGGCCTTCTTCAATTTGTCGGAAAACTGCCGGTCAGCGCTGGCCGACCACACCGCCAGCACACCTTTGGGCCGCAGGGCCTTGGCGCAGGCGTTGAGGCCAGCGGCGGAGTACAGCCAGCTGTTGGCCTTCTGGGTCAGGCCTTCGGGGCCGTTGTCGACGTCGAGCATGATTGCGTCGAAGCCGTTCGGCTCGCTTTGCAGGACCCTGGCCACGTCGTCCTGACGGATCACTGTGCGCGGGTCGAGCAACGGTCGCCCGGATTTTTCCCCGAGCGGCCCGCGATTCCACTCGACCACACCGGGCACCAGTTCGGCGACCACCACTTCGGCACCCTTGCCCAGATGTTTGAGCGCCGAGGCAAGGGTGAACCCCATGCCCAAACCGCCGATCAACACCCGCGAATTCGGCCGGCCGGCGACCTTGCGGCAAGGGATCTCGGCCAGCGCATCTTCGGAACCGTGCATGCGCGTGTTCATCAATTGCCCGCCGTCGCCACCCTGGATCTTGATGACGAAATCCTCGCCATACTCGAACAGGCACAGGGCGCCACCGTTGTCAGGGATCGGCGTGGTGTCGAGCAGAACGAAACGTTTCATGGAAATCTCTACAAGGGGGAAGGCAAGCAGGCCCGTTGGGAGTAGCCTGAGCGCAGACTAAAGGCCAAACGGAGCCCTAGATGAAGCGCACCATTCTAACGGTCATTGCCCTGGCCGCGCTCTCGATTACTGCAGTGCAGGCGCAGCAGACCATTCCGGTCAGCCCGACGCCGCAACCCGGCTCGCCGGGAACCGCCACGCCGACCCCGTATCCGCAAATTACCCCGATCAGCGCACCGAAGGTCGGTGCCGGCAGTGGTAGCCCGCCGCTGGTGCCGATCGAAATGCCCAGCCCGCCGAGCAAGGATCAACCGGTGCCGGGCATCGAGCCGAGCGGCACCAAGGTCAAATCCCCCGGCGGTTAAACCTGTTGCGCCGCCAGTTGGCCGTCGGCCATGCGCAAACGTTTGGAGAGTGACACGGCAAGGGCGCGGATGATTTTCGCGGCGATCTTCGGCGCGTCGTTGAGCATTTTTTCCAGCGAGTCCTTGCCCAGGTTGAGCAACTGACAGTTGCTCGCCGCGATGCAGGTCGCCGAGCGGCGTTCGCCATCGAGCACGGCCATTTCCCCGAACGCCCGACCGCTGCGCAGGGTGGCCATGGTGATGACCTGGCCGTCGGGGCCAGTCTTTTGCACGGCGACTTGGCCGGTGTGGAGGATGCACATGAAACTGCCGGCATCACCCTCACGGAAAATCGCTTCGCCCTCCGCCACGGTGCTGATGCTGAAGTAGCCCGAGGCCGCGGCGAAGTCCGCCAGTTGCAATTGATCGAACAGGCCACAGTCCATCAGCCAGTCGCGAATTTCGTTGTTCAGCAGGGTGGGTTCTGACATGTCATTGCGGTCTTTATTGTTTTCACGGTTTTCAGGCACTACACGAACCCCTGTGGGAGCGGGCTTGCTCGCGAATGCGGTGGTTCAGTCAATATCAGTGTCGACTGACCCACCGCATTCGCGAGCAAGCCCGCTCCCACAATGGGATTTGTGGTGTATCGACCACCGGGGTCTGGAATTAAGACCCAAGTGACCGACGGAGTTCCTCAGGCCAGGCCCAAAACCTTGAACACAAATGCATATTCGAGCGCTACGTCACGTAATCCCTGATAACGCCCGCTCATCCCGCCATGCCCGGCGCCGAGTTCGGTCTTGAGCAGCAGCAGGTTGTCGTCGGTCTTGGTCGCGCGCAGTTTCGCCACCCACTTGGCCGCTTCCCAGTACTGCACGCGGCTGTCGTTGTAGCCGGCGATCACCAGGGTTGCCGGGTAATCCTGCGCGGTGACATTTTCGTACGGTGCGTAGGCCTTGATCCGCTCGTAGACCTCCGGCTCTTCGGGGTTGCCCCACTCGTCGTACTCAGTGACGGTCAACGGCAAGTCCGGGTCGAGCATGGTGTTGAGCACGTCGACGAACGGCACTTCGGCAATCGCCACGCCGAACAGGTCCGGGCGCTGATTGAGCACCGCGCCAATCAACAAGCCGCCAGCGCTGCCGCCGCTGATCGCCAGTTTCTCGGCGGTGGTGATGCCGTTGAGGATCAGGAATTCGGCGCAGGCAATAAAGTCGCTGAAGGTATTGTGTTTGTGTTCCTGTTTGCCGGCGCGGTACCACGCTTCGCCCAACTCGCCGCCGCCACGTACGTGGGCGATGGCGAAAGCCATGCCGCGATCCAGCAGGCTCAGGCGTGCGTGGGAGAACCACGGATCGAGGCTGGAACCGTAGGCGCCATAACCGTACAGATACAGCGGCACCGGTTTGCCGACCATTTCGCGTTTCATTACCAGACTGATCGGCACCTGCGTACCGTCCGGCGCCGTGGCCCACAGGCGTTGGCTGACGTAGGCGTCGGCGTCGAACGGGCCGAGCACCGGGGTTTCTTTCAGCACGGTTTGCTCGCCGCTGGCCAGCAGCAATTGGCGCACCTGTGCCGGACGATTCAGCGCCTCGTAACGCAGACGGATGCAGTCGCTCTCGAACTCCAGGCTGTTCTGCACATAGAGGCTGTAAGCCGCGTCCGGCAATTGCACGCGATACGGCGTCAGGCCTTGCGGATGAACTTCGATGATCGGCAGACCGCCTTCGCGCAGGCTCAGGGTCATGGCCGCGGTGTTCAGCGTCACGCCGTCGAGCATCACCGTGTCGCTGTGCGGGATCAGGTTCTGCCAGTCGGCTTCGCTCGGTACCACACCGGTGTCCGGCGCCTGATACAGGGCGAAATTGATGCCGTCACGGTTGGTGCGGATGAACCAGGTCCACACGCCATCCAGCGCGCCGTGATCGACATCGTATTCGTGATCCTCGACCCGTGGCGCCAGGCAAGTGAAGGGCAGGTGCGGCTGATGCGCATCCAGTGCCCAGACTTCGCTGGTGGTCTTGCTGCCCAGGGTCAGCAGCAATTGCTGCTCGGAACTGGAGCGGTAGCAATGCAGGAAGAAACGCCCGTCCGGCTCGTGGAACACCTCTTCGGCGGCGGTGCCGTCGAGGCGATAGCGAAACAGTTTGTGCGGGCGATGGGTGTCGTCGAGCACACCGAAGAACAGCGTCAGGCTGTCGTTGGCCCAGGTCATGCTGCCGTCGCAGTCCTGAAATTCCAGTTCACTGACCTTGTCATTGGCCAGCTCCTTGACGAACAGTGTGTAGATCTCGTCGCCCGAGGCGTCGACGCTGTAGGCCAGACGCTGGTGATCCGGGCTGATGCTGAACGCGCCGAGCGAGAAGAAGCCGCCGTTGGCCAAAACGTTCGGGTCGAGCAGCAGTTGCTCGCGGCTTTCGTCGAGGGTCAGGCTGTCATCGGCCGGACGCGGGCAACGGTAATGGCGGGCGTACTCGTCACCCGCCGTGGTGCGCGTGTAATACAGATACGGGCCCCAAGGCGAGGGCAGGGACAGGTCGGTTTCGAGGATCCGGCCCTTGATCTCCTCGAACAGGCTCTCGCGCAGGCCGACCTGATCGGCGGTCTGTGCTTCCTGATAGGCATTTTCGGCCTTGAGGTAGTCGAGCACCGCGTCGGTGTCGCGTTCCTGCAGCCAGGCATACGGGTCGGCACCGGCAGCCTTGCGGGCGATCGGGGCGCGGAGGACGTGGGCGGATTCGGGCATGGAAGGCTCTCGGACAATGTTCGGAATAAAGGTTTTCGCGGATCGTGAAACCGCCGCAGCACCTGTGGGAGCGGGCTTGCTCGCGAAGGCGTCCTGTCAGTAAAGACTTATTTGGCTGACACACTGCTTTCGCGAGCAAGCCCGCTCCCACAATGATTGCGGCAGGCCGTCTGGCATTGGGACAAGCCTGACGGGCGAAAAGTCGTTACTATAAGCGCCTCTTTGCCTGCCTTGCCATGGACACCATGACCGAGAACGACTATCTGATCGCCTGGGGCCTCTACGCCTTTGCCGCTGTGGGCTGCCTGTTGGTATGGATGCGCCTGACCCGCTGGATGTGGCGCTGGCTGCGCGAGCCGCTGCGGGTGCTGATGGCCGTGTTGCTGTTCAGCCCGACCATCATTGACCCGGTGAAAGCCAAGGTTGCACCGTCGATCGCCATCACCGCGCTGGACCTGGCCTTCAAGGTCGGCAACAACGCCTGGCGGGCGATTTCCGATCTGTTCATGTACGGCATGATTGCGTTCGGCATCTACCTGATTTTCGTGCTGATCCGCTTCCCGATCGAACGCGCCTCGCGCGCCCGCCGCGAGCAGGCCGAGGCGGCCAAAGCGGCGGCGCGTGCCGATGATCGCGACGACGATCAGCCGTTCGGCGCTGCCGGTGATGACCGTTACGGTCGCCCGCCATTGCCGAACAATCCGCAGCGCATGCGCGTCGAGCCGCGCCTGTAATCACGAGAGTCAGCACATGTGTGAACTACTGGGCATGAGTGCCAACGTGCCGACCGATATCGTGTTCAGCTTCACCGGCCTGATGCAGCGCGGCGGGCGTACCGGCCCGCACCGCGACGGCTGGGGTATCGCCTTCTATGAAGGCCGCGGCTTGCGTCTGTTTCAGGATCCGGCCGCGAGCAGTGAGTCGGAAGTCGCCAACCTGGTGCAGCGCTATCCGATCAAGAGCGAAGTGGTCATCGGCCACATTCGTCAGGCCAACGTCGGCAAGGTCTGCCTGTCCAACACTCACCCGTTTGTGCGCGAACTGTGGGGGCGCAACTGGTGTTTTGCGCACAACGGCCAGCTCGCCGATTTCACCCCGATCAAGAGTTTCTACCGCCCGGTGGGCGATACCGACAGCGAAGCGGCGTTCTGCGATTTGCTCAACCGCGTGCGTGCAGCATTCCCGGAACCGGTCGATATAGAAGTGCTGCTGCCGGATCTGGTCGCTGCATGTGCCGAATACCGCAGCAAAGGCGTGTTCAACTGCCTGCTCAGCGACGGCGACTGGCTGTTCTGCTATTGCTCGACCAAACTGGCACAGATCACCCGGCGCGCACCGTTCGGCCCGGCGCGGCTCAAGGATGTCGATGTGATCGTCGATTTCCAGGCGGAAACCACGCCCAACGACGTGGTCACGGTGATCGCCACCGAGCCTTTGACCGAAAACGAAACCTGGACCCGTTACGAACCGGGCCAATGGAGCCTGTGGCGACGCGGCGAATGCGTCAGCCAGGGCACGACCGAATAAAGGATCTCTCCCCGATGTTGCTCAGTTATCTACGGCTGGTGTTGTTTGCGGCGGGCCTGTTGATCGGTGTCCAGGTGCCGGGTTTCATCAACGATTACGCCAAACGCGTCGAAGCTCATCTGATCGAAGCGCAGACCGGTCTGCGCGGTTTTCAGGGCACCGCCGAGCAGTTCTTCAAGGGCGACTTGCAGGCGCTGGTCGCGCATTACCGCGCCAGTGATGACCCGGTATTTCGCAGCGATGCCGACAGCCTGAGCACCTTGCTCAACCGCCAGACAGCGCTGGATAAACAGTTCCAGGCGATGCAGGGCCCGTGGTACATCCGCTTCCTGCAAGTGGTGCTGGCCGCCGACCCGGACATTCGCAAGGAAACCTGGAACGGCTACAGCTACCAGATCCTGCTGACTCCGGAAGCGATGATCTGGGGCATGAGCGGCGCGTTGCTGCTGTCGTTCGGCATCGAGTGCCTGATTCGTCTGATTGACTGGGTGGTGCTCGGCGGCCGGCGTTTGCGCCAGAGCCGGCCGATTGAAGACCGCGACGTGCGCGGCTTGTAAGGCTGGCCAAATTCCGTGGCGAGGGGATTTATCCTCGATGGGGCGCGAAGCGGCCCTCAATGGTGTGTCAGATCAACCTGATTGCTCAGGTTTCAGGACTGCTGCGCAGCCCATCGGGGATAAATCCCCTCACCACAGGTGTGATTACTGAGTGAGGGTGATGTAGTTTTCACCGACCTTGCGCGCATACCCCGCCAGCACCTGCTGACACAACGTCACCATCTCCTCGACCCACTCCACGCCAACTCGCCACGACACCACCACCTGCAGATTCGGCGGTCGCAGGTCGATGTCGAGCAAAGTCAGTTCACCCCGCGCCAGTTCCTCGGCCACCAGCACCGGCGGCAGCACGCCAATCCCAAAACCATCGCGCAACAGCCGGGTGATCGCCGACACCGAATTCACGCAGTTCAGGCGCGGCGCCAACACACCGTTGGCCTGCATCAATGCCAGCAGATCCTGATGCGGTCGGGAGTTCTTCGAGTAGGTGATGATCCGCTCCTGCGCGAGTTCGCCGAGGTCAGCGTACTCGCGGTTGTAGATCGAATTGCTCGCAACGATCCAGCCCAGCGGATGGCTGGCCAGCTCAAGGCTGCGCACACTTTCGTGGCGCACCAGATCGGTTTGCAGAATGATGTCGAGAAAGCCTTTTTGCAGCTGATCGCAGAGGTTCAGCGAGGTATCCGCCACCAGCTCGATTTCCACCCGCGGATACAGATCGGTCATCTGCGCCACCAACGGGCTGAGCCAGGTGTGGATCACCGTGTCCATTACGCCGATGCGCACCCGCCCGACCTTGCTCGAACGGGTTTCGATCGATTGCTTGAGCGCCGACATGGTGTCGAGCATCTGCTCGGCATAATCCAGCACTTTCAGGCCTTCGGGCGTCAGGCTGACGCCGCGTGAATCGCGCAGAAACAGCTTCACCCCCAGCTCGCCTTCGAGCACCGCGATGCGGCTGGAAATCGACGCCTGGGTAGTGAACAGCTTGTCGGCGGTCAGGCGAAAACTCTTCAGCCGGGCGACCCAGACAAAGGTCTCGAGAAACTTCAGGTTCATGGCAACGGCTCGGGTGACAAATTTTTCTTATGCCTAAGGCGGGTTTTTATTCGTTGGACGCAGCAGGGCCGGGCGACGAAAAATCGGCGCATCCGGTTCCCACGATAGGCGTCGTCGGAACTTCGAACAAGACCAATAAAAGCCTGCGGAGACTTGCCATGCGTGCGCCCGACACCCTCGACCTCCCCAAGAACACGGCCCGCCCCGGACCGTTCGACTGGTATCGCAACATCAATCAGCAAGAGCGTCGCACCTTCTGGAGCTGCAAGATCGGCTATGGCCTGGACGGCATGGACACGCAGATGCTCAGCTTCGTGGTGCCGACCCTGATCGCCATGTGGGGCATCACCACCGGACAGGCCGGGCTGATTCACACCAGCACCCTGATCGCTTCGGCCATTGGTGGCTGGGTGGCGGGGATTCTCTCCGACCGCATCGGCCGCGTGCGCACCCTGCAACTGACGGTGCTGTGGTTCGCTTTCTTCACGTTCCTCTGCGGTTTCGCGCAGAACTACGAACAGCTGCTGATCGCCCGCACCCTGATGGGCTTCGGTTTTGGCGGCGAATGGACGGCCGGCGCGGTGCTGATCGGTGAAGTGATCCGCGCCAAGGATCGCGGCAAAGCGGTGGGCATGGTGCAGAGCGGTTGGGCCTTGGGCTGGGGATTGACGGCGATTCTCTATGCGCTGCTGTTCTCGGTGTTGCCGCCGGAAGATGCCTGGCGTGCGCTGTTCATTCTCGGCATCGTCCCGGCAATTTTCGTGATCTTCGTGCGGCGGCTCGTGAAAGACCCGGAAATCTATCGCGAAGCCAAGGCGGCGCAAACTCCGCAGAATCCGGCGAAGTTCTACGAGATCTTTGCCCCCGGCATGCTGTTCACCACGTTCCGTGCGTCACTGCTGACTACCGGTGCGCTCGGCGGTTACTACGCTATCACTTCGTGGCTGCCGACCTTCCTCAAGAATGAACGCGGTTTGAGCGTGCTCGGCACTGGCGGGTATCTGGCGATGGTGATCGTTGGTTCTTACGTCGGCTATGTGATCAGCGCTTATCTCACTGATCTGCTCGGGCGTAAAAAGAACTTCATCCTGTTTGCGGTCGGCTCGTTCACCATCGTTCTGCTGTACACGCAGATGCCAGTGAGCAACGGGGTGATGCTGTGGCTGGGCTTTCCGCTGGGCTTCTTCGCTTCGGGAATTTTCAGCGGCATGGGCGCGTTTCTCACCGAGCTGTTTCCAACGCGAATTCGCGGCTCGGGGCAGGGCTTCTGCTACAACATCGGTCGGGCGCTGGCGGCTTTGTTTCCGCTGCTGATCGGCTTGCTCAGCCAGAAGGTGCCGTTGAGCGTTGGGATCGGCGCGTTTGCTGCGGTGTCCTACGGCGTGGTGATTCTCGCCGCACTGAGCCTGCCGGAGACCCGTGGCAAGCAACTGGATGCGCAGTAACTGATAACCTGCCGGGCAAGCGTCCTACAGATAAAAAGACCAGAAGCTACAGGAGTGTTCACCGTGAGCCGCCTGCTATTGAATTGTGATATCGGCGAGAGTTTCGGCAGCTGGACCATGGGTCTGGACGCCGAGGTCATGCCCTTCATCGACTGCGCCAACGTGGCCTGCGGCTTCCATGCCGGTGACCCGAGCATCATGCGCAAAACCGTCAGTCTGGCCCTGAGCCACGGCGTGCAGATCGGCGCGCACCCGGCCTATCAGGATCTGGTCGGTTTCGGCCGGCGCTCCATGGCCTATTCCGCCCAGGAACTGCAAGACATCCTGCATTACCAGATCGGCGCGCTCGACGGCATCTGCAAGGCGCAGGGCGGGCGAGTCAGTTACGTCAAACCCCACGGCGCGATGTACAACGACATGATGGCCAACCCGGCGCAATTGCGAGCGGTGATTCAAGCTGTGGCGGCTTACGATCGCACGTTGCCGCTGATGCTAATGGCCACCTGCGACAACTCGGCGGCGCAGCAGCTCGGTGACGAATACGGCGTGACCCTGTGGTTCGAAGCCTTTGCTGATCGCGCCTACGACAGTGCAGGTCGGCTGGTCTCGCGGCAACTACCGGGTGCGGTGCATCACGAAGCAGAAAAAATCATCGAACAGGCCCTGACCATCGCCCGTGGCGGTGACCTCGTCGCCAGTGACGGCAGCGCGCTGCACCTGCAGGCCAACACCTTGTGCGTGCATGGCGACAACGCCAGTTCGGTGGCCGCCGTGCAGCGCATTCGCGAGGCCCTGAATCAGCAGAGCGCGCCATGAACCCACGGATTGAAGTGGTGGCCCTGGACTGCCTGATGCTGCGCCTGTTCGATGAAATTGCCGAAACCAACATGCCGTGGATGCTCGCCGCCAGTGAGCGCTTGCGCGAGGTGTTTGGCGCGCAGTTGATTGATCTGGTGCCGTCCTACACCACGCTGATGGTGCATTACGACCTGACTTTATTGAATCCGGGCCAGGCCCGTGAATTGATCGCTGAAGCCTTGATCGACCTGTCGCCGAATGCGCGAACCAGCGGCCAGTGCCATGTGTTGCCGGTCTGGTACGACCTGAGTGTCGGCCCCGAACTGAGCCTGCTGGCGCAGCGCAGCGGGTTGGCGGTGGAGGAGGTGATTCGTCGGCACAGCGCTCGCGAATATCAGGTGTTCGCCCTCGGCTTTGCACCCGGATTCGCCTTCATGGGACTGGTGGAAGAAATCCTCGCGGCGCCACGCCTGGACACCCCGCGCAAGAAAGTCGCGGCCGGCAGCGTCGGTATCGCCGAACGGCAGACCGCTGCTTATCCGGTGGTGTCCCCCGGTGGCTGGAACCTGATCGGCCGTACCCCGGCGAAACTGTTCGACCGTCATCGCGACGGCTACAGCCTGATGCAACCCGGCGACACCGTGCGTTTCGAAGCGGTGAGCCACGCCGAGTTCGTCAACCTGGGCGGCGATGACACGCCACTGGAGGCGCTGGCATGAGCCGACTGACGATTGAAGCCAGTACACCGCTGTGCCTGTTGCAAGACGCCGGGCGTTTTGGCGTGCGCCATTTGGGCGTGACCCAGGGCGGTGCCGCGGATTGGAGTTCGATGAGTTGGAGCAATTGGTTGCTCGGCAATGCGCTGGATCTGCCGGTGATCGAAATCACCCTCGGCGGGTTTGCCGTGGTGGCGCAGGAAGATTGCCTGCTGGCGCTGGCCGGCGCTGATCTTGGTGCGCAGATCGATGGGCAGGCGCTGGCGCCGTGGCGCAGTTTCAAACTGGGCAAAGGGCAAACATTGAAGTTTACCCAACCGCTGCTCGGCGCCCGGGCTTATCTGGCGGCGCCCGGTGGTTTCGATGCGCCGCAGGTGCTGGGCAGCAGTGCCACGGTGGTACGCGAAGAACTCGGTGGTCTTGATGGTATGGGGTTACCGCTGACCAAGGGCGCGATGTTGAGTTATCGCGGTGCGGTTCTGCAGGTGCGTGAAGTGCCGCTGGCGCATCGACCTGATCTGCGCCTCGATGCGCCGCTGGATCTGGTGCTTGGCGCACAGATCGGCCAGTTCAGCGGACAGAGTCTGTTCGATGTGTTCAACAGTCCGTGGACGCTGGACAGTCGCGCTGATCGCATGGGCATTCGGTTGCTGGGCAAGGCGTTGCAGTATCAGGGCCGGCCGATGATTTCCGAAGGCATTCCGCTGGGTGCGGTGCAGGTGCCGCCGGATGGACAGCCGATTGTGCTGCTCAATGATCGGCAGACGATTGGTGGCTATCCGCGCTTGGGAGCGTTGACGCCGTTGGCGCTGGCGCGACTGGCGCAGTGTCTGCCGGGCGCGCAGGTGCGGTTAAGGCCGGTGGTGCAGGAAGTGGCGCACCGGGAGCATGTCGAGTATTTGCAGCGCTTTCGAAATAGCTGAGAGCTTCGCGAGCAAGCCCGCTCCCACAGGGGAATGCATTCCAAATGTGGGAGCGGGCTTGCTCGCGAAGGGGCCATCACGGCTAACGAAGGTTATTTCGACAGAAACCGCATCCCTTCCTCAAGCCCACGCAACGTCAGCGGATACATCTGATCCTCGATCAAATCGCGCACGATATTGGTCGACGAGGTGTAGCCCCAAGTGTCCTTCGGGTACGGATTGATCCAGATAAGCTTCTTGTACTTCTCCATGAAGCGCTGCATCCACAGGTAGCCCGGCTCTTCGTTCCAGTGCTCGACGCTGCCGCCGGCCTGGGTAATTTCGTAGGGCGCCATGGCGGCGTCACCGATGAAGATCACTTTGTAGTCGGCGCCATACTTGTGCAGCAGATCCTGCGTCGAGAAACGCTCGGACGTGCGGCGCAGGTTGTTCTTCCACACCGACTCATAAATGAAGTTGTGGAAGTAGAAGTACTCCAGATGCTTGAACTCGGTCTTGCACGCCGAGAACAGCTCCTCGCAGATCTTCACGTGCGCGTCCATCGAGCCGCCGATGTCGAATAGCAACAACAGCTTCACCGTGTTGCGCCGTTCCGGACGCATCTGGATATTCAGCAGGCCGGCGTCTTTGGCGGTGTGGTCGATGGTGCCGTCGATGTCCAGCTCTTCCGCCGCACCCTGACGGGCGAATTTGCGCAGGCGACGCAGGGCGACCTTGATGTTGCGCGTGCCCAGTTCCACCGAATCGTCGAGGTTCTTGTACTCGCGCTGATCCCAGACCTTGACCGCTTTGCCCTGACGCTTGCCGGCGTCGCCGACCCGAATGCCTTCCGGGTTGAAGCCGCCGGAACCGAACGGGCTGGTGCCGCCGGTGCCGATCCATTTGTTGCCGCCGGCGTGACGTTCCTTCTGTTCTTCCAAACGCTTCTTGAACTCTTCAATCAGCTTGTCGAGACCACCCAGGGACTGGATCTGCGCGCGTTCCTCGTCGGTCAGCGAACGCTCGAATTCCTTGCGCAACCAGTCTTCGGGAATCAGCGCCTGCAAGTGATCGTCGAGCTTTTCCAGGCCATTGAAGTAGGCGCCGAACGCACGGTCGAACTTGTCGAAATGCCGTTCGTCCTTGACCAGAATCGCCCGCGACAAGTAGTAGAACTCGTCCATGTCGGCGAAGGTCACGCGCTGTTTCAGCGCGTTGATCAGGTCGAGCAGCTCGCGCACCGACACCGGCACCTTGGCGGCACGCATTTCATTGAACAGGTTGAGCAACATGGCATCAGCCTCTTAGCGAGAACCGCGACGGCTCATGAACGCCAGGCGCTCAAGCAACTGCACGTCCTGTTCGTTCTTCACCAGCGCACCGGCCAATGGCGGAATGGCCTTGGTCGGATCGCGCTCGCGCAGCACCGCTTCGCCGATGTTGTCGGCCATCAGCAGCTTCAGCCAGTCGACCAGTTCCGAGGTCGACGGCTTCTTCTTCAGGCCCGGCACCTTGCGCACGTCGAAGAACACGTCCAGCGCTTCGCTGACCAGATCCTTCTTGATGTCCGGGTAGTGCACGTCGACGATTTTCTGCAGAGTGTTACGGTCGGGGAAGGCGATGTAGTGGAAGAAGCAGCGGCGCAGGAAGGCGTCCGGCAGCTCTTTCTCGTTGTTCGAGGTAATGATGATGATCGGGCGCTTCTTGGCCTTGATGGTCTCGTCGATCTCGTAAACGTAGAACTCCATCTTGTCGAGTTCTTGCAGCAAGTCGTTGGGGAACTCGATGTCGGCCTTGTCGATTTCGTCGATCAGCAGAATCACCCGTTCTTCGGACTCGAAAGCCTCCCAGAGCTTGCCCTTCTTCAGGTAGTTGCGCACGTCGTGGACTTTTTCGTTGCCCAGTTGCGAGTCGCGCAGACGGCTAACCGCATCGTACT
Organism: Pseudomonas sp. G3-19; assembly: GCF_054855875.1. Taxonomy (NCBI): domain Bacteria; kingdom Pseudomonadati; phylum Pseudomonadota; class Gammaproteobacteria; order Pseudomonadales; family Pseudomonadaceae; genus Pseudomonas; species Pseudomonas sp. G3-19. Next base: position 5,789,210 of record NZ_JBMPIQ010000003.1, read on the forward strand.
CGTACAGGCCCTGATGGGCCTTGGTGGTGGACTTGATGTGCCAGGTGATCAGCTTGGCGCCGAACGATTCGGCCAACTGCTCAGCGAGCATGGTCTTGCCGGTGCCGGGTTCGCCCTTGACCAGCAGTGGCCGCTCCAGGGTGATGGCGGCATTGACCGCCAGCTTCAGGTCATCGGTGGCGACGTAGGCCTGGGTGCCTTCGAACTTCATCTGCTAATCCTCGAACGGTAACGCCGACCTGCACGGGCAGGGCGGGGGCGAAAAAATCGGATGCCCCGACTATAACGCGCACCCCGGTCGACTGTGAACGCAGACGGCTTATTCAGTCTCTGAATGGGGCGTCACATGTTGACTCGGTTTCGGCCAGAGGCCAGTATTCAGGTATCGCCGATTTGGCGATAGCCTGTCGGGCATGACGACTAAATACCGATTTCGCGACAAATACCGCATTCAGTGACGTGAGAAGGATCACCCGCCACCCCATGTCCACTTGATCGGTGGCGGAGTGGACGTGATGCTGAGCCTTGAAACCGTCGAAGTCATGACGGGCAAGGCACCGCCGCTGATTATCAAGGAAGCGCTGGCTTGGGTTGCGGCTCATCAAGTGCAACTGCTGGAGGACTGGAAACGATGTTACCCATGAAAAGGCCTCGTCTGACGGCTGTGCAGGCACTGTCAGGTTTTCGATTGAAACTGACCTTTATTGATGGTCAGGATCTGACCCTTGACCTGAGCCGAGACATCCACGCTTATCCAGGTCTGCAACCATTGCTTGATCCCGAAGTGTTTGCGGCTGCGACCCTTGACGACAATGGCTGGACGGTCGAATGGCTTGAGCCCGATATACAGATTGGCGCAGACACGCTTTATATGGATGCGCTGGCCCAAAACACTGTCGATGAAAACACTCGGATTTTCATCGATTGGCGTGCACGTACCGGACTCTCACTGAATCAGGCAGCCGAGGCGCTGGGTGTCAGTGCCCGCAGCATCAGCCGATACAGTAATGGGCGGGAGGCGGTGCCAAGGTCATTAGCCTTGGCTTGTCTTGGTTGGGACTCATTGCAGCAAAAGTCCACGCTGGCGGCTGAAGAATCTGGTCGATATGTCGTTAATCGTAAGAATTAGCCCGCATCCGGCTTCGGCCGCTCATACCGCGCATTGAAAGCCTGAATGAAGCCATTACGCAAAATCTGCAAAAACGCTTCGAACGCACTGATGTTTTGCTGATGCACGTTGCCACTGAGTTCGACCTTGGTGGCGAACTGATTCTTGGCCTGGTTCTTCAGCACGGTTTCCGTGCCGCCGACGATGGCCTCCCAGACTGAGCGGAAGATGCTCTTGTCCTTGTTCTCCACGTCCTGCTGCCAGTTGAACACTTCGACGTCGCGCAGCAGCGGTTTGATGTAGCCAGTGACCTGGGCTTTTTTCGCCTGGGCTTCGATGACCACGTCGCCGTGGCCGGCGTTGAAGTCGAACTTGCCGTAGGCCGAGGCGAAGTCGTTCATGCGCTTGAGTTCGATGTCGCGGGCGCGCAGGCGGAACTGGAAGTCCTCGAAATTGCTCAGCGGATCGAAAGTGGCCGTGGTTTCCAGTGGTGCGTGGCCGAGCAGCTTGGCCTTGCCTTCGAAGCGGGCATCGCGCTTGCCCTGTTTGTCGACCACGTTGGTCAGGTTGTAGACGCTCGCCTCGACGTTGCTGGCGTTCATGTTGACCGGCGGTTTGGAGTTGAAATTGCGGAAAGTGATCTTGCCGTCGTGGATCTGCACCTCGTCGAGAGTGATCGGCAGCAACTTGCCCAGTTGCGCCCGCCAGTCGGTGCCTTTACCAGTCTGCGAGTTCTGCTTGTTGGGGCCGCCATCGACGAAGTTGATCTCGGGATTGAAGAATTGCACCTGCGCCACCACGGCATGGTCGTACCACAGCGAATGCCAGCTGACCGCCAGATCGATCACGGGCGCGTTGACGAACGGCACGGGCACCTTGCCGTCGACCTTGACGATCTTCAGGCCGTTGATCCGGTAGGCGCCGCGCCACAGGGCCAGATCGACGTCGGTGACCTGGCCGCGGTAGTCACCCATGTCGGCCAGTTTGCCGTTCAGGTAATCGCGCACCACGTAGGGCAGGGCGATGTGCAGGGCGATCAGCAGCACAACGACGACGGCAAAAATCCCTATTGGCCAGCTATAACGACGCTTCATGGCAACAATTCCCGAACGATGTAAGCGATTGACTGTGGCGCGGCGCAGACGTTCGACCCGACTGGACTGCGCCCGGCAACAGGCATACCTTGAAAGGCTGAATTCAACGCTGCATAAGGACCCAGCCATGAGCCGTATTTTCGCTGACAACGCCCATTCCATCGGCAACACGCCGCTGGTGCAGATCAACCGTATCGCGCCGCGTGGCGTGACCATTCTGGCCAAGATCGAGGGGCGCAACCCCGGTTATTCGGTCAAGTGCCGGATCGGCGCGAACATGATCTGGGACGCCGAAAGCAGCGGCAAACTCAAGCCGGGCATGACCATCGTCGAGCCGACGTCGGGCAATACCGGCATCGGTCTGGCCTTCGTTGCCGCCGCCCGTGGTTACAAATTGATGCTGACCATGCCGGCATCAATGAGCATCGAGCGGCGCAAGGTGCTCAAGGCCCTCGGCGCAGAGCTGGTCCTGACCGAACCGGCCAAGGGCATGAAAGGCGCGATCGAGAAGGCTGCCGAAATTGTTGCCAGCGACACTGGTAAATACTTCATGCCGTCGCAGTTCGATAACCCGGCCAACCCGGCGATCCACGAAAAAACCACCGGCCCGGAAATCTGGAACGACACCGATGGCGCCGTCGATGTGCTGGTGGCTGGCGTCGGGACCGGCGGAACCATCACCGGCGTTTCGCGGTATATCAAGAATACCCAGGGCAAACCGATTCTGTCGGTGGCAGTGGAGCCGGTGTCTTCGCCGGTCATCAGCCAGGCGCTGGCGGGTGAAGAGATCAAGCCGAGCCCACACAAGATTCAGGGGATTGGCGCGGGTTTCGTGCCGAAGAACCTTGATCTGTCGATGGTCGACCGGGTGGAGCAGGTCACTGACGACGAGTCCAAGGCCATGGCGCTGCGCCTGATGCAGGAAGAAGGGATTTTGTGCGGTATCTCTTGCGGCGCGGCCATGGCCGTGGCAGTGCGTTTAGCCGAGAAGCCTGAAATGCAGGGCAAGACCATCGTGGTGATTTTGCCGGACTCCGGTGAGCGCTATCTGTCGAGCATGCTGTTCAGCGATCTGTTCACCGAGCAGGAGAATCAGCAGTAGTCGAATTGACTCAGATCAGCCAGGGTTCAGGATCGTTATGCTAATAAATGCTTTGTTGCGCAATTCTTAACACTGAATCTTGGGTTCAGCGGGTTTTTCCCGAGGCCGGTAGTGTTTATCATGGCCGGCTGCCATGCCGGGTAATGGGCATTGCGCAGCGTTGTCTTTATTCAAGGAGTCGTTGATGACCTTTTCGTTAGCCGCCAAGGTGTTGGTGTTGCTGCTGTTTGTGGGCAGCATCCTCTATGTGCATTTGCGCGGCAAGGCGCGTTTGCCGGTACTGCGTCAGTTCGTCAACCACTCGGCGCTGTTCGCCCCGTACAACGCGCTGATGTACCTGTTCTCCGGCGTTCCCTCCAAACCGTATCTGGATCGCAGCAAGTTTCCGGAGCTGGATGTGTTGCGCGATAACTGGGAAACCATTCGCGACGAAGCCATGCACCTGTTCGACGAGGGCTACATCCGCGCCGCCGAGAAGAACAATGACGCCGGTTTCGGCTCGTTCTTCAAGAAGGGCTGGAAACGTTTCTACCTCAAGTGGTACGACAAACCGCTGCCGTCGGCCGAAACCCTGTGCCCGAAGACCGTGGCGCTGGTCAGTGCGATCCCTAACGTCAAAGGCGCGATGTTCGCGCTGTTGCCGGGTGGCAGCCATCTGAACCCGCACCGTGACCCGTTTGCCGGCTCGCTGCGTTATCACTTGGGCCTGTCGACACCGAACTCCGACGATTGCCGGATCTTCGTTGATGGTCAGGTCTACGCCTGGCGTGACGGTGAAGACGTGATGTTCGATGAGACCTACGTGCACTGGGTCAAGAACGAGACCGAACAGACCCGCGTCATCCTGTTCTGCGATGTCGAACGCCCGCTGAGCAACCGCCTGATGACCCGCATCAATCGCGCCATCAGCGCCTGGCTGGGCCGCGCCACCGCGCCGCAGAACCTTGATGATGAACGTGTCGGCGGCATCAACCAGGCCTACGCCTGGAGCAAGAACTTCAGCGACCGGTTCAGCGGCGTGGTCAAACAGTGGAAACGCCGCAATCCCAAGGCCTACCGCATCCTGCGTCCGGTATTGGCAGTGGTAGTGTTGACGTTGCTGGGGTATTGGCTGTTTGGTTGAAGCCGGATGTTGAAATGAAAAAACCGCTCCTTGTGAGCGGTTTTTTATTGTCTGTGAGTCAGCGGCGCCCGGCGAGAACGTTGGGTTCGTCTTCAATGCCTGTAATCAGTAACTGCAGAAAGCGCTGCTGATTGGCTGATAGCCCGGATGACACAATCTTTTCTTCTGTTTTGATTGATCTTTTCTTAGCGGGGGATTTCTTGACTGATTTGCGCATGCTCCCTCCCTCATTGATCATTACTTGAACTGTTTTCACGATACTTTACTCTCCACTGCTAGGACAAGACGACCTTCCAAATCAAATTTGAAGCCGAGCTTTGTATAAACAGGAATTGCGCCCTGCATTGGCTCCTGGACTTCAATGAACTTGCTGCCGACTATTTGGGCGAACTCATCGATGACCATCATCGCCAAGGTCACGATACGATTTTTCAGCGGGTGAGAATCTCCGGGTCGCCCTTCCAATCGTACGATTCGAATACGTTGGCGGCTTTTGTTCGGATTGACGAAGCACAGTCCGCAGAGCTGTTCTTCGAACCAGATCGCGATATCCAGGGACAGGGGTTCTCGTGATTTCCATGCGGCAACCTCTCGCCAGCAAAAAAGTGGATTCTCCCAGAGCTCGAACGCGCTCAGTGCTATGGCGTCGATGGGTTCGAAGCGTACTTTCGACAAGTCTTGTCGCACTGGTAGCTGCAATAGAGCTTTGGCGATGCTTGCCTGTTTCCTGGCCTGCGACTTGTACAACTGATACCGCAAATTCGTCCGTTCCCTTGGCATGTGATCCCGAGCATTCCCTGTCTCCCCATCAATGGGCCTATCCGTTGCTCTTCAGCCTAATCACCTCGCGGCCAACTGTCCCTGCTGGCCCTTTGTCCAAATCATTGCAATCCATGTCCCACGCTGGTTATAGTCGGCGCTCGTGAATCATCTGATTCACTCTCCAAACCCTTCAAAAAAGATCAGCCCCAATGCCTGCATCCCTCATCAACGCGGTAGTCGATTCAGCGGTCAACGCTGGCGTCGTGCCGTGCGGGAATCAGCAGCCTGGGCAGATCAGTCATTACCCTCCACCTGTCAGTAGCACGCCGGTGTGCGCCGTCGTATCACCGCCGGGCGTTGGCGTTTCGGGCTGATCGGCATTCTCTGCTGACCCCTGCGCTCGCCAGAAAACCTACTGAATTTCAGCCTCGGCTGAGTTGGCTATTTGCCTGACTACAGGTGGTATTCATGTTTGTCCTTTCGAAAAAATCCGCGCTCGCGGCGACGTCCACGAGCCTGTTCGTTCTACTGTGGAGCAGCGGGGCAATCTTCTCCAAATGGGGCCTGGCCCATGCGTCACCCTTTGCCTTTCTGCTGATGCGCTTTGTGATCGCGCTGTGCGGGCTGTTGCTGTTGACGCCGCTGCTCAAGTTGAAGCTGCCCAAGGGCGGTCGGCCGATGCTGTTTGCGATTGCAACGGGCGTGGTGTTGTTGGGGGCGTATCAGATTTTCTATCTGCTGGCCCTGAACACCAGAGTCACGCCGGGGGTGATGGCGACCATCATGGGCGTACAGCCGATCCTCACTGTCGTGTTGATAGAGCGGCAGCGCTCGGCGAGCCGGATGTTCGGCCTCGCGCTGGGGCTGGCCGGGCTGATCATGGTGGTTTATCAGGGGATCGGACTGGCGGGGATGTCCTGGGCAGGGATGCTGTTCGGTCTGTTGGCGCTGGCGAGCATGACGGTGGGCTCGATCATGCAGAAGCGCATCACCGACAATCCCCTCGGCACATTGCCGGTGCAGTATCTGGCCGGGCTGTTGTTGTGCGGGATATTTGTGCCATTTCAGCCGTTCCACTTTGAACAGAGCACGGGTTTCATCGTGCCGGTGTTGTGGATGGGACTGGTGGTGTCGGTGTTGGCGACACTGTTGCTCTATCGCCTGATCGCCCGGGGCAATCTGGTGAATGTCACCAGTCTGTTCTATCTGGTACCGGCGGTGACGGCGGTGATGGATTACCTGATTTTCGGCAATCGTCTGGCGGCGTTGAGTGTGCTGGGGATGCTGTTGATCATCGTCGGGCTGGCGTTTGTGTTCCGTAAAACTGCTTGAAAACCTTCAGGCCAACCCGGGCATTTTCAGTGTCTGGGCCGGCCTCTTCGCGAGCAAGCCCGCTCCCACCATTGGAATGCATTCCTCCTGTGGGAGCGGGCTTGCTCGCGAAGACTGACTTGTTAACGCCGCAAATCAGCGGACGGTTACGGCAGCGGGCTTCACCACCGCCGGCTTCAACACCAGCCACAACGCCAGCGCAATCAACACCCCGCCATACAGGTGCGCCATCGACAGCGGTTCATCCAGCAACAATGCGCCCCACAACACGCCGAACGCCGGAATCATGAAGGTCACGGTCATCGATTTGACCGGGCCGATGGAGCTGAGCAGGCGGAAATAGATGATGTAGGCGAACGCCGTGCAGCCCAGACCCAGGCCCAGCAGCGACAGCCAGACATTCCACCCACCCCAGCTTGCCGGAGGGGCGGTGATCACGCTGTAGCCGAACAGTGGCAACAGAAACAGCGAGGCGCCGAGCATGCTGCCCACGGCCGAGAGACGACTGTCGAGCCCGCCGCTGTGATCCAGCCAGCGCCGCGTGAGGAACCCGGCGAAGCCGTAGCAAGTGGTAGCGAGCAGGCAGGCGAGGGCGCCCATCAGCAATTGCAGATCGAACGCGACCGGACCTGCGCGCGTCAGCACGCCGACACCGAACAAGCCGAGAAACACTCCGGTCAGTTTCGCGACAGTGAGTTTTTCGCTGAAAAACAGCCCGCCAATCAACACGCCCATCAACGGCGTGGTGGCGTTGAAGATTGCCGAGTAACCGGCCGGCAACACTTGCGCCGCCACCGAATACAACGTCGCCGGAATCCCCGAGTTGATAACGCCCAGCAACATCACCGTTTTCAGTTTGCCCTTGAAATCCCAGCTGATGCGCATCAGCCCGAGAATCACCAGCAGACCGACGGCAGCAATCGACACCCGAAAGAACGCGGTCGGAATGGTGCCGATCACCGGCGCAATAATGCGCATGAACAGGAAGCTCGCGCCCCAGATGGCTGCCAGCGACAGCATGCGGAAAATATCGACAGCGCTCACGGTGGCACTCCTTCCTTGATCGGGACGAGAGTGTTGCCGAGCGCTTTGTCGATGGCAACCGTCAATCGGGCATTTAATTTTTCATTCAGAGCACGAAGCGCGTCACCAGGCCGTTGAGGTCGATCGCCAGGCGCGACAGTTCCTGACTGGCAGCGGAGGTCTGGGTAGCGCCGGCGGCGGTCTGGGTCGAGAGATCGCGGATGGTCACCAGATTCTGATCAACCTCGCGCGCGACCAGCGCTTGCTGCTCGGCCGCGCTGGCGATCACCAGGTTGCGCTGGTTGATCTGCGAGATCGACGCGGTGATTTTCTCCAGTGCCTGACCGGCACTGTTGGCCCGGCGCAACGTGTGGCTGGCTTGCTCGGCACTGCTTTGCAGCGCGCCGACGGTGGCGCCGGTGCCTTGCTGGATGCTGCTGATCATCAGCTCGATTTCTTCGGTGGAGTTCTGCGTGCGTTGCGCCAGCGAACGCACTTCATCGGCGACCACCGCAAAACCGCGTCCGGCCTCACCCGCGCGCGCCGCTTCGATGGCGGCGTTGAGCGCCAGCAGGTTGGTTTGCCCGGCGATGCCGCGAATCACCTCCAGCACCTTGCTGATGTCCTGAGCCTGAGTGGCGAGGCCTTCGGCCTGTTCCGACGCACCGAGCACCGCGCTGACCAGTTCCTGAATCGAGCTGATGGTCTCGCTGACCTGCACATGCCCGTGTTTGCTGTCCTCGTTCGAGGCTTCGGATGCCTCGGCGCTGGACACTGCGTTGGCCGCAACTTCATCCACCGCCGTGCTCATCTCGGTGACGGCGGTGGCGGCCTGTTCGATCTGATCGTTCTGCTGTTGCAGGCCACGGGTGCTTTGCTCCATCACCGAGCTCATTTCTTCGGCGGCGGAGGCCAGTTGCTGCGCCGATTCGCTGATGCCACGGATGGTCGAGCGCAGGTTGTTCTGCATCTCGGCGAGGGCGCTGAGCAACTGCGCCGCCTCATCGCTACCGTGATCGGCAATCTGGCCGCTGAGGTCGCCGGCGGCAATTTTTTGCGCGACGGACAGGGCTTGATTGATCGGTGCGGTGATGCTGCGGGTCAGCAGCCAGGCCAGCAGCAGGGTGGCGATCAGGGCGATAACGATGATGCTCGCGACAATCCACAGCGCCTGCTGATAAACCCCGGCAGCAGCTTCGGCGGCGCTGTCGGCGCCTTGCTGGTTGAAGCTGATCATCTGCTCCAGCGCCTTGTCGAGGATCCGGCCCTGTGGCGCCAGTTCATTGTTCAGACGGGCATAGGCCTGTTCACTTTGCCCGGCGTCGATCTGAGCGATGATCTGGTCCAGGATGCTCATGTACTTGGCGACGTCGCCATTCAAACCGTCGAGCATCGCCCGTTCCGCATCGCTGGCCAGTAGAGCGGTGTGGTCCTTCAGGCGCTTCGACAATTCTTCGCGTTGCACCTTGATGAGGCCTTTGCTTGTGTCGCGTACCGCCGGCTGGGTGCTGGTGATCAGGCGCAGGGATTCGAGGCGGATGTTGGCGATGTTCGCCGCCGCATCGTGAATGCTCTCGATGCTGGGCATCCACGATTCCTCGATCACCGTTGCGCTCTCACGCAGATTTTTCATCTGGCCCAGGCCGAACAGGCCGACCACCACCAGCAGGGCGGCCAATACGGCAAAACTCAAACTGGCGCGCAAACCGATGCGCAGATTGCGGATAGACATCAATGTGCTCCTTGATCTATGAGGAAGAGGTCGTCCTCGTGGGCGAGGATCTTGTTGTGAGGCGGGTGCTGGCAGGCTGTATATCAAAGTGCCACTATTTTGGTAAGACCAATCTGTGAGCAGTTCATCTCTATCATCGAAAGGCAGGAACGCAGCGGTAAACCGCGAGCCAGAGCGGTGGGGCAGGGATTGGATCCGAATCACAGGGAATTCGCGGGCTGGCGCGGGGCGGCAGGCGAGACTGAGAGGGCGGTTAATTGACCGAACGGTCGACTCAAAAAACTTTGATAAAAACTGTGTCGCTGTACAACCCTGCCGCGCTTTTGGCAGAAATTGCACTTCTCCTGCGCATGCATCCGTGGCTAAGCTCAGGCACAGATTTCCACTTGCACGCCGAGGTCTCATCTATGCCGCAGCAATGGCCAGCCACCGACATCGCCCGCATGATCCTCGATGGCTTTGACGATTACCGCGAGCATTTCCGGCGGATCACCGACGGTGCGCGCGAGCGCTTCGAGCAGGCGCGCTGGCAGGAGACGCAGACCGCGTCGGCGGCGCGGATCAATCTCTACGAAGAAAAGGTCGGCGAAACCATCGCCCGCCTGCGCGAGCATTTCGACGACGAGACGCTGATGAATGTCGGCAGTTGGCCGTTGGTGAAAAGTGCTTACATCAGTGTCATCGACCTGCGCTTCGACGATGAGCTGTCCGAGACCTGGTACAACTCGATCTTCTGCGGGCTGTTCAGCCACGACCTGATCAGCGATGGCTGCATGTTCATCCACACCACCCGGCCGAGCCTGCGCCGCGCCCGTGCTGCGCAAACCCGCACCTACAAGCCGCAGGGCCAGTTGTCATCGATGCTCGCCAGCATCTTTGCCGACTACCGCTTCAGCGAGGATTACGCTGATCTGCCCGGCGACCTGCAGCGCCTCGAGTCGCAACTGCGCGAGAATTTGCCGGACTGGGTGTGCAAGGATCCGGAGCTGAGCGTGGAGCTGTTTTCCTCGGTGCTGTACCGAAACAAGGGCGCGTATCTGGTCGGGCGCATCTACACCCGCGACGAGCAGTGGCCGCTGGTGATTCCATTGCTGCACCGCGAGGGCCGCGGGATTCAGATCGATGCGCTGATCACCGACGAAGCCGATGTGTCGATCATCTTCTCCTTCACCCGTTCGTATTTCATGGTCGATGTGCCGGTGCCGGCGGAGTTCATCGGCTTCCTGCGGCGCATCCTGCCGGGTAAGCACATCGCCGAGCTGTACACCTCGATCGGCTTCTACAAGCACGGCAAATCCGAGTTCTACCGGGCGCTGATCAATCACCTGGCCAACACCGACGACCAGTTCATCATGGCCCCCGGTGTGCGCGGCATGGTCATGAGCGTGTTTACCCTGCCGGGCTTCAACACCGTATTCAAGATCATCAAGGACCGTTTCTCGCCGTCGAAAAACGTCGACCGGGCGACGGTGATCGAAAAATACCGTCTGGTGAAAAGTGTCGACCGGGTCGGGCGCATGGCCGATACCCAGGAGTTCGCCGACTTCCGTTTTCCGCTGAGCAAGTTTGATCCGGCGTGCCTGGAAGAACTGCTGGAAGTCGCGCCGTCGACGGTCTCGGTCGAAGGCGATACGGTGCTGATCCGCCACTGCTGGACCGAGCGCCGGATGACCCCGCTCAACCTCTATCTGGAAAACGCCAATGAAGCGCAGGTGCGCGAGGCGCTGGAGGACTACGGCCTGGCGATCAAGCAACTGGCGGCGGCCAACATCTTTCCCGGCGACATGTTGCTGAAGAACTTCGGCGTCACTCGTCACGGCCGAGTGGTGTTCTACGACTACGACGAGATCTGCTTCCTGACCGAAGCGAACTTCCGCCACATCCCCGCGCCGCGCACCCCCGAGGACGAAATGGCGTCCGAACCGTGGTACTCGATCGGGCCGCTGGATGTGTTCCCGGAAGAGTTTCCGCCTTTCCTGTTCGCCGATGCCGGGCAGCGCAAATTGTTCGATCAACTGCATGGCGAGTTGTATAACGCCGATTACTGGAAGGGTTTGCAAGAGGCGATTCGCGCCGGCAAAGTCATCGACGTCTTCCCTTACCGCCGCAAAGGCCTCGATAACGAATAACTCCCAGTGAACACATTGTGGTGAGGGGATTTATCTTGTGGCGAGGGGATTTATCCCCGATGGGGTGCGAAGCCCCCCCAAAAAACCATTCAACTCAGACGCTTCAGAGCGACTTTCATATCCAGTCGGCGACTGCTGCGCAGCCGATCGGGGATAAATCCCCTCGCCACAAAAGCACCTCGCAGTCGTGTTCAGTGACGCAAATCTGCGACAATCGCCCCCCTGCATAAACAGACGACCGAATTGCGTACCCGATGACCGACGAATCGCCCTCCATCGACAAACTGCTGAAAAACCTCGATCACGCCATGCTCGCCGACCGTCACCGGCTGCGGCGGCAGTTGCTCGAGCTGCGCAAGAAACCCGACGAGGCCAAACTGGCCCAGTGGGTGGCGCGCATGCAGGCGTCCTGTGATCAGGTGCTGGCGCGCCGTGCCAGCCTGCCAGTGATTCGTTACGACGACAGCCTGCCGATCGCCGCCAAGCGCGACGAAATCAAGGCAGCGCTGGAGAAGCATCAGGTGCTGATCATCGCTGGCGAAACCGGCTCGGGTAAAACCACCCAGTTGCCGAAAATCTGCCTGGAAATCGGTCGCGGCCAGCATGGCTTGATCGGCCATACCCAGCCACGCCGAATCGCTGCGCGCAGCGTCGCCAGCCGGGTGGCCGAAGAACTCGGCACACCGCTCGGTTCGCTGGTTGGCTATCAGGTGCGCTTCGAGGATCAAAGCGATTCCAACACCCTGATCAAACTGATGACCGACGGCATCCTGCTGGCGGAAACCCAGAACGACCGCTACCTCGAACGCTACGACACGATCATCGTCGACGAAGCCCACGAACGCAGCCTGAACATCGACTTCCTGCTCGGTTACCTGAAAACCCTGCTGCCGCGTCGCCCGGATCTGAAGGTCATCATCACTTCGGCGACCATCGATCTGGAGCGCTTCTCCAAGCATTTCGACGATGCGCCGATCGTCGAGGTGTCCGGGCGGACTTTCCCGGTGGACACCTGGTATCGCCCGCTGACCCTGGAGCAGGATGAAGAGGGCAACCGTGTCGAAGACGACCTGACCGTGGATCAGGCGATCCTCGCCACCCTCGATGAAATTGCCGCCTACGAGCGCAGCGAACGCCGCAGCCCCGGCGATGTGCTGGTGTTCCTGCCTGGCGAGCGCGAGATTCGCGATGCTGCCGACATGCTGCGCAAGGCTCAGCTCAAACACACGGAAATCCTGCCGCTGTACGCGCGCCTGTCGCCGGCCGAACAGCAGCGGATTTTCCAGTCGCATCCGGGGCGGCGCGTGGTGCTGGCGACCAACGTTGCCGAGACTTCATTGACCGTGCCGGGCATCCGTTACGTGATCGACAGCGGCACCGCGCGCATCAGTCGCTACAGCTACCGCGCCAAAGTGCAACGTCTGCCGATCGAGGCGATTTCCCAGGCCAGCGCCAATCAGCGTAAAGGTCGTTGCGGCCGGGTCGAGCCGGGGATCTGCGTGCGTCTGTACAGCGAAGAAGACTTCCTCGGTCGCCCGGAATTCACCGATCCGGAAATTCTGCGTACCAACCTTGCTGCCGTGATCTTGCAGATGCTGCACCTGCGCCTCGGTGAGATCACCGCGTTCCCGTTCATCGAGCCGCCGGACGGCAAGGCGATCAGCGACGGTTTCAACCTGCTGCAAGAGCTCTCGGCGGTGGATCGCAACAGCCAGCTGACCCCGCTCGGTCGCCAGTTGGCGCGCTTGCCGGTCGACCCGCGCATGGGCCGCATGCTGCTGGAAGCGGCGAAGCTCGGCAGCTTGCAGGAAGTGCTGATCGTCGCCAGTGCGATGTCGATTCAGGATCCGCGCGAGCGTCCGCCGGAGCGTCAGCAAGCAGCCGATCAGGCCCACGCACAATGGAAAGACAGCGATTCGGACTTCGCCGGACTGGTTAATCTGTGGCGCGGTTTTGAAGAGCAGCGTCAGGTGCTGACCGCCAGTCCGCTGCGTAACTGGTGCCGGAAGAATTTCCTCAATTATCTGCGTCTGCGCGAGTGGCGTGACTCTCATCGCCAGTTGAGCCTGATCTGCCGCGACATGCAGTTGAGCCTCAATAAAGAGCCGGCGGATTACCCGAAACTGCACAAAGCGGTATTGGTCGGTCTGCTCAGCCAGATCGGCCAGAAAACCGAGGACGGCGATTACCTCGGTGCCCGTCAGCGGCGCTTCTGGATTCATCCGTCATCGGGCATTGGCAAGAAGCGTCCGCAGTGGCTGATGACCGCCGAACTGGTGGAAACCACCAAGCTCTACGCGCGCATGGTCGCCAAGATCGATGCCGACTGGATCGAGCCGCTGGCCGGGCACCTGATCAAGAAAAACCATTTCGAACCGCACTGGGAGAAGAAGCGCGGCCAGGTCGTGGCCTACGAGCAGATCACCCTGTTCGGGCTGATCGTGGTGGGTCGCCGCCCGGTGCATTACGGCCCGGTGGATCCGCTGGTCTCGCGTGAGCTGTTTATCCGCGAAGGTCTGGTGCGTGGCGAGATTCAGTCGAAAGCCAAGTGCCTGACCGCCAACAAGCAGTTGCTCGAACAGCTCGACGAGCTGGAAGCCAAGGCTCGGCGCCGCGACATTCTCGCTGACGAAGAAACCCTGTACGCGTTCTACGATGCGCGCTTGCCGGCGGAGATTCATCAGACCGCGACGTTCGACAGCTGGTATCGGGTCAACAGCCAGAAAGACCCGCAATTGCTGATCATGCGCGAAGAAGACGTGCTGGCCCGCGAGGCCAGTGAGGTCACCGCGCGCGACTACCCGGACACGCTGCACATCGGTGATCTGGAACTGGCGCTCAGTTATCACTTCGAACCCAATCACCCGCGCGACGGCGTGACCCTGCGCGTGCCGGCACCGCTGCTGCCGATGCTGCCGCCGGAGCGCCTGGAATGGCTGGTGCCGGGGCTGATCGAGGCCAAGTGCATTGCGCTGGTGCGCAACCTGCCAAAGGCCCTGCGCAAGAACTTCGTGCCGGTGCCGGACTTCATCAAGGCGGCGTTGCAGCGCATGACCTTCGCCGAGGGCTCGCTGCCGCAAGCGCTCGGTCGCGAGTTGCTGCGCATGACCGGCGCACGCGTCAGCGATGAAGCATGGGCGGAAGCGGCGCAGCAGGTCGAAGGCCATCTGCGGATGAACCTGGAAATCGTCGACGGCCAGGGCAAGTTCCTTGGCGAGGGCCGTGATCTGGCCGAGCTGACCGCACGGTTTGCCGAAGCCAGCCAGGCGGCTTTGGCGGTGCCGCAGAGTGCGAAAAGTCAGCAACCGGTGGAGGCCAAGGTCTTCGCCCCGGTGGCGGAAAAGACCCAGCAGAAGATTGCCGGATTGTCGATGACGGTCTATCCGGCGCTGGTGGAAGAGGGCGGCACGGTCAAGGAAGGGCGGTTCTCGACCCCGGCCGAAGCCGAGTTCCAGCATCGCCGCGCCTTGCAACGGCTGCTGCTGCAGCAACTGGCGGAGCCGGCGAAGTTCCTGCGCAGCAAACTGCCGGGTATCACCGAGTTGGGCCTGCTCTATCGCGAGTTGGGCCGGGTCGATGCGCTGGTCGAAGACATTCTGCTGGCCAGCCTCGACAGCTGCATTCTGGAAGGCGAAGACCCGTTGCCCCGTGACGGCGCCGGGCTGGCGGCATTGGCCGAACGCAAGCGCGGCAGCTGGACCGAACACGCCGAGCGCGTGGCGCGGCTGACGCTGGAGATCCTCAAGCTGTGGCACGGTCTGCAAAAACGCTTCAAGGGCAAGATCGATCTGGCGCAGGCTGTGGCGCTGAATGACATCAAGCAGCAAATCAGCAATCTGGTGTATCCGGGTTTCGTCCGGGAAACACCGATGCAATGGCTCAAAGAGTTGCCGCGTTATCTGAAGGCGGTCGAGCAGCGTTTCGAGAAACTCGGTGCGCAAGTGCAGAAGGATCGCGTCTGGAGCGGTGAACTGGCCGGCCTCTGGGCGCAATACCAGACACGCGCGGCGAAACATGCCCAGGAAGGCAAACGCGATCCGCAGCTTGAACTGTACCGTTGGTGGCTGGAGGAATACCGCGTGTCGCTGTTCGCCCAGCAGTTGGGGACGAAAGCGCCGATTTCGGACAAACGGCTGAGCAAGCAATGGAGTCAGGTCGAGGCCTGATCCCCAACCCTGCTCGATCACCTGTGGGCATTTGTGGTGAGGGGATAAATCCCCTCACCACAAAGATAGAGATATGCCCCACATCGGGATTTGGGTTGTGCTTGAGAAAGGCGCCAAAACCTTGGGTTTATGGCAAACTTCGCGACCATAAACGCCGGTTTCGTGACCCAGAGCCTTCGGCCGGGTCACGTGGCGGAATAAAGCGATGCCAGGTCAGCGTCCCGCGGACGGGAACAGACCCTTTGTGTGTTGGTACGTCGGTGCCAGCGCTTTCTGCCTGAACAGATTAGAGAAACGACCATGCATAACGTCGTCATCAGCGGCACCGGCCTGTACACCCCGGCCAACAGCATCTCCAACGAAGAGCTGGTGCAGTCTTTCAATACCTACGTCGCGCAGTTCAACGCCGACAACGCCGACGCCATCGCCAGCGGTGAAGTCCAGGCGCTGACCGAATCCAGTGCTGCATTCATCGAAAAAGCCTCGGGCATCAAGAGCCGCTTTGTCATGGACAAGGACGGCATCCTTGATCCTGCGCGCATGGCCCCGCGCCTGCCGGAGCGTTCCAACGACGAATGGTCAGTCCTCTGCCAGATGGCCATCGGCGCCGCCGAACAGGCCCTGCAACGTGCCGGCAAGACCGCCGCCGACATCGACGGCGTGATCGTCGCCTGCTCCAATCTGCAACGCGCCTACCCGGCCATCGCCATCGAAGTCCAGGAAGCACTGGGCATTCAGGGTTTCGGTTTCGACATGAACGTCGCCTGCTCCTCGGCGACCTTCGGCATTCAGGCCGCGGCCAACAGCGTGCAACTGGGCCAGGCCCGGGCGATTCTGATGGTCAACCCGGAAGTCTGCACCGGTCACCTGAACTTCCGTGACCGCGACAGCCACTTCATCTTCGGTGACGCCGCAACGGCGGTGATCATCGAGCGCGCCGACCTGGCGACGTCCAAGTACCAGTTCGACGTGGTCAGCACCAAACTGCTGACCAAGTTCTCCAACAACATCCGCAACAACTTCGGCTTCCTCAACCGCGCCGCGGAAGAGGGCATCGGTGCCCGCGACAAGCTGTTCGTGCAGGAAGGTCGCAAGGTGTTCAAGGACGTCTGCCCGATGGTCGCCGAGCTGATCGGTGAGCATCTGGAGGAGAACAAACTCAACGTCGGCGACGTCAAGCGCTTCTGGCTGCACCAGGCCAACCTGAGCATGAACCACCTGATCGTGCGCAAGCTGCTGGGCCGTGAAGCCACCGAAGAAGAAGCCCCGGTGATTCTCGACACCTACGCCAACACCAGCTCTGCCGGCTCGGTGATTGCCTTCCACAAATATCAGGACGATCTGGCCGCCGGTTCGCTGGCCGTGCTGAGCTCGTTCGGCGCCGGTTACTCGATCGGCAGCGTGATTCTGCGCAAGCGCTGAGTGCGCCTGAAAAGATCGCAGCCTGCGGCAGCTCCTACACTGATCTCTGTAGGAGCTGCCGCAGGCTGCGATCTTTTGCTTTCGACCATCTGAAAACGAGGCGTGCATGGCCGCAACGGACGACACCCAACTGCTCGAACGTCTGCTCGCGGGTGAGCAAAAGGCTTTCAAGGAGCTGGTCAGCACCTACCAGAGCGCCATGCGCGCCGTGGCGTATGCCATCGTCGGCCAGCGCCATGTTGAAGAAGTGGTGCAGGACGCCTGGCTCTCGGTGGTGCGCCATATCGGCAGCTTCGAGGGTCGATCCAGTCTCAAGACCTGGCTGCTGACCATCACCGCCAATTCCGCCAAAAGCCGTTACAAACAAAACCGCCGCGAAGTGTTGATGGATGATCTGCCGTCACCCCACGGCACCATCGATGACGACCGTTTTTCGCCCGGTGACGGCCATTGGCTGGTGGCGCCATTCGCCTGGCATCAGGACACCCCGGAAGCCTTGCTCACCGAAAGCGAACTGCGTGATTGCCTTGAGCACACCTTGCTCAGCCTGTCGGAACTGCAAAGCAGCGTGTTGCTGCTGCGCGAACGTCAGGGTCTGGAGCTGGAAGAGATCTGTAATCTTCTGGAGATCTCGCTCTCCAATGTCCGTGTGCTGCTGCATCGTGCGCGGCTGAAAGTCTTCGCCACGGTGGAGCATTTTGAGGAGACCGGCGAATGCTGACCTGCAAGGAACAAGTGGCACGCTCCAGCGATTATCTCGATGGCCAGTTGAGCTTTCGCGAGAAGCTGCTGGTGCGCCATCACCTGATGTTCTGCCCCAACTGTCGGCGGTTCATTCGTCAGATGCGTTTGATGCAGGCCACGTTGAAGGCGATGCCGGAGAAGCCGCAAGAGGGTGTGGATGCGCTGGCTGAGCGTCTGGCCGAGCAACGCCGTAAGGAAAAATAGAATCTCACTTGTAGGAGCTGCCGAAGGCTGCGATCTTTTGATCCTCAAAAACAAGATCAAAAGATCGCAGCCTCCGGCAGCTCCTACAGTGTTTTTGCATCCTGCAGAAATAGCCGGCGCGGGACGAAACGAACGGATGATGGGGATCGTCCCGCCCGCGTCAGGCTAGAGGGTGATGCGTTTTAGAACTTGGCTTCGGCATCCAGTTGCAGCGTATTGATGTCGGAGTCGGTCTTCTTCAGGCTGGCGTTGGTGTAGTCCGAGTTGGCCATGAAGTAGGTGGCACCCAGGGTGAAGTTCTTGTCCAGCTCGTAGCTGACTTTCAGCTTGCTGCCGCGCGAACCGGTGTAGCCGTTGGCGAAGTCGGAGTCGGTGAAGGCACCGACCACCGCGTTACGCTGTACGTCGCGGTAGTTGTAGTCGATCCCGAAGCCATAAACCTTGGTTTTCACGCCGGCCAGCCAGCCAGTGTCCTGGTCGTTGCTGGCGTCTTTGTTGTTGACGTACTGACCGTAGATCGACAGCGGTACTGGCAGGTTGGCGATGTCCAGTTGACCAAAACCTTCATACAGTTTGAAGGTTTCGTTCGGGCTGTTGCCGTTGACGGCCAAGGCACATGGCGCAGTGACGGTGCCAGTGGTCGGGCAGGCGCTGTCCTTGTCATTGTCGTAGGAATAGAGGCTGCCACCCAGGGTCAGTTTCAGGCTGTCGGTCAGTGCGAAGCGACCGCCCAACTGGCCAGCGTACAGACGCAGGTCGTGCTTGAACTGCACGCCTTCGCCGTCGACGTTGTCCTTGAGGGTGTAGTGGCCGGCGCTACCGAACAGCTCGGTGCTGCCGTTCAACGGATACTTGTAGGTGACGGCCAGGCCTTCCGGGTTGATGTCGCTGTCCCAGATGATGTCGCCCATGCTCACCCACGGCTGGTTCATCTTACCGGCGATCAGGTGCAGGTTCTTGATTGCGTCAGGGTGGTAGTCGACGTAACCCTGGTCGAGCCAGATCTGCTTCTTGTCGAAGTAGTTGTTCAGGTCCTGGTTGGTGGAGCGGGCGTCGTCGCTGCTGCCGGTGGCGATACGGATACCGGTGTCCACCTGCGGGTTGATTTCGGTGTAGGCACCCAGACGGGCACGAATGCGCTGACGGTCCTGGTCCTTGCTGTTCGGCACGCCATCGTTCTTGACGGTCTCCTGACGGAAACGCACGTCGCCCTTGAACTGGGTCTTGGCGGCCCAGGCGAGTTTCTGGTCGAAGGAGCTCAGCTCATTGGTTTTCTTCGCGGTCGCCGCGATCTGCTCGTTGGTCTCTTGCTGCGCCTGCTGCGCGATTTGCTGAGCCTTCTGATCCTTGGCCAGTTCAGTTTGCAGTTCTACGTACTGCGCCTGGGAAATGGAACCGTTAGCCTTGAGCATGTCGAGCAGTTTGGCGTCGACTGCAGCACTGGCCGGAACGCTCATGGCCAGCAACAGGCCACCGCACAGGGCCGCCGCAGTTTTCGTGGAAGCAAGACGCATAGCAATCTCCGAAGATGAGAGGGATGGCAGAACCATCCGGGGCACACCGACGCGCACGTCGGAAAACAGTGTCCGGGTAGAACCCGGCGCTCTAAAAACAGGAGCGAGTATCGCGATGGTTTATGACAGAGCAGTGGCTAAGTGATGTCATGTCGATGACGATACAAAGTTGTCCTGAACTATTGATCTAGAGCGCTGTCGTCCGATTGCTCGTGTGCAAAGGGCAGCGATAAGCGATACTCGCGGGGCTTTGAAGCCCGGAAGTGGAGAGTCAGTTGATGCCGTTGCAACGCCTGCAAAGCCTGTCAGAAATCGCCCCTGCGACCTGGGATGCACTGGTGCCCGAGAACCAGCCGTTTTTGCGGCACGCCTTTCTCTCGGCCCTTGAAGACAGCGGCAGCGTTGGCCCGCATACGGGGTGGCAAGCCGAGCATCTGCTGCACGTCGAAGACGATCGGCTGATCGCGGCGCTGCCCAGTTATCGCAAGTGGCATTCCTACGGCGAGTACGTGTTCGATCACGGCTGGGCCGATGCCTGCGCCCGGGCCGGCATCGATTACTACCCCAAACTGCTGACGGCGGTGCCGTTCAGTCCGGTCAGCGGGCCACGCTTGCTGGCCGCCCGGGTCGAGGACGGTTTCGAACTGCTCAAGAGCCTGCCGGGTTATCTGGAAATCGAGGAGCTTTCCAGCGCGCACATCAATTTCACCGACCCGTTCACCGATGCCGCCATGGCCGAGCAGCCGGGCTGGCTGCAACGTATCGGCTGTCAGTATCACTGGCAGAATCGCGGTTATCGGGACTTCCAGGATTTTCTCGACGCGCTCAGTTCGCGCAAGCGCAAGCAAATGCGTAAAGAGCGCGAGCAAGTGGCGGGGCAGGGCTTCGAGTTCGAATGGCTGGAAGGGCGTGAGCTGGACGAGGCGCAATGGGATTTTGTCTACGCCTGCTATGCCAACACCTACGCCGTGCGCCGCCAGGCGCCGTACCTGACGCGCGAGTTTTTCAGTCTGCTGGCTGCGCGGATGCCGGAGGCGATTCGGGTGGTGCTGGCCAAACAGGGTTCACGTCCGGTGGCGATGGCCTTCAGTCTGGTCGGAGGCGACAGCTTCTACGGACGTTATTGGGGCTGTCTGGCCGAGTTTGACCGGCTGCATTTCGAGACGTGTTTCTATCAGGGCATGGACTATGCGATTGCCCAGGGGTATCAGCGCTTTGATGCCGGCGCTCAGGGCGAGCACAAGCTGATTCGCGGCTTTGAACCGGTGATCACCCACTCGTGGCACTACCTGCGTCATCCCGGTCTGAAAGCCGCAGTTAAAGACTTCCTGCAACAGGAACGTGCTGGCGTCCTTGCGTACGCCGAAGAAGCGAAAACCGCCTTGCCCTATCGCCAGACATAGATCCTTTGTAGGAGTGAGCCTGCTCGCGATAGCGATCTGTCAGAGCCATTGATGTTGACTGACACACCGCTATCGCGAGCAGGCTCACTCCTACAAAGGGATCTCAGGCACCCCTCAGGTTTCTTCTTTGCCCAACCAGCGATAAATCCCGCCACCGACCACCGCACCAATCAGCGGCGCGACCCAGAACATCCACAACTGCGCGATCGCCCAGCCGCCGACCATCAGCGCCGGCCCGGTGCTACGAGCCGGGTTGACCGAAGTGTTGGTGACCGGAATCGAGATCAGGTGAATCAGCGTCAGCCCCAGGCCGATGGCAATCGGTGCGAGGCCCGCCGGGGCGCGTTTGTCGGTGGCGCCGAGGATGATGATCACGAACATCCCGGTCATCACCAGCTCGGTGACAAAGCCTGCCGCCATCGAGTATTTGCCGGGCGAGTGCTCGCCGTACCCATTGGACGCCAGACCTGCTGCGATGTCGAAACCCTCCTTGCCGCTGGCGATGTAGTAGAGCAGCGCGGCGGCGAGTATCCCGCCGAGCACCTGGGCGATGATGTAGGCGGGTAGCTCTTTTGCTGGAAACCGTCCGCCGACCACCAACCCGACCGATACCGCCGGATTGAGATGACATCCGCTGATGTGGCCGATGGCGAACGCCATGGTCAGCACCGTCAGACCAAACGCCAGGGCCACCCCCAGCACCCCGATGCCCAGAGGCGAAGACGCGGCGAGCACCGCACTGCCACAACCACCCAGAACCAGCCAGAACGTACCCAACAACTCAGTAACTGAACGTTTGAACAGAGACATGAGAGAGTCCTTGATAGCCCATGCTATCGAGACTGTATTGCGTTGTGCTTCCCAGCAGATTTACGACAGGTTCCGTGCTGGAACCTTGGCTGAGTACAGCACGCTTTGGATGGATTTCCAGCAGCCATGAAAAAACCGCCAGAGCCCGTGGTTAGAGGGCTGTGGCGGTTCTCAATATATTGTGGGAGGGGGCTTGCTCCCGAATGCGGTGTGTCAGACAAATGTTCGGTACTGACACCCCGCTTTCGGGAGCAAGCCCCCTCCCACATTGGAGTTGTATTGATTCAATGATCAATCGATCCCGACAAATCCCCCGGTCTGGTGCGCCCACAACCGCGCATACAATCCGCGATGCGCCAGCAGTTCGGCGTGGGTACCGCTCTCGGCGATCTTGCCGTTTTCCAGCACTACCAGCCGATCCATGCGAGCGATGGTCGAGAGACGGTGAGCAATGGCGATCACGGTTTTGCCTTGCATCAGGGTTTCCAGGCTTTCCTGGATCGCCGCTTCGACTTCCGAGTCGAGTGCCGAGGTTGCTTCGTCCATGATCAGGATCGGCGCGTCCTTGAGCAGCACCCGGGCAATCGCAATGCGCTGGCGCTGACCGCCGGACAGTTTCACCCCGCGTTCGCCGACGTGCGCGTCGAAACCGGTACGGCCCTCAGCGTCCGACAGCAGCGGAATGAACTCGTCGGCGCGGGCCTTGTGCACCGCGTCCCAGAGTTCGGCGTCGGTGGCGTCAGGCTTGCCATACAGCAAGTTGTCGCGGATCGAGCGGTGCAGCAGGGAGGTGTCCTGCGTGATCATGCCGATGCGTGCGCGCAGGCTTTCCTGGCCGACTTCAGCGATGTTCTGCCCATCGATCAGGATCCGTCCGCCCTCTACGTCATACAGGCGCAGCAGCAGGTTGACCAAGGTCGATTTGCCGGCGCCGGATGGCCCGATCAGGCCGATTTTCTCGCCGGGTTTAATGGTCAGGTTGAGGTCGCCGATGATGCCTTTCTTCTTGCCGTAGTGAAAATCCACGTGCTCGAAACGCACTTCGCCACGAGCCACGGCCAGCGGTTTGGCCTGCTCGCGATCAGTGACGCTGACCGGTTGCGAGATGGTCTGCAGACCGTCCTGGACCATGCCGATGTTTTCGAAGATGCCGGTGACTACCCACATGATCCAGCCGGACATATTGACGATACGAATCACCAGACCGGTGGCCAGGGCGATAGCACCGACGGTGATCAGCGACTGCGTCCACAGCCACAGCGCCAGCGCGGTGGTGCCGACGATCAACAGGCCGTTCATGGTGGTGATCGCCACGTCCATGCTGGTCACCACGCGGCCGGCCATCTGCGCCTTGACCGTCTGTTCTTCGATGGCTTCCTTGGCGTAGTGCTGTTCGAAATTGGTGTGGGCGAACAGCTTCAGGGTGGCGATGTTGGTGTAGCCGTCGACGATCCGCCCCATCAGTTTCGAGCGCGCGTCGGAAGCTTCCACCGAACGCTCTTTCACCCGCGGCACGAAGTAGTACAGCGCGCCGATGTAGGCAGCGATCCACGTCAGCAGCGGGATCATCAGGCGCCAGTCGGCTTCGGCGAACAGCACCAGCGAACTGATCGCGTAGATCACCACATGCCACAGCGCATCCACCGCTTGCACCGCCGAATCGCGCAGCGAGTTGCCGGTCTGCATGATGCGTTGGGCGATGCGCCCGGCGAAGTCGTTCTGGAAGAAATTCAGGCTCTGCTTGAGCACGTAACTGTGGTTCTGCCAGCGGATCATGCTGGTCATGCCGGGGCTGAGGGTCTGATGCACCAGCAGGTCGTGCAGGCCGAAAAAGATCGGCCGCAGTACCAGGGCGACTACCACCATCCACGTCAGTTCGAGGGCGTGGTCGCTGAAGAAATTCGGGTTGGACGTGCCTTGGGCCAGGTCGATGATGCGGCTCAGGTAGCTGAACAGCGCGACTTCGATCAACGCGGCAAACAGGCCGACGACGAGCAGGGCGGCGAAACTCGGCCAGACCTGCTTGAGGTAATAGGTATAGAAGGGCCAGACACGATCCGGAGGGGAGGCCGTGGGGGCGTCGCGGAATATGTCGATCAGTTGTTCGAAACGGCGATAGAGCATCAGATAACCGCCCGGATGCCGGGCTCTCCTTTTATCGGTGTGAGCGGCGTGGCTTCAGGCCAGCGCCGCTCGAAACGCCCTGTACAGCTTAGTCGATGACTTTGGCCGACTTGATGATCACAGGGTCGACAGGCACGTTTTGCATGCCCTGTTTGGTGGTGGTTTGCGAGTTGACGATGATGTCGACCACGTCCATGCCTTTGACCACTTTGGCGAATACCGCGTAACCGGCATCACGGCCCGGATCGAGGAAGGCGTTGTCGGCGACGTTGATGAAGAACTGGCTGGTGGCCGAATCAGGGTTGGAGGTACGGGCCATCGACAAAGTGCCGCGAACGTTATGCAGACCGTTGCTGGCTTCGTTCTTGATCGGCGCCTTGGTTTCTTTCTGCTGCATCTGTGGCGTGAAACCGCCGCCCTGAGCCATGAAGCCCGGGATCACGCGGTGGAAAATGGTGTTGGTGTAAAAACCGCTGTTGACGTAATCCAGAAAGTTTTTGGTACTGATTGGCGCCTTGACCGGGTCCAGTTCGATTTCGATCTGGCCGTTGGTAGTGTCCAGCAGCACGTGCGGTGCTTTGGCCGGGGTGGCAGCCATCAGGTTGGCAGCAAACAGCACGGTGCCGGCGGCGAGGGCGAGTTTTTTCAGCATGGGTCAGTGATCCTGAGATTGAATGTCGGCTGCGGCGAGAAACTCCAGCAGCGTTTGGTTGAAGTGTTCGGGTTGATCGAGCGGGGTGGCGTGGCGCGAGTCGGCGATGACCACCAGCCGCGCATCGGGCAGCAGTTTTACATAGGTTTCTTTCAGTGCTACCGGCGTGTAGTCACGGTCGGCAGTCACGATGAGGGTTGGACAGGTCACCCGGGAAAGTCGTTCCTGGACGCCCCAGCCAACAATCGCATCGAAGCTGGCGAGATAAGCACGTTTGTCGTTTTTTGCCCAGCGTTCGGCCATTTTCTGCCGCAGATCAGCCTGCTCGGGTTTCGGGAACAGTTTGCCGCCTAATGCCTTGCCAATGGTCGCGAGGCTGAGCACGCGCATCAGGCTCCAGCGCTTGAACCACTGCCAGTAATCGTCGCGGCTGCGCAGTTTGACCTCGGGGGCGCTGTTGACGATGGTCAGGCTTTTCAGCATTTGCGGCTGATCGACGCCGAACTGAAAGCCGATCATCCCGCCCATCGACAGCCCGACGTAATGCACCGGGCCGAGTTTCAGGTGTTCGATCAACGCCAGCAGATCGGCGCTGAACCCGGCGATGCTGTAGCGCTCGCGAGGTTTGTCCGAGCGACCGTGACCACGTATATCCGGAACGATCACCCGGTAGTGCGCCGACAGCGCCGGGATCTGCATTTCCCAGTCCAGGGTGCTCGAACCCAGTCCGTGAACCAGTAGCAACGGGGTGCCGTGGCCATATTCCTCGTAGTGCAGGTTGCAACCTTCATGTTCGAAATAGGCCATCGGTGAACTCCGTGTCAGGCTTGCTCGGGGGCGGCGAACGGTGCGTCAAGCGGCAAAGTGTCGAAGGTACGCAACAGTTCGATGAGGATTTGTGTGGCCGGGCCCAGCGGTTTGTCCTTGTTCGAATACAGATAGAAGCTCGGGTTGCGGCTGCCACCCTGATCCAACGGTAGCAGCTTGAGCGTGCCTTCCTTCAATTCCCGTTCGATCATGTGCCGTGGCAGCCAGGCAAAGCCCAGGCCGCTGCTGACGAACGTGGCAGCCGTGGCGAGGCTGCCGACGGTCCAGCGCTGTTCGGCGCCGAGCCAGCCGACGTCGCGTGGTTGCTGGCGGCCGGAGTCGCGGATCACCACCTGCATCTGGGTTTCCAGGTCCTGGAAGCTCAGCTCGCGGTTGAGCCGATGCAGGGCGTGATCCGGGTGGGCGACGGCGACGAACTCGACGTCGCTCAATTCCGCACCGAGGTAGCCGGGAATGCTCAGGCCGGTGATCGCCAGATCGGCGACGCCTTCGAGCAAGACTTCCTCGACCCCCGACAGCACTTCTTCGCGCAGACGCACGCGGCAGCCGCGACTCTGCGGCATGAACGCGGTCAGCGCCCGGACGATACGGGCGCTCGGGTAGGCCGCATCGACCACCAGCCGCACCTCTGCCTCCCAGCCTTGCTCCATGTGATGGGCGAGGTCTTCCAGTTGGCTGGCCTGTTTCACCAGTTGTCGCGAGCGGCGCAGCAGCACACCGCCGGCTTCGGTGAGCACCGCTTTACGACCGTCAATGCGCAGCAACGGCACGCCGAGCTGGTCCTGCATGCGGGCGACGGTGTAACTCACCGAAGATTGCGAACGGTGCAAAACCTCGGCGGCCTGGGCGAAACCACCGTGGTCGACCACGGCCTGCAATGTTCGCCATTGATCAAGGGTCACGCGGGGCGCTTTCATCAATAGCTCCTCTTGTCCTAAGCTGGCCGTCCCTCATGGAGACTGGCGAATGAAAAAATTCTGTTGTGTGGTGCTCGCGTTGCTGCCGCTGACTGCGTTTGCTTACCCGATCGATGTGCAGAAGAACCTCAATGGCTTGAAGATCGACTACGAGACCTTCGACACCGACAAAGACATCGGCTCCATCCGGGTCGCCAACTACGGTGATGTCGACGCGACCTGCAAAGTCGTTTTCAACAATGGTCCGGAAGCACCGCGTACGCGCAACATCGAAGTCCCGGCCCGCAAGCATACGAATGCCACGGCCAAGTTCTCCCGCGAGATCATCAGGCTGCGCATCGATTTGAGCTGCAGCCCGAAATAACACCGTCAATCCCTTGTGGGAGCGAGCTTGCTCGCGAATTGGCCGTTTCAGTCGACATCATTGTTGAATGACACACCGCTTTCGCGAGCAAGCTCGCTCCCACAGGCGGCAAGTGCATCTAAACGAATTATTCGATGCTTTGCAGCAATTATTTGCGCTTTTTCATCGATACGACCCTGTTTAACCTTCACTCCATCGACCTACAACATTCTCGGATGGAGACTACACACCATGTCCCGCGTTCTGATCATCGAAAGCAGCGCCCGCCAGCAAGATTCGGTTTCCCGTCAACTGACCCAGACCTTCATTGGTCAGTGGAAAGCGGCGCATCCCAACGATCAGATCACCGTGCGTGACCTCGCCGTGAATCCCGTTCCACACCTGGACGCCAACCTGCTGGGCGGCTGGATGAAGCCTGCCGAGCAGCGCAACGCCAGCGAACAATCGTCGCTGGAGCGCTCCAACGAATTGACCGACGAGCTGCTCGCTGCCGACGTACTGGTGATGGCTGCGCCGATGTACAACTTCGCGATCCCGAGCACCCTCAAGGCCTGGCTCGACCACGTGCTGCGTGCCGGCGTGACCTTCAAGTACACCGAAACCGGCCCGCAAGGCCTGCTCAGCGGCAAACGTGCCTACGTGCTGACCGCTCGCGGCGGCATCTACGCCGGCGGCCCGGCCGACCATCAGGAACCGTACCTGCGTCAGGTCATGGGTTTCATCGGCATCCACGACGTGACCTTCATTCACGCCGAAGGCATGAACCTGGGCGGCGACTTCCAGGAGAAGGGCCTGAATCAGGCCAACGCCAAACTGTCCCAGGTCGCTTGATATGTTAATCGCCAGATAATCGCCGCTTGTTTAAGTGACCTGGCGCAACCCCTTCAAGGCTCTACGCGCATCGAACCTCCCTTTGCACTTGTTGCTCCTGAGTGCTGTAGCCCGATTGAACGCTTTAGCGAGATCGGGCTTTTTTTTGCCTGGGATTATCTGAGCAACGTGTAACCCCTGTGGGAGCGGGCTTGCTCGCGAAGGCGGTGTGTCAGTCAACTATTCGTCGACTGACACGATGCCTTCGCGAGCAAGCTCGCTCCCACAGGGTTCAGTGTTGCCTGAGGTTCGCGGTCTGGCGCAAAAACCGCTATCGTCGCCGCCATTCGAAACAGAGGCGACCATGGGCTATCTACTTTTTGTCACGCTGATCCAGGCGTTTTCCTTCAGTCTGATCGGCGAATACCTCGCCGGGCATGTCGACAGCTACTTTGCAGTGCTGGTGCGCGTGGTGCTGGCCGGGCTGGTGTTCATTCCGTTGACCCGCTGGCGCTCGGTGGAGCCTTCGTTCATGCGCGGCATGCTGCTGATCGGCGCGTTGCAGTTCGGCATCACCTACGTTTGCCTGTACCTGAGCTTCCGTGTGCTGACGGTGCCGGAGGTGTTGCTGTTCACGATCCTCACGCCGCTGCACGTGACGCTGATCGAAGATGCGCTGAACCGCCGCTTCAATCCGTGGGCGCTGGTGGCCGCGTTGGTAGCGGTGGGCGGTGCGGCGGTGATTCGTTTTGACCGGATCAACCCGGATTTCTTCATGGGCTTTTTGCTGCTGCAACTGGCCAACTTCACCTACGCCGCAGGGCAGGTGCTGTACAAGCATCTGGTGGCAAAACACCCGAGTGATCTGCCGCACTACCGACGTTTCGGCTTCTTCTATCTCGGCGCGTTGGCGGTGGTGTTGCCGGCGTTTCTGCTGTTCGGCAAGTCCAACTTCCTGCCCGAAGCGCCGTTGCAATGGGGCGTGTTGCTGTTCCTCGGTCTGGTCTCGACGGCGCTGGGGATGTACTGGTGGAACAAGGGCGCGTGCATGGTTAACGGCGGCACGCTGGCGGTGATGAACAACCTGCATGTGCCGGTGGGCTTGCTGCTGAACCTGCTGATCTGGAATCAGCATGAGGAACTGGGACGGTTGTTGCTGGGCGGGAGTGTGATTCTGGCGGCGGTGTGGATCAGCCGGTTGGGCATCCGCAAAACTCAAGCCACCGCATAACCCCTGTGGGAGCGGGCTTGCTCGCGAAAGCGGTGTGTCATTCAACGATTATGTTGACTGACCTGACGCCTTCGCGAGCAAGCCCGCTCCCACAGTTTTGATCTGTGGGGTTATAGGAGGTGTTTTTGTGGTTCTGGTATGTGCGCTGAGCCGAGTACAGCCGGCAACAACCCCGAACGCAAATCCCCGCCACTCGGCTGCTGATACAGGCTCAAACCGAACTCCGGCAGCACCGCCAGCAGATAATCGAAAATATCCCCCTGAATCCGCTCGTAATCGGCCCACACCGTGGTGGTCGTGAAGCAGTAGATTTCCAGCGGAATTCCCTGCGCCGTGGTCTGCATCTGCCGCACCATGCAGGTCATGTTCGGCTGCACCTCCGGGTGACTCTTCAAATACGCCAGCGCATAAGCGCGGAAGGTGCCGATGTTGGTCATGCGCCGGCGGTTGGCCGACATCGCCGCGACGTTTCCTTGCGCCTCGTTCCACGCCTTGAGTTCGGCTTTCTTGCGGCCCATGTAGCCGGTCAGCAGGTGTACCTGAGAGAGCTTTTCCTCTTCATCATCGCGGATGAATCGCACGCCGCTGGCGTCGATGAACAGGCTGCGCTTGATCCGTCGCCCGCCGGACTGTTGCATGCCGCGCCAGTTGCGGAACGACTCGGACATCAGGCGCCAGGTCGGGATCGAGACGATGGTCTTGTCGAAGTTCTGCACCTTGACCGTGTGCAAAGTGATGTCGACCACGTCGCCATCGGCGCCGACTTGCGGCATTTCGATCCAGTCGCCGACCCGCAGCATGTCGTTGCTGGTCAGTTGCACGCTGGCAACGAACGACAGCAACGTGTCCTTGTAGACCAACAGAATCACCGCCGACATCGCACCCAGACCGGAGAGCAGCAACAGCGGCGAACGGTCGATGAGGGTGGCGACGATGATGATCGCACCAAACACGTACAAGACCATTTTCGCCAGTTGCACATAGCCCTTGATCGAGCGGGTGCGGGCGTGTTCGGTGCGGGCGTAGATGTCCAGCAGCGCATTGAGCAGGGCGCTGACCGACAGCAGCAGGAACAGGATGGTGAAGGACAGCGCCACGTTGCCGAGGAAAGTCATCGCGGTTTTGCTCAGTTCCGGCACCAGGTGCAGGCCGAACTGGATCACCAGCGACGGGGTCATCTGCGCCAGACGTTGAAACACCTTGTTGTGGCGAAAGTCGTTGATCCAGTGCAGGGCCGGCTGGCGCCCGAGCATGCGGCTGGCATGCAGGATCAGATAGCGTGCCACTCGTCCGAGGACCAGCGCGATCACCAATAGCAGCATCAGCGCCAGGCCGGATTGCAGGAACGGGTGCTGTTCGAGGGCACCCCAGAGGTCTTGGGCGTTGAGCCAGAGCTGTTTGAAATCCATGTGAGCAACGATTCTTCTGTAAGACGCGATGGGCGATTAGAGCATTTAAGACGCTGTGTATTACCGTTGGAGACAAATCGAGCAACAAAAAAGCCACTGATTACGCCCGTTTGTATAAAGAAACTCGGCCTGAGCGCTCGAAACCGGTAACCTATGCAGCTGTTTTTTTGCATATCTTCGAGGTAGCACCCGTGTTTTCCCAATTCGCCCTGCACGAACGCCTGCTCAAAGCCGTGGCCGAGCTGAAATTTGTCGAGCCAACGCCTGTGCAAGCAGCGGCCATTCCGCTGGCGCTCCAGGGGCGTGACCTGCGGGTGACGGCGCAAACCGGTAGCGGCAAGACCGCCGCTTTTGTCCTGCCGATCCTCAACCGCCTGATCGGCCCGGCGAAGATCCGCGTCAGCATCAAGACCCTGATCCTGCTGCCGACCCGCGAACTGGCCCAGCAGACCCTGAAAGAAGTTGAACGCTTCTCGCAGTTCACCTTCATCAAGTCCGGCCTGATCACCGGCGGTGAAGACTTCAAGGTGCAGGCCGCGATGCTGCGCAAGGTGCCGGACATCCTGATCGGTACGCCGGGCCGGATGATCGAGCAACTCAACGCCGGCAACCTCGACCTGAAAGAAGTCGAAGTGCTGGTGCTCGACGAAGCCGACCGTATGCTCGACATGGGCTTCGCCGAAGACGTGCAACGTCTGGTCGACGAATGCCCGAACCGTCAGCAGACCATGCTGTTCTCCGCCACCACCGGTGGTTCCGGCCTGCGCGAGATGATCGCCAAGGTGCTGAACAACCCTGAGCACCTGCAGCTCAACGCGGTCAGCCAACTGAACTCGACCACCCGCCAGCAAATCATCACCGCCGACCACAATCAGCACAAAGAGCAGATTGTGAACTGGCTGCTGGCCAACGAGACCTACCAGAAGGCCATCGTCTTCACCAACACCCGGGCCATGGCCGACCGCATTTACGGCCGCCTCGTGGCTCAGGAATACAAGGCGTTCGTGCTGCACGGCGAGAAAGACCAGAAGGATCGCAAACTGGCGATCGACCGTCTGAAGCAGGGCGGCGTGAAGATTCTGGTAGCGACCGACGTCGCGGCCCGTGGTCTGGACGTTGATGGCCTGGATCTGGTGATCAACTTCGACATGCCACGCAGCGGCGACGAATACGTGCACCGCATCGGTCGTACCGGCCGCGCAGGCAACGACGGTCTGGCGATCTCGCTGATCTGCCACGGCGACTGGAACCTGATGTCGAGCATCGAGCGCTACCTCAAGCAGAGCTTCGAGCGCCGCACCATCAAGGAAGTCAAAGGCACCTACGGCGGGCCGAAGAAGGTCAAGGCCTCGGGCAAGGCTGTCGGGGTGAAGAAGAAAAAGACCGACGCCAAGGGCGACAAGAAGAAGACCGCCGCCAAGACCCCGACCAAGCGCAAGAGCGCCAACCGTCCGAAGCCGGATTCGCTGGTGAGCAGCGACGGCATGGCCCCGCTCAAGCGTCGCAAGCCGGCTGAGCCAGCGGCTGAGTAAGGCGTTTTCGCAGGCAATAAAAAACCCGGACAGTGTCCGGGTTTTTTTATGCGCAGGGTTTGTCAGCTCCCCAACTGTCCGCTGGTGTCTGCGTCAAAGCGCTGTTTGGCGCGATCTGCCGCCGGTTTGAGCTGCGCGAGCAACGCGGCTTCGCTGTACAGCCGCGAGTTCCCGAGCTCTTTCGGCGTCGGCTCGATCGGGATCAGTACATCTTCACCGTCAGCGTGCAGCCAGATCGCCACGACGTGCAGTGCCGAGACAAACAGCACGCGCAATTCAACGCTTTTGCCCTGCAATTGCGGCGCCTGTTCCGCCAGTTTCAACGCGCCCACGGTGTCGGCGGCCCGGGTGCCGTGGTTCAGCGAAGCGAACTCGACATGGCCACGCACCTCGGCCAGTTGCGCATCGGCAATGCTTACGCCGTCGGCAAACACCAGGTAATGCCAATCGCCGATACGTGCGTCTTTCAGACCCTTGCCTTGGCTCAGGTCGTCGAGTGTCAGCGAGTAGCCGCGATAGGCTTCGCTGAGGCTGACTTTGGCCGGTGTCGCGTTGGCGAACTGGCGGTTGATGCCGAAGCCCTGGTTTTGCAGCGCGGCTTGCAGCACCGGACGCAAAGTCTGTACGCCGTTGGAAGGCGCCTTTGGATAAGTCAGTTGCATGATGTCGCCCTCCTAGTTTTTCGCGGTGAAGTAAGTGTGAGTCCAGTTGCCGCCGCCGTTGTACGAACCCGGGAAGGAGTTCAGCGCGCGGGTCGAGTAACCGTAGATCGAGTCGGCGATCAGCACGTAGTTGCCGTTGGTGCCGTAGATCGCCAGGAAGTGCGCACCGCCACCATACCAGGCACAACGCAGGCCGACCGGGCGGCCCATGTTGATCTGGTTCTGAATGGCCGACATCTGCAGCGAACCCTGATTCATCCCGTTATAGCTGCGGGTGGTCTGCAGGGCCGAATCCAGATAGCCGTAGACGTTGCACGGCCCCGGCTGGCTGCAGCAATTGCGGTCCAGTTGGGTGCTGGCGACGCCGCACTGGGTCCATGACCCGGTGCCGTAGTAGTTGCCGACCGAAGCGGAAACAGCGGCCCAGCACCAATTGGTCTGAGTTTGTTTCTGCATCGTGAAGTTAAGGTTGGCAGCGGCCAGTGCCGCCGTTTGCGCAGTGGCTTCAACCTCGACCAGTTGCGGGTCGATCAGGTGGCCAACAAGGCATCTTGGCAGGCTCTCGCCGGTGAACGATGTTGCTTGAGTGGTTAACATTTTTTCAGTCCTCCATGAATGAAAACAAGCGTCCAGCTTGTGATTGTGTTGCGGTATTGCCGAGCGATCGGTGGTTAACGGTTTTCATCTGCGATGAACGGTGCCGATCTCCTTGCTCGATGTAACCTTAGCCAGGATATGCGTTTGTGCAAGAAAATAAATGCACAAATGCATTTTTAAGATCAAAAGATCGCAGCCTTCGGCAGCTCCTACAGGGTCTGGTGTAGGAGCTGCCGAAGGCTGCGATCTTTTGATCTTGCTTTTAGCTGTCGGCTTTTTTCTCAGCCGAGTCCAGTTCCTTCAAGCGCTGATCAATCAACTGGCACTTGTCTGGCAGATCGGCGCTGGCCGTGCCCAAGTCCATCTTCTGCAACTCGGCATTGATTTCCTTGGCCTTGGCCGGATTCTGTTCGGTGAGTCTGGAAACTTCCTTGGCCAGTTGTTCGCGTTTGGCAGTGGCCTCTTCTGGTGTGCAGGCCCAGACCGGCAGGGCGCAGGCTAGGGTGGCGGCGAGGGTGAGCTTGAGCAGGGTTTTCATGGGGGCAGGCCTCCGTTCCGGGTAGGGCGGGTTGATCGGTGGAGGGTTTCGGGCGGTGAAAAGTTCAGTTCCAGTGTTTTTACCAGTCCATTTAGAGTGACCGAACGGTCGCGATCTTCCCCTGAAAAGCAGACCTCTTGAGGAAAGCCACGGGTTAGAGCGGTTGTTGTAAAAGACGCTGTACGACTTATTGACGCCAGAATGATGGCAATCTACCATCGCGCCATCAAATTGATATCAAATTGTGATTTCGAGGGATCGAACAAACTATTCGCCAGCGGTTCTGCGATCGTTTTTGCCACGCTTTGGACGTTCTGACCGAGGCGCGCATTTATCCCCCCTTTTTGCTTGTTCTCTCACTTGGCCCCGTGTTTTGGCCAGGCGGGGATCGCTTTGCCTGTTGATTACCCAGAACTCACTCGCCTGTCGCAACGAGAGCTCAAACATGGACGTTCGCCAATACGCCTTCCTCGCTGGTCAGCCTTCTGCTGACGTGAAAACCCGTGAGTCGTTTCTGGGCATGCCCAAGCGCGGGCTGGCGTTCCTGCTGGCGAACGTCATGTTCTGGCAACCGATGTGGGCGCAGGCCGACGGCATTGTCGTGGCCAACCCGAACACCGCGCTGGATCGGGCCGGTAACGGCGTGCCGATCATCAACATCGCCACGCCCAACGGCAGCGGTCTGTCGCATAACCAGTTCCACGATTACAACGTCGGCGCGCAGGGTGTCATCCTCAACAACGGCTCGAGCCAGACGTCGAACACACAATTGGGCGGCCACATTATCGGCAACCCGAACCTGAAAAACAGCGGCTCGGCGCAAGCCATTCTCAACGAAGTCATCAGCGGCAACCCAAGCCAGTTGCGCGGTTACACCGAAGTGGCGGGGCAGTCGGCGCGAGTGATTGTCGCCAACCCGTATGGCATCACCTGTAATGGTTGCGGCTTCATCAACGCGCCGCGCGTGACGCTGACCACCGGCAAACCGGTGCTGGATGGCGCGGGGCGGCTGGATCGTTTTCAGGTTGATCAGGGTTCTGTGGCCATTGAAGGCGCCGGGCTTAACGCGACCAACGTCGACCGCTTCGAAATCATCACCCGTAGCGCGAAGATCAATGCCGAAATCCAGGCGCAGAACCTGACCATCGTTGCCGGGCGCAACGACGTTAACGCACAGACCTTGAACGTCACGGCCCGCGCCGATGACGGCAGCGCCAAACCGCAACTGGCGATTGACTCCTCGGCGCTGGGCGGGATGTATGCCGGGGCGATCAAACTGGTCGGCACCGAGGCCGGGGTCGGCGTGAAGCTCGACGGTAAACTGATCGCCAGCGGTGGCGATATTCAGCTTGATGCCAATGGTCAATTGAGCCTGGTTGATACCTCGGCCACTGGCGCGGTCAACGTCAAGGCGGCCAGCCTTGATGCGCGCGGCCCAGTCTATGCCGGCACGACATTGAACGTGCAGACCCAAGGCAATCTGACCAACCGCCAGACCCTGGCTGCCCGCGACAGTATCAACCTCAGTGCCAGCGGTCAGCTGACCAACGCCGGAGTCATCGAGGCCGGGGTCAACGCCGACGGCAGCCGTAACGCCAACGGTGATCTGAGCCTGAGTGCGCAAAACCTCGACAACACTGGCAAAAGCCTCATCGCCGGCCGCAATCTGACAGTCAGCACTGCGCAAACCCTGAGCAACCAGGGCGGCACCCTCAGCGGACAAACCACGGCGATCACGGCGGGCACCCTGGACAACCGCAATAGCGGGCGCGTACTGAGCGGCGGCACGATGAACCTGAATGCCGCTCAAGTGCTGAACAACAAAGGCGTGATCAACAGCCAGACCAGACTGACCGGCAACATCGGTCAATTGATCAACCGCAATGGCGAACTCAGCGGCCAGACCGACGCAGTGCTGACGGTCACTTCGCTGGATAACGTCGCCGGCGTGATGACCGCCGGGCAGTTGCTCGACATCACCGCCCTCAGTGCGATCAACAACAGCAACGGCGGCCGGATCGGCGCCAGACAAGCGCTGACCCTGCGCGCACAGCAATTCGACAATAGCCAGCAAGGCCAGTTGACCAGTGAAGGCACGCTGACCACGCGCATCAGCGATCGCCTGGACAACCAGAACAAAGGCCTGATCCAGGCCAACGCTGCCATGGACGTGCAGGCCACGCGCCTGGATAACCGTGCCGGCAAGATCTCCAGCCTCAATACCCTGACGGTTACCAGCACCAACACGGACAACCGCGGCGGCACGATTCGCGCTGATCAGGCGGCGAAACTGTTGATCGGTGAACTGGATAACGGCGACAAGGGCCGCGTTGAAAGCAAGACAACGCTGACGTTCGAGGGCAACACGCTGGACAACCGCAATGGCGGTCTGCTCACCTCGACCGGTTTGCTGAGCCTCAAGGCCAACAATGTCACCAACGATGGCGGACGGATTTCCGGCAAGGGCGATGTCGACGCCAACATCGACAGCCTGAACCAGCAGGGCGGTGAACTGGTTGCCGAAGGCAACCTGTTGCTCACCGGCAAGACGCTGCAGAACCATCAGGACGGTCTCGTCGGGTCGCTCAAGACCCTGACGGTCAACGTCGACCAGATCGACAACCGCGGCGGCTCGCTCTCCAGCCAGCAGGACCTGCACATCAACGGGTCGCGCCTGGACAACAGCGAGGGCGGCAAGGTGTTGTCCGACACCACGCTGGAGGCGAAAGTCGCGCAGATCATCAACGCCAGCAACGGCCTGATTTTCAGCAAGGGCGCGAGCACCCTGAGCGGCACCGGGTTGAGTAACGTCGCAGGGCGGATCGTCAGTCAGAACAGTCTGGGGCTGACCTTCGACGGCGCGATGGATAACCAGCAAGGCCTCATCAGCAGTGAAGGGCAGATGACCCTCAGCGCCGGCAGCCTCGACAATCGCTTGGGCAAACTGTCGAGCCTTGAAGCAATGGCGCTGACCGCCACCGGCGCGGTACTCAGCCAGGGCGGCCTGATCGTCTCGCAGAAAGGCCTGACCTTCAAAAGTGGCAGCCTGGATAACAGCGCCAACGGCATCATCAGCGCCAAGGCCGATTCGACCCTGACTACCGGCGAGTTGAAGAACCGTCAGAGCGGCAGTATCGCCACCGATGGCTCGTTGTTGTTGATCGCCGGGCACCTGGACAACTCCGGGGGCACCATCGGTAGCCAGCAGAAACTTCAGGCTTCGCTGACCTCGCTGGAACAAGACGGCGGCGAGCTGTTCAGCAACAGCGACCTGACCCTGGACATGAACAACGGCCTGCTCAACAACCAGCGCGGCAATATTCATACGCCGGGCCAGTTGCTGCTGAAAAACCTCAAGGACGTCGACAACAGCGTCGGTGAAATTTCCGCTGCCAAGGCCTGGAGCCTCAATGCGCAAAGCCTGAACAACGACGGCGGCAAATTGCTCAGCAATGAAAAGCTCAGCCTCGTCATCGACCGCGCCCTGAGCAACGTCAAAGGGGTGATTGCTTCCGCCAGCCTCGACAGTCGCAGCGCCAGTTTGAACAACAACAGCGGCGACATTCGCGTGCGGGGTGATGTCGATTTCAGCGTCACCGGAATGTTCGATAACCAGAACGGTGTGGTCATCGCCGACAACGGCCTGACGATTACCGCCGCCAGTCTGGATAACCGTCAGGAAGGCCTCATCGGTTCAACAAAAGCGCTGAAGCTCAGCGTCGACCGTATCGACAACCGCAGCGGCGAACTGTCGAGCAAGGCCGATGTGAGCCTGATCGGCGCCTGGCTCGACAACAGCGACAGCGGTTACATGCTCGCCGGCGGCAATCTGGCGCTGACGGTTAATGACGTCATCAACCGCAACAAGGGGCTGCTGTCCGGTGACAGCGGCTTGACCCTGACGGGCAAAACCCTGGAAAACAGCGGACGTCTGACCAGCCAGAAAGATATCGCAATCAACCTCTCTGCGGGTCTGAACAATGCGCAAGGCAGTGTCGTCAGCGAAGGGGCTCTGGCGATCAACGCCGACAGCCTCGACAACAACGCCGGCACGGTCTCCAGCGCCAAAGCGCTGACCATCGACACACGTGGCGCCGTCAGTAACCAGGGCGGCAAACTGCTGACCGACAGCGACCTCACGCTCAACAGCAGCGCGCTGGATAATCAGCAAAAAGGCGCGATCAGTGGCAAAGGCAAACTGAGCATCACCACCGGCGACCTCAACAACAGCCAGGCCAGCATTTACTCCGCCGATCAATTGCACATCGCGGC
Source organism: Pseudomonas sp. G3-19 (assembly GCF_054855875.1). Taxonomy (NCBI): domain Bacteria; kingdom Pseudomonadati; phylum Pseudomonadota; class Gammaproteobacteria; order Pseudomonadales; family Pseudomonadaceae; genus Pseudomonas; species Pseudomonas sp. G3-19. The sequence goes on from NZ_JBMPIQ010000003.1 coordinate 5,826,814, forward strand.
CGGCCAGGTGACCAACACCGCCGGCAGTCTCGGCGCGGCCAATTCGCTGGTGGCCAATGTTCGTGGTCTCGATCAACAGGGCGGCAGGCTGTTCAGCAGCAATGCTGATGTCAGCGTCGATCTGAACGGCGGCGCGTTGAACAACCAGGGCGGCGTCATCAGTGCACCGGGTCAGTTGTTGTTGAAGAATCTGGCTGACGTAAACAACCGTGGCGGCGAGATTTCCAGCGAGCAGGCTTTCGAACTGCTCGCCAAGTCATTGGATAACAGCGGCGGCCAACTGCTGAGCAATCAGAAACTCACCCTGCAGATCGACAACGCGCTGACCTCGATCAAAGGCAAGATCGCGGCGGCGGCGCTGCAGGTTCGCGCGGCGAGTCTGGATAACAGCGGCGAAGGTGTTTTGCTCAGTGACAGCGATATCGACGTCAAGGTCGATGGCCTGCTGAACAACCAGAACAAGGGCAGCATCAAGGCCGCGCAACAACTGACCCTCAACAGCACCGGCCTGAATAATCAGGGCGGCACGCTGGTGGGTGTTGCGGGCGTGGCGATCGATCTGGGCGCCACCGCACAGGATCTGAATAACCAGGACGGCCTGATCAGCAGCAAGGGTTTGCTAAGCATCGCCCACCTGCGTGACCTCAATAACCAGAACGGCGTGATCAACAGCAAAGGCGTGTTGAGCATCGATACGCTGCGCAATCTGAATAACCAGAAGGGCGAGATTTCCAGCGTCAACAGCTTCAGTTTGAAAGGCAACAGCCTGGACAACCGTGGCGGCAACCTGATCAGCAACGATCAACTGACTCTGACCGCTGCCGAGCTGAAAAACCAGGGTGGTCTGGTCTCCGGCTGGAACGGCGTGAGCGTCACCGGCGGCACCCTCGACAACAGTCAGCAAGGCAGTGTTTCCAGTCTGCTCGGCAACACCAGCATCGACCTCAGTGGTGCGCTCACCAACCACAGCAAAGGTGGCGTGGGCGCGAAGGGCGAAGTGAGTATCAAAGCGGCCAGCCTCGATAACAGCAACGGCACGGTCAGCAGTGGCGGCAAACAGACGCTGGCCCTGACTGGCGGCACGCTCAGCAATGCTTCCGGCGGCTTGATCGAGAGCGGTGACGCGCTGGACGTCCGCGCCGCATCGCTGGACAACAGCGGCGGCAGAGTCACTGCGAAAAAAGCCCTGACCTTCACCGGCACGCACCTGAACAACAGCAATGGCAGCCTCGTTGGCGATGACAGCGTCAGCCTCGACCTGCTCGGTGCCCTGACCAACGTCAATGGTGCGCTGGGCAGCAGCGGCCCACTGCTGATCAAGCGTTCCGCCAGTGTCGACAACCGCGGCGGGCAACTGATCAGCCAGACCTTGCTGAACCTGCTCACCAGCGGTGATCTGAACAACAGCCAAAGCGGCACCGTGTCGGCTAACAGCCAACTGGATCTCACCGCTGGCGGCACTCTGCACAACGACACCGATGGCCTGATCTCCAGCCGCGATGCCGGGGTGAACCTCACCGCTGCGGCGCTGAACAACGCCAAGGGCGCTGTGCAAAGCATGACAGCACTGACCGTGAATGCGGGCAGCGGCGCCATCGACAACCAGGGCGGCAAGATCATCGCCCAGAACGGCGACCTGACCCTCACCGCCGCCAGCCTCGACAGCCGTGGCGGTGTGCTGTCGAGCCTCAAGGGTTTGCTGCAGACCCGCCTGACCGGCGTGTTGCGCAACGGCCAGGGCGGCAAGATCGAAGGCAGCCGCCTCGACCTGCGCGCACTCGGTGGTATCTACAGCGACGGCGGGCGTATCGCCGCCAACAGCGGTGACATCCTGCTCGATGCCGGTGTCGGCACGCTCGACAACAGCGGCGGCGGAATCTACGCCCGGGGCAAGGTGAAAGCCACCGCCGGCTCGATGAGCAACAACGCCGGCCAGATCAGCGGCAATGGCATCGACCTGGGCGTCAACGGCAACCTCAGCAACCGCAGCGGCCTGATCGAAAGCGCTGGCACACTGACGATTCGTGCTGCCAACCTCGATAACCAGGGCGGCAAACTGCGCGCGCTGGGCGCTGGCGGCAAAACCGATTTCCAGATCGGCAGCCAGTTCGATAACCGCAACGGTCTGGTGGAAACCGCCAACAACGACTTCAATCTCGCCACGCCGAGCCTGCTCAATGCCGGCGGCTCGATCACCCATGTCGGCGTCGGCGAATTCGGCATCTCGACCGCCAACGTCATGAACGCCGGCGGCTCGCTGGTGACCCTCGGCGGCCTGACGCTGAACGCGGACAGCTGGACCAACAGCAGTGTGATTCAGGCTGGGCGGTTGACCGTCAATGTCGGCAATTTTGTGCAGACTGCGAGCGGCCAGTTGCTTGCTTCCAATCAGTTGATTGGACGTGGCGGCAGTTGGAACAATGACGGATTGATTGCCAGCAGTGGCAATTTCGATATCCAGTTGAGCGGCACTTATGGCGGCAACGGTCGGCTCAGCAGTGTAGGCAATCTTGGCCTCACCGCGTCCGGAATCGAACTGAGCAGCGCGGCCAGCATCACCGGTGCGACGACCGCCACGATCACCAGTCGCGGCAACCTGACCAACCTGGGCCGACTGACGTCGGCAGACAGCCTGACCGTCAATGCCGCAGCGCTGACCAACAACGGGACGCTGGGCAGCGCCGGCTATCTGCGCGTCAACACCGATTCACTGCTTAACCAGAACGGGCTGATTTTCAGTGGCGGCGACATGGCCTTGCGCGTCGGCACGCTGACCAATCGCTACGCCGACATCTATGGCATCGGCAACATCAGCATTGCCCGGGACGACAGCAACGGCTGGAGTTCGTCGATCAACAACGTTTCAGCGACCATTGAAAGCGTGGGTGATCTGAGTCTGGCGGCGGATCACATCGAGAATCGCAAGGATGTGTTTGAAGTGGCTGCCGGGGGCGGGCTGATCTCCGGGGCGATTGGTGTTCGGTGCGAAACCTGTACTTCGTTCTCCAACATTTTTTACGAGACTCGCCTGCCGAGCCACATGGTGTGGATTGAAAAATACCACTCAACCATTGTTCAGGATTCGGCTTCCGGCACGCTGACGGCCGGGCGAAACCTTACTGGGAATGGTCGGGAGTTCATCAATAACGCCTCTGTCGTAAGCGCCGGGCGTGACATGACAATCAACGTGCAGAACTTCACGAACCAGGGAGCGACTGTCGGGGACTACACCGTCAGTCGCTGGTTCGCCGCGCCAGGTCGGCATGACGTGTTTTTCTGGAGGGACGTACTCGCCTATAACGCTGCCAATGATCCGGACTATGACTCAGGAAAAATGGGGGTCTCGGACGGCAAAATCAAAATGATCCCGAACCTCCACACTTGGGACATGAACAACGTCGAAACGTTGACTACGGTCGGCGGGCGTCATACCGGTAGCGAGGCCGCCAACTTCTTCCTGTTTGGGTCGATCCTTCTAGACTACGACGGGAAATTGCCTTTCCCTGCACCGAGCTACGACAGCGGCGTGCGCACGGAGGCGCCGGCTGCGGTCAAGAACGCAGCGTTCTCCAAAGTCACCACTATTGAAAGCAGCCCGACGGCCAATGCCAACGCAGTCGTTCAGGCCGGCGGCACCGTCTACATCAACGCGACCAACAAACTGGACAACGGCGTCGTTCGCAACGGTAACGCCGCTGCCGGCGGAGCGTCTCGCCTGGGCTCCACGCAACTGGCGGGTCAAGTCACCCCGACAGTCATCCGTATCAACGCCCAGCTTCCTCCAGACCTCGCCCAACAACAGGTCAACCCACTGGCCTTGCCGGGCTTCACCCTGCCGACCGGCGACAACGGTCTGTTCCGCCTCAGCCGCAAGGACGGCAGCGAGCAAACGCTCGTAGCCGGCAAGGACTGGACGATCGGCTCCATCACGGCCGCACCCTCGACACATGCGGGCGGCATGCCGGTCAGGCATGCAACAGACCTCCAGTTCGATAAAAACGATCCAGTCTCGGTGAAGAATCGTGAGCTGGCATTGGCCAGCCGTCCTTCGCTGAATCTCAACGACAAGACGGCTGTCATCAACGTCAATGCCGCTGCCGGTGACGGGCCGGTTGGTGTGCTGATGCCCCCTCGTGGCAACGTTTCTTTCGACGTTCCACGCGTGCAGGCCCTACCCGATACCAGCGTGCGCTCCAACCCGCACAAATATCTGATCGAAACCAACCCGGCGCTGACCAACCTCAAGCAGTTCATGAGCTCGGACTATCTGTTGGGCAAGCTCGGCTACGACCCCGACACCAGCGCCAAGCGCCTGGGCGACGGACTGTTTGAACAACGCATGGTGCAGCAGGCCGTGGTGGCCCGCACCGGCCAGCGCTTCATCGACGGACAGACCTCCGACGAAGGCATGTTCAAGTACCTGATGAACAACGCCATCGCCAGCAAGGATCAGCTCAACCTGTCGGTGGGCGTCACCCTGACCGCGCAACAAGTGGCGGCACTGACCCACGACATCGTCTGGCTCGAAGAGCACGAAGTGAACGGAGAAAAAGTGCTGGTGCCGGTGCTGTATCTGGCCCAGGCCAACAACCGCCTGGCGCCGAACGGCGCGCTGATCCAGGGCGGTGACGTGACCCTGATCGCCGGTGGCAATCTGGATAATGCCGGGACGCTGCGCGCCTCCAACAACCTGTCGGCGGAGGCCGGCAATAACCTCACCAACACCGGTCTGATCGAAGCCGGCGAACGCCTGACGCTCAAGGCCGGCAACGACATCATCAACAAATCCGGCGGCATCATTTCCGGCAAGGACGTCAGCCTCACAGCCACCAACGGCAGCGTGATCAACCAGCGTGACGTGACCAGTGTCGATGTCAATCGCGGTGGCAACGTGTTCCACCGCGACTACCTGGACAACGCCGCGCGAATCGAAGCGGCCAATGATCTTACGGTCAAGTCCGGCAAAGACATCAACAACATCGGCGGCGTGCTGAAAAGCGGTGGGGACATGACGCTCGATGCCGATCGCGATGTGAACATCACTTCAGTGCAGGATCGCAGCACCAATGCGCGGGGCGGCAGCTACCTCGATCAGACAATTACCCAGCATGGGGCTGAAGTGACATCAGGGCGCGATCTGTCGATCAGTGCCGATCGGGATGTGGCGGTTGTGGCCAGTCGGCTGGATGCCAAGCGGGATCTCGCTGCAACCGCAGGCCATGACATTGTCATCACTTCGGCCGCCGACGAGAGTGACTACGTATCGCGCAGCAAGAAGCGCGCGAACGAAACCCACAGCATCACTCAACAAGCATCCTTACTGAACGCCGGACGCGATATCGCGCTGAACGCGGGTAACGATCTGGGCATCATCGCCAGTCGGATCAAGGCTACGGAAGATGTCAGCCTCGATGCGGTGCAGGACATTACTGTTGCCTCCGCAAAGGACGAGAGTTCGTCCTATTACTACAAGAAGAAAAACGGCTCGTTCGGGCGCAGCAAGACGACCGAGCGCCAAAGCTATGAAAGCGAGAACGTCGCTTCGGTGATCGAGGCGGGCCACGACCTGACCGTCAACACCTCGAAGGACAACGATGGCGCTGTCACTCTCGATGGTGGACGCAACGTAACCATCATTGGCAGCCAATTGAAAGCTGGCAATGATCTGGTAGTGGGGGCGACTAAAGACGTGTCCGTGCTTTCTGCCACTGAAGAGGCGGGCAACTACAGTAAGAAAACCAAGACCGGTCTGTTCGGCATGTCCAGCAGCGGAAAGAGCCAGCTGCAGACCACCGTCACCCAGATTGGCAGCGAACTCAATGCTGGCCACGACGCCGTGGTGCTGGCTGGACGCGACGTGCGTCTGAACGCCAGCCAGATCAATGCCGATAACGATGCCGAGCTGCACGCGGGGCTGGTGGACAAGGAAGGCGACATCACCCTGTCGTCAGCCGACGATCAGGCCTACAGCCGAGCCGAGGAGTACAAGAAAAAACTGGGCCTGTCGCTCAAGGACACCATCGGTCTATTCGCGGGTACGCCGGGTGCAGGAGCTGACATCACCCTCAATGCATCGCACAAAAACGGGCGCGAGGTCATCAGCTCCAACAGTGTCGGTAGTCAGGTCAATGCCGGTCACGATGCAATTCTCGACGCAGCCCGTGACATCAACATCATCGGCAGCGGCATCAGTGCCGATAACAACGCTTCGCTTGACGCCGGACGCGATGTCAACGTTGTCGCGTCGATCGATAAACAACGCAGCAATGAGTGGAAAACCGATAAGAGCTACGGCATCAAACAGACCATCGACAACAATGGATTCACTACGTTTGTCGGTAACGAGACGATCAAACACGGTGTCGACAGCAGTGGCTACACCGCTGCCGGTAGCTCCATCGATGCCGGGATGAACCTCAATGTAAATGCCGGTCGTGACATCAACCAGCAAGGCTCCGATTTTACGGCGGGAAACAACATCCGGCTCAAGGCCGACCGCGACATCAATATCGATGCCAAGGAAGAAGCCAGCGAAGTCACCATTCGTGACAGCGTGAAACGCAACGGGACGACCACGACGGTTGCCTACAACATCGGCAATACCATTGACGGCCTCAAAGGCACGGGCAAGGGTGAGGACGGGGTCAGCAAGGGCTCCAGCGTGCTGAAGTCGGTCGACACCCTGGATCAATTCTTCAGCGGGCCGAAGTTTGACGGACATGCCGGTGCTTCTAGCGTCAGTTCCAGCAGCACGCAGACTTCGGTGACTCAACGTCCGTCGACATTGTCGGCGGGAGGCGACATTACCGTTGATGCAGGGAACAACGTCAATGTGAGTGGCAGCCAGTTCAATGCCGGTCGCGACATCAACGTCAAGGGCAAAGACATCCGGTTCGATGTGGCTCACGGTTCCGAGAACACCGAGGATCATTCGACCCAAAGCAAAGGTGGCGTGAAAGGCGGCACCACCGGCGGCTTCAAACTCGGTGTAGGGGTCAGCAACGCCGGTAACGTAGGCGAGTCCGCGCAGGGGAATTCGACGACCGCTCAGTTGAATGCTGGCGGCAGCATCAATCTGGATGCAAAAAACGATCTGACACTGGTGGGTACCCAGGTCACCGCAGAGCGTGACATCAAGCTCAAGGCCGGTAACGACCTGAACATTCTGTCTTCACAGAATGCCTACAGCAGCTCGAATGATCGACGCAGCTGGGGGGCCGAGGGCGGCATCATCTTTGGCCAGCAAGGTTTCGGCATCTATGGCTCGGCGAATGTGGGGATCGGTGACCTCAACCGTGAGGGTGTCAAGCAGCAGGAAGCCTATCTGTATGCCGGCAACAAGTTGAGTTTCGAGAGCAAGGGTGACACCAACATTGCGGGCGCCACGCTGCGTGGTGATGAAGTCATCGGCGATGTCGGTCGAAACCTCACCGTAACGTCGGTCCCGAACACCGGCAAGGTCAGCGGAAAAGAACTCGACTTGAGTATTACCGGCTCTTTCTATGGAGCGAGCGGTTCCGTTGGCTATGGCAAAACCACCGGTAAAACCAATTGGGTCGAAAACCAGACGGTCATCAATGGCAAGAGCAATGTCGACATCCGCACACAGGACCACACCCAGTTGGACGGTGCGGTCATCACGGCTGATAACGGCAACCTGAAGCTCGACACCGGAACCCTCGGCTATCGCAACATCACCGGCAAGGACAACGAGCACGGTTACTACCTCAATGTCAGCGGCAGTTATAGCCCGGGCGGTGACGCCCAAGCCGATAAGCCCAACAAGGGCATGGAGGGGGACGCCAAGAAAAGCTGGGCGGTGGAAGGCTACAAATACGACAAAGATCGTGAGCAAACCCTCAATGCCACCGTCGGCGCGGGCCAGATCATCGTACGCAACGACAAGGTCACCGGACAGGATTCCACGGCCGGGCTGAATCGGGATGTGAATAAGGCTTACGAGGTCACCAAGGATGAAGAGCATCGTACGGATCTGTATGTCAGCAGTAGTTCAATTGATGCAGTAAGACACCCTGTTGCAACGCTCGATAAGTGGGAAAAGAGCGTTACTGACTTTACCAAGAATCAAAAGGATCAAGCAGCTCAGATAGCCCTGATTTTGGGCTCCATAGATAATGTCTGGAATGATATTCAGGCACAGCACGTAAATGCCGATGATGTTTCGAAAAATTTCATTGAGAAGTTTGGAGAGAAGCGCGCGCTCACGATAACCAAGAACCTGGTTCGTGCCGGACTTGACCCAGAGTTACTGGAAACCCTTGATCCTAAAATTGTTCAGGCTCTAGTCGATTTTGAGGCTCAAGCCGCAGCCTACGATGGCAAGTTGAAAGACTGCATCGAAAACAAAACGTGCAAGGTAAATCAACAGGATAACTGGAGGCTGGGAGAGGTTCTTGAAATCGGTGAAACGGGCATCAGTAACCTTCCTCGAAATGCGGGTGAGGCACTACTTGCCCCGGTTGTAACGGCGTTGACACTAGCGGGCAAGATTCCCCCAGAACAGCTTATGGCCATCTCACTATCGATGCAGGCTTTGATGGGCCCGTTCAAGCTAGTCGTGAGTGTTACGGCGAGCGCGCTTAAAGGCTTGGTCAAAGAGCAATACGATGAGGCTATGGAGACCGCGGCTATCAAGTTGGCGGCCGCCGTGACCGGTCGCGAACTGGAATACATGAAGTACCTTCACCAGAGTGATAAGACGAATCCTGACTCTGCGCTGAAGGGAGATCCCTATGTGATGGCCACCAAGTTCCTCCTTGGTGCTGTTTTGGATGGGGTCACAGGCTTTGGCATCAAGACTGGTGGAAGAATTCTGGGTGTAAGTGGCAGCCCAGGACCCAGTAAGCCGCGAGTAGAAATCGATAAAGGGCCATCATTACCTGTCATTCCGGGTCGAGTGAAATCACGCGTCAACCTGAAAAATTCCGGCATGGATCATTTGATTTCTCGCCACCTTTCAGGTAAGTCGAATGCTAGCCAATTCTCTATCAGCGAAAAGGAGATTCGTACGCTTCTACAGAGCAAAACAGTAATAAATACGCCTATTACGAGAATTGTTGAAAGTAAGCAGGGCGACCGATATGTACGAGAAGTCAATGTTGGTAGAGAGATTGGGACAGATAAATTCAATGATGGTAAAAGCACATCTATAATGACCGTAATGACCGACAAATTTGGGAACTTGGTTACAGCGTTTCCGGGAGTGCTTGAATGATTTTTGATGAGGAAATTAAAGGGAGCTGCTAGGGTCCAAGGAGGCACTGTTTTCCGGGGAGGAAAACTCTGCACTGTTGAGGATAATGCAGGAGAAGTTTCCAGAAGTTAATGTTGCGTTCATCTTGGACTGGGTTCCCGAACAGGCTGAGGATATTTATTGGGTGCTTATTGATGTCGGTCGGGTAGCAATTATTGAAGTTCCGCGTTCAGCCAAAACAATGCCGGGTGGCCCTTTGGTCGAAGTGCGGTCGATTGAAAGTTATAATGATAAGAAATTATCGAAAAGGGCGCGAAGGAAGTTGAAGGTTGCCCTTGATCTTATTTGTTTAGAGGTGTGAATTACATTTTTTCAGAAAAAGGTAGGAAAAGAGGATGGATTCTGAGAGATCCCCACAAGCCTACTGAAAAGGGGACGGATTTATAATAAATCTGAGAATCATCTGGCCGGCCTCCCCACGTCGCGGAGGTGGCGCAAAATTCAACGTAAATGGGGACAGACCACGTTTAGAAAGTACTGCGAAAACGTAGTCTGTCCCCCGTTTTACGCTTCTTTCTTCAGAGAGGGCGGGGGATGCTTCTGCAGTCATTGAGTACAGCAACGATGTTTATTAAGTTTGATAAGTTGATAGATTTATTTGCTGATGAGGAGCATCCAAGGGACTATTGGTCTGACGTCGCCATTGTCAGCGCCTCCGAGATGCTGGATCGCTTCTCTGATACTGATTGGCTGGAACTCTTCTCGGTTGTAGACAGCAGGAGCGATTTTTGGGTGTTACGGGTGTGTGAAATGTTGGGGGATTCCCCGGATAAAAGAGCACTGGCCTTATTGCTTAAGGTGACTTCACGTAATGGCAGTGTAATTTACGCCGCATTGGAATCGATCAGATCAATGATCAGTCTCGGGCTCGACGTGTCGGCGTATGCAGATCAGATCAACGCGGCGAATGAGCGTGGTAAGCATACGACGGGCAGAGTGGGTTTACTTCCGGTTCTCCATTGAAAGTTCGGTCTGTCGTGTCCCGAATAATGAAAGACCCTTTCCGCAGGAAATAGAGTGATTACTGAAGACTTTGAAATCGTCAAAGCAATTTTTCAGCTGGTTGAAGGCGGAATTGTTCACGGTTATGACGCCTTTCGATACAGCGTTGAGTGGGGTGGTAACTATATGGAGGCAGACCTCGCCGTTGAAAAAAATGGTTCAGAAATCTGGGACGCTGAGACTGATTTCAACCATTCGAAAATCTATGCGCTTGTAGAAAAATTACACGCGAATGCGGTTGCTCGCGGCGAGCCATGGATATCCTTTGTTCTGTCTTATCGCGAAGGCGAACAAGTCAAAACGAAATTCGACTACTAAACGATGATGCGTATTCCAGGCATCCAGGATGCAGCGGGCGGTATTGCCGGCCGCTGCCTTTCCTTTGATTTGCTGATTATCTCTGGTGGCAGCAACTCGAGGCTTTTTCATTTTCATACCGATCATGATGCCGCACCCACTCCATGATCTCGTCCTCATTCCTGCCCTTGGGCGTGAGGTCAAGGTAGTTGTAGGCGCCGACCAGCATGTCCAGACCGCGGGCATAAGTTGAGTAGGTGTGGAAAATGTCGCCCTTTGCATCACGATAAAACACGCTCAGGCCGGGCATTTCTTCCTCGGCACTGTCAGTCTTTTCGTAGTTGTACGTAGCCTTACCTGCAGCAACATCTTCAGCGCGGGCGCAAACACCAGAGTCGTAGTTGAAATCGGAACCGTCTGACGACACCCAGTCGAATTTCCAGCCCATACGCCGCTTGAAGGCCTGGAACTGTTCAAACGGGGCGTGGGAGACCGCGACCATTGCGATGTCGTGATGCGCCAGGTGCAGATTGGCGCCGTCGATGTGGTCGGACAGGAACGAGCAGCCCTGACACCCTTCTTCCCAGTCCTTGGCGAACATGAAGTGGTAAACGATCAATTGACTGTGTTGGCCGAACAGGTCGGCCAGTTTCAGCTCGCCGTGCGGGCCGTGGAAGCGGTAGTCCTTGTCGACTTTGACCCAGGGCAATGCGCGGCGTTTGGCGCTCAAGCGGTCGCGCTCACGGGTGAAGGCCTTTTCGTCGGCCAGATGCTGTTTGCGCGCAGCGAGCCATTCTTCGCGCGATACCACCGGATGATTCTCGACGTTCATGATGATTTCTCCTGCGGGGGTTGAAACCGTCTTTGTCAGACTAGTCGTTTAACCCTCGATCAATTCGACAGACCGCCGGTCGGTCGCTGCGGAAAATGCCGCTGAACGGCTGCGATGCGTCCGGGTCACAACCTATGACAGCGCCCCAAATCACGCGCACCGGAGGTTGAATCAGGATGACGACTTATAACTGGGATTTGATTGAACGCTTGCTGCATGAAGTGCAGAACAGTGCAGGCGAAAGTTTCGCGCCGCGAAAATATGCCGAGGACTATGCGGCGCAGAAAGCCAGTGCAGGCGAGCCGATCGAGAATCTGGATCACCTGAAAACGGTGGCCTGCGAATATGAAGGCTTGTTGCTTGATCGTGGATTTATCGAACCGCGCCCTGATCATATGGGCAGTACCGGCAGCAATTTCATTCTGACGCCACGCGGATCAAGCCTGCTGAGCCTGATCGACAGCAGCATTCCCGGAAATGATCATCCGCGGCAGGTGCTGGACGAGCAGGAAGATGCGCTGGATGAGGCGACGTTTGATGAGCTGGCTTCAAAGGCGCAGATTGCCTGACAGGCCTTTTGTGGGAGCGGGCTTGCTCGCGAATGCGCTGTATCAGGCACATAGATGGTGAATGATCCACTGCATTCGCGAGCAAGCCCGCTCCCACATTGGATTGGCATCCTACTAAGGTTTCTGTGCAGCTTTCAGGCACTTCAGGTCATTGAAGTCTTTACGCACCCCTTCGATTTTCTTCAGCAACCGCTGACGCTGCTGCGGCGTACTTTCGGCCATCAAATCCACCGCCAGCGAGCGCGCTTGCGCTTCGGTGTTGGCGTAAGCCTTCTGGTAATCCGTTGTCCATAAACGCTCGCGGTTGACCAGAAGTGTCTCGATTCGTTGTGGGAATTCGGCACTTTTACGCTGGGCAACGGCGTTACTGAACTGCTGCTGCCAATGTGCGCGGTTGGCGATCCATTGAGTGTTCTGATCGCCCAGCGCGGTCGACCAGGCCATCACTCGTTGTTCCTGAGTGGCGCTCAACGGGCCAAGCCAATCGGTCAGGCGCTTGTCCATGCGCGCGCCGCGCTCGGCGATCTGCTGCGCCAGTGGCGGTTTGACGTATTCCTTTTCCCGTTTGCGCAGATCCTTGGCAAACGCATCGTTCATCTCGGCGACTTGCTTGTCGTCCAGCCCTTGCAGCAGCTCGATGGCCGACGGTGTGATCTGCCGTGCAGTTTCGGCAATGGCTTTTTTCGCTTCCTCGGTTCGTGCTTGCAGCGCAGCGTCGGTCACCTGATTGCTTTCGACCATTGCCTGCAAGCGATCCAGCCAGTCGAGGTAGCCCGGCAATTGCGTGGTGCAGTGCCAGTTCAGGTGCTCCTTGAGGCGATCGTTGAACCAGTCTTTTTGCTCGCTGGTCATGTCCAGATAGTCGCCAAGCGTCCATGGAATGATCACGTCGAGATTGCGGTAGGCCAGGCCGACGCGGCTGCAGGCGCCGAGGGCGAGGGTGAAGATCAGCAGGGTGGCGAGGTGTTTGAACCAGCGAGACATGAGCGAATCCTTGCGAGAGCCTGACGTCTGATTCTCATGTGAACGCAGGAAGCTCCCGGCAGTTCAGCCGATCAATAGAACGCGCGTTCGGCCTTGAGCGTCACCAGGCCGTCACACTGACTGTTGTGTCCCGAGTACGCCGAGCATTCGCTGCCGCTGAGGTTGGAATTGCTGTAGATCAGATCGAGATCGACGCCCATGAACGGTCGGGAAAACTTCACCGACCAATCGGTAAAACTGCTGACATAACCACCGTCCACCGACACCGGCGTGTTCAGTTGGTGGGTGGTGTATTTCATGCTGATCCCGATGCCGAACGGCTGATTGCCGCCGAGGTCGGCGAACAGCGTGTTGTTCTGTTTGTCCGGGTCGTTGCTGACGGCCACACCGAAGCGGCTGCCGAGCAGGGTCAGGCCGCCGAACAGCTCCTGGCTGTCGAGGGTGTCTACTTTGGGATAGCTGTAATGGATCATCCCGACTTCGTAGCCGAGGGTCTGATCGAAAGGTTGTTTGAAACCGACGTAGGAGTCGATTTCCAGATTCTTGCCCGGGGTCAGGCCCATGCTCGGTGCATACTGGCCGACATACAGGCCGCTGTCGTGGCTGAGATCGAGGCCACCGTGGAACGAGCCGACTGCCGCCGGTTTGACCAGCCCTTGGGCCATGCTGCGGCTGGGCGTGGTGCCGAGTTTGAGGTCGAAGTCGCCGAGCTCGCGCTGGAAAATCTGCGCGTGCGCCGATGAGCAGGCCATAAGGCCCACAAACAATAAACAGAAAGTTGATTTGAGCATGCGTCACTCCATGAACAGCGAGGCAGGGCTTGGCCTGCTGAAACGCTTGATCCAGACGCGTGCAAGGATACCGGCGAATGCTCGGCGATGATGGCCGTTCGTCGATTTTCAAAGGATTTGATTAAACAGAAGGAGGGTGTAACGCGGGTGCCAGTCCAGACGCTTCGAAGCTCAAAGCGTCTCAGGACGGGTGTATTACCGGGTGTTACTTCTTGCCCAGGCTGATCTGCTTGGACGGACCGAACGTCTGGCCGCTGACGCCTTTGGCAATTTGCTGGATTTCGCCGCCGGACTTGAGGAACGCTGCGATCTGATCGTTGATCGATTCGCTGGTTTCAACGGCTGGAGCTGGCTTTGCTTTGCTGGTGGATGCTTTTACACGCATGGCGGCCATTAACCTGTAGAAAAGTAACTCGGCCAGGCATCGTACAGGAATAACTTGACAATTGCTTGATAAATATCCCCGGGAATAACTGAGTGCGTGGGTGGATTATTCTCGATTAATTATTCGAAATATCCACCTAAGCCACTGTTTTAAATAAGAACATTTATTTGCCATCAGTGAAAACATCCTGCGCGAAATGGCGCGGCCGGTGCTGCGCTGGTCAGACGAGTGGCAGCCCGACCGTGCGAGACCCAGGAAAATCAAGGTGTCCCGTGGATTTTTCCGGACGGGTTGCACACCCAGCGAACGAAACCGGCAAAACCGGGTAGAATGCCGCCCACGCAATGAGGGTTTTGGAAAATGGCTTTAGTCGGGCGTTACAACAGTTTGCAAGTGGTTAAACACACTAACTTCGGTTTATATCTGGACGGCGGTGCCGACGGCGAAATTCTTTTGCCCAACCGTTATATCCCTAAAGATATTCCCAGCGAAGATGAAGACTGGCTCAACGTTTTTATTTATCTGGACAGCGATGACAAACTTATCGCTACCACTGAAAAACCAAAAGTTCAGGTCGGCGAGTTTGCCAGTCTGAAAGTTGTTGAAATCAACAGCATCGGTGTGTTCCTCGACTGGGGCTTGCCGAAGGATCTGTTGCTGCCGTATTCCGAAGAGAAGCGGCAGATGACCGCTGGTGAATATTGCGTGGTGCACGTCTATCTCGACAAACACACCCGCCGCATCACCGCCACCGCACGTCTGGATCGCTATCTCGACAAGACCCCGGCCAACTACAGCGCCGGTCAGGAAGTTGATCTGCTGGTGGCCGAAGCCACCGACATGGGCTTCAAGGCGATCATCAACAACAAGCACTGGGGCTTGATCCACAAGAATGAGATCTTCAAGTTCATGCGTTCCGGCATGCGCGAGAAGGGTTTCATCAAGGAAGTGCGCGCCGACGGCAAGATCAGCCTCAGCCTGCAACCGGTTGGCCAGGAAGCGGCGAGCAGCCTGAGCTCGAAGATCCTCGCCAAGTTGCGCGAAAACAATGGCACGCTGGCCGTCAGCGACAAGAGCGATCCGGCGTTGATCAGCAGTCTGTTCGGTGTCAGCAAGGGCAACTTCAAGAAGGCCATCGGTTCGCTGTACAAGGAAGGCAAGATCGTCATTCATGCCGATCGCATTGAACTAACCTGAGCCTTCCGGGGCCCATGTTGCATGGGGTCACTTGAGGTCGGGTAAATGAAAAAGCCGTTGCTTGCTTATATCGCCACTCTGCTGGCGTTTCTGTTGCTCGACGGTATCTGGCTCGGCGTGCTGATGGCGCCAACCTACCGCGAACTGCTCGGTTCGCTGATGCTCGAAAAACCGCTGCTGGTTCCGGCAGCGGTTTTTTATTGTCTGTATGTTTTTGGCTGCGTGCTGTTTGTGGTCTTGCCGGCACAGAGCTGGCAACGTGCGGCAAAGATGGGCGCGCTGCTGGGGCTGGTGGCGTATGGCACGTATGACCTGACCAATTGGGCGACATTGCGCGGGTGGTCGGTGCAGGTGAGTTTGCTGGATTGGGCGTGGGGGACGTTTGCCACTGCTGTGGCGTGTACGGTCGGCTTTTTGGTGGCAAAGCGATTTGTGAAGTCAGCCCCGTAATCTTTGTTGTCTGGGGCGACGCCTTCGCGAGCAAGCCCGCTCCCACAGGGGGAATGCGGTCAACTGTGGGAGCGAGCTTGCTCGCGAATGGCGGCGCAGCCGACAACCATTCACCGCTGACGTTACTGACGCAGACAAAGTCTTTTTCAGACGGCTTTTTTTGCCCGAGTGATTGATAATCCCCGACACAGATTTTTGACCAGTGGACGGCTGCCATGTTGTGTGTGTTTGAGGTGTTGCGGTGAGTGTCGAGCGGCGCAATGCCGATGGGTTTGCCTTGCAGGTGATGATCGGCCTCTGCCTGATCTGGGGCGTGCAGCAAGTGATGATCAAGTGGGCCGCGCCCGACATCGCGCCGGTGATGCAGGCGGCCGGGCGTTCGGGGATTTCCGCGTTGCTGGTGGGTTTGCTGCTGTGCTGGAAGGGCGGCTGGGATCAGGTCGGCAACACCTGGCGTGGAGGGCTGCTGGCCGGTGCGCTGTTCGGTCTGGAGTTCTTCTTCATCGCCGAAGGTCTGCAACTGACTACCGCCGCGCACATGTCGGTGTTCCTCTACACCGCGCCGATTTTCACCGCGCTCGGCGTGCATTTTCTGTTGGCCAGTGAACGCCTGCGGCCTTTGCAATGGCTGGGAATTCTGCTCGCCTTCGTCGGTATCGCCATTGCCTTCGCCGGCGGCGTGTCGTGGGATAACCTCGACCGGCGCATGCTGCTGGGCGATGCGTTCGGGGTCATTGCCGGTGCCTGCTGGGGCGCGACCACTGTGGTGGTGCGCGCTTCGCGGCTATCGGAAGCGCCGGTGACCTTGACCTTGTTTTATCAATTGATCGTCGGCTTCGTCGGCCTGCTGTTGATCGCGCTGTTCAGCGGCCAGATCACTCACGTCAGCCTGACCAGCGTGGCGGTGGCCAGCGTGCTGTTCCAGGGCCTGGTGGTGTCGTTCTTCAGTTACCTGACCTGGTTCTGGCTGCTGCGCCGCTATCTGGCGGCCAATCTGGCGGTGTTTTCGTTCATGACGCCGTTGTTCGGCGTCACGTTCGGCGTGGTGCTGCTTGGTGAAGAGTTGAGCGTGAACTTCGTCATCGGCGCGGTGCTGGTGTTGCTTGGCATTACCTTTGTCAGCGCTGAGCAGTGGGTGCGTCGGCGTTTGCGCAAAGCCCTCGGCCAGCACTGACCGATTGCAGCGCAAGCCCGCCGGCAATCAGCAGACCGCTGCCGGCAATGATCAGCGCCGGTTGCAGACCACCGCTGAAATGGCTGCTCAGCGCCGCCAGTAACGGGCCGCTGAGCTGGCCGACGGCGAAGCATGCGGTCAGCAGTCCGGCGTTGCGCTGAGTTGTGTGCGGCGCCAGTTCTCGCGAACGTTGCATCACCAGTTGCATGCAGGCCAGGAACGGCATGCCGCACAACACAACCCCCAGCGCCAAGCCATAACCACTGCCCAACAGACAGGCGAAGACCCCGAGCGCCTGCAACCACAGGGTGGCGGTCAGCCAGTGCCGTGTGGTGTTCGGATCATGGCGACGCAGGCTCACCAACAGCACGCCAATCGCCGCACCAAGACCGAAGCACGGCCAGAACAGGTCGGCCTGCCATTGCCCGTGAAATTGCGCGTTGGCCATTTGCGAGAGAAACGTGGCCGGGATGATGTAACCCACGCCATATAACGCATACACCGCCGCCAGTCGCGGGATGCCGCGATTCGAATGGTTGACGTTGAGGGTGGCGACCGGTGTGTGCACGCCCGGTTGCGGCAGGATCCGCACGATCCCCAGCAACATCACCAGCGCCACGGCGGCATAGATCAGCCACAAGGTGGCAGAGGTCTGATTCAGCAGATGTGAGAACAGTGCCAGCAGCCCGGTCAGAAAAATTCCCAGTCCGGGACCGGCGAATACCAGTGCCCCCAACCGTGGCCGGCCTGCCGCCGCTGCCAGTGGTTGACTCAGCGCCGTAATCATCACCAGCACCCAGGCACTCGCCACCCCGGTGCCGAAGCGCAGCAGCAAATGCGCCCAGAAGCCGTTGGCCCAGAACGATGCCAGGGTCAGCAGCACACACAGCCACAAACCGCCATGCAACCGGCGCTGCACTTGCTGCGGACGGTGGGCGAACATCGCGTCCACCGCGCCCAGCAGGTAACCGAGGTAGTTGGCCGCAGCAATCAGACCGGCGGCCGTCAGGTCGACCTGGCCTTCGCTGAGCAGGTGCGGCAATTGCGGGGTGAGGGCGAAACGCCCGATGCCCATGGCCATCATCAGGGCGACGAAACAGGCGGATAAGCGAATCAGTGGCGACATGGTCGGGATTCCTTTGAAGGAGCAATGACCGTCAGGCTAGAAGCGATTGACTTTCTTTAAAATTGAATAATAGTGAGTAACTTGTTCTGTTATGGAGAAAGGTCGTGGAGTTCAGCCAGTTGCGGATCTTTCAGGCAGTCGCCGAGGAAGGTTCGATCACCCGCGCAGCAGAACGCCTGCACCGAGTGCCGTCCAACCTGTCGACCCGGCTCAAACAGCTGGAAGAGCAATTGGGCGTCGAACTTTTCGTTCGTGAGCGTCAGCGTTTGCAGTTATCGCCTGCGGGAAAAGTCCTGCTGGACTACACCGGCAAGCTGTTCGCTTTGCGCGATCAGGCCAGTGCGGCGGTGATGGGCGGGCAGCCGGCCGGGGATTTTGTCCTCGGCACGCTGTACAGCACCGCGGCGATCCATTTGCCGGCGTTGCTGGCGCGCTATCACAAGCAATACCCGGCGGTGAATCTGCAAGTGCAGTCCGGACCCAGCGGCGAATTGCTCGAAGGCCTGGTCTCCGGGCGCCTCGATGCGGCGCTGGTGGACGGCCCGCCGCAACTCGCCGGGATCGACGGCGTGCCGCTGTGCGACGAGCGTCTGGTGCTGATCAGCGAAGCCGACCACCCGCCGATCCGCAGCGCCAAGGAGGTCGAGGGCAGGGCGGTGTTCACCTTTCGTCATGGTTGCGCCTACCGCGCGCGGCTGGAGGCGTGGTTCGTTCACTATCAGGCGGCGATGGGACGGGCGATGGAGATCGAGTCGTATCAGGGCATGCTTGCCTGCGTGATTGCCGGCAGCGGTGTGGCATTGATGTCGGAGTCGATGCTCGCCAGTCTGCCGGGGCGCGAGAGCGTTGCAGTGCACCCGTTGGCCGAACCGTTTGCCAGTGCGACAACATGGCTCATGTGGCGCAAGGGCATGGTCGGGGCCAACCTCAATGCTTGGATTGAACAGCAGCAAGCGCTCTATTCCGTGGCATCGAGTGAAACCCGGCAGACGGCGTGAACCAACCAACCGTAATTCTGTTCAATTCAGTAACAGATCATTGCGGATTTGGCCGAGCATTGCGTAGGACTTCGGACTATTATCAGTGCGAAGCGGCCTCAGAATTCCGGCCGGTCAGCACTACCCTGAAGGGGGCATGACGATGAAAGAGAAAATTCAGAACTGGCTGCACGATTTGGGTGTTGCCCTCGGCTTGATCGAACCGCCTCTGCAACCCGTACCGATCCGCACCGATGACGAACAGCGCCGGCGTCAGCCTCGCCGGCGGTAGTGCCTGATTAAAGATCAAAAGATCGCAGCCTTCGGCAGCTCCTACAGAAAAGTGTAGGAGCTGCCGAAGGCTGCGATCTTTTGCTTTTGTAGCGAGGGGATTTAGCGAAACGTCGCACCGCCCCGATGGGCTGCGAAGCAGTCCAAAAAAACTATTCAATTTGGTTTAACCCGCGAGATTACGATTACTGACTTCAGGGCTGCTGCGCAACCCATCGGGGCGGTGCGACGTTTCGCTAAATCCCCTCGCCACAGGGCGCTCCAGCAACACGAGTGCTGTATTTATAACCCTTCTCCGTGTCGCCCGATCTCCAGCAGAAATCGACTCAGGTCATTCGCGGTCTTCGCGGTCTTGAGTATGTGATCCTCTTCGGCCGTGAACGCCGTCAGTCCGAACTCATCTTCCAGATGAAATATCAGATCTTCGATATCTGCCTTCTCCAGCCCTAACTGCACCAGACTGGTGTCGTCGTTGAATTCGCGGGATTCCAGCAGGCGCCGAATGTATCGGTGCACCGCAGCACGCACGGCAGCTCTTCTCATGGCAGATGATTTCGTTGTTGTTTTGACTGATTACAGCAGGCCTCAAGCGTGTCGACGCAACCATTCGTCAATCATCGAACGCAAATGCCCGCCGGAAAAACTGCCGAAATGTCCGCCATGCACGGTGCGGATCGGCAGCGCCTGCAAACGCCGCAGACTGGCCGCGTAATCCTGCAGATTGGAGTGGTAAGCGTCTTCGATCAGCGGCCCGTCGTAGATGATGTCGCCGCTGAATAACGTTTCGGTGGCCGCCTCATACAGGCTGATGCCACCCGGCGAATGCCCCGGCGTGTGCAGCACTTGCAGGGTGCGGTTGCCCAGATCCAGCACATCGCCATCCTCGACAAAACCGGTGGCCGGCGCGGCCTTCACCCGGTATTCGGCGTAGCAAAGCGGGCAATCCGGGTGCGCCTCGAACATGTCGTCGCCGACGAAGGCCCGGCTCAGGTCATTCTCGCCGTCCGGCGCGGCGAGGATGTTGGCCTCGGCAGGATGCACCAGGCGTTCGGCGAATTCGTGATGCCCGGCAATGTGGTCGAAGTGGCAGTGGCTGGCGACGGCCACCAGCGGCCGCTCGGTAATCCACGGCAACTGCTCGCGCAGGCTGACCAGTCCTGAACCGCTGTCGAGCAGCAGATCCTTGTCGCGGCCCTGGATGTGCCAGAGGTTGCAGCGATAGAACGGGCGGATGTACGGCTCGTGGATCAACCGAATGCCATCGCTCAGATTCTGAACTTCAAACCATTGATCGCGAGAAACAATCTTCATCAATCATTTTCTCCAGACGAAAAAAACGGGTGTGGCAACCGACGCCACACCCGTCGAAGAAAGCATCAAGTCGTTACGTAAAGCTTAGATCGCACTCGCCACCGTCGCCGGGCGAGGGGAGACCAGGCTGACCACCACGAAACTCACCAGACCTACAGCCAGGCTGTAGTAGATCGGCGTGTTGGCATCCAGACCGTCCTTGAACATGAACAGCAGCGCGGTGGCAAAACCCAGGCCCATGCTGGCGATGGCGCCGGCGGTGGTCGCGCGTTTCCAGAAGATCGCACCGATCAGCGGAATCAGCATGCCGCCCACCAGCAGGTTGTACGCCAGGGTCAGGGCGCTGATCACGTCATTCACCACCAACGCGATACCCAGCACCACGACACCGGTGAGCAGGGTGAACAGGCGGTTGATCGCCAGGCTCGACTGTTTGCCGCCGCGCAGTTTCGGCAGCAGGTCTTCAGTCAGCGTGGTGGCAGCAGCCAGCAGGCCGGCGCTGGCGGTGGACATCATCGCCGCCAGAGCAGCAGCGATCACCAGACCACGGATGCCGTCCGGCAGCGACAGTTTGACGATGGCGGCGAAGGCGTTGTTGACGTTGTCCAGATCCGGGATCAGTACGTGCGCGGCCATGCCGATCAGCGCGCAGGCCAGACCGTAGAGGATGCAGTAGATACCGGCGATGCTGCCGGCGTACTGGGCGACTTTGGCGGTCTTGACGGTGAACACCCGTTGCCAGATGTCCTGACCGATGAGGATGCCGAAGAAGTAGATCATGAAGTAGGTGATGATCGTGTCCCAACCGATGGTGGTGAAGTTGAACGCCGCTGCCGGCAGCTTCAGCACCAGTTCGTCCCAGCCGCCGACGCGGTACAGGCAGATCGGCAACAGGATGAACATCAGGCCCACGGTCTTGATGATGAACTGGACGATGTCGGTCAGGGTCAGCGACCACATGCCGCCGATCGCCGAGTAGATCACCACCACGCCACCGCCGAGCAGTACCGAGATCCAGAATGGCAGGCCGAACAGCACTTGCAGCACGGTGCCGATCGCCAGGATCGAGGTCACGCCGATCATCAGCGCGTAGGCCAGCATGATCGCCGCGCTTGCCGAGCGGGCCATCGGGTTATAGCGTTTTTCCAGCACCTGGGTAACGGTGTAGATCTTCAGTTTCAGCAGCGGTTTGGCGAGAAACAGGTTCAGCGCGACGATGCCGCAACCCAGCGCCGCACACAGCCAGAAACCGGAGATGCCGTGCACGTAACCCAGACGCACGGTGCCGACGGTGGACGCACCACCCAGTACGGTCGCGGCCATGGTGCCCATGTACAGGCTTGGGCCCAGGTTACGCCCGGCGACCAGAAAGTCCTCGTTGGTCTTGGCCTTGCGCATGCCGTAGTAGCCGAGCAACAGCATGCCGGCGGCGTAGATGAGGACGACGAATAAATCCAAAGCCATGATGGCGTGTCTCCGATTGTCTTTTTTATGGTGAGGCTGAATTCGATTTGCCCTTGTGGGAGCGGGCTTGCTCGCGAATGCTTTGGGTCAGTCACATCAATGTTGGATGTGCCGCCGTCTTCGCGAGCAAGCCCGCTCCCACAGGGGATTTGCGTCAGGCGGCCTGACGCAGTTCAGGTGTTTCTGCGGCTTTGCGGCGGGCATCCTTGGGCCCGAACACCTCCCGCGGTTCCGGGAACAGGCTCAGCAGCGTCAGATACACCACCGACGCCAGGCCCAGAGTCACAGGCAGGCTGATGTCGATGCCGCCGGCCAGCTCACCCAGCGGGCCGACGAATTGTCCCGGCAGGTTGACGAAGCACAGGCCGACCGCCGCGCTCGGGATCCATGCGCCCAGACCACGCCAGTTCCAGCCGTGATTGAACCAGTAGCGTCCGCCTTGCTCGCCGCGAGTGAACACTTGCAGGTCGTCCGGGCAGTAGAAGCCGCGACGCACCAGCAGGCCGATGATCATGATCACCATCCACGGGGTGGTGCAGGTGATGATCAGCACGGCGAAGGTCGACACGCTCTGCACCAGGTTCGCCGCGAAGCGCCCGATGAAGATGAAGGCAATCGACAGCACGCCGATCAGCAGCGTTGCCTTGACCCGCGACAGCACCCGTGGGAACACGCTGGACATGTCCAGCCCGGTGCCATACAGCGAGGTGGTGCCGGTGGACATGCCGCCGATCACCGCAATCAGGCACACCGGCAGGAAGAACCAGCTCGGCGATACCGCCAGCAGGCCGCCCACATAGTTGTTCGCCGCGATGTAGTCCGGCGCCTTGATCGCGACAATGGTCGCGGTACTCAGGCCGAACAGGAACGGGATGAACGTGGCGATCTGCGACAGCACCACAGCGGCCATGATCCGCTGCTTGGAGGTGTCACGCGGGATGTAGCGCGACCAGTCGCCGAGGAATGCACCGAAGGAAATCGGGTTGCTCATCGCGACCAGCGCCGCGCCGATGAACGCCGCCCAGAAGCCCGGTTGACCGAGGTTCACGGTGCCGGCGTAGTTGACGTCGAAAGGACCGGCGAAGGCGAAGATGCCCAGCAGGAACAACAGGCTGGCGCTCCACACCGCGATCTTGTTCACCCACAGCAGAAAGCGGAAGCCGTAGATGCACACGGTCAGCACCAGAATCGCGAACAGGCCGTAGGCCAGGCCCAGGGTCAGGTCGGTTTCCGGCAGACCGATCAGGCGTTTCGCACCCCCGATCAACGCATCCCCCGAACTCCACACCGAGAGCGAGAAGAATGCGATGGCGGTCAACAGCGACAGGAACGAACCGACGATCCGCCCGTGCACGCCGAAGTGAGCACCCGAGGACACGGCATTGTTGGTGCCGTTGAGCGGGCCGAACAGGCCCATCGGGGCGAGGATCAGCGAGCCGAGCAGCACGCCCGACACAATCGCCCAGACACCGGCCTGAAACGACAGACCGAACAGCACCGGGAAACTGCCGAGCACGGCGGTGGCAAAGGTATTGGAACCACCGAAGATCATCCGGAACAAATCCGTCGGGCCTGCGGTACGTTCGTGGTCCGGGATCTGTTCGACCCCGTGGGTTTCAATTTGCGTAAGGCTTTGGTCGTTGTTGTTGTTATTCATGATCTGCTCCGATCATAAAGGCGCGCCTCATCGTGTGTGAGGCGTCACCTGTTTGGCTAAGGGGATGGCAGCCCTTCCGGCATTGCGGACAAATGTTCGTGGCAGGCCAGCCAATGGCCTTGTTGTTCTAGGCTCGACGCTTGTTTCTTGAAAACAATCGTCTCGCGCTCCTGGCTGAAATGTTGCTCCCCTTGCATGCGCAGCTCGGTGGCCACGTCATGGATAAACACCGCCACGTCACCTTGCAGGCTGACGAAGGCGTTGCTCGAAGTGCACGACAACACTTCAAAGCCATCCTCGGCGCGCCAACTGTCCCACAAGGCCTGATAGGCATCGCGCGACAGCAGCGGCTGTTCGAGGGTGTAAAACACGAAACTTGCATCGGCGCTGAACGCGCCGAAATAAGCTTCGCGATCGTTACGAGCGAAGGCGGACACCAGATCGGCAGCCGCTTTCAACACCTGATCACGTTCGTTCATGGCCGAACCCTCAGCGGTGGACCACGCCAGGCAGTACGCAGAGCATTTCGTACAGCAGGTTGGCGGCCAGCAGCGAGGTGTTGCCGGTGGTGTCGTAGGCGGGCGAGACTTCTACCAGATCGCAGCCGATCAGGTCGAGGCCCTGACAGCCGCGAACGATTTCAATCGCCTGAATGGTCGTCAGACCCCCGATTTCCGGGGTGCCGGTGCCGGGCGCCCAGGCCGGGTCGATGCCGTCGATGTCGAAGCTCAGGTACACCGGGCCGCCGCCGACTTTCTCGCGCACTTCGGCCATTAGCGGGGCCAGTGACTTGTGCCAGCACTCTTCGGCTTGTACGACGCGGAAGCCCTGATCGCGGCTCCAGTTGAAGTCGTCAGCGGTGTAGCCCTGCGCGCGCAGACCAATCTGCACCACGCGGTCGCAGTCCAGAAGACCTTCTTCGACGGCGCGACGGAAGGTCGTGCCGTGGGCGATCTTCTCGCCGAACATGTGATCGTTGACGTCGGCGTGCGCATCGATGTGCACCAGACCGACTTTGCCATGCTTCTTGTGGATCGCCCGCAGGATCGGCAGGGTGATGGTGTGGTCACCACCCAGGGTCATCGGGATCACGTTGTGCTCAAGGATGTTGTCGTAGGCTTCTTCGATGATGCGCACGGCGTCGAGCAGGTTGAAGGTGTTGATCGCCACGTCACCGATGTCGGCAACCGACAGCGAGTCGAACGGCGCAGCGCCGGTGGCCATGTTGTACGGACGGATCATCACCGATTCGGTGCGGATGTCGCGCGGCCCGAAGCGGGTGCCGGGGCGCAGCGAAGTACCGATGTCCAGTGGCACGCCAACGAAGGCAGCGTCCAGGCCGGCAGCGGTCGGTACATGGGGGAGTCGGAGCATGGTGGCGATGCCGCCGAAGCGCGGCATTTCGTTGCCGCCCAGTGGTTGGTGAAGAATCTTGTCCACGGGTAGGGCCTCATCGTCTTTGTTTTATTTATGTCGGCGCACCGTTGAGCACAGGTTCGGACGCCGCTGTGGGGCCGATTCTGCGAAATGTAGTGCGGGGGAAGAATCGCTACGGGCAAAAACTTAGTTCAGATTTTTCTAAACTAATGAGGGCGGGCGGATTAGACTCTGCGGTTTCGGGATTCATGCCTGGCTGAACATTGCTGCCCTCACCCCAACCCTCTCCCGGAGGGAGAGGGGGCCGACAGAGTTGTCAGCGGAATCTGCATCGACCTGAAAAATCGAGTCGAACTCAGGATTTGAAAGCCCTGGAGATCAGCTCCCTCTCCCTCGGGGAGAGGGCTGGGGTGAGGGGTGCAACAGACAACGCAGTTCCAAAGCCCGGAGTAGACATGGCCAACGCTTTACCCGACCTGAAACTATTGCGCATCTTCGTCAGCGTGGTCCGGCATCAGGGCTTTGCCAATGCGCAGCAGGAGCTCAACCTGTCGACCTCGGCGATCAGCACTTACATGAGCCAGCTTGAAGCCGCGCTCGGTCTGGTGCTGTGCCATCGCGGACGCGGTGGATTCAGCCTGACCAGCAAGGGCGAGCTGTTCCATCAGGAAACCCTGCGCCTGCTCGCCGAACTCGAAGGTTTCGAGCAATACGCCGCGGCGCTCAAGGGCGAACTGCGCGGCACGCTCAACCTCGGGGTGATCGACTCCACCGTCAGCGACAAGGCCTTGCCGTTCGCCGAGGCCATTGGCGCCTACAGTCAGGAACACCCGGCGGTGCATTTGCATCTGTCGGTGATGAGCCCCTACGAACTGCAACTCGGCGTGCAGGACAATCGACTCGATCTGGCCATCGGTGCGTTTTCCACGCGCATGAGCGGTCTGGTGTACATGCCGCTGTACCGCGAGCAGCACTGGCTGTATTGCAGCAGCCGGCATCCGCTGTTCAACGAGCGGCGGATCCCCGAGCAGGTCATCACTCAGCAACGCATGGTCGGCCGTGGTTACTGGAGCCAGGCCGAGCTGGCACGGCACGGTTTCAAACACAGCGCGGCGACTGTGGAAAGTATGGAGGCGCAACTGATTCTGGTGCTCTCCGGCGCCTACATCGGTTACCTGCCGGAGCACTACGCTCAGGCCTGGGCCGACAAGGGCGACCTGCGCGTGTTGCTGCCGGCGACCTTCGGTTATCAGGCGCCATTCTCGATGATCATGCGTCGTGGCCGCAGCCGCGAGCCGCTGATCCAGACTTTCCGTGATCTGCTCAAAGCGCAGTTGAATCAGGCGTAAAGACTATGTCCAGACCGCAATGCCCGCGCTGCCTGCGCCCACAAACCCATTGCCTGTGCCCGCTGATCCCGAGCCTCGATAGCCGCACCCGGGTGTTGCTGTTGCAGCATCCGAGCGAGGTCAATCACGCGCTCAACACCGCGCGACTGGCAGCGCTGGGTTTGACCAATGCCGAGTTGATTGTCGGTGAAGTGTTCGAGGATCTGCCGACGCTGCTCAATCGGCCGGGGTATCAGGCGCGGTTGCTGTTTCCCGCTGACGATGCGCAGCCGCTGCAGGCTTACCGCGAATCCGCTGAACCGTTGTTGCTGGTGGTGCCGGACGGCACCTGGCGCAAGGCGCGCAAGATGCTCCACCTCAATCCGCTATTGGCAGCGTTGCCACGGGTGACGCTGGCGCAGGGCGGGGTGTCGCGCTACCGGTTGCGCAAGGCACCGGGGCCGGGGGCGTTGTCGACCATCGAGGCGATTGTGCAGGCGCTGGAAACTCTGGAAGCGCCGACCACGTTTGCGCCGTTGCTCAAACCGTTCGAGGCGTTGATCGAGGGGCAGATTGCGGCGATGGGGGAGGAGGTTTTTCAGCGTAATCATTCAAAATAATGGGTGTTGGTGCGGGCCTCTTCGCGAGCAAGCCCGCTCCCACAGGGGAATGCATTCCAACTGTGGGAGCGGGCTTGCTCGCGAAGGCGTCGGATCAATCACCGCAAATCTCAACAATGCCTACCGCTCGCGCATCGCCTCGGTCCGGGCTTTGAGCACTGGTTTGAGCAGATAATCCAGCACACTTTTCTCCCCGGTAATAATGTCCACCGTCGCCACCATCCCCGGGATGATCAGCAGCGGTTTCACATCGCCGCCCAAATGGTTTTTATCGGTGCGTACCTGAATCAGGTAGAAGCTGTTGCCCTTGTCATCGGTGATGGTGTCGGCGCCGATCAGTTCAAGTTTTGCGCTCAGCCCGCCGTAGATCGTGTAGTCATAGGCACTGAACTTGACCATGGCTTTCTGGCCCGGATGGAGGAACGCGACGTCTTGCGGACGGACCTTGGCTTCGATCAGCAGGTTGTCTTCCAGCGGCACGATTTCCACCATGTCGCTGCCCGGCTGTACCACGCCGCCGATGGTGTTGACCTTGAGTTGCTTGATCACCCCGTGCACCGGCGAAGTCACGGTGGTACGGCTGACCCGGTCGTCGATGGCGATGCTCGACGCGGTGATTTTCGACAGGTCGGTGCGTTTCTGGTTGAGGTCCTTGGCGGCGTCGGAACGGAAGGTCTGTTCCGATTCGTCGATCTTGCTCTTGATCTCGTTGATTGCCGATTCCGCCCTTGGGATGGCCAGGGTCGTCGCGTTCAGCGAGCCGCGAATTTCCACCGCGCTACGTTTCAGTCGCAGGATCTCCACCGGCGACACCGCACCCGTGCCGACCAGCGGCGCGGACATGTTCATCTCTTGCTGCAGCAGCGCCAGGCTGGAACTGTACTGGCCTTGCTTGGAGCGGAATTCCGCCAGCTCCTGAGTCTTCTGCCGCAGCTGTTCGGTGAGGGTGCGTTGTTCGCTGGCCAGACGCCGTTGGCGCTGGTCGTAGAGTGCCCGTTCGTCTTCGGCGACCTGTGGCGCCTTGGCGATCACCTCGTCAGACAGCTTGAACGGACGGCCCTCGGCTTCGGCGGAAAGGCGTTCGACTTGCGCGGTCAGGGCGTAACGATCGGCCTCGCTCTCACCCTTGTTCGACAGGAAGCGTGTGTCATCCAGGCGCAGCAGCTTGTCGCCCTTGTTCACCATCTGCCCTTCACGGACAAAAATCTCGGTGACGATCCCGCCCTCCAGGTTCTGGATCACCTGGACCTTGCTTGACGGAATCGCCTTGCCTTCGCCCATGGTCACTTCTTCCAGCACGGCGAACTTGGCCCAGACCAGCGCACTGATCAGCAGCGCCGCCGCCAGCCACACGGTGATCCGCGACCAGCGCGGCGAATCCTGCAACGAAGCGCCGGCGGTTTCCGGCATGAACTCGGCTTCGGCGCTTTTGCCGAAACTGTCGAAGTAGCCGCGTGATTTGCTATCTGAAGATGCAGCCATGGGGCGATACCCCTCAGTTAAGAAACATCAAACCGCACAACCCATGCGTCGCCCGTAACACTTACTTGTGGTGAGGGGATTCATCCCCGATAGGGTGCGAAGCGCCCTCAGAGTCTTTGGGGCTGCTGCGCAGCCCATCGGGGATAAATCCCCTCGCCACAGGTTTTGTGAGAGCCATAAGTTATATGCACGCATCTAAACCGCCGCCGAGCCGACGCGGCCCTTGCGCAGTGCATCGATGACCGCTTCTTTCGGGCCGTCGGCG
Organism: Pseudomonas sp. G3-19; assembly: GCF_054855875.1. Taxonomy (NCBI): domain Bacteria; kingdom Pseudomonadati; phylum Pseudomonadota; class Gammaproteobacteria; order Pseudomonadales; family Pseudomonadaceae; genus Pseudomonas; species Pseudomonas sp. G3-19. The sequence continues at coordinate 5,855,667 of NZ_JBMPIQ010000003.1, forward strand.
ACGACCCGGCCGTTGTCCAGTACCAGCAACCGGTCCACCAGGCTCAGCATCGAGGTGCGGTGGGTGACCAGCAGCAGCGTCTTGCCTTGCACCCAGCCGTGGAGTTTCTGGCGCAGCAGGTCTTCGCTGCTGTTGTCCATGGCGCTGGTGGGTTCGTCGAGCAGCATGATCGGTGGGTCGAGTAACAATGCTCTGGCGAGTAAAACTGCTTGGCGCTGGCCGCCGGAAAGTAGCTGGCCGCGTTCGCCTACCGGCCGGTCGAAGCCTTGCGGATGCTGCCGCGCCAGCTCGGTGACGCCGGTCAGTTCAGCGACTTCGAGCATGCGCGAATCGCTGATGTAGCGCGCGCCAAGGGTCAGGTTGTCGCGCAGGCTGCCGGCCAGCAGCGGCAGGTCGTGGGCGACGTAACCGATCTGCTGGCGCAGGTCGGCGACATCCAGTTGCCGCAGGTCGAGACCGTCGAGCAGCAACTGGCCTTCCTCGGGTTCATAGAAGCCCATCACCAGCCGCGCCAGGGTGCTTTTGCCTGAGCCGCTGCGGCCGATGATGCCGATCCGTTCGCCGGGTTTCATGCTGAAGCTGACGTTGCTCAGCGCCGGTGCGTTCTGGCCGTTGTAGTGAAAGGTCACGCCGCTGACGTCCAGCGCACCTTGCAGCTGCGTGCGCTCCAGGGGCCGCTGCTTGCCGTCGCGTTCCTGCGGCAGACCCATCAGCGCGTCGGTGCTTTTCATGGTCAGTTGCGCTTGCTGGTAGCGGGTGATCAGCCCGGCGATCTGCCCCAGCGGCGCAAGAACCCGGCTGCCGAGCATGTAGCTGGCCACCAGCGCACCGACGCTGAGGTTGCCGGCGATGATGCTGTAGACCCCGGCGACGATCGTCGCCATCCCGGAAAACTGCTGGATGAACAGCGTGCCGTTGGTCGCCAGCGCCGAGAGGTTGCGCGCGTGGCTGTCGAGGCGAGTGAGGGCGCCGTGGGTGCTTTCCCATTTGTGCTGGCGCTCGCTCTCGGCGCTGCAGGCCTTGAGGGTTTCCAGGCCGCCGAGGGTTTCGATCAGCAGCGCCTGCCGTTCGGCACCCAGGCTCAGGCTTTTCTGCACGGTGTCACGCAGGCGCACCTGAATCGCCAGAGCAAATATGATCGTGATTGGAAACGCCAGCAGCGGAATCACCACCAGCCAGCCACCGAGCAGACCGATCACCACCAGCATCAACACCACGAAGGGCAGGTCGATCAGGCTGGTCAGGGTCACCGCCGTGAGGAATTCGCGCAGGCCCTGAAAGTCATGAATGCTCTGGGCGAAACCGCCGATGGTTGCCGGCCGCGCCTTCATCGCCATGCCGGTGATCCGTTCAAATAAAGTCGCGGAAAGGATCACATCGGTTTTCTTCCCGGCGGTATCCAGCAGGTGCGCGCGCACCACCCGCAGCACCAGTTCGAAACCGGTGCCGATCAGCAGGCCGATCGCCAACACCCACAGGGTCGAGGTGGCCTGATTCGGCACCACGCGGTCGTAGGTCTGCATGACGAACAGCGGCACCATCAGGCCCAGCAGGTTGATCAGGAAACTGGCGAGGATCGCGTCGCTGTACAGCCATTTCGACAGCTTCAGGGTGTCGCGAAACCAGGCATGCACGCGCGGCACCAGCGGTGAACGCAAGTCTTCGAGTTCGTGGCGCGGACGGGCGAACAAGGCCTGGCCGCTGTAGTGTTCGGCGAGTTCTTCGCGCTCGACCCATTGCTCGCCGCCATCGGCTTCGCTGGGCAGGATCAGCGCCTTGCCGTCGTCGGCGAAACGCCGCAGGACGGCGGTGCGCCCATCCTTGAGCAGCAACAGAATCGGCAGATTCAGCGCGGAAATATCTTTCAGTTCGCGGCGCAACAAGCGCGCCTGCAAACCGGCCCGCGCCGCTGCACGGGGCAGCAGATCCAGGCTCAGACGTTGCTTGTTCAGGGGCAGCCCGGCACTCAGGCTGGCGCGGCTGACCGTCGCGCCGTGGAGTTTGCAGAGGATCAGCAGACCGTCGAGTAACGGGTCATCGAAGCTCAGCCGCGGATCGATCCCGGAGTGTCCGCCTTCGGCCATGCTGGTCATATTGATCGCCCCTGTAATGACTGGTCCAACCTGTGGCGAGGGGATTTATCCCCGATGGCTGCGCAGCAGCCCCATGGAACTCATTGCTGCTCAAATCTTTGGGGTCACTGCGCAACCCAGCGGGAGCAAGCTCCCTCGCCACAAAGGGTCGTGGGACTTACTTCAGCTCAGGCAGGCGTGCTTCGTTTTTGACTTCGGTCGCCGCAATCGCATCCGCCGGCAGCACCACCCTCTGTTTGCTCAGCAACTGGCCCATGTTCGCCAGCACGCGGTACATCGAATATTCCTCGGTGTAGCGGATTTCGGTGTAGCGACGGTTGGCGTTGTAAAGCTCGTTTTCACTGTCGAGCAAGTCGAGCAGGGTGCGTTGGCCGAGGCCGAACTGATCCTGATACGCCGCACGTACACGCTTGGTGGTCTCGGCGTATTCACGGGCGGTCGGGGTCTGTTTGTTCGCGTTGACCATGGCGTTCCAGGCCAGGTGAATGTTCTCGTTCAACTGACGCAGGGCGTTGTTGCGGATGTCCATCGCCTGATTGATCTGGTGCGCATCGGAGGCCAGACGAGCCTTGTCGCTGCCGCCACGGAACAGGTTGTAATTCATGATCACGCCGACGCGCCATTCGTTGTCGTGGCCTTCATCGCCCTGCACGTTGTTGTTCGCACCCACTGCGGCCTCGGCATCGAAACGTGGGTAGAACGGCGACTTGGCAACTTCATACTGGCTCTCGGCCGACTGCACGTCCGCCTGCGCGGATTTCAGGTACGGGTTGTTCTCGACCATGCTCTGCTGGGCTTCCGGCAGGCTGGCAGGAACCTCGCCGCGGGTCGACGGTGGCGCTTCCAGTTCATCGGGCATGCGCCCGACCACGGCGTAGAAATTCGATTCGGCGTCGGCCAGATCGACTTCGGCGGTGTCGAGGTTGTTCTGCGCCAGCGCCTTACGGGCGACCGACTGATCGGAGTCGGCGGTGCTGCCGATGCCGCGCTGGGTGCGCAGCCCGATCTGATCGTTGACGCGCAAGTGCGCTTGCAGGTTGTTCCGGGCCAGGGTCACCAGTTCACGGCGCTTGAGCACTTCGAGGTAGACCTCGATGGTACGCAACGCCAGATCCTGAGCGGTGCCTTGCGCGTAATAGGCGCGCGAGTTGGAAACGCCCTTGGTGCGCTCGACCTCGTTGGCGGTGTTGAAGCCGTCGAAGATCATCTGCCGCAGGCGCAGTTCCGACTGGGTGTAATTGAGGATTTCGGTGTGGTGATTACCGAAAGCCCGGGTATTGGTGTTGTCGCTGTAACCGCGCCCGTAAGCGGCATTCAGATCGACGGACGGATAGAAGCCACCCTTGGCCACTTTCACTTGTTCATCGGCGGACAGTTTGGCGTCCACGCGCGAGGCGAGGTCTGGGTGGGTGGCGATGGTGCTTTGAATCGCTTCGGTCAGATTCATGGCCTGGGCTTGGGAAGTGCAAGCCATGGCCAGCAAAACCGCGCTGCAGAGGGGGGTTAAAACGCGCATGGGGTGCATCTCCCTGATCCTGATGGTGCGTTACTGTCGCCAAATATTTGACGATAATTTGAGGTGTAAGCGTTTCACTCTTGTAACAACAGAGCTAAGAACATCCTGAAGCGTAGCTAAGAAAAAATTTTCATAAGGCTTATGCCGAAAAAAACTTATGCGCTTGGCGAAAACCGGCACATTGTTCAGGGCGAAAGCCTTTGTTTCATGCGCTTTAGGGAGCACAAAAAGGCTTGAGGAAAGTTCCATTCACTTTGCGACATACGGCGAAGTACTGCTGAAGGGGAGGGACGCGTAGCGGCAGATGAGCGACAGATTTTTGTCACTCGGGTGATTCACCACCGTTACGTAGCGTTAGTGGGTGTGCTGCATCGATCAGGACGCGGAAGTGCTTGAAAGCACTGAAGTTTCCTCGTTTGCGCAACCTGCGAAACGAACTGTCGAGGTGCGAGCGTCGCCCCGACAACCCGATTGAGCCATGGGCTGCTTCGCGAACCAGTGCCGACGGTGGTCGGCAGCGGAGGAATTTCACATGGCAACGCTCATCGGGATCGTCACTAAAGTCATTGGTCAGGTTTTTGCGCAGGGCACCGACGGCACTCGCCGCGCCCTGGTCGAGGGCGACCGCTTGTTTGTCGGCGATCAAGTGATCACCGGCGCAGAAGGTGCCGTCGCCATTCATCTGCAAAATGGCCACGAGTTGACCCTGGGCCGCGACAGCAGCATGACCATGTCCGGACAACTGCTGGCCAATCAGGCAGTGCATGTCGATTCCCCTGAAGCACTGACCCCCAGCGAAGCACAACTGACTGACGTCGAGCAGATTCAGAAAGCCATCGCTGCCGGTGAAGACCCGACCAAAGCGGCAGAGGCCACCGCCGCCGGCCCGAATGCACCGGGCGGCGCGCCAGGTGAGTTGGGTGGCGGCCACAGTTTTGTCCTGCTGACGGAAGTCGGTGGGCGCGTGGATCCGGTGATCGGCTTCCCGACCGCCGGTTTCAACGGTATTCCCGAGTTTCCCGAAGAGCGCCATAACGCAGTCATCGACAATGGCGACAACACGCCGATCGTGCCGCCACCGGTCAACAATCTGGTGACCCTCAGTGGCCTCGCCGTGCCTGGCGGTGAGCTGACCCTCAACGAAGCCAACCTGCCTGCCGGCTCCTCGGCCAACCCCGGCGCGCTGACCCAGAGCGGCAGCTTCACGGTGTCGGCACCGGACGGTCTGAACAGCCTGAACATCGGCGGCATCAATGTAATCAGCGCTGGTGTGGCGGCCGGTTTCCCGCAGTCGATCACCACACAACTGGGCAACACCCTGACCATCACCGGGTATAACGCCAGCACCGGCGTGGTCAGCTACAGCTACACCCTCAACGGCAACGATGCCCATCCGGCCGGTGACGGCGCCAACAGCCTCAGTGAACATTTCACGGTGACCGCAAGCGACAGCAATGGCGACAGCGCCACCGGCTCGCTTGACGTCAACATCATTGATGACGTGCCCAAAGCGGCGAATGACAGCAACGCCAACACCGCCTCGGAAACCCAGTTGACCTTGACCGGCAATGTCCTGACCAACGACGTGCAAGGTGCCGACCGTGTGCCCACCGGGCCGGTCACTGCCGGCACTTTCACCGGCACTTTCGGCACGTTGGTGTTGAATGCCAATGGCACGTACACCTACACCCTCAACGCCAGCGACGCGGATTTCAAAGCGCTGCACGGTGGCGGCAATGGCACCGAGACTTTCACCTACACCCTCACCGATTCGGACGGCGATACCAGCACTGCGAATCTGGTTTTGCAGATTCACAACAACGACGATCCGGTGGTGATCAACGGCTTGAACGTTGAGGGTGGCGAGCTGACGGTTTATGAAAAAAACCTCGGCAGCGGTAGCGAGCCGGATGCCAATGCGCTGACCCAGAGTGGCACGTTCACTATCACCGCACTGGATGGCGTTACCACGCTGACCGTCGGCGGTATTGCTGTCGTGACCAATGGCGTGGCAGCAGGCTTCCCGCAATCGGTGACCACACCGTTGGGCAGCACGCTAACCATCACCGGTTTCAATGCCACCACCGGCGTGGTGAGTTACAGCTACACCCTCGATCACAATGACGCGCATCCAACCGCCAATGGCGCAAACAACCTGCCCGAGCAGTTCGCCGTCACCGTGGTCGATGACAACGGCACCACCGCCAACGCAACCCTCGATGTGAACATCATCGACGACCTGCCAAAAGCGGTGAACGACAGCAACGCCAATACCGCTTCAGAAACCAACCTGACCCTCACCGGCAACGTGCTGACCAACGACGTGCAGGGCGCTGACCGCGTACCGACCGGCCCAGTCACCGCCGGGACTTTCACCGGCACTTACGGCACCCTCGAACTGCACACCGACGGCACTTACACCTACACGCTCAACCCAACTGACGCCGACTTCAAAAACCTGCACGGCGGCGGCAATGGCACCGAGAATTTCACCTACACCATCACTGACTCGGATGGCGACACCAGCACTGCGAATCTCGTCTTGCAAATCCACAACAACGACGACCCAGTGGTCATCAGCGGCCTGGACGTGAACGGCGGCGAGCTGACGGTTTACGAAAAAAACCTCAGCACCGGTAGCACTCCGGATGCCAACGCGCTGACACAAAGCGGCACCTTCACCATCACCGCTTTGGACGGTGTTACCACGCTGACAGTGGGTGGCATCGCTGTCGTGACGAATGGCGTGGCGGCAGGCTTCCCACAATCGGTCACTACACCGTTGGGCAGCACGTTGACTATTACTGGTTTCAACGCAGCAACCGGAGTGGTCAGCTACAGCTACACCCTCGATCACAACGATGCGCATCCGACTGCCAATGGCGCCAACTCGCTTTCCGAACAGTTCGGCGTCACGGTGGTCGACGACAATGGCACTACCGCCAACGCAACGCTTGATGTGAATGTGGTCGATGATCTGCCCAAGGCGGTGGATGACAGCAACACTGGCACCGCGTCAGAAACCAATCTGACCCTCACCGGTAACGTCCTGACCAACGACGTGCAAGGCGCCGACCGCGTACCGACCGGCCCAGTGACTGCCGGGACTTTCACCGGCACCTACGGCACCCTGGAACTGCACACCGACGGCACCTACACCTACACGCTGAACACCACCGACGCCGACTTCAAAAACCTGCACGGTGGCGGCAATGGCACCGAAACCTTCACCTACACCATCACCGATTCCGATGGCGATGCCAGCACCGCGACCCTCGTCCTGCAGATCCACAACAACGACGATCCGGTGACCATCAACGGTCTTGATGTAAACGGCGGCGAACTCACCGTTTACGAAAAAAACCTCAGCGATGGCAGCGCCCCGGACTCCACCGCACTGACCCAAAGCGGCACCTTCACCATCACTGCGCTGGACGGCGTGACGACCCTGACCGTCGGTGGCATCGCCGTGGTCACCAACGGTGTAGCCGCAGGCTTCCCGCAATCGGTGACCACACCGCTGGGCAGTACGCTGACCATCACCGGTTTCAACGCCACCACCGGTGTCGTCAGCTACAGCTACACCCTGGTCGACAACGAGGCACACCCAACCGCCAACGGTGCCAACAATCTGCCTGAACAGTTCGCCGTCACCGTGGTGGACGACAACGGCACCACCGCCAACGCAACCCTCGATGTGAACATCATCGACGACCTGCCAAAAGCCGTGAACGACAGCAACGCCAACACCGCGTCGGAAAGTCAGTTGACCCTGACCGGCAACGTCCTCACCAACGACGTGCAGGGCGCCGACCGCGTACCCACCGGCCCGGTCACCGCCGGTACGTTCACTGGCACCTATGGCACGCTGGAACTGCACACCGACGGCACTTACACCTACACGCTGAACACCAACGACGCCGACTTCAAAAACCTGCACGGCGGCGGCAACGGCACGGAAAATTTCACCTACACCCTCACTGACTCGGACGGCGATACCAGCACTGCGAATCTCGTCCTGCAGATCCACAACAACGACGATCCGGTGACCCTCAACGGTCTCGACGTGAATGGTGGCGAACTCACGGTCTATGAGAAAAACCTCAGCGACGGCACCAGTCCCGATGCATCGGCGCTGACTCAGAGCGGTACCTTCACCGTGACCGCGCTCGACGGTCTGCAAACCCTGACCGTGGGCGGCATCAACGTCGTCACCGGTGGTGTGGCCGCAGGCTTCCCGCAATCAACCGTCACGCCGTTGGGCAGCACGCTGACCATCACCGGCTACAACCCGGCGACCGGCGTGGTCAGCTACAGCTACACCCTGGTCGATAACGAAACCCATCCGAACGGCAACGGCGCCAACAGCATTACCGAGAATTTCAACGTGGTGGCGACTGACACCGATGGCAGCACCGCCAGCGGCCAGATCAACGTCAACATCATTGATGACTTGCCGAGCGCGCACGCCGATTCCGCCTCGGTGGCGGAGGGCGGCACCGTCAGCGGCAACGTGCTCGACAATGACATCGGCGGCGCCGACGGCCCGGCGGTGACCGGCGCGGTGGTCGGTGTGCGCGCCGGCTCCGACACCTCGACCTCGGCCATCGGCGGCCTCAACAGCAACATCAATGGCAGCTACGGTTACCTGACGCTGGACACCAACGGCAACGCGGTCTATCACAGCAACCCCAATGCCGTGAACGGCCCCGGCGCGGTGGATGTGTTCACCTACACCGTGCGCGACTCCGATGGCGATGAAAGCACCACCACCATCACCATCGATGTCGCCAACAGCAAGCTGTATGCGACCAGCGACACCGACGTCACCGTCTACGAAAAAGCCCTCGACCTGACCAAGGACGGCGCCGATCTGGCCCCGGGTACGGTCATCGGCAGCGACCCGACCAATACGGGCGAAACCGCCTCCGGCACACTGGTCGGTTCGGTCACCGGTGCGGTCGGCGCCATCAGCTATGCGCTGGTCGGCAGTGCCACCGGCAACTACGGGCAGATCGTGCTCAACCCCAACGGCACTTACACCTACACACTGACCTCGCCGGCGACCACCACACCGCATGCCGACGACGGGGCCAACACCCTGACTGAAACCTTCACCTATCAGGCCACCGATTCGCTGGGCAATGTGGTCACCAGCACCATCGTCGTCAGCATCGTCGATGACGTGCCCAAAGCCCTCAACGACAGCAACGCCACCAGTGCCTCGGAAACCCAGCTGACCCTGACCGGCAACGTGCTGACTAACGACGTGCAAGGCGCGGACGTGGTCGCCACCGGACCGAATGCCGGGCCGATCACTGCCGGTACGTTCACCGGGACTTACGGCACGCTGGTGCTCAATGCCAACGGCACTTACACCTACACGCTTAACCCGGCTGACGCCGATTTCAAGGCGCTGCACGGCGGTGGAAACGGCACCGAGACATTCACCTACACGCTCACCGATGCCGACGGCGATACCAGCACCGCCAACCTGGTGCTGAACATCCACAACAACGACGATCCGGTGGTGCTCAACGGCCTCGACGTCAATGGCGGCGAACTCACCGTCTACGAGAAAAACCTCAGTGACGGCACCAGCCCCGATACTCCGGCGCTGACCCAGAGCGGTACGTTCACCGTCACGGCCCTGGATGGCCTGCAAACCCTCACTGTCGGTGGCATTGTCGTCGTGACCAACGGGGTCGCCGCAGGCTTCCCGCAATCGGTGGTGTCGCCGCTGGGCAGTACGTTCACCGTCACCGGTTACAACCCGGCGACCGGCGTGGTCAGTTACAGCTATACCCTGGTGGATAACGAAGCGCACCCGACCGGCAACGGCGCCAACAGCCTCACCGAAAACTTCAACGTGGTCGCGACTGACACCGACGGCAGCACCGCCAGCGGCCAGATCAACGTCAACATCATCGATGACCTGCCGACCGCCAAGGCCGACACCGGCTCGGTGGCGGAGGGCGGCACGGTCAATATCAGCGTGCTCGGCAACGACGTCACTGGCGCCGATGGCGCAGCGGCAGGCGGGGCAGTGGTCGGCGTGCGCGCCGGCAGCAACACCGCGACCTCGGCCATCGGCGGCCTCAACAGCAACATCAACGGCGCCTACGGCTACCTGACCCTGGACGCGGCGGGCAACGCCATCTACCACAGCAATCCGAACTCGGTGAGCCCACCGGGCGCCACCGACACCTTCACCTACACCATCCGCGACGGCGACGGTGACGAAAGCACCACCACCATCACCATCAACGTTGCCGACAGCAAACTGATTGCGTCGGTCGATCAGGACGTGACGGTCTACGAAAAAGCCCTCGACCTGAGCAAGGACGGCCAGGACCTGGCCCCCGGCACGGTCACCGGCAGCGACCCGACCAACACCGGCGAAACCGCCACCGGCACACTGGTCGGTGCGGTCACCGGCGGCAGCGGGGCGCTCACCTACACCCTGGTCGGCAGCGCCACCGGCACTTATGGGCAGATCCAGCTCAACGCCGACGGCACTTACACTTACACCCTGACCTCGGCACCGAAAACCACGCCGAACGCCAACGACGGCGCCAACACCCTGAGCGAAAGTTTTACCTACAAAGCCACCGATGCGCTGGGCAACAGCACCACCAGCACGATTGTAGTCAACATCGTCGATGACGTGCCCAAAGCCGTGGCGTCGGATCGTTCGGTGGCGGCGGTGGAAATCGATTCCAACCTGCTGATCGTCCTCGACATCTCCGGCAGCATGGTCGACCCGTCCGGCGTGCCGGGCCTGTCGCGACTGGATCTGGCGAAACAGGCGATCAGTGCCTTGCTCGACAAATACGACGACCTCGGCGATGTGAAGGTGCAACTCGTCACCTTCAGCAGCAGCGCCACCGACAGGACCTCGGTATGGGTTGACGTGGCGACCGCCAAATCGCTGCTCGCCGGTCTCACGGCGGGTGGCGGTACCAACTACGACGCGGCCGTGGCAACGATGCAGACCGCGTTCAACACCTCGGGCAAACTCACCGGGGCGCAGAACGTCGGTTACTTCTTCTCCGACGGCAAACCGACCACTGGCCAGGAAATCGGCACCGCCGATGAGACCGCACTCAAAGCCTTCCTCGATGCCAACAACATCAAGAACTACGCGATCGGTCTGGGCAGCGGCGTGAGCAACGCCAACCTCGATCCGCTGGCCTATGACGGCATCAGCCACACCAACACCAACGCGGTGGTGGTCACCGACCTCAATCAGCTCAACTCGGTGCTGTCGGGCACCGTCGAAGGCGCCCCGGTCACCGGTTCGCTGCTGGGCGAGGGCGGTACGTTCGGCGCCGATGGCGGCTTCATCAAATCGATCGTGGTCGACGGCACCACCTACACCTATGACCCGCGCGCCAACAGCGGCCAGGGTTCGTTGACCGCATCCGGCGGCACCAACCACGGCACGTTCAACACCGTGAACAACACGATCAGCATCGCCACCAACAACAGCGGCACGCTGGTGATCAACCTCGACACCGGTGACTACAGCTACACCTCGCAGAAAACCACAACCACGGTGATCACCGAGAACATCGGTTTCACCCTCAGCGACAACGACGGCGACCTCGCCAGCTCGACGCTGACCGTGAAAGTGATCCCCAACTCGCCACCGGTGGCGACGGACGACCACGTCATCACCAACGTGCTGTCGAGCAACATCACCGTGCCGGGCGAACTGTTGCTGGCCAACGACACCGATCCGGACGGCGACACGCTCAACGCCTCGCCGACCAGCTTCAACACCGGATGGGTGGCCAAGGGCGCGGACTTCACCGGCACTGGCGCGATCAACTTCGCCGGCACCGGCAACACCGCCGCCAACCAGAACCTGGCCGACGTACGCGCTGCGTTCGCCGCCAACACCGCAGCGATGACCGCCGTGCTGGTGGTCAGCGGTTACCTCGGTGCGGTGACCAGCGCCAATGCCAACGATGAAGACTTGATCACCGTCAAACTGAAACAGGGCGAAACGCTGAACCTGGATCACAACCTCGCGGCCGGCCACGTCACCATGGAGTACTCGGTCAACGGCGGCGCGTTCGTCAGCATCGCCGATGGCGGCACCATCACTGCCGGTGCCGATGGCACCTACCAGATCCACGTGACCAACATCAGCAACACCAGCGGCAGCAATCCGACGGCAGCGGAAAACTATCAACTGACCATGACGGTCAACTACGCCGGCGCCCACGACGTGACGCCGGATTTCCACGGCACCTACACCGCCAATGACAACCATGGCGGCAGCGACACGGCCAACGTCAGCATCACCTATCAGGATGGCCACACCCTCACCGGCACTGCCGGGGATGACATTCTGGTGGCGGGCACCGGCAACAACATCCTCAATGGCGGCGACGGCAACGACGTACTGACCGCCGGTTCCGGCAACAACGAGATGCACGGCGGCGCGGGCAACGACTTGCTCTACAGCGGCCCGGGCAACGACATTCTCGACGGCGGCACCGGCATCGACACGGTCAGCTATGCCCACGCCACCGCCGGGGTCACGGTCAACCTCGGCCTGCTCGGTGCGCAAAACACCATCGGCGCCGGCACCGACACGATCAGCAACATCGAAAATCTGGTCGGCTCGAACTTCAACGACACCCTGACCGGCGACAACAATAACAACGTGATCAACGGCGGCCTGGGTAACGACATCCTCAACGGTGGCGGCGGCGATGACCTGCTGATCGGCGGCATGGGCAACAACACCCTGACTGGCGGGGCAGGCGCGGATACCTTCCAGTACCTCAAGGGCAACAGTGGCCACGACACCATCACCGATTTCACCCCCGGCACCGACAAGCTCGACCTGTCGCAACTGCTGCAAGGTGAAAACGGCACCACCGCGTCGCTCGACGACTACCTGCACTTCACCGTCACCGGCAGCGGCGCCTCGGTGCTCACCAGCATCGACGTCAGCGCCATGGCCGGCGCCACGCCGAACCAGACCATCGACCTGGCCGGCGTCAACCTCGCCAGCCACTACGGCGTGACCCCGGGGGCGGGTGGGGTGGTAGCCGGCGGGCACGACACGGCGACGATCATCAGCGGCATGCTCAATGATCATTCGCTGAAAGTGGACACGGTGTGATCAAGGCCTGAAACGACAAAACCCGCCGCCCCGAGCCGTCGGGACGGCGGGTTTTGTCTGTCTGGAGAACTGCGTTGCCAGTGAGTCAGCCTTCGCGAGCAAGCTCGCTCCCACATTGGATTTAGGGTACTCAGCATTTGTGAACAACAAGGCTACCCTGTGGGAGCGGGCTTGCTCGCGAAAGCGGCCTCCCAACTGATCAATCCCCAACTGAATGCACTCAGTCAAATGGTGGGAGCTGGCTTGCCAGCGATGGCGGCCTCCCAGCCGACCAACCTCCCACCTGAATGCACGCATTCCAACTGTGGGAGCGAGCCTGCTCGCGAAAGCGGCCTCCCAGCCGACCAACCTCCCACCTGAATGCACGCATTCCAACTGTGGGAGCGAGCCTGCTCGCGAAAGCGGCCTCCCAGCCGACCAATCCCCAACTGAATGCACTCGGTCAAATTGTGGGAGCTGGCTTGCCAGCGATGGCGGCCTACCAGCCGACCAATCCCCACCTGAATGCACGCATTCCAACTGTGGGAGCGGGCTTGCTCGCGAAAGCGGCCTCCCAGCCGACCAACCTCCCACCTGAATGCACGCATTCCAACTGTGGGAGCGAGCCTGCTCGCGAAAGCGGCTCCCAGCCGACCAATCCCCAACTGAATGTACACACTCCAACTGTGGGAGCTGGCTTGCCAACGATGGCGGCCTCCCAGCCGACCAACCTCCCACCTGAATGCACGCATTCCAACTGTGGGAGCGAGCTTGCTCGCGAAAGCGGCCTCCCAGCTGACCAATCCCCAACTGAATGCACTCGGTCAAATTGTGGGAGCTGGCTTGCCAGCGATGGCGGCCTACCAGACAAAATCAAAACAACAGAGCAAACCCCGCAAATAAACATCACCCCGCAACCGCGTTTAAAGTACACGAACCGTTACGCCATACCGGCTACAACGCCTTGCGCCGTTACCTACGCGTACGCCAGAATCCGCCGGCTTACACGGCTATGGGGCGGGCTATATCGTATCCCTGTCACTGAAAATCAGTGATCGGGTTTGGTAGCCCGTTTCATTACAGTCGTGCGCCACATTACAGATCCGTTTTTGGGACTCTGCTTTATGGTGGCCATGCGTGGGGTTCCTTCGGGAGCGCCGGGTTTACTGTTTTGACCGGTCTACCAACCCACAAATGGCCGCCACCCTTCGTTTGGTAGCGAGAGTGATGGCTCCTCACTTATTCAAAACAGCGAGTCACCTATGTTCAAAGCCACACCCAACCCCCCGGACACCTCGATCCCGTACGACCCGGCCCTCGACCCGCAGAAGATAAAAGCGGCAACCGACCGCGCCATCAACTTCTACCTCAACCCCGGCGCCCTGAAGATCTCGATCCCTTCAACCTCGTCATGCAAGGCGAACAGAATCTTCCTCATCGACCCCACCGTGGACGAAGAAACCTTGCTCGTCGAAGCCTGCGAGTCATTAGCCGCCGCCAGTGACATGGCGCGCGATATCGGCGACTCCATCGACAACCCACAGCGCCGGGCCATGCTGATGCTGCATCAGGTGATCATGCTCAGTGAACTGATGGTCAACCGGGTACTGGACGGCCGCCGCGTGCCGAACTAACTGCCCGGTCCCCTGTAGGAGCTGCCGCAGGCTGCGATCTTTTGATTTTGCTTCTAATAAACAAGATCAAAAGATCGCAGCCTTCGGCAGCTCCTACAGGTCATCATCCTTTCAAAGTGCCTCGATCGGAGTTCCATCTGATGCCCGAACCCAAGCCCAATCCGCCAATCACAGACCCGGTTTCACCCTACGAATCCCTCAACTCCAGAAAGCTCCACGAAGCCGCCGAACGCGCCCTCGACCACTACCTCGCGCCCGCAAACATCATGGCAACGCCGTACACCCCCAGCAGCATGTTCATGGTCAACCCGCAAACCGACACCGAATCCCTGCTGGCCAACGCCTGCGAGTCCCTGGCCTCGGCCACGGTCATGCTCGGCGATTTCGCCGGCACGCTGGAGGGGCCGAGTCGTAATACGGTGTTGGGCATTGCGCAAGTGGTGATGCTGGGGGAGTTGGCGGTGAATCAGGTGCTGGATAACGTGGTGCCCAAGGAATAGGCGTTGACAGTTCTGGCCTCTTCGCGAGCAAGCCCGCTCCCACAGTGGATCTGCGTTGGTCACTGGTTAAGTGCCCGGCAAGATCCATTGCATGAGCGAGCCTGCTCGCGATTGCCATCAGATAAATCCCTATCCTTATCCGTTGTATTCAGATTGTCCTGAGTAGGTGGCTGTTGCGGGGTATCAAGCCCGGATTACCTGATGCCGTACCCGTTTGCCGTGTCGCCTCCAAAACCCAGATCTCTTAAAGCCTTCGTTTCTCCTGTGGCCGGATAAATCGCCCAGCGTTTGCCAGTGCCGGCCGAATCAGCCGCCCAGCACCATGCACTTTCTGTCGCTAAGCACGCATAGGTGCTGATATATGAATGCCACTCCGCCAAGGACGGAATTCGCCCACCCTGATTAGCCGCCGCATTGCTGCATTGGGTATAGGTATTGAACGCGCCGGTTCCGAAGATTCGATACACATTCGAGACTGAAACAGGGTAGGACACCGTCTGGTTTGCACTATCTCGAACCGTAACGACAGCGGTACCGTTGCCTTTGGAAATCACCCGACCATTGGTGATATTCACTTCTGCGGCCGCTGAGTTGCTTGATGAGTATTGATAGGGTGGGACGCCCCCACTTGCCTGCCTGTCGACAAAACTGCCACCCGGAGGATTTGTGGGGGTGTGATCGGACCGGAAAATCCAGCCGCCAAGCGATACAGGCTCGGTATTGATAACCAGAGCAAGAGCCGCTTTGATCGTGTAAGTGCGCACAGGGAAGACCACTGCCTCGCTCTCATCCGTGCTCTTGCCGAACGCGGCTTTGAACTCCATGGTCAGCGGGCTGCCATCTTTGAGGTTTCTCAAACCTGCAAAGGCGATGCTCCGCTCGTAATAACCTTGAGTGATCCATTGGTCGCTGACATATGAGCCTGGTGCTTTATGGATCTCAAGGTTGTAGTTGCTGCCATCAGCGTTCGTCCCTTTCAGACGCAGCCAGACATATTGGCCTGTGGCGATCAACGGCCAGACGCCCATGCGATAGGTGGCATTAGCGGTCAATTTACTCACATCGAACTGTGAACCGGCGCCGTTGTTGTCGGCGTCCATGATCACCGGCAGGATCAAGCTTGAGCCCGGCAGGGTGCCGACATTCAACAACAGCGGCAACGAGGTCCGGGGCACAGCGTTGCGGGTCACGGTGTACGTCACGGTGACGGTTTTGCCCAGGTTGAATGCCAGCACGGTGACCGGCAGTTCGATTGTCAGCGTGGTTTCACTGATGGGTCTTGCCGGGGTAGTGTGCGAGCCGCCGGCGGCAGTGCCGGGTGCGCCGGTCCAGGTCACGCTGAGCAGATCGCTGGGCAGCAAGTCTTGCGAATCGATGTTGACGGTCAGGGCTTCCACGGCCTTGATCGGCTGCAAGGTAGTGCCATCGGCCTCGGCCTGCTGAACCTTCGGCCGGGTCAGCAGCACGGCTTCGCCGACAGTGAAATTCAACGTCCGCGAGTAGCTGACACGTTCCGGCGTGGTGCCTGCCGCCACCCTGAGGATTTCATACATCGCGTCCACAGTGCCGCCGCGATTGGGTTCGATGTGGGTCTGGACGAAGGTCGGGTTCAGGGTGAAATCGATGGCTCTACCGGCATTGAGCGAATTGATCGGCACCGAGTCGCTGGTCTTGCCGGTTTTCGAACCGCGCCAGGTATAGGTGACCTTGTCTCCCGCTTTGGTGGGTTCGGCGGCAGCCGGGGCGGTCAGTTTGCTCGAACCGCCGGGCAGGTCCTTAGGCTCGAGTGTTCCGCCGGCTTCACCGAGGACGATGGGCGCGACCAGTTCCAGCAGCGGTTCACCCACCCGCAACAGAGCATGGTGCAGTGATTCGCGTTGAATGATGCCTCCATCGCTGCCCTCGGCCATCAGCACGTAGAACAAATCCAGCGTACCGCCCTCGATGGCTTTGAGGTGTTTGCCTTCGACGATGATCGGGATCGGTTCTTTGTCGTCGATATCGCCCTTGCTAAGGGTGCGCCAGTCCAGTTCCGGGTCGTAGACGCTGAAATCCTGGCGGGTGCCGACCCAGCGCAGAACGATGACCATGCCCACCTGCATCATCGGATCAAAGGGGATGAAGGCGGTGGTGTTAACCAGATCAGGGTCGAGTGCCCCTTGTTGCGCATCCACGGCAATCGGCGCGAGCAGGCGTCGGGTTTCTCCGATGATACTGACGAAGCGCCCCTTGGAGGGGCGATCATCAGACCCGCTGCGTTCCACGCGATAACTGAACACGGCCTGGGTTTTGGCCAGCAAACGTATGTCGGCGCTTGGCAGGGCCAATTCGTAGATGTTGCCCACGCTGGTGAGTGGCTCGCCGCGGACTTCAACGCTGATCGGTTCGCCATCCAGCGTGGTGCCCTTGCCCAGGCCGATGATCACATCACCGATCCGGAAGTCGGGTGCGTCGACCAATACCTGCAAGGTCAGCGGCGCATCTCCCAGTTTGTCCATGTCCACAACGCTATTGAAGGCCTCTTTGACCATGGGAGGCGACAGGCGCGTGTTGCCGGTATCGACGGCAATCCCCACTGCGGCGCACCAGTCTTCGGAGCGGTTGTCGACAATGTCGTGTACTTCAAAGGCTACGGCCAGGCTGTCGGTATCGCCGGCTTCGAGGATGGTGGCCTTGTCGACATGGATGACCAGTGGATGGCCTTGCGGGTCATCGATGTGATCCTGGGTCACCCGTGGCGAATACAAAAACCAGCCGCCCCAGGTCAATTTGCAGCGGTCACCCTTGGCCATGTTGGGGTAGGGCAACAGACTGCTACTGCCGGGTTTGGCCTTGATGATGATGTCGAGGCCGGTTTCGGCGGTTGCCTTGTCCACGCCATCGTTGATGATCCGCGGATCGATGTACATGTTCAGCTCGGAATGCCCCGGGTCACTGCCGTTTTCATCCTTGCCGCCGGGTTGCTCGAGTTTGACGAAGATATCGACCGGAGGCAGCGAAGTTTCCGGAGACTGGCTGAATACCTTGACCCGATATTGCAGCGTATAGGCCCCGGTCGCGAACTTCCGGGGCGGGACATACAGGGTGACACGCTCGCCGACATCCTCTGGCTTGACGATGGTGGTCTGGTCGACCTGAACACCGTCGAGCAGCAGCTCGATGTGGTCACCTAAACCCATAAGTTGCCAAGGTGGACAATAGACTTTCAGCCCCTTGTCGGGCGCCAGCAACTGCGCGGCGGCAATATTGATCCCCCACACCCCCCCCTCCAGGGCCGGCTGCGTACGGTCGGGTATTTCCAGTTGCCGCAGAGTCTCGGGGGGCGGGAGGCGAGGGGGCTGAATAGGCATGCTGAAGACTCCAGGGCGTGGGAAGCAAAGGCTCTGGGTTATTTAGGGGCAGGTGGCGAGCGTTGGCTACTGTCAGAAATTACAGGTGAGGAGGTATTTGCGATGAACGGTCGTGAGGCGGGGTTTGCATGCCTGAAACTGCTTCCCAGTAGGCGTTGCCGCAGGGTAGTCGACTCTGCGGTGAACCCCAACCTATGGCGAGGGAGTCTGCTCCCGCTGGGTCGCGCGGCGAGTTCATCCCCCATTCTGCTCAACAAAAATGCAGCCTCACGCTGAGCTGACTGTTCAGTTATTTCCAGCGACTTCCCGACAAACGGTAAGCAAACCTAGTATTTCTGACAGTAGTCAGCTTTTTCCGCCAGGCATCTAATTGGGTCACAAACGTTCCACGCCATCGTCAGTCAACGGCCCGTTTTATCTTCACGACTGCCCTGCGCGAGAACACTGTCCGCTCAATTGCCGTGGAGTTTCGCAATGGTGCCCCCAGAAGAGTCGTCGATGGATCCGCAACACGCACGCGGCGATGACGAACCAAGTCTTGTGGTTATTCCAGAACCGATTGTTCCGGATATCCTGAAAGACGAAGAGGGTAATGAGAGCCCGGACGGGCTATTACCTCGCGATGTATTGAGTCGCGATTTGAAAATCACGATTCCGGCGTGGGACTTCTCGACAGAGCCGGAATTCGTAAAAGACGTCGTGTTGGTGGGCTTCAGGCGACGGGGGCTTCCCTTTGATGACGACACGGCGGGGGTGTTCCCGTTCGATATTCCCATTGATCCGGGTGACAAGATTGTTTCGGTGCCTCAAAGGGACCTGGCATCTGGCGTTTACGACCTGTCGTACAAGCTCAAGATTGGTGGCAACGACGCGGAATCGCTGAAAAAAACCATCACCGTCGATAGAGTGCCGCCGGATGACGGCCAGGAACCGGCGATGCTGGAACTGCTGGATCTTGTGGGCGACATCACCGATGACTATTTGGACGAGCACGGTCAGGTTCGTTTCAAAGTACGCCTCTATCTGGACGTGAAGGCCCGTGACCGGGCGATTTATTACTGGACGGACACCAACACGCCACCGGACTTCGAAACCGAAATCCGCGAGCAGGCGTTCAGTCAGTTGGATATCGATAACGATCAACTCATCATCACCGTCTACGCAGACGAAATTCGCTTGCGCGGTCATGGGCAGCGATACATCTATTATCGCTTGCGCGACTGGGCCGGAAACCGTGGACCGCGCTCGCGGCCGCTGCCTGTGTTCGTCGATCTGACCCCGGGGGTGCCCATTCACAAGCCTCCGCGCATCCCCCTGTCGGACAGAGGCTTGATCGATCGTCAGCACGCCCGGGAGGGGGCGGTCAACCAAGGGGCGGTAACGGTCGAAATCGATGCCTATGACAATCCGTTGAGCGGCGATCAGGTACTGCTGGACTGGGATGGCACTGTTCTGCCGCCGCAGGATGTCGACCCGGCCAACTTTCCTTGCGTGATCCCTGTGCCGTGGAGTGCGCTCACAGCCAAGGGGCTGGGTCCGGTGAATGCTCGTGTCACTTACCGCGTGCGCACAAGGGGCGCCGATAGCAAACCATCAATAGAAACCCTGGTATCGGTGAACCTGACGGTGGCAGGCCAGGATCACGCCAATGCGCCGGCGTTGTTGAACCCCAAGCTTGCCTTGCTGGAGATCTACGGCGCCAAATCCAAGGTGCTGAACACATTGCTTACCGAAGATTTCGGCGAGGACGCCGACGGCTTCCTGACGTTGTTCGACGCACCTGAACGAGGACACACGATCGAAGTTTATTGGGGGAGCATCAGTACGCCCGTGGCGCAATACATCGTCCAGAGCGGTGACGTTGCCGGCAAGAGAGTGCCGTTCAATATTCCATGGGCGGTCATTGACCAGGACCGGCTGAACCCGGCGTTGCCGGTTCATTACACCACCAGCAATGGCGTCAACCAGCAGTTGGCGCCATTCACGCCCGTCAAGGTGTCGATCATCATTATCGAAGGTCTCCAAGAGCCTTCGTTCCCTGACGCTGGCATCAGTGGGACGCTTGACTGCTGTGCGAAACCGCGTCTCTGGGAGCGGGTGCGCGTGAGGATTGAAGGCAACCCGGTGTTTGACGAGAAGGACATCGTGACGTTGTTCTGGCAGGGATGCGCGGGACCGAATGGCACCACGCCCATTCCCAAGGCCGCGGACCGGTTCTCGACCACCTTGAGTGCGGATCAGGCAAGAAACGGTTTTGAAGTGCATGTGACCGATTACGAAAGATTGATAGCGCCGATGCAAAACCGGGGTTCGGCGTTATGTCATTACACCTTGAAAAAGTTTACGGGTGGACGGGGTGTTTCAAAAAAAGATTTCGTGATTATCAATCGAACCATGGCCAGTGGTGCAGTGTGCTCACCCACTAATGAAACCTGTACGGAACCGTAACGGGTAATTGATTAATTAAAGTGCATTAGCCGTTTTTAGTCGGGACAGTCACGAGTATTTATTCGTGGCTGACAGAGAGTGTTGTGCCCGCATTTTGGGCGTTAGTTGATTGACAAAATTCCGGGCAGATAAAGCCCGTTTCTGAAGGAGCTGAAAAATGGCAAGTCCGAAACCATTGACGCCCGCTGAACAAAGTCGGGTCGATTATCTGAAAGTTCGCCGTGCTGTTACAAAAGCTGATGCACCCGTCATCAAAGTGCATCCAGATAACCCATTTCTAAGCGATACGTCGGATGATGAAGCCAATCAGATTCCGCTGAGCCAGCAGGGAAAGCCTTTCAAGTGTCTGGTTCCGAGACCTGCTGAGGCTGACGACCCGAAGATGATACCGGGCTTCATTCATCTGACGTTTGACGGAAGTCCGATAGTCTCTACTCGATACGATTATGTTACGCCGCTGAACCCCGATATTCTTGAAATCGAAATGACGTTTCCTGTCGGATACACCGATAGGCCGGGGCCACATGAGTTGGGATACTTTATCGATCAAGGCGGTAATGAGAGCAGCTCTGAACCGTTGGAGTGCAATGTTGATAGAACTCCTCCGCACCCGTTTTTTCCGGTTACTCTTCCGCAGGAAGTGATAGATGAAGGTATTACCAAAAAATATCTGGACGACATTGGTTTCGTAGCTATTAAGATTCCTGATTATGGAGATATGAGGATTGGCGATTTTATAGAGGTGTTATATGGGGACTCGATACCGTTGGCAGAGGTTGTCGATTCGATCACCCGGATTGATACCACCACTGAGATCGAGCTTGAACTTACCGCTGACCAAGTATTCAAGAAAGGTGAAGGGGATCACGCGCTTTTTTTCAGAGTCACCGACCGTAAGGGAAACCCAAGTGCTATTTCTCCATCAGTCCCCGTTACGGTCGTTCTGACAGACCCACCCGAGGGGCTGTTGCCCCTTGCTATTCCGCTGTTGGACGGTGTCGGTGACGGTCTGGTCGATCTGGCGGATGCGCAAAACCCTTTGGGCGTGGGAATCTTTAACGAATACACCCACTACTTGCCGGGAGATGAGTTGGTGGTGACCTACGACGACATTCCGCAGATGGCGAAGCCCATCAGCGGGTTCCCGTGCTACGTCGATATTTCGTTCAAAGACGTGTTCAACAACGACCCTGGTGTAAAAACTGTAGCGGCCCGCTACCAAATCAAACGCGGCAGCACCTATTACCCGCCAACTCCGATTTCCAAAGATGTTCTCGTTGATTTGCGAAAGCCCGGTCTGCCGATTGATCCGGAAAATCCAGACCCGACCAATCCAATTCTGGCGTTGGTGACGGTTCAGGGTGATTCCGGAGGCCTAGTCAATACGTTGCGAGAAGCCGACAAAGATGGGGACGTTACTGTTACGGTCAATACCTATGCCGACGCCAAGGAAAATGACACCGTTCAACTTGAATATGCGGGCCAGCTTGTTTCTGAGGCGGATGGTGGCCTCGTTACGATTCCAAACACTATTCCCACATCGCTTGAGTGGAAAGTAAAGTGGGACGTTATTGCGGCGGCAGGTAACGGTGATCCAACGCACCCGATGGCTTACGTCATCGGTCATTCGCTGAACGACAACGTAGATATTTCAAAACCTCGGAATGTGGATGTGGAGATTCAAGTGGACACTGTCCCTGATCCGGCATTTTTACACCTTGATCCTAACTATACTGACTGGCTGAACTGCAAAGCCTTGCGCCTGGATCCCATCAAGGGTGTGGTGGTCGAGGTGCACGTCCCGGGCGGGGAATTGGCACTGGCGAATCAGGAGCTGATATTCACCTATCAGGGCTATATCGACGCCGAAGGTGCAACCATCAAACCCGGTACGCTCGAGGAGGTGCCCTACACACCGACAGATCAGGAAGCCGCGGACGGCTTCATTGTGAAGATCCCATACGCACCCTTGCTCGCGACTTTCAATGCGTGGGGTGGCGTCGGTTATACGGCTGTCATTAACGGGCGCGACGTTCCCTCCAAAGAGCATTTGGTCAAGGTGTACCTGGTCAATCCGGGTGATGGCGGAACTTGCCCGTTGCCTACCTGATTCAATGCGTTTCAAAGGAAACACGGGAGGCCGCTACGCCTCCCGTGTCCTCGCTGAAACGGTTGCTGAAACAGGCGGATCATTCCTCGAGCGGGAAAGGACTTTTCCGTCCGGAGCTAGGACTTCTCCTACATTTTTGCTTGACCCGGATAGGTATTGTTCGCGCCTCTTACAGTCTTTTGGCGTTTCTTCTGAAAGATGTGAGGTGATGAACATTCAGGAAGCCACGTCATGAACAAAAACCATGTTTCGCTGCAAAAAAATGCTGCGGCAGGACTCTTTAAAATGCTGGTCGTGCTGCCAGCATTTTTTTCTACCGGCGGGCATTCTTTTGCCGCCGTTATTGTCGATAACGGCAATACGCTGAATATCGATGCAAGCACACCACAGAGCGATTATCTGGTACGCAACGCAAGCGTGCTGAACATCGCGGGGGCCAGCACCCAGAGTCTGTCTGTCACGTCCGGATCAACGTTGAATATCAACGGCGCAACGGTCAATGCCGACAGTGGGCTGGTGGGTATCCGCATAACCGGCAGCACGGGTGATCTCACTCGCGCCATCGTGACCAGTGACTTTATGGGGCTGGCGGTCAATCGGTCTATCGGCTCGACCCTTAGCTCCAAGGTCACTGCAACCGACAGTCAATTCAAGGGTGGGGAAATCGGTGCTCAGGTCACCGGCTTGAGCACGCTCACGCTCATCAACAGTCAGGTGACGGGCACAGGGGCTGACAGTACCGGCCTGAACATATTGGGGGGGGATGTACGCGCCTCCGCAAACACGGTTATCAGCGGCGACAAGACCGGGGTGACTATGGGCAGGGATCCCTCGGGCCTGGGCAACAATTCACTGCGGCTCGACAACGCCAGTGTGGAAGGCCGCACCGGTGATGCGATTCTTGTGGACAAGGGCATCAATGCCACCCTTGAGGTGTTGAACCAGTCTTCCCTGACGGGGGGCAACGGCAACGTGCTGACGGTGCAGGGCGCTTCCACCGCGGGCATGTCTGTCAGCGACAGCACGCTGCAAGGCAACGTCAACGTCACCGGCAACAGTACCGCCAATCTCACCTTCGATCAGGGCAACATGAAGGGCGATGTGCTGGTCGAAAACGGTTCGACTGCCAACGTCACCCTGCAGAACAACTCGCAACTGACCGGCCGTCTCGACAAGGTCAACGGCGTGACCGTCAACAGCGGTTCGAGCTGGACCCTGACAGGCGCTGACACTGTAGGAACACTCGCCATGAATGGCGGGACGGTGCGCTTTGGTGCGCAGGATGTGCCAGATACGTTCTACCAGTTGAACGTCGGCACGCTGGCCGGCTCTCCGGATGGTTCCAGTACGTTCGAAATGAAGGGCAATTTCGCCACCGGTCAGCACGACTTCCTCAATGTCACGGGTGTAGCCAGCGGGCAATTCGGATTGCTGGTGGCCGCTTCCGGTCTGGACGCGCTGAACCCGCAGCAGTTGACCCTGGTGCACACCGCCGCCGGCGACGCGCAATTTGCCCTGAGAGGCGGGCATGTCGATCTGGGTACCTGGTCTTATAAACTTGATCGGCGAGAAGTGGGGGAGGGCGGAACGGAATGGTTTCTCGACCCGACCACCAAGACCATCAGCCCCGGGGCGAAATCGGTGCTGGCGCTGTTAAACGCTCCGGTGACGCTGTTGTATGCCGAGGCGGCAACTTTGAGCAGCCGCATGGGCGAGTTGCGTTTCAATGGGGGTGACACCGGCCTGTGGATGCGCACCTACGGCAACAAGTACAACATCAGCGCCGCTTCCGGCGTGGGTTATCAGCAGACCCAGCAAGGGCTTTCTCTGGGGGCGGATACGCACCTGGGCGACAGTCTGTGGGTGGCCGGGATCATGGGCGGCTACAGCCATACCAACCTGGACGTCGCACAGGGGACTTCGGGTACGGTCGACAGCTACTATCTGGGCCCTTACGTGACCTGGATGAACAAGCAGAGCGGTTACTACTTTGATGCGCTGCTCAAGTTCAACCGCTTTCAGAGCGATACGAAAGTCGGCATGAGCGATGGCACCCGCGCCAAGGGCAGTTATGACAGCTCCGGTGTCAGCGCTTCGGCGGAGTTCGGGCGCCAGATCACCCTGGGCAACGGCTACTACATCGAGCCGTACGGCAAACTGTCGACGGCGGTGATTCGGGGGCGCAACTTTGATCTGGACAATGGCATGGAGGCCGACGGCGATCGCAGCCGCTCGGTGCTGGGTGAAGCGGGCACCACTGTGGGCCGCAATTTCAACATGGGCAATGGCATGGTCGCCCAGCCTTATGTGCGCGTTGCGGTGCAGCACGAGTTCATCAATAACAACCGCGTGACGGTCAACGCTGATAATCAGTTCAACAACGACCTGTCTGGCACCCGTGGTGTGCTGGGAGCAGGCGTTGCAGTGGCATTGACCAAGGACCTGCAGGTGTATGCCGGTTACGACTACAGCCATGGCAAGTACATCAAGAAGCCGTATGACTTGAATGTCGGAGCGCGCTGGACCTGGTAAGCAGCCTCATGATGTGAATACCTGAAAACGCCTCGCACCTGCGGGGCGTTTTTTTGTGCTGGCCTGCCGGGCAACCCGCTGTCCGGGCCGGCGGGTTGACCTGAAACCTGCGACTCAGGTGAATCGCAACACGTTGATTTCCTGATGCCCGGACTCATGCGTGCCCCGCCAGTGCGGCCCGTCACGGGACACCTGGTAGAACAGATTCAGTGCACCGTTCTCCAGCACCCGCAGATGTTTTCCCGGCACGTACAAGGTCACGAGATGATTTTCCACGTCCTCCGGGCTGACGATGTGCCGAGCCTCATACAAGTAGGGAATGCCATTGGCCTTGGTGCCCAGCCAGGCCATGTTGACGATATCGTCCGTGGTCATGCCCGGGTACTGAATGTTCACGGTAGCTGATGTGATATCGGCGCTCACCGTATTGCCCGCGGCTTCGCTTAGGACCGGCGCGGGGATCCGGCCTTCCACGCTGGCGAGTTCGTGCCTGGAGGGGAGCGCAGAGCCGTCGTCCTTTTTGTAGCGCACATACGATACGTCTGCGGTTCCCATGGCAATCGCCCGGACCTGCGCATTCGGAATCTGAAATATGAGGATGCTGGGGAAGCTTTCCACCCTCTGGGATTGTCGGTTGGGCAACGGAGCACCGGTGGGTGGTGTGCCTACCCAGGTCATGGTGACGGTGTCACCCACCTCGAAATCGCTGGTGGAGGCGCGAACATGCACGTTGACATCGCGATTGTTCAATTTATCGAGATCAATGATGCCGTTGACTGACTCCTGGATGATCGGCTCATCCAGCTGCCGGATTCCGGACATGACTTTGACTGTGGTCCTCAGCGACCACTTCTCGGAATGGTTGAATACCTCGTCATGGATCCCGTAATGCACCACCTGCGCGTTGCCGTCGCCACCGGCCACAATATCGTCCTGGTGTGCGGTGATCTCGATAGGTGCCGTGCCGGCTGCCTCATCGGCGCTGACGGTATGAGGTGGCAAGAAGGCATTGCCCCATTGCACCTGGATAACGTCGCGCACGGCGATGTTCGGGTAGGGAGGAATAACCATCGGCACACCCTTGGCTGCCCAATCCGCATCCACGCCGTTAACGATGACGTCGCGCGGCAGCTGCACGATGTGCAATTTTGCATGTCCGGGCAAATGGGGGTCATCGTCTTTGCCGCCCGGCAGATCCAGCTTCACCAGTATTCGCAAGGGCGTGGCGGGCTCGTCGGGGCTGGTGCTGCCTGCGCGGGTCAGTACGTAGTAGACCTCGTCGACCCAGCCGGGAAGGATGTTCGTCACAGGCAGGAAGAAAAACACCGGTTGGTTGCTGCCGTCTTCGTCATCCTGCAGAACCCGGGTAAAGATCTTGTGGTTCTTGCCCCAATAGATATCGAGCGTGTCACCTTTGCGCATGGGTTCGGCGTAGGCATCGACGGCGCAGAACAAACCATTGGGATACCGGTAGTAGGTTTTGCAGTTGATACCGCCGTCCCCATCGACGATCGGCTCTATCATGGCCGAAATCCGCAAGGGACGTAGTTTCAGCCCCGGAACTTCAGTCTGCAAGCGTGGAAACAGGAAGGAGTGAAAGTGCGTCATGACGAAAAACCTCGGCGAAGGACAGGTGGCTCTGCGAGGAAGGCGTTGATTAATTGGGCCTGATGTGGCGAGTATTGCCTACTGTCAGAAATAACAGGTAAGAGGTTTTTTCCGACGAGCGGTCAGTGGCAGGGCACTTGGATAACTGGCTCGAAACACACGAAACAGACAGCTTGAGGCGCTGTATCGGGAGTAAATGCAGATGTAGCGGGGGCGGCGGTATTCAGGATTTATCCAAAGTCTTTTGCCGAAGGATGTACACCGTCACCAACACCGCGCTGGTCAACATGAACCCCCGTGCCCACGGCAGCGGCACCAGGTAGCACGAGAACAGAATGCTCGCCCACATCAGCCCGATCGCGTAGACCTTGCCCTTGAGCGGAATGCCGTTGCCGTCGAGGTAGTCGCGGATCCATGGCCCGAGCTTCGGGTGCTCGACCAGCCATTGATAGAAACGCGGAGAGCTGCGCGCGAAGCAGGCTGCGGCGAGCAGCAGGAAAGGGGTGGTGGGCAGAACCGGCAGGAAAATCCCGATCACCCCCAACGCCACGCTGAGCCAGCCGACGGCCAGCAGGAAGTAGCGCAACATCAGGGAGCGGTTGCCTATGGGGTTGTCCATAGGCCGGATCTTAGTGGTGACGTGGCTTGAGGATCGCCGGTTTTTCGTCTGGCGCCTGGCACAGCAGGTACAGCGCGGTCAGGGCTTCCGGGATCTGCACGA
Source organism: Pseudomonas sp. G3-19 (assembly GCF_054855875.1). Classification (NCBI taxonomy): domain Bacteria; kingdom Pseudomonadati; phylum Pseudomonadota; class Gammaproteobacteria; order Pseudomonadales; family Pseudomonadaceae; genus Pseudomonas; species Pseudomonas sp. G3-19. Next base: position 5,883,300 of record NZ_JBMPIQ010000003.1, read on the forward strand.
TCATGTCGTCCATCAGGTTGGCGTCCTTGGCGATGTCTTCGAACTCTGGCTGCTCGTCGAACAAGCCCGAACCGACCATGATCGGCAGGAGCATTTCGCTGACTTCTTCTTCAGCGGTTTCGAACCAGGCCGCTTCACGCAGGAATACGCCTTCCATGAAGCCGATGCACCAGCCGCGCAGTTCAGAGTCGTCCGGCTCGTCGCCCAGGTCCAGGTCGCACGGCAGTTCGAATTCTTCGTCGGACGCCAGTTGACGGGCGATGTGTGCCTTGAGACCAATCAGGGTGGCTTCGATTTCTTCGCGCTGGGCTTCGCTGCTGTAATGCGGCTCTTCGGCGAACAGGGCGTCGATCCACTCACGCTCCGGTACGTCTTCTGCACAGATTGACAGGGCGGTCAGGTAACCGTGGGCGGCCACGTAATCCAGCGCCTCTTCGTGCAGCTCGTCGGCGTCGAGAAAGACTTGCAGGCGGGTTAGTTGCTCAGCGAAGGACATTACGGGGCTACCTTGGGGGAATAAACAATGCGGGAATTCTAGGCCTTCTTGAGCGCTCAAGCCAGCCGCACGGCAGATTTGCCGCAATTACAGGCAACACGAATATCCCTGTGGGAGCGGGCTTGCTCGCGAATACGGCGTATCAGACACTTTTGCATCGACCGGCACGCCGCCTTCGCGAGCAAGCCCGCTCCCACAGGGTTTTCGTGTTGGCGGCTAGCGGAGTCTTATCAGCGGCACCCTGTGCCGGGGAACGCTCGGGTATACTGCCGCGTTTTGCGCTCCCTGCTCGTATTGCGGCTGTCATTGCAATGCGCTCTTACGTTTTGTTTAAGCAGCTGTGGCTGTCCTGAACCAGCCTGTGCAGGGATGTTTCGGTAGATTTTTGGAGTTTTTATGCTCGAACAGGCTCAACGCGTCCTCAAGGACATCTTCGGCTACGACAGTTTCCGTGGCCGTCAGGGTGCAATCATTGAGCGCGTGGCCAGCGGCGGTGATGCGCTGGTGCTGATGCCTACCGGTGGCGGCAAGTCCTTGTGCTTCCAGGTCCCGGCGTTGCTGCGCGAAGGCCTGGCGGTGGTGGTGTCGCCGTTGATCGCGCTGATGGACGATCAGGTCGCCACCCTCGAAGAGCTGGGCGTGGCCGCTGCGGCGCTGAACTCCACGTTGAGCGCCGAACAGCAGCGCGATCTGGCGGCGCGGATCAAACGCGGTGAAGTGAAGATGCTCTATCTGGCGCCCGAGCGTCTGGTGCAGCCGCGCATGCTGTCGTTCCTGCAAGGCTTGAACATCGCCCTGTTCGCCATCGACGAAGCGCACTGCGTGTCGCAATGGGGCCATGATTTCCGCCCGGAATACCTGCAACTGGGCCAGTTGGCGGAAATGTTCCCCGACGTACCGCGCATCGCCCTGACTGCCACCGCCGACAAGCGTACCCGCGAAGAAATCGTCACCCGCCTACACCTGCAGAACGCCGAGCGTTTCCTGTCGAGCTTCGACCGCCCGAACATCTTCTACCGCATCGTGCCCAAGGAACAGCCGCGCAAGCAGTTGCTCGCGTTCCTTGCCGAGCGGCGCAGCGATGCCGGCATCGTCTACTGCCTGTCGCGCAAGAAGGTCGAGGAAGTCGCCGCGTTCCTCAGCGAGCAGGGCTTCCCGGCGCTGCCGTATCACGCCGGTCTGCCCAATGATCTGCGCGCCTACCACCAGAAACGCTTCCTCAACGAGGAAGGCCTGATCATGGTCGCCACCGTGGCGTTCGGCATGGGCATCGACAAGCCCAACGTGCGTTTCGTCGCGCACCTCGATCTGCCGAAATCCCTGGAAGCCTATTACCAGGAAACCGGGCGCGGCGGCCGTGATGGCCTGCCGGCGGATGCGTGGATGGCGTACGGTCTGCAAGACGTGGTGATGCTCAAGCAGATGCTGCAGAACTCCGAGGGCGACGAGCGCCACAAGCGTCTGGAGCAGCACAAACTCGATGCGATGCTCTCGCTCTGCGAAGAAACCCGCTGCCGCCGGCAGACGCTGTTGGCGTATTTCGACGAAGACATGCCCGAGCCGTGCGGCCACTGCGACAACTGCGTCGACGGCGTGCAGACCTGGGACGCCACCGAGCCGGCGCGCCAGGCACTGTCGGCAATCTATCGCACCGGCCAGCGCTATGGCGTCGGCCATCTGGTGGACGTGTTGCTGGGCAAGGACAACGAGAAGGTCCGCAGCTTTGGCCATCAGCACCTGTCGGTGTACGGCGTCGGCAAGGCGCTGAGCGAGAGCGAATGGCGCTCGTTGTTCCGGCAACTGGTGGCGCGTGGTCTGGCCGACGTCGATCATGAAGGCTACGGTGGCCTGCGCCTGAGCGATACCTGCCGGCCATTGCTCAAGGGCGAAGTGAGCCTGGAGCTGCGCCGCGACCTCAAGCCGCAAGTCACCGCCAAGACCGCCAGCAAGAGTCCGGCCAGTCAGCTGGTGCGTGGCGAAGAGCGCGAACAGTGGGAAGCCTTGCGTGCACTGCGGCGCAAACTCGCCGAAGAGCATGGCGTGCCACCGTACGTCATCTTCCCCGATTCGACCCTGCTGGAAATGCTCCGCAGCCAGCCGACCTCGCTGGCCGACATGGCGCGGGTCAGCGGTGTTGGTGCGCGCAAGCTGGAACGTTACGGCGAAGCCTTCCTGGAAGTGCTCGGCGGCGAGGCCGAGGCGCCGAAAGTGGTGGCCGATGTGCGTCACGAACTGATCACCCTGGCCCGCGCCGGCATGACCCCGATGCAGATCGCCGGGCAGTTGCAATGCTCGGAAAAGAACGTCTACACGATGCTCGCCGAGGCCATTGGCAAACAGCAATTGTCGCTGGAGCAGGCGCTCGACTTGCCTGAAGAACTGATGGGCGAAGTGCAGGACGCGTTCCTCGACGGCGAGGGCGAGTTGCCGTCGGTCGCCGAAGTGGCCGAGCTGTTTGCCGGTCGGGTTCCGGAAGGCGTTCTTTACTGCGTAAGGGCTGCGCTGCAATCGGAATTCGAAATGTAAGAGGGCGATTGCGCCAACCGTCAGGCAGTTGTAACGATTCAGTACAGGTCGGCTCTTGCCTATAGCCAAATGTCATGCTTAGCTGACTAATAATTAGTTTTTCTCTATTTGTCAGTCTACTCATGAGTGTTTTATGCCGTTAACCGATCAACACCGCTTTGGCATGCAATTGGCCCAGATGTCTCGTGGCTGGCGTGCCGAACTGGATCGCCGGCTGGCCGGTCTGGGCTTGTCCCAGGCACGCTGGCTGGTGCTGCTGCATCTGGCGCGTTTCGAAGACGCGCCGACCCAACGCGAGCTGGCGCAAAGCGTCGGTGTCGAAGGGCCGACCCTCGCGCGCTTGCTCGACAGCCTGGAAAGCCAGGGCCTGGTGCAACGTCAGTCGGTGATGGAAGACCGCCGGGCGAAAAAAATCGTGCTCTGCGCTCCGGCGCTGCCGCTGATCGAACAAATCGAAACCATTGCCACGCAGCTGCGTCACGAATTGTTCGAAGGCGTCGACGAGGCGGATCTTAAGGTGTGCATGCGCGTTCACGGGCACATTCTGGGCAACCTGGAAAAATCTTGAGGCATAAACCGCGCGCCGGTTTTTTGAGGGATCGCGCAGAGCAGACTATAAGAACTACTGGGCAATATCGTGTTCGTACCGGATGTGCGAACGCATAGAAACCGGTTTTGCTTATTTAAGGGATGCTCATGCTCGCAAGTCGGCACGTTGTACTGCGCGGTGGCGCCAGATGGCTGCTGGTCGCTGGTGTATTCAGCTATTCGACCTGGTCGATGGCGCTGGGGTTGGGGGACATTACCGTCCACTCAGCCCTCAATCAGCCGCTCAAGGCCGACATCGCCCTGGTGGATGCCGCGGGCCTCAGTGCCAGCGACCTCTCGGCCAGCTTGGCCACCGCGGATGAATTCGCCCGGGCCGGGGTTGAGCGGGTGTTCTTCCTCAATGACCTCAAGTTCACCCCGATCCTGCATGGCAATCGCCAGATGATCCGGGTGACCTCGCGCAAACCGGTCAATGAACCCTTTCTGAATTTTCTGGTGCAGCTCAATCAGCCCAATGGCCGCCTGCTGCGCGAGTACACGCTGCTGATCGATCCGCCCGGATCGCCGAGTATCTTGCCGGCCACCGACGAGCCCGATCCACGTCCGCAATCTTCTGAATTTCCCACCGTCGAACCTGCCACGGCGGCGCCTCAGGCTGCTCAGGGCAAGCGCGACGCCGCCCCTTCAGCGCCACCCCCTCCGGCGACGGCGGCGCCAGCCAACGATGCCGTGGCCGAGCAATTGGCGGCCAGCGCGTTACTCAATCAGCAGCTGCAAAAGACCGTCGAGGAACTCAACACAAAACTGCAGGCGCAGGATATCCAGCTAGCCGACGGCAAAAAGCAGATCAGTGATCTGCAAACGCGTTTGAGCGAACTGCAACAGCCGCCGGCACCGGCCCTCACGCCGCCAACTCCCGCGCCAGTCACCACTGCGCCTGAAGCTGCCGACGATGGTCTCAACTGGCCGCTGCTCGGTGGCTTGCTGATGCTGCTGGGATTATTGGGTGCCGGGCTGTTCGTACGACGTCGGCGGCAACTGGTGGAGGGCGCGGCGCCACTGGCAGCTCTGCCGGCAGATCGGCAAACAGATCCTGAAGACCCGCCAACCACTCAATCGGCGAGCATCCGCGCAGCCACCGAACACCGTGAAGAACCGGCGGCCGGCGATGTGCTGGAGGCGGTGGGGATCTATCTGGCTTATGGTCGTTTGAGTGAGGCGGTCGGGTTGTTGCGCAATGCCATGGACAAGGAGCCCGAGCGCACCGAATTGGGTGTGCAATTGCTCGAAGTGCTGGGGCGGCAGGGCGACAGCGCTGCTTATGAACAACAGGAACACCGCCTGCGTGATGCCGGGGTGGATCCTCAGCAACTGGCTGCGATCCGAGAGCGGCATTCAAAATTGACCGGCGCTGCGCCGATAACCCCGGTGCTGCCAATTGCCGCCGCCGCAGCGGTGGCGCCTGCGCCACCGGCGGCCGAGGATGATTTCGAGTTGAATCTGGGTGAGCTGTCGATGGCGTCCAGTTGGGATCTTGAAGACAGTCGTTCGACACCTGAGCAGCCCGTAGAGCGGACTGCATCGAACTCCGATCTCGAGATCCTGCCGCCGGACTTCGAGCTGCTCGAAACGGTGGCCAGCGAAGAGGCGGAGCTGGAGTGGATCCCCGAACCGGACGCGCAGCCGCTGGACGATGACTTTCTTAACGAATTCGGCGACCCGGGCGAGTTGCTGGCGCTGGAGCCGCTGGATCTAGCGGCGACTGAGCCGGAACACGGCTCGGAGAAACTCGAACAGGCACAGACCTGCATTGATGATGGGGATATCGACAGCGCGATTGCCTTGCTCAATGAGTTGCTCAAGGAAGGGGATGAACCCCTCAGGCAAACGGCACGGACGTTACTCGCGGGTATTCGCTGATGGTTGAGTCACCGGAATTGTGCGGTGACCGGACTATCGCCTTCGCGAGCAAGCCCGCTCCCACAGTTGGAATGCGTTCCAGTGTGGGAGCGGGCTTGCTCGCGAAGGCGGCCTGGCAGGCAATATAGATCCACCTGAATGTTCAGAACGTCTGCCCCAGATTCAGATAAACCGCCTGCTCGTTCGCATCATTCAAGCCATACGTGAAATTCAGCGGCCCCAACGGCGTATCGAAGCCGATAAACACGCTGGCGGCATTGATGTAGCCGCTGTCGAATTCATTGTCGTTGTTCCACGCCCGCCCACGCTCCAGCGAAGCCCCGGCATACAGCGGGAAATCGAGCGGCAAATAAGAGCGTGGCGTCAACCGGCGGTAGTACACCGCGCGCATCAGGCTGACGTTCTGCCCGGAAATAGAATCCTCGCGAAAGCCCGACAGCTGTCGCGCACCGCCGAGCAGGAAACTCGACGTCACCACATTGGCATCGTCCAGCGTTCGGCCATAACGGCCGCCGAGAATCAGTGTATCCGGGCCATGGCTCATGGCTTTATCGAGCTTGAATTCCCACTGCCGGTAGCGCGTGTCCGAGCCGAGGCCCGGTTCGAATTGCATCAGGGTCAGGCTGACGTCCTTGCCCTCGTGGGGGAAGTAGACGTTGTCCAGCGAGTCGAACGAGTACTTCAGCGAGTAGAACCCTTCAGTGAAGTTTTCTCTCGGCAGGTCCTGATCGCCGATGCGCACATCCGCTTTACCCCAGGCCTCGCCGACCCCGAAGCGGATTTCACCGTTATTGCCGATCTGCCGGCCGAAATTGAGGCCGAAACCGTAGCGTTCGACGCGATATTGGGCGATCGGGTCGTTGTCGAGCACCGCATCGACGTTCTGCGCTTCAAACGCAGCATACGGGGCGACGAAGTAGCGCGAGCCGACGTCCAGCGGCTGATAGAACTCGGTGTAGAGCTCCTGTTTGTCGCCGATTTGTGCGCGGGTCAGCCATTCCGCGCCGAGGCGGTTGATGCCGTTGATGCGGTAGCTGGCACCGAGATTGAAGGCGCTGTCACCGCGCATGTCGTCTGACAGGTTCAGGCCGACCCGCAGGTAATCGGTGCCGCTGCGTTTGCCCCGGGCGCTGATCACTAGCGTGTGATCCTGGCCCTTGTGCACTACGCGGTACTGCACCTGTTCGAAGTAATCCAGGCCGTACAGCGTGCCCATGTCCGAGTGCAGTCGGCCCAGATCCAGCGGCTCGCCGATCGGCTGACGGATGTAATAGCGAATCACCTCATCGCCGACTTTCGAGTCGTTCTCGACCCTGATCGCGGTGATGATCGGCGTGCGCTGGCCTGGGGCGCGGGCCGCATTGAGTTCGGCGTCTTGAGATTGCTGAGGTTTGAGCTGAGCGAGGCGGGCGTCGAGAATCCGCGTGGCGCGGTAACCGGCGTCAATCATCTCCTGGGCCTTGCCGAAATCGGTCACGCCGAATGCCGCCAGCGCCGGCTGGATCAGCACGTCGGTGGGTTTGAGGGCGGCCAGTTGCTCTTCGGAGTTGCGCCGGGTCATCAGGGTGATCGACTGGTTCAGCACATCGACCACGGTCGTCAGTTGTTTGCGGTTGCGCAGCGGCGTACCGATGTCGACCACGATTGCCACGTCGACACCCATCTCCCGCGCGACGTCGAGCGGGATGTTGTCAGTCATGCCACCGTCCACCAGCAGCCGACCGTCCAGTTCGACCGGGGCAAACACCGCCGGAATCGACATGCTGGCGCGGATCACCTGCGGCAAGTGACCTTTGCGGAACACCACTTTTTCGCCATTGGCGATGTCGGTGGCGACGGCGCGGAACGGGATCGGCAGCTTGTCGAAGTCGCGGGTGTCACTGGTGTGCGCCAACAGGCTTTCCAGCATCAGCGCCAGGTTCTGGCCCTGAATCACCCCCAGTGGCAGGCCGAGGCTGCCGTCATCGCGAAAACTCAGTTGCTGTTTCACCAGAAAGTCGCGGTCGTCCTGCTTGCGGCGAAACGGCACGTCTTCGCGTGGCGGCGCGTCGGACAGCGCCTGCTGCCAATCGATGTTCAGGGCGAGTTTTTCCAGTTCATCGATCTTGTAGCCCGAGGCATACAGGCCACCGACCACCGCGCCCATGCTGGTGCCGGCAATCGCATCGATCTTGATGCCTTGCTCCTCAAGCGCCTTGAGCACGCCGATGTGCGCCAGGCCACGGGCGGCGCCACCGGACAGCACCAGGCCGACTTTCGGGCGGGGCGCTTCGGCGGCATGCACGGTGACATTAGCAAAGAGGGGCAGAAAGCCAAGCAGCAGGCAGAACAGCAAACGGCGCATGGTGAGTCTCGGGGCAAGCGATAAAGCCGGCTATTATAGCGGCGCCCTCTGTCTCAGGAGTTTCAGCGAACATGTCTGCTGCAAAACCGGAAATCGTCATCACTTATTGCACCCAATGCCAGTGGCTGCTGCGCGCCGCGTGGCTGGCGCAGGAGCTGCTCAGCACCTTCGGCGATGACCTCGGCAAGGTGTCTCTGGTGCCCGGCACCGGAGGGGTGTTTCACATCAGCTGCGACGACGTGCAGATCTGGGAGCGCAAGGCCGACGGCGGTTTTCCCGAGGCCAAGGCGCTCAAGCAGCGGGTGCGCGATCAGATCGATCCTGCGCGCGACCTCGGCCACAACGACCGCACTCAGTGAGACGCGGCTTCGGCAGCCACGGTTTTCTTGTCGGCGCTGCCTGACATCCGCGCCGAGACCACGATGGCAACGATGATCAGCGCACCACCGATCAGCATGCGCACGGTCGGGTTTTCATCGAACAGCAACCAGGCGACGGTGATTCCGTAGACCGGCTCCATGGCGAATACCACGGCGGCGGTGCGCGCCTTGATCACCGCGAGGCTGGCGACGAACAGGCTGTGGGCGACGCCGGTGCAGAACACCCCGAGCAGGCCGATCCACAGCCAGTCCAGCGCGCGCACTTCACTCAGTTGCGGCGCAGCCACCGGCAGCAGACACAGCGCCACCACCACGTTCTGGCACAGCGCGGCCTGCACCGCCGGGATGCGTCCGGAGCTGGCGCGGTTGGTCAGCGACAGCAGGGCGAACAGCAAGCCCGACAGCACCGCCCAGAGCAACCCGGTGGTGGCGCCGCTGGCCAGATCGAACGCCGGGGTCACCAGCACCAGACCAACGCTGACCAGCACTACCAACACGATTTCATTGGCGCGGATGCGTTCGCGGAAAATCAGCCCTTCGAGAATCACGGTGAACGCCGGGAAGCTGGCAAAACCCAAGGTCGCGATGGCGACGCCAGCGACCTTCACCGCGATGAAAAAACTCACCCAGTGCCCGGCCAGCAACACGCCGCTGAGCGCCAGGCGCCGCCAGTCGACCGCCTGCAGTTTCTGCCAGCCGTGCTGACTGGCGAAGCGGGCGAAAAAGGCCAGGGCGAGCACGGCAAACGCCGCACGCCCGAAGACGATCACCGCCGGCGAGGCGGCCGCGAGTTTGCCGAACACACCGGTCAGGCCGAACATCAGAGCGCCAATGTGCAGGGCGCCGAGGGCGGTACGCGGAGTCATTGCAATCCTTAATCCGAACACAGTTTCAATGTTGCCCATTGAAACGTGTTGCGGCGCAGAAGTCTGTCGGCGAACTAGCGTTTTTTGTCGCAGGAGTCGCGACGCAATTGCCCCGGTGAGGCGCCGAACTCGCGCAGCACCGCCGCCGCGAACGCGCTCTGCGAGCTGTAACCGACCCGACTGGCGATCTCGCCGATCGGCAGCGCGCTCTCGCGCAGCAGGCAGACTGCCTTGTGCAGGCGCCGGCTGCGAATGTATTCCATCGGCGTCTGCCCGCATTCCGCCATGAACCGCGCGTGCAGCCGGGCGCTGGACAGCCCGGCGATCTGCGCCAGATCGGCCACTTGCAGCGGGTAGGCGGCGTATTGTTCGATGTGCGCATCCAGCGCCGCGTAGGGCAGGCGCCGCGCCGAATGTTCGGCAGGTCTGGCGTGATTCAGGCTGGCCAGCAGCAACACCGCGCCTTGCTGGGCGATCAGCGGATCCGTGACCGGGCTGTTCGCCAGCCAGTTGACCAATTGGCTTTGCCCGGCATCAAGCGACAACCGTGCAGGCTGGTCGAGCAAGCGCTGACTGGCGTCGGCGTGCTCGCCCAGCGAATCGTTCAGCCATGGCCCGTCGGGTACGTCCAGCACCAGACAACGGCTGCCATCCGGGCTGCCGCAGGCGTGATGCGCGCCGCCGGGGACGACCACGAAACTCTGCTGGCGCACCTGGCTGCCCTGACCCTCGACTTCGAAATCCAGCGCGCCGGACAGCCCGAACACCAGTTGCGCGTGGTCGTGGCTGTGGACGATCAGGTCGTGGGTGTATTGGCGCAGAGTGAGGATCGGGCGCATGGAAGAAGTCTCCGAAGTGAGCGCCAGTCTACACCGGGGCGACGGGCTTGCGCGCTGTCACACGACTGACGCCTGTCTGTCATGGTCGATTCACCCGGCACGTGCACAGTGGCGAAAACATCGCAGAGGGTTGCCCATGACCAGCGCCGAGCTCGCCAGACCCAGCCGCAAACAACGGGTGCGTACCTTGTGGATTTCCGACGTGCACCTGGGCACGCGGGATTGCCAGGCCGAGCACTTGTCGCAATTTCTCAAGGGCTACCACGCCGACAAGATCTATCTGGTCGGTGACATCATCGACGGCTGGAAGCTGCGCGGTGGCATGTACTGGCCGCAGGCGCACACCAACGTGATCCGTCGCCTGCTGACCATGAGCAAGCGCGGCACCGAGGTGATCTACGTCACCGGCAACCATGATGAATTCCTGCGCCGCTATTCGAAGCTGATCCTCGGCAACATCCAGTTGGTCGACGAGGCGGTGCACGTCACGGCGGATGGCCGGCACCTGCTGGTGATCCATGGCGACCAGTTCGACGTGATCACCCGCTACCACCGCTGGCTGGCCTTCCTCGGCGACTCGGCCTACGAATTCACCCTGACCCTCAACCGCTGGCTCAATCACTGGCGAGCGCGTTATGGCTACGGCTACTGGTCGTTGTCGGCGTACCTGAAACACAAGGTGAAGACGGCAGTGAGCTTCATCAGCGACTTCGAAGAAGCCATCGCCCACGAATGCGTGAAACGCGAATTGCACGGCGTGGTCTGCGGGCACATTCACCATGCCGAGATCCGCAAGGTCGGCGAGGTGGATTACCTCAATTGCGGCGATTGGGTGGAGTCGTGCACGGCGTTGATCGAGCACTGGGATGGCACGATCGAGCTGTATCGCCTGGCGGATGCACAGGCGCGGGAGGCACAGCTCAAGGCCGCCAAGGTTGCCGAGATTGCCTAGACCCCAGATATCTCCTGTGGGAGGGGGCTTGCTCCCGAATGCGGTGTATCAGTAAGTACATGTTTATCTGACACACCGCCTTCGGGAGCAAGCCCCCTCCCACATTGATCTGTGGTGTTCTCAGGCCGGGCTGTGTTCTTCCATCGCGGCCTTGTAAATCGAGTGCTTCGGCTGGGCAAACAACCGCTCCATCATCGGCTCGAAGAAGCTCAGCGGCAGGGTTTCATAGGCCGGGTCGAACGCCGCCGCATCGTACCTGGCGCAGAACTCCGCCGTGGCCTGATACTGCGGATGCGCGGCGAATTGCTCGCGCAGGTGCCGATCCATGCCCAGGTGATGGAAGAAGTAGTAGCCCTGAAAGATCCCGTGCTTTTCGACCATCCACAGGTTCTCGGCGCTGACGAACGGCTTGAGAATCGCCGCCGCGATGTCCGGGTGGTTGTAGGAGCCGAGGGTGTCGCCAATGTCATGCAGCAGCGCACAGACCACGTATTCCTCGTCACGACCATCGCGATAGGCGCGGGTCGCGGTTTGCAGCGAATGGGTCAGGCGATCCACCGGGAAGCCGCCGAAATCGCCTTCGAGCAACTTCAGGTGCGCGATGATCCGCGACGGCAATTGCCGAGCGTAGGCGCTGAAGTCCGCGGCGATGATCGCCCAGTCTTCCTGCGTGCCGTCCTGCATGTGAGTGAAGCGGGCATTGGCGTTCATCGGCAAGCCTCCAGGTGTATCGGGGTTCAGAACGCCACGCGGCCGAGGATCATGTCGCGGTACATGACGAAATCGCCGAGCAGGCTGTACAGCGGATGCTGGAAAGTCGCCGGGCGGTTCTTTTCAAAGAAGAAGTGGCCGACCCAGGCAAAGCTGTAACCGGCCAGCGGCAGGGCCAGCAACAGCAGCCAAGCGCCTTTGGCGATGGTCATGGCCAGAATGAAAATCACCAGCGTGGTGCCGATGAAATGCAATCGTCGGCAGGTACTGTTGGCGTGTTCGCTGAGGTAATACGGGTAGAACTCGGCGAAAGTGTTGAATTGCTTGATGTTTTCCACGACTGCGATCTCTGTGGTTATTGTTCTGACGGCAAGTTGTTCGGCGGGTAGCTTATTTGAGTCTAGAGTGAACACTGGCATCAGCCAGTGACAATGGGCGCCACTTTAGTATCCTTCGCAAATCGGGTCGTAACATGCGATCCATCATGTAAAAGAATAACGCCATGAGCGAACGAACGACTTCTGCAAGCTGGGCGATGGGGATTGTCAAAGCATTGGAGATGGACGGCCTGGATTGCCGGGTACTGTTCAAGCAACTGGGGCTCGATTACGCGGCCCTGGATGATCCGGATGCGCGCTTCCCGCAAGATTCCATGACCCGCCTCTGGCAACGGGCGGTCGAGCTGTCCGGCAACCCGGCGATCGGCCTGAACATGGGCAAGGTGGTACGCCCGGCGTCGTTCCACGTTGCCGGCTATGCCTTGATGTCGAGCAACACCCTGGCCGAAGGCTTTCAACGGCTGGTGCGTTATCAGCGGATCATCGCCGAGAGCGCCGACCTGAGTTTTCGTCTGCTCGAAGAAGGCTATGCGCTGATTCTGACGGTGCATGGCGATCACCTGCCGCCAACCCGGCAGAGCGCCGAAGCCTCGCTGGCCTGTGCGCTTGGCCTGTGCGGCTGGTTGACCGGACGCACCCTGCACCCGGTCAAAGTGCTGTTTCAGGGTGACGAACCCGCAGACCTGCAACCCTACCGACAAGCCTTCCACGCGCCGCTGATGTTCAACGCGCCGTACGATGCGCTGATTTTCGAACGCGCCGACATGGAAGCACCGCTGCCCACCGCCAACGAAGCCATGGCGCTGCTGCACGACCGGTTTGCCGGGGAATACCTGGCGCGATTCTCTGAAAGCCGCGTGACCCACAAGGCGCGCCAGGTGTTATGCCGTTTACTGCCTCAGGGCGAACCCAAGCGCGATACCGTGGCGCAGACCCTGCATCTGTCGCAGCGCACCTTGCAGCGCCGGTTGCAGGAGGAGGGCACCAGTTTTCAGCAGTTGCTCGACGACACCCGCCGCGAACTGGCCGAGCAGTATCTGGCGCAGCCGAACATGACCTTGCTGGAGATTGCCTATCTGCTGGGGTTTGCCGATCCGAGCAACTTCTTCCGCGCGTTTCGCCGCTGGTTCGACACCACGCCCGGCGATTACCGGGCGCGGCTGTTGCAGGCGCCGGTCAGTGACGCCAAAAGGCCGGAATACACAGCACAAACACCGTAATGATCTCCAGTCGGCCGAGCAGCATGCCGAATGACAGAATCCACTTCGCGGCATCCGGCAAGGTGGCAAAGTTGCCCGCCGGGCCGATGGTCTCGCCCAGGCCCGGGCCGACGCCGGACACGGTGCTGGCAGCGCCGGTCAACGCGGTCATCCAGTCGACGCCGAGCAGCGACAGCAGCAGGGCGATCACGCAGATGGTGATGGCGAAGAAGAACGAAAAGGTCAGGATCGAACGCACGATCTCTTCGTCGAGACGGTGACCGTTGTACTTCTGCTTGATCACCGCGCGCGGGTGAATCAGCTGGTTAAGGTTGGCCTTGAGCAGGATGTAGGCGACCTGGAAACGGAAGATCTTGATCCCGCCCGCCGTCGAGCCGGAGCAGCCGCCGACAAAGCCCAGATAGAAAAACAGCATCAGCGAGAAATTGCCCCACAGGCTGTAGTCGCCGAGGGCAAAACCGGTGGTGGTGACCACCGACGTTACGTTCAGCGCCACGTGCCGCAGCGCTTCCAGCCAGTGCAGCTTGGTGGTCCACCAATACCAGGTGCCGAGCACCAGCCAGGTCACCAGCAACATGCCGAGCAAACCCTGCACTTGCTGATCCTTGATCAGCGCACGACGGTTGCCGCGCATGGTCGCCACGTACAGCGTGAACGGCAGGCTGCCGAGAATCATCACGACCACCGCGACCCAGTGCACCGCCGGTTGCGTCCACTTCGCCAGGGACTGGTCGGAGGTCGAGAAACCGCCGGTGGAAATCGCCGACATCGCGTGGTTGATCGCATCGAATGGGCTCATCCCGGCCCACCAGAACGCCAGGCTGCCGAGGATGGTGATGCCGACGTAGGCCGCCACAATCAGGCGCGCCACCATGTGCGAGCGCGGCATGACCTTTTCCGAGCGGTCGGACGATTCGGTCTGGAACAGGCGCATGCCACCGATGCGCAGCAACGGCAGAATCGCCACCGCCATGCCGATGAAGCCGATACCGCCGAGCCAGTGCAGCAGCGAGCGCCACATCAGGATCCCCGGGGACATGGTGTCGAGCCCGCTGAGCACGGTCGAGCCGGTGGCGGTGATGCCGGACATGCTTTCGAAGAACGAATCGGTGTAGCTGATGTGCTGGGTCAGCAAAAACGGCAGCGCGGCGAAAATGCACACCACCAGCCAACTGCTGACGGTCAGCAGGTACATGTCGCGCGGGCGCAGGTGAATGTGCTCGGGGCGGCCGGGGATCACCAGTGCGAGGCCGGCGACGAAGGTGATCATGCTCGCCCAGAGGAACGACGGCAGATCGCCGGTGCGCTCGAAAATCACCAGGGTGGCCATGGGCACAACCATGGCGATGGCCAGGGTGATCAGGAAGATGCCGATGATGAAACCAATAATCCGTAAGGTCGGCAACGCCATGAAGTCCGCTCGGGCTGATGTAGGAAGGGCGCCATTCTACCCGTGGGGCAGGGCATGTAAACCGGCACCCTGTTGCCGGATACCGCTAGAATAGCCGCACATTTTTCTCAGGAGGTGGCCGATGCAGGCTCTCGACGCTTTGCTCAACCGTGTTTCCGTTCCACGCCTGGTCGAACCGGCCCCTACCGCCGAGCAGCGCGAAGCCCTGTTTGGCGCAGCCCTGCGCGCACCGGATCACGGCCACTTGCAGCCGTACCGTTTCCTCACCGTCGAAGGCGCGGCACGTGAGCAAATGGGCGAGTTGCTGGCCGAAGCGGCGCAGATGCAGGAAGGCGAAGTCACTGAAGCGATGATCGACAAGGCGCGCAACGGCCCGCTGCGGGCGCCGCTGGTGGTCGTGGTGATCGCGAAACTGCAGGATCACGTCAAGTATCCGAAGGCCGAGCAGTTGCTGGCGGCGGGGTGTGCGGCTCACGGGATTCTGCTGGCGGCGTACGCGCAGGGGATTGGTGCGGTGTGGCGTACCGGTGATCTGGCGTATTCGGCGCACGTGGCCAAGGGGCTGGGCCTGGCTGAAGACGAACAAGTGATTGCCTTTCTGTACCTCGGCACGCCGCAGAAAGAGCCGCGTGTGGCGGAGAAGGTCGATCTGGCCGAGTTCGTCAGCGCCTGGCCTTCCAAGGCCTGAACATCAAAAGCCCCTCACCCTAACCCTCTCCCGGAGGGAGAGGGGATTGATTGGGGAATGCGCCAGGGATGCGCCGAGCGGAGCGATCTTCACTGAATCCATATCGACACGGTTTGTCAGGTCGATGCAATTCGCATAACACCTCGGTCGGCTCCCTCTCCCCAAGGGAGAGTGGACTGATTGGGGTATGCGCCAGGGATGCGCCGAGCGGAGCGATCTTCACTGAATCCATATCGACACGGTTTGCCAGGTCGATGCACTTCGCACAACACCTCGGTCGGCTCCCTCTCCCGGAGGGAGAGGGGATTGATTGGGGAATGCGCCAGGGATGCGCCGAGCGGAGCGATCTTCACTGAATCCATATCGACACGGTTTGCCAGGTCGATGCACTTCGCATAACACCTCGGTCGGCTCCCTCTCCCCAAGGGAGAGGGGATTGATTGGCATGCTCCAGGGATGCGCCGGGCGGAGCGATCTTCACTGAATCCATATCGACACGGTTTGCCAGGTCGATACACTTCGCATAACACCTCGGTCGGCTCCCTCTCCCCAAGGGAGAGGGGATTGATTGGCATGCTCCAGGGATGCGCCGGGCGGAGCGATCTTCACTGAATCCATAATCGACACGGTTTGCCAGGTCGATGCACTTCGCATAACACCTCGGTCGGCTCCCTCTCCTCAAGGGAGAGGGGATTGATTGGCATGCGCCAGGGATGCGCCGAGCGGAGCGATCTTCACTGAATCCATATCGACACGGTTTGCCAGGTCGATGCACTTCGCATAACACCTCGGTCGGCTCCCTCTCCCCAAGGGAGAGGGGATTGATTGGCATGCTCCAGGGATGCGCCGGGCGGAGCGATCTTCACTGAATCCATATCGACACGGTTTGCCAGGTCGATGCACTTCGTATAACACCTCGGTCGGCTCCCTCTCCCTCCGGGAGAGGGCTGGGGTGAGGGGCTTTTAAGGCTGGACAATTGCCCCTGGCACCAACGGCAATTCCAGGCTGGCGACAAACCCGCCCTCAGGATGATTGGCCAGCAGCAGACTCCCGCCATGCCGCTCCGCCGCGCGCTTGGCAATCGCCAGGCCCAGACCATGCCCGGCCGCCGTCTGCCCCGGCGCCCGGTAGAACGGCTCGCCCAACTGGCTCAGATGCTCGGCCTGCACGCCCGGCCCGTGGTCGCGCACACTCACCACAATTCGTTCGCCCTGACGTGTGGCCTGCAATTCGATTGCCTGCCCCACCGGGTTGAAGCGTTGGGCGTTGCGCAAAAGGTTATCGACGGCGCGCTCGATCATGGTCGGCCAGCCGGTCAGCGTCAGGTGTGGTTCGGCATCCAGGCGCACGGTCTGCTCCGGCGAGCCAAGTTGCGCGTCTTTCTGCAAGGTGCCGAGCAGGGCGTTCAGGTCTACCGCTTCGGCACTGGCGTTGTCGGCATCGACCCGTGCCAGCACCAGAATCTCGCTGATCAGTGCTTCCAGCCGATCACATTCGCGGGTCAGGCGTGGCCAGAGCTTTTCCCGTTCTTCCGGGTTGGCCCGTTCCGCCAGTGCCAGCGCAATCCGCAGTCGCGCCAAAGGTGAGCGCAGTTCGTGGGACACATCGCGCAGCAACTGGCGCTGACTGCCGATCAGGCTTTGCAGGCGCGCGCCCATGCGGTTGAAGTCGTTGGCCAGCACGCCGAATTCATCGCGACGGTTGGCCAGTTTCGCCAGGCTGTTCTGCTGATAGGTGGTCTGCCCCAGATCATGCACCGCACCGCGTAAACGACTGAGCGGGCGGGTGATGGAGAAGGTCACCAGCAGGCTGAACAGGGTCAGCACCACCAGCGCAATGCCCAGCGCACTCAGCGGCCAGAGCAGGCTTTCGCGGTGCCAGGCGTCGAGCTCCGGGTGCGGGATGCGGAAGATGAACAGATAGGTGTCGCCGGTTTTTTCGCTGGTGAATTCGTCGGTCAGGCGCCGCCAGGGCAGGCGTCGGTCATCGTTGTTCTGCCGGGCTTCGAAGGCGGCGGCGCGACGCGGGAAGGTGCCACGCACCACCGGGTCGCCGCTTTCGTTCAGCACCTGCACATCGATGTGATATTGGCGTTTGCGCTGTTCGAGGATGTCCTGCGCGGCGTCTTCGCCCTGGGCTTCGTAGGTTTGCGTCCATTCGGCGGCCAGGGTGTTGAGGCCGGGATGGCGGCTGAGGATCCACGCGTCCTGGTTGAGCATGTGCCCGAGCAGAATCGACAGCCCCGCCACCAG
The DNA here is from genome assembly GCF_054855875.1 of Pseudomonas sp. G3-19. Classification (NCBI taxonomy): domain Bacteria; kingdom Pseudomonadati; phylum Pseudomonadota; class Gammaproteobacteria; order Pseudomonadales; family Pseudomonadaceae; genus Pseudomonas; species Pseudomonas sp. G3-19. The sequence goes on from NZ_JBMPIQ010000003.1 coordinate 5,900,793, forward strand.
AGCAATGGCCAGCCAGAAGCTCGCGAGAATACGCCAGAACAATGAACGCACAGAAAATCCTCAATCAAACAAAAAACTCAACAATGTGGGAGCGGGCTTGCTCGCGAATGCGGTGTGTCAGTCAACATTACTTTGTCTGATACACCGCATTCGCGAGCAAGCCCGCTCCCACATTTGGATTGAGTGGCAACAGAACCGACGACGCTTAGCCGTCGGATCCGAGGTTATCGCATTATTGCGCTTTTTGCGGTTGTTGCGCTTTCCACGCTTTGAACTCGGCCCATTCGGCGCGGCGTTCAGCCTGTTTCTTCTGGATCTCGTCGAATTTCTTCTGTTGATCCGGTTTCAGCAGGTTGCGTACGTCAGCTTCGGCTTTCTTGTGGTTGGCGGCCATCTCGTCTTTCATGGCTTTCTGGTCAGCCGGCGAGAGTTTTTCCAGGTACTTCTCGACTACCTGGCGACGCTCATGCATCTGCTCGCCCATGATCTTGCGGATCTGATCACGTTGTTCACGGGACAGGTCGAGTTGGCTGTACGGGCCTTTGCCGTGCTCGCCGTGCATCTGACCGCCGTGGCGTGGGCCGTCGAGCGGGCCACCCATCGGGCCACCATCCTGTGGCATGGCCATGGCGACGGTTGGCAGAGCGGCAGCGAACATCAGAGCGATAAGAGTCTTGCGCATGGTGTATCTCCTTGTCTCGTTCCCGGTACGTTCCGGATGAGTTCAGATTACGGAGATCAAGGTCAGCGGCGGTCAGCGCTGCGTAAAGCTTGGGTAAAGACGCTTCGTACCCTGCCTGACAAATATCACTGGCACTGCGCCTGTGGCGAGGGAGCAAGCTCCCTCGCCACATATAGCATTCAGGCAGGTATTTCCCGATTTACAGGCTGTAGTAGTAACCGCGGCTGCGCAGGGCGACGATTCGCGGGCGACCGTCGGGGTGGGGGCCGATCTTCTTGCGCAGGTTGCTGACGTGCATGTCGAGGCTGCGGTCGTACAGGGTCAGCTTGCGGCCGAGGGCCAGTTGCGCCAGTTCCTGCTTGTCCAGCGGTTCGCCGGGCTGCTTGAGCAGGGCTTCGAGCAAACGACTTTCGGAAACGGTGAGGGTCAGTTCTTTCTCGTCGATGCTGACCACGCCACGCACCGGGCTGAAGCTCAGGTCGCCGAGTTCGAGCTGGGTCGACACGGCAGCCGGGTGACTGCGGCGCAGCACGGCGCGCAGGCGCGCGGTGAGTTCACGCGGATCGCAGGGTTTGGCCAGGTAATCGTCGGCGCCCAGCTCCAGACCGAGAATGCGATCCAGCGGTTCGCCACGGGCCGAGAGCATCAGCACTGGCAAATCGGCGTGTTCGCTGCGCAATTGCTTGAGCAGTTCCAGACCGCTGCCGTCGGGCAGCATCACGTCCAGCACCACAGCGGCAGGCGCCGATTCGGCCAGCGCTTTGCGCGCGCTCTGGCCATCGTGGCAGGCGCGTACCTGGAAGCCTTCCTGGCTCAGCCAGCTACTCAGGAGTTCGCACAACTCCTGGTCATCATCAATCAGTAACAGCTCGCTCATGACTCACTCAATTTAGCCATTGCCGACGTTTTCGGCTTGCTCCACTGGCAAAGATACCGCACAGCAGCGCCAATAGCGCTACCCCGGCGCCGGTGACGAACCATTGCTGCTGTTCGGTCAACAGACGCGGCAATGGACTGGCCTGGGCTTCCTTGAGTTGCAGCTTCAGGCGCTGATTCTCCTGGCGCAACCGGGCGAGCAGGGCGCTTTCGCGGGTGTTGTCGGCATTTTGCAGTTGTTTGCTCAGTTCTTCCCGCTGCTGCTCGCTGGCCTTCAGGCGCTGCTGCAGTTCGGTAATCTGACTGCCGGCACTTAACGACAATGGCGTGGAGCTGCCGCTTTCGGTGGTTTCCTCACCATGGGCGGGCGCCATGATCGACAACGTGACCCACATCAGACACAACGGACCTTTGCGCATTGCGATTCCTGCTTGCAAATGGATATTGGGCAGGTTGTCGGCAGGCAAACGAGAATAATGAGCGATTGAGAGTGGGGAGAAGCGGGAAGGTTCAGTGCTTGGAGTGGGTTGAGTGTGGCGAGAGAGCTGTTGTGGTGAGGGGATTCAGCGAAACGTCGCACCGCCCCGATGGACTGCGAAGCAGACCTGAAATGGGAGCATGCGGTGTGTCAGGCACACCGCATTGGATGGCTTTGGGTTGCTGCGCAACCATCGGGGATAAATCCCCTCGCCACAGAGTCCCTCGATATTCCTTGGTTACGGCAAAACTTGCTTGAACGGCTTGACGATCACATTGGCGTACACGCCGGCGGCGATGTACGGATCGGCGTCGGCCCAGGCCTGGGCGGCGCTCAGGGAGTCGAATTCGGCGACGATCAGGCTGCCGGTGAAACCCGCAGCGCCCGGATCATTGCTGTCGACCGCCGGGTGCGGGCCGGCCAGTACGATGCGGCCTTCGCCCTTGAGCACTTGCAGGCGTTCGAGGTGGGCCGGGCGCGCGGCGAGGCGGGCTTCGAGCGAGTTGGCGACGTCGGTGGCAATGATTGCGTAAAGCATGTCAGTCCTCGGTTTTTGGCGTTGTGGTATCGGCGTCATGCAGATGGCGGGACAGGTAGATGCCCTGACCGACCAGGAACAGCACGGTCATGCCCAGGCTGCCGAACACCTTGAAGTCGACCCAGATGCTCTGGAAGGTGAACGCCACGAACAGGTTGGCAGCGCCGCAGAACAGGAAAAAGGCGATCCAGGCGATGTTCAGGCGGGTCCAGACCGGATCCGGCAGGGTCAGCGCGTGGCCCATGATGCGTTTGATCAGCAGGCGGTCACCGATGAAGTGGCTGCCGATGAAGGCCAGGGCGAACAGCCAGTTGACCACCGGGGCTTTCCATTTGAGGAAGGTCTCGCTGTGGAAGGCCAGGGTCAGGCTGCCGAACACCAGGCAGGCGATCAGGGTCAGCCATTGGCTCTTCTCCAGCTTGCGCTGTTTGATGAACAACGCGCCGTAGACCACCAGGGAGCTGATGATCAGCATCGCCGTGGCGCTGTAAATACCGCCTACAGTGACCTCGTGGCCGGCGATATCGACAACCCGTGGATCAAGTTTGTAAACGATGAAGAACAGCAGAAGCGGGATGAAATCGATGAATTGTTTCACAGTGAGAGCCAGAAGCTGGATGTGGCGGCATAATAACAAACATATGGGCGCGCGATAGCGCCAGCTGATTTGAGGTTACAACTCCCCGTGAATGTTGATTTGCACTGCCACAGCACGGCCTCCGATGGCGCCCTGGCGCCGGCGGTTCTGGTTGCGCGTGCGTTTGAAAACGGCGTGCGAGTCCTGGCGTTGACCGATCATGACACCCTTGAAGGCCTCGCCGAAGCGCGCAGCGCCGCCGAAGAACTGGGCATGCAACTGGTCAATGGTGTCGAACTGTCCTGCACCTGGGGCGGGGCGACCATCCACGTGCTGGGCTACGGTTTCGACGTCAACGCCGCGCCATTGGTCGAGGCGATCGCCAGATTACACGATGGCCGCTGGCTGCGGTCGGAGGAAATAAGCCGCAAGCTCGGCCTCAAAGGTATGCCCGGTGCCCTCGACGGTGCCCGGCAGATCCAGCAGGAGCTGGGCGACAGCGGCAACGCCCCGGCCCGCCCGCATTTTGCCGACTGGATGGTGCGTGAAGGTTTTGTAAAGGATCGCGCCGAGGCGTTTCGCAAATGGCTCGGCGCCGGCAAGCTGGGTGACGTCAAGCAGCACTGGCCGACGCTGGAAGACACCGTCGGCACCCTGCGTGCCGCCGGGGCGTGGGTCAGTCTGGCGCATCCATGGCACTACGATTTCACCCGTAGCAAGCGCCGAAAGCTGATTGCCGACTATATTCAAGCAGGCGGGCATGCAATCGAAGTGGTCAATGGCCATCAGCCCGCAGAACAGGTCGGCAGCCTGGCCATCCTTGCCCGCGAGTTCGGTCTGCTGGTCAGCGCCGGCAGTGATTTCCATGGCCCTGGAGGCTGGTCCGAGATAGGCCAGTACCGGCCGGTTCCCGAGGACCTTCCACCCCTGTGGTGTCGGTTCAAACATGACACAGATATTGCCGCCGTCTGAACAGGTAGAAAACGTGAGTCAATTTTTCCAGATCCATCCGGAAAACCCGCAAGCGCGCCTGATCAAACAGGCGGTCGAGATCATCCGCAAAGGCGGGGTGGTGATTTATCCCACGGACTCTTCCTACGCCATCGGTTGCCAGATCGGCGACAAGACCGCGATCGAGCGCGTGCGCCGTCTGCGTCAGCTCGACGAGAAGCACAACTTCGCGCTGATCTGCAGCGACCTGTCGCAACTGGGCAACTACGCCAAGATCGACACCGGCACCTTCCGCATTCTCAAGGCGCATCTGCCGGGGCCTTACACTTTTATCCTCAACGCCACCCGTGAAGTGCCGCGCCTGTTGCTGCATCCGAAGAAACGCACCATTGGCCTGCGGGTGCCGAGCCATCCGATTGCCCTGGCGTTGCTGGCAGAACTCGGCGAGCCGCTGATGAGCGTGACCCTGATCATGCCCGGCGATGAAGATCCGCTGAGCGATCCGTACGAAATGCGTCAATTGCTCGAACACCAAGTGGACCTGATCATTGACGGCGGTTTCGGCGGGATCAAGGCATCCACCGTGATTGACCTGACCGGCGACGACCCGGAAGTGATCCGCGTCGGTTGCGGCGACCCCGCGCCGTTCATGGTCGAGGCCTGAATGTCCGCAGTGGAAACCGTTGTCGATCCCCAGGCCGGCGCCCAGCAGGAACTGCCGTTTGCCATGGTCTATGGCCAGGCGGTCACGGAAATGCCGCTGGACCTGTACATCCCGCCGGATGCGCTGGAAGTGTTTCTCGAAGCCTTCGAAGGCCCTCTTGACCTGCTGCTGTACCTGATCCGCAAACAGAACATCAACATCCTCGACATCCCGGTGGCGGAAATCACCCGCCAGTACATGGGCTATGTCGAATTGATGCAGTCGGTGCGTCTGGAGCTGGCCGCCGAGTATCTGGTGATGGCGGCGATGCTGGCCGAGATCAAATCACGGATGCTCTTGCCGCGCGCCGAAACCGTCGAAGACGAAGAGGATGACCCGCGCGCCGAACTGATCCGTCGCCTGCAGGAATACGAGCGCTTCAAGGCTGCCGCCGAAGGCATCGATGGCCTGAGCCGGGTCGGTCGCGATGTGGTCGTGCCCAAGCTCGACGCCCCGGAAGCCCGGGCGCGCAAGCTGTTGCCGGATGTCGCGCTGGAAGAGATTCTGATGTCCATGGCCGAAGTGCTGCGCCGGGGCGACATGTTCGAGAGCCACCAGGTCAGTCGCGAGGCACTGTCGACCCGCGAGCGCATGAGCGATGTGCTGGAACGGCTCAAGGGCGGCGGTTTTGTACCGTTCGTCGAGCTGTTCACCGCCGAGGAAGGTCGCCTCGGCGTGGTGGTGACCTTTATGGCGATCCTTGAACTGGTCAAGGAATCCTTGGTCGAGCTGGTGCAGAATGAGCCGTTCGCCGCGATCCACGTGCGAGCCCGAGCCGAATAACGAGTCGAAACATGAACCTGACTGAACCCCGCGAGCTGGCGCCCCTGCTTGAAGCCTTTCTGTTGGCCTCGGGAAAGCCGCAATCGCTTGAACGCCTTTTCGAACTGTTCGAAGAAGGCGAGCGCCCTGAACCGCCGGTCTTCAAGAAAGCCCTGAGCCTGCTGGCCAAGTCCTGCGAAGGCCGCGCGTTCGAGCTCAAGGAAGTCGCCTCCGGCTACCGCTTGCAGATCCGCGAGAAGTTTTCACCGTGGGTCGGCCGTCTGTGGGAAGAGCGTCCGCAGCGTTACTCCCGCGCGCTGCTGGAAACCATGGCGCTGATTGCCTATCGCCAGCCGATCACCCGCGGCGAGATTGAAGACGTGCGGGGTGTGGCGGTCAATACCAACATCGTCAAGACGCTGATCGAGCGCGAGTGGATCCGCATCGTCGGTTACCGCGACGTGCCGGGCAAGCCGGCGATGTTCGCCACTACCAAGGCGTTTCTCGATCACTTCAACCTGAAGAACCTCGAAGACCTGCCACCGCTGGCTGAGCTGCGCGAGATGGAAACCGAGCCGGTCCTCGATTTTGACGACGCACCGGTACCGCAGGGTCTGCAGGAACAGGCCGACGCCAGCGCCGAGCCGGAAGAACCGAAGGAAGAAACCAGTTTCCACACGCTGTTGCTGGAGCTGGACAGCATGGAGGAGGGGATCAAGACCGACTTCGACGATCTGTTGCGCGATGCTGCGGATGGTGAAGCGTCGACGACTGAGCCGGAAGCCGAGACCGTCGAACCGGCGATTGACGTTGAACTTGAGGCCGAGCCTGAAGCCGAACCGGAAGAGGACGTGCTGGGCGTTGCCGAAGCCCGGGAAAAACTCCTGGCCGCCGTCGCCGCCCTCGAACAACCGGTGCCAGAACCTGAACCCGAGCTGAGCGAAGAAGAAGCCGAAGCCCGTGCGCTGGCGGAAGCCATCGAAGCCGAACGCCGCGAGTTCGAGGACTGACACGGTTTTCAAGATCACTGGTCAACCCCTGTGGGAGCGGGCTTGCTCGCGAATGCGGTGTGTCAGATATGCATGTATTGCCTGATACACCGCATTCGCGAGCAAGCCCGCTCCCACAGGGGCAAGTGTCGTTCTGGAGTATTCGATGAGTTCCACCAAAGACCCGTGCATCAGCCTGTGCAAGTTCAGCGACGACATCTGTCTCGGCTGTGGCCGCAGCAAGCGCGAGATCCGTGCCTGGAAGAAACTCGACAAGGACGACAAGCGCACGGTGCTGGCCGAAGCCGCGCTGCGCCTGATCAAGCTCGGTGGCGCCGGTCGGCGGAAAAAGAAATAACTGGCGATCGATCAGCTAGTCTCTGATGCGCGATGGCGCACATCCGCGTATGATTCGCGACCCTTCGGCGATCCCTTCGCCCGAAAACCAGATTTCAATGCTTCAGGCGTCGCCTGAACAGACCACACCGGGAGGTGCCCAGATGAGTGACATCAATCAGCAAGACGACCAGGAAATCGGCCCAGCAGGCGAAAAACTGCAGAAAGTCCTCGCCCGTATCGGCGTTGGCTCGCGCCGTGACGTCGAAGCCTGGATCAGCCAAGGCCGGATCAAGGTCAATGGCAAAGACGCCACCCTCGGCCTGCGCGTCGACATGCACGACGCCATCACCATCGATGGCAAGGTGATCAAGCGCGAAGAGGCTGCCGAGTCGGTACGCCGCGTGATCATGTACAACAAGCCCGATGGCGAAATCTGCACCCGTGACGACCCGGAAGGCCGTCCGACCGTGTTCGACAAACTGCCGCGTCCGAAAGAAGGCCGCTGGATCAACATCGGTCGTCTCGACATCAACACCACCGGCCTGCTGATGTTCACCACCGACGGTGAGCTGGCCAACCGCCTGATGCACCCGTCCTACGAGATGGACCGTGAGTACGCCGTGCGTGTACGCGGTGAAGTCGACGACGAAATGATCGAGCGCCTGAAAGCGGGCGTGGTGCTGGAAGACGGCCCGGCGCGTTTCACCGACATTCAACAGGCACCGGGCGGCGAAGGCTTCAACCACTGGTATCACTGCGTGGTGATGGAAGGCCGTAACCGTGAGGTTCGTCGTCTGTGGGAATCTCAAGGGCTGGTGGTTAGCCGTCTGAAGCGCGTGCGTTTCGGTCCGGTGTTCCTCAACTCTGATCTGCCGATGGGCCGCTGGCGCGAAATGAGCCAGTACGAAGTCGATGTACTGAGTGCTGAAGTCGGCCTGACGCCAGTAGCGATGCCGCAACTCAACGCCAAGAGCAAGGACAAGCTGGAACGTATGCAGCGCAAATCGTCGCGGCCGATGGCCAAGACCGAGCGCGTGCGTACCCTGCGTCCAGCCGCTGGCGCGCCGACCGGTCCGCGTCCGAGCCGTGAGCCGCAGATCGAAGGCGAGCGTCCGGGGCGCAAGCCGGCTGCACGTCCGGATGGCGAGCGCGCTCCGCGTGGTCGTACCGAGCGTGGCGAAGGTCGTGCGCCGGCCGGTCGCGGTACGCCGGTAGCGGATCGTCCTGCCGACACCAGCAACAAGCGTCCGGCCAAGCCTGCACCGAAGCGTCCGGGTATCAAGCTGGTCGACGGTGACAAGCCGTCGGGCAAGCGCCGTGGCGCACCGGCCGGTTCCGGTCAGCGTCCGGGTTTCGGGCGCAAGAAGCCGGAGTGATCGGCTTTAGCGTCTGAATGAAAAACGCCAACCGCAGGGTTGGCGTTTTTTTTCGTCTGGCGAAAGAGTTGCATTGGCTGAACCGGCCTCTTCGCGAGCAAGCTCGCTCCCACAGTGGATCTGCGTCGTACACAAATCCTACTGTGGGAGCGGGCTTGCTCGCGAAGAGGCCAGTGGCTTCAATAAAGAAAAATCAGGCTAGAACACAAACCGCCCATCAAACACCGGCTTGTCATCCAGCGCCAACACCCCGCCAGAGAAGATCAGGTCCAGGTGATGACTGCCCTTGGCCCCACCGCCCAGTCCCAGATGCAACCCACAATGCCGCTCTTCGAACCCGGCATTGCGCGCATACAGATCTTTCACCCCTTCATTGGTACCAATCCCCAATTCCTCGATGCGCCGGTTCGACGGGTTGGCGTCCAGGTATTTGTTGAAATCGTGTTCCAGTCCCGGCACATCGGTGGCGATGCGGCTGATGGTCGAGTTCTCGATCCACAGTTCCAGTGGCGACTCCAGCACGCCGTACTTGCGTGCAAACGGGATGGTGCTGAGGAACGTGCCCTTGAATTTCACATGGCCGTTGATGGCTTCGCTGTGGGTGGCGATTTCGCCGGGGGCCAGGTCGAAGTTGCCGACACCGTTGATGTCGGTCCACTTCTTGATGCTGCTCAGCGGCGTTTCAAACCAGGAGCCGTGGTCGTCCTTGAAGCTCAGCGTCGTCGCTTGGGACATGCGCTGGATCAAGTGGCTGTTGAGCCCGGCGATGCGCTGCGGGGTGACGCTGAAAGTGTCGTAGAAATAGTCGCCGTAATCCTTGAACAGCAGCGACTTCTTCCAGTTTTCCGCCATCACGCCCTGCAGGGCGCGAACGAACTCCGGGCCGTCGGGGCGCGGGTTGGGCAGGGTGGAAGAGTCGTAGAAGAAAATGTACAGATCGCTGTCGGCAATCGCCGCGGTCAGCGTTGCGGTGCTTTCCAGGTCCAGGCGTCTGGCGCTGAAGGTGAAGCGGGGATGATCGCCGGCCTGTTCGGCGATGGCGCCGGTCAAGGGTTCGTAATCGGCGGTGTGGCCGAGCAGTACCTTCGCCGAATCGAGACCGGCAAGGGCAGGGTGATGTTCGAGGTAGTAAAGGAAATGCGAGATCGCGCGGGGCTTATCCATGAGTCCTCCCTGACTGACCGTGAAGAAAGCGGCAGGCACGACCGGCCGGATCGTGCCTGCCCGGGGATGTCTTACAGAGGCCACATCGCCGTGCCGAACGGAACCACCGCGTCGGCTTGCATCATTTCCACAGCCGCCTCATGGGTCGGTGCTTCGAACCATTCGTCCAGTTGCAGTTCGGTGTCCAGGTCTTTTTCCAGTGCTTGCATGGTCGATCTCCTAGATGACTTTCACGGTTATGACTGGCCGGTCGAGTTGGCCGGCAAGACGTGAAGAACCTAGTTCAGGGTGTTTTGTAATGCAAAAAATTATTTATTTAAAATTTAAATAAACTTTTTATTCTGTTTTTAAGCGGCGGATTTCTTATTTGAAAACAAAAAACTAAGCGGCAACTTTCATTAGCAAGCTTGCTACCGTCAATTTGCAGACGTCCTACAGAATTTTCCGAAATGGAAAATCTGCGTTACGCCTCGTAACGAAAAGTTTACGAAAACCCCGGTAAAGCCCAGTGGATTTAGCCCCTTGCCGAGGCTGTAAGGAAAACCTGCCGAAGCCCGGCTGCAAAGGCGTCGCGCAGGGCTCTGGCGCGCTTGTTTCAGCGCTGTTTGCAGGGTGAGATGCGCCTCATGCCTGTCGTGCAGGTGCATAACAAGAAGGAGGCGCAATGAACGCCGTGATCGATCTCCACTTCTCTGCGCGGGACGTTTTTTTCCTCGTCCCCGTCGATGGCCTGCAAAGGCCTGACTCAATTTTTGCAGCCGCCCGAGTGTCTCGAGGCGGACCCACGCAATCCCGGCAAGCGCCACGCTGATCCAGTGGGGTCTGGCAGCAGGGGGTTAGCGGTGTACAATGCGCCGCGTTTTAACTGTGACCCTCTGCGTAATCGCGCAAATCTCAAGGTTATCCGCCTTGTTCACTCCGCCACGTCACAAGCGTGTCGGGTTCGATTTCGTCACAGATAAAAACAAACAGGTGACGCATGACCGTTGTAAAAACGCTGAATTCCTGGTGCTTGCGCTGGGGTTTGATCGGGGTTGTCTGAAATCGCAACCTTGCAGCAACGTCTACTGAACATCATCAAACCTTGCGTGGGACCTTTTTCATGAGTGGACAAAACTCGCAATCAGGCGAGCTGAAACGCGGCCTGAAAAATCGCCATATTCAACTGATCGCCCTCGGTGGCGCGATCGGTACCGGATTGTTCCTCGGCTCGGCCGGGGTCCTGAAATCCGCCGGCCCGTCGATGATCCTCGGCTACGCCATCTGCGGCTTCATCGCCTTCATGATCATGCGCCAGCTCGGCGAGATGATCGTCGAAGAGCCGGTGGCCGGTTCCTTCAGTCATTTCGCGCACAAGTACTGGGGCGGTTTTGCCGGTTTCCTGTCGGGCTGGAACTGCTGGATTCTGTACATTCTGGTGGGCATGTCGGAGCTGACTGCAGTCGGCAAATACATCCATTACTGGGCGCCGGACATCCCGACCTGGGTCACCGCCGCCGCCTTCTTCGTGCTGATCAACGCGATCAACCTGGCCAACGTCAAAGTCTTCGGGGAGGCCGAATTCTGGTTCGCGATCATCAAAGTCGTGGCGATCGTCGGCATGATTGCGCTGGGCAGCTACCTGCTGGTCAGCGGCCATGGCGGCCCGCAGGCCTCGGTCAGCAACCTGTGGTCGCACGGCGGGTTCTTCCCCAACGGCGTCAGCGGCCTGGTGATGGCCATGGCGATCATCATGTTCTCCTTCGGTGGCCTGGAAATGCTCGGTTTCACTGCAGCCGAAGCCGACAAGCCGAAAACCGTGATCCCGAAAGCGATCAACCAGGTGATCTACCGCATCCTGATTTTCTACATCGGCGCGCTGGTGATCCTGCTGTCGCTGACTCCTTGGGACAGCCTGCTGGCAACCCTCAACGCGTCCGGCGATTCGTACAGCGGCAGCCCGTTCGTGCAGGTGTTCTCGATGCTCGGTAGCAACACCGCCGCGCACATCCTCAACTTCGTGGTCCTGACCGCGGCGCTGTCGGTGTACAACAGCGGCACCTACTGCAACAGCCGCATGCTGCTGGGCATGGCCGAGCAGGGCGATGCGCCGAAAGGTCTGGCGAAGATCGACAAGCGCGGCGTGCCGGTGCGTTCGATCCTGGCGTCCGCGGCTGTCACGCTGGTGGCGGTGCTGCTCAATTACCTGATCCCGCAGCAGGCGCTGGAACTGCTGATGTCGCTGGTGGTTGCAACGCTGGTGATCAACTGGGCGATGATCAGCTTCTCGCACTTCAAGTTCCGTCAGCACATGAACAAGACGCAGCAGACACCACTGTTCAAGGCGCTGTGGTACCCGTACGGCAACTACATCTGCCTGGCGTTCGTGGTGTTCATCCTTGGCGTGATGCTGCTGATCCCGGGCATCCAGATCTCGGTGTACGCGATTCCGGTGTGGGTCGTGTTCATGTGGGTCTGCTACGTGATCAAGAACAAGCGTGGAGCGCAGCAGGCGCTGCACGCGGCGGGTTCTGCCGCGAAGTAAGCCAGACGCAGAAAGTGAGAAACCCGGCCAATGTGCCGGGTTTTTTATTGGTCGTCAGACGTATTCGGCGATGGGATGGGCTGTGCAGAACGCTTCGGTCTGCAACCGGAATTGCTCGCGCAAGGCCGGTTCCAGCAGGTAATCCTGCTCGCTGATCGGTCTCACACTGTCGAGGATCCGGCAGATCAGATCGACGATCTGGCGACATCCCCGCGGATCGATTCTGCGCTGCGCGATGGAGCCCGTGCCGATGCGCAGACCGCTGGTAATGAGTGAAGGGCGTGTCTCGCCCGGTACACGATATTTGTCCACGATAATTGCGCAACGCTCCAGCGCCGACTCGGCAATGGCGCCGGTGATGCCGCCACGCAACCGAATCAATACCGTATGGTTTTCACTGCCCCCGCCGACGACTTCGTAGTCGTGAGCCTGAAAGGCGCTGGCGAACTCGTCAGCCGTGCTACGAACCCGCCCCATGCTTCTGTCGAACTCCGTGGACTTTGCGTAAGCCAGAGCCGCCGCCTTCGCAGCGATCATGTTGACGGCAGGCGCACCCTGCATTCGCGGATAAACGGCCTGGTCGAGGGCGCGGCTGAATGTCGTCCTCAAGCCGGGCACCTTGGTGTTCGCCGCTTGACCCGAAAGGATCAGACCGCCGCGCGGGCCCATGAGTTGTTTGTGGGTGCAGGTGGTGGTGACGTGTGCGACGTCGATCGGACTGGGATGCCGCCCTGTGGCAACCAGTCCGGCGATATGCGAAATATCGGCGAGCAGGATGGCGCCGGCTTCATCGGCAATCTGGCGAAATCGTTGGAAATCGATGACCCGTGAGTACGCCGTCGCGCCGCACATGATGATGCGTGGGCGATGGGCGAGCGCCAGTTTGCGCACCTGGTCGTAATCGATGACCCCCGCTGAAGTCGTGCCGTACCGAATCGCCTTGTAGTAAATGCCGGCGAATGAGGTGGAGCTGCCATGGGTGTGATGGCCGCCGTATTTGACGCCCATTCCCAGCAGGGTATCGCCTGGTTCGAGCAGGGCGGTCAGCACGTGGTAATTGGCGTTTGATGCCGAATGCGATTGCACGCTTGCGTACTGGGCATCGAACAGTTCCTGCGCTCTGCGGATGGCAAGCGCTTCGACCAGATCGACGTTTTCGCATCCGCCGCCGTAACGTCTGCCGGGCAACCCCTCGGCCGTCACATTGACCAGTGCCGAAGCGGAGGCGGCCAGGGTCATGGGCCTGACGGCGCAAGAGGAGGAGACCAGCGACAGCACCTGGTGCTGACGGGCAACTTCCGCGTCGAGGATCCCTGCCAGTTCAGCGTCTTGCGCCCACAGATCCGCCAGGCCCCGTTGCAGCAGATCGGCCTGGTTCATGAGCGGTTCGGTATGGACTGCCATTGTCTGTATTCCTTCCCTGTGTGCAGCGCGCTGCGAACGAGCGCGACTTCCTTGGTTTTACCGGAGGGTGCGTGCGTTTCTGCCCTTGCCCGACCGGATACAGCGGATTCCTTGTTTTCGCGGCAGTGCGCGCAAACTAATCTCTGTATCGACGGCCCGTTTTCTGCTGACTGCGGTCGCTGCCGACAGCCCGGTTGCCCGACGCATCATAGGTTTTTCACGGCGGAACACCAGAAAATTAATCAGAAAAATGAACATTGTTCAAATAAAATGATTCTTTTCGCCGGGCCTCAGGGTGTAAAACTGCAGGCGGGAAGGATCGCTATTCACGAGATTCTGCTGGCCGATAAGCAGAACTGACGGGTCAGTACAGAATTCGAATTGTTCTTTCTGGTTCACACCAGCGGTGTTGTTGACACTATGTTTATGCCGAAATCAGGGAGGGGGAATGCTATGATCTGCCGCGGCTCTAATACCCGTATAACTATTTCCTAGTGGGCCTGTTGAGTCCCTGAATGATGATTCGAGGGGTATTTTCAAATTGCCTTTATAAAAGACGGTAAGCATTCCATGCACAGAAGAGAACGGTCGGAGAATCTGAAGAACAATATCAAGTACCTGATAAAGAGTCGTGGGGAAACGCAGCTGTCGTTATGTAATTCCAGTGGACTGACCCGAACCACGATCTACAACATTCTTGAAGGGAAAGTGGTCAACGTACAGCAGTCCACGGTGCGCAAGATTTCCGACTTTTTCGGAGTGTCCTACGAAGAGATAGAGACGATCTCGTTTGAAGAAAAGGAAATCATCGACAGCAGCATCTCGCCGCAGGGCAACATGAACCCGGCGGCAGTGCCTGTCATCAAGGAAAGTCTGCTTCTAAAGAATCTGGATAAGCGAATCGGCGAGTTGGCGACGATTTTTCCACTGACTTACTATTTTGGAACGTCTTTCAATTTGATAGGCGTCCTGCTGGAAAATGAAGTCAGTGGCATGAATGAACCGGGCGACCTGCTGATCGTGCAGAAGGGCGCGGCAAGTATCGACAAGGAAAAACTGGTGTATGACAAGGTTGGTAAAAAGTTATTCATAACAACTGAGGTTGATCTTGCGCTGGAGAGTGTTTGTGTTGTCGGGGATATAATCGAGGAACGATTTAATGGATTGCAGCGTTGAAAGGGAAAACACCAAATATAAGCTGTTGGGGTTCGAAAACGGAAAAAGCCTGGCGGTGATCATGGTCATTGCGACAGGCAAGATAATTAAAATAAAGCTGAGTGAAGTGTTGAATAGTGAGATTATGGATAATCTGAACAAGATAGAAGTAAAGAATCTGTACAAGAAATTCTACTCCCAGGGAGGGTCGCTTACCGCTTATGAAATAAATGATCGCCACGAGAGTTCCTGGATGATTTATATCATTCTGAACCTGATGCTGTTCACGCTTTATATTTTTACCAGCATTGCGGCGACCAAGCCTATCTATCTGGAATATTTTGATATTGTCGTAACGCCGGGTACTTTCCTGTATCCGCTGACGTTTTTGATCGTCGACTTGCTGAATGAAACCTTCGGCCTCCGGTTGGCGCGCAAGGCGATACTCTTCGCGTTCATCAGTAATGCGGCCATTATCATTTTGCTGGCCATGACTACGTACCTTCCCGGGCTACCCGGGTGGAAACTCGACGGGCCTTACAATGATGTGATCAGTCAGTTGTCGTCGGTGCTGATAGCTTCGTCTGTATCGTTTCTGGTGTCGGAAAATATAAACTCTTATCTGTTGTGCAAAATCAAAGAACTGACCAACTCCCGATTTCTCTTCTTGCGGGTGTTTCTGAGTACTTTGTTTGCGGTGATAATCGACAGTTTTCTTTTCTGCTACATCGCCTTTTACGGGACGATGGAGAACAGCGCGATACTCAGCATGATTTACGTCCAGATCGCGATAAAGGTCGGTTTTGCGTTCTTCAATATCATGCCGGCATACGGTGCCAGGTCATTGTTCAAGAGGTATCTGACGGGTAGTCAGGCTTGATGGATTAAATAATGCGCTCACTCGACATTTTCGAGTGAGCGCATTTTTATATGCTCGGTGCTTTATTGCAGATTCAGCTTCGTTTTCAAGCTGTTCATCACCTCATCCTTGTTTTCCAGAAACTCATTGAGGCCTTTTGCGCGAAGATTGCAAGCGTCGCAATTTGCACATCCGCTACCGGTTATGCCGTTGTAGCAGGTCAGTGTCTGGTGGCGAACCAAATCAAGCTGATGGTAATGATCGGCCAATGCCCAGGTTTCCGCCTTGTTCAGCCACATCAGCGGAGTATCAAGTTTCAATGGGTAATCCATGCCCAGCTCAAGGGCTTTGTTCAGTGCCTTGACGAACTCGTCCCGGCAATCCGGATAGCCCGAGAAGTCCGTTTCGCAAACCCCGGTGATGACCGTTCTGGCTTGTACCTGATAGGCGTAAATAGAGGCGAGGGTCAAAAACAGGATGTTTCTTCCCGGTACAAAGGTGCTCGGCAGACTTTCGCCAGAACTATTAACCGTCGGAACCGGGATGTTGTCGCGAGTCAGGCTGCTGATGGCCAGCTCATTCAGCAAAGATACATCCATCACTTTATGCACGGTCACGCCGAGCTGTTTGGCCAGTTGCTGCGCGACTTCGATTTCCGCGCGATGACGCTGACCATAGTCAAACGTGATGCAATGAATTTCGTCATAGTGGCTCAGTGCATGGATCAAACAGGTCGTCGAGTCCTGTCCGCCACTAAAAACGATAACTGCTTTATTGCTCATGCTTATGCTTCCTGCATTGAACTGGTAAATTTTCGCTGGGGATCATAACAAGAAACGATTGATGCAAGAAGTTGCGCATGGCCGCAGGAGACCTGCTTTGTGGCTAATCGCGGTATCCTGCACGCTCTGAATTCGGACTTTTTTCCATGCTGGAGATTTCCAACAACGTGCATTTGCCGGATGCCGAGATCGAACTGACGTACATCCGCGCGCAAGGCGCCGGTGGGCAGAACGTCAACAAGGTCTCCAGCGCCGTGCACCTGCGCTTCGACATTCCGGCCTCGTCCTTGCCCGAGTTCTACAAGGAACGGCTGCTGGCGCTGCGTGACAGTCGCATCACCAGCGATGGCGTGCTGATCATCAAGGCTCAGCAGTACCGCACGCAGGAAGCCAACCGGACCGATGCGCTGGAGCGCCTGACCGAGTTGATCCTCAGCGCCACCAAGGTTGAAAAGAAACGCCGCCCGACCAAACCAACCCTCGGCTCGAAGAAGCGCCGGCTCGAATCCAAGACCAAGCGCGGCAGCATCAAGGCTGGGCGCGGCAAGGTGGATTTTTAAGAATTGGCGTCTTGAAATTGTTCCATTTCAGCAGGCGCGAGCAATGTATCCATTACGCGCCACTCAATTTAAATCAATTTCCGGATATCGAACGACTCTCTTATTACTAATTGGTCTACCTGACTGTCATATCTGACAGGTGTGCCGGATTCCTGTTACACGTTTACTGAGCTTTCTTTTTATTGATTGAGCAAAAGCAAATGAGTAACTTAAATGTTGTGCGTGGTACTCCTGATACTGATTTTGGTGTGCGCGGTGAGGTCGTTTTATATGGAAAAGAACATCAGAGACTTCAATCTCGGGTCGTCACTCTTCTCTCAGAACCGAACAGGATTCTTTGCGCAGCAACTGACGAGGAGCGGCAAGAGATTTACCTGTGCATGCTTGATGAGGAAGGAGGTATCGACGAGAGTTTCGGAAAAGCGGGTAGTGTTTTTTTCAAACTCTCGGAGTTTTTTCCTGGGTGGGATTTGCCGCAGCCCTATAGCGTGAAGTTTGATAGTGTTCATGGCAAGTATGTGATGGGGTTCTTCGCTCGTAAAGACGGCTTTAATCGTGCTACCGGTCTGGCTCGATTCGATTTGAATGGAGGACTTGATGAAGGGTTTGGTAGCAAAGGAGTCATGTTGTGGAGTCCAGATCTGAAAGATGTTGTTCCTTCAAGTTCAGATGTTCCAAAGGTGAAGCAGCCTCTGACGGATAAAGGCCGCGACTACCACGGAACTTTGGAATTATTGGACGATGGCGGCGTTTTGCTTCTGACCACGCTTGATGACAGAGGACTTTTCGATAGAGCGTTCCTGGTCAAGTTAACAAATAACGGTAGTTTGGACGAAACGTTCGGTTATGGCGGGTACCGATTGGTTTACCGAGGACCATCTGTCTTAGTCATAGGACAGGATATGTTTCGCCAAGGGAATGGTTATGTTGTCGCCGCTTCAGACGGTCTACGTGATAAACGTTGGTTTGTTGGCCGGTATGATGCCCGTGGTAATCTTGACTCCAGTTTTGGGGCAGGAGGTTATTATGATGGAGTACCTTCGGTTAAAAATGTGATTCTGAAACGTGACGATAAGTTTTATATTGTAGGTACTTCGGATAATGGAGTTCCGCAGTATCTGTATCTCCAGCTTCAACGTCGCGGGCTCAAAGGCGAGGAAGATCCACTTTTTGGCAAACAAGGGTGGGGAGGATTTATCACTGATGATTTCAGCGATATCTATATGACGAAAGCAGCACTCTATAATTTGAAATCAACCGTTGTGGTAGCAGGTTATGCTTATTTGCGTGTTGGGTCGGATAGTCAGGCATTTATTGCCAGTCTTGAACAAGACATGGGTTGGGACGAGGGGTTTGGTGTTGCTGGAAAGGTTGTATTTCCAAAAGACCAGATTATTCACGATCTCGCTGTTCAGGAAGATCGAAAAATTGTGTTTGTATCCAGTAAAAATAGAGAAAACGGTAGCTTCGCCATTTTCCGTTTGCATGGTTAGCTTATAAAAACCGCGGTTGTGCATTGGCCATTCGGAACCAATGAATGGCCAATATTGGACGATCAATGAAAGTGGTGTTTTGGTTTAATGCGGTACAAATACACACTCAGGATCAGGCCGCTCAGTGAGGCAATGGCGGCAAACAGAAAGATCGAAGCAAAGCCGAAACCGGCCGCAATTGCCCCCGCCAATGGTCCGGTGATCCCCAGCGACAAATCGATGAACAACGAATACGCGCCGACCGCCGCACCACGGCTGGAGGCTGGCACCAGATTCACCGCTTCCACGCCCAGCGCCGGGAACACCAGCGAGAAGCCGAAGCCGCTCAACGCCGCCCCGGCCAGCGCCCAATGTGCATCCGGCGCCAGCCACAGCAGCAACAGGCCGAGGGTTTCCACCGAGAGGCAGGCGATCGCTACGCGGAAGCCGCCGAGGCGGTTGATCAGGTTGCCGAACAGCAGTCGCGCGCCGATGAAGCTGGCGCCGAACAGGCTCAGGCACAGCACCGCGTTGTCCCAGTGCCGGGTGGCGTAATACAGGGTGATGAAGGTGGCGATGGTGCCGAAACCAATCGAGCCCAGCGCCAGGCCGCAGCCGTGGGGGAACACGCGACCGAGCACATGCATGAATGGCAGGCGCTCACCGGCGACAATCGGCGCCGCGGTTTTCGGCCAGGCCAGCAGCAGGCCCAGCGCTGCCAGCAGAATGATGCTGACGCCCATGCTCCACAATCCCAGCTGGCCGACCAGCCAGACCCCGAACGGCGCGCCGACCGCGAGCGCGCCGTAACTGGCGATGCCGTTCCAAGAGATGACTTTGGCGGTGTTCGCCGCGCCAACGCGGCCGATGCCCCAGCCGATCGAACCGGAGCCCACCAGACTTTCCGCGCTGCCCAGCACCAGACGGCCGATCAACAGGCTGATCAGGCTGAACATCGGCAAGTTGGGTGTCCACGCCGAAATCAGCATAAACACACCACTCAAGCCGCATCCGGCCAGACCGATCATCACCGCGCGCTTGCTGCCCTGGTTGTCGATGATCTTGCCGGCGTACGGGCGGCTGAGCAGGGTGGCGAGGTATTGCACGCTGATCACCAGCCCCGCGATCACCGCGCCAAAGCCCAGATCGCTGTGGACGTAACCCGGCAGCACGGCGAGCGGAATGCCGATGTTCAGGTAGCCGATGAAGGTGAAGAGGACGATGGACACGACTTGCAGCGTGACCGCCAGGGGGCGCTGGGGTTGTGGCATAGAGGGCGACATGAGAAACGATCCACGGCAAAGCAGGATTAGATAGGCTGCTTATGATACCGGCACGGACGAGTCAGGGGCGGGGAAAAGTAAAACTATTTGCCGGGAGGGTGGAATCACGGTTTGGCCGGGGCGACCAGTTGCGTGGTGACGAGGGCGGCGAGGGCGTTTTCTTCGCTGCCGAAACGGGCGAGCAGGGCGGCCTGTTTTTCCGGGGAGAGACGGTTCCAGATCTCGATCATTTTCTCGGTGGCGCCGATCAGGACGGCAGCTTGGCTTTCAGAGAATTCGTCGGTCATGGCGGGCTCGGTTTCAGGCAGTGTGGAAAGCGCATCTTAGCGCTTTCCACACGGTCTGTACGGCGGGTTTTTACTCTTCGCTGTCGGCCTGGCGGCTCTCAACGGCTTCTTTCGGCTCGGGCTGCTGGGCGCCGGCTTGTTGCGTGGTCGTCTGCTCAGGTACGTGCAGGCTTGGGAAGGGGAGATTAGGAATCTCGTGCATGGTTGCGCTCCTCGCTAAGTCTGTTGATAGATCTGGTAGATCCGCGCTTCTTGAAAGCCTGCGCAGGATACAGCAGGAAAAATGACAATCAGACTTTTAATTGAAAATAATGCGACAGATGGCCGCAGGGGAGGGCGTATTCCAAGTGTGGGTGTGAATGAACCTGTGGCGAGGGGATTTATCCCCGATCGGCTGCGAAGCAGTCGTAAAACAATTGCACGCGCCATGTCAGACATTTCGCGATTGCAGTGTTGGGGCCGCTTCGCTGCCCATCGGGGATAAATCCCCTCACCACAGGGCTCACTCCTACAAGGG
Organism: Pseudomonas sp. G3-19; assembly: GCF_054855875.1. Lineage (NCBI taxonomy): Bacteria > Pseudomonadati > Pseudomonadota > Gammaproteobacteria > Pseudomonadales > Pseudomonadaceae > Pseudomonas > Pseudomonas sp. G3-19. Next base: position 5,921,071 of record NZ_JBMPIQ010000003.1, read on the forward strand.
GGGGGGGGCGGGGTTATTTGCAGGCGTTGGCGATGGCCTCGGCCAGCAATGCCAGGCGGGTGGCGTCGATCCCGGCGACGTTGGCCCGACCCGAGCTGACCATGTACACGCTGTGCTGCTCACGCAGTTGCTTGACCTGCTCCGGCGACAGCCCGGTGTAGGAGAACATTCCGCGTTGCACGCCAATGTGCGCAAAGCGCTCGCGCAGACCGTGTGGTTCCAGTGCTTCGACCAGACCGCTGCGCAATTGGGCGATGCGCAAGCGCATGGCTTCCACTTCATCGGCCCAGCGCGCTTTCAGCTCCGGGTCGGCGAGGATGGTCGCGACCACTGCGGCACCGTGATCCGGTGGGGTTGACCACAGGTTGCGGGCGATGTTGGCCAGTTGGCTGCGGATGTCGATCAGCTTGTCGGCGGTTTTCGCGCAGACAATCAGCGCGCCGGTACGGTCGCGGTACAGGCCGAAGTTCTTCGAGCAGGAGCTGGTGATCAGCAGCTCAGGCACCTCGGCGGCGAACAGTCGGGTCGACCACGCGTCCTGTTCCAGTCCGTCGCCAAAGCCCTGGTAGGCAAAGTCGATCAGCGGCAGCAGGTCACGGCGGCGCACCACGTCGAGCACACGCTGCCAGTCGTCATGGTTCAGGTCGAAACCGGTCGGGTTGTGGCAGCAGGCATGCAGCAGCACCACGTCGCCTTGCGGCACTTCGTTGAGTGCGGCGAGCATCGCATCGACGTCGAGGCGGTTGTCGCTGCCCACGTAGGGGTAGTGACTGACCTTGACCCCGGCCGCAGCAAAGATAGTTTCGTGGATCGGCCAGGTCGGGTTGCTCAGCCACACGCCCTTGCCCGGCAGACACTGGGCGATGAAGTCGGCTGCCAGACGCAGCGCGCCGGTGCCGCCCGGAGTCTGGGTGGCGCCGGCGCGCTGTTCGGCGATCAGCTTCGAGTCGGCGCCAAGCACCAGTTCATTGATGACTTTGCCGAACAATGGGTTGCCGTGACCGCCGATGTAGGTCTTGGTGTCCTGGCTTTCGACCAGTCGCGCCTCGGCGATTTTCACCGCTTCGGGGATCGGCGTCAGGCCCTGGGCATCCTTGTAGACGCCAACGCCGAGGTCGAATTTGCGCGGGTTAGTGTCCTGCGCATAGGCCTCCATCAAACCGAGGATCGGGTCGCCGGGTACCCGGCCGATGGCGTCAAAGTGCATTACTTGCGTCCTTCTGCGGTCTTGGCCACTTCGTCAGTGCGCGCGGCCATGATGAAGTCGTTGCGGTGCAGGCCCTTGATCGAGTGGCTCCACCAGGTCACGGTGACTTTGCCCCACTCGGTCAGCAGGCCCGGGTGGTGACCTTCGGCCTCGGAGATCTCGCCGACGGCGTTGGTGAACGCCAGCGCATGCTTGAAGTTCTTGAACAGGAAAACTTTCTCCAGTTGCATGATGCTGTCGCGTACTTCGATGTTCCAGTCAGGGATCTGCTTGATCAGGATCGGCAGTTCTTCGTCGCTGACTTGTGGCGCATCGGCGCGGCAGGCTTCGCAGTGGGCTTGGTTCAAAGTGGACATGTTGTGATTCCTGAAATCGAGTGTGTTTTTTTTATAGAAGCTATCGGCCCGTCAATGCCGTCACGCTAAACCAAAGTGACGGCGACTGACAGACTCAATTCTCAGCAAAAGTCGCGGATCACGCGGCTTTCGGTTTTGGCGGAAACTTCGGTGCGTGCAAACCCAGCTGCATGCCTTGGCGAACCATGGCCATGATGTCTTCATGGGCGACATCGAACAGGCGCTTGAGGTTCGGCAGGACAAAGTACAGCGGCTGCAGAATGTCGATGCGATACGGTGTGCGCATGGCTTCCAGCGGATCGAAGGCCTGATGCTCGGGCTCGTCCGACAGCGAGTAAACGGTTTCCTTCGGCGAGGACAGGATGCCGCCGCCGTAGATGCGTTTGCCTTGTGGGGTGTCGACCAGGCCGAACTCGATGGTCATCCAGTACAGGCGCGCCAGGTACACGCGCTCTTCCTTCGTGGCCTGCAGGCCGAGTTTGCCGTAGGTGTGGGTGAATTCGGCGAACCATGGGTTGGTCAGCAGCGGGCAGTGGCCGAAAATCTCGTGGAAAATGTCCGGCTCTTGTAGGTAGTCCAGTTCTTCGCGGGTACGAATGAACGTGGCCACCGGAAACTGTTTGCTGGCGAGCAATTCGAAGAAGGTCTGGAAGGGGATCAGTGCCGGGACGCGGGCCACCTGCCAACCGGTGGTCTCACCGAGCACCTTGTTTATCTCGCCCAGTTGCGGAATGCGGTCGTGGGGCAGACCGAGTTTTTCGATACCGTCCAGGTACTCCTGGCACGCCCGACCCTCGATCACTTTCAACTGGCGGGTGATCAGCGTGTTCCACACCGCATGCTCTTCGGCGGGGTAGTCGATAAAACCTTGCGCATCGGGCTCGCGGGCCACGTATTGCGTCTGCTTCATACTGCTCTCCTGCTAGGGGAATTCGTTCTTGTTATGTCCAGCGATGGACTGAGAATTACCCGAGAGTGCGGTGGCGTGCAGCAGGTTGAGTGCGTTCCTAGTAGGAACAATCGCCGTATTTCGTAAATAAATCGTTACGCTTTGACTGATATCACGCATTTGCGGTGATTTGCAGGTTTGAAAAGGGCTGTGGCTGTCACATAATCTTGACAACTATCTGCGTGCCTCGACAGAAAAGTCAGGCAAAACCGCAGCGCAAATCTCTTGTGGGAGCGGGCTTGCTCGCGAAAGCGGTGTGTCAGCTGAATGAATGGCGACTGACACACCGTCTTCGCGAGCAAGCCCGCTCCCACAGGGATTGTGTTCAACCCCTCATCCTTGTCGGGCCTCCTTTTATGCGTATCAAAGTCCACTGCCAAAACCGCATCGGCATCCTGCGCGACATCCTCAACCTGCTGGTGGAGTACGGGATCAACGTTGCACGCGGCGAGGTCGGCGGCGAGCACGGCAATGCGATCTACCTGCACTGCCCGAATCTGATCAACATCCAGTTTCAGGCGCTGCGACCGAAGTTTGAGGCGATTGCCGGGGTGTTCGGCGTCAAACGCGTCGGGCTGATGCCCAGCGAGCGTCGGCACATGGAGTTGAACGCGTTGCTTGGCGCGCTGGAATTCCCGGTGCTGTCGATCGACATGGGCGGCTCGATCGTTGCGGCCAACCGCGCGGCGGCGCAGTTGCTCGGAGTGCGCGTGGATGAAGTGCCGGGGATTCCGCTGTCGCGCTATGCCGAGGATTTCGATTTGCCGGAACTGGTGCGCGCCAACAAGTCGCGAATCAACGGCATGCGCGTCAAGGTCAAGGGCGACATCTTTCTCGCCGACATCGCGCCGCTGCAATCGGAGCACGACGATAGCGAAGCCATGGCCGGTGCGGTACTGACCTTGCACCGCGCCGACCGCGTCGGTGAGCGCATCTATAACGTGCGCAAACAGGAATTGCGTGGCTTCGACAGTATCTTCCAGAGTTCGAAAGTGATGGCCGCTGTCGTGCGTGAAGCGCGGCGCATGGCGCCGCTGGATGCGCCGCTATTGATCGAAGGCGAAACCGGCACCGGCAAAGAATTGCTGGCCCGTGCCTGTCACCTCGCCAGTCCGCGTGGGCAGTCGCCGCTGATGGCGCTCAACTGTGCAGGGCTGCCAGAGTCGATGGCCGAGACCGAACTGTTCGGCTACGGCCCCGGTGCCTTTGAGGGCGCGCGCGCCGAAGGCAAGCTCGGCCTGCTGGAACTGACGGCGGGCGGTACGCTGTTCCTCGATGGCGTCGGTGAAATGAGCCCGCGCTTGCAAGTGAAGTTGCTGCGCTTTCTGCAGGACGGCTGTTTCCGCCGGGTCGGCAGTGATGAAGAGGTGTATCTGGATGTGCGGGTGATCTGCGCCACTCAGGTCGACTTGTCCGAGTTGTGCGCGCGCGGCGAGTTTCGTCAGGATCTGTATCACCGCTTGAACGTGTTGTCGCTGCACATCCCGCCGCTGCGCGAATGCCTCGACGGTTTGACCCCGCTGGTCGAGCACTTCCTCGATCAGGCCAGCCGCCAGATCGGGTGTTCGCTGCCGAAACTGGCGCCGGCAGCAATGGATCGCCTCAGTCATTACCACTGGCCGGGCAACGTGCGGCAGCTGGAGAACGTGCTGTTTCAGGCGGTTTCGCTGTGCGAGGGCGGCACGGTCAAGGTCGAACACATTCGCCTGCCGGATTACGGCGTGCGTCAGCCGCTTGGCGATTTCTCGCTGGAGGGTGGGTTGGACGAGATCGTCGGGCGTTTTGAGAAAGCCGTACTGGAGCGGCTGTACTCCGAACACCCGAGCAGTCGGCAACTGGGTAAGCGGTTGGGGGTTTCGCATACCACCATCGCTAATAAGCTCCGCCAATACGAAGTTGGTAAAGACCCCGAGAGTTAACAGCAACACTGTGGTGAAAAGAGCTTTTGTGGTGAGGGGATTCATCCCCGAAGGGTGGCGAAGCCGCCCCAAACCAGCGAATGCGGTTCATCTGTTACACCACAATGTATGGATTGGGGGGCTGCTGCGCAGCCCATCGGGGATAAATCCCCTCACCACAGGTTCTTTTTCCATCTGCAACAATCGGGATTGCCGCCCAGCGGCATAACACCGCCGGTTTTTCGACTTCGATACATTTCCAATTTCCCCGCAAAACCCCGCAAGTCCTTTGTTTACCGGGCCGCAAGCCGCCAGAAAAAAGTTGGTCTGCAAATTGCTTATGGCTCAGCAGTACAGCGGTGGGCGGCAAACGTCCGGCATGCAGAGGAAAGAGTGTGGACAAGTACCTTTATGTGGCAATGACCGGCGCCAGTCAGAACGCACTGGCGCAAAAGGCCCATGCCAACAACCTGGCGAACATCTCCACCAATGGTTTTCAGCGCGACCTGGAGCAGGCGCGTTCGATGCCGGTGTTCGGTGACAGCTTTCCGGCGCGTGCGTTTGCCATGAGCGAACGGCCCGCCACCGACTTCACCGCCGGTTCGCTGGTGCAGACCGGGCGTGACCTCGACGTCGCCGTGACCGGCAACGGTTTTATTGCCGTGCAGAACCCCAACGGTGGCGAAAGCTACGTGCGCACCGGCAGCCTGAACATCGACGCCCTCGGCGTATTGCGCGCCGGCAACGGCATGCCGGTACTCGGCAATGGCGGTCCGATCGCCGTGCCGCCGGAGCAGCAGGTCGAAGTCGGTGAAGATGGCACCATCAGTATTCGTGCGATGGGCGAAGGCCCGCGCGTCATGGCGGAAGTCGACCGGATCAAACTGGTCAACCCGGACATCAAGAACCTCAACAAAGGCCTCGACGGCTCGATCTACACCAAGGACGGCCAGCCGGCGCCGGCCGATGCCAACGTCAAACTGGTGTCGGGTTTCCTTGAGTCGAGCAACGTCAACGCCGTGGAAGAAATGACCTCGGTGCTGGCCCTGGCCAAGCAGTTCGAGTTGCACGTCAAGATGATGAACACCGCCAAAGACGACGACCAGGCCATGGCTCGGGTCTTGCAGATCAGCTAATTATCAGAACGTCGCGCCGTAAAACAGGCGCACGAGGAGAATCGAATGCTTCCGGCTCTATGGGTTGCCAAAACCGGTCTGTCCGCCCAGGACACCAACCTGACCACCATTTCCAACAACCTGGCGAACGTCTCGACCACGGGTTTCAAACGTGACCGTGCCGAGTTCCAGGACCTGCTGTATCAGATCAAGCGTCAGCCAGGCGCCCAGTCGACCCAGGACAGCGAACTGCCGTCGGGTCTGCAACTGGGTACCGGTGTGCGCATCGTCGGCACGCAGAAAAACTTCACCGCCGGCAGCCTGCAAACCACCGAGCAGCCGCTGGACATGGCCATCGACGGTCGCGGTTTCTTCCAGATCCTGCAGCCGGACGGCACCACGTCCTATACCCGTGACGGTACTTTCCACCTCGACTCCAACGGCCAGATCGTCAACGCCAGCGGTTTCGCCCTGGAGCCGGCCATCGTCATCCCGAACAACGCGCAGAGCTTCACCGTCGGCACCGACGGCACCGTGTCGATCACAGTGCCAGGCAACCCGGCCGCTCAGGTGATCGGCAACCTGCAAACCGCCGACTTCATCAATCCGGCCGGTCTGCAAGCAGTGGGCAACAACCTGTTCCTGGAAACCGCTGCTTCCGGCGCGCCGCAAATCGGCACCCCGGGCCTGAACGGTTTCGGTACCACGCTGCAGAACACCCTGGAAGGTTCCAACGTCAGCACCGTTGAGGAGATGGTCAACATGATCACCACTCAGCGCGCTTACGAGATGAACTCCAAGGTGATTTCCACCGCCGACCAGATGCTCTCGTTCGTAACGCAGAATCTGTAATCAAGTCTATGGGGCGGCCATGAGGTCGCCAGCAACACCGTGAGGTAGGGTCATGAAACGCTTCGTATCTGTTCTGGCATTGGGTGGGGTCGTCTCGCTCGCGGGCTGCGTCGCACCGACGCCCAAGCCCAATGACCCTTATTACGCTCCGGTGTTGCCACGCACGCCATTGCCGTCTGCGGCCAACAACGGCTCGATCTATCAGGCCGGCTTCGAGCAGAACCTGTACAGCGACCGCAAGGCATTCCGGGTCGGTGACATCATCACCATCACCCTGAACGAGAAGACTCAGGCCAGCAAAAACGCCAACTCGCAAGTGGCCAAGAACAGCAAGACCGGCATCGGCCTGACTTCGCTGTTCGGCGGCAGTGGCACCACCAACAACCCGTTGGGTGGCAATGACCTGAGCCTCGACGTCGGCTACAGCGGCGACCGCGCGACCAAGGGCGACAGCAAGGCGGCGCAGGGCAACACCCTGACCGGTTCGATCACCGTGACCGTGGCCGACGTGTTGCCCAACGGCATCATCGCCGTGCGCGGCGAGAAGTGGATGACCCTCAACACCGGCGACGAGTTGGTGCGGATCGCAGGTCTGGTGCGTGCCGATGACATCGCCACCGACAACACCGTGTCGTCGACCCGTGTCGCCGATGCGCGCATCACCTACTCGGGCACCGGTTCGTTTGCCGATGCGAGTCAGCCAGGCTGGTTCGACCGTTTCTTCCTCAGCCCGCTGTTCCCTTTCTAGGTGGCGACTTTGAATTTCAAGAGCCTCATGCTGGCTGCGGCCCTGTTGTCCGCAGCCTTTGGTGCCCACGCCGAGCGGCTGAAAGATATCGCCAGCATTTCCGGCGTGCGTTCCAACCAGTTGATCGGTTACGGCCTGGTGGTCGGGCTTAACGGCACCGGTGACCAGACGACGCAGACCCCGTTCACCCTGCAGACCTTCAACAACATGCTGTCGCAGTTCGGCATCAAGGTGCCGCCGGGATCGGGCAACGTGCAGTTGAAAAACGTCGCAGCGGTGTCGGTCAGTGCCGATCTGCCGGCGTTCGCCAAACCGGGTCAGCAGGTCGACATTACCGTTTCTTCGATCGGTAACTCCAAGAGCCTGCGCGGCGGCACCCTGTTGCTGACCCCGCTCAAGGGTATCGACGGCAACGTCTACGCCATCGCTCAGGGCAACCTGGTGGTCGGTGGTTTCGATGCCGAAGGGCGTGACGGTTCGAAGATCACCGTCAACGTTCCGTCGGCCGGTCGTATCCCCGGTGGTGCTTCGGTGGAGCGTTCGGTACCGAGCGGTTTCAACCAGGGCAACAGCCTGACGCTGAACCTCAACCGCTCCGACTTCACCACGGCCAAGCGCATCGTCGACAAGATCAACGACATGCTCGGCCCTGGCGTGGCGCAAGCCATCGACGGCGGCTCGATTCGTGTGACCGCGCCGCTCGATCCGAGCCAGCGCGTCGACTACCTGTCGATCCTCGAAAACCTTGAAGTCGATCCGGGTCAGGCGGTGGCGAAAGTCATCATCAACTCGCGCACCGGCACCATCGTCATCGGCCAGAACGTGAAAGTTTCGCCGGCCGCCGTGACTCATGGCAGCCTGACCGTGACCATCACCGAAGACCCGATCGTCAGTCAGCCGGGTCCGTTGTCCAATGGGCAGACGGCCGTCGTGCCACGTTCGCGGGTCAATGCTCAGCAGGAAGCCAAGCCGATGTTCAAGTTCGGCCCGGGCACCACCCTCGACGAGATCGTGCGGGCGGTGAACCAGGTTGGCGCGGCACCGGGTGACCTGATGGCCATTCTCGAAGCACTGAAGCAGGCCGGCGCGTTGCAAGCCGACCTGATCGTGATCTGAGGACGGCGATCATGGATATGCGCAAAGGCAGTCTGGTGGGCACTGGCGATTCGGGTTCGTACTCCGACCTCAATCGTCTGAACCAGCTCAAGGTCGGCGACAAAAACAGCGATGCGAACATGCGCAAAGTGGCGCAGGAATTCGAATCGCTGTTCCTTGGCGAAATGCTCAAGTCGATGCGTTCGGCCACTGAGGCATTGGGTAAAGACAACCCGATGAACACCCCGGCGGCCAAGCAATATCAGGAAATGTACGACCAGCAACTGGCGGTGTCGCTGTCCCGCGAGGGCGGCGGTATCGGGCTGGCCGACGTGCTGATGAAGCAGATGTCGAGGAATAAACCGCTGGCACCGGGTGAGGCTGCGGCCGCGTCCGCTGCCAAGCAGGAAGCGGCGAAAGCCGCTGCGGTGCAGACCCCGATTGCCGCCGGCACCACCGCCACCAATGGGCCGTTATCGCGGCTTAATGGCGAGCGTCCGTTGTGGGCCTCGCGTTCCGGGCGTGTGGCTACTACCGAAGCCTCGCACAGCAATGACATGGCAATGATCAACAAGCGTCGCCTGGCATTGCCGCCGAAGCTGGCCGATCGTTTGCTCGCCGGTCTGGTGCCGTCCGCCACGCCGACCGCCACCAATGCCTTGCCACAACGTGCCGTGACCACGGCCGCCACCGGCGCCGGCCCGCTGTACAACGGCGACTGGCTGAGCCGTGCCGAAGACGCCAAGGCGTCCGGCGGGCAGATGCAGATTTACGGTCGGGCGATGGCGCAGATTCCGCTGGCGCCGGCCAAGCGCGCCTTCAGCTCCGCCGACGAATTCGTCAACACCATGCTGCCGATGGCCAAAGAAGCCGCCGCGCGTATTGGCGTCGATCCGCGTTATCTGGTGGCGCAAGCCGCACTGGAAACCGGCTGGGGCAAATCGGTCATGCGTGCCCAGGATGGCAGCAGCAGTCACAACCTGTTCGGCATCAAGGCCAGCAGCAACTGGACCGGCGATTCGGCCCGGGCAATCACCAGCGAGTTCCGCAACGGGCAGATGGTCAAGGAGACGGCGCAGTTCCGTTCCTATGCCTCGTACAAGGACAGTTTCCACGATCTGGTGACTTTGCTGCAGACCAATAATCGCTATCAAGATGTGGTGAAGTCGGCCGATAACCCAGAACAGTTTGTACGCGAGTTGCAAAAGGCCGGTTACGCGACCGACCCGAACTACGCGACGAAGATTTCGCAGATAGCCAAGCAGATGAACAGTTTCGAAAACTACGCTGCGGCCGGCGTTTCAACGACGCCTCTATAAACACACGGTAAGGTTTGAATCATGAGTTTGCTCAATATCGGGATGTCGGGGTTGTCCGCGAGTTCTTCCTCTCTCGCGACCACAGGTAACAACATTGCCAACGTCGACACCGCCGGTTATTCACGCCAGCAAACCGTGCAGAGCACCAAGTCCTCGCAGCAGTTCGGCAACGTCTTCATCGGTACGGGGACGACCCTGGCCGATGTGCGCCGGGTCTACAACTCTTACCTCGAAAACCAGCTGCATACCGCCACCTCGCTCAATAGCGAAGCGGCTGCGTACGGTGCCCAGGCCACTGCGCTGGATGCCTCGATGTCCGATACCAACACCGGCCTGACCGGTGTGCTGCAGAAGTTCTTTACTTCGATGCAGGGCGTGGCGACCTCGGCCACTGATGACACCTCCCGTCAGTCGGTGCTGACCGGTGCGCAGGCCCTGACCAGCCGTTTCAATGCGCTGGCCAAACAGCTGAACGATCAGAACACCACGATCAATGGCAACCTGGGCGACATGACGTCCCAGGTCAACAAGCTGGCGACTTCGATTGCCAACCTGAACCAGAAGATCGGCGAGATTTCCACCAGCGGCGGCCAGCCGAACGATCTGCTCGACAGCCGTAACGAAGCGGTGCGCCAGCTCTCCGAGCTGACCGGTGCACAGGTCGTCGAGCGTGGCACCAGTTTTGACGTGTACATCGGCACCGGCCAGCCGCTGGTGATCGGCAACACCACCAACACCCTGAGCACCGTGCCGAGCAAGGACGATCCGACGCGCATGGCGATTCAGCTGGACCGCGGCTCAAGCGTGATCGATATCACGTCGGCCATGAGCGGTGGCGAAATCGGTGGCCTGCTGACCTATCGCAAAGAAGTGCTCGACCCTTCGCTCAATGAGTTGGGGCGTGTCGCGCTGGTGGTGGCCGATCAGGTCAACAGCCAACAAGCCCAGGGTATCGACAAGAACGGTGACTTCGGCGCCGCGATCTTCAACAACATCAACAGTGCCGCGCTGGTCAGCCAGCGCAGCATTGCGCAGTCGACCAATAGCGCCGGCTCGGGCAACCTCGATGTCACCATCAAGGACACCGGCAAGCTGACCACCAGCGATTACCAGGTGACCTTCACCAGCGCCACCAACTATTCGGTCAAGCGCTCCGATGGCACCGACATGGGCTCGTTCAGCACCACGACCACGCCACCGCCGGTGATCGACGGCTTCACCCTGGCCCTCAACGGCGGCGCCCTGAGCGCTGGCGACACCTTCAAGGTGACACCGACCCGTAACGCGGCAAGCACTATTCAGACGGTACTGACCGATCCGAAGAAAATCGCTGCGGCAGCACCGCTGACCGGCGTGGCCAGTGCCAACAACTCCGGTACCTACACCCAGCCGACGCTGACCGATTCGTTCAACATCTACAACCCGGCGTCGCAGACCGAGTTGCAGAATGCGCTCAAATATTCGACGCCGGTCAAATTGGTGTTTGGTGCGGTCGCCAGCGGCAGCCAGTCGTACAACATGGTTGACGCCAAGGGCAACACCATCGGTTCGGGTACCATCGTGCCGGGGCAGGCCAACACCTTGAACCTCAAGGTCGGCATGGTCGACTCCACCGGTGCTCCGGTGATGGACACCACGGTCACGCCGAACGTGCAGAAGACCTTCACCGTACAGACCACCGTGGGCGCGACGCCGAAGTCCGGCGAAACCTTCACCATCAACCTGACCGGCGCGGCGTCTTCGGATAACCGCAACGCACAGACACTGGTTGGCCTGCAGACCAAGCAGACCGTGGACACCGGCAGCGGCAGCAAGGGCATCAGCCTGACCGACGCCTACAACAAACTGGTGACCAACGTCGGTACCAAGGCTGCACAGAGCAAGTCCGACAATGACGCCACCTCGGTGATCCTCGATCAGGCCAAGGGCGCGCGTGATTCGCTGTCCCAGGTCAACCTCGATGAAGAGACCGGCAACCTGGTCAAGTATCAGCAGTACTACACAGCGTCTTCGCAGATCATCAAAGCTGCGCAGGAAACTTTCGCCACGCTGATCAACAGTCTTTAAGGAGTCGTAATTCATGCGCATTTCCACCGCCCAGTATTACGCGACGCAAGCTGCTCAATATCAGCGCAACTACAGCAAGACGGTCGCGACCGCCAACGAAGCGAGCAGCCTGCAGCGCATCAACACCGCTGCCGACGATCCGATCGGCGCCGGTCGCCTGCTCAAGCTGGGTCAGCAAAGTGCGATGCTCGACCAGTATCAGGGCAACATCGACACCACCAAGAGCTCGCTGACCGTGCAGGAGTCGACGTTGAACTCCATCACCACGGCTCTGCAGCGCGCCAAGGAAATCGGCCTGGCCGCCAACAACGGTATCGCCACCGACGACAACCGCAAGGCGTACGCGGCGGAACTGAGCCAGATCCAGCAACAAGTGCTGGGCCTGATGAACTCCAAGGATGCCAACGGCAACTACCTGTTCTCCGGTTCCAAGACCGATACCGCGCCGTACTCGCAAAACGTCGACGGCACCTACACCTATAACGGTGACCAGACCCAGATCAACCTGGGCATTGGCGACGGTATGTCGGTCGCGACCAATACCACCGGTTGGGACGCCTTCCAGCAGACCATCAACACCAGTCGCACCCAGACCACCATGACCGCTCCGGCGGTGGATGACGGTCGTGTGGTGCTGTCCAACGGTACGGTCGGCACCGCAGCGACCTACAACGCCAAGTTCACGGCGGGCCAGCCATACACCGTGGATTTCATCAGCAGCACGCAGTTGAAAATCACCGATGCCCTGGGCAACGACGTGACGTCCGAGGCCAGCCAGAACGGCCTGATCAGCAACAGCAATGGTGCCAACCAGACCGTCAGCTTCCGTGGCGTCGACATGAAGTTGAACATCAACCTCAAGGCCGGCGACACCAACCCGGATGCGGTCATCGCCGGTCACAGCTTCCAGCTGTCGGCCACGCCTGATTCGTTCACTACCGCGCGCAGCCCGGGCAACCCGTCGACGGCGGTCATCACCGGCTCCAGCGTGACCAACCAGGCGGCGTACAGCGCGGCCTTCCCGTCGGGCGGCGGCGCGGTGCTGAAGTTCACCAGCGCCACCGATTTCGACCTGTACGCGGCCCCTGTGACCGCTGACAGCAAACCGGTGTCGTCGGGCACCATGGTCGGCAGCAACGCCACGGCCGCCGGTGTGACCTTCGCCATTGGCGGTACGCCGGGTGCGGGCGATCAGTTCTCGATTCAGTCCAACAACCACCAGACCCAGAACGTGCTCGACACCCTGGGGCAGATGGTCACGGCGCTGAACATGCCGGTCGATGGTGATCCGGTAGCCAAGCAGAAATTCCAGGGGGCCATGGAGTCGGCGCTGGGCAACATCGACAGCGCCTCCAACCAGATTGGCGCTGCGGTGACCTCGATCGGTGCGCGCGGTCAGTCGCTGGATGACCAGGACACCACCAACCAGAGCCTGATCCAGGCCAACACCACGACCCAGGGTTCGATCCGTGATTCGGATCCGGCCGAGGTGATGACCCGCCTGACGTTGCAGCAGACCATGCTGCAAGCCTCGCAACTGGCGTTCAGCAAGATCAGTCAGTTGGGTCTGTTCAACAAGATCTGACATTGGACGGGCGCGCAGGCGCCCGTTTGTCTCGTCCTTCAGTTAATGTTTTTTTGCGGTTTCATGGGCTCGCTTTACCGAGCGGGCTCGTACCGCCTGTGAGCCCGCCGTGAATCCACTTCCTCTCGTCAGTCTGGTCATTCCCGCCTTCAATCCGCGCTTCTTCGAGCGGACCTTGAACAGTGCGGTGAGCCAGACTTATGGCCAACTCGAAATCATCGTTTGCGACGACAGCCGCGGCAGCGAGATTGAAGCCATCGTTGCGGCGGTAGTCGAGCAGTCCGGCGTCGCCGTGCGTTACGTGCGCAATCCGCGCACCCTGGGCATGGTCGGCAATCTCAAGGCCTGCCTGGAACAGGCGCAGGGCCAATTGGTCAAATTTCTGTGCGACGACGACCATCTCTATGCCGCCTGTGTTGAACAGCAAGCGCAGGAAATGGTGCGTGAGGAAGTCCGGCTGGTGCTGGCTCAGCGTCTGTTCTGGGACGCTGACGACATCATTCTTCCGGCACGTCTGGAAAACACTTCGCTGTCTCCGCTCAGTGGCTTGTTCAAGGGCGACGACCTGCTGGGCATCTTTGAAAAGTTTCCGGTCAATGTGCTGGGTGGGTTCACCAATGCGCTGTTTCGCCGGGAAGATCTTGTCGAGTTGCTGCCGGCGTTGACCCAGGAAGGCCACTGCTTTGTGGCAACCCTGGATTTCGCGCTGTTCGTCTGTCTGATGCGGCGCGGCAATGTGGCGGTGTCCAACAATGTGCTGAGTGCCGAGCGACTGTACCCGGAGCGCCTGTGCGCCCAGCAGGCGATGAAAGATGCGGTTGAAGTCGAGCGCGAGTGGATTCTGCAAATGCTCAAGGCGCGCAGCGGCGAATCTGCGCCTGCGCCGGGTTGGGTTCGCTACATCCCGCTGACCAAGGCTGATGAGACACCCCGGGTCTGGGAAGAGCTGCCTCTGAGCCGCACCCTGGGTACCAAACAAAGTCGCCAGGAGTGGTGTGTCGGCATCGACAGCTGGAGTTTTGCCGAGCTTTATGCGCAATGGCTGGAGTGCCGGGTGCTCACCGAGGGGCAGCGCAAGTTGCTGCCGGAGACCCTGGCTGGCTGGTCGCATCAGCCGCGCATCGTCCCGATCGTCATCGATCGCGACGGCAGTCGCGAGGGTGTCGAGCGCACGCTGGAGGCGCTTGCCGCACAGGATTATCTGCCGGAGTTGATTCTGGTGCTGTCCGCTGCCTGTTCCGAGGCCGAGCTCGATGGTCGGGTGTTCCGCATGCCGTTGCAGGACGACGGACTGGAGCAGATCAATGCATTGTTACCGCAACTGGAAGGGGCCGACTGGTTCTACCTGTTGCAGGCCGGCGATCGTCCGGTGGTGCCGGCGTTGTTGATCATGGCCGAGCGCATCGCCCATTCTCCGGCGCTGACGTGTCTGTACAGCGATGAAGGCAGCCTGCGCAACGGCGAATCGGCAGAGCCTGCGTTCAAACCGGATTTCAACCTCGACCTGCTGCGCAGTTACCCGTACGTCGGGCGCGCGCTGGCGTTCAAGCGCGAACGCTTTCTGGCGCTGGGCGGATTCGCGGCGACGTTCGCCGAACTGGCCCCCCACGACGTGCTGTGGCGCATGGTCGAGAGTGATGGTACGCAGGTGGTCGGGCATGTCGCCGAAGTTCTGGTGCAATCGCCCTTCGATCTGTCCGCCTGGCTCGCCGCTCCGGCGGTCATCGAGCAGAATCCGCGTGTACTCGAGGCCCATCTGCAGCGCTTGGGGATTGCCCACGAAATCCGCCGTGGCAGTTCCGGGTTGCTCAATCGTGTCGACTATCGCCATGCCCGGCGTCCGCTGGTGTCGATCATTATTGTGACCAAGGACCAGACGGCTGCCTTGCAGCGCTGCGTCGAGACGCTGTTGGAGAAGACCGCTTACTCCGAGTACGAGTTGTTGCTGGTCGACAATGGCAGTGAAAGCCACGAGGCGCGGGCCTGGCTGGACGGTATGGCGCAACTGGGCGGCGAGCGGATTCGTGTCCTGAACTACCCGCAGCAGGGCAACGCAGCGGCGCTGCATAATTTTGCGGTAGGGCAGGCGCGTGGTGAATACGTGCTGCTGCTCAATTCGTTTGCGGTAATCACCCAGGCCGACTGGCTCGACGAACTGCTCAATCATGCACAGCGTCCGGAAGTCGGCGTGGTCGGCGCCAAGCTGTTCAATCCTGATGGGTGCGTGCTGCACGCGGGTCTGATTCTTGGTCTGCAAGGTGCAGTGGGTTTGCCGTTCTATGGTCAGTCGTTACAGTCGGATGGTTACATGTTCCGGCTGCAAGCGGTCCATGACCTGAGTGCCGTCGGTGGCGATTGCCTGATGGTGCGCAAGGCGGTTTACGAGTCTGTCGCCGGTCTCGATGAGCAAGCGCTGAAACAGGCGCTGAATGTCGTGGATCTGTGCCTGCGGATCGGTCAGGAAGGATACCTGGTGGTGTGGACCCCTTATGCCTTGCTGGCACTGGGCGCACGCCCCAGTGTTCAGGCGACGGCAGAAGAGGAGCAATTGCAGCTTCAGGAGCAGGAAACCTTCTACCAGCGCTGGTTGCCGCGCATTGCCCGTGATCCGGCCTTCAACGTCAATTTGTCGTTGCAGGGTGTCGGTGCGACGAGCTTCAGCCTGGAACCGGGCCTGCGTACCGGCTGGAGTGCATTTTCCCGGGCGCAGTTGCCGAACGTGCTTGCCGTGCCGATCAACGCCTCGGCCATCGGTCACTACCGCATGAGCCAGCCGCTGATCGAACTGGAAGCGGCCAACCGCGCTGAAGGGCGGATTTGCTATGGACTGCCGTCGATCATTGATATCGAGCGTCAGTCCCCGGACGTGATTGTGCTGCAGGGGCGTTATTCGCAGGGGGCCATTGATGAGATTCCGCCACTGAAGAAATTCAGTCATGCCCGGCGCATCTTTGAGCTTGATGACTATGTGATCGACGTTCCTCATCGCAATGCGCATATTCGCAACATGCCCAATAAACAGGAAATGGAGCGGATGGTGCGCAGTGCGATCAGCCTGTGTGATCGGGTGGTTGTATCGACCCAGCCACTGGCCAATGCGTTGTCGGACATGCACCACGACATTCGCGTCGTCCCCAACATGCTCGCACGCAACTTGTGGACTGACTTGCGCAGCCAGCGCCGCACTTCGAAAAAACCACGGGTCGGCTGGGGCGGTGGGACCAGTCACCACGGCGACCTGGCGGTGATCGCCGATGTTGTGCGTGAGCTGGCCAACGAAGTCGACTGGGTGTTCTTCGGCATGTGTCCGGATGATCTGCGTCCGTACATGCATGAATTCCACGGGGTAATTCCGTTGGAAGTGTACCCGGCCAAACTGGCAAGCCTGAATCTCGATCTGGCGCTGGCGCCACTGGAATTCCACATCTTCAACGACTGCAAGAGCAACCTGCGTCTGCTGGAGTACGGCGCCTGCGGTTACCCGGTGATCTGCACCGATACCGAGGCCTATCGCGGCTACCTGCCGTGCACCCGGGTCAAGACCAACAGCACCGATGAATGGCTGCAGGCGATCCGCATGCACCTGGCCGACCCGGATGCCAGCTACCGCATGGGGGATCAGTTGCGTGAGGTGGTGTTGCGTGACTACGTGTTGCGTGGCGACAACTTGCGTTACTGGGAGAATGGCTGGCTGGCGGATTGATCGAATCGCGTACGGACCTCTGAGAAACAGGCGACTTTCGAGTCGCCTGTTTTTTTTTGCGTGGCGAAAAGTTTTGTATCAAGCCCGATACTTTTTTTGGCGGCGGGCTCAAGCATCGGGATTTTTCTGTCGATACCTTTCCATGCGCTCAATTGGCACGGTCAGCGAAGACCTGTCCGGCCAGCGTCTGAGGTGACCGATTTCCGGATTCGACAACAACGCAAGGAAGAAGCAAATGGCAGTAGTAAATGGAACGAGTGAAGCGGATGTCCTGTCGGGCACCGATGGCAATGACGAACTCCATGGACTGGAGTCCGACGATCAACTGCTGGCCAGTGCGGGATCCGACCTGCTCGACGGTGGTGAAGGTTTTGACACGGCGAACTATTACGCAATGGGGTCGGGAGTCAGCGTCGAGTTTGGCACCGGTGCGGCAACGGTCGCAGGGTCTGACGGTAAGGTCGATACGCTGGTGTCGGTGGAGAAGGTGGCCGGCAGTTACCACAACGACACGTTTACCGTTTCCGTGGGTGGGGTGACGCTGGACGGCAGCGGCGGTGATGATCTGTACATCGTCGACGCCGAAGGCGTGACCCTCGTTGAAGAAAACTACGGTGGCTACGACGAACTGCGCACCAGCCTCAACACGATCAAGATGGATCCGTTCATCGAGAAGCTGACCTTTACCGGTACCGGCGATTTCAAGGGTTACGGCAACGCCAGTGACAACGAGATCATCGGCGGTGCGGGCAATGACTGGCTGTGGGGTGGTGCCGGTGCCGACCACTTTGTCGGTGGCGATGGTTACGATACCGTCAGCTACACCGACAGCCTTGAAGGTGTTCGGGTTCTGGACTTTGCCAACTACGATGGCTTGACCATTGCCTATGGCGATACGTTCACCGGCATCGAGGCAATCCAGGGATCGAATTTCGATGACGAGGTGTACCTGCTCGATAACGCCATGACCGTGGATGGCGCCGATGGCTATGACACCGTGAGCTATCGCCAATCCTGGGATGGCGTCAGCATCGACATCGGCCAGCGTGCCGGTGCTGCGGGTGTCACGTTGCTGAACGTGGAGAAGGTCATCGGCACATCGTTCGCTGACCAATTCACGGCCAACATCGCGGGCGTGACGCTGGAAGGTGGAATGGGCGACGATGTGTACACCATCAACAGCACCGGTGTCAGCATCGTCGAGACAGACCTCTTTGGTGGCGTCGACCATGTGTACACCAGCCTGTCGTCGCTGCACATGGACCCCTTCATTGAAAAAATGACGTATACCGGCACCGCAGACTTCACGGGCTACGGCAATGACGGGGACAACGTCATCGCTTCGGGCGCCGGCAACGACGTCCTGTTCGGCGGCGCGGGTGGCGATCGCTTCGAAGGCGGAGCCGGTGTCGACACCGTCAGCTACGAAGACAGCACTGAGGGTTTGAGTGTCTCTCTCGGCTGGGGCCCGCAGAGCGGGATCGCTCTTTACGACACGTACATCGACATCGAAAACCTGCGTGGCAGCCATTTCAATGATGTGCTGCAAGGTGATTGGGGCGACAACATTCTGGAGGGCGGTGCGGGCGACGATTTCATTCAGGGTGGCGCAGGTGCGGACATTCTTTATGGAGGCCTGGCATCCGGTCTGGATGGCGAGGCGCCACAGAACGATACGCTGATTGGTGGCGATGGTGATGACACCTATGTGGTGAATGCCCCAGGCCTGGTATCCATTCAGGATATGGCGAGCAGCTACAACGACACCCTGATCATGAACACCATTGCCAACCTCGGTCAGTTGAGCGTCACGCGCGTCGGCGACGATGCCTACCTGCACGGCGCCAATGACGGTAGCAGCGGTGTGCCGGCCAATGGCGTGAAACTGGTGGACTGGTACGTGGGTGGGTATAACAACATCGAACATCTGCAGACCGCTGACGGCCAGTCCTACGACCTGCCTGCCACGATCGATGGATTCGCGATGTTTGGCTGATCCGTCCGGTTCATTGAAGTAGCTTGATGAAAGGGATGATTCCGGCAACGGAGTCATCCCTTTTTCATGCCTTGAATTCCCGCCGACGCAGCGCTCGCGGAGCTGGCGCGTTTCCTGCAAGTCCCCCTCAAATCGCCATAAAACGAGCGCTCGCGGTCATCGCAGCGGCGCCGCAGGCGGCAAAAGGGTTAGCCAGACGGCCCGCATCGCTCAACCAAGCCATGCGCAGCCCGGTGACGAACGAGAGGGGAGACGATGAAGGCAGTTATTTTGGCGGGTGGCCTCGGCACGCGCATCAGTGAAGAGTCGCACCTCAAGCCCAAGCCCATGATCGAGATCGGCGGCAAGCCAATTCTCTGGCACATCATGAAGCAGTATTCCGCTCACGGGATCCACGACTTCGTGATTTGCCTGGGCTACAAGGGCTATGCGATCAAAGACTTCTTCGCCAACTACTTCCTGCACACCTCCGACGTCACGTTCGACATGCGCAATAACCGCATGGACGTGCACCAGAACTACAGCGAGCCGTGGAGCGTCACCCTGATCGACACCGGCGAGGAAACCATGACCGGTGGCCGTCTGCTGCGTGCCGGCCGTTACCTCAAGGATGAAGAGGCGTTCTGCTTCACCTACGGCGACGGCGTTTCCGACATCAACATTGCTCAACTCGTCGATTACCACAAAGCCCACGGGCGCCTGGCCACCGTCACCGCGGTGCAGCCGCCGGGACGTTACGGTGCCCTTGAGCGCCAGGGCGATCAGGTGCTCGGTTTCACCGAAAAACCGCGTGGCGACGGTGGCTGGATCAACGGTGGCTTTTTCGTGCTGTCGCCCAAAGTCCTGTCCTACATCGCTGGCGATGAAACCACCTGGGAAGCCGAGCCGCTGGCGCGTCTGGCAGAGGAAGAACAGTTGAACGCCTTCGAACACGAAGGCTTCTGGCATCCGATGGACACCCTGCGCGACAAGAACCACCTCGAAGCGCTGTGGCAGAGCGGGGAGGCCCCATGGAAGCAATGGGCCTGAGTGCGGATTTCTGGCGCGGCAAACGCGTACTGGTCACCGGTCACACCGGTTTCAAAGGCAGCTGGCTGAGCCTGTGGCTGCAAAGCCTCGGCGCGCAAGTCAGCGGTTTTTCGCTGGATCCGTCGACCGAACCGAGCCTGTATGAACTGGCGCGGGTTCACGAAGGGATCAACGATCAACGTGGCGATCTGCGTGATCTCGGCGCGTTGCTGGAGATCATCGCCGACACCGAGCCGGAGATCGTCCTGCACCTGGCCGCGCAGCCACTGGTGCGTGAAGGCTATCGCGACCCGCTGGGGACTTACTCCAGCAATGTCATGGGCACGCTGAACCTGCTCGAAGCGATTCGTCAGGTCGGTTGCGTGCGCGCTTGCGTGCTGGTGACCACCGACAAGGTCTACGCCAACAAGGAATGGCTGTGGCCGTACCGCGAGGACGAAGCCCTCGGCGGGCACGATCCTTACAGCAGCAGCAAGGCCTGCTGTGAACTGTTGGCGCAGTCTTACGCCGCGTCGTTTTTCCCGGCTGACAAGTACGCCGAACACGGTCTGGCCCTGGCCACCGCGCGCGCCGGCAACGTCCTGGGTGGCGGTGACTTCGCCCCGGAGCGTCTGATTCCCGATGTGCTCAAAGCCTGGACTGCCGACGAGCCGGTGACCCTGCGTTATCCGCAAGCGGTGCGCCCGTGGCAGCACGCGCTGGAACCGCTGGCCGGTTACCTGCAACTGGCGGCGGGGCTCTACGAACAAGGCCCGGAATACGCCGGGGCGTGGAACTTCGGCCCGGGCGAGGCGGACATGTGCAGCGTCGGCGAAGTGGTCGAACTGCTCGCCAGTCGCTGGCCACAGGCACGTGGTCTGCGCATCGAAAAAAGCGAACTGCACGAGGCTGGCCTGTTGCGCCTCGACAGTAGCCGCGCCCGTCAGGTACTCGGCTGGCAGCCACGCTGGACCTTGCAGCAATGCCTGACCCAGACCCTCGACTGGCATCTGGCGTGGCAGAACGGCGATGACATGCGCAACGTCACTCTCGGCCAACTGAACCTGTACCGAGGCGCGCTGTGAGCGAGTTTTCCTTGAAACCGTTGCCGCTGGCCGGGCTGTTCAGCGTCCAGCACAAACGCTTCGAAGATCAGCGCGGGCATTTCGCCCGGCTGTTCTGCGAAGGCAGCCTGAGCGCGTTCGGCAGCGAATTTCATATCCGCCAGATCAACCATTCCTGCACCCGCGACAAGGGCAGTGTGCGCGGTCTGCATTACCAGAATGCCAATGCGCCGGAAGCCAAGCTGATCACTTGCCTGCGCGGTGAAGTGTGGGACGTGGCGGTGGATCTGCGTCCTGATTCCGAAACGTTTCTGCACTGGCACGCCGAGCACCTCAAGGCTGGCGATGGTCGCAGTCTGTTGATTCCGGCCGGGTTTGCTCACGGCTTCCAGACCCTGACCGCCGACGCCGATCTGCTTTACCTGCACAGCGCCGATTACGCGCCGGAGCATGAGGGCGGCTTGTCGGTGAACGATCCACGGCTGGCGATCGCCTGGCCGTTGCCTGTCAATAATTTGTCAGCGCGTGATTCCAGCCATCCTGCGCTCGATCAACACTTTGCCGGAGTGCATCTATGAACTGCCGTGGGTGCGCCGCACCGCTGAGCCTGCCGCTGATTGACCTCGGCACCTCGCCACCGTCCAACGCCTACGTGCATGCCGAGCGCCTGGAGCAGGCCGAACAGTGGGTGCCGCTCAAGGTCGCCGTGTGCCAGCAGTGCTGGCTGGTGCAGACCGAGGACTACACCCGCGCCGACAGCCTGTTCGACGCCGAGTATGCCTATTTCAGTTCGTTCTCCAGCACCTGGCTGGCCCACGCCGAGCGTTATGTCGCCGAGATGGTCGAGCGCTTTGCTCTGAGCGCCGACAGTCGTGTGGTCGAAATCGCCGCCAACGACGGTTACCTGCTGCAGTACGTCGCTGCTCGCGGCATTCCGTGTCTGGGTGTCGAGCCGACCCGCAGCACCGCGCAAGCGGCGCGGGAAAAGGGTCTGCAGATTCGTGAAGTGTTCTTCGGTCGCGACAGCGCTGCGCAGCTCCACAGCGAAGGCTGGGGCGCCGACCTGATGGCCGCCAACAACGTGCTCGCGCATGTGCCGGACATCAATGATTTCCTTGGTGGTTTCGCCACGCTGCTCAAGCCGACCGGCGTCGCCACTTTCGAATTTCCGCAACTGCTGACGCTGATGGCTGGCGCGCAGTTCGACACGCTGTACCACGAGCACTATTCCTACCTGTCGCTGACCGCCGTGCAGACCTTGTGCGAGCGCAATGGTCTGGAAGTGTTCGACGTCAGTCAGTTGAGCACTCACGGCGGTTCGCTGCGGGTGTTCGTGCAGCGCAAGGACGGAGAGCGTCGTGCTGTGCAGCCGGCGGTGCAGCAACAGTTGCAGGCCGAGCTGGATGCCGGGGTGAAAACCCCTGAGTACTACGCGACCCTCGCGCCGGCTGCCGAACGCATCAAGCATGAACTGCTGCGCTTTCTGTTGCAGGCCAAGGCCGACGGCAAGCGGGTGGTCGGTTACGGCGCGGCGGCCAAGGGCAACACCTTGCTCAACTACGCCGGGGTCAAACCGGATCTGCTGGCGTGGGTGGCCGATGCCAACCCGCACAAGCAGGGCAAGTTTTTGCCGGGCAGTCGGATCCCGATTGTCGCGCCGGCGCAGATCGACATCGAAAAACCGGACTACGTGCTGGTGCTGCCGTGGAACCTGTTGCACGAAGTCAGTCAGCAACTGGCGCAGGTGCGCCAGTGGGACGGGCGCTTCGTAATCGCCGTGCCTGAGATGAAAGTCCTGTGAACGTCCTGGTCACCGGGGCCACGGGCTTCGTCGGCCGGCATCTGGTCGCGGCGTTGCTCGCCCGTGGCTGCGCGGTACGTGCGGTGGCGCGTAATATCGAGACTGCGGCGAGCATGCCGTGGATCAGCGACGTCGAATTCGTTGCGGCGGATATTCACGCGTCGGATCTCGACATTGCGGCGCTCACCGACGGTATCGACGTCCTCGCGCACCTGGCCTGGCCGGGGTTGCCGAACTATCGGGCGCTGTTTCATTTCGAGCACAACCTGATGGCCGACTACCGCTTTATCAAAGGCGCGGTCGAGGCGGGTGTGGCGCAAGTATTGGTGACCGGCACCTGCTTCGAGTACGGCATGCAAAGCGGCCCGCTCGACGAAAGTGTCGAGCCGCAGCCGAGTAATCCTTACGGTCTGGCCAAACACACGCTGCAGCTGTTTTTGCAAAATCTGCAGCAGGAAAAACCGTTCACCTTGCAGTGGGCGCGTCTGTTCTATCTGCATGGCGAAGGGCAGAACCCCAACAGTCTGCTGGCAGCGCTGGACCGGGCGATCGATGCCGGGGAGGCGTCGTTCAACATGTCTGGCGGCGAGCAACTGCGCGACTTTTTGCCGATCGCCAGCGCCGCCGATTACCTCGCCACGATCGTCCATCAGCGCGATTTCAACGGCGTGATCAATTGCGCCAGTGGCCAACCGGTATCGGTGCGCGCACTGGTTGAACAACGGCTGCGCGAGCGCGGTGCGGCACTGAATCTGAACCTCGGCCATTACCCTTATCCGAGCCATGAACCGATGGCGTTCTGGGCCGTGACCGAGCGTTTGCAACAGCTACTGGGAGAGCCGCAATGAGGCACGAGTTGTATCGGGTCACCGACCTGCCGGTGTTGCAGAACCGCACCTTCGCCGACCCGGAGTCGGCAAAGGCGTCGGCCAGCGCCGACATGCTGCTGGTGCAGGATGAGCGCAGCGGCCTGATCTTCAACGCCGCGTTCGACGCCGACAAGCTCAGCTATGACGCTGACTATCAAAACGAGCAGGCCCATTCGGGCCAGTTCCAGAAGCACCTGAGCGACGTCGAAGGCATCATCGCCAAACACTTCAAGGGCCAGGAGCTGATCGAAGTCGGCTGCGGCAAGGGTTACTTCCTTGAGTTGCTCAAGGGCCTCGGTTATTCGATCACCGGGATCGATCCGGCCTACGAAGGCGAGAACGCCGACGTGATCAAGGCGCCGTTCACCCGAGGTCTTGGCCTGGCAGCTGACGCCATTGTCCTGCGCCATGTGCTGGAACACATCGAAGACCCGGTGAGCTTTCTGGCGGTGATCGCCGAAGCCAATCAGGGCGGGCAGATCTACATCGAAGTGCCGTGCTTCGACTGGATCCTCGAGCACAAGGCCTGGTTCGACCTGTTCTACGAGCACGTCAATTATTTCCGCCTCGATGACCTGCGCCGCATGTTCGGCACCGTGCACGAGGCCGGCCACCTGTTTGGCGGCCAATACCTGTACATCGTTGCCGACCTTTCGACGTTGCGCCTGACTCCGCAGCAACCGGTGCCACGCCTGACGCTGCCGGACGGTTTCACCGCCAGCCTCGAGCGCGCGGTGCAGATCATTCAGTCCGCACCCGAGCAGGGTTCGGCGATCTGGGGCGCATCGTCCAAAGGCGTGATCTATTCGCTGTTCCTGCAACGCGCGGGTGTCGCGGTGGATCGTGTGGTGGATATCAACCCGGCCAAACAGGGGCGTTATCTGCCGCTGAGCGGCGCGCGAGTGTCCTCGCCGCAAGAGGCGATGGATGCGCTGCCCGAAGGCGCCAACCTGTTTGTGATGAACTCCAATTACCTCGAAGAAATCAAGCGGATGACCGGTGGACGCTACGTCTATCACGCCGTCGATAGCGCTTCGTTCCAGTGACCATTGAGACTTTGAACATGACCGACAACAGCATCAACCAAGCTTTCGAAGCCGAGTGCCGCGAGCAGATCGCCCAGCAGGGCGACGACCAGAAACTGACTGGCCTGGCCCGTGATTTCTTCAACGAATCGGCCAAACACAAATACAGCTACCACTTCTCGTGGATGGGCCGCCCGATCATCCAGTTGCCACAAGACATGATGGCGATGCAGGAGATCATCTGGCAGGTCAAGCCGGATCTGGTCATCGAGTGCGGCATCGCCCACGGCGGTTCGATCATCTACTACGCCTCCCTGCTGGAACTGCAAGGTCACGGTGAAGTGCTGGGCATCGACCTCGACATCCGCCCGCACAACCGTGAAGCGATCGAAAGCCACCCGATGGCCAAGCGCATCAAGATGATCGAAGGTTCGAGCATCGACCCGGCCATCGCCGCTCAGGTGCAGGCTGCGGCTAAGGGCAAGAAGGTCATTCTGGTCCTCGACTCCAACCACACCCACGACCACGTGCTCGAAGAGCTGCGCCTGTATGCGCCGCTGGTCTCGGTCGACAGCTACTGCGTGGTGATGGACACCGTGGTTGAAGACATGCCGGCCGATTTCTTCCCGGATCGCCCATGGGGCCCGGGCGACAACCCGAAAACCGCGGTGTGGAAGTACCTGGAAGAGAACCAGGACTTCGAGATCGACCAGCAGTTGCAGAACAAGCTGCTCATCACCGTGGCGCCGGACGGCTATCTGCGTCGCGTTCGTTAATTCGCACCATCACCAAAGCGTTATCTCGGCGAGTCGCCGGTTGTGGAGAGAAGTTATGCAAGGCAAGTACAGTTCTGAACTGGCGCTACCGCTCAACGAGCTGTTGACCGTGGTGCTGATTACTCACAATCGGCCGGCGTTCCTGCGTCGGGCGGTGAAGTATTACAGCAGCTTGCCCTGCCGGATCATGGTGCTGGACTCCACACCCGAGCGGCCGGAGGGGGATTTTTCCGCCGTCGATTACCATCACGTGCCGCAATTCGCCTACTGGGGCATGCAGGCCAAACTGGCGTACGGTGTAGAGCGACTGACCACGCCGTACATGGTGCTGGCGGCTGACGACGATTTCATCCTGCACGATTCGCTGGCCGAGTCCGTCGGTTTCCTTCAGGCGAATCCGGACTATGGCATGTGCCATGGCTATTGCCTGATGTACCTGACGCTGTCGGGTGGTGTGAGCTATTACCGTCGCGACAAGAAAGTCCAGGAAGACTATGCGTCCGAGCGGGCTCAGGATCGGGTTATCGACTACATGAGTCAGTACATCCCGCCGTTTTATGCGGTAACCCGTACTGACCTGATGAAAACCTGGCACTCGGCATTGCCGGCGGGGACCAATTTCCAGTGGCAGGAAATCGGCCACGTGTACTTCCTGCTGGCGAGTGCCAAGGCGCGGATTCTGCCGATGCCCTATGTGGTGCGCGAGATCAACTACGGCAATTCCGAGCACAGCACCGAGGTGTATCACTCGTTGACTTACGTCGACGCCAAATCGGTCGCCGAGCGAGAAGCGTTCGCTGAATTCCTCGCGTCGCTGCCGACCGGCATCAAGGATCTTGATGCGCAGCAGGGCAAGGCGTTTGCCCTGCAGAGCTTCGAGGCGATGGTCGACAGCCTGCAAAGCGGCCGGGCACTTACGGCAGAACTGATTATCCAGTCCACCTGGAATCAGTCGCTCAAGAGGCCTGACCGGCGGTTCGGGCCTTTGCAGTACGTCGAGATGCCGTTTTATAACCAGCCATTTTTCGATCGTCTGGAACAGTTCGAATTCATGCTGCACGCCATGCCCGCCGGGCGCATTCAACTGCGCGACCTGGAGGGTGTGTGGACCCGTCAGGCGCACTTGCTGCAGGCGCGCAACAACGATACCCCGGAAAGTGTTCTGGATCGCTTGTGGCAGGCGCACGACCTCAATGCGTTCAACCGCACCGTGGTCAAGCGTCTGGCGCAACAGTTGGAACTGGCCGGCGAGGACAAAGAGGCGCAGAACATGCGCGACTGGAATGCTCGTCTCGAAGCGTTGACGGTGGAAGACCATCATCAGGTGTTCGACCAGACGCAGTCCGGCCGACTGCTCAAGTGGCTGGATTCGCGTCAGGCCGCTGGTGCTCAGTTGGCATCGATTGCCGAGCACCTGTCGGTCAACGGCGGTGGCCCGCAGTTCGGCATCTTCCTGCTGGATCTGGACGATGACATCGACAAGTTGCAGGTCAGCCTCGACAGCCTGCTCGAAGGCCAATGCAAGGCGTTCAGAATTGTCGTGTTCACCACCGGCGAAGCGCCGGCGGCCACCACGGCGCAGAACACTTTGCACTTTGTCCGGGTTACGCCGGCCAACCTGGTCGATAAACTCAATCAGAGTGCCCGTCAGTCGCCGTGCGACTGGGTGCTGCTGGCCGAGGCGGGCGACGAGTTCACCGCCAGTGGTTTGTTGCGCGCCAGCCTGGAGTTGATGTCCGCAGGCGATTGCCGTGCTGTTTCCACCGACGAGATTCAGCGCGGGGAGAAGGGCGCGCTGATGGATGTGTTCCGTCCCGGCTTCAACCTCGACCTGCTCTTGAGCCTGCCGGGCCTGATGGCGCGACACTGGCTGGTGCGGCGTGACGCTTTGATCGAGGTAGGCGGCTACCGCGCCGATTTCAACAAGGCGCTGGAATTTGACGTGCTGCTGCGCATCATCGAAGAGCACGGTTTGAACAGCCTGGCCCACCTCGACGAGCCGCTGCTGATCACCGAAGCCGCGTCGCTGGAAGAAAACGCGCATGAGCGTCTGGCGCTGTTGCGCCACCTGGGCAATCGCGGCTACAAGGCCAAGGTCACCTCGGCGGTGCCGGGCATTTATCAGATCGATTACCACCACAGTGATCGTCCTCTGGTATCGATCGTGATTCCGGCCGGCGATGACCTGCCCGCCCTGCAACGCTGTCTCGAAGGGGTGCAACTGCGCACCCGTTATCACCATTACGAGATCCTGATCGCCACCACGGCCACGCAATCGGCCCAGGTCAATGACTGGCTGGGTACGTACCAGCATCCGAAAGTCCAGGTGCTGCGTGCCGATCAATCGCTGAGCGTACCGGCATTGCTCAACGCCGCCAGCCGCCAGGCGCAGGGCGAATACCTGGTATTGCTTGCGGCCGACGCGGAAGTGGTCAACCCGAACTGGCTGGACTCGCTGCTCAACCATGCCCTGCGTCCGGAAATTGGCGTGGTTGGGCCGAAGCTGGTCGATCGCGACGGCAAAGTCAGCCAGGCCGGGCTGATCCTTGGTATGCATGGCGGGGTGGGTTCGGCGTTCGTCGGTGAGAAACATGATGCCGACGGCTATCTGTACCGGTTGTCGGTGGAGCAGAACTGCTCGGCGGTATCGAGCGTGTGCCTGATGGTGCGCAAAGAACTGTTTGAAGCATTGGGTGGTCTGGACGACAGCACATTCGGCGACGCTTTCAACGATGTCGATCTGTGTCTGAAAGCCGCTCAGGCCGGTTACCTCACGGTATGGACGCCGTCGGTGCAGGTCCTGCATCAGGGCGCGATTGCCCAGGCACCCCAGGCACTGGCAGCGCTACAGGAAAAATGGGCCGCCGCGTTCGCTCAGGATCAGGCGTACAACGCCAACCTGAGCCTGAGCGGCAAAGGGTATGGTCTGAACGACAGTGCGTCGCTGGACTGGTCGCAGTTACTCGCTTGAGTCCGTCGGACAAGGAACAGGAATCAGCACATGTTCAACGGTAAATCGATCTTCATCTCTGGCGGCACCGGCTCGTTCGGGCGCAAATTCATCGCCCGTCTGCTTGAGCAATACCAGCCCAAGCGCGTGGTGGTGTTCTCCCGCGATGAACTCAAGCAATACGAAATGCAGCAGACGTTCAACGCGCCGTGCATGCGTTACTTTCTCGGTGACGTGCGCGACGCCGACCGTCTGCGGCAGGCCATGCGCGGCATCGACTACGTGGTGCACGCGGCGGCGCTCAAGCAGGTGCCGGCGGCGGAGTACAACCCCACCGAGTGCATCCGCACCAACGTCAATGGCGCGGAGAACATCATCGCCGCCGCCATCGACAATGGCGTGAAGAAAGTCGTCGCGCTGTCCACCGACAAGGCCGCCAGCCCGATCAACCTGTACGGTGCGACCAAGCTGCTCTCGGACAAGTTGTTCGTCGCCGCCAACAACATTGCCGGCGAACAACAAACGCGTTTTGCCGTGGTGCGCTACGGCAACGTGGCGGGCTCGCGGGGTTCGGTGGTGCCGTTTTTCAGCAAGCTGATTGCCGACGGTGCGCAGGAGTTGCCGATCACCGACGAGCGCATGACCCGCTTCTGGATCACCCTCGATCACGGCGTGCAGTTTGTTCTCGACAGCTTTGCGCGGATGCACGGCGGCGAAGTGTTCGTGCCTAAGATCCCGTCGATCCGCATCGTCGATCTGGCGCGGGGCATGGCCGAGCATCTGCCGCACAAGAACGTCGGTATTCGTCCCGGGGAAAAACTGCATGAACTGATGGTGCCGCTGGACGATGCGCGGATGACCCTGGAGTTCGCAGACCATTACACCATCCAGCCTTCCATCCGCTTTACCAGCGTCGATGTCGATTTCTCCATCGACAAGCTCGGCGAACGTGGGCGGCCGGTGAGTGAAGATTTCGAATACCGCTCCGATACCAACCCGCACTACCTCTCGGTCGGGCAGATCGCCGAGCTGCACGCGAAGCTCTCGGCATGATTCCCTACGGTCGGCAGAGCGTTGATCAGGCGGACATCGATGCAGTGGTCGAGGTTTTGCAATCGGACTGGCTGACCCAAGGCCCGACCATCGAGCGCTTCGAGCAGGCAATGGCCGAGCGTTGCCAGGCTGACTTCGCCGTGGCGGTGTGCAACGCCACCGCGGCGCTGCACATCGCCTGCCTCGCTGCCGGCCTTGGCCCGGGTGATCGCTTGTGGACCACGCCGAACACTTTTCTGGCCTCAGCCAACTGCGGGCGCTATTGCGGCGCCGACGTGGATTTCGTCGACATCGATCCGCTGACCTGGAACCTCGATGCCTTCGCCCTCGCCGCGAAGCTCGATCAGGCCGAGCAGGACGGCACGCTGCCGAAAGTGTTGGTGGCGGTGGCGTTCTCCGGGCAGAGCTGTGACCTGCGCAAGATTGCCGAACTGGCCGAGCGCTACAACTTCACCGTGATCGAAGACGCCTCGCACGCGGTGGGCGCCAGCTACGCCGGGCGCCCGGTGGGTTGCGGGGACTTTGCGGCGATGACCGTGTTCAGTTTCCACCCGGTGAAGATCATCACCAGTGCCGAAGGCGGCATGGTCCTGACCAATCGCCCGCAACTGGCCGAGCGTCTGCAACGCCTGCGCAGCCACGGCATGACCCGCGATCCGCAGCAGATGAGCGAACCCAGCCACGGCCCGTGGTATTACCAGCAGATCGAGCTGGGTTTCAATTACCGGATCACCGATTTGCAGGCGGCGCTGGGTCTGTCGCAATTGGCCAAACTGGACGGGTTTATCGCCCGTCGCCGCGAACTGGCGGCGCGTTACGACCGTTTGTTGGCGTATCTGCCGCTGACCTTGCCCAGCGCGCAGCCGGAGGCAGAATCGGCGTGGCACCTGTACGTGGTGCGCCTGCAGACCGAGCGCATCGGCCTGACCCACCGTCAGGTGTTCGAAGGCTTGCGTGCCGCCGGCATCGGCGTGAACCTGCACTATATTCCCGTGCATTTGCAGCCGTACTATCGCGACCTGGGTTTTGCCGAAGGCGACTTCCCCGAAGCCGAGCGTTATTACGCCGAGGCGATCAGCCTGCCGCTGTATCCGTTGCTCACTGACGAGCAGCAGGATCATGTGGTCGAGCAATTGCGCCGGCTGACCGAATAAACCCCGCTGCGGCGGCGAATGAGACTGTGCAATGCGTGATCTGAGTGAGCAGGAAAAATTCTGGCAGGGCGATTTCGGCAACCACTACGTGGATCGCAACGTCGGTCAGCCGCTGGTGGCGGCCAATCTGGCGTTGTTCGCCAAGGCCCTGAGCCGCGCCGGGCGCATCGACAGTGTGGTTGAGCTGGGCACCAATGCCGGCAACAACCTGCAGGCGCTGCGTCAACTGCTGCCGCACAGTGAATTGTTCGGCGTCGAGATCAATGAAAGCGCCTGTGCTCAGGCGCGGGCACTGGGCATCGCGCAGATCTGGCACGGCTCGCTGTTCGATTTTCCCCGCGAGCGCAGCTACGACCTGACCCTGAGCAAAGGCGTGCTGATCCATCTGGCGCCGGAGCTGCTGCCGACCGCCTATGCGCAGTTGTATGCGTTGAGCCAGCGCTACATCCTGATCGCCGAGTACTACAATCCGGCACCGGTGGAAGTGTCCTATCGCGGCAACAGCGGCAAGCTGTTCAAGCGCGATTTCGCCGGGGAAATGCTCGATCGTTATGCCGATCTGCACTTGCTCGATTACGGCTTTGGTTATCACCGTGACCCGCAATTTCCGGTGGACGACATCACCTGGTTCCTGCTGGAAAAACGTCCTTGAACAGCGTCGCAATCATCCCGGCCCGTGGTGGCAGCAAGCGCATCCCGCGCAAGAATCTGTTGCCGTTCGACGGCGTGCCGATGATTGTCCGCTCGATCCATACGGCGCTCGACAGTGGCTTGTTTGAACAGGTCGTGGTCAGTACCGATGACGCCGACATTGCCGAGCTGGCGCTGGCCCATGGCGCGCAAGTGCCGTTCCTGCGCCCGGCTGAACTGGCGGATGATTTCACCGGCACCGCTGCGGTGATCGTGCATGCCTTGCAGCAACTGCCAGCCTTCGATTACGCCTGCTGCGTGTACGCCACGGCGCCGTTGTTGCAGGCGCGCTTCCTGCGGCAAGGATTTGAGCTGTTGCAGCAGCACCCGGACAAAGCCTTTGCGTTCTCCGTGTGCAGCTTTGGTTTCCCGGTGCAGCGGGCGCTGACGCTGGACGGGCAGGGCGCATTGACCGCGTTGTACCCGGAATTTCGCAACACCCGCTCGCAGGATCTGCCTGAAGCTTTTCAGGACGCCGGCCAGTTTTACTGGGGCCGTCGCGAGGCGTGGCTGCGCGGTGACGTGTTGTATTCAAGCGCCAGCCTGCCGGTGATTCTGCCGCGGCATCTGGTGCAGGACATCGACACGCTGGAAGACTGGAAGCGCGCCGAATACCTCTACGCCGCGCTCAAGGCCGGCGGAGAGCTGCAATGAGAGTGCTGATCCGAGCCGACGCTTCGCCGACCATCGGCAGTGGCCACATCGCCCGTTGTCTGACGCTGGCGCGAGTGCTGCGCAAGCAAGGCAGTCATGTCGCCTTTGCCTGCCGCCGGTTACCGGGGCATCGGCTTGATGCCTTGGCTGCCGAAGGTTTCGAGACCTTCGCCTTGCCGGACGTCTACCCCGACGAAGACCCGCAGCAAGCCATCGAATCGATGCTGCCGTGGCAGGCAGACATCGAGGAGCTGGACGCCTTGCTGGCAGGTCACGCCGCATTTGACTGGATCATCGCCGACCACTACGGCCTCGATCATCATTGGCAAACCGCTGCCCGTCGTTGGGCGCCACGGATTGCGGCGGTGGACGATCTCGCCACCCGCCGTTACAGCGTTGATCTGCTGCTCAATCAGAATCTGTCCGGTCTCAGCGCAAACTATGCGCCGCTGCTGCCCGAAGGCTGCCGCACCTTGCTCGGCCCGCGCTACGCCATGCTGCGCGAAGAGTTCGTCTGCCCGGCCATCGCGATCAAACCCAAGGCGCGCCGGGTGCTGGTGAATTTCGGTGGTTTCGATGCGGCGATGCAGACTCATCACGCGATGTTGGCGCTGAAGGATTTCGCAGAGCTGGAAGTGGATTTCGTCGCCGGCGCAGACAATCCGGCATGGACACAAATGCAGGCACTGGCCGCAACACGGCCGCACTGGCGCCTGCACAGTTTCGTCAGCGATTTCCAGCAACGCATGACCGCGGCCGATCTGTTTATCGGCGCTGGCGGCGGCACCAGTTGGGAGCGTGCAGCCCTCGGCCTGCCGACCCTCTGCATCGCGGTATCGAACAATCAGCAGGCCAACGGCGAAGTCATGGCAGCGGCGGGGGCGCATGTGTTCATGGGCGCCCGCGAGCAGGTCAGCGTCGAACAACTGCGCGACGCCATCGGTTTTGTCGTCGACAATTTTTATCTGCGCCAGAGCCTGGCCGAGCGTTCGCGGCAACTGGTCGATGGGCGCGGTGCATTACGCGTGGCGGCGGCGTTGGCCGGTGCGGTGCTCAAGCTGCGCCCGGCGACCCTCGATGATGCGCAGTTGCTGTTCGACGGGCGCAATGCCGAGGCTGTGCGGCGCTGGTCACTGGACACGGCTGCAATCGAATGGCCGCAGCACCTGAGCTGGCTGAATGCGAGCCTGCGCAATCCGCAGCGTCTGCTGTTGATTGCGCAGGCCGATGACGGCGCGGTCGGCGTCTTGCGTTATGACCTGCGCGGCTTTGAAGCCGAAGTGTCGCTGTATCTGCTGGAAGGACGGCTCGGTCTCGGCTGGGGCAGGGCGCTGCTGGCGCGAGGCGAGGCGTTCGTCCGCGAGCACTGGCCGCAGATGACCGTTGTCACCGCTCAGGTGCTGCCGGGCAATCGCCCCTCTTTGAATGTGTTTCGTGACGCCGGATTCACCCAGAGTGCCTGCGCGTTCACCAAGGTTTTGAAGGATCACCGCGATGAGTAGTTTCAAGATTGGCGAGCGTCTGATCGGTGCCGATGCGCCGCCGTTCATCATTGCCGAGATGAGCGGCAACCATAACCAGTCGCTTGAGGTGGCCCTGCAGATTGTCGAAGCCGCCGCCAAGGCTGGCGCGCACGCCTTGAAGTTGCAGACTTACACCGCGCAGACCATGACCCTGGATCTGGCCGAGGGCGAGTTTTTCATCAAGGACCCGAACAGCCTGTGGGCCGGCACTTCGCTGTTCGACCTGTATGAGAAAGCTCATACCCCATGGGAGTGGCACGCGCCGATTTTTGCCCGGGCCAAAGCGTTGGGCATGCTCGCGTTCTCGACGCCGTTCGATGACACGGCGGTGGACTTTCTCGAAAGCCTCGATGTGCCGGCGTACAAGATCGCCAGTTTCGAAAACACCGACCTGCCGTTGATCCGCCGTGTGGCCGCGACCGGCAAACCGCTGATCATCTCCACCGGCATGGCCAGTATCGCCGAGCTCGACGAAACCGTGCGCGCCGCCCGCGAGGCAGGGTGCAAGGATCTGGTGCTGCTCAAATGCACCAGCACTTACCCCGCGACCCCACTCAACAGCAATGTGCGCACGATCCCGCATCTGCGTGAACTGTTCGGTTGCGAGGTGGGTCTTTCCGATCACTCCATGGGCGTTGGCGTATCCGTGGCCGCTGTGGCGCTCGGGGCGACGGTAGTGGAGAAACACTTCACCCTCGACCGTTCGGCGGGCGGGGTCGACGCCAGTTTTTCGCTGGAACCTGCGGAGCTGGCCAGTCTGGTGGTCGAAACCGAACGCGCCTGGCAGGCCATGGGCCAAGTGCATTACGGCGTCACTGAGGCCGAGCGCAAGTCGCTGGTCTTTCGCCGTTCGCTGTACGTCACTGCTGACATGGCGGCCGGTGAAGCCTTTTCCGGGGACAATCTGCGCGCCATTCGCCCAGGTCTCGGTCTGCCGCCCAAGCACACCGATGCTGTCCTCGGTCGCCACGCTCGTCAGGCGATCAAACGTGGCACGCCGCTGGACTGGTCGTTGGTCGAATAACCCGATCTGCAACCGATTCGGCAAAATAGCGTGACCTGCGAGTCATAACGCGCATCTTCACTGTATTGTATTGACCGGGGAGATGGCGCCTGGCCGTGTAATCGGTTCCAGTGATAGCCCTTTGCGCTCCCCGTGGCTGCCCTTTGTGGCGGCCGTTTTCTGTTTGTCGGCGCCCCTCGAATCCTTGCGAGCGGTGGTTTTGGGCTGTTTTTTATTGGGAAGCCGTAATGATTGGCATAAAAAGCATTGCGAGCTACGTTCCTGTAGCCGGCGTGGACAATTACGCACAAGGTGCAAAATTCGAGAAGGATGAAGAATTCATCCTCGGCAAAATCGGTTCGGCCTTCCTGCCGCGCAAAGACGCTGAACAGGAAACCTCCGATCTGTGCGTGGAAGCGGCCAATGCGCTGTTTGCCAGCAACCCTGAACTGAAGCGTGAATCGATCGACGCACTGATCGTCGTCACTCAGAACGGTGACGAAGAAGGTCTGCCGCACACCGCTGCCATCGTCCAGGACAAACTCGGTCTGCCGACTAATGTCGCGGCATTCGATATTTCCCTGGGCTGCTCCGGTTACGTCTACGGCATCTACGCGATCAAGGGCTTCATGGAAGCCGCCGGCCTGAAGAATGGCCTGCTGATCACCGCTGACCCATATTCGAAAATCGTCGACCCGGAAGACCGCAACACCACCATGCTCTTCGGCGATGCCGCCACCGCGACCTGGATGGGCGAAGATCCTTCATGGGCGCTGGGCAAGGCCAAGTTCGGCACCGACGGTTCCGGCGCACCGCACCTGAAAGTCACCGATGGCGTGTTCTTCATGAACGGCCGTCAGGTGTTCAACTTCGCGCTGCTCAAAGTCCCGGCGCACTTGCACGAATTGCTCGACGACTCCGGCCTCAAGGCTGACGACATCGACGCCTTCTGCATTCACCAGGGCAGTGCGGCGATTGTCGATGCCGTGGCCCGACGTTTCGAAGGCGAGCCGGAGAAGTTCATCAAGGACATGGTCGAGACCGGCAACACCGTGTCGTCGAGCATTCCGCTGCTGCTGGAAAAACACGTACTCGATTCCGACTGGCAGCGCATTGCCCTGAGCGGTTTCGGTGTCGGTCTGTCGTGGGGCTCGGCGATCATCTATCGTCCTTGAGTCGGTCAAAAACGGCGGATACAAAAATAGCGTTCAAGGTTACCCTTGAGCGCTATTTTTTTGCCTGAATGGAGCGCTAGGCGGCATGAGCGAGTTTTTCCAACCCAACGCCCAGGTCATCCAGCAACGCTGGCCGGCGTTGTTCGAGCGGCTGATGGCGGAAGACACCTCAGTCGTTCAAGCCGAACTGGTGCAGGGCTTGGGCTCGACGCTCAGTGTCAATGGCATTCAACTGACCAGTCGCCACGACCGCGTCCACGAAGCCCGCATCCAGGCTGCCAGCCTGGCGGAAAAATCGCAGTTGCATGTCTACGGCACTGGCCTCGGCGATTTGCCAACGGTGCTGCTGGAGCGCGCTGGCCTTGAGCGGTTGTACGTGCATATCCTCAATGGCGCGGTGTTCGCGCTGGTGCTGCAACTGCTCGATCAGCGCCCGTGGCTGGAAGATCCGCGTGTGCAGCTGTTCTATGCCGGTGATCTGTCAGACATCTGCACACCGTTTTTCGCCCTGCCGGCCGAGATGCTGCTGGCTGATGATTTCAACGCGAAAATCCGCGATCGGCTGGTCAGCGAAGTGCACCTGAGCTTCAACAATCGCGAGTTCGATCCAAACTTGCCGTTCATTCAACAGCGTTTGCAGGACTGCCTGCCGGTGCTGCTGGGTGATGACGATGTGGCGCAGTTGTTCGGCAGCGCCAATGGCCGGGAAATCTATGTGATCGGCACCGGGCCGACGCTGGAAGGGCATTTCCAGCGTCTGGCGGCGGTGCATGCGCAGGCTGAACGTCCATTGTTGATGTGCGTCGATACCGCTTACCGGCCACTGCGCGAACACGGCATCGTCCCGGATCTGGTGGTCACCATCGATCAGCGCATCAGCTTCCGGCATTTGCCGTTCGAGGACTCCGCTGGCATCCCGCTGGTGTATCTGCCTATGAGCGATCCTGCGGTGCTGACCGCCTGGAAAGGCAAGCGCTATGGCGGTTACTCGGCCAGCCCGGTGTACGCCGCGTTGCGTGAGCAATATCCGCGCGGACAACTGCATGTCGGTGGCAGCGTGATTCATCCGGCGGTGGACCTGGCGGTGAAGATGGGGGCCGCGCGCATTACCCTGTTCGGCGCCGACTTCGCCTTCCCGATGAACAAGACCCATGCCGGCTGGAATGATGGTGATCTGGGGCCGGGGGTCGATCAGGCGCGGCACTGGGTACAGGACGGCCATGGCCAGCGGGTCAGCACCCAGCTGAACTTTCGCGGCTATCTGTGCGTGCTGGAGCGCTATATCGCCGCGC
Organism: Pseudomonas sp. G3-19; assembly: GCF_054855875.1. NCBI lineage: Bacteria > Pseudomonadati > Pseudomonadota > Gammaproteobacteria > Pseudomonadales > Pseudomonadaceae > Pseudomonas > Pseudomonas sp. G3-19. The sequence continues at coordinate 5,957,998 of NZ_JBMPIQ010000003.1, forward strand.
ATCCGCAGGTGCAGTTTTTCAACAGCAGTCGCGCGGGCGCACTGATCGCCGGGACGCAGTTCAATCAGGAGTTTGTGCAATGACGACGATTGAGCACTGCGTCGACGAGTGCCGCCACTGCGCCGGGCTGTTTCGTCTAGGGCGTGATGTCGAGGCGGCGCTGGATATGGTCGAGGTGTTCGAGGGCGCGCAGCAGTTGCTGATCTCTGCGCCTGCGCCGATTCAGCAGGACTGGTCCTTTGTGCTCACGCACATGCTCGACTGTCAGGAGCGTCAGGACTGGCTGGGGTTGGCTGACTGGATGGAGTACGAGTTGATCGAAGTGTTGCAAAAAGCACGATCGGCAAAGTGAGCGACCGCACTGGCCCGCGGCTTTGCGTGCGGGTCGGTTTTATGGCGTCATTTTTTCGCAGGTGGGAGGGCGCTAAGCCCTTGTTTTCTCGGGGGTGGCAGGGTGATGGCAAATTTTTTTCAAAAAGCCCTCAAGCAACTTGCCAACCCGACGATAACTATTACGAAGGTTCTCTAGGCCATTCCAGGCGGTTGCCAGGGCCGGAAGCCGCAGTACCCAACCAACGAGGAATTCGTCATGGCTTTAACAGTAAACACCAACACCACGTCGCTGAACGTTCAAAAGAACCTGAACCGCGCTTCCGACGCTCTGTCGACTTCGATGCAGCGCCTGTCTTCCGGCCTGAAAATCAACAGCGCAAAAGACGACGCTGCTGGCCTGCAGATCTCGAACCGTATGTCTTCGCAGATCCGTGGTAACACCCAAGCCATCCAGAACGCCAACGACGGTATCTCCGTTGCTCAGACCGCTGAAGGCGCTCTGCAAGCTTCGACCGACATCCTGCAGCGTATGCGTGAACTGGCTGTTAAAGCACGTAACGGCACCAACGGCACTGCTGACCAGACCGCAACCAACGCTGAATTCGCTCAGATGTCTGACGAAATCACCCGTATCTCGGCTGCTACCAACCTGAACGGCAAAAACCTGCTGGACGGTTCGGCTGGTACTGTAACCCTGCAAGTTGGCGCAAACACCGGTTCGGCTAACCACATCGACCTGGTACTGAGCTCCAAGTTCGACGCCGTCAGCCTGTCCGTAGGTAGCGGTACTGTAGTTCTGACTGGTACCACCGGTACTGGCGCTGGTTCTGCTTCGCAGAACATCGACAACGCGATCACTGCAATCGACGCCGCTATCGCTGCAATCGGTGCAACTCGTGCCAGCCTGGGTGCTTCGCAAAACCGTCTGACCAGCACCATCCAGAACTTGCAGAACATCACCGAGAACACCACTGCTGCACAAGGTCGCGTACAAGATACCGACTTCGCCGCAGAGACTGCTAACCTGACCAAGCAGCAAACCCTGCAACAGGCTTCGACCTCTGTTCTGGCTCAAGCCAACCAACTGCCTTCCGCTGTACTGAAGCTGCTTCAGTAATTTCGGAATGAGTTTGGGCGGGAGGGTGCGCTGGTCGCGCTCTCTCGCTTTTTTACGTTAGGAGGTGATGAGCATGGACATGAGCGTAAAGCTTAACGTGTCTTATCCGGCTCCCAAGCCAGTGACGCCTGTTGCTGATAAGCCGTCGGAGACGCCAAAAGTTGCACCGGTCGACGCTCCGGTCGCTGACAGGAAAAGTCAGCAAACGGATGACGCCAAGTTGAAACTGGCGGTGCAAGAGATCGAGAAGTTCGTTCAATCGATCAAGCGTAACCTGGAGTTCTCGATCGACGAGCACTCTGGCAAGGTCATCGTCAAGGTGATCGCAAGCGAGACGGGTGAGGTCGTACGCCAGATCCCCTCCGCAGAAGCACTCAAGCTCGCAGACAGCCTCGCCAACGCAAGCCATGTGTTGTTCGACGCCAAAGTCTGATAGCTGGCATGAATAGTGTTTGTCTTTCTTGAATGACGCCTGGATGGGTCAAAAGTCTGGCAACAATCTGAAGGGAGATGCACATGGCAAGTCCAATTCTACCGGGTTCCGGACTGGGTTCCGGCCTGGACATCGGCGCGATCGTGACCGCGCTGGTCAACGCCGACAAGTCGCCGAAGCAGACGCAGATCGATTCCGCGACCAAAACCAATACCCTGAAGATTTCCGGTGTCGGCACGTTGAAGAGTGCGCTGACCGCGTACCAGACGGCGATGACCAACCTGGGCAGCAAGACCAACCCGGCGTTTGCCGGCTTCACGGCGACCTCGAGCAACACAGCGATTCTCGGCGCCACCTCCGATAACACCGCGGTGTCGGGGACTTACAACGTTGTTGTCAACCAATTGGCCACTGGCTCGAAAGTCGCCAGCGCTTCTTTCGCCGGCGGTGCTGCCAGTGCCATTCCGAGTGGTACCCTGAAAATCAGTCAGAATGGCACTGATTACAATGTCACGATCCCGGCCAATGCGACCTTGCAGAGCACCCGTGACGCAATCAACACTGCTCAGGGCTCAAATGGTATTTCTGCCAACATCGTGACCGACAGCAGTGGTGCTTCGCGCCTGGTGATCAGCTCGAACAAGACGGGCGCCGGTACCGACCTCTCTGTCAGCGGGATTGCCGGTCTGGAGATCGACGGTACTCAGCCGATGGGTACCAATCCGGCGGCAGGCGCCTCTGGCAACGTCAATGGCCTTGCACAAGATGCCAAGGTGACCATCGACGGTCTTCAGGTTTCCAGCAAGAGCAACACGGTCAGTGGTGCAATCAGCGGCCTGACCCTGAATCTGACCACTGTCAGCCCTATGGTTGGTACCGTTGCCACGCCGACCGTTGTCAGTGTCGATACCAACACCAAAGGGCTGCAGGCCTCGGTTCAGGCCTTTGTTGACGCCTACAACACCCTGAAGACCACCATCGACACGCTTTCCAAGGCTACGCCTGATGAAGACGGCAAACTGACGGTGCAGGCGGCGTTTACCGGTGACTCGTTGCCGCGTTCGCTGATCGCCGACATCCGTGGCCAGTTGACTGCTCCTGCTGGTGCAAAGGGTTCTTTGTCCTATCTGTCGGAGATCGGTGTTATGACCGACCGCAACACCGGCAACCTGACGTTTGATACTGCTGCGTTCACCAAAACCATGGCTCAGCCCGGCAAGGCTGGCCAGGTGCAGCAGATGTTCACCGGGACCGACGACACCAACGGTCTGCTGGCGCGCATGAACAAGGCGGTGGATCCGTATCTGAAGGCGCCTGCCGGTAGCGCCCCTACTGCCGTAGGCCTGCTTGATCAGCGCATGTCCATCCTGAACAACAACACCCGGAACCTGACCAGTCAGCAACTGGCGCTGGATCTGCGTGTTGCCAACCTGACCAAGACGTTGACGGCCAAGTACAACGCCATGGACTTGCTGGTAGGGCAGATGAAGGCGACGGCGAGCAATATCACGTCGTTCTTCAGCTCGCTGAACGCTCAGCAGTCCGCGAAGTAACCTGCAAGAACGACAAAAACCCGGCTACGCTTTATCGGCGTGCGCCGGGTTTTTGTCTTTTGATCTAAAGTTCTGTGATTCGTTGGCGATACACTGGTTATACGAGTCATTGTGGCAATGAGGTAGAACATGAACCCAATGTTAGCCCTTCGGCAATATCAGAAAGTCGGCGCGCACGCCCAGACATCCGAGGCGAGCCCGCACCGTCTGGTGCAAATGCTTATGGAAGGCGGGTTGGCCCGCATCGCTCAGGCCAAGGGTGCCATCGAGCGCAAGGATATTCCTGGCAAGTGCACCTCGATCAGCAAGGCCATTGGCATTGTCAGCGGGCTGCGCGAAGGTCTGGATCTGGAAAAGTGTGCCGATGAACTGGCCGATCTGGACGGGCTGTACATCTACATGATGAAGCGTCTCGCCGAGGCCAACATCAACAGCGATCCGCGCATTCTCGATGAGGTCGCCGGCTTGCTGAGCACGGTCAAAGAAGGCTGGGATGCCATCGCCCCCGAGCCTGCTCCGCAGTTTTAAAGGAGAGCACCATGAGTCTTGTATTGCAGCGAATCGCCGACACCCGTGAAGCGCTGGTCAGTGCGCTGGCCGAACGCAACTGGGAAGCCATTGGCGAGCTGGATCTGGCTTGCCGTTCCTGCATGGAAGACGTCATGGCCGAGGCCTCGCTGGATGAGGAGGCCTTGCGCAGTAACCTTGAGGAATTGCTCCATGTCTACAAGGAGCTACTTGAGGCGGCCATGGGTGAGCGCCAGGCGATAGCCAACGAGATGTCGCAGATCACCCAAGCGCAAAAGGCGGCAAAGGTTTACCATCTGTTTGGTTAATTAACCCCCAGTTAATCCAGACATGTGCGCCATAAATTTGACTGTGCACGGTTTTTTGACTTAACTAGTGGCTGTTTTCAGATTTCAGGCGTCTACAGGCACAAGGTGTCCTGCAAGCGTCTCGCTTGCCCCATTTTTCGGGCATTGAGTTGACTAGGGAAGTTGCTATTGCATGTGGCGTGAAACCAAAATTCTGCTGATCGATGACGATAGCGTCCGCCGCCGCGACCTGGCGGTGATTTTAAATTTTCTCGGCGAAGAAAATTTACCCTGCGGCAGCCATGACTGGCAGCAGGCTGTCGGCTCTTTGTCATCGAGTCGTGAAGTCATCTGTGTACTGATCGGGACGGTAAATGCTCCGGGTGCACTTTTGGGCTTGTTAAAGACACTCTCGACGTGGGATGAGTTCCTTCCGGTTTTGCTGATGGGCGATAATTCTTCCGTCGACCTGCCGGAAGACCAGCGCCGCCGGGTGCTTTCGACCCTGGAAATGCCGCCCAGCTACAGCAAACTGCTCGACTCCCTGCACCGTGCCCAGGTCTATCGCGAGATGTACGACCAGGCCCGCGAGCGTGGCCGTCATCGCGAGCCCAACCTGTTCCGCAGCCTCGTCGGCACCAGCCGGGCGATTCAGCATGTCCGGCAGATGATGCAGCAAGTGGCCGATACTGACGCCAGCGTGCTGATCCTCGGCGAGTCCGGCACCGGCAAGGAAGTGGTTGCGCGCAACCTGCATTACCACTCCAAGCGTCGCGACGCGCCATTTGTGCCAGTCAACTGCGGGGCGATCCCGGCAGAGCTGCTGGAAAGCGAACTGTTTGGCCACGAGAAGGGCGCCTTCACCGGTGCGATCACCAGCCGTGCCGGGCGTTTCGAACTGGCCAACGGCGGTACGCTGTTCCTCGACGAAATCGGCGATATGCCGCTGCCGATGCAGGTCAAGCTGCTGCGCGTGCTGCAGGAGCGCACCTTCGAGCGCGTGGGCAGCAACAAGACCCAGAGCGTCGACGTGCGCATCATTGCCGCGACCCACAAGAATCTCGAAAGCATGATCGAGATCGGCACCTTCCGCGAAGACCTCTACTATCGCCTGAACGTGTTCCCGATCGAGATGGCGCCGCTGCGTGAGCGCGTCGAAGACATCCCGCTGTTGATGAACGAACTGATCTCGCGCATGGAACACGAAAAGCGCGGTTCGATCCGTTTCAACTCGGCGGCGATCATGTCGCTGTGCCGTCACGGCTGGCCGGGCAACGTCCGTGAGCTGGCCAACCTGGTCGAGCGCATGGCGATCATGCATCCGTACGGGGTGATCGGCGTGGTCGAGTTGCCGAAGAAATTCCGCTACGTCGACGACGAAGACGAGCAGATGGTCGACAGCCTGCGCAGCGATCTCGAAGAGCGCGTGGCGATCAACGGTCATACGCCGGACTTCACCGCCAACGCGATGCTGCCGCCGGAAGGCCTGGACCTCAAGGACTACCTCGGCGGTCTGGAACAGGGCCTGATCCAGCAGGCGCTGGACGACGCCAATGGCATCGTCGCGCGTGCCGCCGAACGCCTGCGCATTCGTCGCACCACGCTGGTGGAGAAGATGCGCAAGTACGGCATGAGCCGGCGCGAAGGAGACGAACAGGCGGATGATTGACGCCTGTTTTTCAACGCCTTCATTTATAAGCAGTTTTTTTTAGGCACGGGTATTGCTACATCCCTCGCAACGTTCCGTTTAACTGACGGTCAGCCAAGCGAGAGAACACAATGCCCCACGCCCAGATGTCATCTGCCTCCCATGCCGAGGGGCAACCGTCGTCCGTAGAGCAGGCGAGCCGTCAGGGTCTGGAGCACGCGTTCGCGCTGTTCAATCAGATGTCCAGTCAACTGACCGATTCCTACAGCATGCTTGAAGCCCGGGTTACCGAGCTCAAGGGCGAGCTGGCGGTGGTCAGTGCCCAGCGCATGCAGGAGCTGGCCGAAAAAGAACGCTTGGCCAACCGTCTGCAAAACCTCCTCGATCTGTTGCCCGGTGGCGTCATCGTGATCGACGGCCACGGCATGGTGCGCGAAGCCAACCCGGCGGCGATCGATTTGTTGGGGCTGCCGCTGGAAGGCGAGTTGTGGCGCCACGTCATCGCCCGTTGCTTCGCCCCGCGTGAAGACGACGGTCATGAAATTTCTCTGAAAAACGGTCGACGCCTGTCGATTGCCACCCGCTCGCTGGATGCCGAGCCGGGGCAGTTGGTGCTGCTCAACGACCTGACAGAAACCCGCCACCTTCAAGATCAACTGGCGCGCCACGAGCGTCTGTCGTCGCTGGGACGGATGGTCGCCTCGCTGGCCCATCAGATCCGCACGCCGTTGTCCGCTGCGTTGCTCTACGCCAGTCATTTGGCTGAGCAGGAATTGCCCGTCGCCACCCAGCAGCGCTTCGCCGGCCGTCTCAAAGAACGCCTGCATGAGCTGGAGCATCAGGTGCGCGACATGCTGGTGTTCGCCCGTGGCGAGTTGCCGCTGACCGACCGCATCACCCCGAATACTCTGATGCAGGCGCTGCAAGCGGCGGCGCTGACCCATGTGCAGGATCTGCCAATCCGCTGGCAGTGCGACAGCCATGCCGGCGAACTGCTGTGCAACCGCGACACCCTGGTCGGGGCGATCCTCAATCTGATCGAAAACGCGATACAGGCCAGCGATGGCAACGTGCGCCTTAAAGTGCACTGCTACACCCGCGACAACAGCCTGCGCCTGTGCGTCAGCGACAGTGGCAGCGGCATCGAGCCGCTGGTGCTCGAGCGTCTCGGCGAACCGTTTTTTACCACCAAAGTCGCCGGCACCGGGCTGGGCCTGACCGTGGTCAAGGCAGTGGCGCGGGCACATCAGGGAGAATTGCAGCTGCGCTCGCGAGTCGGGCGCGGCACGTGCGCGCAGGTGATCCTGCCGCTGTTTTCCGCTGTACACGGAGCTGAGTGAACGTCATGGGCATCAAGGTTTTGCTGGTCGAGGATGACCGCTCGTTGCGCGAAGCGCTGGCCGATACGCTGTTGCTGGCGGGCCACGACTACCATGCAGTCGGCAGCGCCGAAGAGGCGTTGCAGGCGGTCGAGCGCGAAGCGTTCAGTCTGGTGGTCAGCGACGTCAACATGCCCGGCATGGATGGCCATCAACTGCTCGGTTTGCTGCGTGCCCGGCAGCCGCAATTGCCGGTGTTGCTGATGACTGCGCACGGCGCGGTCGAGCGTGCGGTCGATGCGATGCGTCAGGGCGCGGCGGATTACCTGGTCAAGCCGTTCGAACCCAAGGCGTTGCTGGATCTGGTGTCGCGGCATGCTCTGGGCTGCATCAGTGTGACGGAGGGTGAAGGTCCGGTGGCGGTCGAGCCGGCCAGTGCGCAGTTGCTCGAACTGGCGGCGCGGGTGGCACGCAGTGATTCCACGGTGCTGATCTCCGGCGAGTCCGGCACCGGCAAGGAAGTGTTGGCGCGTTACATTCACCAGCATTCCCATCGTGCCAATCAGCCGTTCATCGCGATCAACTGCGCGGCGATTCCTGACAACATGCTTGAAGCCACGCTGTTCGGTCACGAGAAGGGCTCGTTCACCGGCGCCATTGCGGCCCAGGCCGGCAAATTCGAGCAGGCCGATGGCGGCACCATTCTGCTCGACGAGATTTCCGAGATGCCCCTGGGCCTGCAAGCCAAGTTGCTGCGGGTGCTGCAAGAGCGTGAAGTCGAGCGCGTCGGCGCGCGCAAGCCGATCACCCTGGATATTCGCGTGGTCGCCACCACCAACCGTGATCTGGCTGGCGAAGTGGCGGCGGGGCGTTTCCGCGAGGATCTTTTTTACCGTCTGTCGGTTTTTCCCCTGGCCTGGCGTCCACTTCGCGAGCGCACTGCCGATATCTTGCCGCTGGCCGAGCGGTTACTGAGCAAGCACGTCAATAAAATGAAGCATGCGGCGGCGAAACTTTCGCCAGAAGCCCAGGCTTGCCTGACCCACTACCCGTGGCCGGGCAACGTGCGTGAGCTGGATAACGCGATTCAACGGGCGCTGATTCTGCAGCAGGGCGGTTTGATCCAGCCGCAGGATTTCTGCCTGACCGGCGCAGTGACCTACACCGCGGCGCCGGTGCAGCCGTTGGTGCGCGAGATCGAAGTCGAGGCTGAATCCGCCGGGGCGCTGGGCGATGACCTGCGGCGCCGGGAGTTTCAGATGATCATCGACACCCTGCGCACCGAGCGTGGCCGCCGCAAGGAGGCTGCGGAAAAGCTCGGTATCAGCCCGCGTACCCTGCGCTACAAACTGGCGCAGATGCGTGATGCCGGGATGGACGTCGAAGGTTATCTGTTCGCCACCTGAACGTTGTCGCTGTCAATTGTGGGAGCGAGCTTGCTCGCGAAAGCGGTGGGGCAGTTGCGAAAATGTCGACTGATTCTCCCTCTTCGCGAGCAAGCTCGCTCCCACAGTGATTTCACGGTGCCTTGATGGGCTTTTATAGAATAAGTCCGCCGAGCTGGCACCCTTGTTGCTAACACCTGTGTACCCGCCGAGTGAGTGTCAAAAAATTGCGGGCCGCCCAAGAGAGTAGACCATGAGCCAAGGTATTGAATTCAATCGGTTGATGATGGACATGAAGGCCATGAAAATGGACGCCATGGCCACGCCGAAATCGACTGCCGCCGTCCCTGAACTGGCAGGCAGCAGCTTTTCCGACATGCTCGGTCAGGCCATCAACAAAGTCAGCGATACCCAGCAGGCGTCGACTCAGTTGGCCAACGCATTTGAAATCGGCAAGAGCGGCGTCGATCTGACGGACGTGATGATCGCCTCGCAGAAAGCCAGCGTGTCGTTCCAGGCTCTGACCCAGGTGCGCAACAAACTGGTTCAGGCATATCAAGACATCATGCAGATGCCGGTTTAAGGACGAGATTGAGTCATGGCAGAAGCAGTCGCCGATAACGTTCCGGCCAAGGCCACCCCGATAGACGGCAAACCGCCGCTGTTCGGCCTGTCCTTCCTGGAAAACCTCTCCGAGATGACCATGCTGCGTCAGGTGGGCCTGTTGGTCGGCCTGGCTGCGAGCGTGGCGATTGGCTTTGCCGTGGTGCTGTGGTCGCAGCAGCCGGATTACCGTCCGTTGTACGGCAGCCTTGCCGGCATGGACGCCAAGCAGGTCATGGACACCCTGGCCTCCGCCGACATCCCTTACACCGTCGAGCCGAACTCCGGCGCCTTGCTGGTCAAGGCTGACGACCTGTCCCGTGCGCGGATGAAACTCGCGGCCGCTGGTGTCACTCCCAGCGACGGCAACATCGGTTTCGAAATCCTCGACAAGGAACAAGGTCTGGGCACCAGCCAGTTCATGGAAGCGACGCGTTACCGTCGCGGCCTCGAGGGCGAACTGGCGCGCACCATCTCCAGCCTGAACAACGTCAAGGGCGCCCGTGTGCATCTGGCGATTCCGAAGAGCTCGGTGTTCGTGCGTGATGAACGCAAGCCAAGCGCTTCGGTACTGGTCGAGCTGTACTCCGGGCGTTCGCTGGAGCCGGGTCAGGTGGTGGCGATCATCAACCTGGTGGCGACCTCCGTGCCTGAGCTGAGCAAATCGCAGATCACCGTCGTCGATCAGAAGGGCAACCTGCTCTCCGATCAGGCGGAAAACTCCGAAATGACCATGGCCGGCAAGCAGTTCGATTACAGCCGCCGCATGGAAAGCATGCTTACCCAGCGCGTACACAACATTCTGCAGCCGGTACTGGGCAACGATCGCTACAAGGCTGAAGTGTCGGCCGACATCGATTTCAGTGCCGTCGAATCCACCGCCGAGCAGTTCAACCCGGACCAGCCGGCGTTGCGCAGCGAGCAGTCGGTCAACGAACAACGCACCGCCAGCAATGGCCCGCAAGGTGTGCCGGGTGCCCTGAGCAACCAGCCGCCGGCGCCGGCGTCGGCCCCGCAAACCACCGGTGGTGCGCAAGGCTCTACCGGCATGATTCAGCCAGGTCAGCCACTGGTCGATGCCAACGGTCAGCAGATCATGGACCCGGCCACCGGCCAGCCAATGCTCGCGCCGTACCCGGCGGACAAGCGTCAACAATCCACCAAGAACTTCGAGCTCGACCGTTCCATCAGCCACACCAAACAGCAGCAGGGTCGCCTGAATCGTCTGTCGGTGTCGGTGGTGGTCGACGATCAGGTCAAGGTCAATGCGGCCAACGGCGAAACCACCCGCGCGCCGTGGAGCGCCGATGAACTGGCGCGCTTCACCCGTCTGGTGCAGGACGCGGTCGGCTTCGATGCCAGCCGTGGCGACAGCGTCAGCGTGATCAACATGCCGTTCTCCGCCGAACGCGGTGAAGTGGTCGCCGATATTCCGTTCTACTCCCAGCCATGGTTCTGGGACATCGTCAAACAAGTGCTGGGTGTGTTGTTCATCCTGGTGCTGGTGTTTGGTGTGCTGCGTCCGGTGTTGAACAACATCACCGGCGGCGGCAAAGGCAAGGAGCTGGCCGGTCTGGGCAGCGACGTGGAACTCGGTGGCATGGGCGGCCTGGACGGCGACCTGGCCAACGACCGCGTGAGCCTCGGTGGTCCGCAGAGCATTCTGTTGCCGAGCCCGAGTGAGGGTTACGACGCACAACTGAATGCAATCAAGAGCTTGGTGGCCGAGGATCCGGGTCGCGTGGCTCAGGTCGTGAAAGAGTGGATTAACGCAGATGAGTGATAACCGAGCCGCAACCGTCAAACTGAACAAGGTCGACAAAGCCGCGATTCTGCTGCTGTCCCTGGGTTCGACCGATGCCGCGCAAGTGCTGCGCCACATGGGCCCGAAAGAGGTTCAGCGGGTCGGTGTGGCCATGGCGCAGATGGGCAACGTCCATCGCGAGCAGGTCGAGCAGGTCATGAGCGAGTTCGTCGACATCGTCGGCGACCAGACCAGCCTCGGCGTCGGCTCCGACGACTACGTGCGCAAAATGCTTACCCAGGCCCTGGGCGAAGACAAGGCCAACGGCCTGATCGACCGCATCCTGCTCGGTGGCAACACCAGCGGCCTCGACAGCCTGAAATGGATGGAGCCGCGCGCGGTTGCCGACGTGATCCGTTATGAACACCCGCAGATCCAGGCGATCGTGGTGGCGTACCTCGACCCGGATCAGGCCGGTGAAGTACTGGGCAACTTTGACCACAAGGTGCGTCTGGACATCATCCTGCGCGTCTCGTCGCTGAATACCGTGCAACCGGCGGCGCTGAAAGAGCTGAACCAGATTCTCGAGAAGCAGTTCTCCGGCAACTCGAATGCCTCGCGCACCACCCTGGGTGGCATCAAGCGTGCGGCGGACATCATGAACTTCCTCGACAGCTCGATCGAAGGCCAGCTCATGGACTCGATCCGCGAAGTCGACGAAGACCTGTCCGGTCAGATCGAAGACCTCATGTTCGTGTTCAACAACCTCGCCGACGTCGACGACCGCGGCATCCAGGCGCTGTTGCGCGAAGTGTCCTCCGACGTGCTGGTGCTGGCCCTCAAGGGTTCGGACGAAGGCGTCAAAGAAAAGATCTTCAAGAACATGTCCAAGCGTGCGGCCGAACTGTTGCGCGACGACCTCGAGGCCAAAGGCCCGGTGCGCGTCAGCGACGTGGAAACCGCGCAGAAAGAAATCCTCACCATTGCCCGTCGCATGGCCGAAGCCGGCGAAATCGTGCTCGGTGGCAAGGGCGGCGAGGAAATGATCTAAGCCCATGGACAAGCATGACGAGTCAGTGACGGATCTGATCCGCGCCCGCGATGTCCGTGGTTTCGAATCCTGGGCACTGCCCAGCTTCGATCCGCCGAAACCGGAACCCGAGCCGGAACCGGAGCCCGAACCGCCGGAAATGGAAGAAGTGCCGCTGGAAGAAGTCCAGCCACTGACCCTGGAAGAACTCGAAAGCATCCGTCAGGAGGCTTACAACGAGGGCTTTGGCATCGGCGAGAAGGAAGGTTTTCACAGCGCCACGCTCAAGGTGCGTCAGGAAGCCGAAGTAGCGCTGGCGGCGAAACTGGCCAGCCTCGAGCAACTGATGACCCATCTGTTCGAGCCGATTGCCGAGCAGGACACGCAGATCGAAAAGTCGCTGGTCGACCTCGTGCAACACATCACCAGACAGGTGATCAAGCGCGAATTGGCCATCGATTCCAGCCAGATCGAACACGTCATGCGCGACGCGCTCAAGCTGCTGCCGTTGGGCGTGGACAACGTGCGTCTGTACGTCAATCCGCAGGACTTCGAGCAGGCCAAGGCCTTGCGCGAGCGTCATGAGGAATCCTGGCGCATCGTCGAAGACGACTCGCTTTTGCCGGGCGGTTGCCGGGTTGAAACCGAGCACAGCCGCATCGACGCCAGCATCGAGACCCGCGTGACCCAGGTCATGGCCAAACTGTTCGACCAGTTGCACGAACAGGCTCTGCACCCGGCCGCGCCGGACCTGAGCCTGGACATTCCTGAAGAAAGCCAACTGACGGCTGCGCCTGAAGAGCCGCTCGCGGACACCCCCGATGCGCCTTGAACGCACCAGTTTCGCCAAGCGCCTCAGCACCTATGCCGACGCCACTGAAATCGCCGGCGCGCCGATTCTCGAAGGCCGCCTGCTGCGCATGGTCGGCCTCACCCTCGAAGCCGAAGGCCTGCGCGCCGCCATGGGCACGCGCTGCCTGGTCATCAATGACGACAGCTATCACCCTTCCCAGGTGGAAGCGGAAGTCATGGGTTTTTCCGGCAGCAAAGTCTTTCTGATGCCGGTCGGCAGCGTCGCCGGCATCGCCCCGGGCGCCCGCGTGGTGCCGCTGGCCGAAACCGGGCGCCTGCCGATGGGCATGAGCATGCTCGGTCGCGTACTCGACGGCGCCGGACGCGCGCTGGACGGCAAGGGCGGGATGAAGGCTGAAGACTGGGTGCCGATGGACGGCCCGACGATCAACCCGCTCAATCGCGACCCGATCCACGAACCGCTGGACGTCGGCATCCGTTGCATCAACGGTCTGCTGACGGTCGGGCGTGGTCAGCGTCTGGGTCTGTTCGCCGGTACCGGTGTCGGTAAATCGGTGCTGCTGGGCATGATGACCCGCTTCACCGAGGCCGACATTATTGTCGTCGGCCTGATCGGTGAGCGGGGTCGAGAAGTTAAAGAGTTCATCGAGCACATTCTCGGTGAAGAAGGCCTCAAGCGTTCGGTGGTCGTCGCCTCGCCGGCGGACGATGCGCCGTTGATGCGTCTGCGCGCGGCGATGTACTGCACGCGCATCGCCGAGTATTTCCGCGACAAGGGCAAGAACGTCCTGTTGCTGATGGATTCGCTGACCCGTTTCGCCCAGGCCCAGCGGGAAATCGCTCTGGCCATCGGCGAGCCGCCAGCGACCAAGGGCTATCCGCCCTCGGTGTTCGCCAAACTGCCGAAACTGGTGGAGCGCGCCGGTAATGCGGAGAAGGGCGGGGGTTCGATCACCGCGTTCTATACCGTATTGTCCGAAGGCGATGACCAGCAGGACCCGATTGCCGACTCGGCGCGGGGCGTGCTCGACGGCCACATCGTGTTGTCCCGGCGTCTGGCCGAGGAAGGGCACTACCCGGCCATCGACATCGAAGCCTCGATCAGCCGGGTGATGCCGGCCGTGGTCTCGGCGGAGCACATGCAGCGCGCGCAGTACTTCAAGCAGCTGTGGTCGCGCTATCAGCAGAGCCGCGATCTGATCAGCGTCGGCGCTTACGTCGCCGGTGGCGACCGCGAGACCGATCTGGCGATCTCGCTGCAACCGCAACTGACCCGCTACCAGCGGCAGGGCCTCAACGACAAGATCAACATGGGCGAGAGCCAGGCTTACCTCGAAACCCTGTTCGCGCCTGCGGCGGGCGGGTAACCGGCCATGGCCGTGAGCCGAGCTGCGCGTCTGGCACCGGTGGTGGAAATGGCCGAACAGGCCGAGAAAACCGCCGTGCAACGCCTGGGTTACTTTCAAGGCCAGGTCAAAGTCGCTGAAAGCAAACTCGCCGACCTCGACGCCTTTCGTCTGGATTATCAGGAACAGTGGATCGTGCGCGGCAGCGACGGGGTTTCCGGGCAATGGCTGCTGGGTTATCACGGCTTCCTCGCGCAACTGGACACCGCGATCGACCAGCAGCGCCAGAGTCTGGTCTGGCACCAGAACAACCTGATCAAGGCGCGGGACGCCTGGCAGCAGGCGTTTGCCAAGGTCGAAGGCTTGCGCAAACTGGTGCAGCGCTACCGCGAAGAGGCGCAACGCCTCGAAGACAAGCGTGAGCAGAAGCTGCTGGACGAGTTGTCGCAGCGCTTGCCGCGGCACGATCCGTATTAACGTGCCGCAGCAGTAGTGCTAGAGGATGGTCTGAGTCATTTGTCCAATATTGTGAAGCTGAAGCCTTTGGAACGACCCAGGAGTTTGGAGTCACGGATCACTTCGAAGAACATACATATTTGTTTGCCCACAAACTCCCATTCCGCGACGTCAGTGATGGGTTTAGCGTAATCCGGCCGATCACTAAGGTTTATTTGCCAGATTCTATGGGTCTCAACGTCGTCGGCCACAAGGTAAAACGTAAGTTCGTCGCCTGCTTTACCTGGGTAGGTCGCCTTTACGCCGGATTTACCCCTTAGGTATTCATCATGAGTGATGATGGTTGGTGACGCGGTGTTATGCAGGGACGGTTTTCCAAAACGTTCAAAATGCGGGTCCATGATGCAGTCCTTTGACCTGAGCGCAGCGAAATTGCTGCCGCTTGATTAAGGGCTATGCCTCTTTCCTCGGTCTACTGTCAGATCTGACAGTGGCGACAAGCGGCAGTCGCGGAGTGGCTGCAGGGCATAGCTTCTCCTGCGCAAACGGGTACCGCGCTACCGCGAAGAGGCGCAGCGCCTCGAAGACAAGCGCGAGCAGAAGCTGCTGGACCAGTTGTCGCAGCGCCTGCCGCGACACAACCCTTTTCAAATTGCCCAAAAACTCCCTGTGGGAGCGGGCTTGCTCGCGAAGGCGTCGTGTCAGTCAACACCTCAGTCAACTGACCGATTGCCTTCGCGAGCAAGCCCGCTCCCACATTTGCTTCTGCGCTGAGCCTTGCCCCAACCCTGTCCAGGTGCTAAACCTTGTACACGTTCGTCAATGACAAGGAAGCCAGTCAATGTCAGTCGTTACAGAAGTCTCTCCGGATGGTCAAAAACTGACGATTTCGGTCAAGGGGCGGTTCGATTTTGGGCGCCATCAGGAATTTCGCGAGTCCTATGAGCGGCTTAACAGAAAACCTGACTCCATCGTGGTTGATCTGAAAGATGCCACCTACCTCGACAGCTCCGCGCTGGGCATGCTGCTTCTGCTGCGCGATCACGCCGGCGGCGACGACTCGGATGTACGCGTGATCAACAGCAACTCCGACGTGCGCAAGATCCTCGCCATCTCCAACTTCGACAAACTGTTCGACATCAGTTGACAGCCATGCAGGCGCAAGAGCCGCTGACGATCCTGATCGCCGAAGACAGTGCCGCCGACCGGTTACTGTTGTCGACCATCGTCCGCCGTCAGGGGCATGAAGTGCTGACCGCCGCCAATGGCGCCGAAGCGCTGGAGGTGTTCAAGCGTCAGCCACCTCATCTGGTGCTGATGGACGCGATGATGCCGGTGATGGACGGCTTCGAAGCGGCGCAGCAGATCAAGGCGCTGGCGGGGGAAACCCTGGTGCCGATCATCTTTCTGACTTCGCTGACCGAAAGTGAAGCGCTTGCCCGTTGTCTGGAGGCGGGTGGCGACGACTTTCTGGCGAAGCCTTACAACCAGGTGATCCTCGCCGCCAAAATCAAGGCGATGGATCGCTTGCGCCGCTTGCAGGCCACGGTGCTGCAACAGCGCGACCTGATCGCCAGACATCACGATTACCTGCTCAACGAACAGCGCGTGGCCAAAGCCGTTTTCGACAAGGTCGCGCATTCGGGTTGCCTGAGTGCACCGAATATTCGTTATCTGCAATCGCCCTATGCGTTGTTTAACGGCGACCTGCTGCTGGCGGCCTACACCCCGGCCGGCGACATGCATGTGCTGCTGGGGGATTTCACCGGCCACGGCTTGCCGGCGGCGGTGGGGGCGATGCCGCTCGCCGAAGTGTTTTACGGCATGACCGCCAAGGGCTACGGCCTGGCTGAAACCCTGCGCGAGATGAACGCCAAGCTCAAGCGCATCCTGCCGGTGGACATGTTCTGCTGCGCGACCATGCTCTGTCTGAGTTTTCAGCGCCGCACGGTGGAAGTGTGGAACGGCGGCATGCCTGACGGTTATCTGCATCGGATTGCCACCGGCGAACGTGTGCCGCTGGCGGCGCGCCATTTGCCGCTGGGGGTGCTCAGTCCGCAAGCGTTTGATGATCGCACCGAAGTACAGACCATGGCCGTGGGTGATCGGGTGTTCCTGCTATCGGACGGCGTGATCGACACCACTGACGCCGACGACCGGTTGTTCGGTGTCGAGCGTTTGCAGCAACTGTTTGCCGCCAATCGTGAGCCGGACAACCTGTTCGCCGAGATCGAGCAGGCCTTGCACGCCTTTCGCGGCGAGCCCCGCGACGATGTGAGCATGGTCGAGATCAGCTTGCTGGAGGCGGCGCAGGTGATGCCGTCGGCGCCGGTGTATTCCGACAGCGGCCAGTCGTGCCCGCTGGACTGGTCGGTAAGCTTCGAGTTTCGCGGGGCGACGCTCAGGCGCTTCAATCCTTTGCCGTATCTGCTGCAATTGTTGCTGGAAGTACACGGCTTACGCACACAGGGTGGGGCGATCTACAGCGTGCTCGCCGAGTTGTACTCCAATGCGCTGGAGCACGGCGTGCTGGGTCTCGATTCCAGCCTCAAGCGCGATGCGGCTGGATTCGCCCGCTACTACGAAATGCGCAACGAGCGACTAGAAGCCTTGCAGGACGGTTATGTGCGCGTGCATCTGCAGGTGAAGCCGCAAGGGGCCGGGGGCCGTCTGGTGATCCGCGTCGAGGACAGCGGCAAGGGTTTTGACGTGGCGCGGGTAATGGAGCGACCGCTGGACGGTGTCCGTCTGTCAGGGCGCGGGGTCAGTCTGATCCGGCAGTTGGCGCATAACGCCAGTTGGTCGGACGAAGGTCGCAGTGCTTGCGTGGAGTTTTTCTGGGAGGGTTGAGGCATAATTCGCGGATTCTTGATCAAGGAGTGAACAAGTGACTGACACACATATTGATCGCCAGGCGCTGAGCGTACTGCGCGAAGTCATGGAGGAGGGTTATCCGGAGCTTCTGGATACCTTTCTGACCGATTCCGAAAAGCGCTTGACTGAGCTGCAGAAGACGGCGGATGCCAAGGCTTTGTCTGAAGTTGCCCACAGTTTCAAGGGCAGCGCCAGCAACATGGGGGCTGTCCGGTTGGCGGCGCTCTGCCAGGAGCTGGAATCGGAAGCCAAAAATAAAAGCCCCGCGGAAATCGTCAAAATGGTGGCCGACATCAGTCGCGAATTCGCGAAAGTCCGTCCTGACTACGAAGACGAACGCCAGCACGCCCTGACCCATTGAATCCTGCCGTCCGGCGCTTTTCGCAAGCGCCGGACAAAACTGGCCCGACACTTGCAATATTCCTCGTCAACTGTACCTACGATCCCAGTGCAGCGGAGACCGTGTCATGCCTGCGACCCCCAATGTTCTTCTTCAATCTGCCGCCCAGGCCAAGGCGCAAGCCGCCGCCGCGAAAACGCCGGTCATGGCCGCAGACACCGGGGACAAGGCCTCAAGCTTCGCTCAGGTGTTCGCCGATCAAGGCCCGAAAAAGCCCCTTGCGAGCGCTGACAGTTCGTTGAAACCGGCGCGCGACAAGGTTGCCGACAACAGCGACAAGAAAGATTTCGCCAAGGATAAGTCTGCCGCCACACAACAGACCGTTGCCGATAGCGGCAATGCCTTGCCTGCCGACAAGACCGCGTCGACCACCTCCGATGATCAGGCAGCCGCTGACAAAGCCGCCGCCGATGCGGCCGCTGACAGCGCGCAGACGCCAGTGGCGGACACCACCCCGGTGGATCCGGCGCTGGATCCGGCACTTGCGCAAACCGTGCAGCCGCTGGTGACCGCGCCGGTAGTGGCAGCGCCAGTCGCTGAAACGCCGGAACCGGCCAAAACCGAAACGCCGGTCGTGGCCGCCACATTGGCGCCAGCCGTGGTCAAAGATCCGGCGGCATCGACCGATAGCGCTTTCGACCCGGCGGCCGATCCGCTCGACTCGTTGCCGGCGCTGCGCATGGCGATGGAGCAGGGCGGGCACATTTCCGCCAGCAGCCAGGCCCAACCCAAAGCTACACCGGCCCAGGCTCAGGCCGACGGTGAATTGACTGCGGCGCAGAACTTCGCTGCCGGCATGGCGAGCATGCTCGACGTGCAGGCCGACAAGGACAGCACCAGTCAGAATGGTGAAAAGGCCTTCAGCGGCCTGATAGACGATGGCCTGAAAGATCTGAAGGCTGCTACCAGCGACACCCGTGTCGATGATTTCGCCAACCGTCTGGCGGCGCTGACTCAGGCGGCCACTCCGAAAACCGCGAACGCGGTGCCGGTGAATCAACCGATCGCCATGCATCAGAGCGGCTGGACCGAAGAAATCGTCAACCGCGTCATGTACCTGTCCAGCGCCAACCTGAAGGCGGCGGATATTCAATTGCAGCCGGCGGAACTCGGGCGTCTGGATATTCGGGTCAACATGGTGCCGGATCAGCAGACCCAGGTGACCTTCATGAGCGCGCACCCAAGCGTGCGCGAAGCGCTCGACGGTCAGATGCATCGCTTGCGTGACATGTTCACCCAGCAGGGCATGGGCCAGGTCGATGTCAATGTCTCCGACCAGAGCCGTGGCTGGCAGGGTCAGCAGGGGCAGGAACAGGCGCAGCAGGGCCAGAGTGGTCGCACCAGCGCTGCGGGTGGTCGACTGGATTCGGCGGAAGAAGAGCTGACGCCGGCGGCGGTGGCTGAAGCCGCTGCGCAAACCACCAGCGTCATTGGCAGCAGCGCCGTCGACTATTACGCCTGAGCAAAATCAAGTGCCCCTCACCCTAGCCCTCTCCCACAGGGAGAGGGGACCGATTGGGGGATGCTCGCGAAGTACGCCGACCGGATACTTGCGCTGTGAATCCATAATCGACTCGGTCTTTCAGGTCGATGTTTGACGCCTGACACCTCGGTCAGCCCCCTCTCCCTCCGGTACATACACTCCCACAGGGAGAGGGGACCGATTGGGGGATGCTCGCGAAGTACGCCGACCGGATACTTGCGCTGTGAATCCATAATCGACTCGGTCTTTCAGGTCGATGTTTGACGCCTGACACCTCGGTCAGCCCTCTCCCTCCGGTACATACACTCCCACAGGGAGAGGGAACCGATTGGGGGATGCTCGCGAAGTACGCCGACCGGATACTTGCGCTGTGAATCCATAATCGACTCGGTCTTTCAGGTCGATGTTTGACGCCTGACACCTCGGTCAGCCCTCTCCCTCCGGTACATACACTCCCACAGGGAGAGGGAACCGATTGGGGGATGCTCGCGAAGTACGCCGACCGGATACTTGCGCTGTGAATCCATAATCGACTCGGTCTTCAGGTCGATGTTTGACGCCTGACACCTCGGTCAGCCCCCTCCCTCCGGTACATACACTCCCACAGGGAGAGGGAACCGATTGGGGGATGCTCGCGAAGTACGCCGACCGGATACTTGCGCTGTGAATCCATAATCGACTCGGTCTTCAGGTCGATGTTTGACGCCTGACACCTCGGTCAGCCCCCTCTCCCTCCGGTACATACACTCCCACAGGGAGAGGGGACCGATTGGGGGATGCTCGCGAAGTACGCCGACCGGATACTTGCGCTGTGAATCCATAATCGACTCGGTCTTTCAGGTCGATGTTTGACGCCTGACACCTCGGTCAGCCCCCTCTCCCTCCGGTACATACACTCCCACAGGGAGAGGGAACCGATTGGGGGATGCTCGCGAAGTACGCCGACCGGATACTTGCGCTGTGAATCCATAATCGACTCGGTCTTCAGGTCGATGTTTGACGCCTGACACCTCGGTCAGCCCCCTCTCCCTCCGGGAGAGGGCTGGGGTGAGGGTGGCTTTTGACTTTAGCGTTACCTCCGACACTTCTGGCATAACACTTGCTCTTGCCTTGCCGTGCGACTGTGAAAACCCGATTAGTGACGGATTATTGGCATGGCGAAGAGCGAAGCAGCAGCTGTAAAAGACCCCGCGACCAAAGGCAAACTCAAGATGATCATCCTGATCGTGGTGGCTCTGCTGCTGGCGATCGGTGTGTCCGTGGGCGCGACCTGGTACTTCATGCACAGCGCTCAGAGCAAGCCTGCCGCAGCGGCCGAGGCTGCGCCGGTTGGCAAGCAACCGGCGATCTTCGAGCCGATGGCGCCGGCGTTTGTCGCCAACTACAACCAGAACGGCCGTCAGCGCTACATGCAGGTGAGCATCACCATGCTGGCGCGTAACCAGGCCGATCTGGAGGCGCTCAAAGTGCACATGCCGGTGATCCGCAACAACCTGGTGATGCTCTTCTCCGGTCAGGATTTCGCCACTTTGGCGACCCCGGTCGGCCAGGAGATGTTGCGCCAGAAGGCTACCGCCAGCGTCCAGGAAGTGGCGCAGAAAGAGCTAGGCAAAGTGGTGATCGAACAGTTGCTTTTCACTAATTTCGTACTGCAGTAGGAACACGACATGGCCGTGCAGGATCTGCTGTCCCAGGATGAAATCGACGCGCTGTTGCATGGCGTCGACGATGGTCTGGTACAGACCGATAACGCTGCCGAACCCGGCAGTGTCAAAAGCTACGACCTGACCAGCCAGGATCGCATCGTCCGTGGACGCATGCCGACTCTGGAGATGATCAACGAGCGTTTTGCCCGTTACACCCGCATCAGCATGTTCAACATGCTGCGCCGCTCGGCGGACGTTGCCGTCGGTGGCGTCCAGGTGATGAAGTTCGGCGAATACGTGCACTCGCTGTACGTGCCGACCAGCCTCAACCTGGTCAAGATCAAACCGCTACGCGGCACCGCGCTGTTCATCCTTGACGCCAAACTGGTGTTCAAACTGGTGGACAACTTCTTCGGCGGCGACGGCCGTCACGCCAAGATCGAGGGGCGTGAATTCACCCCGACCGAACTGCGTGTGGTGCGCATGGTGCTGGAGCAGGCCTTCGTCGATCTGAAGGAAGCGTGGCAGGCGATCATGGAAGTCAATTTCGAGTACATCAACTCGGAAGTGAACCCGGCCATGGCCAACATCGTTGGCCCGAGCGAAGCAATCGTGGTCTCCACCTTCCACATCGAACTCGATGGCGGTGGCGGTGACCTGCACGTAACCATGCCGTACTCGATGATCGAGCCGGTGCGCGAAATGCTCGATGCCGGTTTCCAGTCGGACCTCGACGATCAGGACGAGCGCTGGGTCAACGCCCTGCGTCAGGACGTGCTCGATGTCGACGTGCCGATCGGCGCCACCGTGGCCCGCCGCCAGTTGAAGCTGCGCGACATCCTGCACATGCAGCCGGGGGATGTGATCCCGGTCGAGATGCCGGAAGACATGATCATGCGCGCCAACGGCGTACCGGCCTTCAAGGTCAAGATGGGCTCGCACAAAGGCAACCTCGCGTTGCAGGTGATCGAGCCGATCGAGCGTCGCTGAAGCGGCGCTTTTCCCCCACGTATTTAACTGAATTGTTGCCCGCCGAGGACAAATGATGAACGACGAAATGAACGCCCAGGACGATCAGGCACTGGCCGACGAATGGGCTGCGGCCCTGGAAGAGACCGGTGATGGCAGCCAGGCTGACATCGACGCGCTGCTGGCCGCCGACGCTGGCGCTGCAAGCTCCAACCGTCTGCCGATGGAAGAGTTCGGCAGCGTTCCGAAGAACAACGATCCGGTGACCCTGGACGGTCCGAACCTAGACGTGATCCTCGACATCCCGGTGTCGATCTCGATGGAAGTGGGCAGCACCGATATCAACATCCGCAACCTGCTGCAACTGAACCAGGGTTCGGTGATCGAGCTCGATCGTCTGGCCGGCGAGCCGCTGGACGTGCTGGTCAACGGCACCCTGATCGCGCACGGTGAAGTGGTGGTGGTCAACGAGAAGTTCGGCATCCGCCTGACCGACGTGATCAGCCCAAGCGAACGCATCAAGAAGCTGCGCTGAGTGAAACGGTTTCTCTGGGCTTTGCTGGCGCTGCCATTGAGCGTGCTGGCCGCCGAGCCGTCGACGGCGACGACGACCGTGCCTGCTGCCACCGCGCCGATGGTCAATAGCGGCGTGGCCGGGCAACTGACGCAACTGGTGTTCGGTCTGTTGCTGGTGCTGGGCTTGATCTTCTTCCTCGCCTGGCTGTTGCGTCGAGTGCAACAGGCAGGGCCGGCCGGCAAGGGCCAGGTGATCGAGCTGATCGGCTCCCGCGCCCTCGGTCCGCGTGACCGGTTGATGCTGGTGCAGGTCGGCAACGAGCAGATTCTGCTCGGCTTGAGCCCCGGCACCATCACCGCGCTGCACGTGCTCAAGGAGCCGGTGCAAGTGCCGAGCAGCAGCGAAAAAGCGACCCCGGAATTTGCCCAGCATCTGCTGAAGATTCTCGGCAAGGATCAGAAGGATAAGAAGTAATGGGTGCGCTACGCATCGTCTTGACGCTGGCGCTGATGCTGGCCGCGCCACTGGCATTCGCCGCCGACCCGTTGTCGATTCCGGCGATCACGCTGGGCACCAACGCCGACGGCGCGCAGGAGTATTCGGTCAGCCTGCAGA
Organism: Pseudomonas sp. G3-19; assembly: GCF_054855875.1. Classification (NCBI taxonomy): domain Bacteria; kingdom Pseudomonadati; phylum Pseudomonadota; class Gammaproteobacteria; order Pseudomonadales; family Pseudomonadaceae; genus Pseudomonas; species Pseudomonas sp. G3-19. The sequence continues at coordinate 5,981,097 of NZ_JBMPIQ010000003.1, forward strand.
TCCTGCTGATCATGACCGCCCTGAGCTTTATTCCGGCGGCCGTGATCCTGATGACCAGTTTCACCCGGATCATCATCGTCTTCTCGATCCTGCGTCAGGCCCTCGGCCTGCAACAGACGCCGTCGAACCAGATCCTCACCGGCATGGCGCTGTTCCTCACCATGTTCATCATGGCTCCGGTGTTCGATCGGGTGAACAACGATGCGCTGCAGCCGTATCTGGCGGAAAAACTCACCGCGCAGCAGGCGGTAGAAAAGGCTCAGGTACCGATCAAGGACTTCATGCTCGCCCAGACCCGCACCAGCGATCTGGAGCTGTTCATGCGTCTGTCCAAGCGCACTGACATTGCCACCCCGGATCAGGCGCCGCTGACCATTTTGGTGCCGGCGTTTGTCACCTCCGAGCTTAAAACCGCCTTCCAGATCGGCTTCATGATCTTCATTCCGTTCCTGATCATCGACCTGGTCGTGGCCAGTGTGCTGATGGCGATGGGTATGATGATGCTCTCGCCGCTGATCATTTCGCTGCCGTTCAAGATCATGCTGTTCGTACTGGTGGATGGCTGGGCGCTGATCATCGGCACCCTGGCCAGCAGTTTCGGAGGTGTCTCGCCATGACGCCGGAAGTTGCGGTCGATATCTTTCGTGAAGCGCTGTGGCTGACCACTCTGATGGTCGCGATTCTGGTAGTGCCGAGCCTGTTGGTCGGTTTGCTGGTGGCGATGTTCCAGGCGGCGACGCAGATCAACGAACAGACCCTGAGCTTCCTGCCGCGTCTGCTGGTGATGCTGGTGACCCTGATCGTCGCCGGCCCGTGGATCGTGCAGACGTTCATGGAATACATCATTCAGTTGTACAAAAACATTCCGATGGTCATCGGCTAAGCCATGCAATCGCTGCTTCAGCTGACCGACACCCAGATCAGTACCTGGGTGGCGTCGTTCATGTTGCCACTGTTTCGCGTCGCCTCGATGCTGATGGTCATGCCGGTGTTCGGCACCACGTTGGTGTCGCGGCGGATACGCCTGTATTTCGCCGTGGCCATCACCGTATGCATTGCCCCGGGGCTGCCGCCGATGCCGGACGTCAGTCCGCTTGCTCTCAGCGGCTGGTTACTGATTGCCGAGCAGATTCTGGTGGGTGCTGTGCTGGGGTTTTCCCTGCAACTGTTTTTCCAGGCATTTGCCGTGGCCGGGCAGATTGTCGCGATCCAGATGGGCATGGGCTTCGCCTCGATGGTCGACCCGGCCAACGGCGTCTCGGTGGCGGTGATCGGGCAGTTCTTCACCATGCTGGTGACCTTGCTGTTCCTGTCGATGAACGGCCACCTGGTGGTCTTCGAAGTGCTCACCGAGAGCTTCACCACGCTGCCGGTCGGCGGCGGGTTGATGGCGGCGCAATACTGGGAGCTGGCCGGCAAACTCGGCTGGGTTCTCGGGGCGGCGTTGTTGCTGGTGTTGCCGGCGGTCACCGCGCTGCTGGTGGTCAACATCGCATTCGGCGTGATGACCCGCGCCGCGCCGCAACTGAACATTTTCTCCATCGGTTTCCCGCTGACTCTGGTACTGGGCCTGTTCATTGTCTGGGTCGGTCTGGCGGACATCCTCAATCAGTATCAACCGCTGGCCTCCGAGGCTTTGCAGTTGTTACGCGAACTGGCACGGGCGCGCTGAGCCATGGCAGAGAGCGAAAGCGGTCAGGACAAAACAGAAGACCCCACGGACAAACGCAAAAAGGACTCCCGTGAGAAGGGTGAGATTGCCCGCTCCAAAGAGCTCAACACCCTCGCCGTGATGATGGCCGGTGCCGGTGCGCTGCTGGTGTTCGGCGGCATGCTGGCCGAAGACCTGATGGAGCTGATGCGCCTGAACTTCACCCTCTCGCGCGAGGTGATCATGGATCAGGGGGCCATGGGCAGGTTCCTGTTGCAGTCGGGCCAGATGGCGCTGTTGGCGATCCAGCCGATCATGATCACCCTGTTGCTGGCGGCGCTGATCGGGCCGATCTCCCTCGGTGGCTGGCTGTTTGCCGCCGGCTCCATGGCACCCAAATTCAGCCGGATGAACCCGGCGGCAGGCCTGAAGCGGATGTTCTCGTTCAAGGCTGTGGTCGAACTGCTCAAGGCGCTGGCCAAATTTCTGATCACCCTCGGGGTGGCGTTGGCGGTGTTGTCGGCGGACGTCGATGATTTCTTGCGGATCGCCCACGAGCCGCTCGAAATGGCGATCATTCACAGCGTCACGCTGGTCGGCTGGAGTACGTTGTGGCTGGCCTGCGGCCTGATCATCATCGCCGCCGTCGACGTGCCGGTGCAGCTCTGGGAAGCGCACAAGAAACTGCTGATGACCAAGCAGGAAGTGCGCGACGAGCACAAGGATCAGGAAGGCCGGCCGGAGGTCAAGCAGCGCATCCGCCAGACCCAGCGCGAGATGTCGCAGCGGCGGATGATGGCGGCGATTCCCGACGCCGACGTGGTCATCACCAACCCGACCCACTACGCCGTCGCGCTCAAGTACGACTCGGAGAAGGGCGGCGCGCCAGTGCTGCTGGCCAAGGGCAGCGACTTCCTCGCGCTGAAGATCCGCGAAATCGCCGTCGCCAACAACGTCATGCTCCTCGAATCGCCGGGGCTGGCGCGCTCGATCTACTACTCCACCGAACTCGAGCAGGAAATCCCCGGCGGCCTGTACCTGGCGGTCGCCCAGGTGCTGGCCTACGTCTACCAGATCCGCCAGTACCGCGCCGGCAAGGGCAAACGCCCGGATCCACTCAAGGACGATTTGCCGATCCCGCCGGATCTGCGGCGCGATTCCTGACTTGACAGTAACGCAGTAAAAAACCGCCATCCCGATTGAACGGGGTGGCGGTTTTTTTATGCCTGACCCAAAGATATTTCAGCTCCTGCCGCGGTCATTGTGGTGAGGGGATTCATCCCCGATGGGCTGCGCAGCGGCCCCAGACTTCAATCTTTCAGAAATACCGCGAGTTCAGGTTTTACGACTGCTGCGCAGCCGAGCGGGAGCAAGCTCCCTCGCCACAGGTTCTTGCCTGCCTTCTTAGCCCGGTAATTCCAGATTATCCAGCGCCCGATTCACCGCCAGCTCCCCCGCCTGACCCAATGAAACGTCGGCTCCTGCCGCAGTCACTGTGGCGAGGGAGCTTGCTCCCGCTGGGCTGCGCAGCAGACCCAAATCCTGTCACTGCAAATTTTCAGAAATACCGCGAGTTCAGGGTTTACGGCTGCTGCGCAACCGATCGGGGATGAATCCCCTCGCCACAGGTTCTTGCCTGCCTTCTTAGCCCGGCAACTGCAGATTATCCAGCGCCCGATTCACCGCCAGCTCGCCAAGCATGATCAGTTGCGCGATGCCCAACAGAGTCCTGCGCTGCGACGCCGGTATGAGGTGGGCGAAGTCATTGGCGATGGTTCTGGCCGAGGCGAGTGTTTCGCAGGCATCGGCCAGCAGTTCTTCGTTTTTGAAGTCTGCGGTCACGGCATACATCGAGCGGGTTTTGCGTTGAATGGGCGTGGCGCCGGGAGAGCAGAGGTAGTGGTCGAGGGCGCGGTCAGCCGCTTCGTGGAGCTTTTTTGAATCGAGGGATTCGTAGGGGGAGGTGGCGTCGGTTTCGGGTGGGTTGGGTGTTGGTTTGCTCATGGTGAAGCTCCTTTGAAGTGGAGCCGCTACAACCTGTCGCTAAACAGGAGGGGTGGCGGCTGTACGCAGGTTAGCGAACCGGTCAAAGGCACCCGGCAGACCCGAAGGTCTCCCGCATACAGCCACCATGACGAAATCGCGAAAATTCAGATCCGCAACGAAGCCTGGAACGCTGATGCACCTTTGACTTGAATTCGAGTCGCTAAACCCGATCGCTGATTCGTCAGCGACCGATCCACAATAGAACCCGACCCCAAGGCGCACAAGCCGGCGGATTCTGGCGTAGCTGTAGGCAATGGCGCAAGGGTGTGTAGCCTTGAAGACGTGTCTGGAGGTGTTTTTTAAACGTATGGTTTAAAGACAAAAAATTGGGGGGGCTGTCTGGGACGTACTCTCCATCTGTCCCTGTAGGATTCGTCGCCACGCCGAGCACGGCGACATGCGTCGCGCTCGGCGGTTCATGAAAGAAAAGGGTAAGGCGCTCAACAGTTCATTGAGAAATTATCTATAAATGAACTAGTATTTCCATTATGTATATCTATATATTTGATTTTTTTGTTTGGTGTTTCTGTGATGTCAACCCATATTTTATATTCTTCATTGTATGGCGGGGTGGACACGGTTTTAACTAAATTTAAGTTTTCGTCGTAGCATCGGTACTCTGAGATGGTTCTATAAGCGCAGGAAGTGCCGAATCTAATGCTTTTTGCTGTTTGTTTTAGTGTGAGCCTTAGGATTCCTTTTGATGAAAGGATTTCTATATATTTTGATGTTATTTGTGGGGCGTAAACATAACCTTCAGAGCTGAAAAGTACGCGCGTTGATACTAACGTAACGGTCATGCTTGGGAAATCCATGACTGTTCCAATGGGTTTGATACCAGGTGTCCCTGTCTCGAAATCCTCAAGTATTATTAAAGGAGGACTTTTCAAAAAGTTTAAATTCAATAGTGGAAATATAATAGGTGTCAAATTGCTGGCGGGGATCGGCAATACTTCTAAAGAAATCTTCAATTCAGTATCGTGTCCCAGACTTAACAACTGCTCTCTGGTCAGTGTCTCTTTTATTCCAGAGGTTTTTTCCGTATCGGTTATTTTGTAGTTGGTCAATATCGGAATTGTGCAGTCGTCGTTGTTGTCGTCTTTTCCCGAAAGTTTTAGTTGCACGATGTTATCAGTGCTGATGCCTGTCCATGGCAGCACGGTAACCTCAGCGTTTCCTTCAAAAGAATTCAAATCCAGCACGTTGTCATCCGATGCCTGTGGGATTTTCGGCGAGGGTAGCCGAGGGTCTTCATCCGCTATCTTCAGCAAAGTCACCCTGGTCGCATCTGATTCACCCGCTTGTTCATCATTGCGATTCAAATCCCAGCGCAATTCGATCACCTTGCCATGTCGCGCCGCCAGAAACGCCGGGTTCAATACTGTATCCACCCGTTTGTTGTTGAACTCCACCAAAGGAAACGGTGGCGTGAATGCTGGGGGATCGACCTCCACCAGGCGTGCCCGGTCGCCGCTCAATGCTTCTGGGTATTCGATGCGCACCGTCACCCCGTCCGGGTAGGCCAGGACATCAATCGGATCTTTGGCCGGTGCTACAAGGAACGGTGGCGGCAGCTCCCCCAGCGCCGTCCCGATGCGCAACGTCAACTCATGAGAATGCCCCAGTGTCTCGCCCGCCCGCTGAATGCTGTAATCGGCAACCACCGTACCGTTCAGGTTGGGGGTCACGTATTTTTTCTCAACGGTAATCCGCACAGGCCGGCCAGCGGTGGCAGGGATCAGGTCGACATGACTACTGACGCTACCGCCGCTGGCAGAGCCGCGCCAACGGTAGTTCACACGATCCTTGTCGCGGGTGCCGAGGTACGGCACCACCAGCGTGGCACCGGTTGGTGGCACGTTGTCCGGATCGAGCACGTCGTTGGCATCTGCGCCCTCGACTTCCGGCCGGTCGAACGTCGGCAGGGCGACGCCGACCTGCATCATGAACGGCAGCGACTCGCGAACGCTCAACAGCCCCGTTTCGCTGTTGGTGACGATGTAATAGACCTTGACGTTCAGGCCGTTGAAACGCTGGATTTCGGCATTGCTCACGCTGCGCAGGACGGGCTGATTGTCCGCTACGTTGCCGACCGGGCGGGGATCTTCGTAATAAACGGTGTCGTTACCGGGCGCCTGGGCCCACCAGATCAGGTTGAGCAGGTCGCTGCTGTTGCGACCGGGGTACCAAGGGATCTGCACAGTCGCCCAAGGCGTTTCGGGTGGCAACGTTCCGCCTGGTGCCTCATCGACGGTGGGGGCGACTAACTGGCTGATGTCGCCAATTACGGTGACGCTGGCATTTTTTGAGCGGCGGTCGCTTTCATTGCTGCGACGGCGCACATAGCCGACCGAGGCTGCGCCTTTGGCAATGGCTTTGACGGCGGCGTTGGGGATGGGGAAATCGAGCTGGAAGGGCACGTACAACACCTCTTTCTCCAGCGGCCCGACGATGATCTGCGAGCCTTGCGCCGGGGTGCCAATCCAGGTCAGGAGCACCTTGTCGCCCACCGCAAAATCGTCCTTGGTGATGTACACGCGGGCGTTCACATCGTCATCCCCGAGCTGGTCGAGGTCGATGCTGTCGGTTGGAATGCCGTTGACCAGCACCTGCGGTTCGTCCAGCCGATTGCCCCCCAGGTCCACCAACAGATAATGCGTCGCCGACCACGGCGCGCGTTCGTCCGGGAAGTTACCGCAGCGGTCAATGACCTGATAAGCCACCGCGACACGATCACCGTCCCCGGCATCGTCAATAACGGCGCGGCTGAAGACAACCTCGATCGGGTTTCTGATCGGGTCCTGGGCCTGTTCCGGCGTAACGACATGCACCTCTTGCTGGCTGCCCCAGCGGGCGAGAATGCGGTCGTATCGGGTGAGGTTGCGGTAAGGCACGATGTGCATCGTCACCCCGCTGGGCGGCAGGTTTTCATCGACCTCGTCATGAGAGAGGGAGAACTTGAGATCGGAGTGGCCGTCATCGCCGGGAATGTCATCGTACCCCCCGGGACGCGTGAGTTTGACCAGCAGGGTCATGACCGGTTTCGAGTCCTCCGGGGCGCCCTGGTTCTTGCGCGTGATCCGGTAGAACACTGGCGTGGCATCCCCCTCAAGTACCTGGCCCTTGGCAATGGTGAAAACCAGGTCCTGGTTGAGCTCGGCATCGTGCTCTAAGGTCTTGCTCCAGACCGCGGCGCTGTCATTGTCCCAGAACACCTCGGCCAGATCGCCAATGGACATGGTCAGCCAGGCGGGGATGATGCCTTGCAGATCGCCTTCCACGGCTCTGATGGGTATGCCGCCGTCATAGTGTTCGGCAGGGCTGAGGTTGACCAGTGCCGGAAGATACGGAGGTCTGAGGGCTTGAGGGGTTTGCTTGCTGGACATCTGGCGAACTCCGGTCGGGGGGCTGGGTGACGGAGTTATTGAGCGCGCGTTGGAGGAATTAGGCACCTGTCAGATCTAACAGGTGCTGGCGGGTTTCCGACAAGTGGTCATGTGGGCTGAAGGAAAGAGGCGACAAACCGCCGCCCGGTTAAATGAGGTGGCGGTTTTTTAAGCCTGAAGACATGTGTCGGCTGTGAGGCCGCTTTCGCGAGCAAGCCCGCTCCCACAGGGATTGGGGTCGATCACAAACCTGTGCTACACGCCGAACCTGTGGGAGCGGGCTTGCCCGCGAAGACGTCAGCAGCCACAACGCCTCACTCAGGGCTTGTCACAGATCCCTGCTACTGCGGCAACTGCAGATTATCCAGCGCCCGATTCACCGCCAGCTCGCCGAGCATGATCAGTTGCGCGATGCCCAGCAGCGTCCTGCGCTGCGACGCCGGTATCAGATGGGCGAAGTCATTGGCGATGGTTCTGGCCGAGGCGAGTGTTTCGCAGGCATCGGCCAGCAGTTCTTCGTTTTTGAAGTCGGCGGTCACGGCGTACATCGAACGGGTTTTACGTTGAATGGGCGTGGCGCCGGGCGAGCAGAGGTAGTGGTCGAGGGCGCGGTCGGCGGCTTCGTGGAGCTTTTTTGAATCGAGGGATTCGTAGGGGGAGGTGGCGTCGGTTTCGGGTGGGTTGGGTGTTGGTTTGATCATGCTGAAGCTCCTAGAGTCGACGGAGCTGCCACATTTCGCTGCGATACGAAAGGGAGGTGGCAGCTATACGCGAGTCGCAGACCGGGACTCTAGAACCGGCAGACCCAAAGGTCTCCCACGTACAGCCGCCATAAAACGAGGACGGAAGTTGTGCGTCTAGAAATCAGCGGGCTGCGAGACCCGATCGCTGATTCGTCAGCGACCGACCCACAATAGAACCCGACCCCAAGGCGCACAAGCCGGCGGATTCTGGCGTAGCTGTAGGCAATGGCGCAAGAATATGTAGCCCGCAAGGCGTGTCTGGAGGTGTCTTTTAAACGCTAGCGTTTAAAGGTGCTGCGCATGATTCTGTGGTGTCGCGGATGGCTTCTTCGCGAGCAAGCCCACTCCCACAGGGGATCGGTGTGATACCCCCTATCTGTGTTCATTGCGGCGCGATTCCTGATAAATCAAAAGACAGCGGCCCTCCGCTTGTCTGAAAAAGACCTCTACCTGTTAGTTCTGACAGTGGACACAAAGGGCATTCAGCTATTCCATGTTCCTTGGCAGGTTTCACGGGCAATTCGCCTTCTGACCTGTCTTTAACATTCGCCAAGGAGAAGGTCATGCAAGAGAACTACAAAAAGCTTGAAGGAATGAGGTTCGAGTTCGTTTCCGGGTCGGTGGCGAAAGAGTCTGATCATATCGCTTGCACGTTCACTTTTAAGGCGATGTTGGACTTCACGCATTTCGTGCACATGAGCAATGCGTATGTGCCGGGCTATCTCGATTCGTATATCAATGCGATCAAGCCAAGGTTGGACGGGGTAGCCCACCATAGTCTCTACAACCGATTCAATAGTGCCGCTGGCAACATTGGTACTGTTGAAGAGTTGGTCAGAGTTTTCTCTTCGCCCAACAACTACTCCGATACATGGAGTAGCAATGGCACCGGCCTACTGGCGCGTTATCACAAACCACAATTTCACATGGTCGGTGATCAGTTACAGGTCACGGGTGGGCAGGACTTTCGATGGGAGGTCGAGCCGGAGGTCGAACGGAAGATCGAGCCGCAGGATGTGCCGGACATTTACTTTGTCTGGGCACTGATTGTGTTGAAGGCATACCCCGAAGATCCTTTTCATCAGCCTGAGGAAATCGTGACATTAGGCTATTCTGAGGAAGCGTTTGTCGACGTGGGAGGGAGTCCGATCCGTAAGGGTACGCGCTATCTGGTGGGCCGCGATTTGCGTCTTGGTGCGATAAATCCAGAGCAAATTTTGACTGCCGGGTATCCGTGAGTGCGCGGTTTTTTCTGATTTTTTCACCCGCCTCTAATGGTGATAGCCGTCCTGCGTCTGTTTAGCGGTCGGCTCCATGGCGCCCGGCTGCAGGCAAGACAATTCCCCGAAACAAACCTCAATTTCAATCCCCGGCAAAAGTTGGAAGGCTTCTTGCAGTAGCCGCCGTGCGCCTGCTTTGGGCGTCAAAAGTTTGCTTTAAAGGAACGGGGAAAACCGGTGGATCGCTCTCAGTTATTCAACACTGCTCGCTCGAATGTTGCCGACCTCAGTCGAGGCAATCTGGGCGTGCCGTTGTTGCTGCTGGTCATGCTGGCGATGATGATGTTGCCGGTGCCGCCGTTCCTGCTGGACGTGTTTTTCACCTTCAACATCGCCCTGTCGATCGTCGTCCTGCTGGTCTGCGTGTATGCGCTGCGGCCGCTGGATTTCGCGGTGTTCCCGACCATTCTGCTGGTGGCGACGCTGCTGCGGCTGGCGTTGAACGTGGCCTCGACGCGGGTGGTGATGCTCCACGGTCAGGACGGCCACGCCGCTGCCGGTAAGGTGATTCAGGCCTTCGGTGAGGTGGTGATCGGCGGTAACTACGTGGTCGGTATCGTGGTGTTCGCGATCCTGATGATCATCAACTTCGTCGTGGTGACCAAGGGTGCCGGGCGGATTTCCGAGGTGAGCGCACGCTTCACCCTCGACGCGATGCCCGGCAAACAAATGGCGATCGACGCCGACCTCAACGCCGGTCTGATCGACCAGAACCAGGCCAAGGCCCGCCGTCAGGAAGTCGCCCAAGAGGCCGAGTTCTACGGTTCGATGGACGGTGCCAGCAAGTTCGTCCGTGGTGACGCCATCGCCGGCCTGCTGATTCTGTTCATCAACCTGATCGGCGGCATGGCCGTCGGTATCTTCCAGCACAACATGTCATTCGCCGACGCCGGCAGGGTGTACGCCTTGCTGACCATCGGTGACGGTTTGGTGGCGCAATTGCCATCACTGTTGTTATCGACAGCGGCAGCGATCATGGTGACCCGTGCTTCCGGTTCGGAAGACATGGGCAAGCAGATCAATCGGCAGATGTTCGCCTCGCCCAAAGCCTTGGCGGTGGCGGCCGGTCTGATGGCGGTCATGGGCCTGGTGCCGGGCATGCCGCACTTCTCGTTCCTGAGCATGGCCGCGCTGGCTGCCGGTGGCGCGTATCTGTTCTGGAAAAAGCAGAACGTCGCCAAGGTGCAGGCGCTGCAAGAAGTTCAGCGTCAGCAGGAACTGTTGCCGTCGCCGGCCCGCGCCATGGAAACCAAGGAGCTGGGCTGGGATGACGTGACGCCGATCGACATGATCGGCCTGGAAGTCGGTTACCGCCTGATCCCGTTGGTGGATCGCAATCAGGGCGGGCAGTTGCTGGCGCGGATCAAGGGCGTGCGCAAGAAGCTCTCGCAGGATCTGGGCTTCCTGATGCCGACCGTGCACATTCGCGACAACCTCGATCTGGCGCCGAGCGCCTATCGCCTGACCCTGATGGGCGTGATCCTGGCCGAAGCCGAGATCTACCCGGATCGCGAACTGGCGATCAACCCGGGGCAGGTCTACGGCACGCTCAACGGCATTACCGCCAAAGATCCGGCTTTCGGCCTGGAGGCGGTGTGGATCGAAGTCAGCCAGCGCGCCCAGGCGCAATCGCTCGGTTACACCGTGGTCGACGCCAGTACCGTGGTCGCGACCCACTTGAACCAGATTCTGTACAAGCACTCCAGCGAGCTGATCGGCCACGAGGAAGTGCAGCAACTCATGCAATTGCTGGCCAAAAGCTCGCCGAAACTGGCTGAAGAGCTGGTGCCGGGTGTGGTTTCGCTGTCGCAGTTGCTCAAAGTGCTGCAGGCGTTGCTCGCCGAACACGTGCCGGTGCGCGATATCCGCAGCATTGCCGAGGCTATCGCCAACAACGCCGCCAAGAGTCAAGATACCGCCGCCTTGGTGGCCGCAGTACGCGTCGGCGTATCCCGCGCCATCGTCCAAAGCATTGTAGGCACTGACTCCGAGCTGCCTGTGATCACCTTGGAACCAAGGTTGGAACAAATATTGCTCAATAGTCTGCAGAAGGCAGGACAAGGCTCTGAAGAGGGCGTTCTGCTGGAGCCAAGCATGGCCGAGAAGCTGCAGCGTTCGCTCATCGAAGCGGCGCAGCGCCAGGAAATGCAAGGTCAACCGGTGATCCTGTTGGTAGCAGGCCCGATCCGCGCGATGCTCTCGCGTTTCGGTCGCCTCGCAGTCCCGGGGCTGCACGTGCTGGCCTATCAGGAAATTCCGGACAACAAGCAAGTGACCATCGTTGCGACAGTAGGGCCCAACGGCTGAGGTAGTGGTTTATGCAAGTTAAGCGTTTTTTCGCCGCCGATATGCGTCAGGCCATGAAGCTGGTTCGTGATGAGCTGGGCGCTGATGCCGCCATCATTGGCAACCGCCGCATTGCCGGCGGCGTCGAGCTGACGGCGGCGCTGGATTACAAATTGTCGGCGCTGGCGCCACGGGTTCCGAACATGGAACTCGAGGACGAGCTGCGCAAGACCCAGTCGCGCATCGTGACCGCCCAGGCCGAACTGAGCCTGCGTGGCGAAGCCGACGGCAACACCAATCGCCAATTGTTCGCCGGGCTGCCGTTGACGGCCGGCCTGCCGCTGACCGCTGCCGAACCGTTGAGCGAACCGACTTACGCCGCCCCGGCGCGTCCAGCGCCCGCGCCTGCACAGTCGTCCGCCGGCATCGATCCGCGTGCGCTGGATTCGATGCGTTTCGAATTGAACAGTCTGCGCGAACTGATGGAAGTGCAGCTCGGCACGCTGGCCTGGAATCAGCTGCAAGGCAGCCGTCCGGCGCAAGCCAATCTGTATCGTCGTCTGCAACGCATAGGTCTGTCCGGGCCGTTGTCGCGCGATCTGCTGGCGATGATTACTGATATCGAAGAGCCGCGTCAGGCCTGGCGCATGCTGCTTGCGCACCTGGCGCGGATGATTGCCGTACCGGAAGTCGAGCCGCTGGAAGAGGGCGGGGTGATTGCCATGGTCGGCCCGGCCGGCATGGGCAAAACCACCACCCTGGCCAAACTCGCCGCGCGCTACGTGCTCAAGTACGGCGCGCAGAATGTCGCGCTGGTCAGCATGGACAGCTTCCGCATCGGCGCGCAGGAACAACTGAAGACGCTGGGGCGGATTCTCAATGTGCCGGTGACCCACGTCGATCCGGGCCAGTCGCTGGTGCAGGCGCTCGACCCGCTGCTGCGCAAGCGCGTGGTGCTGATCGATACCGCCGGCTTGCAGGCCAGCGATCCGGCCTTGCGCATGCAGCTGGAAAGTCTGGCCGGGCGTGGCATCCGTTCAAAAAATTATCTGGTGCTGGCAACCACCAGCCAGAAACAGGTTCTAACCGCCGCTTATCACAGTTACAAGCGTTGCGGGCTTGCCGGCTGCATCCTGACTAAACTGGATGAGACGGCCAGCCTTGGCGAAGTGTTGAGCCTGGCGATCAGTCATGAACTGCCGGTCGCGTACCTGACCGATGGCCCACGGATTCCGGATGATCTGCATCTGCCGCGCCGTCATCAACTGGTCAGCCGCGCCGTCAGCGTGCAAATGCAGGAAGAACCCAGCGAAGAAGCCATGGCTGACATGTTCGCTGATATCTACCACAGCCCGACCAAGCAGGTTGGCTGAGGTAATGAACCGTTTTTGTACCTACATCGATGGTCTGCCATGCATTGTTCCGGTTGAGAACGCGCAGCCAGTAATGTGGCCTCCGTCTATGCAAGACAAGGTAAAGAAATAACATGGGCAGCATGCATCCCGTACAGGTGATCGCGGTGACCGGCGGCAAAGGTGGCGTCGGCAAGACTAACGTGTCAGTGAACTTGTCTCTGGCGCTGGCAGAGCTTGGCCGTCGGGTCATGCTGCTGGACGCCGATCTGGGGCTGGCGAACGTCGACGTTCTGCTGGGACTGACCCCCAAACGTACTCTGGCCGATGTGATCGAAGGCCGCTGTGAGCTGCGCGACGTGCTGTTGCAGGGCCCCGGCGGGATCCGCATCGTGCCGGCCGCTTCCGGCACCCAAAGCATGGTGCACCTGAGCCCGGCGCAACATGCCGGTCTGATTCAGGCCTTCAGCGACATCGGCGACAACCTCGATGTGCTGGTGATCGACACCGCTGCAGGTATTGGTGACTCGGTAGTCAGTTTTGTCCGCGCCGCGCAGGAAGTGTTGCTGGTGGTCTGCGACGAGCCGACCTCGATCACCGACGCCTACGCGCTGATCAAACTGCTCAACCGCGACTACGGCATGAACCGCTTCCGCGTGCTGGCCAACATGGCGCAGAGCCCGCAGGAAGGGCGCAACCTGTTCGCCAAGTTGACCAAGGTCACGGATCGCTTCCTCGACGTCGCCTTACAATACGTCGGCGCCGTGCCGTACGACGAAAGCGTGCGCAAGGCAGTGCAGAAGCAGCGAGCGGTCTATGAAGCCTTTCCGCGTTCCAAGTGCGCGCTGGCGTTCAAGGCGATCGCGCAGAAGGTCGATACCTGGCCGCTGCCTGCCAACCCGCGCGGCCACCTTGAGTTTTTCGTCGAGCGCCTCGTGCAGCAAACAGCAGGGCCTGTGTTATGACCGCGAGCGGTATGAACTACTACAAGAAGTCGGCACGTGACGCGCAGTACGAGTTGATCGAGCGTTACGCGCCACTGGTCAAGCGCATTGCCTATCACTTGCTGGCGCGCTTGCCGGCGAGTGTGCAGGTTGAAGACCTGATTCAGGCCGGGATGATCGGCCTGCTCGAAGTCTCAACCAAATATGACGCCAGCAAAGGCGCCAGTTTCGAAACGTACGCGGGCATCCGGATCCGCGGCGCGATGCTCGATGAAGTGCGCAAAGGGGATTGGGCACCGCGCTCGGTTCACCGCAATACCCGTATGGTCAGCGATGCCATTCGCTCAATTGAAGCTAAAACCGGCCGTGACGCTAAAGATCACGAGGTTGCGGCCGAACTCCAATTGAGTCTCGACGATTACTACGGGATTTTGAATGACACCCTGGGCAGCCGGCTGTTCAGTTTCGACGATCTGTTGCAGGACGGCGAACACGAAGGGCTGCACGAGGATGGCGCCAGTGCTCATCTTGAGCCGTCACGCGATCTGGAAGATGAACGCTTTCAGGCGGCGCTGGCGGACGCGATTGCCAATTTGCCGGAGCGTGAGCGACTGGTGTTGGCGCTGTACTACGACGAAGAGCTGAACCTCAAGGAGATCGGTGAAGTCCTTGGCGTCAGTGAATCGCGGGTCAGCCAGTTACACAGCCAGTGCGCGGCCCGTTTGCGGGGGCGTTTGGGGGAGTGGCGAGCGCGCTGAAGGCAGTGTGGGGACACTGCGAACGAGGCTGGTGCGGTGAGAACGGCACCGGTCTTGCTCTGTTGTGCTCCAGACAGTCTTCGAGTGCTGCGCCGATTGATTGAAGTGGCGCGTCCAGGTGCTGGGCGCGTTTAAGACTGCTTGGAGGTCGAATTGAACAAAGACATGAAAATCCTCATCGTTGATGACTTCTCAACGATGCGGCGGATCATCAAGAACCTGCTGCGCGATCTCGGGTTCACCAACACCGTCGAGGCCGACGATGGCACTACCGCCATTCCGGTACTCAACAGCGGCAGCATCGACTTTCTGGTAACGGACTGGAACATGCCGGGCATGACCGGTATCGACTTGCTGCGCCACGTGCGTGCCGATGAAAAACTCAAGCACCTGCCGGTGCTGATGGTGACCGCTGAAGCCAAGCGCGAGCAAATCATCGAGGCCGCTCAGGCCGGTGTGAACGGCTACGTGGTCAAACCTTTCACGGCTCAGGCGTTGAAAGACAAAATCGAGAAGATTTTCGAACGCATCGGCTGATGACGCGCGGGGGAGCTATGGAGCATAACGAATCTTCACAGGGCGATTTCGAGTCGACCCTGAAAAAACACGCGGTCGAACTGGTCGAGAGCCTTGAAAAAGGCAGGTTCGGCGACGCTGTGCAACTGATCCATGAGCTCAATCAGACCCGTGACCGCGGCCTGTATCAGGAAGTGGGCAAGCTCACACGCGAACTGCACAGTGCGATCGTCAATTTCCAGATCGATCCGCACATGCCGCAGGCCGAGGAAGTGTCGCAAATCACCGACGCCACCGAACGCCTGGGCTATGTGGTCAAGCTGACCGAAGCCGCGGCCAACCGCACCATGGATCTGGTGGAAAGCGCCACCCCGGTGGTCAATGGCCTGGCTGAAGAAGCCCAGGCGCTGAGCACCGATTGGGGCCGCTTCATGCGTCGTGAAGTCGGAGCTGAAGAGTTCCGCGAACTGGCGCGCCGGGTCGACGGTTTTCTGTCACGCAGCAGCACGGACAACCGTGCGGTGTCGAGCAACCTCAACGACATCCTGCTGGCTCAGGATTACCAGGACCTCACCGGTCAAGTGATCAAGCGTGTGACCCAACTGGTCACCGAAGTCGAAAGCAATTTGCTCAAACTCGTCCTCATGGCCAGTCAGGTTGACCGCTTTGCGGGCATCGAACACGACCGTGCCGCGATGCTTGCAGAAAAAGATCCACAAAAACATCTCTCGCAGGGTGAAGGTCCGCAGATTCATGCCGATAAACGAGAAGACGTTGTGTCCGGTCAGGACGATGTGGACGATTTGTTATCCAGCCTCGGATTCTAGAGTTTTGGAATTTTAGGTTTTTTGGGTTTTTAGACCTGTAGGAGCACCCCATTAATGAGCTTCGGCGCCGATGAAGAGATCCTTCAGGATTTCCTGGTTGAGGCCGGCGAGATTCTTGAGCAACTGTCCGAGCAACTGGTCGAGCTGGAAAGCCGCCCGGATGACGCAGATCTGCTCAACGCAATTTTTCGCGGTTTCCACACTGTAAAAGGGGGCGCCGGCTTCCTTCAGCTCAACGAGCTGGTGGAGTGCTGTCACATCGCCGAAAACGTGTTCGACATCCTGCGCAAGGGTGAGCGGCGCGTTGATGCAGAACTGATGGACGTGGTGCTTGAAGCACTGGACGCGGTGAACAGCATGTTCAGCGAAGTCCGTGAACGTGCACCGATCACTGCTGCAACCCCGGAACTGCTGGCCGCCCTGGCGCGTCTGGCCGAGCCGCAAACGGCCGACGAAGCCCCGGCTTCGCCAGTGGCCGAGATGATCGAAGAACTGGTCGTCGAAGGCGATTCCGGCGACATCACCGATAACGAATTTGAACAGCTGCTGGATTCGCTGAACGCCGTCAAGGCCGAAGCCGAAGCCCCGGCCGCTGCTGCACCTGCGCCGGCTGCCGATGCGGCCGCCAGCGATGAAATCACCGACGCCGAATTCGAGTCGTTGCTCGATCAACTGCACGGCAAAGGCCAGTTCGCGCCAGACGCCGTCGCACCGACCGCGGCCGCTCCAGCGGCACCGGAGGCGGGTGACAGCTCGGACATCACCGACGACGAATTCGAAGCACTGCTCGATCAGTTGCACGGCAAGGGCAACTTTGCCGTGGAAGCGCTGGAATCGGCTATCGCCTCGGCACCGGTTGCGCCTGCCGCACCGGCGGCGGCCGCTGCCGGCAGCGATCTGATCAGCGATCACGAGTTCGAATCGCTGCTCGACGAGCTGCACGGCAAAGGCAAGTTCACCGACGTTGGCGCCGCTGCTGCAGGCACCGCGTCGACTGTGGCCGCGCCTGCCGCCAAGGCTGCTGCCGCTCCGGCCGCTGTGCCTAAGGCTGCGCCCAAGCCTGAGCCGAAAGCCGAAGCGCCAAAACCGGCCGCCGCTGCTGCACCGGCGCCGGCCCGTGCTGCCGCTGCTCCGCCGCCGGAAAAACCGGCGAGCGAAGCCGAGACCACCGTGCGGGTCGATACCGCGCGTCTCGACGAAATCATGAACATGGTCGGCGAGCTGGTGCTGGTGCGTAACCGTCTGGTGCGCCTGGGTCTCAACAGCGGCGACGAAGCCATGTCCAAGGCCGTGTCGAACCTCGACGTGGTCACGGCTGACTTGCAGACCGCGGTGATGAAGACCCGGATGCAGCCGATCAAGAAGGTCTTCGGGCGCTTCCCGCGTCTGGTTCGCGACCTCGCGCGTCAGTTGAAGAAAGAGATCAATCTGGAACTGGTGGGTGAAGAAACCGACCTCGACAAAAACCTTGTCGAGGCCCTGGCCGACCCGTTGGTCCACTTGGTGCGTAACGCGGTCGACCACGGCATCGAATCGCCGGAAGAACGCGAAGCTTCCGGCAAGGCCCGTGGCGGTCGCGTGGTACTGGCCGCCGAGCAGGAAGGCGATCACATCCTGTTGTCGATCTCCGACGACGGCAAGGGCATGGACCCGAACGTGCTGCGTTCGATCGCGGTAAAACGCGGTGTGATGGACAAGGACGCGGCCGATCGCCTGAGCGATACCGAGTGCTACAACCTGATTTTCGCCCCGGGTTTCTCGACCAAGACCGAGATCTCCGACGTGTCCGGCCGCGGTGTCGGCATGGACGTGGTGAAAACCAAGATTTCCCAGCTCAACGGTTCGATCAACATCTACTCGACCAAGGGCCAGGGCTCGAAGATCGTCATCAAGGTGCCGCTGACGCTTGCGATCATGCCGACCCTGATGGTGATGCTCGGCAATCAGGCGTTTGCGTTCCCGTTGGTCAACGTCAACGAAATCTTCCACCTCGACCTGTCGACCACCAACGTGGTGGATGGCCAGGAAGTGGTGATCGTGCGGGACAAGGCGCTGCCATTGTTCTACCTCAAGCGCTGGCTGGTCAGCTCCGCCGCTCACGAAGAGCAGCGCGAAGGCCATGTGGTGATCCTTTCGGTGGGCACCCAGCGGATCGGCTTCGTCGTCGATCAACTGGTCGGCCAGGAAGAAGTGGTCATCAAGCCATTGGGCAAAATGCTGCAGGGCACTCCGGGCATGTCCGGCGCCACCATCACCGGTGACGGCCGCATCGCGCTGATCCTTGATGTTCCAAGCATGCTCAAGCGTTACGCGACGAAGCGTATTTGAATCCGGGGCAGCGGGGCGACGACGTCCCGCTGCACCTAATGGAGTGTTTATGGCAGTCAAAGTCCTGGTGGTGGACGATTCGGGTTTTTTCCGCCGCCGCGTCTCGGAAATTCTTTCAGCAGATCCGAGCATCCAGGTGGTCGGTACGGCCACCAACGGTAAAGAGGCGATCGATCAGGCCCTGGCCCTCAAGCCGGACGTGATTACCATGGACTACGAGATGCCGATGATGGATGGCATCACGGCGGTGCGGCACATCATGCAGCGCTGCCCGACCCCGGTGTTGATGTTCTCCTCGCTGACGCACGAAGGCGCCCGGGTCACCCTGGATGCGCTGGACGCTGGTGCGGTGGATTTCCTGCCGAAGAATTTCGAAGACATCTCGCGCAACCCCGAGAAGGTCAAGCAACTGCTGTGCGAGAAGGTTCACAGCATCTCGCGCAGCAATCGTCGTTTCAGTGCCTACAGTGCGCCGGCTCCGGCCGCTGCACCGACGCCTGCGCCAGCCCCGGCGGCCTCGAGTTTGAGCAGCCACAGCGCTGCTGCTCCGACGCGTCCGGCGCCGGCTCCAGCACCTGCGCGTGCGCCAGCCGCCAGCGCGTCGTCGCCGGCACCGAAACGCAAAGCCTACAAACTGGTTGCCATCGGGACTTCGACCGGCGGCCCGGTTGCCCTGCAACGGGTGCTGACCCAATTGCCGGCGAACTTCCCGGCGCCGATCGTGCTGATCCAGCACATGCCGGCGGCGTTCACCAAGGCGTTTGCCGAGCGCCTGGACAAGCTGTGCCGCATCAGCGTGAAAGAGGCCGAGGATGGCGACATCCTGCGTCCGGGCCTGGCGCTGCTGGCGCCGGGTGGCAAGCAGATGATGATCGACGGCCGTGGCGCGGTGAAAATCCTGCCGGGCGACGAGCGTCTGAATTACAAGCCGTGCGTGGACATCACCTTCGGTTCCGCAGCCAAGTCCTACGGTGACAAAGTTCTGGCGGTG
The DNA here is from genome assembly GCF_054855875.1 of Pseudomonas sp. G3-19. Classification (NCBI taxonomy): domain Bacteria; kingdom Pseudomonadati; phylum Pseudomonadota; class Gammaproteobacteria; order Pseudomonadales; family Pseudomonadaceae; genus Pseudomonas; species Pseudomonas sp. G3-19. The sequence goes on from NZ_JBMPIQ010000003.1 coordinate 6,000,205, forward strand.
GTCCTCACCGGCATGGGCGCCGACGGCCGTGAAGGCGCGCGTCTGCTCAAGCAGGGCGGCAGCTCGGTATGGGCGCAAGACGAAGCCAGTTGCGTGATCTACGGCATGCCGATGGCCATCGTCAAAGCCGATCTGGCTGACGCGGTTTACGGCCTGGACGACATCGGCAAGCACATCGTCGAGGCGTGTATCTGATGGATGTTCTAAGCCTTATCGGGATCATCATGGCGTTCGTCGCCATCATCGGCGGCAACTACCTTGAAGGCGGCCACCTCGGCGCGCTGGCCAACGGCCCGGCGGCGCTGATCGTGCTCGGTGGCACCATCGGTGCCGCGCTGTTGCAATCGCCGATGAGCGCCTTCAAGCGCGCCATGCAGATTCTCGCCTGGATCCTGTTTCCACCACGGGTGGATCTGGCCGGCGGCATCGATCGGGTGGTCAACTGGAGCCTTACCGCACGCAAGGAAGGCCTGCTCGGGCTGGAAGGCGTCGCTGATGCCGAGCCGGACAACTACTCGCGCAAGGGCCTGCAACTGCTGGTCGATGGCGCCGAGCCGGAAGCGATCCGCAGCATTCTCGAAGTGGATTTCTACACCCAGGAAGCCCGCGACATCGAGGCTGCCAAAGTTTTCGAAAGCATGGGCGGCTATGCGCCGACCATCGGCATCATCGGTGCGGTGATGGGCCTGATTCATGTGATGGGCAACCTCGCTGATCCGACCCAATTGGGCAGCGGTATTGCCGTGGCATTCGTCGCGACCATCTACGGCGTGGCCAGTGCCAACCTGGTGTTGCTGCCGGTGGCGGCCAAGCTCAAGTCAATCGCGTTGCGGCAGTCGCGTTATCGCGAAATGTTGTTGGAAGGTATTTTGTCGATCGCCGAAGGTGAAAACCCTCGCTCTATCGAGCTGAAGCTTCAGGGCTTCATGGATTGATGGGGGTAATGGACTATGGCTCGCCGCAGGCATCAGGAAGAACACGTTAATCACGAGCGCTGGCTCGTGTCCTACGCGGATTTCATCACGCTACTGTTCGCGTTCTTCGTGGTGATGTACTCGATCTCGTCGATCAACGAAGGCAAGTACAAAGTCATTTCCGAGGCGCTGATCGGGGTTTTCACTGACTCCGACCGCTCGCTCAAGCCGATCCCGATCGGTGAGGAACGGCCGAAAACCGTGACCCCGGCCAAGCCGCTGGTCAAGGACAGCGAGCAGGTCGATGCCGGTATCGCCGGGGCCAGCGACCCGCTGAAAAGCATTGCCGATGACATCAGTGCCGCGTTCGGCGACTTGATCGCTTCCAACCAGATGACCGTGCGCGGCAACGAGTTGTGGGTCGAGATCGAACTCAATTCCAGCCTGTTGTTCGGCAGTGGCGACGCGATGCCGAGTGATATCGCGTTCAACATCATCGACAAAGTCGCGGCGATCCTCAAACCGTTCGACAACCCGATCCACGTCGAAGGCTTCACCGACGATCAGCCGATCCGCACCGCGCAGTACCCGACCAACTGGGAACTGTCCTCGGCGCGTTCGGCGAGTATCGTGCGGATGCTGGCGATGCAGGGCGTCAACCCCGGGCGTCTGGCCTCGGTGGGTTACGGTGAGTTTCAGCCGGTGGCCAACAACGCCACCGCCGAAGGCCGGGCGAAAAACCGTCGCGTGGTGCTGGTGGTGTCGCGCAACCTCGATGTGCGCCGCAGTCTGACCGGTACTGGAACCGCCAATGCGCAACCGGACGCGGCATTGAAGCGCGCTGGCACACAAACTGCACCGACCCCGGTCAAGACGCCGGGACGCGAGAGTGCCGTCAATTCTCCGTCGCCCGCATTAATACGCTGAGCTATGTCTCGGTCGAGCATCTCGGCCGGGAGGAACGAACCGAATGAGAGTCTGGGCAGTCGCCAATCAAAAGGGTGGTGTCGGTAAAACCACATCTTCCATCGCTTTAGCCGGATTGCTGGCGGAGGCGGGCAAGCGCGTGGTTGTGGTCGATCTCGACCCGCACGGCTCGATGACCAGCTATTTTGGCTACGACCCCGACAGCCTGGAGCACAGCAACTACGACCTGTTTCTGCACAAGGGCAGCGTGCCGCAAGGCTTGCCCGGGCAGTTGCTGCTGTCGACCAGCGACGAACGCATTTCCCTGTTGCCGTCGAGTACCGCACTCGCCACCCTCGAGCGCCAGTCGCCGGGGCAGAGTGGCCTGGGCCTGGTGATCGCCAAGAGTCTGGCGCAGCTGTGGCAGGACTTCGATTACGCGATCATCGACAGCCCGCCGTTGCTCGGCGTGCTGATGGTCAACGCTCTGGCCGCGAGCCAGCAACTGGTGATCCCGGTGCAGACCGAGCACCTGGCCGTCAAAGGTCTGGAGCGCATGGTCAACACCCTGGCGATGATCAACCGCTCGCGCAAACAGGCGCTGCCGTTCAGCATCGTGCCGACCCTGTTCGACCGCCGCACCCAAGCATCGCTGGGCACCTTGCGCGTGCTGCGTGACAAATTCCCGGAAGAGATCTGGCAGGGTTACATCCCGGTCGATACCCGTCTGCGCGACGCCAGCCGGGCCGGGGTCACGCCTTCGCAGTTCGACGGCAAGAGTCGTGGCGTGCTGGCGTACCGCGCGCTGCTCAAGCATCTGCTGGCGCAACAACTTGTTCCGCAGGTGGCTTGAGCATGAATCGGCCGATCAAACTGACGTCGCGTCCGCAGTTGGCGTTGCAGTCCTATCTGGACAGCTTGCTGCAGGAAATCCCTGACGAGTTGCCGCCCGTGGAAGTGCCGGTCGAGGCGCCGGTAGAGGTGGTCGAAAGTGCTGCGGCGCTGGACGAGTTTCAGGCTGCGGTACTGGAAGAGCAGGCGCGTGATGCGCAGAAAACCACCAAACCTGCCGCCCCGGTTGCCGCGCCTGCCGCCGCACCGATCGCCAAGGCGCCAGTGGCGTTGATCGAAGAAGCCGAGCCGCCGCGCGCGCCGGTTTCGACACTCGCACCGCTGCTGCAAACCCAATTGCTGAAAACCGCGCCGGAACCGGTCGTGGCCGAACCGGCGCCGGTGGCACCGGCACCCGTCGAACAGACGCTGGTGCCGCCAGTGGTGGAAGTGCACCTGCCACCGAGCAACACGCCGCCACCGGTGGAAACCGATGGCCGTCCGGCCTGGGCTTCGGAAGCCTTCGAATGCCTGTTGTTCGATGTTGCCGGGCTGACGCTGGCGGTGCCGCTGGTGTGCCTCGGTTCGATCTATTCGCTGGCTGGACACGAGTTGACGCCGCTGTTCGGGCAGCCGGAATGGTTCCTCGGGATTCTGCCGAGCCAGGCCGGCAATCTGAAAGTGTTGGACACGGCGCGTTGGGTCATGCCGGATCGCTATCGCGATGACTTCCGTCAGGGCCTGCAGTACGTGATTTCGGTACAAGGTTACGAATGGGGCCTGGCGGTGCATCAGGTCAGCCGTTCGTTGCGCCTGGACCCGAATGAAATCAAATGGAGAAGTCACCGGGGTCAGCGGCCATGGCTTGCCGGCACGGTGATCGAGCACATGTGTGCATTACTTGATGTAGCCGCGCTGGCCGAGTTGATCGCCAGCGGCGGGGCAAAGCACTTGGGCGGCCACAAGCCGCTACATAAATCGACATAGCAGCCGACATAACAGTCAGGCGAAGGCATTTTTCAATGCCTCCACACAGAACACACACCGCCCAGTGCGGTTTTTTCGAGGGGTCAGGGTATGAGTAGTCAGGCGACGAATGCAAAAGGTTCTGAAGATCCGATCCTGCAATGGGTGACCTTCAAGCTGGACAACGAAACCTACGGCATCAACGTGATGCGCGTTCAGGAAGTCCTGCGTTACACCGAAATCGCTCCGGTACCGGGTGCGCCAAGCTACGTGCTGGGCATCATCAACCTGCGCGGTAACGTGGTCACCGTGATCGACACCCGTCAGCGCTTCGGCCTGAACAGCGGCGAGATCAGCGACAACACCCGTATCGTCATCATCGAAGCCGACAAGCAAGTGGTCGGGATCATGGTCGACAGCGTGGCTGAAGTGGTTTACCTGCGTCAGTCGGAAATCGAGACCGCGCCAAACGTCGGCAACGAAGAGTCGGCCAAGTTCATCCAGGGCGTGTGCAACAAGAACAACGAGTTGCTGATCCTGGTCGAGCTGGACAAGATGATGAGCGAAGAAGAATGGTCGGAACTGGAGAGCATCTGATTGATTCTCGAGGTTGCGGTCATTGTCCTGTTCCTTTTCTGGGCAGGCACGCTGGCAATGTTTCTGGCGTACATCAAGGCGCAGCGGGTGATCGCTGCGCAACAGGCTCAGGGCGACGCGCTGCGTGATCAGCGCATCAAGGACCTGGCCAAGCGTGTCGACGACTATCAGAACGGCAACGTGCGCATGGGCGAAGCCCTGCACGAGCTGCGCTCGGTCGTCGGTCCGTTGCCGGACAAGATAGTCGCGCTGGAACAGCGCGACCCGTCGAGCCTGTCGTTCGCCCAGGCGGCGAAACTGGTGGGGATGGGCGCGAGCGTCGATGAGCTGACCCAGTCCTGCGGCTTGACCCAGGCTGAGGCGGAGTTGATGCGCAAGCTGCACAGAAGCTGATATGCGTAGAGGCATGTCATTTAAATAAGAATCGCCGGTCATGCCGGCGATTTTTTTTGCGCTCGATTTAGTTGTCTGATTCGCCCATGGCCGTCTGTCTGAACTGTTATTTCTGACAGTAGAGAATTTCGCTCATCGCTCCTCACACTGCTCGTGACTCGCGATAGTCCCGTCGGCTTTTCAGGCAGACGCTTCTGATCGCCAATTCACCGATCCAGCCAATCGTGGAGTGGGTATGCATTTGCCAGCCAGAATCGAGCGCGTGAAAAAAGCCCGGTCACCCGGTGTTGCCGCCCTGTGGCTGGCAGTCGTGCTGCTCCTGACGGCTTGTCAGGCTCAAGTCAGCAGGTTCGCTCCAGAAGTTAACATTGCCGACCGGCAAAATTGTCACGGTGTCCACCTGGTCAATGTCGTTGCGCATATGGACGACGATCTGCTGTTTATTGATCCGCGGATTTCGCAAGTTCTGGCTGCCGGCGGCTGTGTGACCAGTATCTTCATGAACGGTGGCAGTTCTGGCGCCGGCTTCGACTATGTACTGAAGCGCGAAAGCGCATCGACAAAAGCCTATGAGAAAATGCTGGGTTTTGCGATCGGGTGGACGCCTTACCTGATATTCACTGATTCAGCCATTGTGATGAGCGTCAAGGCCAATGAGCGACCTGGATTGAAGCTCATATTTTTGCGTGTGCCGGGAGGGGACGTTCGTGGTGGAGATGTGCCGCTGGCCGATTTGCTCGACCTCGATAAAACTGTTCGGAGTTGGCCCTATCTGGACTCGGCTTCAGGTCCGGTAAACCTCTACAGTCGAACATCTTTTGTGCAGCTCTTGACTGAGCTGATCGTCAATGAAGGAGCCACCCGGGTGTATGCACTCAATCCGGACACCGTCCCGTACACGGAGCATCCTGACCATATTTATTCGGCACGTTTGACGCGCCTGGCCTTGCGCGGGATCAGTGCAGATATCCCAGTGGTTTATCACGAGACCTATCCCTCGGCGGCCGTCGCTCCTAACGTGGACCCGGCAGCGGTGCAGGCGAAACGGCATGTTGTCGCCAGTTACTTTCATTTTGAAGGGGCTGAGTCAGTCAGCAGTGCGTACAGTGAAGCCACCTGGAATGGCAATTGGGTGGCGCGACTCAATTTCACCCTCAGCCATGCTCACGCCGCCGGGCCACTGGTCAATATCCCTTTCAGACCGCTAGTCAATTTCCAGACGCAACAGTGCCTGGTTGCCAATGGATTGGGGCAGCAGGTGACACTGGATGGATGTGAGCCAGACGCTGACCAGCGCTGGGCGTTTGTGCCCTCCGACTTTGCAGTCGGCGCGAGCAGGGGAGTTGCACTGCTGGAAACAGCCTCTGGCCATTGCATAGCGCGTCAGAATGGCCAATTGATCGAACGCGCATGTGAAAGCAATGAGCCCTCTCAACACTGGACTCCGTGGGATTTCGGGAAAATTTATGTTCCCGGAGCGCAGGGGCAATGCCTGGACGGAGTACAGCCGAGCTTGATAGCGGATTGCAGGGAGTTTGCGGGTTCTACGTTGTGGGTGCGCAGCATCGATAACATCGACAGCAATGATTCGATGGAAGTGGCGCTGACGGGGGATGTCATCGGTGACGGGACGAACCGGACGGTACAAGTGCAGCGCCGGCAGGATGGTCCAGGTGTCGATATTTGGGTCACGTCGCTGGACGCAGACGCGATTGCATCCGAGAAATGGTATGAGGACAGACTTCCATTTGATCCAGACTCTTTTGATTCCGGGTGTGCTACAGCCCTTTGCTACGACACTACGCGCTATCTGCTGGCGGATTTCACAGGTGACGGCAAGGCTGATCTGATGGCGATATCGCCCGGAAACGCTGACGAAACCATTTTCAGGCTATTGAAGAATGAAGGCGGGCATTTTGCTGATCCGGTTATCTGGCGTTCGGTTCCGCAAGGGCATGCCTACCGGCAAGCTCAGCAATATCTGGCTGGCGACTTCAGAGGCGTCGGCAAGCAAGATGTGTTGATCGTGCAAACTCTGAATAACACAGTGTCCGATTTCTGGCTGATGGAGAATAAAGGGGCGAGTCTGGGCGTTCCTGCTCACTGGGGAGATGCCCGAAAAAACCCATTGCCGGCCCACTTCTACAGCGTCAGGCTGGACAGCGATGGCAAAGATGATGTGCTCGCTGTTGATTCAAGTGCACAGTTCTTGAAGCTGCTCACCTACAGGAGCAGCGGCCGTTCTCTGGATTTTGAGAAAGCCTTGGAGTTGCCCGGCTTCTATTCTGCGCGTTCAAAGACCGCAGTGCTGGATTCGCCGATTACCAAACTGACCGATGTATGGGTGCTGCACGCTCGATCAGACGGTAGTGATATCAATTTCTGGAAAGTCGCAAATCTTGGCGGCGGAGAGTTCGAAGAGCCTTCGTCTCCGGCTTTCGAGACGAGCGTGCTTAATTGGGCTGACGTGCGGCCTTATGGGCTGGGGACGGGCAGGCAGATCCTGCTTCCCTATCGCGTCAACGATCCTGTGCATGAGTATTACTGGCGAATCGGGAAAATCGGCTTCAAGGCACTGAATCTGTCCGAGCAAGGTATGCCCCTCGAGATCAAGGATTATGGACGTTCACCACGGTTTGAATGGGCGAACCTGCAGTGGCGAGCGCGCTTGAATTGAATGTCGAGCGAGGACGCGTGCACTTGAGCCTGTATTCGGCGCGGCCTAGTAATCAGCCCCGCGTTCGGTAACGTCCTTCTCGACCATCGGCGCATCCGGGTCCTGTCCCTCGGGGAATTTCCCCTTCAGATTCCACGCGAACGCGATGATCTCGGCGATCGTGCGGTACAGCTCCTCGGGGATGCTGTCGCCCAGTTCCATTCGCGCCAACAGCCGCACCAGCTCGGCGTTTTCATAGATCGGCACTTCACAGTCGCGGGCGATGCGCAGGATTTCTTCGGCCAGTTCCTCGTCGCCCTTGGCGGTGAGGGTCGGGGCGTGGTTGCCGTCGTATTTGAGGGCGATGGCCTGGCGTGGAGCAGTGGAATCGTTCATGCGGTTTCATCGACCCAGCGGTGTTCGAGGCGGGTTTGATTGCCTTGCGGCGGGGTGCCGAGGTGGCAATCGAGATCGCCGACATTCAGGCCGCGATCGAGCAGGCGCTGACGCAGGGCGAACAGATTGGTTTCGATCAGGTCGGCGGTGTATGGGCGCTCGGCCCAGAGCTGGCTCGACAGGCTGCCAGCAATCAACTGCGCCTGAATCTGCATCGGCCCCAACGGCTCCATGTCGAACGCCAGGTCGACGCGCCACAGCTGCTGTTTGGGTTCGCGTTCGTCACGGCGTTCGTTGGGTTGCGGTTCTCTTTCCGGCGCTTCTTCGCGCTGAAACTTGACCTGCAACGGCACGATGTCCTGCAGGTTGCGCATGGGGATTTCCAGCTGCCAGGTGCTGAGCAGACGGCCGTCATCGGTGACACCGGTCTGTTCCAGGCTCGACAGCTGATGGCTTTGCAGACGCGACACGGCGGCTGCAGCGAGACGCAGCAGATGTTCCAGATCGCCTTCGCCGTCGAGGCTTTGCAGCAGGCGGTCAGGCAATGGGAAACTGCTCGGCATGGGTTTGGCGCTGACCTGACCGAGAGTGCCGAGGGCGTTGCGCACGAAACTCGGCAGCGCTTGCGCCAGGGTGTTGGCGGCGATGATCGCGTTGAAACTGGCATTGCCCGGCGCACCCGGGGACAGTTGCGCGATCAGCTTGAGCAGATCGGCTTTCATGTCCGGGGCCAGCGCCGGATTCTGTCCGGTCAGCAATTTGGCTTCGAGGAAGGCGCCACTGTTGGCCAGGGCCAGGGCCACGCCTTTGGCGGTGCTCATTTGCTGCACATCGGGCAGGTTGGCGAGCAGGCGCGTGACGGCAGCGCGCAGATCCTGCGAGGTCTGATCGTCGTCGCTCGGCAGGTTTTGCAGAGCATTGAGCAAACCGTCCAGCGAACCTTGGCGAGTCTGCTGGCCGAGCAGTTGCTGGCTCACCGCCAATTGCTCCTGACGGCTGCTCAGTGGCACGAACTTGAGAGTTTGCGAGTCTTCGACCAGTGCCGAGAGCAGGGTGCCGATGCGCAGTGGCGTCGGGCTGTCGATGTCCAGTGTGGCGCCACTTTGCGCGGTGTTGAGCAGGCTCACCAGCGAGCGGTACACCGTCGGCTGTCCCGGCACTTGCGGCAGTGTCTGCGAGGTCAGCACCTTGCCTTGCAGCAGCGTGCCGACCGGCAACTGCGCGGTGTCGATGCGGGTGAGGGCGGCGACGCTGCTGGCAATCGCCTGTTGCACGGTGATCGCCAGATTGCCCGCCGACGGCTGAGTGACGGCCAGGTTGGTGCCGGTCGGCAACGGCAGGTTGCTGCTGGCTTGCACGGTGGTCTGCCGACCGCCGTCGACGGTCACCTTGAGCAGCAGTTGAAAGGTCTGATCCGCCTGCTTGAGTGACAACACCTCGGCCTGGGCGCTTTGCCCGGCGCCGATCAGGCCTTCGACCGGGGTCAACAGCTTGAGCAACTCACCGCTCATCACCAGCGGACGCGTGTTCGCCGGGGTGGTGGGCGGCAGCGGGAGGATGTTCATTTCGCCTGTCATACGCGGACACAACCTGAGGAAATTGCGCTCTTGGGAGTAAGGCACGGCATGTATAATGCCGCGCGTCTTGCGCTTCGTTCAGAAAACATAGCAATTGTTTGATCCAGCTCTCTGCTTCGCACCGTCATTGCATTTATCCTGCATCTCTTTAACGGCCGCGCCAGAGCCGACTTGAACCGTATAAGGCCCGTGATCCCTTGACCAGTCCTGTCCTGCAAACCGTTGCCCTTGCCTGTGAGCGAGACCTGCGGCTGCTCTTCGAAAATCTCGAATTAAGACTGGCCAGTGGCGATATGGTGCAGATCAGCGGTCCCAACGGCAGCGGCAAGACCAGCCTGCTGCGTCTGTTGTCCGGGTTGATGCAGCCGACCAGCGGTCAAGTGCTGCTCAACGGCCAGCCCTTGACTGCACAACCGAGCGAACTGGCGCGCAACCTGTTGTGGATTGGCCACGCCGCCGGGATCAAGGACCTGCTGACCCCGGAAGAGAACCTGTCCTGGCTCTGCGCCCTGCATCGGCCGGCCGGGCGCGACGCGATCTGGCAGGCGCTGGCAGCCGTAGGATTGCGCGGATTCGAAGATGTTCCCTGCCACACCCTGTCCGCCGGTCAGCAACGCCGCGTGGCGCTGGCGCGGCTGTATCTGGACAGCCCGCCGCTGTGGATTCTCGACGAGCCGTTCACCGCGCTCGACAAACAGGGCGTGGCGCAGCTTGAAGAACACTTGGCCGGGCACTGCGAGCGCGGCGGTCTGGTGGTTCTGACCACGCACCACACACTGAGCCGGATGCCGGCCGGTTATCGCGATATCGATCTGGGGAACTGGGCAGTATGAGTGTGTTCGGCCTGCTGGTTGCCCGTGAGTCCCGTTTGCTGTTTCGTCGCCCGGCGGAACTGGCCAATCCGCTGATTTTCTTCGCCATCGTCATCGCCTTGTTCCCGCTGGCCGTCGGCCCGGAAACTCAAGTCTTGCAAAACCTGTCCCCGGGGTTAGTCTGGGTGGCCGCGTTGTTGTCGGTCCTGCTTTCGCTGGACGGACTGTTTCGCAGTGATTTCGAAGATGGCTCCCTGGAACAGTGGGTCCTTTCGCCGCACCCGCTGCCCCTACTGGTGCTGGCCAAGGTGCTGGCACACTGGCTGTTCTCGGGACTGGCACTGGTTCTGCTCTCGCCGTTGCTGGCGTTGATGCTCGGTTTGCCGGTCGCCTGCCTGCCGGTGTTGCTGTTGTCGTTGCTGCTGGGTACACCGGTGCTGAGCCTGCTCGGTGCGGTGGGCGCGGCGCTGACGGTTGGTTTGAAACGCGGCGGCCTGTTGCTGGCGTTGCTGATTCTGCCGTTGTACATCCCGGTGTTGATCCTTGGCAGTGGCGCCTTGCAGGCCGCCTTGCAAGGCATGCCGGCGACCGGGTATCTGCTGTGGCTGGGTAGCCTGACCGCCCTGGCGATCACCCTGACACCTTTTGCAATAGCTGCTGGCCTGAAGATCAGCGTCGGCGAATAATGAGGTCTGGTTAAAATTTAACCAGCAAAGACCCTGAGACTGCTCACACCGATGAGCGGCACCCGTGATGGAAACAGTATGAACTGGACCTGGTTTCACAAGCTCGGCTCGCCCAAGTGGTTCTACGGCATCAGCAGCAGGTTTCTGCCGTGGCTGAGCATTGCCGCGTTGCTGCTGATCAGCGTTGGCGTCGTCTGGGGCCTGGCCTTCGCACCGCCGGATTATCAGCAGGGCAACAGCTTCCGCATCATCTATATTCACGTGCCTGCGGCGATGCTGGCGCAGTCGATCTACGTGATGCTAGCGGTATGCGGCGTGGTCGGGCTGGTGTGGAAAATGAAACTGGCCGACGTCGCCCTGCAATGCGCGGCGCCGATCGGCGCGTGGATGACTGCCGTGGCGCTGGTTACCGGCGCGATCTGGGGCAAGCCGACCTGGGGCTCGTGGTGGGTCTGGGACGCACGACTGACGTCGATGCTGATTCTGCTGTTCCTGTATTTCGGGGTGATTGCGCTGGGCAACGCCATCAGCAACCGCGACAGCGCCGCCAAGGCCTGCGCGGTGCTGGCGATCGTCGGGGTGATCAACATCCCGATCATCAAGTACTCGGTGGAGTGGTGGAACACCCTGCACCAGGGCGCAACCTTCACCCTCACGGAAAAACCGGCAATGCCCGCTGAAATGTGGCTGCCGCTGCTGCTGACGGTGCTGGGGTTCTACTGCTTCTTCGGCGCCGTGCTGTTGCTGCGCATGCGCCTTGAAGTGCTCAAGCGCGAAGCCCGCGCCAGTTGGGTGAAAGAAGAAGTGCAGAACAGTCTGGAGGCCGCGCGATGAGTTTTGCTTCATTCGGCGACTTCCTCGCCATGGGCCACCATGGCCTGTATGTGTGGTCGGCCTACGGTATCTGTCTGGCGGTGCTGATCCTCAACGTGGTCGCACCGATCGCGGCCCGCAAGCGCTATCTGCAACAAGAGGCGCGTCGTCTGCGCCGGGAGAACGGCAAGTGAATCCGCTGCGCAAAAAACGTCTGACCCTCATTCTGGCGATCCTGGTCGGGGTCGGCGCTGCCGTCGGCCTGGCCCTGAGCGCCCTGCAGGAAAACATCAACCTGTTTTACACGCCGACCCAGATCGCCAACGGTGAAGCGCCGCACGACACGCGCATCCGCGCCGGCGGCATGGTCGAGAAGGGCTCGCTGCAACGTTCGCCGGACTCGCTGGACGTCAAATTCGTTGTCACCGACTTCAACAAAGCCGTGACCATCACCTACCGCGGGATCCTCCCGGATCTGTTCCGCGAAGGGCAGGGCATTGTCGCCCTGGGCAAACTCAACGCCGACGGCGTGGTGGTGGCCGATGAAGTGCTGGCCAAGCACGACGAGAAGTACATGCCGCCGGAAGTGACCAAAGCGCTGAAAGACAGTGGTCAATCGGCACCGACCCAAGCGAAGGAGGGTTGATCGATGACTTCTGCACTGTTTATTCCCGAACTCGGCCATCTGGCGATGATTCTGGCGCTGTGTTTTGCGCTGGTGCAGGCCGTGGTGCCGCTGTTCGGTGCCTGGCGCGGTGACCGCATGTGGATGGGCCTGGCCCAGCCGGCGGCGTGGGGTCAGTTTGCGTTCCTGCTGTTTGCCTTCGGTTGCCTGACCTACGCGTTCATGACCGACGATTTCTCGGTCGGTTATGTGGCGATGAACTCCAACAGCGCCTTGCCGTGGTACTACAAGTTCAGCGCGGTGTGGGGCGCCCACGAAGGCTCGCTGCTGCTGTGGGCGTTGATCCTCGGTGGCTGGACCTTCGCCGTGTCGGTGTTCTCCCGGCAGTTGCCGCAAGTCATGCTCGCTCGCGTACTGGCGGTGATGGGCATGATCAGCACCGGTTTCCTGTTGTTTCTGATCCTCACCTCCAACCCGTTCTCGCGGATCCTGCCGCAGATTCCGGCCGACGGGCGTGACCTCAATCCGCTGCTGCAAGACATCGGCCTGATTGTGCATCCGCCGATGCTCTACATGGGGTACGTCGGCTTCTCGGTGGCGTTCGCCTTCGCCATCGCTGCACTGCTCGGTGGTCGTCTCGACGCCGCGTGGGCACGCTGGTCGCGCCCTTGGACGATTGTCGCCTGGGCCTTCCTCGGCATCGGCATCACCCTCGGTTCGTGGTGGGCTTACTACGAACTCGGCTGGGGCGGCTGGTGGTTCTGGGACCCGGTGGAAAACGCCTCGTTCATGCCATGGCTGGTCGGCACCGCGCTGATTCACTCGCTGGCAGTCACGGAAAAACGTGGGGTGTTCAAGAGCTGGACGGTGTTGCTGGCGATTGCCGCATTTTCGTTGAGCCTGCTCGGTACGTTCCTCGTGCGCTCCGGCGTGCTGACTTCGGTACATGCGTTTGCCTCGGACCCTGAGCGCGGCGTGTTCATTCTGATCTTCCTGCTGTTCGTGGTCGGCGGTTCGCTGACGCTGTTTGCGTTGCGCGCTCCGGTGGTCAAGAGCCAGGTCGGCTTCAACCTGTGGTCGCGGGAAACCCTGTTGCTGGGCAACAACCTGGTGCTGGTGGTGGCCGCGTCGATGATTCTGCTCGGCACGCTGTATCCGCTGATTCTTGATGCGATCAGCGGCGCCAAGCTGTCAGTAGGCCCGCCGTACTTCAACGCGCTGTTCATCCCGCTGATGGCGTTGCTGATGGTGGTAATGGCGGTCGGCGTGGTCGTGCGCTGGAAGGACACCCCGGTGAAGTGGCTGGCGAACATGCTGACCCCGGTGCTGCTCGGCAGCGTCGCATTGGCCGTGGTGGCCGGTGTCGCTTACGGCGATTTCAACTGGGCGGTGATCGCGACGTTCCTGCTTGCCGCATGGGTGTTGCTCGCCGGTGTGCGCGACATCTTCGACAAGACTCGCCACAAGGGCCTGATCAAAGGCCTGCCAACCCTGACCCGCAGCTACTGGGGCATGCAGATCGCTCACCTCGGCATCGCCGTGTGCGCCCTCGGTGTGGTGCTGTCGAGTCAGAACAGTGCCGAGCGCGACCTGCGTCTGGCGCCGGGCGAGTCGATGGATCTGGCCGGTTATCACTTCATCTTCGAAGGTGCCAAACACTTCGAAGGGCCGAACTTCACCTCCGACAAGGGCACCATCCGGGTGATCCGCGACGGCAAGGAAGTCAGCGTGCTGCACCCGGAAAAACGCCTGTACACCGTGCAGAGTTCGATGATGACCGAGGCCGGGATCGACGCCGGTTTCACTCGCGATCTCTACGTTGCACTGGGCGAGCCGCTGGAAAACGGCGCGTGGGCGGTGCGGGTTCACGTCAAACCGTTCGTGCGCTGGATCTGGTTTGGCGGTCTGCTGACCGGTCTGGGCGGATTGCTGGCGGCGCTGGATCGGCGTTATCGAGTCAAGGTCAAAGCCAAGGTGCGTGAAGCCCTCGGCCTGCAAGGAGCGGCTGCATGAGACGTTGGTTGATGCTGGTACCCCTGGCGATGTTCCTGCTGGTGGCGGTGTTTCTGTATCGCGGTCTGTACCTCGATCCGGCGGAGCTGCCGTCGGCGATGATCAACAAGCCCTTCCCGGAATTCAGCCTGCCGAACGTGCAGGGTGACAAGACCCTGACCAAGGCTGACATTCTCGGCAAACCGGCGCTGGTCAACGTCTGGGGCACCTGGTGCATTTCCTGCCGGGTCGAGCACCCGGTGCTGAACAAGCTGGCCGAACGCGGTGTGGTGATCTACGGCATCAACTACAAGGACACCAACGCCGATGCGTTGAAGTGGCTGGCCGAATTCCACAACCCGTACCTGCTGGATATTCGTGACGACGAAGGTTCGCTGGGCCTCAACCTCGGCGTGTACGGCGCGCCGGAAACCTTCTTCATCGACGCCAAGGGCATCATTCGCGACAAGTATGTCGGGGTGATCGACGAGCAGGTCTGGCGCGAAAAACTCGCAGCCAAGTATCAGGCGCTGGTCGATGAGGCCAAGCCATGAAGCGCTTTATCGCTGCCGTGGTCTTGGGCCTGAGTCTGGCCGGTGTGGCGCATGCCGCGATCGACACCTACGAGTTCGCCAAGGAAGGTGATCGCGAGCGCTTTCGTGAACTGACCAAGGAACTGCGCTGCCCCAAGTGCCAGAACCAGGACATCGCCGACTCCAACGCGCCGATTGCCGCCGACCTGCGCAAAGAGATTTTCCGCATGCTCGGCGAGGGCAAGGACAATCAGCAGATCATCGACTTCATGGTCGATCGCTACGGTGATTTCGTCCGCGACAAACCGGCGCTCAATGCCAAGACAGCCTTGCTGTGGTTCGGCCCGGCCGGTCTGTTGTTCGGTGGTCTGGTGGTGATCGCAGTGATCGTTCGCCGACGCCGCGCGCACCGCACCGAGACCCCGCCATCGCTGTCCACCGAAGAGCGTCAGCGCCTCGACCAACTGTTGGATAAAAACCAAGAATGATTGATTTCTGGCTTGCCGCAGGGCTGTTGCTTCTGGTCGCCCTGAGTTTTCTGCTGATCCCGGTTTTGCGTGGCCGTCGCGCCCAGCGTGAAGAGGATCGAACTGCCCTGAACGTGGCGCTGTATCAGGAGCGCGTGGCCGAGCTGCAAGCGCAGCAGGCTGAAGGCGTACTCGATGCCGCGCAAATGGACAGCGGTCGCGCGGAAGCTGCGCGTGAGCTGCTCGCCGATACCGAAGGCGTTGCCGCACCGCGTGTATCGAGACTGGGCAAGCCGTTGCCGTTGTTGGCAGCGGTGCTGGTGCCGGTGTTGGGCCTGGGTCTGTACCTGCATTTCGGTGCTGCCGATAAAGTCGAACTGACCCGCGAATTCGCCCAGGCGCCGCAGTCGATGGAAGAGATGACCCGGCGTCTGGAGCGTGCCGTCGCCGCGCAACCGGATTCGGCGGAAGGCCTGTACTTCCTCGGGCGCACCTACATGGCCCAGGATCGTCCGGCGGACGCTGCCAAGATGTTCGAACGCGCCGCCAACCTGGCCGGTCGCCAGCCGGAGCTGCTCGGCCAGTGGGCGCAGGCGCAGTATTTCGCCGACGGTAAAAAGTGGTCGGACAAGATCCAGGCCCTGACCGATGAAGCGCTGAAAGCCGATCCGAAAGAAGTCACCAGCCTCGGCCTGCTCGGCATCGCCGCGTTCGAGGGCGAGCGTTATCAGCAGGCAATCGACTATTGGAACCGGTTGCTGGCGCAGTTGCCAGAGGGCGACAACTCCCGCGCCGCCTTGCAGGGCGGGATCGAGCGAGCCACCGAGCGTCTGCAAGCCAGTGGCGGCAAGGTCGCCGCCGCGCCGGCCGCCAAGGTTGCCGCACTGCTCAAGGTGCGTGTCGATCTGGCCAGCGAACTCAAAGGCAAGGTGCAACCGGGCGACAGCGTGTTCATCTTCGCCCGCGCCGTTTCCGGCCCACCGGCACCGCTGGCGGCCAAGCGTCTGACCGTGGCCGATCTGCCGGTCACTGTCGAACTGGGCGATGCCGACGCCATGATGCCGCAGTTGAAACTGTCGAACTTTCCTGAAGTCCAACTGGTTGCACGCATCTCTCGCGCCGGTCAGCCAACCGCCGGGGAGTGGGTAGGTCGCAGCGGCCCGCTGGCCAGCAGCACCACCGCGCCGCAAACACTGACCATCGACAGCCCGGACAAATAACCCCGGAACCCACAGGAAAGCACCGCCATGCACAGCCTCGCCCGCATCTCCGTCATCACATTGGCCTTGAGCATGAGCGCATGTGCGGTGCACCGACCGGAACCGACCACCAACCTGCCGCCGATCCCGCCGTCACAACCGAGCCCGACCCCGTCGACCTCGCCGACTCCGGGCAAAAGCATCCCGGCCAAACCGTCCAAGCCAGTCCCACGCACCTCAGCCAGCTTCGCCCCACCACCGGGCGGCAACAGCCACTGGGACCAGAAACTCGGCGTCTACGTCCTCGACGACCAGACCAACACCTTCTACCGCCAGCGCACCTACTTCCGCTGGAACAACGGCTGGACTCGCTCCGTCAGCCCCAACGGCCCTTGGGAAGACACCGATATCCACGGTGTACCGCCGGGATTGGGCAAACAGTTCGGGCAGTAATGAAAAACGGCGATCTCTGGATCGCCGTTTTTTTGTGTGTTGCCGGGCATTGATGATGTCCCTGTAGGAGCTGGCGAAGCCTGCGATCTTTTGATTAGCTGTTTTTCACAATCCGCTGGTCAACAACCCCTGCACATAATCCACAAACGCCCGCGCCTTCGCATTGACCATCCGCCCCGTGGGAAACATCGCCCACAAGTCCTGATCCGGCAATACCCAGTCACTCATCACCGCCCTGACCGCGCCGCTTGCCAGCTCCGGAGCGAACATCCATTGCGAGGCGATGGTCAGGCCCTGATCGGCCAGCACGGCTGCACGCAAACCCTCGGCGGCGCTGACCCGCAGGCGGCCGGTCAGGGTTTGCGTCTGTTGTTCGCTGCCCTGGGTGAAGATCCAGGTGGCGCCGCCGCTGAGGTTGTAGACGATGCCTTGATGCTTATCCAAATCGGCAGGGCAGCTCGGCTCGCCGTGGCGGGCGAAGTAGGCCGGGGTGCCGAGCACTACGCGGCGACAGTCGGCGATTTTACGCACGGTGAGGCTGGAGTCGCTGAGCGGGCCCATGCGCAGGGCGACGTCGATACCTTCTTCGACCAGATTGATGTTGCGATCATCGAGCATCAGGTCGATGTTCAGCTGTGGATGCTGCTCGAGAAACGGCCCCAGCTGCGGCACGACGTGCAGGCGACCGAAAGTCACCGCCGCGCTGATCCGCAGGTTGCCGCTTAAACCGCTGGCGCTGCCACGGGCGGCGTTATCGGCTTCGTTGGCTTCATCAATGGCACGCCTGGCCCGTTCGAAAAACGCGAGTCCGGCTTCGGTCGGGGTCAGGCCGCGAGTCGAGCGCAGCAACAGGCTGACCGCCAGGCGTTTTTCCAACTGAGCGATGGTTTTCGACACGGCGGGCTGGCCGATATTCAGGCGTCGGGCGGCGGCGGAAAAGGAGCCGGTTTCGACCACGTAGACGAAGGTTTCCATGGCGGCGAGGCGGTCCATCAGTCTTCCTGCAAATCTGAAAGTTGTCGTAGTCCCCTTGTGGGAGCGGGCTTGCTCGCGAAAGCGGTCTGACATTCAGCACATGTATTGGCTGATCCAACGCCTTCGCGAGCAAGCCCGCTCCAACAGGGAATAGGGTGCTGAGTGTAATCCGCGTCCATTCAATCACATGCGGTAAAACAACCAAACGTCGTCCTGCAGATTTATGTGCTTGAGTAAAGATAACTCTAGAGTTACTTTTATTCGGCCGGAGCAAGGAGGCGCCAGGTGCAAAGCAGGCTATTGATCAAGGAGCTGGAGGAGGCAGGCTGGACGCTGGATCGAGTCACCGGCAGTCATCACATCTTCACGCATCGTTACAACCCGTACACCATTGCCGTTCCTCACCCTAAAAAGGATTTGCCGCTGGGGACGGTCAAAAGCATCAGGAGGCGTGCCGGGTTGTACCACCCGCCAGCCAGCTACAAGGGAGATCCATAATGCAATATCCGATCTGCATCGAATGGGGTGACGACAACACCGCCATCGGTATTCAGATACCTGACATTCCCGGCGCCGTCACGGCCGGGGACACTTTCGAGGACGCCTATAACGCAGCCGTTGAAGTCGCCCATCTCATGTTGCAGGAGATGGCGGCGGACGGGGAGTCGATTCCGATGCCGACGTCGGCAGCGGCCCATCGCAATAATCCGGAGTTTGCCGACATGGGCTGGGGGATGCTCGAGCTGGATATCTCGCCGTACATGGGCAAGACCGAGAAGGTCAACGTGACGTTGCCAGGCTATGTGATCCAGCGCATCGATCGCTATGTGCGTGAACACAATGTCAAAAGCCGCTCTTCGTTTCTGGCAGATGCGGCGATGGAGAAGCTGGTTCGGTATTAAGCGTCATCGCTCTCACAGGCCCAGTGAGCAACCTGTGGGAGCGAGCTTGCTCGACATCTTACGCCGTTGCCAAAGCACCACGCTGCGACGCACTCAGGAACCGCAACAACGCCAGCAGCGGGAACGCGCTACCGACAATCACGATCCACAACCAGCCGCCATGCTCATATACCGCACTGGCGACCGACGAGCCGAAAGCGCCGCCGATGAAGATGCTGGTCATGTACAGCGCGTTGAGGCGACCACGGCTTTTGGCGTCCAGCGAGTAGACCGCGCGCTGGCCGAGAACCATGTTCATCTGCACGCAGAAGTCCAGTACCACGCCGGTCACCGCGAGGCCGATGACGCTGTAGGCCGGGTGAATGAAGGCCGGCAGGAAGCTCAGGCTGGCGAACAGCATGGCCAGCAGCGAAGCGATGCGGGTGTGGCCGGCGTCAGCCAGGCGTCCGCTGATCGGCGCGGCGATGGCACCGATGGCACCGACCAGCGCGAAGATCGCAATCTCGCTTTGCGACAGACCGTGGTTGCGCGCCAGTTCCAGTGGCACCGCTGTCCAGAACAGGCTGAAGGTGGCGAACATGCAGCCCTGATAAAACGCCCGCTGACGCAGCACCGGTTGCTGGCGCAGCAGGGTCCACAGCGAGCCGAGCAACTGGCCGTAGGAAGCGCTGTGATCCGGTTGACGCTTGGGCACGGTCAACGCCAGCACCACGCTGATCGCGGCCATCAACGCCGCGGCAATCATGAACATCGCACGCCAGCCGAAATGGTCAGCCACTACGCTCGACACCGGCCGCGCCAGCAGAATGCCCAACAGCAGGCCGCCCATGATCCCGCCGACCACCCGGCCACGGGATTCTTCCGGCGCCAGATGCGCGGCCAGCGGAATCAGGATCTGCACCGACACCGAACTGAAGCCCACCAGCAACGAGATCAGCAGGAACACGTTCGGCTGACTGGTGAACGCCGCGCCGAGCAGGCTGGCAATCGCCACCACCGTGGTGATGATCATCAACCGGCGGTTTTCCAGCAGGTCGCCCAGCGGCACCAGGAAGAACAGGCCCAGCGCATAACCGATCTGCGTCAGCGAGACGATGAAGCTGGCCATGGTGTCGGAAAGACCGATGTCCGGCGCGATCAGGCCGATGATCGGTTGCGCGTAGTAGATGTTGGCGACGATCGCGCCGCAGCAGAAGGCGAACAGCAGCACCATGCCTCGGGTCATTGCGTGAGTTGTGGCGTTCATAAGGTTTCTCGATCCAGCGAAAGGGAATGCGGTGAGGCTAAGGGACGCACCGACGCGGCGGTAGAAGCCTTGTATCGATATCAGTTATTCCGTTGCGGAATGATTGGCTTCAGCGGCGGTGTCGTCCATCGGCGAACCTTGCGTCCAGCCGGGGAGGGTCGATGATACATTCACTTACATGTTCTTCGATAGCGTGCTTATGTTTACCGCTGCGCTTTTACTGTTCATCAACGGAGGATTGCCATGTTGCGTCAGCTGCTGCGTCACACCACCACGATTGCCTTGATTGGCCTGCTCAGTGCCACTGCGGTGCAGGCCGCCGATGCCCCGGGCATGCGTCTCGGCGTGCGCGGTGAGATCACCGGGGTCAGCGCCGATTCGCTGAAAGTCCACGTCAACAGCGGCGAGAACGTGGTGATCCGGTTGACTGCGGACACCAAGGTGCGTGCCGTCACGCTGGCGAATATCGAAGACATCAAACCCGGCAGCTACATTGGCTCGGCCGCCATGCCGCAGGAAGATGGCACCCTCAAGGCAACGGAAGTGCACGTATTCCCGCCGGAACTGGCCGGCAGCGGTGACGGTCATCGGCCGTTTGATCTGGCCAAGGGCAGCAGCATGACCAATGGCAGCGTCGGTGATCTGGTGGTCAGCAATGGCCGGGTGCTGACGGTCAATTACAAGGGCGGACAGCAGAAGATCCTGGTGCCGGAGGACGTGCCGATCGTCAACCTGATGCCGGGGGATCGGAGTTTGCTGAAGGTGGGGGTGAAGATCGTCACTTTTGTCACGCAAAGTGCGGACGGCACGCTGACCGCGCAATCGATCTCGGCGGGCAAGGATGGTGTGAAACCACCGATGTGAAGTCGATTTGATCGTAAATTGGAATGCTTTAAACGA
Source organism: Pseudomonas sp. G3-19 (assembly GCF_054855875.1). NCBI lineage: Bacteria > Pseudomonadati > Pseudomonadota > Gammaproteobacteria > Pseudomonadales > Pseudomonadaceae > Pseudomonas > Pseudomonas sp. G3-19. The sequence continues at coordinate 6,021,044 of NZ_JBMPIQ010000003.1, forward strand.
ACCATGGGTAACGGCGCTTTCTCCAATTTCATCATGGTTTTACCGTACGTGCGTATGAAAAATCCTGTATCACTGTGGCTGAATGGTTGGAGAGAGCGTAGGAATATTTGCTTTTCTAAGCAGAATTTCTTGTCAAGGTGGAAAACCATTTATTACATATGAGGTTTTTCGAGAATCTTGGGGTTGGCGAGGAAACGAAAAAAAACTAAAGTGTTTTGAGTGAATTATTAGGGAAATTACTCGATGGCTCCGAAAGCGGTACCAACGAAAAAAGCAAAGAATTCTCCTTCTGAAAAGGGTCGAGAGACCGAGCTTAAGGGACCTGCACTCAATTTGCCCGAAGGATCATCCCAAGAAATTGAACCCTCGCGATTATTACTTGATCCGCACAATCTCAGGCTTTTAGAACGGGTGGGGGATATTTATAAGATCCTGGATGTAAAGCTTTTTGGTCAGCCAGCTATTCAGGATAAGCTTTATGGGGTTGTGAATGGAGAGCCACGTTTTGATATAGAGTCTCTCGCAACTTCAATAGAAAATAACGGTTTTTTGAAGCATGAAAGGTTAATTGTTGCAAAGTACGATGGCGACAAGTTTTTGGTGCTTGAGGGGAATCGTAGGGTTACCGCGGTACGTAGACTTTTCAATGACTCAGGGCCAAATCATGAAAAGCTTCGTCCACAAGTTAGAGAGTCACTTAGAACACTTCCTTGTTTTGTTTTGGAAGGTCCCGTTATAGATGGTAGCGCGAAGCAACTTGAGAAGTATCGACGCGCTTCTGAAATATATATCGGTATGCGCCATTTGATGGGGGCGAAAAGTTGGGAGCCAGCGAGCCGCTATGAATTTCAGTCTCGACTGATTTTTGAAGATGGCTGGAGTGTGGCACAGGTTGCTGATCGCTTTGGACGTAAAAAATCGGAAGTGCTGCGCGATCTGAAAGCGCACGTGTTGTATAAAGATTTTCTGGCTTTTGAAAAGAGATCTTCAGTAAAACACACATTGACCTATAACGCATTCTCAGAGGCGGCAAGAGCACCTGCGATATCTAGGTGGTTAGGCTGGTCTGAAAAAGACATGAGCTATGTTAATAGCGCTAGTGAAGATGTGTTTTTTCACTATCTATTGAACAAGCTGGCTGTGGAGACAAATAATCTCGAAGATCAAGAGGATAGTGGCGGTACAGAAGTTTCGGCAGAGATGGCAGTTCGTCGTCTTCGTGAAATGTTGAAGCTCGAAGACAGTTCGGTATTAGAAGCTTTAGCTGATCGTGACTTTCGGTCGGCGGAAATATTTTTTGAGGAGAGGAAAGAAGGAGAGCTTTCCAAGAAAATCGCAATGTTCATCAGGACATTGAAGAGGACTCCTACGGATGATTTAATAGAGTCGCCTGAAACTAAACAAAAACTCGAAGAATTGAAGGGCCAGGTTACAAGAATGTTAGCGGTGATCAATGCTTTGTCGGAGGTGCAGTCACAACTCCAAGGTTCATTGTCAGAGGTAAACAATGGCGCTGACTGAAGCAGAGATTTCCGTTGTCGTTAAAGCAGCAAAAAAATTGGCTATCGATGCACCAGAAGTTTCAGTTGAAAGTTTTTACGGAAGTGAGCTTAACCTGAGTCCGGTGCAGTTGGCGGCAGCGTTTCCCGATCCTGATCCCGGCGGAGAAGTGGCAATTGCAGTCAGTCATCTTTCTCTCGCGCGTGAGCAAATATTGCGAGATAAGTGTGAGGTTGCAGAGTTTGTAGTTTACTCGGGGGTTAATGGTAATAGTGTTATTTCCGGGCTCTGTACTTATCTTTCTAGGGTGCAATTGTCTAGTTCGTATCCTTCTGATTTTTTAGAGCGTATAAAAAAACATAAGAATATAAGGGCGGCACTGCTTAATATTGATAAGGGGCATGATCTCGAGGTCGTTGCGGCAGCCATTCTATCTGAAGCTTGTTTTTTTGGGGCTGCCACGAAGGGGTCTGGAGACCAAGGTGTGGATGCGATTGCCTGGAATCATCTCGTGGATATCGAGGAAGCTTTTTCGCATGGAACAGTAGGGGGAGGGTTGGTTAGAGCCGGTCAAAAGGTAATGATTGTCGCATCCTCCAAGGCTGCCATTAATAGCAATTTTGATAATCCAAAGGTTATTAATCCTGCTCATATTAGGGAGTTGATTGGCGGGTGGCTGATTCAAAGAAGTGAAAGTGGGAATTGGCGGGAGTTTGGTATTCAGATGTTGACGCCGCTTCAGTTGGTTCTAGTAACAACGTACCGTCTTAGTCCCGCTTCTAAAGATGAGTGTCAGAAGTTGGGTGTACAGGTTTGGGGTATTGCTGAGTTAATCTATTTAATTTGCAGATATGCACCATCGTCAGTCTTTCAGCGAGGTGGGAAGTTTGTTTTTTCTCCAGCTAAATTTAATGAGTGGTGGCAGGCTAAGTCGCATTCGCGAGTTAGCCCTTAATTAGGAGCAAGGCGACTTTTTCAGGTCGCCTTTTTCGTTTTGCTCAAGCCTTACTGGCCGGTATAGATCTGATCAAAGATCCCGCCATCATTGAAGTGGGTCTTCTGCACCGAACGCCAGTCGCCGAAGGTTTTCTCCACCGACAGGAAATCGACTTTCGGGAAACGGTCGGTGTACTTCGCCAGCACTGCCGGGTCCCGTGGACGCAGGTAGTTGGCGGCGGCGATTTCCTGACCTTCCGGCGACCACAGATATTTCAGGTATTCATCGGCGGCGGCGCGGGTGCCTTTTTTGTCGACCACTTTGTCGACCACCGACACCGGTGGTTCGGCCTCGGCGGAGACGCTTGGGTAGATCACCTCGAACTGATCGCGACCGAACTCGCGAGCGATCATCTCGGCTTCGTTCTCGAAGGTGACCAGCACGTCGCCGATCTGGTTGGTCATGAACGTGGTGGTCGCGGCGCGGCCACCGGTATCGAGCACTGGCGCTTGCTTGAACAGTTTGCCGACGAAGTCCTTGGCCTTGTTCTCGTCACCGCCATTTTTCAGCACGTAGCCCCAGGCCGAGAGGTAGGTGTAGCGGCCGTTGCCCGAAGTTTTCGGGTTCGGCACGATCACTTGCACGCCGTCCTTGAGCAGGTCCGGCCAGTCTTTTAGGGCTTTCGGGTTGCCTTTGCGGACGATGAACACGGTGGCCGAGGTGAACGGTGCGCTGTTGTTCGGCAGGCGGCTGACCCAGTTTTCCGGCACCAGTTTGCCGTTGTCGGCGAGGGCGTTGATGTCGGTCGCCATGTTCATGGTGATGACGTCAGCCGGCAGGCCGTCGATCACCGAACGCGCCTGCTTGCTCGAACCGCCGAAGGACATTTGCACGGTGATGTTTTCGTTGTGCTCGGCCTGCCAGTGTTTCTGGAACGCAGTGTTGTAATCCTTGTAGAAATCGCGCATCACGTCATACGAGACGTTGAGCAGGGTCGGTGCGGCTTGAGCCACGCTGCCAAAGGCAAGACCGGCGGCGAGAAGTGAGGCGCCAAAGAGTTTTTTCACTGCGCATTCCTTGTTGTGTCGGTGATAACGGTCGGGGGTGATACCGTTTTGCCAGCGACTATAGCCGGGCTGGCATAGTCATTTAAAGATTAAAAAGCTCTGTGCTTATTCCACTTTCTTAAACAGCTGACTGCCGCACCGCGAGCAAAACGCTGCGTTCTGTTCATGGCTGTTTTTCTTGCACACCGGGCAGTCATGTTGCAGCTGTTCGCCGCGCATGGCGTTGGCCAGTTCTGCAGTGAAAATCCCGGTGGGCACGGCGATGATCGAGTAACCGGTGATCATCACCAGCGAAGAAATTACCTGACCCAGCGGGGTCTTCGGCACGATGTCGCCGAAGCCGACGGTGGTCAACGTCACGATAGCCCAATAGATGCCTTTGGGGATGCTGGTGAAGCCATGTTCCGGGCCTTCGATCACGTACATCAGGGTGCCGAACACCGTCACCAGGGTGCAGACGCTGACCAGAAACACCACGATCTTCTGCTTGCTGCCGCGCAGCGCCGACATCAGATAGTTGGCTTGCTTGAGGTACGGGCTGAGCTTGAGCACGCGGAAGATCCGCAGCATCCGAATGATGCGGATGATCAGCAGGTACTGCGCATCGCTGTAATACAGCGCGAGGATCCCCGGCACGATCGCCAGCAGATCCACCAGTCCGTAGAAACTGAAGGCGTAGCGCAACGGTTTCGGTGAGCAATACAGGCGCAGGATGTATTCACCGAGAAAAATGACGGTGAAACCCCACTCGATGTAGGCCAGCACATCGGCGTAGTTCTGGTGAATGCTGTCGATGCTGTCGAGCATCACCACCACCAGGCTGGCAAGGATGATCAACAGCAAGGTGCCGTCGAAGCGCCGCCCGGCGAGGGTGTCGCTCTGGAAAATCATCACGTAAAGCCGTTCGCGCCAACTGTTGCTGCTGTCCATGGATAACGCCTGAATTGAAGATCAGCGCAGCCTAGGTTGATTGTCCCCCTGTGCGCAAGGCGTGGCGTCGACGGCCGCTTTACCGAGCATCTGGATCCCGGCGCGGATCAGCCAGCCGGCGAGGATGAACGGCGCGGTCAGCATCGCCAGACCGAGAGCGGCGAACAGCGGGGTGACCAGCAGCGCAAGGACGATGCCCAGCAGCGGCAGCCACGGTTGCTGGCGCTGCGCACTGAAGGCGAGGGCGGCGAGTACCGCGTTGTAACTGCCCAGTCCCAGCAATGCCGCGCCGGTTTCGTGGTGCAACAGACTGGACGCAAGGCCGATGGCTGACGCGAACAATGCCCAGCAAAAGGCGCGGCGATCAGCGATCAACAAGCCAATGCCGATCAATGCGCCGGCCAGCGGATGCTCGAGGAACATCACCTGACCCAATCCACGCAGTCCTGCGGCGAGCAGGTTCAGCGTGTTCATCTCGATGTGCGCCGTCGGCGCGGATGGCTCGGCGAACAGCAGCAGGATCCAGCCGATGGCCACGAATGGCGAGGTGTAGGCCGGTATCGATCGACTGCGGTAAACGTGTTTGAGCCATTGCTGAGTGAGCATCGCACTGACGCCGCCAGCCGCCAGAATCAGCGGCGGCAGCAGCGGTGACCAGGGGAAATACAGACTCAGTAACAAGCCGAGCAGCACGCCGTTGTAGCTGAACAAACCGGCCTGACGATCAGCCTTGGCATAGTTACGTCGCTGTGCAGTGAGCAATCCAGCGACTGCCCCGAGCAGCGCGCCGGCAAACAGCACCGGCGCAGTGAGCAGGATCGCCAGCAGGCACAACAGGCCGCATAGCGGGTGGCGCTGAAGGAATATCTGACTGAAACCGTTGAGCAAAGCCTCGGCCCAGTCGGGGCAGTGGTTGTTGAAATGATTGGCAGGCATGTTGAAAAAATCTGGGCAGTTGGAAAATCAAAAGGTCTTGCTTACCTGTGGTGAGGGGATTTATCCCCGATGGGCTGCGAAGCGGCCCCCAATCGGGGAGTGCGGTTTTTCTGTGAAAACCGTCACTCTCTTGAAAGCGGTGACTGCTGCGCAGTCAATCGGGGATGAATCCCCTCACCACAGGGTTCAGTCGCAATCGTCAGATCAATGTTTCGATCCGCAGTGAGTTAGTCGATCCCGGCTGCCCGAACGGCACCCCGGCAGTGATCAGCAACGTATCGCCACGCTCGGCCATGCCTTGCGCCTGAGCGATTTCCAGCGCGGTCGAACACACTTCATCGACCTGACGCAGGCGATCGTTGACCACCGAATGAATACCCCACGCCACACTCAAACGTCGTGCCGTCTGCAGGTTCGGCGTCAGGTTGAGGATCGGCGCTTTCGGCCGTTCCCGCGCCGCACGTAATGTCGAGGCGCCCGATTCGCTGTAGTTGACCAGCACCGCCACCGGCAGCACGTTGCTGATGCGGCGGATCGCGCAGCTGATCGCATCGGACACCGTCGCCTCGGCTTTCGGTCGGCTGACGTCGAGTTGAGTCTGATAGTCCGGACCGTTCTCAACCTGACGAATGATCTTGCTCATCATCTGCACCGCTTCCAGCGGGTATTCGCCGGACGCGGTTTCGGCCGAGAGCATCACTGCATCCGCGCCTTCAGCCACAGCGTTGGCCACGTCAGTGACTTCAGCGCGGGTCGGCGCCGGAGAGAAGCGCATCGACTCGAGCATCTGCGTCGCCACCACCACCGGTTTGCCGAGTTCGCGGCAGGTGCTGATGATGTTCTTCTGGATCTGCGGCACGCTTTCCGCCGGCACTTCGACACCGAGGTCACCGCGCGCCACCATGATCGCGTCGCTCAGCTCGGCGATTTCGCGCAGTTGTTCAACCGCCGACGGCTTCTCGATTTTCGCCATCAGGAACGCTTTGTCGCCGATCAGTTCGCGTGCTTCGAGGATGTCTTGCGGACGCTGCACGAACGACAGCGCCACCCAGTCCACGCCCAGTTCCAGGCCGAAGCTCAGGTCGCGGCGATCCTTGGCGGTCAGTGGGCTGAGGTCGAGCACCGCTTGCGGTACGTTGACGCCTTTGCGGTCCGACAGTTCGCCGCCGGCGAGCACGGTGGTGTCGATCGCATCGCTGTATTTGGTGACCACGCGCAGGCGCAGTTTGCCGTCATCCAGCAGCAGATCCATGCCGGCTTCCAGCGCGGCGATGATCTCCGGGTGCGGCAGGTTCACCCGGCGTTCATCGCCCGGCGTAGCGTCCAGATCGAGGCGGAACGCCTGACCGCGATGCAGCTGCACCTTGCCGTCGGCGAACTTGCCGACGCGCAGTTTCGGCCCCTGCAAATCCATCAGAATGCCCAGCGGATAGTTGAGCTGGCGCTCGACTTCGCGGATCCACTGATAGCGCTTGGCGTGGTCGGCGTGATCGCCGTGGCTGAAGTTCAGGCGGAAGATGTTGACCCCGGCCTCGACCAGTTCACGGATATCTTCGATGCCATCGACGGCAGGCCCGAGGGTGGCGAGGATTTTGACCTTTTTATCAGGCGTCATGATTTGCAGTTCTCAAGGATCAGGATGGCGCGGAAGTCGTTGACGTTGGTGCGGGTCGGCTCGGTGACGATCAGCGCATCGAGCGCCTCGAAGTAGCCGTAACCGTTGTTGTTATCCAGCTCGTCGCTGGCGCTCAGGCCCAGAGCGGCGGCGCGGGCGTAGCTGTCCGGGGTCATGATCGCGCCGGCGTTGTCTTCCGAGCCGTCGATGCCGTCGGTGTCACCGGCCAGCGCATAAACGCCGGGCTGGCCCTTGAGGCTGTCGGTCAGGCTCAGGAGGAATTCGGCGTTGCGTCCGCCACGGCCATTGCCGCGCACGGTCACGGTAGTTTCGCCGCCGGACAGAATCACGCACGGCGCTGCCAGTGGCTGCCCGTGATTGATGATCTGCCGGGCGATGCCGGCGTGGACCTTCGCCACTTCGCGGGATTCACCTTCGAGGTCGCCAAGGATCAGCGTGCTGAAACCGGCCTGGCGGCATTTCACTGCCGCTGCATCCAGCGATTGCTGCGGGCGGGCGATCAACTGGAAATGGCTGCGAGCGAGGCTCGGATCACCGGGTTTGACCGTTTCCGATTCCGGGCTTTGCAGCCAGTTGCGCACCGTCGCCGGGACTTCAATGTTGTAGCGCTTGAGGATCGCCAGCGCTTCGGCCGAAGTGCTCGGGTCGGCCACGGTCGGGCCGGAAGCGATCACCGTGGCGAGGTCGCCCGGTACATCGGAAATTGCGTAGGTGTAGACGGTGGCAGGCCAGCAAGCCTTGCCGAGGCGGCCGCCCTTGATCGCCGAGAGGTGCTTGCGCACGCAGTTCATCTCGCCGATGGTCGCGCCGGATTTGAGCAGGGCTTTGTTGATCGACTGCTTGTCGGCCAGGGTGATGCCTTCGGCTGGCAGCGCGAGCAGGGCAGAACCGCCGCCGGAGAGCAGGAAGATCACGCGGTCGTCTTCAGTCAGATTGCTGACCAGTTCCAGCACGCGTTTGGCCACGGCCAGACCGGCAGCGTCCGGTACCGGATGCGCGGCTTCGACCACTTCGATTTTTTCGCACGGAGCGCCGTGACCGTAACGGGTCACCACCAGACCGGATACTTCACCCTGCCAGCAGCGCTCGACCACCTGCGCCATGGCAGCTGCGGCTTTGCCGGCACCGATGACGATCACCCGACCCGTGCGATCGGCAGGCAGATGGGCTTCGAGGACTTGGTTCGGATGGGCCGCGTCGATGGCTGTGGCAAACAGCTCGCGCAGCAGTTGTTGCGGATCGACCGACATGGCGGGCTCCCGGAATTCTTGTTATTCGAAAGGGCAACTCGGATCCATTGTGGGAGCGGGCTTGCTCGCGAAGGCGGTGGGTCAGTCAATCTCCATGTCGACTGAAACGCCCTCTTCGCGAGCAAGCCCGCTCCCACATGGAAAGTGGGGCAAAGGCTTTATTTTTTGTCGCGAATCGAGAAGTTGGCCATGTGTTCCAGACCCTTGATCAGCGCCGAGTGGTCCCAGTTGCTGCCACCGATGGCCGCGCAGGTGCTGAACACTTGCTGGGCGTTGGCGGTGTTCGGCAGATTGATGTTCAGCTCCTTGGCGCCTTGCAGGGCCAGGTTCAGGTCCTTCTGGTGCAGGCTGATGCGGAAGCCCGGATCGAAGGTGCCTTTGATCATGCGCTCGCCGTGCACTTCGAGGATCTTCGACGAAGCGAAACCGCCCATCAGCGCTTCACGCACCTTGGCTGGATCAGCGCCGTTTTTCGAGGCGAACAGCAGCGCTTCAGCCACGGCCTGGATGTTCAGCGCGACGATGATCTGGTTCGCCACTTTGGCGGTCTGACCGTCACCATTGCCGCCGACCAGGGTGATGTTCTTGCCCATGGCCTGGAACAGCGGCAGGGCGCGTTCGAAGGCATCGGCGTCGCCACCGACCATGATGCTCAGGGTCGCAGCCTTGGCGCCGACTTCACCACCGGATACCGGGGCGTCGAGGTATTGCGCGCCTTTCTCGTTGATCTTCTTGGCGAAGGCCTTGGTGGCGGTCGGCGAGATCGAGCTCATGTCGATCACGACTTTGCCTTTGCCGATGCCGGCAGCAACGCCGTCGGCGCGGAACAGCACGTCGTCGACCTGCGGGGTATCCGGGACCATGACGATGATGAATTCGGCTTCCTGCGCCACTTCGCGCGGGTTGGCCAGGGCGACGGCGCCAGCGGCCACCAGGTCGGCTGGAGCGGCGTCGTGGTGCGCCGACAGGAACAGGCTGTGACCGGCTTTCTGCAGGTTCGAAGCCATTGGGTGGCCCATGATGCCGGTGCCGATAAATCCGATTTTAGCCATGAGAAAATCCTCTTGTTTTTGTCTTGCTCAAGCGAAATAGGGGGTGTTGCCTTGGGTGGGAGCGGGCTTGCTCGCGAATGCGGTGGAACATTCAATATCCGTGTTGACTGAACCACCGCATTCGCGAGCAAGCCCGCTCCCACAAGGGTTTTGCAGTGCTCTTAAATTGCGTTGTGGCTCTTGAGCCAGCCGAGACCGGCCTCGGTGGTGGTCAGCGGCTTGTATTCGCAGCCAACCCAACCCTGATAACCAATGCGATCCAGGTGTTCGAACAGGAAGCGGTAGTTGATCTCACCGGTGCCCGGCTCGTTGCGCCCCGGGTTGTCCGCGAGCTGCACATGGTTGATCTCGGCCAGGTGCGATTGCAGGGTGCGGGCCAGATCGCCTTCCATGATTTGCATGTGATAGATGTCGTATTGCAGGAACAGATTGGCGCTGCCGACCTGCTCGCGAATCGACAGGGCTTGCGCCGTGTTGTTCAGGTAGAAACCCGGGATGTCGCGGGTGTTGATCGCTTCCATCACCAGTTTGATACCCGCCGCCTGCAGCTTGTCGGCTGCATATTTGAGGTTGGCGACGAAGGTTTTTTCCACGGTGGCATCGTCCACGCCTTGCGGACGAATACCGGCCAGGCAGTTGACCTGGGTGTTGCCCAGCACTTGCGCGTAGGCAATCGCCAGATCGACCCCGGCGCGGAACTCTTCAACGCGATCCGGCAGACACGCGATACCGCGCTCGCCCTTGGCCCAGTCACCGGCCGGCAGGTTGAACAGCACTTGGGTCAGACCGTTGGCATCGAGCTTTGCCTTGATTTCGGCGGAGCTGAAGTCGTACGGGAACAGGTATTCCACGCCACTGAAACCGGCCTTGGCGGCGGCGTCGAAACGGGCAAGGAAATCCTGTTCGGTGAACAGCATGGACAGGTTGGCAGCGAAACGCGGCATGGTGGTCTCCTAAAACGGTTTTGACGCGGGTGGTCAGACTAAACCCAATCAGTCCCCTCTCCAGGGGGAGAGGGTTAGGGTGAGGGGGGAATCAGGGTTGGCCCCAAATTCCCCGAACGACACAAAATCGCTCCCTCACCCCAGCCCTCTCCCGGAGGGAGAGGGAGCCAGTTACGTTCAGTCGAGCAACGAAATCGCCGTTGGCGCGTCGTTGCCGACCAGTGCCAGGTCTTCGAATTCGTTGACGGCGTTGATCTCGGTCCCCATGGAGATGTTGGTCACACGCTCCAGGATGATCTCGACAATCACCGGTACCTTGAACTCTTCGATCATCTGTTCGGCCTTGCGCAGGGCAGGGGCGATTTCCGATGGTTCGAACACCCGCAGGGCTTTACAGCCGAGGCCTTCGGCGACTGCGATGTGGTCGACACCGTAACCGTTGAGTTCCGGCGCGTTCAGGTTATCGAAGGACAGCTGCACGCAGTAGTCCATTTCGAACCCGCGCTGGGCCTGACGGATCAGCCCCAGGTACGAGTTGTTCACCACGACGTGGATGTAAGGCAGTTTGAACTGAGCGCCGACCGCCAGCTCCTCGATCATGAACTGGAAGTCATAGTCCCCCGACAGGGCCACGACTTTCCGGCTCGGATCGGCCTTGACCACGCCCAGCGCTGCCGGAATGGTCCAGCCCAACGGGCCGGCCTGACCGCAGTTGATCCAGTGACGCGGCTTGTAGACGTGCAGGAACTGCGCGCCGGCAATCTGCGACAGACCAATGGTGCTGACGTAGCAGGTGTCCTTGCCGAACACCTGGTTCATTTCTTCGTAAACGCGTTGCGGCTTGACCGGCACGTTGTCGAAGTGAGTCTTGCGGTGCAGGCTGGCCTTGCGCTGCTGGCAATCCTGCAGCCAGGCGCTACGGTTTTTCAGCTTGCCGGCGGCTTGCCATTCACGGGCGACTTCGATGAACACGGTCAGCGCGGCAGCGGCGTCGGAGACGATGCCCAGATCCGGAGTGAACACGCGGCCGATCTGCGTGCCTTCGATGTCAACGTGAATGAACTTGCGGCCTTCGGTGTAGACGTCGACCGAACCGGTGTGACGGTTGGCCCAGCGGTTACCGATGCCCAGCACCACATCGGATTTGAGCAGCGTGGCGTTGCCGTAACGGTGCGACGTCTGCAGACCGACCATGCCGACCATCAGCGGGTGATCATCGGGAATGGTGCCCCAGCCCATCAGGGTCGGGATCACCGGAATGCCGGTCAGCTCGGCGAACTCCACCAGCAGATCGCTGGCGTCGGCGTTGATGATGCCGCCACCGGCCACCAGCAATGGACGCTCGGCCTGATCCAGCAGCGCCAGAGCCTTTTCGACCTGAACGCGGGTCGCGGTTGGCTTGGCCAGCGGCAGCGGCTGGTAGGCATCGATGTCGAATTCGATTTCAGCCATCTGCACGTCGAACGGCAGGTCGATCAGCACCGGGCCTGGACGACCGGAGCGCATTTCGTAGAAGGCTTTCTGGAACGCGTAAGGCACCTGGCCCGGCTCCAGAACCGTGGTCGCCCACTTGGTGACAGGCTTGACGATGCTGGTGATGTCGACCGCCTGGAAGTCTTCCTTGTGCATACGGGCGCGGGGTGCCTGGCCGGTAATGCAGAGGATCGGAATCGAGTCGGCCGAGGCGCTGTAGAGCCCGGTGACCATGTCGGTACCGGCAGGGCCGGAAGTACCGATGCACACGCCGATATTGCCGGCCTTGGTGCGGGTGTAACCCTCGGCCATGTGTGACGCGCCTTCGACGTGACGAGCGAGGACGTGATCGATGCCACCGACTTTCTGCAGGGCGGAGTACAGCGGGTTGATCGCAGCACCCGGAATGCCAAAAGCGGTATCAACCCCTTCACGGCGCATCACCAGAACGGCGGCTTCGATTGCTCTCATTTTGCTCATGGTTTTGTGCCTCTTTACGTTTTGTAATTGTATACAAGTGGCTTTGCGCAGAGTGTATTCACGGCGGACGGCGCAGGTCAATCCATTTTCTCAAGCGTCTGTTTCATTTGTCGGAAGCCGGTTTTGCTGTGGCTTTTCGTCGCATGTGGCGCCTTTCGAGAATTATTGTATACAAAAAAATAATTCATTGTGTTCTATTTGTGGCATCGGTCTGCGGCACTTGAGCGCAGCCCCACGACTTTCCCAATAACAAAATGAGGACGGCACCATGAGCGCTTTAACCTTGAAAGTCGCAGTCAACCTGGTCAACGAAGCCATCAGCACCGGGCGCGGGATCAACGCCGCGCCGCTGACCATCGCGGTACTCGATACCGGCGGCCACCTGATCACCCTGCAACGCGAAGACGGCGCCAGCCTGCTGCGCCCGAACATCGCCATCGGCAAAGCCTGGGGCGCCATCGCCCTGGGCAAGGGCTCACGCCTGCTGGCGCTGGACGCCCAACAACGCCCGGCCTTCATCGCCGCACTCAACAGCATGGGCCAGGGCAGCGTCGTCCCGGCCCCGGGCGGGGTGTTGATCCGTGATCAGGCGGGGAATGTGCTGGGGGCGATTGGGATTAGCGGCGATCTGTCGGATATTGATGAGCAGGTGGCGATCAAAGCGGTAGAGGCGCTGGATTTGAGGGCGGATGCGGGGGTGGCTGCTTGAGTCTGCGTTGATTGATTAACCGCTATCGCGAGCGGGCTCACTCCTACAAGGGATCCTGGTTGGACACAAAATGTCTGAACACCACAAACCCCTGTAGGAGTGAGCCTGCTCGCGATAGCTCTCTCCCAGAAACATCCAGCCAAGAGTCTGTCCCATCAACTTGAGCACGCAGAACTAGTCTTCTCATGAGCTGATCATGGGAGGCAAAGGAATGCCTGATCTACCCGCTGCACACCGATTGCGAGCCGGTCGCTATGCCGAGCCCAATCGAATCTACCTACTGACGACCAACACTCTTGATCGCAAACCGATCTTTGCCGATTTTGCTTTGGGCCGATTGGTGGTTCATCAATTTCGGCGTGCACAAGATCTCGGCTTGGCGAACTCACTGGCGTGGGTGGTAATGCCAGATCATTTTCATTGGTTAATCGAATTGCAGAGCGGGTCTTTGAGCGAACTGATGCAAAAGACCAAGTCGCTAAGTACCAAAGCGGTGAATCAGGCTACCGGTAGAAATGTTGGCCTCTGGCAAAGAGGGTTTCATGACCGGGCACTGCGGCGGGAGGAGGATTTAGTGAAGATGGCAAGGTATGTCGTCGCCAACCCATTGCGGGCTGGACTGGTGGAGAGGCTTGGAGACTATCCGCTGTGGGATGCGATTTGGGTTTGAGCCGAAACCGTGTCGCCTCGATCGCGAGCAGGCTCACTCCTACATTTGGAATGCATTCCCCTGTAGGAGTGAGCCTGCTCGCGATGGCGTCAGCGCGGTCTTACTGATCCGGCTCACACCCTTTCAACACCAACCGGATAATCGTCTGCGCCGCCGCTTCATAATCCGCCTCGTCCAGCTTGTCCTTGCCGGTGACCGCAGAAATCTGCCAGTCGAAGTCGGCGTAGGTCTGGGTCGCGGCCCAGATGCTGAACATCAGGTGATTGGGGTCGATCGGGGCGATCTGGCCGCGGTCGATCCAGCTCTGGATGCAGTCGATGTTGTGCTTGGCCTGGCTGTTGAGCTGCTCCACCAGGTCGGCGCTCAAGTGCGGGGCGCCGTGCATGATTTCGCTGGCGAACACTTTGGAGGCGAAGGGCAGGTCGCGGGAGATGCGGATCTTCGAGCGGATGTAGCCGCTGAGCACTTCGCTCGGTACGCCGTCCGGGTTGAACGGGGTCGAAGCCTGCAGGATCGGCACGATGATGCTTTCCAGGACCTCGCGGTAGAGGTTTTCCTTGGATTTGAAGTAGTAGTAGACGTTGGGCTTGGGCAATCCTGCCTTGGCGGCGATGTCGCTGGTTTTGGTCGCAGCGAAGCCCTTGTCGGCAAATTCCTCACTGGCGGCACGCAGGATCAGTTCTTTGTTGCGCTCGCGGATTGTGCTCATAAACCCGGTGGTTCCTTGCCTGTTCTGGCGGTTGCGCATGGTAGCACCGGCCTCGCGCATGGCTCAAGAATGCCCCGTGTGGCCCGCAGTCGCGGTATGCTGCGCGGCATTATTCACATAAGGAAACAAGATTCATGGCAGGAAGCAGTTTGCTGGTGCTGATCGACGATATTGCCACCGTTCTGGATGATGTGGCGTTGATGAGCAAAATGGCCGCGAAGAAGACCGCCGGCGTGCTCGGCGATGACTTGGCGCTCAATGCCCAGCAAGTCTCCGGCGTGCGCGCCGAGCGGGAAATTCCGGTGGTCTGGGCGGTCGCCAAGGGCTCGTTTCTCAACAAGCTGATCCTGGTGCCCTCGGCCCTGGCGATCAGTGCGTTTGTGCCATGGCTGGTGACGCCGCTGTTGATGGTCGGCGGCGCGTACCTGTGTTTCGAAGGTTTCGAGAAGCTCGCGCACAAGTTCCTGCACAGCAAGGCCGAAGATGATGCCGACCACGCGCAATTGAGCGCGGCGGTGGCCGAACCGACCACCGATCTGGTGGCTTACGAAAAGGACAAGATCAAAGGCGCGATCCGCACTGACTTCATCCTCTCGGCGGAAATCATCGCGATTACCCTTGGTACCGTGGCCGACGCATCGCTGACCCAGCAAGTGATCGTCATGTCGGGCATCGCCATCGTCATGACCGTGGGGGTTTATGGCCTGGTGGCCGGCATCGTCAAACTCGACGATCTAGGCCTGTGGCTGACCCAGAAATCGGGTGCAGCCGCCAAAAGCATCGGCAATGCGATCCTGCGCGCAGCCCCGTACATGATGAAAGGCCTGTCGGTGATCGGCACGGCGGCAATGTTCCTCGTCGGTGGCGGCATCCTCACCCATGGCGTTCCGGTGGTGCATCACTGGATTGAAAGTGTCGGCGCAGCGGCTGGCAGTGCCGGGTTTGCCGTGCCTGTGTTGCTCAATGGCGTAGCGGGGATTATCGCGGGCGCAGCCGTGCTGGCGGTGGTTTCGGTCGTCGGCAAGATCTGGCGCGCGATCAAAGGATAAACACATCACTCCTGTGGGAGCGGGCTTGCTCGCGAATGCGGTGTGTCAGTCGAAGAATATGCTGGCTGATTCACCGCATTCGCGAGCAAGCCCGCTCCCACAGTTTGATCTGGGTTGTGCTATGAAAAAGGGCCATTCGACTCGCATCGAATGGCCCTTTTTTGTTGTCGCTGAGGTTACTCGGCAATCTGCAACTTGCGCGACTCGGTGTAGACGTAACGCACTTTCTCGTACTCGAACGGCGAGTTCATCTGGCCGTAGCGGAAGTTGGTCTGGTAGCGCTTGTCGACCGCACGCAGGGCCCAGATTTCCGGGTGGTTGGAGCTGACTTCCGACACGTTCAGGTAGTTGATCGCCGATTCGGCGGTGTAGTCCACGGCGAGGCCGGCGGTGTCGCGAATGTTCGACGGGCCGAGGATCGGCAACACGAAGTAGGCACCGCCCGGTACGCCGTAGAAACCCAGGGTCTGACCGAAGTCTTCGCTCTGGCGCGGCAGGCCCATGGCAGTGGCCGGGTCCCACAGACCGGCAATGCCGATAGTGGTGTTGAGCAACAGGCGCGCGGTGGTTTCCATCGAGCGCTTGCCCTTGAACTGCAGCAGGCTGTTGACCAGGTTCGGCACGTCGCCAAGGTTGTTGAAGAAGTTGCTCACCCCGGTGCGCAGGAAGCTTGGCGTCACGTAGCGATAACCGTCGACCACCGGCAGGAACACCCATTGGTCGAAGCGGTAGTTGAAGTGGTAGACGCGGCGGTTCCACGACTCCAGCGGGTCATAGACGTTGAGTGCGTTGAGCGTCGAGCGCTCGAACTCACGCTGGTCCAGCCCCGGGTTGAACTTGAGTTTGGACAGCGGCTCCTTGAAGCCATCGCTGTCGACCACCACCGGCGCGTTGGCTTTGCTGTTGTCGGCCTGGGCCACGCCTGCACTGAGGAGCGCTGCAATCAGCAGGAGATATTTAGCCACGGAAAAACTCCAGCATGGCGTCGCTGTTGACGCGGTAGTTAAGGTTGCCGCAATGGCCGCCCAGTGGGTAAACGGTCAGGCGATCGCCAAAGGTCTTGCGCAGGAAACCGAGGTCGCCAGGGCCGAGGATCACGTCATCAGCATTGTGCATGACGGCGATTTTCGGGCTGTCGTGCAGGTAATCCTTGAGTGCGTACAGGCTGACCTGATCGATCAGTTGCAGCAGGCTGCCGCCGTCAGTGCGCGCGCGCCACATCGGAATCACTTGTTCGGTCAGGTAGCAGTCGAAGTCGCATTGCAGCGCACGCTTGAGGAACGGCGTGAGGCTGGTGCCTTCGGTGATCGGGAATTTCGGCGGGGTGATCAGGCCACGACGGTTGATCAGGTCGGAGGTGAAGGCAATGTCGGCCGCCGAGAAACGGAACGAAGTGCCGATCAGCATCGCCATCTGTTCGTTGGTCAGGTGCTGCTTGGACTGCTGGAAGTCGTAGAGCAGGGCGTCATTGAGGTCGATGTAGCCTTTCTGCTGGAAGTAGCGGGTCAGCTTGTTCAGCACCAGTTCATAGAAGGTGGTGCTGTTGTTGATGCCCTTCACCTCGGTCTGTACCAGCTTGTCGAGGTTGCTAATCGAGGTGTAGAGGTTGACCGGCGGGTTGAGCAGCAGGACTTTCTTGAAGTTGAAGCTGCGTCGGGTCTCGTCCAGATGCGCGACGAACGCGGCATCCAGTGCGCCGAGGCTGTAGCCGCTGAGGTAGTACTCGGTGACCGGCAGTTTCGGATGCTGCGCGCGCACGGCCTGCATCACCCGGTACATGTCTTCGGCGTCTTCCTTGGTGATGCCCGGGGTGGCGAAGCGTGAAGCGGCGCTGATGAAGTCGAAGCTGGTGGGCGACGACAACTGCACGACGTGGTAGCCGGCCTTGTAGTAGAGCTTCTTCAGGTATTCGTTGAGCGTGCTGTCATAGCGCGCACCGGTGCCGGCGATCAGGAAGATCAGCGGCGCCGGTTTGTCCTGCTCGGCGATGCGGTAGGTGAGTTTTTTCACCGCCCAGAAATTGTCCGGGAGGATGAAGGCCCGTTCCGGGCGCAGGGTGATGCTGTGGTCGGACTGATTGATCTCGTCGTTCGACGGCAACTCCGGGCGCAGGTCCGGTGGCGTGGTGGCGATGGTCGCCTCGAACGGGTTGGTCAGGGGATAGCCATAACTGGCGGCATCGATATCCACCGCCAGTGCGGACGCACTCAGAATAAGGCCGCTGAACAGCGCGGCGAAGCGCAAGGAACGGAGCATGACTGGATCCCTTAAAGGAAGGTGCCGAATGAAGTTCGCAGGCTATGACCACCGGGCTTGCGCCAAAGTGCCATGCCTCGGCACCAAACAGGCAGAATTCGGAGTAATAGTAGCTGGACGATACACTTTGCAAGGCGCGGATGACCAGTTAACAGTTGTTAGTGCTTGCCAATGCGTGCGGGCAGATTAAGCTGGCCGCCGATTTCGTTGATTGGAGAGATTCATGTCCCGCCGCTTGCCCGTGATCCTGTTGCTCGTGCTGTTGCCGCTGTGGCTGGCCGCCAGTTATGGCGCGCGTTATGGCTTTATGGAGGACGGACGGTGGGTTGGCATCTGCGTCGATGAGGCGAGCCGTTGGGAATGCACGGTGCGCTCGAACCTGGGGCTGATGATTCACTTCAAGGTGTTGGGCTGGACCGCGCTGGGTGCGGCGCTGCTGGGTTTTGTGTTGCCCGGGCGGGCAGGGTGGTGGCTGGCGGTGCTGGCGTTGGTGTTCGGGTTGCCGGCGCTGGCGTTGTACAACACGACGCTGGCGGTGTTTGCGCTGGTGATTGCCGGGTTGCGGTTGGTCCGGGAATCCCGTAGCGCCTAAGAGTCAGCCTTCGCGAGCAAGCCCGCTCCCACATTCGATTGCATTCCAACTGGAGGAACCCGATTAAATGTGGGAGCGGGCTTGCTCGCGAAGGGGCCAGACTGGCCTCTGGAGATCAGCCTTTGCGAACCCGCAGGCAGCGCCACAACGCAGCGACCATCAACCCACTGACCAGCGCCCAGCCCCACGCCTGCTGATTCAACAATCCTTCTTCATACAGCTGCGGCGCAATGCCGGCGCCGATGATAAAGGTCAGCAGGGCGATTTCCCGGCGTGGCACGCTGACCGGACGGCACACGAAAACCAGCGCCGGCAGGATGAACGCCATGCTGGCGAAACTGCGATAACGCGCGTCGAACACCATCTCCAGCATCATCACCGCCGCCGCAAAACCGGCCACGGCAACCAGCCATCCAGCACGCCGTTCCAGCAGATGGAACGCCCGTTCACGCCAACCCTGGCGGTTGCTCAAGGTCAGCGCGGCATGCGCCAGCACCAACAGATTCAACGCTGTCAGCAAGCCGACCCACAGCCATTCGCTGGCAAACCGCGTGGTCACTCGCGCCAGATCGCCCCAGGCGCCGATCGAGCAGGCTGCAACTGCCGCAAGCAGGGGCAGAACCAACGCCGATTGCGTGGTGCGAACCCGGCCGCCGAGTAGCAGCGTGCCGAGGAAAATCAGCCCGCCGATGCCCAGCCATTCCTTCCAGTACGGCACGTTGGTCACCGGTCCGGCGAGCACACCCTTGTCCTGGCGATCGGCATCAAACAGGCCCCAGTAACCGCCGACCGCACCTTCGCTGCCACGTTTCCATGGCTGGTCGAACGCCTCGATCAGGTTGTAATGCCAGCCTTCCTTCTCGGCCATCGCGACAAAACCGCGAATGAACTTGGCCTCGTTGACCCGGCTCGGCAGGGCGGTCTCTCGCTGGCGACCTTCGCTGGGCCAGCCGGTTTCGCCGATCATCACGTCCTTGGGCGCGAATTTGTTGCCGAACACCTGACGCACATCCGCCACATGTTGCAGAGCGACGTCAATGTTCGACGGATCATCTTCCCAATACGGCAGCAAGTGAATGGTCAGGAAATCCACCGCCGGCGCGACTTCCGGGTGCTTGAGCCAGAACTCCCAGACATCGGCATAAGTGACCGGTTGCTTGACCTGGCTTTTGACCTTGTTGATCAGCTTCGCCAGTTGCGCGCCGGTGACTTCCTTGCGCAGCAACGCTTCGTTGCCGACGATCACCGCGCTGACCACATCCGGGTTGGCGTTGGCCGAAGCAATCAGCAGGTCGACTTCTTTCTCGGTGTCCGCAGGGTTGCTGTTGACCCAGGCGCCGATCATCAACTTCAGACCGTGCTTGCGCGCCAGTTGCGGCAGGGCTTCGAGGCCGGTCATCGAGTAGGTGCGGATGCATTCGAAGCGCGTCGCCAGCAGGGCGAGGTCGGCGTCCATGCGCTCCGGGCGCAGCTTGAACGGCACGTCGAACGGCGACTGGTCCTTGTCGAATGGCGTGTAGGAGGCGCATTGCAACTTGTGCGTCGGGGTCGCGGCGTCCGGCAGGATCACCGGTTTGCCGAGGCCGTACCAGAAGCCGCCAAGGGCAAACAGGCCGAGCAGGCAGGCGAAGAGATAAGGAACAAACGGGAAGCGAGAAGTCGCGGACATGGTCAGGCCGAGTGGCTGCAAAGCGACGCATGTTACCTGCATTTATCCGCGGGTTGGTGGCCTGCATGATTTGCACATGCAAAGTTCGGGCGGATTGTCTGGCGCCAATTATTCAGAGGCGATTAATGGCCTTCTGATGTCGTTTCTCGCTGTATTGAGGTCGCTGACAGAGCAGGTCGCTGCGGGCGTCAGGCCGATGATCGAAAGCGTCAGTACTCCACTGGCATTCGAGCGAGTTTGCGGTCAGGCGTGATGGGGGCGCTGTGCACCATAACAATACGTTGACGATGCCCGGCATCCGTCGGGCGCAGCATTTCGGGGAAGTAAACGATGAAGATGCGACGACTTTTAGGCGCAGGTGCCGCTCTGGTACTTGCGATGAGTTCCACATTCGCCAGCGCTGAAAAACAGACCCTGAACATCGGTTACGTTGACGGCTGGTCCGACAGCGTCGCGACCACCCACGTGGCGGCCGAGGTGATCAAGCAGAAACTCGGCTACGACGTGAAGCTGCAAGCCGTCGCCACCGGGATCATGTGGCAGGGCGTGGCCACCGGCAAACTCGACGCGATGCTCTCGGCATGGCTGCCGGTGACCCACGGCGAGTACTGGACGAAGAACAAGGATCTGGTCGTCGATTACGGCCCGAACTTCAAGGACGCGAAAATCGGCCTGATCGTGCCGGAGTACGTCAAGGCGAAATCGATCGAAGACCTCAAGACCGATGACTCCTTCAAGAACCGCATCGTCGGCATCGACGCCGGTTCAGGCGTGATGCTCAAAACCGATCAGGCGATCAAGGATTACGGCCTGGACAAATATACGCTCAAGGCCAGTTCCGGCGCCGGCATGATTGCCGAGCTGACCCGTGCGGAGAAGAAGAACGAATCGATTGCCGTCACCGGTTGGGTGCCGCACTGGATGTTCGCCAAGTGGAAACTGCGCTTCCTCGACGACCCGAAAGGCGTGTATGGCGCGGCTGAAACCGTGAACAGCATCGGCAGCAAAGAACTCGCGACCAAGGCTCCGGAAGTCGCCAAGTTCCTGAAAAACTTCCAGTGGGCGTCGAAAGACGAGATCGGCGAAGTCATGCTGGCCATCCAGGATGGCGCCAAGCCTGAGGCGGCGGCCAAGGATTGGGTCGCCAAACACCCGGATCGCGTGGCTGACTGGACCAAATAAAAGTACCAACAACGCCTGACCCCTGTGGGAGCGAGCTTGCTCGCGAAAGCGGTGTAACAGTTGACAGAAATGTTGGCTGACACGACGCCTTCGCGAGCAAGCTCGCTCCCACATTTGTTTCCAGCGACAAGTCCCGTCTTGCAGGGTTTACGGCTGTCTCAAAGCCTCTTTCCAACTCTTTCGGCTAATTAGCGTCCGAAAATTGGCGAAAACGTCATGTCGTTCTAATACTAAGGTCGTCTGGAACCCGTTCCGCAGCCGCATACAGTGGATACGTTCCAACAATAATCTGTGCTGCGAGGATAAAAACAATGAACGACAGCATTTACCTCTCGATTCAAAACAGCCCGCGCTTCAAGGAGCTGGTGCGAAAAAGAGAAAAATTCGCCTGGATACTCTCGGCGATCATGCTCGGGCTGTACTCCGGATTCATCCTGCTGATCGCATACGGGCCGCAAGTGCTCGGGGCGAAACTCAGCCCCGGGTCGTCGATTACCTGGGGTATTCCGATTGGTGTCGGCCTGATTGTCTCGGCCTTCATCCTGACCGCGATCTACGTACGGCGCGCCAACGGCGAGTTTGACGACCTGAACAATGCGATTCTCAAGGAGGCTCAGCAATGATCCGGCGTCTACTGGCTCTTTTGAGCATCGCAGCGTTCGCGCCAGCCGTCTGGGCCGCTGACGCCTTGACCGGCGAAGTCCACAAACAACCGCTCAACGTTTCCGCGATCGCCATGTTCGTGGTGTTCGTCGGCGCCACCTTGTGCATCACCTACTGGGCGTCCAAGCGCAACAAGTCGGCCGCCGACTACTATGCAGCGGGCGGCAAGATCACCGGGTTCCAGAACGGTCTGGCGATTGCCGGTGACTACATGTCGGCGGCGTCCTTCCTGGGGATTTCCGCGCTGGTGTTCACCTCCGGCTACGACGGCCTGATCTACTCGATCGGCTTCCTGGTGGGCTGGCCGATCATTCTGTTCCTGATCGCCGAGCGCCTGCGTAACCTGGGTAAATACACCTTTGCCGACGTGGCGTCCTACCGCCTCGGGCAAACCCAGATCCGCACCCTGTCTGCCTGCGGTTCGCTGGTAGTGGTGGCGTTCTACCTGATCGCGCAAATGGTTGGTGCCGGCAAGCTGATCCAGCTGCTGTTCGGTCTCGACTACTACGTCGCGGTGATTCTGGTCGGTATCCTGATGTGCATGTACGTGCTGTTCGGCGGCATGCTGGCGACCACCTGGGTGCAGATCATCAAGGCGGTGCTGTTGCTGTCCGGTGCCTCGTTCATGGCGCTGATGGTGATGAAGCACGTCAACTTCGACTTCAACATGCTGTTCTCCGAGGCGATCAAGGTTCACCCGAAAGGTGAGGCGATCATGAGCCCGGGCGGTTTGGTGAAAGATCCGATTTCGGCGTTCTCCCTCGGTCTGGCCCTGATGTTCGGTACTGCCGGCCTGCCACACATCCTGATGCGCTTCTTTACCGTGAGTGATGCGAAAGAAGCGCGCAAGAGCGTGCTGTACGCCACCGGCTTCATTGGTTACTTCTACATCCTGACCTTCATCATCGGCTTCGGCGCGATCCTGCTGGTCAGCACCAACCCGGCCTTCAAGGATGCGGCGGGCGCTCTGCTCGGCGGCAACAACATGGCGGCGGTGCACCTGGCTGACGCGGTGGGTGGCAGCATCTTCCTCGGCTTCATCTCGGCGGTGGCGTTTGCGACCATTCTGGCGGTGGTGGCCGGTCTGACCCTGGCCGGTGCTTCGGCGGTGTCGCACGACCTGTATGCCAGCGTGATCAAGAAGGGCAAGGCCAACGACAAGGATGAAATTCGCGTGTCGAAGATCACCACTATCGCCCTGGGTGTGCTGGCGATCGGTCTGGGTATCCTGTTCGAGAGCCAGAACATCGCGTTCATGGTCGGCCTGGCGTTCTCCATCGCGGCGAGCTGCAACTTCCCGGTGCTGTTGCTTTCGATGTACTGGAAGAAGCTGACCACCCGCGGTGCGATGGTCGGTGGCTGGCTGGGGCTGGTGAGTGCGGTGGGGCTGATGATCCTTGGCCCGACCATCTGGGTGCAGATTCTGCATCACGAGAAGGCGATCTTCCCGTACGAGTATCCGGCGTTGTTCTCAATGGTGATCGCGTTCATCGGGATCTGGTTCTTCTCGATTACCGACAAGTCGGCGGCGGCCGAGAACGAGCGTGCGCTGTTCTTCCCGCAGTTTGTGCGTTCGCAGACTGGCCTTGGGGCGAGCGGGGCGGTTTCGCACTAAGTTCTGGTTACGTGGTTTGAGTGAAATGCCCTGGTTGAGAGATCGGGGCATTTTTTTTGTGGGCGGTTATCGGACTGGAATTGGGTACATATCCTTTGCTGCGGTAACGGCTGCTTAGGGTTTCGCCCTTACGGCGACTCACTTTTTTTACAAACGCCTAAAAAAAGTAAGCAAAAAAACGCTTGCTCCTGCGTTCGGCCCGCTCGCTGGGGCTCGGGGTCCCTTCGCTGCGGGATCGATCCGGGGGCAGCGCCTACGGTTTGCTTCGCTGCACCTCCTCTCGCTGTGTTTGGCTGCGCCAAACGGTCGCTGCGCTCCCACCCCCGGATCAATCCCTCCACTCAGCCTTCCGATGTCGCCCGTGGATCAAGATCAAAAGCTGCAGCCGAGCTTGCGCTCATCCTGTTGAGTGGTGGAAAAGCATGCGGTCGGCTTGTGTTCTGTGTTGGATCTACCCCTCATCGGAACGCCGCCCGCCCAGCCCTCTCCCGGAGGGAGAGGGAGCCGATTTTTGAGCCTTTCAGAACCTGAGTTCGACTGGGTGTTTCACGTCGGCGTAACTCTCCCAAGCACCGCGATCAGTTCCCTCTCCCTCCGGGAGAGGGCTAGGGTGAGGGGCTCTTGATCTGGTTTTTGATCTGGCTTTGGCTTTTGATCTTTTGCCCCTTCGGCAGGCCGAGCGAAGGTGTTCACCCGGGGGGTTAGGCGCGCAGCGCCATGCGGCGAAGCCGCATACATCGAGAGGAGGTGCAGCGAAGCAAACCGGAGGCGATGCCCCCGGATGGACACCGTAGCGAGGGAACACTGAGCCTCAGCGAAGTGCCGTACGCCGGGGCAAGACTTTTTGGTTACTTTTGAGGCGTTTGTCAAAAGTGACCCGCCGTAAGGGCGGAACCATAGGAGGCCGTTACCGCAGCAACGGATATACACCCAAAACCCCAAAACCCAGTCGGCCCACAGGCCGCTGCGACCAGACAAACAAAAACGGCCTCTATATAAGAGGCCGTTCCCGATACAACTTCAAGACGTTATCGCAAGACAAGCCTTATTTGCGGTCTTCCAGCTTGGTGATATCACGCGACTCGTAGCCAGTGTACAACTGGCGCGGACGGCCAATCTTGTACGGGCTGGAGAGCATTTCTTTCCAGTGCGAAATCCAGCCCACAGTACGCGCCAGAGCGAAGATCACGGTGAACATGCTGGTTGGAATGCCGATCGCCTTGAGGATGATCCCCGAGTAGAAGTCGACGTTCGGGTACAGCGAGCGCTCGATGAAGTACGGGTCGGTCAGCGCGATCTCTTCCAGGCGCATGGCCAGTTCGAGTTGCGGATCGTTGTTGATGCCCAGTTCTTTCAGCACTTCGTCGCAGGTCTGCTTCATGACAGTCGCGCGAGGGTCGCGGTTCTTGTAAACGCGGTGACCGAAGCCCATCAGTTTGAACGGATCGTTCTTGTCCTTGGCCTTGGCGATGAACTTGTCGATGTTGGACACATCGCCAATCTCGTCAAGCATGGTCAGAACGGCTTCGTTCGCACCGCCGTGGGCAGGGCCCCACAGTGCGGCGATACCGGCGGCGATACAGGCGAACGGGTTGGCACCCGAGGAACCTGCCAGGCGCACGGTGGACGTCGATGCGTTCTGCTCGTGGTCGGCGTGGAGGATGAAGATCCGATCCATGGCCTTGGCGAGTACCGGGCTGATCGGTTTGATCTCGCACGGGGTGTTGAACATCATGTGCAGGAAGTTTTCCGCGTACGTCAGGTCGTTGCGCGGGTACATCATGGGTTGGCCCATGGAGTACTTGTAAACCATCGCTGCCAGGGTTGGCATCTTGGCGACCAGACGGATCGCGGAGATTTCGCGATGCTGCGGGTTATTGATGTCCAGGGAGTCGTGGTAGAAGGCCGAGAGGGCGCCGACTACGCCGCACATGACGGCCATCGGGTGGGCGTCGCGACGGAAGCCGTTGAAGAAGGTTTTCAGCTGCTCGTGAACCATGGTGTGGTTTTTCACGGTGCTGACGAACTGGGCCTTCTGTTCTGCAGTCGGCAATTCGCCGTTGAGCAGCAGGTAGCAGGTTTCCAGGTAGTCCGACTTTTCAGCCAGCTGTTCGATCGGGTAGCCGCGGTGCAACAGAATGCCGTTGTCGCCGTCGATATAGGTGATCTTCGATTCGCACGAGGCGGTCGACATGAAACCCGGGTCGAAAGTGAAGCGGCCCGTGGCCGTCAGGCCCCGAACATCGATTACATCGGGACCAACGGTGCCGGTTAAAATGGGCAGCTCGACGGGGGCTGCGCCCTCGATGATCAACTGCGCTTTTTTGTCAGCCATGTGGCCTCCTATTTATGCTTGAACCATCAGACAGACCCCCCACGCAGGGCCCGCACCACTATAGTGAGATAAATTCGAATGTCAATTTGCCTAAAGTCTTGCTCCAGAAGGCTTTAAGCGCACTTTTTCCTCGAAATTGACTGCCATTTACGCCTTTTATGCGACTTGTGCAATCAGCTATTGGGGGTAGGTGATTGCGTTGTCATTAGTAGCCTAACTGTCTATACTCGGCCACCGACCGCCAAGGGCTTTTGGGCTTGCTTTCATTGGGGGTCGCATCCCTGGGTGGTGGTTACCTGACCAGTGCACTCCCCAACAACTTTGCCCTGATTGTTAGGGGCTCTTCAGTGTGAAAAAAAAGCCGTGAAAAGCCAACGACCTGTAAACCTAGACCTAAGGACCATCAAACTCCCAGTCACTGCTTACACGTCCATTCTTCACCGTATCTCCGGTGTCATCCTCTTCGTGTGCCTTGCCATCATGCTTTACGCATTGGACAAGTCGCTGAGCTCCGAGGAAGGCTTCGGTCAGGTGAAAGCGTGTCTGACCAGTCCGCTAGCCAAGCTAGTGATTTGGGGCATCCTGTCCGCTCTGCTGTATCACCTGGTTGCCGGTGTGCGCCATTTGATCATGGACATGGGCATCGGTGAGACGCTGGAAGGCGGCAAGCTGGGCTCGAAAATCGTTATCGCCGTTTCCGTGGTGGTAATCGTTCTGGCAGGAGTCTGGATATGGTAACTAACGTCACGAACCTCTCGCGTTCGGGCCTCTATGACTGGATGGCGCAACGTGTGTCGGCGGTCGTTCTCGCGGCTTACTTCATTTTTCTGATCGGATACGTCGTGGCCCACCCAGGCCTCGAGTACGCCCAGTGGCATGAACTGTTCGCCCACAACGGGATGCGTATTTTCAGCCTCCTGGCCCTTGTTGCTCTCGGCGCTCACGCCTGGGTCGGCATGTGGACCATCGCGACTGACTACCTGACGCCAATGGCGTTCGGCAAGTCCGCGACGGCTATACGTTTCCTTTTCCAGGCAGTATGCGGCGTTGCAATGTTCGCTTACTTCGTCTGGGGTGTGCAGATTCTCTGGGGTATCTGAGTCATGGCTAACATTCCAACGATTTCTTTCGACGCCATCATTATTGGTGGTGGCGGTGCCGGCATGCGCGCTGCGCTGCAGCTGGCGCAGGGCGGTCACAAGACTGCGGTGATCACCAAGGTTTTCCCGACCCGTTCGCACACTGTATCCGCCCAGGGCGGCATCACCTGCGCGATCGCGTCCGCTGACCCGAACGATGACTGGCGCTGGCACATGTACGATACCGTCAAGGGTTCCGACTACATCGGTGACCAGGACGCTATCGAATACATGTGTCAGGAAGGCCCGGCTGCCGTTTTCGAGCTGGACCACATGGGTCTGCCGTTCTCGCGTACCGAGCAAGGCCGTATCTACCAGCGTCCGTTCGGTGGTCAGTCCAAGGACTACGGTAAGGGCGGCCAGGCTGCCCGTACTTGCGCAGCGTCCGACCGTACCGGTCACGCACTGCTGCACACCCTTTATCAGGGCAACCTGAAAGCCGGTACCACGTTCCTGAACGAGTACTACGCGGTCGACCTGGTGAAAAACCAGGAAGGCGAGTTTGTCGGTGTGATCGCGATCTGCATCGAAACCGGCGAAACTTCGTACATTCGCGCCAAGGCCACCGTACTGGCTACTGGCGGTGCTGGCCGTATCTACGCCTCCACCACCAACGCCCTGATCAACACCGGTGACGGCGTTGGCATGGCGCTGCGTGCTGGCGTGCCGGTACAAGACATCGAAATGTGGCAGTTCCACCCGACCGGCATCGCCGGCGCCGGTGTACTGGTGACCGAAGGTTGCCGTGGTGAAGGTGGTTACCTGATCAACAAGCACGGCGAGCGTTTCATGGAGCGTTATGCTCCGAACGCGAAAGACCTCGCTGGTCGTGACGTGGTTGCCCGCTCGATGGTTAAAGAAATCATCGCCGGCAACGGTTGCGGTCCGAATGGCGACCACGTAATGCTCAAACTCGACCACTTGGGCGAGGAAGTGCTGCACAGCCGTCTGCCAGGTATCTGCGAACTGTCGAAGACTTTCGCACACGTTGACCCGGTGGTTGCTCCGGTTCCGGTTGTTCCGACCTGCCACTACATGATGGGCGGCGTTGCCACCAACATTCATGGTCAGGCGATCACCCAGAACGCCGAAGGCGTGGATCAGATCATTCCGGGTCTGTTCGCCGTAGGTGAAGTGGCTTGCGTATCGGTACACGGTGCCAACCGTCTGGGCGGCAACTCGCTGCTCGACCTGGTGGTATTCGGCCGCGCTGCCGGCCTGCACCTGGAAAAGGCGCTGACCGACGGCATCGAATACGACGACGCTACCGAAGCCGACATCGAAGCTGCCCTGTCGCGTTTGAATGCGCTGAACGGCCGTACCGATGGCGAAGACGTGGCTACCCTGCGTCGCGAGCTGCAAAGCTGCATGCAGAACTACTTCGGTGTATTCCGCACTGGCGAATACATGCAGAAGGGTATCGCTCAGCTGGCCGATCTGCGCAAGCGCATCGCCAACGTGAAGATCAACGACAAGTCGCAAGCGTTCAACACCGCGCGTATCGAAGCTCTGGAACTGCAAAACCTGCTGGAAGTGGCTGAAGCTACCGCCATCGCGGCCGAAGTACGTAAAGAGTCCCGCGGCGCTCACGCCCGTGAAGACTTCGAAGACCGTGACGACGAAAACTGGCTGTGCCACACCCTGTACTTCCCGGGTGAGAAACGCGTCGCCAAGCGTGCCGTAAACTTCTCGCCGAAGACTGTTCCGACTTTCGAACCTAAAGTCCGGACTTATTAAGGGTGATCGCCATGTTGCAAGTCAGTGTTTATCGCTACAACCCTGATCAGGACGCTGCGCCGTTCATGCAGGAATTCCAGGTCGATACCGGTGGTAAAGACCTGATGGTGCTGGACGTGCTGGCCCTGATCAAAGAGCAGGACGAGGGTTTCTCCTATCGTCGCTCTTGCCGTGAAGGCGTCTGCGGCTCCGACGGCATGAACATCAACGGCAAGAACGGCCTGGCGTGCATCACGCCGCTGTCCGCTGTCGTAAAAGGCAACAAGTTGATCGTTCGTCCGCTGCCAGGTTTGCCGGTTATCCGTGACCTGGTTGTCGATATGAGCATCTTCTACAAGCAATACGAGAAGGTTAAGCCTTACCTGCAGAACGACACGCCGGCTCCGGCCATCGAGCGTCTGCAGTCCCCTGAAGAGCGTGAAAAGCTCGACGGTCTGTACGAGTGCATCCTGTGCGCCTGCTGCTCGACCTCGTGCCCGTCCTTCTGGTGGAACCCGGACAAGTTCCTGGGTCCAGCTGCCCTGCTGCAAGCGTACCGCTTCCTGGCAGACAGCCGTGACACCAAGACGTCCGAGCGTCTGGCTTCGCTTGATGACCCGTTCAGCGTCTTCCGCTGCCGGGGCATCATGAACTGCGTCAACGTATGTCCGAAAGGCCTGAACCCGACTAAGGCCATCGGTCACATCCGTAACATGCTGCTTTCGAGCGGCGTGTGATTCAGCTGCTGTAACCGTAGAACCGCTGTAACGAAGAGGCTGTGGCGCGGGCTTCAACCCGCGTCATGGCTATAACCAGAGCAGTAGCCACAAGCTGCAGCTCTTATTTTGAAGAAATGAGACAAGCAGGGGCATCCGGGCTGGTACCCGGACTATCAGCGTGATCCTAAGTGGCTTGTTTTGGTCGCTGCATTCGGACTTCTGCAAGTTTGCTCGGTATTGACGCCGATGGTGTTCCCCTAACCGAGGGTGACCAAGCATGCAAGAAAGCGTGATGCAGCGCATGTGGAACAGCGCCTACCTTTCAGGTGGAAACGCTGCCTATGTGGAAGAGCTTTATGAGCTCTACCTGCACGACCCTAACGCTGTGCCAGAAGAGTGGCGCACCTACTTTCAGAAGCTGCCTGCCGACGGCAGCTCTGCCACTGATGTTTCGCACTCCACAATTCGCGATCATTTCGTGCTGCTGGCAAAGAACCAGCGCCGCGCCCAACCGGTTTCCGCCGGGAGCGTGAGCAGTGAGCACGAGAAGAAGCAAGTTGAAGTGCTGCGATTGATCCAGGCCTACCGTATGCGTGGCCACCAGGCAGCCCAGCTTGACCCGCTGGGGCTGTGGCAGCGTCCTGCACCTGCAGACCTGTCGATCAATCATTACGGCTTGACCAATGCCGATCTTGATACGACCTTCCGTGCCGGCGACCTGTTCATCGGCAAAGAGGAAGCGAGCCTACGCGAAATTCACGAAGCGTTGCAGCAGACATATTGCCGCACCATCGGCGCTGAATTTACGCACATCACCGATTCCGAGCAGCGCCAGTGGTTCCAGCAGCGTCTGGAAAGCGTACGTGGTCGTCCGACGTACTCCGCCGACATCAAGAGCCACCTGCTCGAGCGCGTGACTGCCGGTGAAGGCCTGGAAAAATACCTGGGCACCAAATACCCGGGCACCAAGCGTTTCGGTCTGGAAGGCGGCGAAAGCCTGATTCCGATGCTTGACGAACTGATCCAGCGTTCCGGTTCCTACGGCACCAAGGAAGTCGTCATCGGCATGGCCCACCGTGGCCGTTTGAACGTGCTGGTCAACACCTTCGGCAAGAACCCGCGCGAGCTGTTCGACGAGTTCGAAGGCAAGAAGAAGGTCGAGCTGGGTTCCGGTGACGTCAAATACCACCAGGGCTTCTCGTCCAACGTGATGACCACCGGCGGTGAAGTTCACCTGGCCATGGCGTTCAACCCGTCCCACCTGGAAATCGTTTCCCCGGTGGTAGAAGGTTCGGTTCGCGCCCGTCAGGATCGTCGTAACGACCCGACCGGTGAGAAGGTGCTGCCGATCTCCATCCACGGTGACGCTGCATTCGCAGGTCAGGGCGTGGTCATGGAAACCTTCCAGATGTCGCAGACCCGCGGTTTCAAGACCGGCGGTACCGTGCACATCGTGATCAACAACCAGGTCGGTTTCACCATCAGCAACCCGCTGGACTCGCGTTCCACCGAGTACGCCACCGACGTTGCGAAGATGATCCAGGCGCCGATCCTCCATGTGAATGGTGATGATCCGGAAGCCGTGCTGTTCGTGACCCAGTTGGCCATCGATTACCGCATGCAGTTCAAGCGTGACGTGGTGATTGACCTGGTCTGCTACCGTCGTCGCGGCCACAACGAGGCCGACGAGCCAAGCGGCACCCAGCCGCTGATGTATCAGCAGATCACCAAGCAGCGCACTACCCGTGAGCTGTACGCGGATCGCCTGACTCAGGCCGGTGTGCTGGACGCTGAGCGTGTTCAGGCCAAGGTCGACGAATACCGCAACGCGCTGGACAACGGTCTGCATGTAGTGAAATCGCTGGTCAAAGAGCCGAACAAAGAGTTGTTCGTGGACTGGCGTCCGTATCTGGGCCACGCCTGGACTGCGCGTCACGACACGCGTTTCGACCTGAAGACCCTGCAGGAACTGTCCGCCAAGCTGCTGGAAATTCCGGAAGGCTTCGTGGTTCAGCGTCAGGTCGCGAAGATCTACGAAGACCGTCAGAAGATGCAAGCCGGCGGCCTGCCGATCAACTGGGGTTACGCCGAAACCATGGCGTACGCGACCCTGGCGTTCGAAGGTCACCCGATCCGCATGACCGGTCAGGACATCGGCCGCGGTACGTTCTCGCACCGTCACGCTGTGCTGCACAATCAGAAAGACGCGGGCACCTACATTCCGCTGCAGAACCTGTACGACGGTCAGCCACGCTTTGACCTGTACGACTCGTTCCTCTCGGAAGAAGCGGTATTGGCTTTCGAATACGGTTACTCGACCACCACGCCAAACGCGCTGGTGATCTGGGAAGCCCAGTTCGGCGACTTCGCCAACGGTGCACAGGTCGTTATCGACCAGTTCATCACCAGCGGCGAGCACAAGTGGGGCCGTCTCTGCGGTCTGACCATGCTGTTGCCGCACGGCTACGAAGGTCAGGGTCCTGAGCACAGCTCGGCACGTCTTGAGCGTTACCTGCAGCTGTGCGCCGAGCACAACATTCAGGTGTGCATGCCGACCACCCCGGCCCAGATCTACCACTTGCTGCGTCGTCAGGTGATTCGCCCGCTGCGCAAACCTCTGGTAGTGCTGACGCCGAAGTCGCTGCTGCGCCACAAGCTGGCCGTCTCGACTCTGGAAGATCTGGCTGAAGGTTCGTTCCAGACCGTGATCCCGGAAATCGATGCCCTGGACCCGAAAAAGGTCGAGCGCGTTGTTCTGTGTAGCGGCAAGGTCTACTACGACCTGCTGGAAAAACGTCGTGCCGAAGGCCGTGACGATATCGCCATCGTGCGTATCGAGCAGCTGTATCCATTCCCTGAGGACGACTTGAAAGAAGTCCTGGCGCCTTACACCAACGTCAAGCATGCCGTCTGGTGTCAGGAAGAGCCGATGAACCAGGGCGCCTGGTACTGCAGCCAGCATCACCTGCGTCGCAGCATCGGTAACCTCGACAAGTCTCTCGTACTCGAGTACGCGGGCCGCGAGGCTTCTGCTGCCCCAGCATGTGGTTACGCATCGATGCACGCCGAGCAGCAGGAAAAACTGCTGCAAGACGCGTTTACCGTTTAACGCCTTCGCGCACCTGAAACCGAATTTAAGGAACCACAGATAATGGCTATCGAGATCAAAGCCCCCACTTTCCCGGAATCGGTTGCCGATGGCACCGTTGCCACCTGGCACAAAAAACCGGGCGACGCCGTCAAGCGTGACGACCTGATCGTCGACATCGAAACCGACAAAGTCGTACTGGAAGTGCTGGCTACCGCCGACGGCGTGCTGGGCGCAATCGTCAAAAACGAAGGCGACACCGTTCTGTCCGACGAAGTCCTGGGCTCCATCGAAGCGGGCGGCGCTGCTGCCGCTGCTCCAGCCGCCGCTGCTGCTCCGGCCGCTGCTGCCGCTGCCCCGGCTGCTGCCGAAGGCGAAGACGATCCTGTTGCTGCTCCGGCTGCGCGCAAGCTGGCTGAAGAGAACGGCATCAACATCGCTTCCGTTGCCGGTACCGGCAAAGGTGGTCGTGTGACCAAGGAAGACGTGGTGGCTGCTGTTGCCGCGAAGAAAGCCGCTCCGGCTGCCGCACCTGCCAAGGCTGCTGCTCCGGCTGCCGCTGCTCCGGTATTCGCTGCCGGTGATCGCGTTGAGAAGCGCGTACCGATGACCCGTCTGCGTGCCAAGGTTGCCGAGCGTCTGGTTGAAGCCCAGTCGAACATGGCAATGCTGACCACTTTCAACGAAGTCGACATGACCGAAGTCATGGCGCTGCGTTCGAAGTACAAGGACCTGTTCGAGAAGTCCCACAACGGCGTACGCCTGGGCTTCATGTCGTTCTTCGTCAAGGCTGCCACCGAAGCGCTGAAACGCTTCCCGGCGGTCAACGCTTCGATCGACGGTGCGGACATCGTTTACCACGGCTACGCCGACATCGGTGTTGCCGTTTCCAGCGACCGTGGTCTGGTCGTTCCGGTTCTGCGTAACGCCGAGCTGATGAGCCTGGCTGAAATCGAAGGCGGCATCGCCACGTTCGGCAAGAAAGCCCGTGACGGCAAACTGTCGATGGAAGAGATGACCGGCGGTACCTTCACCATCACCAACGGTGGTACCTTCGGTTCGATGATGTCGACCCCGATCGTCAACCCGCCGCAGGCAGCGATTCTGGGCATGCACAACATCATCCAGCGTCCTATGGCCATCAACGGTCAGGTCGTGATCCGTCCGATGATGTACCTGGCACTGTCCTACGATCACCGTCTGATCGATGGCAAAGAAGCTGTAACCTTCCTGGTGACCATCAAGAACCTGCTGGAAGATCCGGCTCGTCTGTTGCTGGATATCTGATAGAAGCAGCCATGCGCTGCGGGTGGCGTACCGTCGGCAACGGCGGTACGGCCCGCAGCGCGCGGCTTGAAGCTTTTCGCTAAAGAGGATTTTTTGAATGTCGCAGAAATTTGACGTAGTAGTGATCGGTGCCGGCCCTGGCGGCTATGTAGCTGCCATCAAGGCCGCGCAGCTGGGTCTCACCACTGCCTGCATCGAGAAGTACACCGACGCTGAAGGCAAACAGGCCCTCGGCGGTACTTGCCTGAACGTCGGCTGCATTCCGTCCAAGGCGCTGCTGGACAGCTCCTGGAAGTACAAGGAAGCCAAAGAGAGCTTCAACGTTCACGGTATCTCGACCGGCGAAGTCAAAATGGACGTCGCTGCGATGGTTGGCCGTAAGGCTGGCATCGTCAAGAACCTGACTGGCGGCGTTGCCACCCTGTTCAAGGCCAACGGCGTTACCTCGATCCAGGGCCACGGCAAGCTGCTGGCTGGCAAGAAAGTCGAAGTCACCAAGCCGGACGGTTCGGTTGAAGTCATCGAAGCCGAAAACGTCATCCTGGCTCCAGGTTCGCGTCCGATCGACATTCCGCCGGCTCCGGTCGATCAGAAAGTCATCGTCGATTCGACTGGCGCTCTGGAATTCCAATCCGTACCTAAGCGTCTGGGCGTGATCGGCGCTGGCGTGATCGGTCTGGAACTGGGTTCGGTGTGGTCGCGTCTGGGTTCCGAAGTGGTTGTCCTCGAAGCACTGGACACCTTCCTGATGGCAGCGGACACCGCTGTTTCCAAGGAAGCGCTGAAAACCCTGACCAAGCAAGGTCTGGACATCAAACTGGGCGCTCGCGTAACCGGTTCGAAAGTGAACGGCGAAGAAGTCGTGGTTAACTACACCGATGCCAACGGCGAACAGTCCATCACTTTCGACAAGCTGATCGTAGCCGTTGGTCGCCGTCCGGTGACCACTGATCTGCTGGCTGCCGACAGCGGCGTGACCCTGGACGAGCGCGGTTTCGTGCACGTTGACGATCACTGCGCCACCACCGTACCGGGCGTCTACGCCATCGGTGACGTGGTGCGCGGCATGATGCTGGCGCACAAGGCCTCGGAAGAGGGCATCATGGTTGTCGAGCGCATCAAGGGCCACAAAGCCCAGATGAACTATGACCTGATCCCTTCGGTTATTTATACTCACCCGGAAATCGCGTGGGTTGGCAAAACCGAGCAGGCCTTGAAAGCCGAAGGCGTTGAAGTTAACGTCGGCACCTTCCCGTTCGCCGCTTCCGGCCGTGCCATGGCCGCCAACGATACCGGTGGTTTCGTCAAGGTCATCGCTGATGCCAAGACTGACCGCGTATTGGGCGTGCACGTAATTGGCCCGAGCGCTGCAGAACTGGTTCAGCAGGGCGCGATCGGTATGGAATTCGGTACCAGCGCTGAAGACCTGGGCATGATGGTTTTCTCCCATCCGACCCTGTCTGAAGCCTTGCACGAAGCTGCTCTGGCTGTGAATGGCGGCGCCATCCACATTGCCAACCGCAAGAAGCGTTAAGACACAATAAGAAACCACGGCGGTAACGGCCCGTCGTGAGCCTTGCGAGCAAGTCTCACCGCGGAATGTCCGCTGGACGCAGTCTTGCGTAGCTGCACCGGGTATCCGGAAAGGCTACGCAAGCAGCAGTCACAGGTGGCGCGGCACTCATCAAGAGCGCAGCGCCGAATGCGCAGTACCTAACGAAGACGGTAAAAAGCATGAATCTTCACGAGTATCAGGGTAAGCAGCTGTTCGCTGAATACGGCCTGCCAGTTTCCACTGGTTACGCAGTAGACACCCCGGAAGCAGCAGCAGAAGCTTGCGACAAAATCGGCGGCAGCGAGTGGGTTGTCAAAGCCCAGGTCCACGCCGGTGGTCGCGGTAAAGCGGGCGGCGTCAAGCTGGTTCGCAACAAAGAAGACGCCAAGGCCTTCGCACAGCAGTGGCTGGGCAAGCGTCTGGTGACTTACCAGACTGACGCCAATGGTCAGCCAGTCACCAAGATCCTGGTTGAATCGTGCACTGATATCGCTAAAGAGCTGTACCTGGGCGCTGTCGTTGACCGTTCGAGCCGTCGCATCGTGTTCATGGCTTCCACCGAAGGTGGCGTGGACATCGAGAAAATCGCTCACGACACTCCAGAAAAAATTCTGAAAGCCACTATCGATCCACTGGTTGGCGCTCAGCCATTCCAGGGTCGCGAGCTGGCGTTCCAACTGGGTCTGGAAGGCAAGCAAGTTGCCCAGTTCGCCAAGATCTTCGTTGGTCTGGCCAAACTGTTCCAGGATCACGATCTGGCCCTGCTGGAAGTGAACCCGCTGGTGATCAAGGCTGACGGCGATCTGCACTGCCTGGACGCCAAGATCAACATCGACGCCAACGCCATGTACCGTCAGCCTAAGCTGAAGACTTTCCACGATCCGTCGCAAGACGATCCGCGCGAAGCGCACGCTGCCAAGTTCGAACTGAACTACGTAGCCCTGGAAGGCAACATCGGCTGCATGGTCAACGGTGCCGGCCTGGCCATGGGTACCATGGACATCGTCAACCTGCACGGCGGCAAGCCAGCCAACTTCCTCGACGTAGGTGGTGGTGCTACCAAAGAGCGCGTGACCGAAGCCTTCAAGATCATCCTGTCCGACACCAACGTCGCTGCAGTACTGGTCAACATCTTCGGCGGCATCGTTCGCTGCGACATGATTGCCGAAGGCATCATCGGCGCCGTTAAAGAAGTCGGCGTGAAAATCCCGGTTGTTGTTCGCCTTGAAGGCAACAACGCTGAGCTGGGCGCTAAAGTACTGGCAGAAAGCGGTTTGAACATCATCGCTGCTACCAGCCTGACCGACGCTGCTCAACAAGTTGTCAAAGCTGCGGAGGGCAAATAATGAGCGTCCTGATCAATAAAGACACCAAAGTTATCTGCCAGGGTATTACCGGTTCGCAAGGTAGTTTCCACACCCAGCAAGCCATCGAATACGGCACCAAGATGGTTGGTGGCGTAACTCCGGGCAAAGGCGGCACCGAGCACCTGGGTCTGCCAGTGTTCAACACCGTCAAAGACGCAGTTGCTGCCACAGGCGCTACCGCCAGCGTGATCTACGTTCCGGCTCCTTTCTGCAAGGACTCGATCCTGGAAGCAGCGTTCGGCGGCATCAAGCTGATCGTCTGCATCACTGAAGGCATTCCTACCCTGGACATGCTGGACGCTAAAGTTAAGTGCGACGAGCTGGGTGTTACCCTGATCGGCCCTAACTGCCCAGGCGTGATCACCCCAGGCGAATGCAAGATCGGCATCATGCCAGGTCACATTCACTTGCCAGGCAAGGTCGGTATCGTTTCGCGTTCCGGCACCCTGACCTACGAAGCTGTGAAGCAGACCACTGACGCCGGTTTCGGTCAGTCGACTTGCGTCGGCATCGGTGGTGACCCGATCCCGGGTTCGAACTTCATCGACATCCTGAAGCTGTTCCAGGAAGACCCGAAGACCGAAGCGATCGTGATGATCGGCGAGATCGGCGGTTCGGCTGAAGAAGAAGCGGCTGCCTACATCAAGGCACACGTGACCAAGCCGGTTGTTTCCTACATCGCTGGTGTGACTGCTCCTCCGGGCAAGCGCATGGGCCATGCTGGCGCAATCATCTCTGGCGGCAAAGGCACTGCAGACGAGAAATTCGCTGCGCTGCAAGACGCAGGCGTAAAAACCGTGCGTTCGCTGGCAGACATCGGCAAGGCCCTGGCCGAGCTGACCGGTTGGGCTGTCAAGTAAGCCTCGTGCTTGACTGACGCTTCACCAGACAAAGGCCACCTTCGGGTGGCCTTTGTTGTTTCTGGCATTAAAGGGATAGGAGGGCTTCTGTGGCGAGGGGATTTATCCCCGATGGGCTGCGAAGCGGCTCCAAACCCGATGTATCCAGCCAATCGAAAAGCGCTACAAGTTCTCAATCAGGGCTGCTTCGGCCCATCGGGGATAAATCCCCTCACTACAGGGTTCGTGCTCTACCTACAGAGTTCCATGTAGGAAAAATAGATGCGTAAACGCGACACAGACACGTCGTGTATCGGATAGTTCGCCCTCAAACAGTGCGTTTGTCAGACAAATTCGTTAGGCTAGCAGCCATTTTTGCGTCTGCCGCCCACAAGGCATGCAACGCGCTAAACGGGTCAGTCTTATACGGACTGACAGCATTTCCCTAACCCCACAGGGAAATCCCCCTCTAAATTCCGATTCAGTAGTGTGGTATTTCCTTAATGAAAGTTTTGAAAGGTCAGGACATCCTGGCACTGGGCTTTATGACATTTGCCCTGTTCGTCGGGGCCGGCAACATCATTTTCCCGCCTATCGTCGGCCTGCAGTCCGGACCTAATGTCTGGATGGCGGCGCTGGGCTTCCTGATCACGGCCGTCGGTCTGCCGGTGGTCACCGTCGTCGCCCTGGCCAAGGTCGGTGGCGCGATGGATGCGCTGAGCAGCCCGATTGGCAAGATCGCCGGTGGTGTGCTCGCCGCGGCATGCTACCTGGCGGTCGGCCCGCTGTTCGCCACCCCGCGGACCGCGACCGTGTCGTTCGAAGTGGGTCTCGCGCCGCTGACCGGCGAAAGCCCGCTGGCGCTGTTCCTCTACAGCTCGGTGTACTTCCTGCTGGTGTTCTTCATCTCGCTGTATCCGGGCCGTCTGCTCGATACCGTGGGGCGTTTCCTCGCGCCGCTGAAAATCATCGCCCTGGCGGTACTCGGCATCGCCGCGTTCGCCCTGCCGGCCGGGGATATCGGTCAGGCCACGCCGGAATACGTCGCGGCACCGTTCTCCCAGGGCTTCATCAACGGTTACCTGACCATGGATACCCTCGGCGCGCTGGTGTTCGGTATCGTCATCGTCAACGCGATCCGCTCCCGTGGCGTCGAGTCGCCTGCGCTGATCACCCGTTACGCGATCATTGCCGGCCTCATCGCCGGTGTCGGTCTGGCGCTGGTGTACATCAGCCTGTTCCGCCTCGGCTCCGGCAGCCACGAAGTCGCGGTCGGTGCCACTAACGGCGCGGCGGTGCTGCATGCTTACGTGCAACACACCTTCGGTTCGCTGGGCAGCGGTTTCCTCGCGGTGCTGATCTCGCTGGCGTGCCTGGTGACCGCGGTCGGTCTGACCTGCGCCTGCGCTGAATACTTCAGCCGCGTGCTGCCGCTGTCCTACAAGACCCTGGTGATCATCCTCGCCGCGTTCTCGCTGCTGGTGTCCAACCTGGGCCTGACCAAGCTGATCGCGTTCTCGATCCCGGTGCTGACCGCGATCTACCCGCCGTGCATCGTTCTGGTGGCTCTGAGCTTCTGCAAGGACTTCTGGCATGAACACGGGCGGATCCTCGGCCCGGTGATGCTGGTGTCGTTCCTGTTCGGCACCATCGACGCGCTCAAGGGCGCCGGTCTGGCTGACTGGATGCCGTCGCAGCTGTCGCACCTGCCGCTGAGCGAGCAGGGCCTGGCGTGGCTGGTGCCATGCGTGATGACCCTGGTGGTCGCCGTGGTCTGCGATCGCCTGCTGGGCAAGCGCAGCGAAGCCGTTGCCTGACGTTGTCTGACCCGCCACAAGCGGGTCTTCAGCGCTTAAACAGAAATGCCCCGTATCAATCGATACGGGGCATTTTTTATGGGCGTCTGGCAGTGTCTTTTTCCGCGAGCTAACGTCGAAGCACTGCACAGATTTTATGTAGGAGTGAGCCTGCTCGCGTTGGCGTCGTACCTGTCGGATCAATGCCGGGTGTGCCAGCGAATCGCGAGCAGGCTCACTCCTACAGGTAATGCATCCACACTTCACAGGAAAACGAATGTCGTTCATCCAAGCCAATCTGATCCACCTGCTGGCCGCGCTCTGGTTTGTCATTTGCTGGGGCGGCTACACCCGTTATGCGTCGTGGAAGGCCCGCGACACCGCGTGCCTCGCCAGCGTGCTGCACCTGTATCGCGAAGACTGGATGCGCCGCATGCTGCTGCGTGACAACCGTATTGCCGACGCCAGCGTGATCGGTAATCTGGAGCGTAACGCCTCGTTCTTCGCCTCCAGCACTCTGATCATCCTCGCCGGCATTCTCACCGTGCTCGGTGCGTCCGAACGCGCCGTGTCGCTGCTGGCGGATATCCCGATGGTGCAGCAGGCATCGCAGGGCATGTCGGAGATCAAGTTGCTGTGTCTGGCGCTGGTGTTCGTCTATGCGTTCTTCACGTTCAGTTGGTGCATGCGTCAGTACAACTTTGCTGCCGTGCTGGTCGGTTCCGCGCCGATGATCGGTGAGCGTCAGGTCTCGGAGCAGGAGCGCAAGGCGTTCGCACTGCGGGCGGCGCGGGTGATTTCGATGGCGGCGAACCAGTTCAACTTCGGTCTGCGTTCTTATTACTTCGGCATGAGCATGCTGGCGTGGTTTGTCAGCCCGTGGCTGTTCATGTTGATGAGTGCCGGGGTGGTCATCGTGTTGTACCGCCGCGAGTTTCATTCCGACGTGCTGGATGTGATGGTCTATACCCCTACAGAGGCACCATTGCCCGAAACCAATAAAGAGGCTGCTTGATGAGTATTCCGTTCTGGTGTGTGTTTATCAGTGCACTGTTGATTTACATCGCGCGGATGCCGGTGGGTAAAGCCATGAAAGAGCAGGGCGGTTACAACAACCACCTGCCGCGCCAACAGCAGGCGCAACTCACCGGCTATGGCGCGCGGGCGCTGGCGGCGCACCAGAACTGCATCGAAGCGTTCATCCTGTTCGCCGTGGGTGTGCTGATGGCGCACACCACGCAAACCCAAGGCTGGTTGATCGATGCGCTGGCGATCATCTTTGTGATCGCGCGAATTCTTTACGTGTGGTTATACCTGGCGGATAAACCATCCCTGCGCAGCCTGGTGTGGCTGATCGGCCTGATCTGCAGTTTGTTGCTGATGATTAGTCCGACTTTTAGAACCGTATTGCTCTAAGAAAGCCTCTAAGCCAAGACTGACAAAAAATCACAGACAAAAGAAAACCCGCACTTGGCGGGTTTTCTCTTTCTGCATCAAGTCGCAATTATTGCTTCTTGGCAGCTTCTTCCTGAGCAGCTTGATTCGATTCAGCCTGAGCTTTGGCAGCTTCGGCGTTTTCTTTTGCTGCGTCGTTCACTTTATCCTGAGCTTTGTTCATGTCTTGCTGAGCTTGCTCAGCATGTTGGTTGGCATCTTGAGCTTTGTCCTCGGATTTTTTATCGCAGGCAGCGAGACCGAGGGAAGCGGTCAACATCAAGGCAATAGCTAAAGTCTTACGCATGGGGTGTTTCTCCTTATGGAAAATAACTACTGGCCTTAAGAGCGCAGCGCCAAAGGTTAAGTTCCTCATTTCCTTCAGATATATAAGTTTGTTTTTTAGTGGAACTTTTGCGGTATTTCCTACTACTGGCACAAGGCTCTAACGAGAGTAATTATCAAATGGCTGAAAACCCCGTTTTTGAGCGCGCGACACGATTTCTTTCGGCCCTGCGCCATTGTCAGGTGCTCGGTTTGACGGTACACAGCGCCAGCAGCGAAGGGCTGACGGTGAGGTTGCCGTACAGCGCGCAAATCGTCGGCAATCCACAGACCGGGGTCATCCACGGCGGTGCCATTACTTCGCTGATGGACACCGCGTGCGGCATGTCCACGTTGTGCGTGCTGGCGGAGTTCGAAGTCTGCCCGACCCTGGACCTGCGTATCGACTACATGCACGCCGCCGAGCCGAACAAGGACGTCTATGGCTTTGCCCAGTGTTACCGGGTCACCACCGATGTGATCTTCGCCCGCGGCTTTGCCTATCAGGATGATCCGCAGCAACCGATCGCCCATGTCGTCGGCACATTCATGCGCATGGGCAAGGGCCTGAAGGGCACTCACG
The DNA here is from genome assembly GCF_054855875.1 of Pseudomonas sp. G3-19. Lineage (NCBI taxonomy): Bacteria > Pseudomonadati > Pseudomonadota > Gammaproteobacteria > Pseudomonadales > Pseudomonadaceae > Pseudomonas > Pseudomonas sp. G3-19. The sequence continues at coordinate 6,062,545 of NZ_JBMPIQ010000003.1, forward strand.
GGTTTGGCGGCACGATCAAAGGAGAGCTCTCATGAGCGATGACTGGAAGCAACAATTGCTGCTGGCCCACGCCCAGGGCGATTACGCACCGCTGCTGGGGATGATTCCCTACGCCGGGCTGATCGGCGTCGAATGCTCGCGAGTCGGTGATGAATTGCTGTTCAAGCTGCCGGCGAATAAGGACAACATTGGTAACCCTTTATTGCCAGCCATTCACGGCGGGGTGATCGCCGGGTTCATGGAGCTGGCGGCCGCGTTGCATCTGCTGATCTTCACCGGGGCGCCCGGGGTGCCGAAGATCATCGACTTCTCTCTGGATTACCTGCGCGCCGGGCAGTTTCGCGACACCTGGGCCAAGTGTCAGGTCTGTCGCCAGGGCCGGCGCGTGGCCAACGTCGCCATCACGGCCTGGCAAAGCACCGAGAGCGAACCGATTGCCACCGCCCGTGCACATTTCAAAATTGATGAGCCCTTGAAATCCTGAACGCTGCCCCCAACTCAGTGAACAACCCGCCGCCGACCCCTCTGGATCGCGGCCACTGCCATCTGATTGGAGTTTGATGACCATGAGTGTGGAAACTCAAAAGGAAACCCTGGGCTTCCAGACCGAGGTAAAGCAGCTGCTGCACCTCATGATCCATTCGCTGTATTCCAACAAGGAAATCTTCCTTCGCGAATTGATCTCGAACGCCTCTGACGCTGTCGACAAGCTGCGCTTCGAAGCCCTGGCCAAGCCTGAGTTGCTCGAAGGTGGCGCTGAACTGAAAATCCGTGTGAGCTTCGACAAGGACGCCAAGACCGTCACCCTCGAAGACAACGGTATCGGCATGAACCGTGACGATGTGATCACCCACCTGGGGACCATCGCCAAGTCGGGCACCGCCGATTTCATGAAGAATCTCTCGGGCGATCAGAAAAAAGATTCGCACCTGATCGGCCAGTTCGGTGTCGGCTTCTACTCGGCCTTCATCGTGGCTGACAAAGTCGACGTGTACAGCCGTCGCGCCGGCACTCCTGCCAGCGAAGGCGTGCACTGGTCGTCGAAAGGCGAGGGCGAGTTTGAAGTCGCCACCATCGACAAGCCAGAGCGCGGCACCCGCATCGTCCTGCACCTGAAGTCCGCTGAAGACGAGTTCGCCGACGGCTGGCGTCTGCGCAACATCATCAAGAAATACTCCGACCACATCGCGCTGCCGATCGAACTGCCGAAAGAAGTCACTGCCGCTGAAGGCGAAGAGAAGCCTGCCGTTGAATGGGAAACCGTCAACCGCGCCAGCGCCCTGTGGACCCGTCCGCGCACTGAAGTGAAGGACGAGGAATACCAGGAGTTCTACAAGCACATCGCTCACGACTTCGAAAATCCGCTGGCCTGGAGCCACAACAAAGTCGAAGGCAAGCTCGAGTACAGCTCGCTGCTGTACGTGCCGGCCCGTGCGCCGTTCGATCTGTACCAGCGTGAAGCGCCAAAAGGCCTGAAGCTGTACGTGCAGCGCGTGTTCGTGATGGATCAGGCCGAGTCGTTCCTGCCGCTGTACCTGCGCTTCATCAAGGGCGTGGTCGATTCCAACGACCTGTCGCTGAACGTGTCGCGGGAAATCCTGCAGAAAGATCCGATCATCGACTCGATGAAGTCGGCGCTGACCAAGCGCGTGCTGGACATGCTGGAAAAACTGGCGAAGAACGAGCCTGAGCAATACAAGGGCTTCTGGAAAAACTTCGGTCAGGTCATGAAAGAAGGCCCGGCAGAAGATTTCGCCAACAAGGAAAAAATTGCCGGTCTGCTGCGTTTCGCATCGACCCAAGGTGACGACGGCGAGCAAGTTGTCGGTCTGGCTGACTACCTGGCGCGCGCCAAGGAAGGTCAGGACAAGATCTACTACCTCACCGGCGAAACCTACGCGCAGGTCAAGAACAGCCCGCACCTGGAAGTCTTCCGCAAAAAAGGCATCGAAGTGCTGCTGCTGACCGACCGTATCGACGAGTGGCTGATGAGCTACCTCAGCGAATTCGACGGCAAGACCTTTGTCGACGTGGCACGCGGTGACCTTGATCTGGGCAACCTGGACTCGGAAGAGGACAAGAAAGCTGCAGAAGAAGTCGCCAAGTCCAAAGAAGGTCTGGTCGAGCGCCTGAAAACCGCGCTGGGCGATTCCGTGGCGGAAGTCCGGGTTTCCCATCGTCTGACCGATTCGCCAGCCATTCTGGCCATCGGCGAACAGGACCTGGGCCTGCAAATGCGCCAGATCCTCGAAGCCAGCGGACAGAAAGTGCCGGAGTCGAAGCCGATTTTCGAATTCAACCCGAGTCACCCGCTGATCGAGAAACTCGACGGCGAGCAGAACGAAGGGCGTTTTGGCGACCTGTCGCACATCCTCTTCGATCAGGCCGCCCTGGCGGCTGGCGAAAGCTTGAAAGACCCGGCCGCTTACGTGACCCGTCTGAACAAGCTGCTGGTTGAACTGTCAGCTTGATCACGTTGTAGAAAAACCCGCTTCGGCGGGTTTTTTCATTCTGGTGTTTAACTAATCAGGAGTCAGAAATGAGCCAAGTTACTGTACGTTCCGTGGTCTATCAGCTGGATGGCCAGCCCTATGAAGGTCGTCTGGCGTTCGACGCCGAGCACAAGGGCGCGCGCCCGGGCCTGCTGATGGCGCCGAACTGGATGGGTGTCAGCGCCGGTGCGGAGGAGATCGCCAAGTCGGTCGCGGCCAAGGGCTACGTGGTGTTGATTGCTGACGTGTATGGCCAGGCAGTACGTCCGCAGAACGCTGACGAGGCCGGCGCGGCGATGATGCCGCTGAAGAACGATCGTGCACTGCTGCGCAAGCGCATGCAGGCAGCGTTCGAGCAGTTGCAGAAGCAGGGCGAGGCAGCGGTCGATACCTCGAAGCTTGCGGTGTTCGGTTTCTGCTTTGGTGGTTGCTGTGCGCTGGATCTGGCCCGTACCGGTGCGCCGGTGAAGGCTGTGGTGTCGTTCCATGGCACGCTCGATTCGCCGAACCCGGCGGACGCAAAGAACATCAAGGGCTCGGTGCTGGTGCTGCACGGTGCCTCCGACCCGCTGGTGCCGAAGGAGCAATTGCCGGCGTTCGAAGATGAAATGAACGCGGCGAAGGTCGATTGGCAGTTGCTCAGCTATGGCGGTGCGGTGCACTCGTTCACCGATCCACATGCCAATGTGCCGGGCAAGATGATGTACGACGCGAAGACCGCCAAGCGTGCGTTCAAGTCGATGCATGATTTGCTGGATGAAGTGTTCAAAGCCTGAAGCCTGGAAAGCTAAAAGCCCCTCACCCTAACCCTCTCCCTAAGGGAGAGGGGACCGATCGGGGGATGCTCAAGGATTACGCCGACCTGAAAGTGCCTTAGTGAATCCATAATCGCCAGGATTTTTCAGGTCGATGTATGACGCCAGATACCTCGGTCGGCTCCCTCTCCCACCGGGAGAGGGCTGGGGTGAGGGTAAAGACTTAACGCGGCAATTCAATCCGCTCCACTTCCCCCGGCACCGTCGGCCAATCCCCGGCCGCCCACTTGTGCCGTGCCTCATCGATCGCCGCCGGATCGCTCGCGACAAAATTCCAGTTGATCCGCCGAGGCCCGTCCAGCGGCGCGCCGCCAAACACCACCGCGTGTACATCACCCTCGGCAAACAGGCTCATCTGTTCCCCGGCCGGCAACACCGCCAGCGCATGGGGTTCGAGGGGCTCGCCATTCAACTGCGCATCGCCACTCAGCACATAAATCGCGCGTTCTTCGTGCTCGGTCGGGATCAGCAAAGTGGTTGCGGTCTGCATCTTTACTTCGGCGTACAGCGTAGGAGAAAGCACCGGCACCGGCGATTCCAGGCAAAAGCCTGACCCGGCGATCATCCGGATCTGCACACCAAGGTTATCGCTGACCGGCAAGGTTGCCGCCGGGTGATGGCTGTAATGTCCCGGACCTTGCTCGTGATCCTTGGGCGAGGCCAGCCAGATCTGCAAGCCGTGCATGGTGAAGCTTTGCTCCCACAGCGGCTCGGGCGTGCGCTCGACGTGGGCAATCGCACTGCCCGCGGTCATCCAGCTGACATCGCCAGCACTGACCACCTGATCGGAGCCGAGGCTGTCCTTGTGCTGGATTTGCCCTTCGAACAGGTAGGTCAGGGTCGACAGACCAATGTGCGGATGCTGTCGGATGTTCATGCCTTTGCCCGTCGGATAAACCGTTTCGAGCATGTGGTCGAAAAACACGAAAGGCCCGATGCCGCGGCATTTGGCTGACGGCAGCGGGCGCAGGATCGGCTGGCCTTCGACGTCTTCGGCGCGCGGGCGGATGATCAGTGGTTGCGTATCCATGGTGCATTCCAGGCTGAGCGGGTGATGCCAGAAGCATAACCCGCCGCTGGCAAGAGGGTGATTACTGGCTGTCGAAGCCTTGTGGGGCGTGGGTTTCGATGCTGACGTCGGTGGTAGTCATCAGTTTGTGGATCGGGCAGCGATCAGCCACGCGCAGTAACTCTTCACGCTGGGCATCGTTGAGGACGCCCTTGAGGGTAAGCGTCACGTGCAGGGCGTATTTGCCTTTCTGCTCTTCGCTGTTGTCGCGTTTGACCTCGACACCCACGCCGGTCAGCGGGATGTCTTTCTTCTTTGCGTACATCTTCAGGGTCAGTGCCTTGCAGGCACCGAGCGCGGCGTCGAAGTAGTCGTGTGGCTCGGGGGCCGAGCCCTCGCCGCCAGCAGACTTCGGCACGTCGGCAAACAATTCGTGGTCATCGATCTGTACGGTGTGACGAAAACCTTCGGCGGAGACGGTATTGACGGTAACAGTCATGGCAACCTCACTGGCAGTAGGAAAAAGTCGTGCGATCAAAAAAGGACCTTGCAGTTATAGAGCATTCCTACAGAGCCGCGTTCCACTTTCCTGCAGGATGAACCCTTGTCATCGGCTCAGGGTCTAGGCTATGCCTACCTGCCGGAGATTACTTGTGTCCTTGTTTCGTTTGAGTCTTGCCTGCCTGCTGGCATTCGCCGGTAGCGCCAGCGCCCGCGATTACACCTACAGCGATGCGCACTTGCACTACGTGGACTTCTTCCAGGAAACCGCCGGCATGGCGAAATTGCTCACGGCCATGCAGGACAATTCCATCGACCATGTGATGATTTCCGGTATTCCCGTGGCGAAGAAATGGCACGAGGACGAACCCAAGCGTCCGCGCTATTACGCCGGCGATGATGCCGATGCCTACTGGTACAGCGCCACCGATGTGATCGTTGCCGATGCCGTGCAAAAGCTGACTCCGGAGCAGCGTCAGCACTTTCATCCGTTCCTTTCAGGCTTCAACCCCAACGACAAGAACTCCGCCGCACACATTCAGCGCATGCTCGATCTGTATCCGGGGCTGTGGCAGGGCATTGGTGAAGTGTTCACCCGCCATGATGACTTGACGGCGTTGACCGCCGGCGACACGCCACGGGCCAATAACGAGGCGATGAAGCGGATTTATCACCTGGCTGCCGAAAACGATCTGCCAGTGATGCTGCATTCCAACATCACCTCCAAGCGTGAGAAAAATCCGCTGTACTTGAAGGAAATCGAAGAACCCCTGCGTAATCACCCGCACACCCGGTTCATCTGGGCGCACGCCGGCACCAGCGCGGAAATTCATCGGCACCAGACGCAACTGAAATTCCTCCTACCGACGGTGAGTCGGATGCTTGAGGCTTATCCGAATCTGTACATCGATCTGTCGTGGAGCATGCTCACACCGTACCTGCTGGACGAGCAGGGCAAGCCGCGTGCGGAATGGCTGGCCTTGGTCGAGAAATACCCTGATCGATTCATGATCGGCTCGGATGTTGTAGGCCGTTTCACCAAGCTCGGTCAGGAAATGCGCAGCTTCACGCCGTTCCTTGATGCCTTGCCTGAAGAAATTGCGCGTAAGGTCGCCCGGGATAACTTCCTGGCGATATTGCCGCGAACAGCGGCAAAGTCCGGGAAACCGCGCTGAATCGTTAATGCCGAGGGTTCGAAGTATCGAGGCGTTTTGATATCACCTTTTGGTCTTACGCAAATTTTCGCCGGGCCGATACCTTCTAAAGCAACCAGCTGCAGGGTTGATGCAGCGCTTTTGGAAGGAACCAGAGTCATGAGCATCCGTAGTCTCAATATCGCGCCGCGAGCCGGCCTGGGTTTTGGTGTGTTGGCGCTGATGGTGTTTGCCCTCGGGGCGTTCGCCCTGCTGCAAATGGCGAACATGCGCGCCCAGTCTGATGAGGTCGACAACAACTGGCTGCCGAGCGTGATGGCGGTCGGCGAGATGAGTCAGGACATGTTGCGCCTGCGTGCGCTGACCATGCGCCTGCTGCTCAATCGTGACCCGCAGGCGCTGGCGCAGAATGTCGCCAAGCTCAATGACCTGCGCGGTGTCTTGAGCGAAGCCCAACAACGCTATGACGTGTTGATCGTGCTGCCCGAGGAGCGCAAGTTGTTCGACCGCTTCAAGGTTGCCGAGCACCAGTACCTGGAGTTTCAGGCGCAGGTCATGCAGTTGTCCGCACAGAATCGGGTGGAGGAGGCGGCGGCGATTCTCAACGGTGAAATGAGCCCGTTGGCCGACGACATGGCGGTCACCCTGAAGGAGCTGGTCGAGCTGAACAAGCACAACGCCAACCTTGCCACCGAAGCCGCGCGCCTGGTTTTCATCAATTCGCGGGTGTGGGTCGGGGTGATGATTGGCATTACCGCATTGATCACCATCGGTCTGGCGTTGTTGCTGACCCGCAGCATCGTCCTGCCGCTGGCGCAATCACTGGGCGTGGCGGAAGTGGTGGCCGGCGGTGATCTGACGGGCGATATCAACATCTCCGGCAAGGACGAACCGGCGCGGCTGCTGCAGGCGCTGAAAAGCATGCAGCACAACCTGCGCGACACCATTCGGCAGATTTCCGAATCGTCCAGCCAGTTGGCGTCGGCCTCGGAGGAACTGAGTTGCGTCACCGAGGACGCCACGCGCGGGCTGCACCAGCAAAGCCTGGAGATCGAGCAGGCCGCCACGGCGGTCAATCAGATGACCGCTGCCGTGGAAGAGGTCGCGAGCAACGCCGTGGCGACTTCCGAGGCGTCGCGCGAGTCTGACCGGATTGCCCAGCATGGGCGCGAGCAGGTCAACCAGACGGTGACTTCGATCCAGTCCCTGGCTGACGACGTCACGTCCAATGCAACGCAGGTCGAGGATCTGGCGCAGAAGGTTCACGGCATCAGCAAAGTGCTCGACGTGATCCGCTCGATTGCCGAGCAGACCAATCTGCTGGCACTGAACGCAGCGATTGAGGCGGCGCGGGCCGGGGATGCCGGGCGTGGCTTCGCGGTGGTGGCCGATGAGGTGCGGGCGCTGGCCCATCGCACCCAGCAATCGACCCAGGAAATCGAGCAGATGATCGGTGGCATCCAGCAGGGCACCGATTCGGCGGTCAGTTCGATGCAACAGAGCAGCGTCCGCGCCAATTCGACTCTGGAACTGGCCAAGGCTGCGGGTTTGGCGCTGGAGGAAATTGCCTCGGCGTTCACCTTGATCAACGAGCGCAACCTGGTGATCGCCAGCGCCTCGGAGGAGCAGGCAGCGGTGGCGCGGGAGGTGGACCGCAACCTGATGAACATCCGCGATCTGGCGATGCAGACGTCGGCGGGGGCAAATCAGACCAGTGCGGCAAGCCAGGAGTTGTCGCGGCTGGCGGTGGATTTGAACAATATGGTGGCCAGATTTTCGGTCTGAGCTGACCCTTGACGATTGCACTCACCCCCTGTGGGAGCGGGCTTGCTCGCGAAGGTGTTGTATCAGATACATCTTCGTTAGCTGGCAGGCCGCCTTCGCGAGCAAGCCCGCTCCCACAGTATTTGTGTGTCGCCTGGGAATCGCAGGCACAAAAAAGCCCCGCATCTGCGGGGCTTTCCGTTGTAGCGGCAGATCAGCTGCCTTTAACGGTTTTGCCGTTGACCGTGCCGTCCTGGAGCATGATGTTGTACTCCTTGCCGTCGGTTTCAACCTGTTGCAGGCGGACCAGCAGGTAATCCCAGTCCTTGGCGAACCACAGCACAGTGATGCGCTTGCTTTGTGTCGGGTCACGCACGCGCTCGACCTTGATTGCATCGATCTTGCCGGCCTTGGTGTCGACTTTCTCGGCACCCAATACACGGAAGTCATAGGTGTCGACTTCACCGTCGTCGACCACCTGATAGCTCATGGTCTTTTTGCCGGAGGCGACGTCGTGCTGCAGCGCCAGTTGATAGGTCGACTTGTCGACCATGCCACGGTTCAGCGGGATCTTCACCGCGTCGCCCCGGTCAGTGCCGGTGACCATCTTGCTGTTCCAGTCGAAGTCCAGATCAGCCTTTTTTGCTTTGCCCAGACCACCACGTTCGAAGTGGTAGGACTGTGGCAGCAGGGTGTCCTTGTCCAGGGTCAGCGTGCTTTCTTCGGTCAGGCTGGCGATCATCATCGACGCTTTGAAGCTGAGTTTCCAGACGCCGTTGGCTTCCTTGGTCAGGCTGCGTTCGGCGGTGCCGCTCATGGGCAACTGTTTCCAGTCGGCGGTGTAGCTGGCGGAGAACGGTTGAAGGTCTGCCGCCTGCGCGAAAGGCAGGGCGAGCAGAGCGCAAGCGAAGAGCAGGGCGCGACGCATAAAATCTCCTAGTGTCGAATCAAGTGGCCGCTGGCCGCGAGTAACTGGCCATCCAGTAAAGCACCTTGCTCACCGAGTGCCAGTCGGCCTTCGGCAAACCAGCGTACAGCCATCGGATAGATCAGGTGTTCCTGGACATGCACTCGCTGCGCAAGTGTCTGCGGCGTGTCGTGCAACTCTACCGGTATTACTGCCTGTACGACCAGTGGTCCACCATCGAGTTCCTCGGTGACGAAGTGCACGGAGCAGCCGTGCTCCGCATCGCCGGCCTCGAGCGCGCGCTGATGAGTGTGTAACCCTTTGTATTTGGGCAGCAGCGACGGGTGGATATTGAGCAGACGACCCTGATAGTGGCGCACGAAATCAGCGCTGAGAATACGCATGAAGCCGGCCAGTACCACGAGTTTTGGTTTGAATTCGTCGATCAGTTCGATCAGGGCAGCATCGAAGGCCTCGCGACCTTCGAAAGCCTTGTGATCCAGCGAGCGGGTGGCGATACCCGCGTCACTGGCGCGTTGCAGGCCATAGGCGTCGGCGCGGTTGGAAATCACCGCAGCGATGCGGACCGGGCTGTCGCCGGTCCGCGTGCTGTCGATCAGAGCCTGCAAGTTACTGCCGGTGCCGGACAACAGCACCACGACATCACAGGTTGCGGACATTAATGAGCCTTAAGGTTCTGCAGATCAACCTGGGCAGCGCCTTCGGCAGCGGCAGCGATCTGGCCGATGACCCAAGGCTGTTCGCCGGCGTCACGCAGGGTGTTCAGGGCCACTTCAACGTGCTCCTGAGCCACGCAGATCACCATGCCCACGCCGCAGTTCAGTACGCGGTGCATTTCGGTCTCGTCGACGTTGCCTTTCTCTTGCAGCCAGTCGAAGACCGCCGGGCGAGTCCAGCTGGCCACGTCAACCACGGCCTGAGCGCCTTTTGGCAGAACGCGCGGAATGTTGTCCAGCAGGCCGCCACCGGTGATGTGGGCCATGGCTTTGACCGCGCCGGTGTCTTTGATCAGCTTGAGCAGCGGCTTCACGTAGATGCGGGTCGGGGCCATCAGCAGTTCGGTCAGTGGCTTGCCGTCGAGCTGAACGGTTTCAATGTCGGCACCCGACACTTCGATGATCTTGCGGATCAGCGAGTAGCCGTTGGAGTGCGGGCCGGACGATGGCAGGGCGATCAGCGCATCACCGGTGGCGACTTTCGAGCCGTCGATGATTTCGGCTTTTTCCACGACGCCGACGCAGAAGCCGGCCAGATCGTAGTCTTCGCCTTCGTACATGCCAGGCATTTCAGCGGTTTCGCCGCCGACCAGGGAGCAGCCAGCCAGTTCGCAGCCTGCACCGATACCGGTGACCACGGTGGCAGCTACGTCGACGTTCAGCTTGCCCGTGGCGTAGTAGTCGAGGAAGAACAGCGGTTCTGCGCCGCACACCACCAGATCGTTGACGCACATGGCGACCAGGTCCTGGCCGATGCTGTCATGCTTGTTCAGGTTCAGCGCCAGGCGCAGCTTGGTGCCGACGCCATCAGTACCGGAAACCAGCACCGGCTGTTTGTAACCGGCCGGGATCTCGCAGAGGGCGCCGAAACCGCCCAGGCCGCCCATGACTTCCGGGCGCGCAGTGCGCTTGGCGACGCTCTTGATGCGTTCGACCAATGCTTCACCGGCGTCGATGTCTACACCGGCGTCCTTGTAGCTCAGGGAGGGTTGCTTGCTCATGATCCAGGCCTTTAGGGGAGGGGATTCAGGGGTAACGACCGAGTTCAGCGGGAACATCGAAATCGAGAGGGCGATGGCCTTACGCGAATTTCGGGGTGCCCGGCTGTTGCCGGTCTGCGAAGGCGCGCGATTTTATCAGGCTTGAGGGGCAGCGGCCATCCTCGCGCCGACGGGCAGGGGCATAATCGACTGAAATTTTTTGCAATTGTGCCGGGCGGCTGCCTGTATAAGGTGTGCCGATTAACCGTCTATCGTTATCACTGTGCAAAAACTTACCGCTAGCGTGTGAATGTTTTGCGATGGCAGATTGTCACAGCCTTGCTTAACCGGTTCACGCGGCCTGTTCCAGCCGCTCCTGTCGACGGGAATTTTCCATGCGTTTTTGTAAATTGTTGGTTGTGGGTTGTTTGTCGTTGGTCAGCCTGGCGAGTCATGCCGAAAACCTCAAGGGTCTCTATCAAGTGCGCCAGCCGGTCAGCAGCCAGGCGCCGGAAGAGCGTGATCGCGCCACTCAGGCGGCACTGGATACGCTGGTGTTGCGCCTGACCGGTGACCCCAAGGCTCCGCAGAATCCGGGGCTGGCAGCGATTCGCAAGGATCCGCAGCAGATCATCAGTCAGTTCGGTTTCGATGCCGGGCCGCCGGAGGTGCTCAAGGTCGATTTCGATCCGGCCACCACCGAGCAGGCGCTGCGTCGCGCCGGGCTGTCATTGTGGGGGGCGAGTCGGCCGTCGATTCTGAGCTGGTGGCTGAACGATTCGACTGAAGGTTCGAGCCTGGTCGGCGACGGTCAGGCAGCGGCTGCACCATTGCGTTCTGCGGCTCAGCATCGCGGCTTGCCGCTGCGTCTGCCGCTAGCGGATCTGAGTGAGCAACTGGTGGCTACCGCGCCAGTGCTGGATGGCACCGATCCCGCGCCATTGCGCGGCGCTTCGGAGCGTTACGGCGCGGATGCGTTGCTGGCGGTACATGCGCACGAAGAGGGCGGGCAGTGGCAGGCCAAGTGGCATCTGTGGCTGGGCGATCAGAAAGAGGCCGGCAGTGTGCAGGGCGCCGATCAGGCTGCCGTGGCCGATGCCGTGATGCTGGCGGTGGCCGAGCGTCTGGCGCCGCGCTTTGTCGCCAAGCCTGGCGCTTCGGGCCAACAGACTCTGGAAGTGCAGGGCATGAATCTTGAGCATTACGCCACGCTGCTGCGGTTACTCGAACCCTTCGGTGTGCGTCTGCAAAGTGTCGATGGTGATCGCATCGTGTATCGGGTCAACGGCAGTGCCGATCAGTTGCGCTCGCAATTGTCGTTGGCGAAGTTGCAGGAGTTGCCGGCCGAAGCACCGACGCCAGTGGCAGCGCCGCAGCCAGCGGTGGCAGGTGCAGCGCCTGTTGCGGCTCAGGCGCCTGCACCGGTAGCGCCTTCGTTGCGGTTTCGCTGGTAAGTCTTTCCTTATATAGAAGCAGGAGTGATACATGGCCGATACGCGGCGTTGGTTCTGGCTCGGTGGGGTAGTCCTGCTTTGCGCGTTTGTGTGGTTGCTGCATCCGATCCTCACGCCGTTTCTGGTGGCGTTGCTGCTGGCGTATCTGTTCGATCCGCTGGTGGATCGGTTGGAGAAACTCGGTTTGTCGCGAACCTGGGGTGTGATCGCGGTGTTCGCCTTGTTCACTCTGATCGTCACCACGTTGCTGTTGGTGCTGGTGCCGATGCTTGCCAAGCAGTTGGTGCGTTTGTATGAGTTGGCGCCGCAAATGCTTGACTGGCTGCAGCACACGGCGCTGCCGTGGGCGCAATCGAAGCTGGGCCTGTCTGACGGCTTCTGGAAGTTCGACAAGGTCAAGGCGGCGATCAGCGAACACATGGGGCAGACCACTGACATCGTCGGTGTGGTGCTGAGTCAGGCGACGGCCTCGAGTCTGGCGCTGATCGGCTGGCTGGCGAATCTGGTGCTGATTCCAGTGGTGAGTTTTTATCTGCTGCGCGACTGGGACGTGATGATGGCCAAGATCCGCAGCCTGTTGCCGCGTGATCGTGAAGAAACCATCGTCTCGCTCGCCGGTGAGTGCCACGAAGTGCTCGGCGCTTTCGTGCGCGGGCAACTGCTGGTGATGCTGGCGCTGGGCGTGATCTACGCAGCGGGCCTGATGATTATTGGTCTGGAACTGGGGCTGTTGATCGGCCTGATCGCAGGCCTCGCGGCAATCGTGCCGTACATGGGTTTTGTGATCGGTATTGGCGCGGCGCTGATTGCCGGGCTGTTCCAGTTCGGTGGCGACCTGTACCCGATGATCGGCATCGTTGCGGTGTTCATGGTCGGGCAGGCGCTGGAAGGCATGGTGCTGACGCCGCTGCTGGTCGGCGACCGGATCGGCCTGCATCCGGTGGCGGTGATCTTCGCGATCCTGGCCGGCGGCGAGCTGTTCGGCTTTACCGGTGTGCTGCTGGCATTGCCGGTGGCGGCGGTGATCATGGTGCTGGTGCGTCACGTGCACGATTTGTACAAGGACTCGGATATTTACAGCGGGGCAGATGATCCCGAGTTGTAATCCGATCACGGGCGGCCCGGCATTGTGCCGGGTTGGCCCGTGTTTTGCGGCGGGGTGTTTCGATACCGCGTCAGAGAAACTGTCATAAAACCAGCGTGTTAACGCAAACCTTTGATTTTGCTTGGGGTCTGTCGCATTGTGCGCTCAGCTTCACGGGTATAAACTTCGCAAACTTTACACAGAGGCCACTAACGGTTCCTTGAGAACTGTTCAGTCAGCATGAAACCGATTCAGCTGCCCCTAGGTGTGCGTCTGCGTGACGACGCCACCTTCATAAACTACTACCCAGGCGCCAATGCCGCTGCACTCGGCTATGTCGAGCGCCTATGCGAAGCCGACGCCGGCTGGACCGAAAGCCTCATCTACCTGTGGGGCAAGCATGGGGTAGGGCGTACGCATCTTTTGCAGGCGGCATGTCTGCGTTTCGAGCAGATGGGTGAACCGGCGGTGTATCTGCCGCTGGCCGAGCTGATGGATCGTGGTGTCGAAATCCTCGACAACCTTGAGCAGTACGAACTGGTCTGCCTGGATGACTTGCAGGTGATTGCCGGCAAGCCGGACTGGGAAGAGGCGATGTTTCATCTGTTCAACCGCCTGCGTGACAGCGGTCGACGTTTGCTGATTGCCGCTTCAACCTCGCCGCGCGAGCTGCCGGTGAAGCTGGCTGACCTCAAATCGCGCCTGACCCTGGCGCTGATCTTCCAGATGCGTCCGCTCTCCGATGAAGACAAATTGCGTGCCCTGCAATTGCGCGCGTCGCGTCGCGGTCTGCATCTGACCGATGAAGTCGGGCACTTTATTCTGACTCGCGGCACCCGCAGCATGAGTGCATTGTTCGACCTGCTCGAACAGCTGGATCAGGCCTCGTTGCAGGCGCAACGCAAGCTGACGATTCCGTTCCTGAAAGAAACCCTTGGCTGGTAGCCAGCCCTTGAAATACGCGGCTTTGACCGCGTTTCGACATATTTCAGGCGCCAGAAAATCCGCGTTTCCGCAACGTATGCAGACCGCGTATCGAGTCAAATGGGCTTAAGCGCTTAGATGTAAACGAGAAACCGGGAAGTCACAAAAAGATCGATTGAATTTGCAAATGAGGCCGATAGCGGGCATAGTCTCGGCTTCTTTACAACTTCAGCCACGGTCGTGCCCATGCTAAATCGCTTCGCACCCCTCGTGCCTCTCGCACTCGTCACCCTGTTGTTCGGTTGCGCTGCTCATTCTCCAGTTCAAGAGCAGCCTCAGCAGGTTAAAAATTCTGCCACTGCCCAGTCTTCCGTTATTTACCAGGAAGAGCTGGACACCGAAAAAGAACTCTCGGACTTCAACAAGAAGCCGTACGAGCTCCCGGTTCTGGCCGACAGCATCCTTGAACGCGGCATGTCCCTGATCGGTACCCGTTACCGTTTCGGCGGTACCTCTGAAGCCGGCTTCGACTGCAGCGGTTTCATCGGTTATCTGTTCCGCGAAGAAGCCGGCATGAATCTGCCGCGCTCCACCCGTGAAATGATCAACGTCGATGCGCCTCTGGTCTCGCGCGGCAACCTTGAGCCGGGCGATCTGCTGTTCTTCGCCACCAATGGTCGTCGCGGTCGTGTGAGCCACGCCGGGATCTACCTGGGTGACAATCAGTTCATCCACTCCAGCAGTCGTCGCAGCGGCGGTGTTCGCATCGACAGCCTGGGTGACAGCTACTGGAGCAAGACCTTCATCGAAGCCAAGCGCGCCCTCGCGATGGCTCCGACCGTGGTCACCGCTCGCAAGTAATTCCCCCGTTGTCGCCACGTCCGTGGCGACAAAAACGGTGCCCGGCAAGGGAGTAGACCTAGACTTTACAAGGTGAAGTTAAAGTCTTACTTGAAGTTTGCCGCGTAGCCGCTAGAATCCTGTATCTATATTGATGGCAAACCGCCTGCGTGCTCCGCAGGCGGTTTTGTTTCTGTCCATTCGGCAGAGAAAGCCGCAGCCAGATCAGGATGTTCTGCTTATGACGATGTCGGCCCGCCTCACAGTGATTTTCTTCGCAGCGCTGCTCAGCGCCTGCGCCAGCCGCACTCCGCCGCCTGCTCCCGTGGTACGCGCCCCGGTGGTGTTCGGGCCTTCCCAGGCTTTTTCGCCGGCTGCTGAAGACGTGCTGTTTCGCGCGCTGGGCCTGGTTGGCACACCTTATCGCTGGGGCGGCAACACACCGGATTCCGGGTTCGATTGCAGTGGCCTGATCGGTTTCGTCTACCGCGATGCTGCCGGTATCTCTTTGCCGCGTTCGACGCGCGAGATGATCGTGATGCAGGCGCCGAATGTCGGCAAAGAGGGTTTGCAGACCGGCGACCTGATCTTCTTCGCCACCAATGGCGGCTCGCAGGTCAGCCATGCGGGAATCTACGTCGGCGAAGGGCGCTTCGTGCACGCGCCGGCCACCGGCGGCACGGTGAAGCTGGACAGTCTGTCGAAGGCGTACTGGCAGAAGGCGTACCTGAGTGCCAAGCGGGTGTTGCAGCCGGAGCATCTGGCGCATAACCCGTAAACGCTGAAAATCTAAATGTGGGAGCGGGCTTGCTCGCGAATGCGGTGTGTCATTCACCCATGATGTTGAATGACCTGACGCTTTCGCGAGCAAGCCCGCTCCCACATTTGTTATGTGTCGGGCCCTGATTTATTTAGCGGACGACACCCGCCACACCTTGTTCCCCACATCATCCGCCACCAGCAAACCACCTTGCTGGTCGATCACCACGCCCACCGGGCGGCCAAGTGCGTTTTCGTCCTTGTCGAGGAAACCGGTCAGCACATCCACCGGTGCTCCGTTCGGCTTGCCGGCGGCGAACGGTACGAAAATCACCTTGTAGCCACTGTGCGGTTTGCGGTTCCACGAGCCGTGCTGGCCGATGAAGGCGCCCTCCTTGAATTGCGCCGGCAGGCTGTTGCCATCGGCGAACGTCAGGCCCAGCGAGGCGGTGTGCGGGCCAACGGCGTAGTCCGGGGCGATGGCTTTGGCCACCAGATCCAGATTTTGCGGCTTAACTCGCACATCCACGTGCTGACCGTAATAGCTGAAGGGCCAGCCATAGAAGCCACCGTCCTTGACCGAGGTGATGTAGTCCGGCACCAGGTCACTGCCGATTTCGTCACGCTCATTGACCGCTGTCCACAGCGCGCCTGTCGTGGGCTCCCACGCCAGGCCGTTGGGGTTGCGGATGCCCGAGGCGAAGATCCGGTGGTTGCCGGTGGCGCGATCGACTTCCCAGATCGCGGCGCGACCTTCTTCTTTATCCAGACCATTCTCGCCGACGTTGCTGTTCGAGCCGACAGTGACGTACAGCTTGCTGCCGTCCTTGCTGGCGATGACGTTTTTGGTCCAGTGATGGTTCAGCGTGCCGCCCGGCAGATCGGTGACTTTGATCGGCTGCGTCTTGATCTCGGTCGCGCCGGATTCGTAGTGGAAGCGCAGCAGGCGATCGGTGTCAGCGACGTACAAATCGTTACCGACCAGGGTCATGCCAAACGGCGAATTGAGGTTTTGCAGAAACACCGTGCGGGTCTCGGCCACGCCGTCGTGGTCGGCGTCGCGCAACAGGGTGATGCGGTTCGGGCTCGGCACACCAGCGCCGGCCTTGCCCATGACTTTCTTCATCACCCAGCCACGAATGCCGCTGCTGTCGTCAGGCTTGGGCGGAGCGTTGGTTTCCGCCACCAGCACGTCACCGTTGGGCAGCACGTAGAGCCAGCGCGGATGATCGAGGCCTTCGGCGAATGCTGCGACCTGCGTGCCGGCTGCGGCGGTCGGTTTGCCGCCGGCGGGCCAGCCGATCGCCGGGGCGATGTTCACCGTCGGGATCAGGGTTTTGTTCGGTTCGGGCAGTTTCGGTGACGGGCCGGTGCCGTCGGAAACTTGCAGGCTGGAGGATTCACCACAGGCGGCGAGCCCTCCGGCGAGGGCGATGACGAGAGCGAGTTGGGTTTTGCGCATTACTGATCTTCCCTATGAATGCATGCCTAATCATAGAGGAGTGTGCGCACCCGATGGTTCAACCGCTCAACCGCGGGCCTCTTTGAACAGCACGGCGATGCCCGGGTGATAGTTGCCCGCTTCGCTGCGCAACTTGCGGTAGGCGTAGGGGAAATACCAGGCCACTGCGCAGCAATGTTCCTTTTGCAGGTCGTCGACCATGTCCTGCAACTCTTCGGGGCTGGCGCTGTGTTGGGCTTTTTGCGGGGCGACGAACAGGCAACCGAGCTTGAGGTCGCTGGCAAAACTGATGCGTTTGGCGTCGCTGGTGATGTCCAGCAGGGCCTGGGTCAGATTAAGGTTGTTGACCCGTGGCCAGCGCTGGGTGGCCTGAAGGTAGGCGCGGTCTTCGGCGCCGGCGATGAACAGATCGGCGCGGGCATTGCGTTCGCCTTCCTCGTTCTGCTTTCGGGTCGAGGTATCACAAAGTGTCACCAGCTCGGCCATCCAGGCTGCCGCGGAGAGCAAGCCGAGATTGGCTTTCTCGTCATGCCAGTAAGGGGTGTCGTTGTCGCCGCGTACAGCGTTGTAGCGGTCGATACAGTCAAACCAGCGTTCAAGCATCGGGCGCAGGAATTCCAGGCGCGGGTTGCTGATGATCATGCCTTGCATCGTCATCATCCTTATTGTTGTGATGTGCTTTTTCAATCAAAAGCATGGCTCTTTGATATCACTTGTCTCAGTGTGGCACAAGATTGGCGTCAGATAATTGATCGACGGCAGTTATTCGCCCGACGGCCCCCTCTTTAATTGACGCTCCACCCCCAACCCTCTAACCTTCGCGGCTTGTTTCAGGTGCTCTGTGACGCGTGTCGACAGAGTGAAACAGGGAAGCCGGTGAGGGTTGTCTTCAGGCGAAGCACGATCACGATCCCGGCGCTGCCCCCGCAACGGTAAATGAGTGAAAACTGTGCATTGAGCCACTGTGTCGACGACGCGGGAAGGCGCGCAGTCAGGCGATTCGCCGCTCATGAGCCCGGAGACCGGCCTGATCCATCCAGCGGCATCACGGTGGGCGATGCCAGGCTTTTTGCCGTCTATTCTTGTGCCTGCCCGCCGTTATCCAGCCTCAACGGAGAGCTCCCCCATGACCGATTCCCCCGAGCGCGACGAACGCCATCTGGCGCGTATGCAGCGCAAAAAAGCCGTGATCGACGAACGCATCGCCAATTCGCCTGACGAATGCGGTCTGGTGCTGGTGCTCACCGGCAATGGCAAAGGCAAAAGCAGCTCGGCGTTCGGCATGCTCGCCCGCGCCATGGGCCACGGCATGCAGTGCGGCGTGGTGCAGTTCATCAAAGGCCGCAACAGCACGGGCGAAGAACTGTTCTTCCGCCGTTTCCCCGAGCAAGTGCGCTTTCACGTGATGGGCGAGGGCTTCACCTGGGAAACCCAGGATCGCCAGCGTGACATCGCCGCCGCCGAAGCCGCGTGGGAAGTGTCCCGCGAGCTGCTGCGTGATCCGTCGATCGGCCTGGTGGTGCTGGACGAACTGAACATCGCCCTCAAGCACGGCTACCTCGATCTGGATCGAGTGCTCAGCGACTTGCAGGCGCGTCCGCCGATGCAGCACGTAATCGTCACCGGTCGCGCGGCCAAGCCGGAAATGATCGAGATGGGCGATACCGTCACCGAAATGGGCATGCTCAAACACGCCTTCCAGGCCGGCATCAAAGCGCAGAAAGGCGTCGAACTTTGAATCAACCACGTCACTGCCCGGCGGTACTGATCGCCGCGCCGGCCTCCGGTCAGGGCAAGACCACCGTCACTGCCGCGCTCGCTCGCTTGCATCGCAACCAGGGGCGCAAGGTGCGCGTGTTCAAGTGCGGCCCGGACTTCCTCGACCCGATGATTCTCGAGCGCGCCAGCGGTGCGCCGGTGTATCAACTGGACATGTGGATGGTCGGCGAGCAGGAAAGCCGCCGTCTGTTATGGGAAGCCGCCGCCGAAGCCGATCTGATCCTGATCGAAGGCGTGATGGGCCTGTTCGACGGCACGCCGTCCAGCGCTGATCTGGCGCGGCATTTTGGTGTGCCGGTGCTCGGCGTGATCGACGGCACCGCCATGGCCCAGACCTTCGGCGCCTTGGCGCTGGGGCTGGCGCGTTATCAGCCGGACCTGCCGTTTGCCGGCGTGCTGGCCAACCGTGTCGGCACTTTGCGTCATGCGCAATTGCTCGAAGGCAGCCTCACCGAAGGTTTGCGCTGGTACGGCGCGCTGTCCCGCGAGACCGGGATCGAGTTGCCGAGCCGCCATCTCGGCCTGGTGCAGGCCAGTGAACTGAATGACCTCGACCTGCGTCTCGACGCCGCCGCCGAAGCGCTGGCCAGCAGTTGCGAGGTAGCGCTGCCACCGGCCGTGGAGTTCGCCGCGCCTGAAATGATCAACGCTGAACCGCTGCTCGACGGCGTGCGCATTGCTGTCGCTCGCGATGAGGCCTTTGCCTTCACCTACGGCGCCAGTCTCGACCTGCTACGGGCGATGGGCGCCGAGTTGAGTTTCTTCTCGCCGATCCGCGATACGCAATTGCCCGAGACCGACAGTCTGTATCTGCCCGGCGGTTATCCGGAATTGCACCATGTCGCGCTATCGCAAAACGTGGCAATGCTCGATGCAATCCGTGCGCACCACGCCGCTGGTAAACCGCTGCTCGCCGAATGCGGCGGCATGCTCTATCTGCTCGACGCGTTGACCGATGTCGACGGCAATCGCGCCGAACTGGTCGGCCTGCTGCGCGGTGAGGCGGTGATGCAAAAACGTCTGGCGGCACTGGCACTGCAAGCGGTGGATCTGCCGGAGGGCTCGCTGCGTGGGCACACCTATCACCATTCCCTGACCAGCACCGAGCTGACGCCGATTGCCCGGGGCCTGAGCCCGAACGGCGGGCGTGGGGCCGAGGCGGTTTATCGGGAAGGGCGGATGACGGCGTCGTACGTGCATTTCTACTTTCCGTCGAATCCGACGGCGATTGCTGCATTGTTTGCGCCAGACCTCAAGGCCGCCTTCGCGAGCAAGCTCGCTCCCACATTGGATCACCTAACCCCTGTGGGAGCGGGCTTGCTCGCGAAGAGGCCATGAGCGACAACGCATACACTGAGGCCGAGCGCACAGCGATCTATAAAGCCATCGCCGAACGCCGCGACATGCGCCACTTCACCGGCGGTACGGTCGAACCGGAGCTGCTGCGCCGTCTGCTCGAAGCCGCGCATCAGGCGCCCAGCGTCGGTCTGATGCAGCCATGGCGTTTCATCCGCATCAGCGACCGCGCCTTGCGTGGGCAGATCCAGAACCTCGTCGAAGAAGAGCGCATCCGCACCGCCGAAGCTCTCGGCGAGCGCAGCGATGAGTTCATGAAGCTCAAGGTTGAAGGCATAAACGACTGTGCCGAAGTGTTGGTCGCAGCTCTGATGGACGATCGCGAAAAACACATTTTCGGCCGTCGCACGCTGCCGGAAATGGACATGGCCTCGCTGTCCTGCGCGATTCAGAACCTGTGGCTGGCGTCCCGTGCCGAAGGACTGGGCATGGGCTGGGTGTCGCTGTTCGAACCGCAGGCACTAGCCGATCTGCTGCAGTTGCCGGCCGGGGCCAAGCCGCTGGCAGTGTTGTGCCTGGGGCCGGTCAAGGAATTCTATCCGGCGCCGATGCTGGTACTCGAAGGGTGGGCGCAGTCGCGCCTGCTCAATGAGTTGCTGTACGAAAATTATTGGGGAGTGAGTCAATGAGTGTGGCGTTGTTGAGTGTCGCCGCAGTCGCGCTGGATGCGCTGCTGGGTGAACCGAAACGCTGGCATCCGCTGGTGGCGTTCGGCAACTTTGCCGGGCGCATCGAGCGCCGTTTCAATGCGGGCGGGCGCGGCTGGCGCAGTCACGGGGTCACCGCGTGGGTGATCGCGGTGCTGCCGCTGACCTTGCTCGCCACCGCGTTTTCCTGGGCACCGTACGTGGGCTGGATCGTCGAGATTCTGGCGCTGTATTGCGCCCTCGGCATGCGCAGCCTCGGTGAGCATGTCGCGCCGGTAGCCGCCGCCTTGCGCGCCGATGATCTGGAAGAAGCGCGCAAGCGTGTCGGCTATCTGGTCAGCCGCCAGACCAGCGAACTGGACAGCACCGCGGTCGCCCGTGCCGCCACCGAATCGGTGCTGGAAAACGGCAGTGACGCGGTGTTCGCCGCGTTGTTCTGGTTTGTCGTGGCCGGTGCGCCGGGCGTGGTGCTCTATCGCCTGAGCAATACGCTCGACGCGATGTGGGGCTATCGCAACGAACGCTTCGAGCGCTTCGGCTGGTGCGCGGCAAAAATCGACGACGTGCTCAACTATATTCCGGCCCGGCTGGTGGCGCTGACCTACGCGCTGCTGGGCAACACTCGGCTCGCCTGGAAATGCTGGCGCAGCCAGGGCCCGCAATGGGACAGCCCGAATGCCGGTCCGGTGATGGCGGCCGGTGCCGGTGCGTTGGGTGTCGAACTGGGCGGGCCGGCGATCTATCACGGCGAACTGCATGAGCGTCCGCAACTGGGCGAAGGTGCGCCGGCGGATGCCGATTCGATTGATCGCGGCTGGCAATTGGTTCAGCGCGGGGTATGGTTATGGCTGCTGATTCTCTGCGTGGGGGCTGAATTCTATGCTTGAGCACGGTGGCCGGCTGCGCAAGGCTGCACTCGATTACGGGATTGCCGAGGCTGACTGGCTCGACTTGTCCAGCGGCCTCGCGCCGTGGCCGTTTGCGGTGCCGGAGATTCCGCTGCGCGCCTGGGCACGCTTGCCGGAAACCGACGACGGGCTGGAACAGGCCGCGTGTGATTACTACGGCGCTTCGCAGGTGCTGCCGGTGGCCGGTTCGCAGATGGCGATCCAATTGCTGCCGCGTTTGCGCCGCGCCGGCAAGGTCGGTGTTTTGTCGCCGTGTTATGCCGAGCACGCCGAAGCCTGGCGTCGCAGTGGTTACATCGTGCGCGAAGTGCTGGAGCAGGAAGTCGAGTTCTTTCTCGACAGCCTCGACGTGCTGGTGGTGGTCAATCCGAACAACCCCACGGGTCTGAGCCTGACCCCGGCGCGGCTGCTCGACTGGCACGCTCGGCTGGCCCAGCGTGGCGGCTGGCTGGTGGTCGATGAAGCGTTCATGGATAACACACCGCAGCTGAGTCTGGCGTCGCATACCCATCAAGTTGGCCTGATCGTGTTGCGCTCGTTCGGCAAGTTTTTCGGTCTGGCGGGGGTGCGTCTGGGCTTTGTGCTGGCCGAGCGCAAACTGCTCAGATTACTCGCGGAACAGGTCGGGCCCTGGGCGGTCAGCGGGCCGACGCGGGTGCTCGGTCAGGCTTGCCTGCAAGACACCGAAGCGCACACCCGGCAACGCATTCGCAGCGATGAAGCCAGTGAACGCCTGGCATTGTTGCTGGAGCGCTATGGCTTCAAACCTCAGGGCGGTTGCGCGTTGTTTCAGTGGCTGATCACCGAGCACGCGCCTGCGCTGCACGAGTTCATGGCTCGACGCGGCATCCTCCTGCGCATCTTCACCCACAACAGCAGCCTGCGTTTCGGCCTGCCTGCCAACGCCGCTGAAGAAGCGCGTCTCGAACAGGCGCTGCAAGCTTTTGCCAAGGAATCGAAATGACCACGCTGATGGTGCAAGGCACCACGTCCGACGCCGGTAAAAGCACGCTGGTGACGGCGCTGTGCCGCTGGGCCACCCGTCAGGGCGTGGCGGTGGTGCCGTTCAAACCGCAGAACATGGCGCTCAACAGCGCGGTGACCGCCGACGGCGGCGAGATCGGCCGGGCGCAAGCGGTGCAGGCGCAAGCGGCGCATCTCGAACCACACACCGACATGAACCCGGTGCTGCTCAAGCCCAACAGCGACACCGGCGCGCAGGTAATCATCCATGGCCGCGCGGTCACCAGCATGAACGCGGTGGCGTATCACGACTACAAAGCCATCGCCATGCAAGCGGTGCTCGCGTCGCACCAGCGGCTCAGCGCGGCGTATCCGCTGGTGATGGTCGAAGGCGCTGGCTCGCCGGCCGAGATCAATCTCCGTGCCGGGGACATTGCCAACATGGGCTTTGCCGAAGCGGTGGATTGCCCGGTGCTGCTGATCGCCGACATCAATCGCGGCGGCGTTTTTGCGCATCTGGTCGGCACGCTGGAGTTGCTTTCGCCGAGCGAACAGGCACGGGTCAAAGGTTTCATCATCAATCGTTTTCGCGGTGACATCGCCTTGCTGCAACCGGGCCTCGACTGGCTGGAACAGCGCACCGGCAAACCGGTGGTGGGCGTGCTGCCATACGTGATGGACCTGCATCTGGAGGCCGAGGACGGCATCGACCAGCGCCAGACCGACAAGGCCGAGCAAGTGCTGAAAGTGGTGGTGCCGGTGCTGCCGCGCATCAGCAATCACACTGACTTTGATCCGCTGCGTTTGCATCCGCAGGTCGATCTGCAATTCATCGGCTCGGGGCAGGCGATCCCTGCCGCCGACCTGATCATCCTGCCCGGCTCGAAAAGCGTGCGCAGCGACCTCGCGTATCTGCGTGCCAATGGCTGGGACACGGCGATCAATCGGCACCTGCGCTATGGCGGCAAATTGTTGGGGATCTGCGGCGGGCTGCAAATGCTCGGCGAGCAAGTGCACGATCCGCTGGGCCTCGAAGGCGCGCCGGGTTCCAGTGCCGGCCTCGGTTTGCTGGCGTTCGAAACCACGCTGGAAGCCGAGAAGCAGTTGCGCAATGTCCGTGGGCATCTGGCGCTGGAAAACGCCGAGGTCAGTGGCTATGAAATCCATGCAGGCGTGACGGTGGGGCCGGCGCTGGAGAATGCGGCGGTGCATCTGGATGACGGTCGTTGCGACGGCGCGCAGAGTCTGGACGGGCAGGTGTTCGGCAGTTATCTGCACGGCTTGTTCGAGTCGCCGCAAGCCAGTGCCGCGTTGCTGCGCTGGGCCGGGTTGAGCGATGTGCAGGAGGTGGATTACCACGGCTTGCGCGAGCGCGATATCGAGCGGTTGGCGGATCTGGTAGAGCAGCATCTGGATACCGGGCTGCTGCGTCAGCTCTGCGGGATTTAGGCTGGCTGTTACGGCCTCTTCGCGAGCAGGCTCGCTCCCACTTTGGAACGCATTCCCATGTGGGAGCGGGCTTGCTCGCGAAGGGGCCGGTGCCACAATACATAAATGACAGGACATCTCCATCCTCCACAGGGGAGTGAGGTGTTTCAGCCACTGCGGTCACTGTGGGAGCGGGCTTGCCCGCGAAGAGGGCGATTGCCTCAACACATAATTTTCAGGATGTCCCCATGCTCCAACTGATCCTCGGCGGCGCCCGCTCCGGCAAAAGTCGCCTGGCGGAAAAACTCGCCAGCGACAGCCATCTGGCGGTCACTTACATCGCCACCAGCCAGCCGCTGGACGGTGAGATGAACGAACGCGTCGCCCATCACCGCGCCCGGCGTCCGGCCGAATGGGCGCTGATCGAAGAGCCGCTGCAACTGGCCCGCGTCCTGCGTGAAAACGCCAGTGCCGAGCGTTGCCTGCTGGTGGATTGCCTGACCCTGTGGCTGACCAATCTGCTGATGCTCGATGACGCCGCGCGTCTCGCCGCCGAGCGTGAAGCCCTGCTGGACTGCCTGGCGTCATTGCCGGGGGAAATCATTTTTGTCAGCAACGAGACCGGAATGGGTGTCGTGCCGCTGGGCGAATTGACTCGCCGCTACGTCGATGAAGCCGGTTGGCTGCATCAAGCTCTGGCCGAGCGTTGTCAGCGAGTCGTCCTGACCGTCGCCGGCCTGCCCCTGACCCTGAAAGGACCTGCGTTATGACTCAAGCGTGGTGGTTGAACCCGTGCCAATCCGTGAATGCCGAGATCGTTGAACAGGCGGCGGCGCGCCAACTGCAACTGACCAAACCGGCCGGCTCCCTCGGTCGCCTCGAAAGCGTGGCGGTGCAACTGGCCGGATTGCAGGGACAGATCAAGCCGACCCTTAAGCAAGTCTGGATCGCGATTTTCGCTGGTGATCACGGGGTGGTCGCGGAAGGCGTTTCGGCATTCCCGCAGGAAGTCACTGGGCAGATGTTGCTCAACTTCGTCAGCGGCGGCGCGGCGATCAGCGTGCTGGCGCGGCAGCTCGATGCACAGCTGGAAGTGGTCGATCTGGGCACCGTGACACCGACGTTGAATCTGCCGGGCGTGCGTCATCTGAACATCGGCCCTGGCACGGCGAATTTCGCCAAGGGCGCGGCGATGACCCAGGCACAGGGCGAACTTGCCTTGCAGGCCGGTCGTGACAGCGTGCTGCGCGCCAAAGCCGTTGGTACAGAGTTGTTCATCGGTGGCGAAATGGGCATCGGCAACACCACTGCCGCCAGTGCGCTGGCGTGTGCCTTGCTCGATTGCCCGGTGGTGCACCTGACCGGTCCCGGTACCGGGTTGAATGCCGAGGGCGTCAGCCATAAAGCGCAAGTGATCGAGCGCGCACTGGCGCTGCACGCAGCACAGCGCGGCGATGCGCTGCAAACCCTGTTCAACCTCGGCGGGTTTGAAATCGCCGCACTGGTCGGCGCGTACCTGGCCTGTGCGCAGGAAGGCGTCGCGGTGCTGGTCGACGGCTTTATCTGCACGGTCGCCGCGTTGGTCGCGGTGCGGCTGAATCCGGCCTGCCGCGAGTGGCTGCTGTTCGGTCATCGTGGGGCCGAGCCGGGCCATCGCCATGTGCTGGAAACACTTAACGCCGAACCGTTGCTGGAGCTCGGCCTGCGTCTGGGCGAGGGCAGCGGCGCGGCATTGGCCGTGCCGCTGTTGCGTCTGGCCTGTGACCTTCACGGGCAGATGGCGACGTTCGCCGAAGCCGCGGTGGCGGATCGTCCGGCATGACCTTGCGTCTGGACCTGCTGCGCCACGGTGAGACTGAGCTGGGCGGCGGTTTGCGCGGCAGTCTCGATGATGCGCTCACCGAAAAGGGCTGGGCACAGATGCGTGCCGCGGTGCTGGTGGGCGGGCCGTGGGACCGGCTGATCAGTTCGCCGCTGCAGCGTTGCGCGCGGTTCGCTGCAGAGCTGGGCGAACAACTGAATCTGCCGGTGCAGTTGGACAAGGATCTGCAGGAACTGCACTTCGGTGCCTGGGAAGGCCAGAGCGCAGCGGCGTTGATGGAGACTGATGCCGAAGCGCTGGGGCTGTTCTGGGCTGATCCCTATGCCTTCACCCCGCCGCAGGGTGAGCCGGTCAGCGATTTTGCGGCTCGCGTGCTGGGCGCGGTTGCGCGGTTGCATCAGGCCAATGCCGGTGAACGCGTTTTGTTGATCAGTCATGGCGGCGTGATGCGTCTGTTGCTGGCGCAGGCGCGAGGTTTGCCGCGTGAGCAGTTGCTCAATGTCGAAGTCGCGCATGCTTCATTGTTTTCCCTGACCGTTGAAGCCGATGGTTCGCTCAAGGAAGGTCACTGAGATGCTGCCACTGTGGATCGCCCTGCAATTTCTCAGTAGTTTGCCGATTCGTCTGCCGGGGATGCCGGAGCCGCAACAGCTCGGGCGTTCGCTGTTGTTTTATCCGCTGGTGGGGTTGCTGTTCGGAGGGATCCTCTGGGCATTCAACCTGGCGTTGGCCGGCGCACCGTTGTTGCTGCATGCGGCGCTGTTGCTGACGGTGTGGGTGCTGCTCAGCGGCGCGCTGCACCTCGACGGACTGGCCGACAGCGCCGATGCCTGGCTTGGCGGTTTCGGTGATCGCGAGCGCACGCTGACGATCATGAAGGATCCGCGCAGCGGGCCGATTGCCGTGGTGACGCTGGTGTTGGTGTTGCTGCTGAAGTTCTGCGCGTTGCTGGCGCTGGTCGAGCAGGGGGATGCGGTGATGTTGATCATCGTGCCGTTGCTGGGGCGGGCGGCGCTGCTGGGGCTGTTTCTGACCACGCCGTATGTGCGCGCGGGTGGGTTGGGGCAGGCGTTGGCTGATCATTTGCCGCGTAGAGCTGGTTGGTGGGTGCTCGGGGCGAGTGTGCTGGCGTGTTTGCTGATTGCCGGGGTGAAAGCGATTGTTGCGCTGGTTGTCGCGTTCGTCGGGTTTGTCTGGCTGCGGCGGGTGATGGTGCGGCGGTTGGGCGGGACTACGGGCGATACGGCGGGGGCGTTGCTGGAATTGCTGGAGATGGTGGTGTTGGTTGGGGTGGTGTTGGTCTGAGCCATATATGTAACCGTGCTGGCCCCTTCGCCGAGCAAGCTCGCTCCCACATTTGGAATGCATTCCCCTGTGGGAGCGGGCTTGCTCGCGAAGGCGACCCGTCAGGCGCCGGAAATGTTCTTGAATCACTACATGTAACTTGATTTAACACAGTCGCGGGTATATACACGCATCATGCTTCCTTCTCAGTGTTTGTGCACCAACCTGCGTCGCGCCGCTCGTGGCGTCAGCAGGCATTACGACGGCGCTCTCGACGGCTTCGGGATCAACGTTGCCCAGTATTCTTTGCTGTGCAATCTGCAGCGTCTGGATCAACCGAGCATCTCGGAACTGGCCGAGGCCATGGGCCTGGATCGCAGCACCCTGGGGCGCAACCTGCGGGTGCTGGAAGGCGAGGGGCTGGTAGCGCTGGCCGAGGGCGAGGACATGCGCAACCGCATCGTTCGGCTCACCGAGGTCGGCGCGCAGCGTCTGGCGGCGGCTTTACCGGCCTGGGAAGCGGCGCAAAAGCGATTGATCGATCGTCTGGGCGCCGAGAAACGTGAAACCTTGCTGCGACTGTTGGACGAACTGGCCTGAAGGCCGGTTTTTCCGGTTTTAAGCGGGTATATACCCGCGAACGGAGAATAACAATGACATCGATGTGGCGTACGTGCGGTTGGGTGTTGCTGGGAAGTGCGCTGATTCTGGCGTTGTCGTTGGGCGTGCGGCACGGCTTCGGTCTGTTCCTGTCGCCGATGAGTGCGCAGTTCGGCTGGGGGCGCGAAGTGTTTGCCTTCGCCATCGCCTTGCAGAACCTGATCTGGGGTCTGGCGCAGCCGTTCACTGGCGCCCTGGCTGACCGTTTCGGTGCGGCGAAAGTGGTGCTGGTCGGCGGCGTGCTGTATGCCGGGGGCCTGGTGTGCATGGGGCTGTCCGATTCGGCGCTGACCCTGTCGCTGAGTGCCGGTCTGTTGATCGGTATCGGTCTGTCCGGTACGTCGTTCTCGGTGATTCTCGGCGTGGTCGGTCGTGCGGTGCCGCCGGAAAAACGTAGCATGGGCATGGGCATCGCCAGTGCTGCCGGTTCGTTCGGCCAGTTTGCGATGTTGCCGGGCACGCTGGGTTTGATCGGCTGGCTCGGCTGGTCGGCGGCGCTGTTGGTACTCGGTTTGCTGGTGGCGCTGATCGTGCCGTTGGTGAGCATGCTCAAGGACAAGCCGCTGCCGGTGTTCGGTCATGAGCAGACCCTGTCTGAAGCGCTGCGCGAAGCCTGCTCGCATTCCGGGTTCTGGTTACTGGCGTTCGGATTTTTCGTCTGCGGCTTCCAAGTGGTGTTCATTGGCGTGCATCTGCCGGCCTATCTGGTTGATCAGCATCTGCCGGCAACCGTCGGCACCACAGTGCTGGCGCTGATCGGGCTGTTCAATATCTTCGGCACTTATACTGCCGGCTGGCTCGGTGGGCGCATGTCCAAGCCGCGTCTGCTGACCGCGTTGTATCTGCTGCGTGCGGTGGTGATCGTGCTGTTTCTGTGGCTGCCGGTGACGACGACCTCGGCGTACCTGTTCGGCATGGCCATGGGCTTCCTCTGGCTGTCGACGGTGCCGTTGACCAACGGCACGGTGGCGACCTTGTTTGGCGTGCGTAACCTGTCCATGCTCGGCGGTATCGTGTTCCTCTTTCATCAACTCGGCTCGTTCCTCGGCGGCTGGCTGGGTGGGGTGGTGTATGACCGTACCGGGAGTTATGACTTGATCTGGCAAGTGGCGATTCTCTTGAGCCTGCTGGCGGCTGCGCTGAACTGGCCGGTGCGCGAGCGTCCGGTGGCGCGTCTGCAACCGGCTGTCGGCGCCGTATGAAGCGTTCCTGGCCGCGAATCGCCTTCATCGCACTCGGCGCGCTGTTGCTGGCGCTGGTGTGGTGGGGCTGGCATCAGGGCGGGCTGGCGTTGATGCAGTTGGGCATGGGTGCTTGCTTGTAGGCTTGGAGGGCGAGTAACGTCGATGTCTGATAACCGCATCAAGGATGCCGACATGTTCATGCGCTGGTGTGCTGTACCCGCGTTGTTGATGGCGTTGACCGGACTGGCCCAGGCCGCTGACTGTCCGGAGGCGCTGCAAGGTTCGTTGCCCAAGTTGCGCGCCAAGGAATCCGTCGATCTGTGCCAGCGCTACGCCGGCAAGCCGCTGGTGGTGGTCAATACCGCCAGTTTCTGTGGCTTCGCCCCACAGTTCGAGGGCCTCGAAGCGCTCAATCAGCACTACAAGGCGCAAGGCCTGGAAATGCTCGGCGTACCGTCCAATGACTTCAAGCAGGAGTCCAAGGACAGCGCCGAAACCGCCAAGGTCTGCTACGCCAATTACGGCGTGACCTTCACCATGACCGAGCCGCAGAAAGTCCGTGGCGACGATGCTACTCACCTGTTCAAGGTGCTGGCCGAGCAGAGCAGCGCGCCGAAGTGGAATTTCTACAAGTACGTGATTGATCGTCAGGGCAAGGTGATCGCGAATTTCTCCAGTCTGACCAAACCGGATGATCCGGAGTTTATTGCGGCGGTTGAAAAGGCCATCGCCTCAAAACCGCTCAACTGATAACACACGCTTTTTGTGGGAGCGGGCTTGCTCGCGAAGGCTGCGGATCATTCAGCACTTGTTCTGGATGTCAGACCGCATTCGCGAGCCAGCCCGCTCCCACATTTGATCTGTGGTATTTGAATAGGCACAAAAAAGCCCCGCTTTCTGTAAAGAGAGCGGGGCTTTTCTGTGGGCGAGGGTTTAGCCTCGCCGTGCAGCATCAGAAGCGGTAAGTAGCGCCAACACCGAAACCGTTTGCCGAGTTTTCATACTTGGCATCGTAGGTCTGGCCACGATCGTTCTGGTTGTGGATCTTGACCGACTCTTCCTTCAGGTACGAGTAAGCCACGTCGATGGTCAGGTCTTCGGTCGGGCTCCAGCCGGCACCGATGCTGAAGATCGTGCGGTCGCCAGTAGGAATGCGTGGCGAACGGTCGACGTTGTTGGTCGGCGACTGATCGAAGGTCAGACCGGTACGCAGTACCCATTCCTTGTTCAGTTGGTACGAAGTACCCACGGCGTAAGCCCAGGAGTCGTGCCAGTTCTGGTCTTCGGTGATCTCGCCAAACTGACCGGCCAGCAGCGGCTGTACGCCCGAGTTTTCAACGGTGATCTTCTTCAACTGGCTCCAGCGGGTCCAGGTCGAACCGGCATAGACGTTCCAGCGGTCGTTGATCGCTTGAGTAACCGAGAAGTCCACGGATTCAGGTGTGGTGATCTTCAGCGAAGCGTCGTACTTCTGGCTGGCGCCCAGACCGACTGCAGCCAGTGCGCCGTAGTTGACCTTGGTGTTGCCTTCGAGCTTGTAGTCGACTTTCGAGTGGTAGGTCAGACCCAGGCGAGTGGTGTCGGTGGCCTGTACCAGTACGCCGATGTTGTAGCCCAGCGCGGTGTCGTCACCCTTGATCTTGACCTTGCCGTCCGGCGCCAGCTGAGTCACCGAGAGGTTGGACTCGAGGGTGCCGTCGATGCGGTTGATGGTCGGGCCGAAACCGATCGACACCACGTCGTTGAACTTGTAGCTGACGGTCGGCTGGAAGGTGATGACCTGGACTTCGGACTTGCTGCCGAAGTAACGGCCGGCAAAGCCTTTTTCGTAATCGGTAATCAGGCCGAACGGCACGTACACGCCGAGGCCGAATGCCCAATGCTCGTCGATCGGTTTGACGTAGAAGCCCATAGGTACGGAGGTGAAGGGCACCATGTCGCCTTTGTTGCTGCCGCCGTTAGGGCTGGAGCTGGCGTCGCTGATATCGGTCTTGGCATCGAGGAATGCAACACCGCCGGTGACTTGTTCGCGCGTGATGCGCGACATGCCGGCAGGGTTGCCATAAACAGTGCTTGCGTCGTCGGCAGAAGAGGATCGCCCAGCGTAACCAGTGCCCATCCCGCTGATGCTGTGTTCGTTGATGGCAAAGCCAGCTGCGAAGATCTGGGTGGATGCCATGGTAACGGCGAGGCTAAGGGTGGTTTTGAGCATGACTTTTTTCATTATTAGAACTCCTGGTGATCACCGGGGCGAAAATTACCAACATTTTCGTCCCAGCGCTATAGTCCGTATGGCTTGAGTTAGAGCGGTTTTGTAGGACAATCCGACCAGATTCGCGACCTGTTGAGCGATCTTCTGAAACTCGCCAGTCAACACGCGACCTGATTCACCGGTGAAACACAGGTTTGCCAGGCGTAGGTGAAGTCGCGCAGACGACCTTGCGGCTGGAAGGTCTGACGCCAGATTCGCGCCATGCCCAGCAGATCGTCCGGGGCGGGGAGGGTGGTGTGTTGTTCTTCTACCAGCAGCCAGGCGATGGCGGTGGCGTAACGCAGGTTGACGGTCAATTCCAGGTGCGGGCCGCTCAAAAAAGCATGTTGGCTGGCGAGGCCGCGAACCAGGCTCGCACGCTCCGGATCGAGTGCCAGATAGTGATCCCAAAGGGCCTGGTGGCGGTGCTCGGCAATCCGGTAAAGGCCGTGGCCACGGCGGTCATGCAGGGCGGAGCCGAGGGCGGACTGGCTGGCGGCAATGCCCAGCAGCAGGGATTCGGCAGTTGCGCAGTGGCGTCCCAGATAAATCAGTGTGGGACGGATCACATAGCGGCACAGTTCGCTGGCAGCGATACCCATAAAACCCTCGGATCTTGTAATTGGGCGGCGATACCTGAAGGGGCCTTGGCAGCGGTGGATCGAATCAGGCTCGCCGAAAGCGGATCAAGCCGCTTGAGTTGAAGTGTAGTGTCATATTCGCGACGTAAAGGCCTGTTTTTAAAATATTTCCGGCAGCGAGCCACAGGCGTTATATCCGAAGGTGCTTAGGCCTGAAGGGCTAAAAGCGAAATATCGGGCAATAAAAAACCCCGCATTTTGTGCGGGGCTTTTGCTTTTGCAGCCTTTTCGGCTCTCAGGCAATCAATGCCTGACGCGTACGATCAATAATGGCCTGCAGCGGTTCGGCGCTGGAGTATTGATCGGGGTACAGACGCTCGCTGTGGCGAGCGATCCCGTGTTCATTGACCACGGTGAAGCTGAAGCAGCCTTTGCGAGCGGCCATGATCAGGCAGTTCATTGGGGCAAAAGCGTTGGTTAGGGTGCGAATGGCATCCTGAGTCTGGATTTGAGTAGACATAGTTATTAGGTGTTCCTACAAATGACACGGATAAGAACCGTGCAACGTTAAAACGTTCCAGTAATGTCGACCACCATTGGTCGAACAAAGAACCCGACTGGAACAAAGCAGCCAGTTTGAAGCGCTTATAAGTTGGCGCGCTTGGGCTGGCAGGTAGGTACTTAGGAGGACAGGCAACACATCGAGGGCAAAGGTTCTGGGCCCGGGGTGAAGATCCTGATCAATTTGCAGGCTGGTTCGGTCAGAGTAAGTGGTCTTCGCAACACCCTTTGCATTCATTCAAAGGCAGTGTCGGCGCAAGATTTACCTGGAAACCATCGAGGGGTCGTTCCCGCTTTTTTCGGTGAAGGGCTTCTGGGAAGAAGATTGACCGTGGGGATGTGTTCGACCGGAATTGACTTTCAGCTTGGTACTAACGCCGCGGATAGTAACGGAACGTCCTGGGCAATGCAACCCGGCGGCAAAAAAAGATTTCGGTCGGTGGCGCGGATCACGGGGGACAGGGCTGGCCCCTTCGCGAGCAGGCTCGCTCCCACGGGAGAACGGGGCCGATTGTAGGAGCGAGCCTGCTCGCGAAGAAACCATCCGTCGCCACAAAAGCGTGCAGCCATGCCCAGCGCCAACCCGCTAATCCCCAGTCCGAGGCGCAAAACGGGCCAAAAAAGCGCATCGATATAACCGGGTAACAGGTACTTGTGCACATTAGTTGCGCAGACGGTAACCTTGCTGTCATATCAATCCTGACCCCGATGGCTGCCTGTATCAAAAGTTTAAGTCAATGAAAAATATCGTCTTTTTTTGTTGGTGAAAAAATCGTCAGTTTGACTGCGAGCCCCATTCCACAAGGCTTTGCGGAGGTTCGGGAGCGGTTGTCCACTGAGTTATCCACAGCTTCTGTGGATTGTCCCTAGCGCTTGCTCTAGGACGGGCGTGCCGGGTTTTTTTCGACTTTACCTGTACGAAAAAGAGAGTAGAGTGGCGCGCCTTCCGATCTGTCCCACAGTGTTTTATGAAGTTTCGCTCAGTATCAGACTCTGTTACCTCCGAACACCCTCGTGTTACCCCTCCCAAGCGATTTTCCGTGCGTGTGGCCGAATGGCTGCTCGACAGCCCGCGCCTGGGCGATAGCCGTAATGCCAAGCATCTGGCGGGACGTCTGCTCAAGCAACCGGCGCGCGAAGGCGTGGTCGCCGCGCAAAGTCGTCTCGGCCAATTGATGTGCCGCGAGTGCGGCAATGCCCGTGATCGGCGCATCGGGCAGGATCTGCTGCGCCAGGCCGCCCGCGCCGGCGACCGTCGTGCACAACGGGAACTCGGTCTGCTCGAAGACTGAGCTGTCCAACGCCCCACGCCTTGGTTAACCTTCAGGCTTTATCGAATCGGCAGGAGTGGCTATGGCTATGGACTTGACCAGCGTGTTGCTGGGTCTGGCGGGCGCGGGATTGCCGCTGCTGGCGCTGGCCTGGCAACTGCAACGGCGGGCCAGTGATCGGCAAGCCGAGGTCGCCTTGCTCGAAGAGCGTCTGGCCATGGCGCAACTGGCGCAGGACGGGCTCAACGCCCAACTTGAGGCCAGCCGCGATGAAATCGTCGACCTCGGCCAGGCCAATGCCGCCAAGCAGGCGGAGCTGGCGGCCCTGCGCCGCGAAGTCGAGCTGCTGCAGATCGAGCGCGATGATGCCCGTGACGCTTCCCACGCCTGGAACATCGAGCGTGCCAACAAAGAGGCCGAATTGCGGCGTCTCGACGCACAGGCCGCGTCGCTCAACGCCGAACTGCGCGAGCAACAGGAAAGCCATCAACAACGCCTCAACGACCTGCAAGGCTCGCGCGATGAGCTGCGCGCGCAGTTCGCCGAGCTGGCGGGGAAGATCTTCGATGAGCGTGAACAGCGCTTTGCCGAAACCAGTCAACAGCGCCTCGGGCAGTTGCTCGATCCGCTGAAAGAACGCATCCAATCCTTCGAAAAACGCGTGGAAGAAAGCTATCAGGCCGAAGCCCGCGAACGCTTCTCGCTGGCCAAGGAGCTGGAGCGTCTGCAAGCGCTGAATCTGCGCCTGAGCGACGAAGCGACCAACCTGACCCGCGCCCTCAAAGGCCAGAAGACCCAAGGCAACTGGGGTGAGCTGATTCTTGAGCGGGTGCTGGAGCACGCGGGTCTGGAGAAGGGCCGCGAGTACCAGACTCAGGTCAACCTCAAGGGGCCGGACGGCGAGCGCTTCCAGCCGGATGTGATCATTTACCTGCCGGGCGACAAGCAGGTGGTGGTCGACTCCAAGGTCAGCCTCACTGCCTATCAGCAGTACGTTGCCGCCGAAGATGACACCCTCGGCCAGGTCGCGATCAAGCAGCACGTGCTGTCCCTGCGCAGCCACGTCAAAGGCCTCGCCGGCAAGGATTACAAGCGTCTGGAAGGCCTGCACAGCCTCGATTTCGTCTTGCTGTTCGTGCCGATCGAAGCGGCGTTTTCGGCCGCATTGCAGGCCGAGCCGGCGTTGTTCCAGGAAGCGTTCGACCGCAACATCGTGATCGTCAGTCCGACCACGTTGTTGGCGACGTTACGGGTGATCGACAGCCTGTGGAAGCAGGAGCGGCAAAGCCAGAACGCGCGGGAAATCGCCGAGCGTGCCGGCTGGCTGTACGACAAATTCGTGCTGTTCATTCAGGATCTGGACGAAGTCGGCAATCGCCTGCAACAGCTGGACAAGGCCTACAGCTCGGCGCGCAACAAACTCACGGAAGGGCGCGGCAACCTGGTCAGCCGCAGTGAGCAGCTCAAATTGCTCGGCGCGCGGGCCAGCAAGAGTTTGCCGGCGGATCTGCTGGAGCGGGCGATGACCGATGTCGATGGGCTGGTCGAAATCCCGGAATAACCCGAAGAGCTTCGCGAGCAGGCTCGCTCCCACAGTGAAATGCATTCCAAAGGTGGGAGCGGGCTTGCTCGCGAAGGCGTCAGCGGTAGCGCTGCAACACTCAAGTCAAACGGTTACAGCGGCACATACCGACTCAGCAACGCCCGCAACGCCGCCGGTTTCACCGGTTTGGCCAGATAATCCAGCCCTGCCGCATGCACCTGCGCCACCGTCTCCGGGCGGCCATCGGCGCTGATCACCACCCCCGGCACCGGCTCGCCTAACGTGGTGCGCAGCCACGCCATCAGCTCGGTTCCGGTATCGCCGTGGTCGAGGTGATAGTCGACCAGTGCCAGTTGCGGTCGTACGCCATCGTTGAGCAGCGCCGCGCATTCCTCGCGATTGCGCGCCGTCCACACCTGACAGCCCCAACGGCTCAGCAGGCTGTTCATGCCAATCAGAATGCTGTCTTCATTGTCGATGCACAGCACCTGCGCGCCGCTGAGCAACTTGCCGTTCAACTCCACCGCGGCGTTCTGCGGCAGTGATTGCGCCCGGGCCAGCGGTACGCTGACACTGAACACGCTGCCGCGCCCCGGCCACGAACGTACGCGCAGGGTGTGGCCGAGCACGCGACATAAACCGTCGGCAATCGCCAGGCCCAGCCCAAGGCCTTTTTCGGCGCGGGTCTGATGGCTGTCGAGGCGCTTGAACTCCTCGAAAATCACTTGTTGTTTGTCTTCCGGAATCCCCGGCCCGCGATCCCACACTTCCAGACACAGTTCACTGCCGCGACGGCGCACGCCTAGCAACACCGGCCCTTTGGCGTAGCGGAAAGCGTTGGTCAGGAAGTTCTGCAGAATCCGCCGCAGCAATTTGATGTCGCTGTCGATGCGCAACTGGCTGCCGCGCACACGGAACTTCAGGCCTTGTTCCTGGGCCAGCGCCTTGAATTCGGCGCCGAGCGTGTCGAACAGCTCATTGAGCGCGAACGACTTGCGATCCGGGTTGATCTTGCCGTTTTCCAGGCGGGAAATATCCAGCAGGTCGCTGATCAGGTCTTCCGCCGAACGCAGCGAACTGTCGAGGTGTTGCACCAGTTTCTGCGCCTCGCTGCTCAAACCGTCGTCCTGATGGGAGAGAGCGGCAGAGAACAACCGGGCGGCGTTCAGCGGCTGCATCAGGTCGTGGCTGACGGCGGCGAGGAAGCGGGTTTTCGACTGGTTCGCCGCCTCGGCATGGCCCTTGGCTTCGGTCAGCGCGACGTTGAGCTGTGACAACTCCTGCGTGCGCTCGCTGACCCGTTGCTCCAGACCTTCGTTGGCCTCAGTCAGCGCCTGCTCGGCTTCGCGGAACGCGGTGATGTCGGTGAAACTCATGACGAAACCGCCGCCGGGCATCGGGTTGCCGATCAGCTCGATCACCCGGCCATTGGGGAACAGGCGTTCGGACGTGTGCGCACGGCCCTGACGCATCCAGTGCAGGCGCCGGGCGACGTGGACTTCCGCTTCGCCGGGGCCGCACAGGCCACGTTCGGCGTTGTAGCGAATGATGTCGGCAATCGGTCGGCCGACGCTGATCAAACCGTCCGGGTAGTTGAACAACTCCAGATAGCGGCGGTTCCAGGCCACCAGCTTCAGCGACTGGTCGACCACGCTGATGCCCTGGGTAATGTTTTCGATCGCGCCTTGCAGCAACGCGCGGTTGAACTGCAGGACTTCCGAGGCTTCGTCGGCGATGCGCACCACGTCCTCGAGCTGCATTTCCCGCCCCTCAATCGCCGCTTTTACCACCGCCCGTGTTGAAGAAGCGCCGAGCACGCCGGCCAGCAAGCGTTCGGTGTGGGCGATCCATTCGCCGTCGGCGTTCTGGTTCGGGTTGAAGCCCTTGCCCTGCCGGTAGGCGAAACGAATGAAGCTCTGCCGCGCACGTTCTTCACCGACAAAGCGCGCCGCCAGCTGCAGCAAATCGTCGATCTGCACCGCGAGCATCGAGCGTGCACTCGGCCGGGCGCTGATTTCCTGACCGATGAAGCGCCCGGCCTGCCAGTGTTCCGAGACCCGTGTGCGCGACAGCACCGAGACCCAGGCGAACAGGGTGAAGTTGCCCGCCAGCGACAGCACTACGCCTTGGGTCAGCGGGGTGATCGGCAGGTTCAGCGGGTTGCTGTGCAGCCACGCCAGCCCGGGGAAAGTGCTCAGCGACCAGCCGAGACTGTGGGCGGCAATCGGCAGGATCAGCGTGTAGAACCAGAGGAACGTGCCGGCGGCCAGACCGGCGAACACCCCACGGCGGTTAGCCTGTTTCCAGTACAGCGCGCCGAGCATCGCCGGGGCCAATTGGGTGACGGCAGCGAAGGCGATCTGGCCGATGGTCGCCAGACTCGCGGTGGAGCCGAGCAAACGGTAGCTGACGTAGGCCAGCAACAGAATCAGCACGATGCTCACGCGGCGCACCGAGAGCATCCACTGACGGAACACTTCGAACGGGCGCTCGGCGTTGTTACGGCGCAGCAACCACGGCAAGAGCATGTCGTTGGAAACCATGGTCGACAGTGCCACGCTGGCCACAATCACCATGCCGGTGGCCGCCGACGCGCCGCCGATGAACGCCAGCAACGCCAGGGCCGGATGGGCCTGGGCCAGCGGCAGGCTGATCACGAACGAGTCGGGCAACACGTGACTCGGCAGCATCATCTGCCCGGCGAGGGCGATCGGCACCACGAACAGCGCGGCCAGCGCCAGATAAGCCGGGAACACCCACTTGGCCAGACGCAGGTCCTGCGGGTCGATGTTCTCCACCACCGTGACGTGAAACTGCCGTGGCAGGCAGATGATCGCCATCATCGCCACCCCGGTCTGCACCACCATCGACGGCCAGTTAATCGTTTCCTTCCAGTATTCCTCGAGGCGCGGCGCGAGCATCGCCTGATTGAACAGGTCGTCAAACCCGTCGTACAGCCCATAGGTCACGAACGCGCCAACGGCGAGAAAGGCGAACAGCTTGACCAGCGATTCAAACGCAATCGCCAGCACCATGCCGCGGTGGTGCTCGGTGGCATCGAGGTTGCGCGTACCGAAGACGATGGTGAACAGCGCCAGTACCAGCGAGACGATCAGCGCGGTGTCCTGGGCGCGGGTGCCCATGGCGTCGGCCCCGGCGCCGATCAGCAGGTTCACGCCGAGGACGATGCCTTTGAGTTGCAGAGCGATATAGGGCAGGACGCCAACCAGGCAGATCAGCGCCACCACCACCGCCAGCGATTGCGATTTGCCGTAGCGCGCGGCGATGAAGTCGGCAATCGAGGTGATGTTCTCCTGCTTGCTGATCATCACCATTTTCTGCAGGACCCACGGCGCGCCCAGCAGCAACAGGATCGGCCCGAGGTAGATCGGCAGGAATGACCACAGCTGTTCGGCGGCTTGGCCGACGGCGCCGAAGAACGTCCAACTGGTGCAATAAACCGCCAGTGACAGGCTGTACACCCACGCGCGCATCCGCGGCGGCAACGGTGTGCTGCGACGGTCGCCGTAGAAGGCGATGGCGAACATGATGGCCATATAGGCCAGGGCGACGGCGGCGATCAGCCCGGTGGACAGCGACATGCAACACTCCCGACAAAAGACTCCCCGGCAGTCCTGCCCGGGCGGACAGTCTCGCATGAGTATGGCGGTTAGTCAGTGTCGACCAAGGTCGTGGCGTGGCGGGGTGTCGCAGGTTTGAGACCGGGTGGTTCTGAGGTGACTGGTCGGGCCTCTTCGCGAGCAGGCTCACTCCTACAGGTGGAACGCATTCCAATTGTAGGAGTGAGCCTGCTCGCGAAGGCGTCAGTCCTGTTTCAGCGCGATATCGATCAACCGATGCAGCTCATCCACCTCCAGCGCCGCCGCCGAAAACAGGATCCGGAACACCACCGGCGCCACCACCAGATTGATCAGATGATCAACGCTCGGCGCCGGCTCGTCAGGGTGACGCTCGATGATGGTCTGCAACTGCGCGCCAAGAATCGTCACGCAGTACCCCGGCGTGGCGCTGGCCTGCACGTCGCGCATCATGTTGCGCCCCGGCTCCGAACTCATTTCGTCCAGATATTGCTCGGCCCAGGCGCGGATATCACCGCGCAGGTCACCGGTCACCGCCGGTTCGCTGTCAGGGCGCATGCGGGCGAGGGCGACGTCGGCGAGCAACGCCGCCAGATCACCCCAGCGCCGATAGATTGTCGACGGCGTGACCCCGGCGCGCGCCGCAATTTGCGGGACAGTCACGGTGCTGCGCTCCTGTTCTTGCAGAAGCGCGCGGACTGCCGAATGAATCGACTCTTGCACCCGGGCACTGCGCCCGCCCGGGCGTAAACCTTCTTTAATAGCCATGCGCCAGACCTTAACACAAAGAATTTGCTTTAAGCCAAAGCCGAGAGCACACTCCGCAAAAGCAAAAAATTAGCTTTTGCGGAGTGTGCCCATGACCAGCCTTGCTTCCAATCGTGGCAGCCTGATTTTTCTGGCGATCACCTTACTGAGTTTTCTCGCCGCTTCCACGGCGCCGACGCCGTTGTATCACCTGTATCAGGATCAACTGCAC
Source organism: Pseudomonas sp. G3-19 (assembly GCF_054855875.1). Lineage (NCBI taxonomy): Bacteria > Pseudomonadati > Pseudomonadota > Gammaproteobacteria > Pseudomonadales > Pseudomonadaceae > Pseudomonas > Pseudomonas sp. G3-19. Next base: position 6,102,243 of record NZ_JBMPIQ010000003.1, read on the forward strand.
TTCTCGGCAGCAGTGCTGACCCTTATTTTCGGCGTGTATGCGCTGAGTCTGCTGGCGGCGCTGCTGACGGTCGGATCGCTGTCCGATCACCTGGGACGTAAACCGGTGATCTTCACTGCCGTGCTGCTCAATGCGCTAGCGATGTTGCTGTTTATCAGCGCCGACAGTGTTGCCTGGCTGATCAGCGCCCGCGTATTGCAGGGTTTTGCCACCGGCATGGCCACCGCTGTTTTGAGCGCGACGCTGCTCGACACCGACCGTCAGCAAGGGCCGTTGATCAACAGCGTCGCACCGTTGCTCGGTATGGCGCTGGGCAGCATGGGCTGTGGTTTGCTGGCCGAGTTCGCCCCGGCGCCGTTGCAATTGACCTACTGGCTGCTGCTGGCGCTGTTTGTGTTGCAGGCGGTGTACGTCTGGCGTCTGCCGGAAAGCGTCACTCCACAAGCAGGGGCCTGGGCTTCGCTGCGGCCAACCCTGCATGTGCCGGTTCAGGCGCGTTCGACCTTATGGCGTGTGCTACCGCTGAACACCGCAACCTGGGCCCTCGGCGGCTTTTTTGCCTCGCTGGCGCCGTCGCTGGTGCGCACCGCCACGGGCTCGACGTCGAACCTGATCGGCGGCGCGACTGTCTCGGCGTTGACCGTGACCGGGGCGCTGATGATTTTCACTTTGCGCAATCGTCCCGCCGGCAAAGCCCTGCAAATCGGCGCCAGTCTGCTGCCTATCGGCGTGCTGCTGATTTTGCTCGGCGTGCACAGCGCCAGTCTGGCGCTGTTTTTCCTCGGCACACTGGTTGCCGGTTGCGGCTTTGGCTCGGGTTTCCTCGGCGCGGTGCGCAGCCTGGTGCCGTTGGCCCTGCCGCATGAACGGGCCGGTTTGATGTCGGCGTACTACGCGCTGAGTTATCTGGCGTTCTGTTTGCCGGCGTTGCTGGCTGGGCATTTGACTATCAGCTTTGGTTTGCTGGCGACTACTGACTGTTACGGCTTGGCATTGGTGGTTCTCTCAGTAAGCGGTCTGATTCTGATCTCGCGTCAACCTCTGGTCTCGCGCATTAACCTCAATCCTTCCGCGGGTGAATAATTGTTTGATGGCAAAACGCCTGTTCACTACCATGCGAACCATTATTCGCAGTGAAATGATTTGAGTGAACGAGAATGGATGAAATCGGCGAATTGCTGGGACGCTTGCAGAATGGCAAGGGTGGATTACGTCCTGCTGAGAAGCGCTTGCTGGATTGCTTCAAGCGGGGAGTGATTGCCACCATCACTGACGAGCTCCCCGTCTCGTCGACTGCGGAGAATGTTGTACGAGCAACTTTCCTGCGCGCTCTGATCCTGACGTATTCCAAAGGAGCATTTCTTGGGGAGAATCTTTACCTGCAAGGTGCCTTTATCGAAGGGCCACTTTTTTTAGCGGGCATTTGCGTGACCACCCCGGTCACTTTTAAGAATTGTTTGTTTGAACGGGACCTCAATGTCCGAGGCGCCAGCTTTGAACGTATGCTCAAATTTGAAGGTTGCTCGCTCAAATCTTTTTTAGGTGAACGAATTGTTGTCAATGACAGCCTGGTCTTTTCATCAACTTCTACCAATGGTCTCGTCGAACTCGGCTCGGCCCGAATTGCCGCCAGGCTGGTTTGTTTAGGTTCACAATTTGATGGTGGGGGGGAGTCGTGCCTGGATGCCTCTTTTGCCGAAATACGTACGGGTGTTTATCTTAATGGCGGCTTTTCTGCAAAGGGCTTGGTACGTTTCAGGTCTGCCGTAATTGGCGGGCAATTCAATTGCGTAAATGCAAGTTTTACTGTTGATGACGAACAGTCTCTCGACTTGGATTTTGCTTGTATCAATGGTCCTGTCTTTCTCCGGGACGGCTTTACTTCGAAAGGCACTGTTAATTTGCTGGGTGCAAGGATCTCGGGCCAGTTGAGCTGTAGGCGTTCGAAATTTTTTGCGATTGGAAATGCACATGCGATGACCGCTGAGCGCGCTTTTATCAGAGGTAACGCGCTTTTCAGTCAAGACTGTGAAATCCAGGGGCGACTGCAACTAGCTGGTTTGGAGGTCGAAGGAAATGTTGAGTTTGATGGCGCTGCCATACAGGAGCTACGAGCAAATGAGATGAGAGTGAAAGGGAGGCTCGATTTGCGCGACCTCAAGTCCGCTCCCAAGCAAATCTCGTTTTTAGGAACCAGCGTCGCGACCATCAATGACGATCTTGCTTCATGGGGAGAGCGCCCGATTCTCAATGGTTTTATCTACGACTCTGTGGATGTGCATAAACCGATGCCAGTCAGTGAGCGCATGACATGGTTGAAAAAGCAGAAAGCCTGTCTGGAAAAAGACGAGACGTCACCGATGACATTCAAAGAGCATTTTCGTCCTCAGCCCTGGCGCCAATTGCAGCAAGTACTTGAATCTACTGGCCATACCGAAGAAGCCAAAGAGGTGGGTATTGAGTATGAGCAGTGCTTGCGTGAATCTGGTCGCATTGGTCAGTCACCGAGTACCTGGTCCCCGTCTTTTCGAAAGCTTTACGCCGCCTCCGCGAAGTTCTTGCACTTTCTTTATGGTTATCTGACTGGCTTCGGCTACCGTCCGATGCTACTGCTGCCATGGTTCGCACTGGTTTGGGGATTTTGCACATTGGTCTACTGGAGTGCCGCCAGTTTCGGAGTATTTGCTCCCAGTAATCCCCTGATTTTTCAAAACCAAGCTTATGACACCTGTCGTCCGGACCGGGAGCAGGTGTGGCTCAAAAAGAGTAGTTATCGCACGCCGGCAGAGCTGCCAGATGCGTTCAAGGGATCGGGTAATTGGTATTTATGTGAGAAGCTGCGTGAAGAATATACCGGGTTCAGTCCGATCGCATTCTCACTAGATCTACTACTGCCTCTGGTTGACCTGCACCAGGAAAATGACTGGGCTCCACTGATTGAAACACCAAAAGCCAATCCGGTTTTTGAGTTTTTTAGCTTCTTTATCAGTGGCAAGCGTTGGGTCCGATTTGTGATGTGGTGCGAGATTCTTGCTGGATGGGGCTTCAGCCTGCTGTTTGTCGCTGTGGTTTCTGGTTTGGCACGTCGCAAGGAATAGGACATCGATGAAGATTATCCGCAGCAAGTCGTTCACCGCCGAGCGTGCCTGGGGTGCGCTGGACATTGCCAACATGAACGGCATCACCACGCGCCTGCACTGGACTGATCAGCCTTACAAATGGCACGTCAACGATGGTGAGGAAGTGTTTGTGGTGCTCGATGGTCAGGTGCAGATGCGTTATCGCGAACAGGGTGAAGAAAAGCAGGCGCTGCTTGAGGTCGGGGACATCTTCTACGCCTCAGTCGGTACCGAGCACGTGGCGCATCCGCAGGGCGCGGCGCGGATTCTGGTGATCGAAAGCGAAGGCAGTGTTTGACTGCTTATCTGTAAAGTAGATAACAGATAGAGAAATTACCCGTTATATAGATATTCGATTCGGTTCTACCATGGGCTCAACCTCACCTGAGGACAGGAGTTCATGATGACTTGCCCCAACACCGCCAAACCCGGCATCAAGCCGTTCAGCCAGCTTCAGCATCCACGTGAAGTGATCCGTCAATTCACCCCGAACTGGTTCGCCGCGACCATGGGCACCGGCGTGCTGGCCCTGGCGCTGGCGCAATTACCGGTGGCGATTCCCGGGCTGCACGCGGTGGCCGAGGGTTTGTGGCTGTTCAACATTCTGTTGTTCACCTTGTTTACCTTCGCCTATGCCGCGCGCTGGATTTTATTCTTCGATGAAGCGCGGCGGATCTTCGGTCACTCCACTGTTTCGATGTTCTTCGGCACCATTCCCATGGGTTTGGCGACCATCATCAACGGCTTTCTGCTGTTCGGTCTGCCACGCTGGGGCGAGGGCGTAATTCATCTTGCCGAAGTGCTGTGGTGGCTCGACGTGGCGATGTCGCTGGCCTGCGGTGTGTTGATCCCTTACATGATGTTTACCCGCCAGGAACACAGCATCGACCAGATGACCGCGGTCTGGCTGTTGCCGGTGGTGGCGGCGGAAGTGGCGGCGGCCAGCGGCGGCTTGCTCGCTCCGCATCTGGCTGATGCCCACGCGCAACTGGTGGTGCTGACCACCAGCTACGTGCTCTGGGCATTTTCCCTGCCGGTGGCGTTCAGCATTCTGACTATCCTGTTGCTGCGCATGGCGCTGCATAAACTGCCTCACGAAAACATGGCCGCCTCAAGCTGGCTGGCCCTCGGCCCGATCGGTACTGGTGCGTTGGGCATGTTGCTGCTGGGCGCTGATGCACCGGCGATCTTCGCCGCCAACGGCCTGCCGGGCATCGGTGAAATCGCTGCTGGCGTGGGGCTGGTCGCCGGTATCACCCTGTGGGGCTTCGGCTTGTGGTGGATGTTGATGGCGCTGCTGATCACCGCGCGTTACCTGCGTGACGGCATCCCGTTCAACCTCGGCTGGTGGGGTTTTACCTTCCCGCTGGGCGTGTATTCGCTGGCGACCCTCAAGCTCGCCAGCACGCTGAACCTGGGTTTTTTCAGCGTGGTCGGCTGCATGCTGGTGAGCCTGCTGGCGATGATGTGGCTGATCGTCGGTAAACGCACCGTGCAAGGCGCGTGGCGCGGTGAGCTGTTTGTCTCACCTTGTATTGCAGGGTTGAAGAAATATTCTGAAAAGTTTAGGTAAGGTGTGGCCTGGATCGCCGATCGAGATTCCAATAAGCAGATCCAGGCCATTCTCTACCGACCTCAGGGAAACACGGAAGATGAGTCACCCCTCACAGTTCAACCTGCTTCGCACTCGGCGCTTTCTGCCGTTTTTCATCACGCAGTCGCTGGGCGCGTTCAACGACAACGTGTTCAAGCAATCGCTGATCCTCGCCATTCTGTATCGGCTGACCATCGAAGGTGACCGTTCGATCTGGGTCAACCTGTGCGCGCTGCTGTTTATCCTGCCGTTCTTTCTGTTTTCGGCGTTGGCCGGGCAGTTCGGGGAAAAATTCGCCAAGGACGCGTTGATCCGTCTGATCAAACTCGCGGAAATCGCGATCATGGCCGTAGGATCGATCGGTTTCCTGTTCGATCACCTGTCGCTGATGCTGGTGGCGCTGTTTGCCATGGGCACGCATTCGGCGCTGTTCGGGCCGGTGAAGTATTCGATCCTGCCGCAGGCGTTGCGCGAGGATGAACTGGTCGGCGGCAACGGGCTGGTGGAGATGGGCACGTTCCTGGCGATCCTTGCCGGGACCATCGGCGCCGGCATCATCATGTCCTCGACGCACTACGCGCCGCTGGTTTCGACCGCGATTGTCGGGATTGCAGTGCTGGGATATCTCGCCAGTCGCAGCATTCCGCGCGCGGCGGCGGCATCGCCGGAAATGCGCCTGAACTGGAACATCTTCAGCCAGTCCTGGGCCACGCTGAAACTCGGTCTGGGCCAGACGCCTGCGGTGTCGCGTTCGATTGTCGGCAACTCGTGGTTCTGGTTTGTCGGGGCGATTTACCTGACGCAGATCCCGGCCTACGCCAAGGAATGGATGCACGGCGACGAAACCGTGGTGACGCTGATTCTCACGGTGTTTTCAGTAGGCATTGCGCTGGGTTCGATGCTTTGCGAGAAACTCTCCGGGCGCAAGGTCGAGATCGGTCTGGTGCCGTTCGGTTCGTTCGGCCTGACCGTGTTTGGCCTGCTGCTGTGGTGGCATTCCGGTGGAATCCCGGAAAGCGTCAACGGCCACAGCTGGACCGAAGTGCTGGGCTTTGCGCATACCTGGGCGGTGCTGGTCGACATTCTCGGCCTCGGCATTTTTGGCGGTTTCTATATCGTGCCGCTGTACGCGTTGATCCAGTCGCGCACCGCCGAGAACGAGCGGGCGCGGGTGATTGCCGCCAACAACATTCTCAACGCTCTGTTCATGGTGGTGTCGGCGATCGTTTCGATCGTGTTGCTGAGTGTGGTCAAACTGTCGATTCCGCAATTGTTCCTGGTGGTGTCGCTGCTGAACATCGGCGTCAACGCCTACATCTTCAAGATCGTCCCCGAGTTCAGCATGCGTTTCATGATCTGGCTGCTCAGCCATTCCATGTACCGCGTCGAGCACCGCAACCTCGAGGCGATCCCGGACGAGGGCGCGGCGCTGTTGGTGTGCAACCACGTGTCGTTCGTCGATGCGCTACTGATTGGCGGTGCGGTGCGTCGGCCGATTCGCTTTGTCATGTACTACAAAATCTACAACCTGCCGGTGCTGAACTTTATCTTCCGCACGGCGGGGACGATTCCGATTGCCGGACGCAACGAAGACATCCAGATCTACGAAAAAGCCTTCACCCGGATTGCCCAGTATCTGAAGGACGGTGAGCTGGTGTGCATCTTCCCGGAAGGCAAGTTGACCACTGACGGCGAGATCAATGAGTTCAAGGGCGGGCTGACGCGGATTCTCGAAGAAACGCCGGTGCCGGTGATTCCGCTGGCGTTGCAAGGGTTGTGGGGGAGTTTCTTCAGCCGCGATCCGAACAAGGGGCTGTTCAAGCGGTTGTGGTCGCGGGTGACGTTGGTGGCGGGTTCGGCGGTGGCGGTGGAAACTGCGGAACCGGCGAAATTGCAGGGGTTGGTGGGGGCGTTGCGCGGGACTGTCAGGTAGTTGTCACCTGATATGGCCCTATCGCGAGCAGGCTCACTCCTACATTTGAAGCGCGTACCCCTTGTAGGAGTGAGCCTGCTCGCGATAGAGGCCAGTGGCCTAAGCGCTGACCTTGAGGCCAATCAACCCGGTAATGATCAACGCCACACTGGCCAGCCGAATCAATGCCATCGACTCGCCAAACAGAATGATCCCCGCAATCACCGTGCCCACGGCACCGACGCCGGTCCAGATCGCATAAGCCGTACCCAGCGGTAATTCCTTCATTGCAAGACCCAGCAGGCCAAGGCTGATGGCCATGGCCGCAACGGTCAGTACGGTGGGGAGCGGGCGGGTGAAGCCGTCGGTGTATTTCAGGCCGACGGCCCAGCCGACTTCGAACAGGCCGGCGAAAAACAGAATGATCCAGGACATGAGAGACCTCCATCGATTGACGGGGCCGTCCCCAGATTGATAACTCGATCGAGCCGCAGGGTCGTCCCCGCGTAGCGCAACAGTCTGCCGAGCATTAATCCGGGGATCAAGTTTGCCGGTCAGTCGGCCGGCTGCTGCGCTAGCGCCTCACGGTCTTCTTTCTCGCTCATGCGCCGGAAGTACGTCGAGAGCAACGCCCCGGAAATGTTGTGCCAGACGCTGAACAACGCGCTCGGCACCGCCGCCAGCGGCGAAAAGTGCGCGCTGGCCAAGGCCGCGCCCAACCCCGAATTCTGCATGCCGACTTCCAGCGCCAGCGACTTGCGCTGCGCCAGTGGCAACTTGAACAGGCGCCCGGTGAAGTAACCCAGCAAGTAGCCGAAGCTGTTGTGCAGCATCACCACGGCCATGATCAGCAGCCCGGATTCGGCAATCTTCGCCTGACTGGCAGCTACTACGGCGGTGACGATGATCACGATGCTGACCACCGACACCAGTGGCAACACGTCCACCGCGTGGCGCACCTTGTCGCCGAGCACGCGTTGCGCGACCACGCCGAGCACGATCGGCAGCAGCACCACTTGCAGAATCGACCAGAACAATTCCATGAACGAAACCGGCAACCACGCCGAAGCCAGCAGCCAGATCAGCGCCGGGGTCAGCAACGGGGCGAGGAGGGTGGTGACGGCGGCAATCGCCACCGACAGTGCCAGATCGCCGCGGGCCAGCCAGGTCATGACGTTGGAAGAGGTGCCGCTTGGGCAGCAGCCGACCAGAATCACCCCGACCGCGATTTCCGGCGGCAGGTGGAAGATCTGGCAGAGCAACCACGCCACACCTGGCATGATCACGAAATGTGCGACCACGCCCAAAGCCACGCGCCACGGATGGCGGGCGACGGCAGCGAAGTCATCGAGTTTGAGGGTCAGGCCCATGCCGAACATCACCAGCCCCAGCAGCGGCACGATCGCACCCTTGAGACCGAGAAACCACGCCGGTTGCAGGAACGCGATCACGGCGAAAATCAGAACCCAGTAAGCGAAAGTGTTGCCGACAAAGCGGCTCAGTGCAGCCAGTGCGCGCATGGCCTGTTCCTTATTATTAGTTACACCACAAAACCAATTGTGGGAGCGGGCTTGCTCGCGAAAGCGGCGGGTCAGCCAAGTTAATGTTGAATGACACACCGCTTTCGCGAGCAAGCCCGCTCCCACATTGGGATTTCACAAGGGTTTTAGATCCCCTGCGGAGTCTCTTCACCGCCCAACGCTTCCACCAGCGCCGGCAGGAAGTCGCCGAAGGTCAGCATCATCAGGGTGAAGCTGGCGTCCAGTTGGCCTAGGGCCTCGTCGCCACCGTCCTGTTCCGCCTGATCCTGCAGCAGGTCTTCGAACTTCAGGCGTTTGACGGTCATCTTGTCATCGAGCATGAACGACAGTTTGTCCTGCCAGGCCAGCGACAACTGAGTCACGACTTTACCGGTGCTCAGGTGCAGCTGGATTTCTTCGCTGGTCAGGTCCTGACGCTTGCAACGCACGATGCCGCCGTCTTCGTGGGTATCGCGCAGCTCGCATTCGTCCAGTACGAAGAAGTCCGGTGCTGCTTGCTGGGTGGTGACCCACTCGGTCATCACGGCCGTCGGTGCGGTTTTCACGGTCAGCGGACGCACGGGCAGGGTGCCGAGCACTTCACGCATTGTGGAAAGCAGGTCTTCGGCACGTTTCGGGCTGGCCGAGTTGACCAGGATCAGGCCCTGTTTCGGCGCGATGGCGGCGAAGGTCGACGAGCGACGGATAAAGGCGCGCGGCAGGAACGCCTGGATGATTTCATCCTTGATCTGATCGCGTTCCTTCTTATAGACCTTGCGCATCTGCTCGGCTTCGATCTCTTCGACCTTCTCCTTGACCGCATCGCGCACGACGCTGCCCGGCAGAATGCGTTCTTCTTTACGCGCAGCGATCAGCAGGAAGTCACCGCTGACGTGCACCAGTGGCGCATCTTCGCCTTTGCCGAACGGCGCGACGAAACCGTAGGTGGTCAACTCCTGGCTTGCACATGGACGCGCCAGTTTGGTGGCCAGTGCAGTTTCCAGCGCCTCGGCATCGACAGGCAGGTCTTGGGTCAGGCGATAGATAAGCAGGTTTTTGAACCACATGGGGTGAGTCTCTCCTTTATACAAAGGGGGGCATTATTGTCTTCGCCGGGTCATAGGCCAACCCTTCTCTAAGCCTTTGGAAGGCCTGAGAAAATTAATTAAAAAAGTGCTTGCCAGAGGTTGGGTCGCTCCGTAGAATGCGCGCCACACCGAAGCGAAGGGTGATTAGCTCAGCTGGGAGAGCGTCTGCCTTACAAGCAGAATGTCGGCGGTTCGATCCCGTCATCACCCACCATTCGTTTCAAGTGTTTAGCGCAGCGGTAGTTCAGTCGGTTAGAATACCGGCCTGTCACGCCGGGGGTCGCGGGTTCGAGTCCCGTCCGCTGCGCCATATTCGGTAACCTGGACCACTGAACGCCAGGTCACCACGGAAAAACCCGCTGAAGCGGGTTTTTTTCTGTCTCAAGTTTGTACCTTGTTCCATCGGGTTTGTGTCGTTTCACCGGTTTTCAGATTTTTTTGAAAAAAAACTTCAATTAAATCAACACATTACGAAAACTTGTGGCATAATGCTCCCCGTAACGAAGCGAAGGGTGATTAGCTCAGCTGGGAGAGCGTCTGCCTTACAAGCAGAATGTCGGCGGTTCGATCCCGTCATCACCCACCATTCGTTTCAAGCGTTTCGCGCAGCGGTAGTTCAGTCGGTTAGAATACCGGCCTGTCACGCCGGGGGTCGCGGGTTCGAGTCCCGTCCGCTGCGCCATATTCGGTCACCTGGACCCACTGAACGCCAGGTCACCACAGAAAGCCCGCCTAGTGCGGGCTTTTTGCTGTCTGCGATTTGCGAATTTCTGCAATGCCTGTGTGGCGAGGGGATTTATCCCCGATGGCCTGCGCAGCAGGCCGAAAGTCTTCAAGCTGGGGCTGCTTCGCATCCCATCGGGGATAAATCCCCTCACCACAAATCATCTCCTCGTCTTCTCACTGTTCGGCATTGCGACTGTGCCGATAATCGCTCACCGCCTCATACACCGCTTTGCGCAAGCGGTTGATCCCGCCAATCGGTCGGTGCGCCTCGATACCAAACCACGGATTGAACGACAGGTTGTCGCACGCCAGATTCAATGCCGGCGTGTCAAAGTCCTGCGCAGGCAGGGTGATTCGCGCCACACTTTCGAACGGTGAATCCTGCTCGCGCCACTCGATGCTGGTGTCCTCGATTGGCATGTACTTGTTCGCGTCCTGGCGCTGAATCTGCAGCACAAAACACGCTGGCACCCGATCCGTCGACAGTTGCTGGTTCAAGGCGCTGCGCAGGAAATTCGGCAGGTCGTGGTTTTGTGGGGGCAGGGCATACGCCGGGCAATTGTCCGGATCCGGCGCGACTCGAAACTTCACATTTGCCTCCCCGAATTTGTAGGGCGATACCGAAAAGTACGTGGTCGCCGTCGGGCTGTTCGGTGGCGGCGCCAGGGTCGCCAAGGCGATGAACGGTGGCGGATCTGCCAGTTGCGCGGATCCCAGCCAGGAAAGAACGCCATCATCTTTTTGCCGTCAGCCTGAGCCGTCACATTCTGACGATACTCGGCGACATCGCTGACAAAGAAATTCGGGTGGCTGAACATCACGAAGTTTTGCTCGCGGCGTTGCTGACGGTCGCCGAGCAATGGTTTGCCGGGCACATCGAGCAGTTTGATTGCCATGCCCCGGGCATCGCGGATGCTGTCGAACTGCGGGTAGGCGTTGCCATTGGACAGGCGAATCATCGCCTGCCAGGTTTTGCCTGGTTCGGTGAAAACACCTTGGCGCAGCGCTGGTGTCAGTTCCGGCAGCACCGTCACTTCGGCTTTCACGCAACCATGGGCCTTGGCATGCGCGTCGCGCAGATAACGGGTGCCTTCACGGTGTTGATCGACGATGCGTACGGCGGTCTGGATCACGTCCTGGGTCATCGCCGCTTCACCGGCGGGAACCTGTTCCTGCGCTGACACCGGGCCTCTGTGTTGCCAGACGAACCATGCGCTCGCGATGGCCCAGCCCAGCAGGCCGATAATCAGCAATGTCAGTAGGGCTTTGCCCAGCAGGCGCCCCAGCCACATCCAGACGCGGGCGAACATCGACGGTCTTTTATACGGGTCGATCCTCATGGCAATTGCGGCTCCAGTGGTCCGCCCAGTACTTTCAGGTATTCCAGCAAGGCCCAGCGCTCCTCTGGTTGCAGCAGTCGGCCGATGACCCCACTGCCGCGCTCGCCGGCGCGGAATTCATGACCGCTGTTGTGGTTGCCGCTAATCCGCGTGTCGAACAGGAAACCATTGGTAAAGGCTTCGGTGCGATACCCCAGATGGCGCGGGTCGTATTCGAACGAACCTTTATAGAACGTCGTGGCGCGCTCATCCTGCGGTGACAGCAGTTGATAAAGGCTCGGTACTGAACCGTTGTGCAGAAACGGCGCGGTGGCCCAGATACCGGCCAACGGCCTGGCCTTGTAGGCGACCTTTTCGCGTACGCCGATCGGCAGTCCGAAGCCGTCGAGTTGGGGTTTTTCCTGCGGGGTGACGCCGGCCTCGCGATAGGCGCGGTTCTCGACGAACGCGGTGACGTAGGCCAGGCCCTTGGCCACCGAGAGCTGGCTCAAATCCAGTGGTTCGGTGGGCGTCGGATGCAACTTCACATCCATCTGCTCCAACTCCTTCAGGTCCCATTGCAGCGGCGTCAGGTCGAAACGGTGGTTGGCTATGTTGGTCGCCGCATTCGGATCGGTACCGATTACCTCCACCGGCAGCAGGTGCAAATGCTGCACCCAGCGTTCGCCCTCCTGGGTCTTGCGCGGCACGTGGCAACCGGCGCAGTTCTCGGCAAACAGCGCGCGGCCCTTGGCAGCCAGTGGTTTGTCCACCGCACCCAAGACATCTTCCGGCCAGGCGGGTGGTTGCAGGTGTTGCAGGGTTTCTTCGATTTTGTGCAGATCACGCACGCGGACACTGGAGGCGTAACGGGCATCGCCCTGCAGCGGCTGGCCATTGCTGTCGAAGAAATTCAACGTGGCGCCGACACCCAGTGCCTCCCCGATGTTGCGCGCCATCGGTTGCTGCGCCGAACCGTTCCACTGCACCCAGTCGAACGTCCACATGTCCCACAGTTGCGGGTAGTCCACCGGTGCGTTGGCCACGCGGTAGTTAGCGGGGGAGATCGCGTCGCCGAAGGTGGCGTTGGCGATGCGGCCGAATGCGTCGGTGCGGCCCGGGCCTTCTTCGGTAGGGTAGAGGCCGCGATGCGTGTCGTTCCAGGCGACTTTGAGGAAGATGTTCAGCGATTGCTTGAAGTCTTTGCGCAGTTGCTCGTGGCGTGTCTCGTAGTCATCGCCCAGAACATTTTTGGCGAAACGCTCGAATTTCCACGGGTTGTAGTAAGTCGCGGCCAGACTCGCGACCAAGGCTTGTCCGAAACTGCCACCGCGCAATGTAGGAACGCTGGAAGGCAAGACATGCTGCGCCGAACCACCGTCAATTCGCACGGCCTGGCCCTTGAAGCGCAATTCGCCAGTGTGGCAGGCGGCGCAGGTGATATCGAGATAATGCTCGGTGCCACCGGGATTCGCGTGGCGGGCGAAGCCGACCGGCAGATTGCCGGGGTTGTTCGACGTGGCTTTCTGCTGTGGATCAACCAGAAAACCGAAGCGTGCGAGGTATTCCGGGGACGCGAAACGCTGCTGAGAGAAGGGCAGTTCCAGCGCCTCGAACCATTCATAGCGCAGGCCTTTGACCTGTGTGCCTTGCGGCGTGAAGTAGTAGGTCTGGCGTTCCTCCTCGCTCCACTGCTGCAGGTAATGCACCTGTTGGGCCGGGATATAGAAGGGCAGTTTCGGGTTGGCGACGTAGTACAGAATCACTGCCAGAGCCAGTCCCAGCAGCACAATGATCAGTGCCAGCACACGGTATAAGAGGCGCAAGATAAACATCCTTGTCGAGTTGTTGCCTTGTTATGCCTCAGCTGTTGCAGGTGCGGCAAGTGGCCATTACGCCAACTGTCGTAGGAAGTCTCATCAGCCCTTGTCAGCTTCAGATGACAGAAGCTTCATCGTCCCTTGGCCCGAATGCGTTTTAATCCCTGAACTTATCGGACATTTCCTGCTCTCATGCCGGTAGCCATTGGTCGTGGCGGCCTGATAAGCTCGCGGCTTTACTCGATTGCCCTTTCGGCGCATGAACAAGGAAATAGCATGAAACAGCATCGGTTGGCGGCGGCGGTAGCCCTGGTTAGCCTGGTCCTCGCGGGTTGTGATTCGCAGACCAGCGTAGAGCTGAAAACCCCGGCGCAAAAAGCTTCCTACGGTATCGGCCTGAACATGGGCAAGAGCCTTGCTCAGGAAGGCATGGATGATCTGGACTCCAAAGCGGTAGCCCAGGGCATCGAAGATGCCGTCGGCAAGAAAGAACAGAAGCTGAAAGACGAAGAACTGGTCGAAGCCTTCGCCGCGCTGCAAAAGCGTGCTGAAGAGCGCATGGCCAAGATGAGCGAAGAGTCGGCAGCCGCCGGCAAGAAATTCCTCGAAGAAAACGGCAAGAAGCCTGGTGTCACCACCACCGCTTCCGGTCTGCAGTACGAAGTGGTCAAGAAAGCCGACGGCCCACAGCCCAAGCCTACCGACGTCGTGACCGTTCACTACACCGGCAAGCTGACCAACGGCACCGTGTTCGACAGCTCTGTTGAACGTGGCAGCCCGATCGATCTGCCGGTCAGCGGTGTGATCCCGGGTTGGGTTGAAGGTCTGCAACTGATGCACGTTGGCGAGAAGTACAAACTGTACATCCCTAGCGATCTGGCTTACGGCGCGCAATCGCCAAGCCCGGCAATCCCGGCCAACTCGGTTCTGGTCTTCGACCTGGAACTGCTGGCCATCAAGGATCCAGCCAAAGAAGACGCCGCCGCCAAGTAATCGGCTGTAGCTTCGAAGACAACGCCTCGCTTATGCGGGGCGTTGTTGCATCTGGACGATGCTGGCGGTAAACAGAGCGAACGGATGGCGCTTACAGCAGTCCTAGAGATTGAGGCTGCCAGCGCTAGACGCCCTGAGCCGCCAAGTCAATGAAATATTGGGGTTTTTTATGTGAGTAAAAAACGCCCGATCTGAGCGCGGCCCTTATAAAACGGGGCTTTCAGCGCTGAAATGCAGCTCTGTTCACAAGGTTATCCACAATTTGTGTGGATAACATTTCAACGGGAGAAATAGATGAAAGCGCCGTGGAATTTCGCCCGATTTCTGCCCCTCGCCGGTCGATTGCTGGCGCGTGGGCGTCTGCCGACCCTGTTGTTCGCGGTGGCGAGCAAAGGAGCGGCGCAAGGCAATCGCCTTGGCAAACTCAAGGAAGATCTGCGTTTGCTCCAGGCACTGTGTCTTGCATACTGGCGTGGCGAATACCGAGCGATCAGCCCGAAAGCCATCGTCTCGGTGGTGGCGGGCCTGATGTACTTCCTCAGCCCGGTGGATGCGATTCCGGATTTCATCCCGGTGTTCGGCATGCTCGATGACATCGCCGTTCTGGCTTGGCTGATGAAAACCCTCGACGATGAGCTCAATGCTTTTCGGCTCTGGCGCAACCGCCAGCAGCCGGAAAAACTCGCGGTGGTCGAGCGCCTGCCTGATACTCCCGAGCAACTTCAGCTTCAGGGCCCGAAAAAGCCCTGATTCACTTCGCCTGCAGACAGATAGATACCCCCCGCGACCTTGGCCGCTGTTAGGATTACACTTCTAGGGAAAAGTGCCGACTCGCTAAGTGTTGTTGTCCTACGGGGTAGTCATGGATATTCAGATAATTGCACGCGATGGCGAACCCGAGTATGCGGTTCTGCCATGGGTCCAGTATCAGGCTCTACTGAAAGCAGCAGGCATCAACGAAACACCGCCGCAGCACGCGCCAGCGCCGGCCGCCGCAACGCCGGACCCGATTCTTCCAGGTCTGGATCAACTACGCAGTTTGCGCGAAGGGAAGGGCATCGCCATTGAGGCGCTGGCCCGCACGGTAGGCATCAGCCCGTCTTATCTGGCCATGATCGAAAGCGGCGAGCGTCAACCTGACGCCGCGATTCGTCGCAGCCTGGCCTGGGAACTGACGGTGCCGGGTTGGAGGGATGAATCGTGAGCGTACGCATCAGTCGTCAACATTGGGACGGATTGCTCGGGGAGCTGGATCAGGCGCGCAGGCAGCGCCATCTGTTGACCTATCGAGCCTTGCTCGAACGTTTGCAACTGCCGACGCCGGCGATGCAGACGCTGACCGCGGCACTTGAGCATCTGGCCGCGCTGGACGCCAAGGCTGAACAGCCGTTGCGCAGTTCGCTGGTGATCAGCCAGGGTGCCAGCCGTTTGCCACGTACCGGTTTCTTTGAGTGTGTCGAGCGTCTTGGACGCTTTTCCGGGCCGTCCGATGGCGTCGCGGCTGCTTCCTGGCATGCGTCGGAAGTGGTCAGGGTGTTCGAATACGAGTACCCGGAATCGGCGGAGGCCTGAGTGTTCTTACGACTCAAGGCGTCAGCCAGTTACTGGTTGGCCCGCAGGCTGTTTCACTGGTCATGGTTTGTCCGCCAGCCCAGAGGCTGGCGCTGGCTCGAAGGGCAGTTTGCGCGCATGGCCAATCTTGGCGATGTCGGCGCGCAGAGCTTTTATGGGCACATTCTGACGTTTCGCGGGGTTGGCCTGGGTGCCCGCGAAGAGGGTGTGCGGCTGTTGCGTCTGGCGGCGCTCGCCGGCGACGGCAAAGCGGCCTATCAGGTCGGCGTGATCAGCTTGGCCGGTACGCCGAGCAAAGCGCCGGATCCGGCCGAAGCGGCGCGCTGGTGGACGTTGGCCGCCAAGGCCGGTCACCCGTTGGCCGAGCTCAAACTCAAAGAATTGAGCGCTCGGGATTAAACCCGGTAAATCATTTTGTATCGCTCGATAAACGTGGCGTGAGGGAAACCTCACGCCACGTTTGCGTTTATCGCTATACGTTTTGTAGTAATCAGCCTTTTGCGGATTAGTCCTACAGCAAACACCTACTCGCCTGACTTCTTTCCTGATTGATCCCCCGCAAAGTCCCCGCGCCTAATTTTTGCGCGAGGGAACGCTCATGTTTGACCCGGTTTTTCATTCCACCCCGCATCGTCGCGTGCGCTGATGGAAGCCGTCAGCCGTATCGAGCAGGAACTCGACAGCTTCCCCGACTCCCTCAGCCTCTATCGCCAACAACTTGAGCATTGGTTGAATCGCGCGGCCGACCAGGTCAGCCACGCGGCGGACCTGCCGTCGCTGATGGGCATGGAGCGGGTTATCCGCTTTGGTGATCGCGTCACCGCGGTCAGCACGGGCGACAGTGAGTTTGCCACCGGCGTCGTGCAGTGCCCGAAAAGCGGGGTGCTGGCGATCGAGAGCAAATTCGAGTCGGTGTACGACATTCCGCTGGGCGACATCGTGGTGGATGTGGTGGCGGTGGGTGATGGCCAAACTTTCCCCGTCGCACTTGATGCGCAAGGCCGGGGAACATTCGCCGGTACGCCAGGCAAGTTCTATCGCGTGCAGGTGCACAGCGACGTTACCCCGGAGCAGATCGGGGCGCTGTTCCAGTCCTACGACGGCTTGACCGGCGAGCTGGATGGCTGGTTGCGCAGCGAGTGGCAGGGGTTCAAGCCGCAGTGGTCGCAGTCGGTGGCGACGGCGGCGGGCAACGGCATGCTCGCCGGGAGCTGGGCGGCGATCGAGGGGGTGTGGGACAGCATCGGCATGCTGTCGGAGATTCTCAAGGATCCAGGCGCATTTGCCGAGCGGCTGGGAAGCGGCGCGGCTGATCTGATTCATCTCGCAGAAGCAGCTCCGGATGTCATGCAGAAACTGCAGTTGCTGGTCAGTGATGAAGCGGCGCTGTGTTTGCTGTTGCGTGCGGCGAGTCTCTGGCTGGAGATGCTGCCGCCCAGCCAGATCGCCGGCAAAACCGCTGAAACGGCGTCGATGATGATCGTGCAGGTGCTGATCGATGTGCTGATCGGCGTTGTGTTGACATTCGTCGGGGCTGGCGCCGGGATCGCTTATCTCACGCTACGCCTGGCGGATCGCGCCGCCCAGTTGCTCTCGGTTGTGAAACGCCTGGTCAAGGCGATGTTCGGCATCGTCAACACGTTCATCCATTACGTCGATCAATACAAAACTGTCGCCGCGCGGGGTATCGCCGCCGGGGTGAAAAAGGGCCGCATGCAATTGCGCTGGGATGCGAAGCGCAATGCCGCCCTGAAGAAAAACGAGCACCACGATAACGCTCCCGATCAAGCGAA
>NZ_JBMPIQ010000002.1:0-6535 GCF_054855875.1 Pseudomonas sp. G3-19
TCTCCGGACTCTATAGCAGCAATTGCCGAAAACAGTGCACATCCGTACACTGCGCCACCTTTTGTCCCGGTGGGGCCTGAAAATGCTGTTTGTGTTTCGTATGTTATTGATGGGCCTGCACTTTATTCTGGCCGGCGTGTTGGGGGTGATCCTCGGGCTGTGCCGTCCGTTCAATCCGGACAACAGCCGACTGTGCGCCCGCCTCTACGCCCTTCCGGCCATGTGCATCCTGCGTTTGCGGGTGAAGGCCGACGTCGGTCCGTTGATGAATAAGCCCGATAGCTGCGTGATCGTTGCCAACCATCAGTCCAACTACGACCTGTTCGTGTTCGGCAACGTGGTGCCCCGGCGGACCGTGTGCATCGGCAAGAAAAGCCTGAAATGGGTGCCGCTGTTCGGGCAACTGTTCTGGCTCGCGGGCAACGTGTTGATTGATCGTGGCAACGCGCACAAGGCGCGCAAGTCGATGCTCACCACCACCCACACCTTGCAGCACGAAGACACGTCGATCTGGGTATTCCCGGAAGGCACGCGCAACCTCGGTGAAGAACTGCTGCCGTTCAAGAAAGGCGCGTTCCAGATGGCGATCGCCGCCGGTGTGCCGATCATGCCGGTGTGCGTCAGCAGCTACATCAAGCACATGCGCCTGAACCGCTGGCGCAGCGGGAAAATTCTCATACGCTCGCTGCCGGCGATTCCTACAGCCGGGCTGACCATGGATGACATGCCCATGCTCATGTCCCAGTGCCGCGAGCAGATGCGCGAATGCATCGCCGCGATGGATCAGCAGCTGCAAGCTGCGTGAAAAAAACCCGCCTTGTGCGGGTTTTCTTTTGCCGGGTGAACTGTACAGATTTCACTGACTCTCAAGCAGCGACACAGCTAAGCTGAAGCCTTGTATTCCCTGCCATCTGCCAAGAAGAAGTGAACCACTACCATGGGTCGAGTTGTTGCTGCTGCGGTTTACAGCGCCGGTAAGAAAGTCACCAATATCACGCTTGACGAAGGTGCCGCCTGGGCCGCAAAAACCGGACATTTTGTCTGGATCGGCCTGGAAGAGCCGGACGCTCAGGAGCTGGCCAATCTGCAGCGCCAGTTCAACCTGCACGAACTGGCCATTGAAGACGCCCTGGAAAAACACAGCCGGCCGAAGCTGGAAACCTTTGGTGACGCCTTGTTTATCGTCACCTACTCGCCAATCCGCGAACATGGGATCTTGCAGTTCATCGAAACACACATCTTCGCCGGCAAGGGCTACATCATCACCGCCCGCAACGGCCACTCGGCGTCCTACGCGCATGTCCGCCAACGCTGTGAGGCGCGGCCGCTGTTGCTGGAGCACGGCGAAGATTTCGTCCTGTATGCGCTGCTGGATTTCGTCATCGAAAACTACCAACCGGTGGGCGAAGCGATTCATGCCGAGATCGATGAACTGGAGCGCAACGTGCTGTGCAGTGCGTTGAACGAGCATGACATTCAGAAACTCCACGGTCTGCGCCGCGACGTGTTGCGCCTGCGCCGCTATGCAGCGCCGATGGTGGAGATTGGCGAGGAGCTGCAGAAGCTGAGCTTCCCGTTCATCGACAAGAACATGCGCCCGTACTTCCGCGATGTGCAGATTCACGTCACGCGGCAGATGGAAGACCTGACTACGCTGGCGGACATCGCCAGCCAGACCATCGAGGTCGGTGTGTTGCTGGAAGCGTCGCGGCAGAGTGTGGTGCAACGCAAGTTTGCCGCGTGGGCGGCGATTCTGGCATTCCCGACGGCGGTGGCGGGGATTTACGGGATGAACTTCCAGAACATGCCGGAGCTGAGCTGGCACTACGGCTATTTCGCTGTGTTGGGGTTTATTACGGTGGGGTGTGTGAGTTTGTGGGCGAGTTTCAAGAGGTCGGGGTGGTTGTAGGGAAGCAAAAGCAAAAGATCGCAGCCTGCGGCAGCTCCTACAGGGTGTAACCACCCCGATGTAGGAACTGCCGCAGGCTGCGATCTTTTGATCTGCTATCAAGCAGCCTCAGGCTTGTGCGCCACAAACCGCATCATCCATTCCGCCACGGTGGTGCCATGGTGCTCCTGCTCCAGGCTGGCCACGCCTTTCGAGTAGATCTGCGAACCCAGCGCTTCCTGGCGCAGATCCAGCAGCGCCCGCGAATAGTCGTGAATGAATTCCGGGTGCCCCTGGAAGCACAGCACCTGATCGTTGATGTGGTACGCGGCAAACGGGCAGAAATCGCTGGAAGCGATGACCGTGGCGTTTTCCGGCAGCGCAGTGACCTGATCCTGGTGGCTGATCAGCAGCGTCAGCTCTTCTCGCACCGGGCTCATCCACGGCGCCTTGGCCGCCAGTTTGTAGTTGTGGGTGCCGACGCCCCAGCCTTGGCTGGCGCGCTCGCTCTTGCCACCTAGCAGCAGCGCCAGCAATTGATGGCCGAAGCACACGCCGAGCAGCTTGTCGCCACGCTCGTAGCGGGTCAGCAGGTATTGCTTGAGGGTCTGGATCCACGGGTCGGTGCCGAACGAATCGGCCTTGCTGCCGGTGATCAGGTACGCATCGAAGGTCAGGTCGTCGCTGGGGTATTCGCCCTGCATCACGTTGTACACGGTGAACTCGGCGGCAATCGGTTGCTGCGAGAACAGGCGCTGAAACATCTGCCCGTAACCCTGATATTGATCGACCAGTTCCGGACGCAGGATGTCGGTTTCCAGAATGCAGATGCGTAGCGACATAAAAAATACCTGACACGTGATGGGAATAATGAACACCCCAGAGCCTGCCTTGAAACACCCCGGCAAGGCAAGCCCCGCAGCGTTCACCCGATCACTTAAAACAGCTCGCCTCTCGCAGCTTTTTCCAGCAACAGGGCCGGTGGCGCAAAGCGCTCGCCGTACTGCTCGGCCAGATACTGCGCGCGTGCGACGAAGTCCTGTACCCCGTACTGATTAATGAACTGCAAGGCGCCGCCGGTCCAAGGCGCAAATCCGATGCCGAGGATCGAGCCGACGTTGGCATCCACTGTCGAGGTGAGCACGCCCTCCTCCACGCAGCGCACGGTTTCCAGGGCTTGCACGAACAGCAGACGATCACGCACATCCTTCGGCGAAATCTGCCCGTCGGCCTTCTCGAAGCGCGTCTTCAACTCCGGCCACAGATGTTTCTGACCACCCGCCGGGTAATCGTAGAAACCACCGCCAGCGGCTTTGCCCGGGCGCTTGTATTCGTTGAGCAGCAAGTCAATCACGGCGAAGGCCGGGTGTTCTATCAGCGGTTTCCCTTCCGCTTGCAGGTCCTTGGTCGTTTGCTGACGGATATGGCTCATCAGGCTGAGGGAAACTTCGTCGGAGATCGCCAGCGGCCCGACCGGCATCCCGGCCTTGCGCGCTTCGGTCTCGATCATCGGCGCGCTCACGCCCTCGCCGAGCATGGCGATGCCTTCATTGGTGAAGGTGCCAAACACCCGCGAGGTAAAGAAGCCGCGACTGTCATTGACCACGATCGGGGTTTTCTTGATTTGCAGGACGAAGTCGAAACCGCGCGCCAGGGTTTCAGCACTGGTCTGCGCACCTTTGATGATTTCCACCAGCGGCATTTTGTCCACCGGGCTGAAGAAGTGCAGACCGATGAACTTACTCTGATCGGGTACTGCGGTCGCCAGCCCGGTGATCGGCAAGGTCGAAGTGTTGGAGGCCATCACCGCGTCAGCACCGACAATCTTTTGCGCTGCCGACGAGACCTTGGCCTTGAGTTCGCGATCCTCGAACACCGCCTCGATGATCAGATCACAACCCGCCAGATCCGCATCATTTTCAGTGATGTGAATCCGCGCCAGCAACGCTTCGCGCTTTTCGGCCGTCATCTGGCCACGGGCGACTTTCTTGTCCAGCAGCGCCGCCGAATGGGCCTTGCCCTTCTCGGCCGCCGCCAGGTTGATGTCCTTGAGCACCACATCGATACCAGCCGAGGCACTGACGAAGGCGATCCCGGCGCCCATCATGCCCGCACCGAGCACACCGACCTTGCGCGTGACATATGGCGCAAAACCCTGCGGCCGCGAACTGCCGGCGTTGATCTCGTTGAGCTGGAACCAGAAGGTGCCGATCAGGTTTTTCGAGATCTGCCCGGTGGTCAGTTCGGTGAAATAGCGGGTTTCGATCAGGTGCGCGGTGTCGAAATCAACCTGCGCGCCTTCCACCGCCGCACACAGAATCTTCTCTGGCGCCGGCAGCGTGCCCTGAGTCTTGCTGCGCAGGATCGACGGCGCTATCGCCAGCATCTGCGCGACTTTCGGATTCGACGGTGTGCCGCCGGGGATCTGATAACCCTTCACGTCCCAACGCTGCACCGCGCCCGGGTTGGCGACAATCCAGGCGCGCGCCTTGGCCAGCAACTCGTCACGATCCGCCGCCAGTTCATCGATCAGACCGGCCTGCAATGCCTGTTGCGGGCGCACCTTTTTGCCTTCGAGCAAGTACGGCAAGGCTTTTTCGATGCCGAGCATACGCACCATGCGCACCACCCCGCCGCCGCCCGGCAGCAGGCCCAGCGTCACTTCCGGCAGACCGAGTTGCACCATCGAATCGTCCAGCGCCACCCGGTGATGGCAGGCCAGACAGATTTCCCAGCCACCGCCGAGCGCGGCGCCGTTGATCGCCGCGACCACCGGTTTGCCGAGGGTTTCCAGGGTGCGCAACTGCCCCTTGAGGCTCAGCACCATGTCATAGAACGCTTTGGCCTCGGGTTTGCCGACCTTGATCAGCTCATTGAGGTCGCCGCCGGCAAAGAAGGTTTTCTTCGCCGAGGTGATGATCACCCCGGCGATGCTGTCTTTTTCCGCCACTAGCCGCGCAACGCAGGCGCCCATGGCCTGGCGGTACACGGCGTTCATGGTGTTGGCGCTCTGGCCCGGCATGTCGATGGTCAACACGACGATGGCGTCCTGGCCTTTTTCGTAACGAATGGCTTCGCTCATAACAAGGTTTCCTTGAATTCGGGGCTCAGAGGCGTTCGATGATGGTGGCAATGCCCATGCCGCCGCCGACGCACAGCGTCGCCAGGCCGTAGCGCAGGCGCCGGGTTTCCAGTTCATCGAGCAAGGTGCCGAGGATCGCGCAACCGGTCGCGCCCAGCGGGTGGCCCATGGCGATCGAGCCGCCGTTGACGTTGACCTTGTCCGGGTCCACCGCCATGTCCTTGATGAACTTGAGCACCACCGAGGCAAATGCCTCATTGACCTCGAACAGGTCGATGTCTTCCACGCGCAAACCCGCCTTGGCCAAGGCCTTGCGGGTGGCCGGTGCCGGGCCGGTGAGCATGATGGTCGGGTCAGTGCTGGTGACCGCTGTGGCGACGATCCGGGCCCGCGGTTGCAGGCCCAGTGCACGACCCTTGGCTTCGGAGCCGATCAACATCAGCGCCGCACCGTCAACGATCCCGGAGCTGTTGCCCGGCGTGTGCACGTGGTTGATCCGCTCGACGTGGCTGTAAACCCGCAGCGCGGTGGCATCAAACCCCATCTGGCCGATCATTTCGAAACTTGGCTTGAGTTTGCCGAGGCCTTCCATCGTCGACTCGGCGCGAATGAATTCGTCGTGATCGAGCAGGATGATGCCGTTCTGATCCTGCACCGGCACCAGCGACTTGTTGAACGAGCCGTCGGCCCGCGCCCGTGCAGCTTTTTGCTGCGAGTGCAACGCGTAGGCATCGACATCCTCACGGCCGAAGCCCTCAAGGGTGGCGATCAGGTCCGCACCAACGCCCTGCGGGGTGAAGTGGCTGTGCAGATTGGTTTGCGGATCCAGTGCCCAGGCGCCGCCGTCGCTGCCCATCGGCACCCGCGACATCGACTCGACGCCACCGACCACCACCAGATCCTCGAAGCCCGAACGCACCTTCATCGCGCCGAGGTTCACTGCCTCCAGGCCCGAGGCGCAGAAGCGGTTGATCTGCACACCCGCGACGCTGACATCCCAGTCGGCTACCTGCACTGCGGTTTTGGCGATGTCCGAGCCTTGATCGCCGATCGGCGTGACGCAGCCGAGCACCACATCATCGACCTGACTGGTGTCCAGCGCGGTACGGCTTTGCAGTGCGGTCAACAACCCGGCGACCAGATTCACCGGTTTGACGCTGTGCAGCGCGCCATCGGCCTTGCCTTTGCCGCGGGGCGTGCGTAACGCATCGAAAATCAAAGCTTGGGTCATGACGTCCTCGAACCTGTGCGGTGAGTGAATTTCGTAGTGTCACTGTTGTCCCGAGCGCCCATGGATTCAATGACTACAGCGCTCAATGACGTTGACGTGCACGCTCAGACGGACGGTCATCCACCCTCAGGTGAACCGGTTCAGGTCAGCGAGTTGTCTAGCCAGCGGGCGGCGAAGAAGCTGGCAATAAGCCTCATGCCGTTTTTATCGCCAACGGCTCAGTGGTCAAAAACGCGAAAGCGTTTCAACGTAGAAGAAATGCGAAAACACCAACCTGGTTTGTTCCCTGAAGGTTAATATCGGCTGGATAACACGCAGTTGTAGGTACTACATA